>CAWGNO010000003.1:0-317661 GCA_963823965.1 uncultured Actinomycetota bacterium | reverse complement strand
TTGCCCGCGCCTTTCCACCTTTCGCCTTTGAAGGCCCGGCACCGTTGATGCGGCCTCCGATGCCAACGGGTCGACAAGGTCCGCGCCTTCGCAAGCGCGATGAGTCTGCGGCGAGAGACGAGGACCACGTCAAGAGGACGAGACCACCGGATCCGGACGCCTTGAACGACGCCTCGGATGGGTAGTAATGGCGAAGTGACCACGCCTTCACCGCGCGACGCCCGCCGCCCGCCCTTCGTCCGGGCGCTGGCGTGCCTCGTCGCCATGGTGGTGATCTCGGTCGTGATGGGGGTGCTGACGGCCGGCTTCGCGATGCCGTTCGCCGGCCTCGCCGGGCTCACCAGCCGCTCGGTCGCCCAGAGCGCGAGCAAGCTCCCCAAGAGTCTCGTCACCGAGCCGATGCCCCAGCGGAGTCGGGTGCTGACCCGCAGCGGCAAGGTCCTGGCCACCTTCTACGACCAGAACCGCGTGATCGTCGGCCTCGACCGCGTCGCACCGGTCATGCGGAAGGCGATCGTGGCCATCGAGGACTCCCGCTTCTACGAGCACGGGGCGATCGACCTCAAGGGCACGCTACGGGCGTTCCTGACCAACCAGACCAGCGACCAGGTCGTCCAGGGCGGGTCGTCGATCACCCAGCAGCTGGTGAAGATGACTCTCCTCGACCAGGCCCACACGGACGAGGAGCGCGCGGCGGCGACCGCCCAGACCTACCGACGCAAGCTCGACGAGCTCCGCTACGCCAAGGCCCTGGAGACCGACCACGGCAAGCGCTGGATCCTCGAGCAGTACCTCAACCGGGCCTACTTCGGGGACGGCGCCTACGGCATCCAGGCGGCCGCCCGCCACTACTTCTCCAAGCCGGCCTCCCGGCTCGAGCTGCGCGAGGCCGCCCTGCTCGCCGGGCTGGTCAAGAACCCGACCGGCTACGACCCGACGAACCACCCCGATGCCGCCCGGACGCGCCGCAACGTGGTGCTCGACAGGATGGCGGCGCTGCACATCGTCTCCCGGCGCGAGGTGAAGAAGCAGAAGGACCGCCCCCTCGGACTGGACGTCTCCACGACCCCCAACGGCTGCGTCTCGTCGAGGGCGCCGTTCTTCTGCGACTACGTGCACGAGTACCTCCTCGCCGACAGCGCTCTCGGCGCCAGCCGCCGAGAGCGGGAGAAGAAGCTGCGGACCGGCGGCCTCGAGGTGAGGACCACCGTGGACCTGCGCATGCAGCGCGCCGCCGAGCGGTCGGTCCGCCGGCACGTGAACCCCAAGGACCGGGCCATCGGGGCGCTGGCGCTCGTGGAGCCCGGGACCGGCAAGGTGCGCGCCATCGCGCAGTCGCGGCCGATGGGCACGAACAGGCGCAAGGGCCAGACCTTCCTCGACTACGTGGTTCCGACCGAGTACGGCGACGCCAACGGCTTCCAGGCGGGGTCGACGTTCAAGGTGTTCGTCCTGTCTGCGGCGATCAAGGAAGGCATCCCGCTGCGGACCCGCATCAAGGCCCCGCCCCAGGTGTCCCTGCCGGTCAGCGAGTTCACGGGATGTGACGGCCCGCTCCGGAGCACCGAGCGCTGGGAGCCGAACAACTCGACCGGGTCGGGAACCTTCAACCTCTACACCGGCACGCAGCAGTCGGTGAACACGTTCTTCGCGAAGCTGGAGCTGCGCACCGGGCTCTGCACGCCGTACCGGCTCGCCAAGCAGATGGGCATCGAGCTGGACGACCCCGACAACCAGCAGGTGCCGGCGTTCACCTTGGGCGTGGTGGACACCAGTCCGCTGTCGATGGCGGAGGCGTACGCGACGTTCGCGGCACGAGGCATGCACTGTGACAGCCGCCCGGTGACCCGGGTCCTCGACCGGCGCGGGAGGACGCTGTCGACGTACCCCGAGCGTTGCAACCGGGTGCTGAGCAAGCCTGAGGCCGACGCCGTGAACGACGTGCTCCGCGGTGTGCAGGAGCCCGGCGGGTTCGGGAACCTCGCCGGCATCTCCCTCGACCAGCCGTCCGCGGGCAAGACCGGCACGATCAACAACAACATGGCTGTCTGGTTCGTCGGCTACACGCCCAACCTGAGTGCGGCCGCGATGCTAGCGGGCGCCAACCAGCAGGGGCACTGGAAGACCCTCAACGGGCAGGTCATCGGCGGGAGCTACATCAGCCAGGCCCACGGCAGCACGAATGCGGGCCCGATCTGGGGCGACGCGATGCAGGTGATCCAGCGGTGGCTGCCGGACCTGGACTTCGTGAAGCCACCGAAGGAGATCGTGGGCAAGCCCCCCAAGCCCCGGAACCGCGCGAAGGACACGAAGGACCGCAGAGGGGGCTCCTCGCCGGGTGCGCCGCGTCACGACAACGGTCGCCGGCGCTGAGGGCGGCGTGCGGGCTGAGTAGCATCGAGAGGTCCCCCACGACGTCGACAGTCCCTGCAGGTTCACCTCTTGATGGATGACATGGTGTCCATGCTCCCGCCCCTGCGGTGGGAGTCGTTCCTCGACCAGTGGCACGTTCAGCCGCTGTGGCTGGCGTTCTCGGCGCTCCTGCTGGTCGGGTACGTCGGAGCGCTCATCGTGGCTCGACGGCACCGGGTGCGCGCCGTACACCCCGCCCGAGCGGTCTGCTTCGTCATGGGCGTCGCGCTGCTGCTGTTCACGGTGAGCTCGGCCGTCGACGTCTACGCCATGGCGATCTTCTGGGACCACATGGTCGAGCACCTGCTGCTGATCATGGTGGTCCCGGCCCTGCTGATCCTGGGCCACCCGATCACCGTGGCCCGTGCCGCCGCCTCCACGCGAGGGCGCGAGGCCGTGGTGGACGGCTTCGCCCGGTCGTTGCCCGTGAGCGTGCTGACCCATCCGCTGGTGGGGTTCGGGCTCTACGCCACGGTGATCGTTGCGACCCACCTGACCGGCTTCATGGACGCCATGGCCACCCACAGCTGGCTCATGGGCGCCGAGCAGTGGCTCTACCTCTTCGCCGGCTACGTCTACCTGCTGCCGCTCCTCGGCGCAGAGCCGATCCGCTGGCAGCTGCCGTATCTCGGCAGGCTCGCGCTGATCCTGCTCGGGATGACGCCCGACACCGTGGTCGGCATCGTGCTCCTGCAGACCCCGAAGGACCTGTTCCCGGTCATGATGGCCGGCCACCCGTCCTGGGCACCGGATCCGGTCGACGACCTGCACATCGGCGGCGCCCTGATGTGGGCCGTGGGCGACGGGCTGATGATGTTCTTCGCCATCGGCGTCGCGATCGCGATGATCGCCCACCCGGGCTCGCGCTCGGTCATCGGCGAACAGCTCGAGGGGGTGCGGCGCCGCACCCTCGCGGAGCACGTGTCACTCGGCGGTGAGACTGTCACCGTGGCCGACGACACCGACGTCGACGAGGACGAGGCCGTGCTGGAGGCCTACAACCGGATGCTGGCTCGGCTCCACGGGCAGGAGCAGGACCCCTCGGACTAGGTCACGACGTTCGCCCGTTCGAACCGCTCCCCTGCGGCCAGCCTTTCGATGTGCTCAACCAGCCTGTCCCCGCAGCCGGTCGGCGTACAACCGCAGCAGGCCCGCCCAGGCGTTCGGTCCCTGGAAGATCGCCCGCATCTCCGCGGCGTCGCCCATGCGGTCGAGGTGGCGGTGCACGAGGTCGACGCGCGTGCGCAGGGGGCCTTCCTCGGTGAAGGTCACCTCGACCTCGGTGACGAGCGCGGGGTCGTACTCCCACCGCGCGTTCAGCTGCCAGGCCAGCACGACCCGGTCGGGCGGCTCCCAGGCGATGACGTGGCCCCAGTCGCACTCGGTGCCGTCGACGCCGCGCTCGTACCATCGCCCGCCCTCACGCGGCTCGATGACCGCGACGTCCAGCTCGGCCTCGCCGATGTGGTGGGAACGGTTCCACCAGGTGTCGAAGCCGTCGGTGAACACCGCGAAGGCGCGCTCGCGGTCGACCTCCACCGTCACCGACTTGTGCACGGACGTTGCGCTCTCCGGCGCCGTGACCACACCGGGCTCGTGATCGCTCATGGCTCCTGCCTTCCTTCCCTGTCTGACTCCGCTGCTGCCTTGAAGCTCGCCAGCGACGCGTCCCAGAAGCTGTCGAGGTAGCTGCGCACCTCGTCCAGCGTCCGGAGGTCGAGCTCGTAGAAGTTCCTGGTTCCGTCCTCGGTCATCCGGACCACTCCGGCCTCCCGCATCAGCCGGAGGTGCTTGGAGACTGCCGGCCGACTCACGGGCAGGCCCTCTGCGAGGTCGCTCACCGATCGCGGACCGCTGCGCATCCGCTCCACCAGCGTTCGTCGGGTCGGGTCTGCCAGGATCTCCAGCGTCGCTTGGTAACTCATCAGTTACGTAACTTACGGGTTACCATCCGAACCGTCAAGAGGTCGGAGCACCTGGAACGGCTCCAGGGGCTGACCTCCTCGACCTTTCACGTCCCGCCGCACCCCCCTCGCCACCGGAGGGCGAGGTCACAGGTCAGACGGCCCCGGCGACAGCTGAGGGGCGTAGGCGAGGACGTCCTCGGCGGAGCGAAGCCGGCGTACCAACGACGTGGCGACCAACCCGATCTTCAGGTTGTTGCTGCGGGCGTAGGCCCGGAGAGCAGCGAAGGCGGTGTCCATGTCGACCTTCCCGTGCTCGGCCAGGACGCCCTTGGCCTGCTCGATGACGATGCGGGAGTTGAGCGCCGTCTGCAGCTGCTCGGCGAGCAGTGAGGAGCGATGGACCGAGCGCTGTTGAAGGATGCCGATCGTGGCGATGTCGGTGAGGGCGCGAGCGAGCCGCTGGTCGGCAGGGGCCAGGGCCGTCCCTCCCGCGCTGAACAGGTTCAGCGCCCCGATGGTCTCGTCGCGCAGCCGCATCGGCACCGCGTGCACGGACTGGAATCCCACACTCAGCGCCTTCTCGGCGAAGCGCGGCCATCGGGTCCTGGCCGCGAGGCTCTCGACACTCACGGTCGTCCCGCTGCGGGACGCCTCAACACAGGGCCCGCCCTCGATGCTCTGCAGCTGGAAGAGCTCGACGAGCCGAGCAGACTCGCTCGAGGAGGCCATGAGATGAAGGTCGCCACGCTGGTCGATGAGCATCAGGCCGGCCTGCGACACCTGGAGCAGCTCGACACAGGTGTGCACGAGCCGGTCCATCAGGTCGACGATGTCGAAGTCATCGACCAATGTGTCCGCGAGGCCGACGAAGCTGTCGGCGAGCCGAGCCTCCCGTGTCGCCCGCTTCTTCGAGCCGGGATCGTCGATCATGACCGCTCCTCCTGAAATCGTCTGTGGCCGCTGACCACATCGGTCGCGAGCTCGTGGATGGCGACACCGTCGGAGTAGGCGGCGGCGCGCAGACGCGTCAGCGCGTCCTCGATGGTGACTCCGAGCTGCACCATGACCATGCCGGCTGCCTGGTGGACGACCATGCTGCTCAGCCGCACGCCGACGAGCCCGCCGTCGTGACCACCGTCGTGACCGCCGTTGTGACCACCGTTGTGACCGCCGTCGTGAACACCGTCCACGTCCAGAAGGCTCAGCGCGACCGCATCAACGGTTGTCAGCGCCTTCGTAAGGTCGTCCCGGCGCAACGGCCCAGGCGAACGGCGGTACAGGTCCATCGTCCCGAGCGAGATCGCCCCGATGCGCACAGGGAACGCGAAGACTGCCCTGACGTCGGCCTTGGCGGCTTCGGGGAGGAACGCCGGCCAGCGATCCCGGACGCCGCTCCGAGGGTCCTCCAGGTCCGGTACCAACACCAGCGTCCCGGTAGATGAAGCGTCCACACAGGGCCCCTCGCCCAGGGTGAACTGGAGCTGCTCCAGCGTCTCGGCCGTGCTGTCCGACCCGAACAGAGGTTCACACGGCCCAGTGGCCGAGACCAACGACATGCTACCCCCGTCCACAGACACCGCCCCGATACACGCCATCAGCAGCTCCTCGATCCGGGCGCGGACGGTGCCGTGGCCCTTCACTGCCTCACCGAGCCTCTCTTCGAGGCTCGCCGGGGCTCGTCGCGCTGCGCTCATCAAGGCCGGCGCATCCGGGGCCCGGCATCAGCCTATGCCCGCTGGACGCCGTACGCCTCCGGGCAGCGCCGGGCTGACCGGGCGAGTCCTTCACCGGGTCCCGACGGCCGCGCCGTCCTCTGCAGAGAACGCGGCCCACACGGCCTTGGACTGGCCCGCGCTGGTCGTCACTCCCCAGTCGTGGCTCAGGGCGTCGACGAGCAGCAGGCCACGCCCGCCGAGGTCCATGCGACTTCCTTCGGTCTCCTCGACCATCCTCGGCGCCGAGGACGACCGATCCTGCACGGTCAGGAACACCGACGGCCCCTGCCGTCGCAGGACCACGGTGAAGCGTGTCTGCGCGTGCACGATCGCATTGGTGACCAGCTCGCTGACCACCAGACGGAGGTCTTCATCCAGATGTGCGAGACCGTGCTTCAGAAGGTGACCGGCCACGAACTCACGCGCACGAGACGCGCTCGTCACCTCGGCTGACAGGTTGAGAACGTACGACCAAGAATGCGTCTGACCCATGGGCCGCCCTCCCGGGTGGGCTGTGGCGTGGACCCTGGCAGGGCGGGATCTAGACGATGCCGAGGCGTTTCGCCCCACGCTACACCCCAAGACGGCAGCAGGTGAGGACCCAACGGGCATCTCGCCCAGACGTGCGGACCGGCTCAGGCGACGCCGAGCCTGCTCTCCGGACGCAGCGCCTCCGGCAGTTCCTCCCCCGCGACGGTGGCCGCGAGCTTGCGCCCGAGTCCGGGCGCCTGCTTGTACAGGTTGTGCCCGACTGGGAACAGCAGCCCCTCGTTCTCCCAGACCGCGATGCCGTCGGAGCTCCACGGCAGCTCGGTCGTCCAGCAGTGGCGGACGTCGACCGGTTCCGGGTCGAGGCCGGGGAGCGCACGCCGTACGTAGTCCGCCGCACGCCGTGCGAGGTCCGCGAGGTCCTCGGCCATCACGAGGCTGCCGTCGTCACGGGCCGGCGTCGTCTGGCTGAGGCCCAGCCCGTAGCCGCGGTTGCCGGGCACGGCTGCGGCGTACACCCCCGTCTCGCCGAAGGCTCCGCTCGAGTCCTGGAGCGTGGCCAGCCTCGCCGGTGGCTCACCTCGTACGGTGAAGGTCAGCCGCACGTGGGCGGCCTGGTCGACGGGGAGTGACAGGCCGACCGACCTGGCGAGATGGGCGGTGCCGCGCCCCGCGCAGACCACCACCCGCTCGTAGGTGTCGGTCCGGCCGCCGCTGCGCACTTCGACGCCACCCGCGACGGGTCGCACGGCCAGCACCTCGTCCGCGATCAGCGCGTCGCCGAGAGCCTCGCTCAGAGCGCGGATCGCTGCACTGGTCCTGATCGAGCCGCCGCGCTCGTCGAGCATCGCCGGCCCGTCGTACGGCGCGAGCAGCCCGATGTGGTGGGCGAGCTCGCCGGACCCGAGGCGACGCACCGGAACGCCCGCCTCCTCGAGGAGGGGAAGGTGCCTCTCGACGTTGGGCCCGATCGCAACCGCCCCGTCGTCGGAGACGAGCTCGACGCCGAGCCGGCGACCCCACTCGTCGTAGGCCTCACGGCTCTCCTTGGCGTACTCGATCAGCCGCGGGTCGTCGTGGGCGTGCCGGAAGATCCGGGACTCCCCACCGGACTGGCCGTTGCCGGGGACTCCCTGCTCGTAGACGCGGGCTCTCAGCCCGCGTTCGGCCAGGGCATAGGCCGTCGACAGGCCGACGATGCCGGCGCCGATCACTGCCACCGAGGGATCGCTCATCATCCGGGCGTACCCCTCGGACGCCGGCCGCATGCGACCCGCGGCGTCACGGTCGCCGTCCGGACGGCGACCGTGTCCGGAGCCCGGCTACGGCATGACCTTGTACACGTCGATCGCCGTCTCCTCGGGGGGTGTCGTGAACCCGCCCTCGATCCCCGCCTCCATCCGGGGAAGGAGGATCTCGTCGCGGAAGCGCTCCCAGCTCTCCTGCGTGTCGTGGACAGCCAGCACCGTCCACCCGCCAGGTGACGACCCGGCGGCATGGAAGATCTGACCGTCCGGCAAGACGCCAGGGGCTGGGTGGACAGCGGCTAGGGACGCTTCGTACTGCTCCTTGGTGCCGTCCCGGAAGAAATGCACGATGCCGTAGGCCATGACCGTCTCCCATCGATAGGTCGACCTCGTGGGGGACGCTAGTCCTGTGCCGGGACGGAGGCCATGACACGTTGGGACCGTCTCTTTCCGGGAGCGTCCGGCGCCGCTCTCACAGGGCTCGACCCGAACCGTGCGCAGGAACAGCGGCTGCTCGCGCACGCAGGTGCCGCCCGGCTGGCGTTCAACCACCACCTGGGCCGGGTGCGGGCGAACCTGGACCAGCGGGCCGCCGAGAGGTCGTACGGCCTCGCAGAGGGAGACCTGACCCCGGCGTTGTCGTGGTCGAAGGTGTCGTTCATCAACCACATGAACGCGTGGAAGGACGGCCGCGCCCCCGACTCTCCGGATGTCGTATGACCAGGACGGGACCGAGGTCCGCGGCCTGCCGTGGCGCGGTGAGGTGTCCGCGGACGTGTTCGAGTGCGCGTCGGTGAACGCCGCGCAGGCGCTGGCGAACTGGATCGAGGTCCCGCACCGGGGACCGGGCCGGGAAGGCGGCGGGGTTCCCGCGGTTCAAGTCCCGACACAAGACCGCGCCGGCGTTCCGGCTCCGCGCCAAGTACCAGGAAGGACGAGCCTCCCCGGTGCGGCCGACCGGACCACGTGCGATCCGGTTCCCCAAGCTCGGCGAGCTCCGGGTCCACGAGCACACCCGCAGGCTCGCGAAGATGCTCACCGGAGGCCGGTTCCACGTCTACGCGGCCTCGTTCCGCTACGAGCGCGGCCGGTGGGTGGTCGCCGTCACCGGCGTCGCCGCCGAGCTTCATCACCAGCAGCGCACATCGAAGGGTCGTCACCAAGGCCGTGTGGGGGTCGACCTCGGGGTGAAGACGCTGGCGGTAGTCGCGGACGAGACAGGTCGCGTGCTGCACGCGTGGGAGGGGGTGAAAGCGCTGCAGCAAGCCCAGGCACGCCTCAAGCTCGCCAACCAGGCCTACTCGAGAACCAAGAAAGGGTCGAACGGGAGAGCGAAGGCAGCACGACGCCTGGGCAAGATCCACGCTCGGGTCGCGCACCTGCGCCGCCAGCTGCTGCACCAGATCACCACCCAGCTCGCGCGCGGCTACGCCTCGGTGACCATCGAGGACCTCAACGCCGCCGGCATGCTCGCCAACCGGAGGCTCGATGTCGAGGACGATCAGCGCGACGTCGTCCTCTCCCCCGCCCCACATCTCCATGAGCTGGTCGCAGAGCGCCTCCGCAGGCACCGAGGACCGCTCCTCGACCTGGAGCGCGAGCTGGTCCATCGCCTCCGTCATGTCGCGACCACGCCGCTCGACGAGGCCGTCGGTCATCAGCAGTATCCGAGTGCCGGCGACCAGCGGGACCTCGATCGGCACCGCGGGTGGCTCGTCGAGGCCGAACATGATGCCCCCCGTCTCCAGGTAGGACGCGGCGCCCTCGCGGACGAGCAGCGGCGGGATGTGCCCCGCGTTGGCGACCTGCATCGAGCCCGAGCCCGCGGGGAACACCAGCATGCACAGTGTCGCGGTCAGCTCGGGGTGGCTGCGCATCAGCACGTCGTTGGTCCGCGCGAGCACCTCCTGCGGGCTCAGCCCCACGAACACGTACGCCCGCAGCGAGTAGCGCAGCTCCGCCATCACGACGGCCGCCTCGAGCGAGTGCCCCTGGACGTCGCCGATCACCACCACCCTGTCACCGTCTGACTGGAAGGCGTCGAAGAAGTCCCCGCCGACCTCGGCCTCGTCGTTCGATGCCCGGTACCGCGCCGCCACCGTGAGCCCCGGCAGTGGCGGCAGCATGGCAGGCAGCAGACTGCGCTGGAGCCCCAGCGCCATCCGGTGCTCCTCCACGAACACCCGCAGGTTGTCCTGCGCCACCGCGACGGTCTGCACCAGCAGCTGCACGAGCATGTCGTCGTCCTGGACGGCGATGGCGGGTGCGGGAACGGCGAGGAACCCGGCGCGCTCGTCGAGACGGCCGATGGACCAGACCCGCCACGGCCCGTCGTACCCGCCGCGCAGGATGGCCGACCACGGCTCGTCCGCCGCGTGGATGTCGGAGCCCTTGGCCGCCTTGTCGAGGAGCCGGTCGGCGAGTCCCGGTGAGACGACGATGTTGCTGGTGACCCCGTCGAACCCGGTCCGCGAGACCGCCGCCTCGGACTCGCCCACCAGGAGGGCGACGGACTCGGAGTCGAGCATCCGGGCGCACGCCTCGGAGGCCGCGGTCGCCAGACGAGTCACGTTGAGGGCGACGTTGATCCGCAGGCTCGCCGCGGACAGCTGCTGCAGCCTGGTTGCCAGCCGCTCCGCGCTCCTGCGGAACCCCGCCGATCGCAGCAGGGACCGCACCATCGAGAGCATCTCCCGTGGCTCGATCGGGTCGACCATGTAGGCGTCGGCGCCGTTCTCCAGCCCGGCGCTCCGGTCCTTCGGGTCGACGGCGATGGCGGAGATGTGCATGACCGGGATGGCCGCCGTCGCGGGGTCGTCCTTGATCCGGGCGCAGACCTCGAGGCCGCTCATGTCCGGCAGGTGCACGTCGAGGACGGCGAGGTCGACCTTTCCGGACGCCACGACGTCGAGCGCCTGCGTGGCGGTCTCGGCCTCCTGGACGTCGTAGCCCGCACGCCGGAGCCAGCTGGCGATGACGTACCTCTTCGGGGCGGTGTCGTCACACACCAGCACCGAGGCTTCGATCGTTCTCTTCATCCGTCCGTGCCTCCTCGCGCGCCGGCCGAGGGGCCCGATGCGGGCAGCTCCACGGCGAAGGTGCTGCCTTCGCCGAGCCCGCTCGACAGCGTGAGGTCACCTCCCAGAATATGCGCTACCCGGCCTGCGAACGGGAGCCCGAGACCGGACCCCTTCACGCCGGTCTGCAGCGGGTTGCGCACCTGGAAGAACTCCTCGAAGACCTGCGGCTGGTCCTCGGGGGCGATGCCGATGCCGGAGTCGGCGACGACGATGCGGACGAGATCTCCGTCGCGCTCGACGGACATGCGTACCTCACCCTGCTCGGTGAACTTCACGGCGTTGCTGAGCAGGTTGCGCAGCACGTGCCGCAGCAACGTGCGGTCCGTGCGCAGAGTCCCGAGGCGGCGTACGTCGTCCACCACGAGACTCACCTCCGGGCGGGTGACCAGGGGCCTCGTCGTGCCCTCGAGCTCCGTGAAGAGCTCCTGCAGGTCGACGTCCTCGGGGACGACCTCGATGCGCCCGGACTCCGCTCGTGCCAGGTCCAGCAGCTCGTTGACCAGCCGTCACGAGGTCGAGCGCACTGGACTCGATGAGCTCGACCTGCTGGCGCTGCTCCCCCGTCAGATGCTCGTCGGAGTACAGCAGCAGGCGCGCCAGGCCCAGGACGGAGTTCCCGGGCGTCCGCAGCTCGTGGCTGATGTTGCGCAGGAACCGGGTCTTCGCCTCGCTGGCCTCGCGCAGCTGACGGTTCTTCTCGTCGATCTCGGCGTACAGCGCGACCACGCCCTTGTTGGTGGTCTCCAGCTCGCCCGAGAGCTCGTCGTAGAGCGCCATCACGCCCCGGTTGGTCTCCTCGAGCTCGCGGTTGAGGGTGGTCAGCTCGTAGCGACGCGCCTGCGCCTCCTCCAGCGCCAGCATCAGCTCACGGTTCTGGGTCCGCAGCTCGTCCAGCGGGCTGCGACCGGCGCTCGCCTCGACCTTGCGGCGCAGCGCCGCACGCGCGTTCCCGCCGAGCACGTTCGGAGCGGCCACCTTCTTCTCGAGGCGGATCCGGGCGTGGCCGGCGTCGTCGGTGTCCACCGTCACCGCGTCCATCAGGCGGGAAGCCGCATCCACGCCCGTGCCCGGGTCCCCCTGGTGGAGCTGCGCCGTCGCGCTGCCGGTCACCAGCTCGATCGAGAGCAGTCCCCGGTTCGGCACACGGAAGGCGACGCGGCCGCCCCCAGCCAGGACCACCTCCCGGCTGACCTCGCTCAGGGCCGTCGCGATCCGGACCAGGTCCTGGCCCTCGAGGCCCACGGCGGCCGCGACCTCCCTGCCCGCCTGGCGGGCGGTGAACACGTCGAGGTCCTGACGCAGGTCCATGGCGTAGATCGGGTCGGTCATCGCCGCGCCACCTTCATGGCGAGGACGCTCGCGTCGTCCCGACGTACCCCCGCCTCACGCATGAGTGTCGCGGCGACCAGCAGCGGCGAGTGAGCGAGCAGGCCCGGGAGCTCGGCCACGTCCCAGCGCTCGTTCAGGCCGTCGCTGTGCAGGACCACCCAGGTCCCAGGCTCGAGGTCGTAGTGGGTCTCGGTGGTCCGCTGGACGTTGTGACCCACGATCCCCGGGTGGGTGACCAGCCCTCGCGGTCGGCCGGCGCCGATCAGCCGCCCCGAGATGTTGCCGATGGCCGCGTAGGACAGCCGGAGCCGGTCGAGGTCGATCCGGGCGACCGCCACCGCGGCGCCCCGGGTGCCCGAGATGCCGCGGTGCAGCTCGGACAGCAGCCCGGCCGGAGACTCCTCACGGGAGGCGAGGAAGCAACGGGTCGCCTCCTGGGCGGCGCGGGCTGCCAGAGGACCGTGACCGAGCCCGTCCACGGCCAGCGCGAGCCACCCGTCGCCGGTCGTCCGGAACGCGTAGCCGTCTCCACACTCCTGCTCCCCCTCCAGCGTTCGGGTGAGCCCGGCGGCCACCTCGCTCACGGAGCGCTCACCGGCCCAGAACGTCGCCACCACGACCGTGCCGTGGCCTGGCACCGAGTGCACGTCCCAGCTGTCGCAGAGCCGGTTCAGCGTTCCCAGCCCGATGCCCAGCGTCCCGGACGTGGAGGTGCCGTCGGCGAACACCGCATGGAGGTCGCGCATGCCCGGGCCCCGGTCGAGGGCGACGAGCTCCACACCGCCCTCGTTGCCCCGACGCAGGACCCGGAGCACGACAGAGCCTTCCCGTGCGTGCTTGAGCAGGTTCGTGGAGACCTCCGTCGCGACGATGGCCACCTGGCCGGCCCGGTTCTCGTCGAACCCGACCCGCTGCGCCAGGTCGACCGCCCTGCGGCGTACAGCACCCGGGGAGACGTCGTCCTCGACCCGCAGCCACGTGACGTCCTCGGCGCTGACCGGGTCCCCGAGCTGCTCGGACTCGCTCCGCTCGTCGCGGTTCATCGCGCCCACTTGACCACGCTGACCGAGGTGCCCGAGCCGGGGTTCGACTCCAGGACGAAGTCGTCGACCAGCCGTCGCGCCCCCGACAGCCCCAGCCCCAGGCCCGCCCCGCTCGTCCACCCGTCGGTCAGCGCCTGGTCGACGTCGTCGATGCCGGGTCCCGTGTCGGTGAAGGTCACCCGAACGCCGTGACGGGCACCCGACGCCACGACCTCCACGGCAGCCTCTCCCCCGCCGCCGTGGACGAGCGTGTTGCGCGCCAGCTCGCTGACCGCCGTGACCAGCTTGGTCTGGTCGATGAGGGTGAGCTTCGTCGAGACCGCCAAAGAACGGACGGACTGGCGGACCCGCACCACGTCGGAGTCCGACTCGATCCGGTGGGTCTCCGAGGACTCCACGGCGACCGACGCGGCCATCAACCGGAAGACGAGAGGGTGCCGGCAGACTCCCCGTCACGGGTCTCGCCGGGCTCGGCACGGTCGGCGCGGAGCATGGTCAGCCCGCGGTCCACGTCGAGCGCGGTCCGCACGCCGGAGAGGGACAGGCCCAGCTCCACGAGAGTGATGGCCACGGCAGGCCGCATCCCCACCAGCACCGTCTCGGCGTCCAGCACCTTCGAGATCGAGGCGATCGTGGAGATCATCCGCCCGATGAAGCTGTCCACGATCTCCAGGGCGGTGATGTCGATGAGGACGCCCTTGGCGCCGGAGTCCACGATGCGCTCGGCGAGGTCCTCCTCGAGAGCGAGCGCGATGTGGTCCTGGAGGTCCACCTGGATCGAGACCAGCAGGGTGTCCCCCAGACGCAGGATGGGGATCCGCTCCATCGTCAGCCCCGAGACGTGTTGCGCTTGATCACGTCGTACCCGGACCGCCTCAGCGCCAACAGCAACGCGTCGGACAGCGACGACTTGGTGGCGATGGTGCCGAAGTCGATGCCCAGGCCCACCACCGTCTGTGCGATCTGTGGCCGGATGCCGGAGATGATGCACTCGGCTCCCAGCAGCCTGGCGGCCATGACCGTCTTGAGCAGGTGCTGGGCGACCTGGGTGTCCACCGCCGGCACGCCGGTGATGTCGATGATCGCGTGGTCGGAACCGGTGGCGACCAGGGCCTCGAGCAGCTTCTCCATCACCACCTGGGTGCGCGCGGAGTCCAGGGTCCCGACCAAGGGGAGGGAGACGACGCCTTCCCACAGGCTCACCACGGGCGTCGACAGCTCCAGCAGGGCGGCTGCCTGCTCGGAGATCACGCTCTCGCGCGTCCGCGCGTACGTGTCGAGCATGAACAGGCCGGCCTCGTCGACGAAGCGTGAGAACTCGGCGAAGAACCTGTAGCCGTCGACGTCACCCTTCTCCTCCAGCATCTCGAGGACGGCGCCCTTGAGCGCGAAGACGGCGACAGCGGTCTCGGTCGGGGAGAACCCCTGGCGGGCGCGCGTCCTGGCCAGGTCGGCAAGCAACGAGCGCAGGTCGGCGTACGCCGCGTCGGTGAGCACGCGCCCAGAGACGTGCGGCACGGCGACGATGGCGTCGAAGATGTCGCGTACGTCGCGCTCGAGCTCGGCCAGCGTCATCCGGCCACCCGACGTCTCGGCGGCGGCCTCGCTCCACCGACGGACGATCTTGTCGCGATTGTCCTCGAGGATCTGCCACCCGCCCGGCCCGGAGGTCACGGACATGTCTAGCCCTCCCTCGCCTGCCTGGGAGGAATCGCTGCGGACGAGATCTCCGGATAGGTCATGACAGGCCACCCCTGGCTGACTCGACGGAACGACGATCCCCACCGTGACCGCCGCCCGACTCACACTTGCATGCGTTCGGCGGGGTCGCCAGAGCACCGACGGACCCCTTGGTCGTAGTCCGCCGGTCCTCCTCGGCGGCGGGTCAGGCGATGTAGCGAGGGTCCTCACCCTCGGGCCGGACTGCCCGGAACTTCTCGACCACCTGTCTGATACGTACGACGGTGTCGGCCTCGTCGTGACCGAAAGCCGCCAGGTAGGCCTGCAGCGCGTAGCGGGTGAGCGCCAGCTCGTCGTCGGTGAGACGGACGGTGTTCATGCCTCCAGCGTAGGTCTCCCGGGGCGCAGCCGGGAGGAGTCGAAGTCCCCTCTCCACCCGCTCTTCATCCTCTCTTCATGACAGACCACTTCACTGTGCGCCAACGGGGGAAACCCGCGCGTACCCGACGAGAGGCTCCGATGAAGGTCCGCCAGACCGCGACACCCGGCAACGCGAAAGCTCAGCGCGACCCGGCACGGCACGGAACGCCGACGATCCTCCCGGCGAGCAGCGTGGGCCTGGTCGACATCGTGTCGGGCAGCTTCGGCGCCGGGCACGACGCGGCAGCACACGCGATCGCCGCCCGCCTGGAGGCACAAGGGTTCACCACGCGGACGTGGGACGTCGTGGACCTGCTCCCGGCCCACCTCGGTCGTGCACTGCGCGCGGTGTACCTCCGTCAGGTCCAGACCACGCCCGGCGCCTGGCGCTGGCTGCTCGGCAGGCTGGAACGCGACGAGCGGCTGGCCGGACTCGTCTCCCGGGCACTGGAGCCCGCGGCCCCGCACCTGCTCGACATCGCCTCGTCGCGGCCCGAACGGATCATCTCGACGCACCCCTTCGCCAGCCAGGCACTGGGCCGGCTGCGCGCCTCCGGGCGGCTCGACATCCCCGTCGTGACCTACCTGACCGACATGTCGGTGCACCGGCTCTGGGTGCACCCGTCGGTGGACCTGCACCTGGCGGTGCACGAGCTGCCGGCAGAGCAGGCACGTCGGGTGGGCGCCGGCACCACACGTGCGGTCCGTCCGGCCGTGCGCTCGGCCTTCGAGGCGGTGCCGGACCATGCCCTGTCCCGCGCGGACGCCCGCAGCTCCCTCGGGCTGCCCCGCGACGAGCGGCTGGTCCTGGTCACGGGCGGTTCCTGCGGCATCGGCGACCTGGCGGAGGCGGCCGAGGACATCGCCGCAACGGGCGAGGCGGTGCCGGTCGTGCTCTGCGGGCACAACCGGCGTCTGCTTCGCCGGATCCGGCGCAGCAGGACGGCGGTCGGACTCGGGTGGACCGACGACATGCCCCGGCTGCTCACGGCCGTCGACGCGGTCGTCCAGAACTCGGGTGGCATCACATCGCTGGAGACGATCGCGGCCGGCCTACCGATCCTCACCTACCGCTGCATCGCGGGCCACGGCGAGACCAATGCGGACGCGCTCGACCGCGCCGGGCTGGCGCCCTGGGTTCGCGACGTCGGGGACCTCGGCGCCGCCCTGCGAAACCTGCTCTCGACGGAGGGCGAGGGCGTCGCACCCACCCGCCCTTCGCTCGACCTCGTCGACGCCCTCTTCAAGACGCCTGGAGTGCGCTCGGCATGAGCATCACCCGTCGTCTGCTCGCCGGTGCGGCGCTCGCGCACCTGGCCCCTGCCCTCACCTCGCTCGCGCCACTCCGCCGACGCGCACTGCCGGGACTGGCCGGGCAGAGCCCGCTGCCGCACGTCGCCTGGACGTACGACGACGGGCCGGACCCCACGTCGACCCCCAGGTTCCTGGACCTGCTGGAGGGCCAGGGCGTCACGGCGACGTTCTTCCTCCTCGGCGCCCACGTCGGGACGAACGCCGGGCTCGTCCGGGAGATGGCAGACGCGGGGCACGAGCTCGCTGTCCACGGCTGGGACCACACCTGCCTGGCGTGGAAACGTCCGGGTGTGCTGACGGACGAGCTGCGCCGCACCCGAGACGCCGTCCAGGACCTCAGCGGCCGCCGGGTCGACTGGTTCAGGCCGCCGTACGGCGTCATGACCGGCGAGGGTCTCCTGGCAGCCCGGCGGGCCGGGCTGAGAACGGTCCTGTGGTCCGCATGGGGACGGGACTGGACCCGCTCGGCCACCCCGGGGTCGATCGCGGCCACTGTCTCTCGAGCCCTACGGCCCGGCGGTACCGTCCTGCTGCACGACACCGACCGGACCTCCGCCCCCGGCTCGTGGCAGCGGACGCTCGCGGCCTCCGACCTGCTCCTCGAGCACCTGCTGGGTCAGGGAGCGAACGTCGGCCCGCTGCGGGACCACTGGCCGAGCCCGGCCGCCACACGGATCGCGGAGCCGCCGGACCGAAGCCGCCTGCAGATCAGCTGAGGGACCGCACCAGCGACTGTGCCTCGCTGAGCCGGAGCCGCTCGGCGCCGGAGAGCGCGTCGGTTCCACGCCGAGCCAGCGCGGCATCGAGCTGGTCCCCGGCGCGTCCTGAGACGTGGCCGAGGAACGTCCGGAGCACCCTGTCGGCCAGGAGTGAGCGCTCGTCGCCGCGATCCACGGCGACGTGCGCGAGGATGAGCGCGGTCATCGCCACGTCGAGATCGGCGGGGCTCGCCGGAGCGGACCGCCTCGAGCATGGTGGGACCCTCGACACGGTCCATCACCAGGTCTGCCCCGTCCACGGCGTGGAGGCGGGGAACCGGGTAGGAGTGGCCTGCGAGGAAGCGCATGACGTCCGCCTCGGCGTCGGCGTCGAAGCCGTCGCGGTAGCGGCGCAGCACGCGGCCTTCGCCGTACGCGTAGACGTCGGCCTCACGTCCGCTCGCCAGCGGCCGCTGTCCGTCCAGGTCGATGCTCCCCACGGCGAGGACCCTGGCGTTCTCGGGTTTACGCGGCTCCGCGCGAGGCGACCGGTCGTTGCGGCAGAGCCGCTCCTGCAACAGTGACCCCCATGACGACGACCGTGCTCGAGGACAAGGACATCGCCGAGCTGCTCACCGCGGAGCGGGCGACGAGCTGGATGCGGGAGGCGCTGCTGGCCGAGCACGCCCGGCGCCTCGTCGCGCCACCACGGGTCCACACCGACGTCGGCACCGGCCGACTCGTCTTCACCACCGGCTCGCTGCGCGGCGAGTGGTTCGGCTACCGCTCCTACGACACCCTCGACGTGCATCCGGGCGAGCAGGTGGTCGTCGTCCACGACGCCACCGACGGTCGGGTCCGCGGGCTCGCGATCGGCAACGAGCTCGGACCGCGCCGAGTCGGCGCCATCGGCGGGATCGCCGCCGACACGCTCGCGAGCGCGGACGCCGACACGCTGGGCCTGATCGGCACGGGCAACCAGGCGTGGCGCCAGCTGTGGGCGATCTCGACGGTGCGCAGGCTGAGCTCGGTGCGAGTCTTCTCGCGCACCCCGGAGCTTCGGGAGGCCTTCGCCGAGCGAGCGCGACATGAGCTCGGGATCTCCGTCGAGCCGGTCGCCGGCGCCCGCGAGGCCGTCGATGGTGCCGCCATCGTGGTGCTGGCGACCAGCAGCGCCACACCCGTGATCCAGGCCGACTGGGTGGCCCCGGGAGCGTTCGTCACGACGCTGGGGCCCAAGCAGGTGGGGCGGGCGGAGTTCGACCGCGAGCTGGTCGAGTCCGCCGACGTGGCAGTCACCGACTCGGTCGGCCAGGTCGCGGCGTACGACCCGCCGAACATCCTGCATGGCACGTCCCACGAGCAGCGGCTCACCTCACTCGGGGCCGTTCTCGCCGGCGACGCCCCCGGTCGTACGTCGGAGGGGCAGCGCACCCTGTTCCTCTCGGTGGGACTGGCGGGGACCGAGGTGTTCCTTCTGAACCGACTCCTCGACTCGCTGGGCTGACCTCCCCGGGACGGGTCAGCCGATGCCGGGCTCGCCGAACACCGCGACCCTGCCCTCCGCCACCACCAGGCCGCACGCCCGGGGGGTTCCCAGCCAGGCCAGCGCGCCGGCGCCCTGGGCATAGGCGGCCGTCGCCTCGATGGCCGCCCAGGTGAGGGACGGACCGAGCACCGTGACGGAGGCGACGCCCTCGGGTGAGCGGCTGCCCCCGGGGCGCGGCGCGACCGCGGGGGCCGGCCGCACCGGGGTCAGCGCGGTCACGTCTCCCGTCCCTGGGAGGTCGTCCCGTCCGGCGTAGTGCCGGGGTAGGACCCGTCGGGCGGCGTCATCTGGTCGCCGTCGGGCGGCGTACCGGGCCTCCAGCCGTGATGGCCCCAGCCATGGCCGTCGCCATCGCCGTCCTGACCCCACGGCGGCACGCCCTGGAGCTCGCCCTGCTCACCGGGCATCCCGCCGCCCGGCTGCTGGCGGTTGCCGGGCGTCTGGTTCCCCACCAGACCCACCTGGTCGGTCGTGGCCGAGGCGGCGTTCCCGAGCGCGTACCCGCCCACTCCGCTGAGGGCGACGATGCCCGTGGCCAGCGCCACCAGCGGTCCGCGTCCCCGCCAGGTGAAGCGGCGCCCGCCCGTCTGGCTGCCTGTGTCCTGACTCGCGGACGCGTAGCCGGGTGCGACCTGCTCCTGATCGCCGACCGGAGGCGTCGGCGCAGGCTCCCAGCGGGAGCCGCTGTGCTCGTGAGGTCGGTCGTTCATGACTGCTCCTTGTGTCGTGGTGGTCCCATCATCGGAAGGCGAACTGAGGCCGGGTCCTGACGAACCTGTGAGCCGGCTGTACGTCGGAGCCGGCCGGTCGGGCGGCGCGTTCAGGGGCCCGATCGAAGGCACGGTCGGCCGCGCCGTTGGCAGCGGCGATCAGCGGCGCGCGAAGATCCACACGCGCATCAGCACGAAGCGCATGACCGTGACGACGAGGTTGGCCAAGGTCAGGACGCCGACCTCGACGACGCGCGCCGGTGTCTCGACGACGATGCCCAGGCTCCACAACGCCCCGCTGGTCACCGCGAGCCCGGCGGCGAGGACCGCCAGACCCTGGAGGTGGTGGCGCCCCACGCGCTCGCGCCCGCGCACGCCGAACGTGAAGCGACGGTTGGCCGCCGTGTTGGCGACCGCGGTCAGGACGAGGGCGAGTGCGTTCGCCCACTGCGGGCCCACCTGGGTCCGCAGCACGACGTAGGCCATCGCGTACGCGAGCGTCGAGGCGACGCCCACCAGCGCGAACACCACGACCTGCGTGCTGACCCGACCCGCCGCAGCCGCAGCCGTCGTCCTGCCCAGCCGATCGGTGAGCTCGACCAGCGGCACGCGGCCGCGCAGCAGCGACCCGGAGAGCCGGGCGATCCCGCGCAGGTCGTCGATCGCCGTGCGCACGATGTCCACGCGACTGTCCGGGTCGTCGACCCAGTCGACCGGCACCTCGTGGATCCTCAGACCCGCCCGCTCGGCCAGCACGAGCAGCTCGGTGTCGAAGAACCACGAGTCGTCGCGGACCAGCGGCAGCAGTGCCTGCGCGACGTCCGCCCGGATCGCCTTGAAGCCGCACTGGGCGTCGGAGAAGCGCGTCCGCAAGGTGCTGCGGACGAGCAGGTTGTAGCCCCGGGAGATCAGCTCCCGCTTCGGCCCGCGCGTGGTCCGCGCCCCGCGGGACAGGCGGCTGCCGATCGCCACCTCCGAGTGGCCGGAGATCAGTGGTGCCACCAGCGGCAGCAGTGCGTTGAGGTCGGTGGACAGGTCGACGTCCATGTACACGAGCACTGCCGCGTCGGAGGCCCACCACACCCGCTTGAGCGCGCGACCCCGGCCCTTCTCCGCCAGCGACACCAGCCGCACCTCGTCGTGCTCCCCGCAGGCTCGGCGCGCCTCGTCGGCGGTCCCGTCGGTGCTGGCGTTGTCGGCGACGGTGATCCGGAAGGTCCACGGCAGCCGCGCGAGGTGGTCGCGGACGCCGGGTCACCGCGGCGTACACCTCGGCCTCCTCGTCGTGGACGGGGATGACCACGTCGAGCACCGGCGTCTCCTCGGCGGCCGGGATGGCTGACGGAAGGGCTGACGGACTCGGAGTCGCGGTGGCTCATCGCACGCCCTCCGAGAGGTCGTAGACGGTGACCCCGTCGACCGTCGTGGCGGTGAAGGTCTCCTGAACCCAGCTCGCGATCTCGCTCGACCCGCCGGCCGCGAACCCACCCGGCCCGCCACGGCCGCCCCCGCCACTGACGAAGTAGTGGATCTCGCCGTCGGCGACGTACTGCTGGAACTCAGCAAGCGTCGGGCTCGGGTCGGTGCCGTTGAAGCCGCCGACCGCCATCACCGGCTCCCCGCTGGCGAGCTGGTATCCCGCCGCGCTGTTCGCCCCGACCGTCGCCGCGACCCAGGTGAAGGCCCCCGCGTCGGTCTGCAGCAGGGCGGTCATGGCGGTGCTGGAGGTGCTGCCCTGGAGAAGTCCGCCCTGCACCCCCGCCCGGAGCCCCACCCTGGAACCCACCGGGAGGCGCGGGCATCCCGGCCCCACCGGGCAGGGCGCCGGCCATGCCGCCCTGACCGCCGGGCAACCTGCCGGGCAACCCGCCGGCGAACGCCCGGCGCCCCGGACCGCCTCCGGGACCGCCGAAGGGACCCCCGCTCGCGGCCGGACCCGCCGACGGGATCGAACCGGTGTGCGGGGTGGCCGCGGTGCTGACCGAGTACGCCCCCGGGCCGAGGAGCAGCGCGCCCACCGCCAGCGCGGCGATGCCCGAGGAGGCCCGACCCGGCAGGTACGGGAGCCCGGCGAGCAGGACTGCCGCCGCGAGCCCGAGGAGCAGGACGGCCCAGCGCAGCCACGGCAGGTAGTCGGGGGTTCGCGCGAGCAGCACGAACCCGAAGACGGCGCTGAGTGCGACCGTGCCGGCCAGCGTGAGCGCCGCGGCGTCGCTGTCCCGCTGCTCCCACAGAGCCCAGCCACCGACGGCCACCAGAGCAGCGATGGAAGGAGCCAGGGCGACGGTGTAGTAGGCGTGGAAGATGCCCGCCATCAGGCTGAAGGTCGCTGCCGTCACGACCAGCCAGCCACCCCACAGCACCAGGGCGGCGCTGACGCGGTCGGTCCTGGGGTGTCGCCGGGTGAACCACAGTCCGGCGCCGAGAAGCACGAGAGCAGCCGGGAGAAGCCAGGCGACCTGGCCTCCGATCTCGCTGTCGAGGAGCCGCAGCAGGCCGGTCTGGCCCCAGCCGCGGCCACCCCCCACCGAGCCCGCTTCGTCGCCGGTGATCCTGCCGAGCCCGTTGTAGCCGAAGGTCAGCTCGAGGACCGAGTTCGTCTGGGAGCCGCCGATGTAGGGCCGCGCGGCGGCGGGCCAAAGCTCCACGACCGCGACCCACCATCCCCCGGCCACGACCACCGACCCGAGCGCCACCAGCGTGTGCCCGATCCGGCGACCCAACGGCGTGTGGGCGGCCAGCAGGTAGGCCAGTGGCCAGTGCCGGGAGCACCAGGAACGCCTGGAGCATCTTGGTCAGGAACGCCAGCCCCACCAGCGCGCCGGCCAGCGCCAGCCACCGCACCGGGCGCCCCGACCGAGCCGGGTCGCTCGCCTCGACAGCCCGGAGCGTCGCCGCGGCCGACCCCACCAGCAGCAGCACCAGCAGCGCGTCAGGGTTGTCGAAGCGGAACATCAGCACCGCCACCGGCGTCAGCGCCATCACCAGGCCCGCGAGCAGTCCCGCAACGGCCGAGCCCGTCGTACGCCGGACGGTGCCGTAGAGCAGGGCGACGGTGCCGACGCCCATCAGCGCATGGGGCACGAGCAGGCTCCACGACGAGAGCCCGAAGACCCGCACCGACAGCGCCATCACCCACACCGACATCGGGGTCTTGTCGACGGTGATGGACGAGGCGGCGTCGGAGGCGCCGAACAAGAACGCCTTCCACGACTCCGACCCGGCCTGGGCCGCGGCGGCGTAGTAGGAGTTCGCCCACCCTGACGCGCCGAGTCCCCACAAGTAGAGGACGCCGGTGGCCGCCACGAGCACCAGCAGCGCCGGTCGGACCCACTGCGCGTCCTGGGCGTGGCCTCGCCACAGCCTCCCCAGCCGGGGCCACCCGCGGCCAAGTCCGGGTGAATGACCCGGGGCCGGAGGTTGCTCGGCATGGGGCGTCGACGGTGTCAGGGTGGTGGTCTGGTTGCTCATGCCGCCACGGTGTCGAGCGGGCCTGGGGCGACCGTGTACTCAACCTGTCAGGTCCCTATGAGCGCGGGCGTCCGAACCGAAGCCTGGCTTGCCGATCAGTGGCGGCGCACAGCCTGGGCTGATCCTCGTCGCCACCTCGACCACCCGGCGAGCCGCGGTCAGCGGCCGGCGACGGGCACGCGGTCCCCGGGAAGGGTCAGCGTGAAGCAGGTGTCCCCCGGCGCCGAGCGGACCACGAGGTCCCCGCCATGGGCGGTGGTGATGGCGTGCGCGAGTGACAGGCCGAGCCCCGCACCCCCGGTGTCGCGGGTGCGCGCGGCGTCGCCGCGGGTGAACCGCTCGAAGACGGCCCCCTGGAGCTCGTCGGGGATGCCGGGTCCGTCGTCGCGGACGGTGACCACGGCCCCCTCCCCCGCGCCGTCGGGATGGACCCCGACGGTGACGGTCGTGCCGGCCGGCGTGTGTCGCCGGGCGTTGCCGAGGAGGTTCGTGAGCACCTGGTGCAGGCGCTGCTCGTCCCCGGTGACCGTGACCGGCTCGTCGGTGAGGTCGAGGGCCCACCTGTGGTCAGGAGCCACGACACGGGCGTCGCCCACGGACTCGAGCGCCATCTTCGTCAGGTCCACCTCGGCGCGCTCCAGGGGCCGGCCCGCATCGAGCCGGGCGAGCAGGAGCAGGTCCTGCACCAGCGACGACATCCGGCCGGCCTCCGCCTCGACCTTCCGCAGTGCCCGGCGCAGCGTCTCCGGGTCGGTCCTGGACGTACGCCGGGTCAGCTCGGCGTACCCCTGGATGGTGGCGAGCGGCGTCCGCAGCTCGTGGGAGGCATCCGCGACGAACTGCCGGACCTGCTGCTCGCTGCGGTGCCGCGCATCGAGCGCCTCCTCGACGTGCCCGAGCAGCGTGTTGAGCGCCGAACCCACCTGGCCGACCTCGGTGCTCTCGTCGGTGAGGCGGTCCGGCACGCGGGCAGTCATCCCGATCTCCCCTGTGGCAAGTGGCAGCTCCGCGACCTCGTGGGCGGTGCTGGCCACGTCCCGCAGGGGCCGCAGCTGGCGGCGTACCACCACGGCGGCGGCACCCCCGGCCGCCAGCAGGCCCAGGGTGCTGAACAGGACCTCCCACCCGAGGAGGCTTCCGACGGTGTTGTCCACCTCCGACGTGGGCAGCCCGGTGACCAGGGTGACCGACCCGAGGTCGGTGGCGAGCAGCCGGTAGCTCCCGAGCGCCGGAAGATCGAGCGTCCGGGGCGAGTCGCCCGCGGGAACGTCCTGGAGCATCTGGAGCACGCTCGTCGAGAGCCGCCGGGGCTGCGGACCGCTGCTGGTGATCACGTCGCCTGCCGACCCGGACGCGGTGAGGTACGCCGTGAGCGTCCCGGGTCCCTGGCCGACCGCGTTCTCGATGTCAGGACCGTCGTCGCCACGTGGCGGCTCGAACGGCCGCCCACGGGTGAGTGCGCCGACCGCACGGAAGTGGGACTGCTGTACCTCCGTGTCGAGCCGGTCGGTCAGGTAGGAGTGGATCGCGGCGGTGGTCGCGGCGCCGATGAGCAGGCTCACCAGAGCGACCAGGCCCACCGCGGTCGCCACCAGGCGGCCGGTCAGCGACGTGGGAAGCAGGCGGCCCATGCTCACCCCGCGGGCTTCAGGACGTACCCGGCACCGCGCATCGTGTGGATCATCGGCTCGTGGCCCGCGTCGACCTTCTTGCGCAGGTAGGAGATGTACAGCTCGACCACGTTGGCCTGCCCGCCGAAGTCGTAGTTCCAGACCCGGTCGAGCATCTGCGCCTTGGACAGGACGCGACGCGGGTTGCGCATCATGAAGCGCAACAGCTCGAACTCCGTGGCCGTCAGGGTGATCTCCTCGCCGTCCCGGAACACCTCGTGGCTGTCCTCGTCCAGCGTCAGGTCACCGACGGTCAGCACCGAGCTCTCGCGGCGGTTGGTCGCCCCCGCGCGCCGCATCAGCCCCCGCAGCCGGGCGACGACCTCCTCGAGGCTGAACGGCTTGGTCACGTAGTCGTCGCCGCCCGCGGTCAGGCCGGCCACCCGGTCCTCGACGGCGTCCCGCGCGGTCAGGAACAGCACCGGTACGTCGGGCAGGTGGCCCCGGACGCGGCGCAGCACCTCCATCCCGTCGAAGTCGGGAAGCATGATGTCGAGCACGACGACGTCGGGCTTCATCTTGCGCGCAGCCGCGACCGCCTTGCTGCCGGTGTGGGCCATGCCGGTCTCCCAGCCCTCGTAGCGCAGCGCCATGCTGAGCAGCTCGGCGATGTTGACCTCGTCGTCGACGACGAGTACGCGCAAGGGCGAGCCGTCGGCCCGCGTGAGGTGGTCGGTCGGCCTGTTCACGTCCCACAGCATGCCGCAGCCGACCCCCTGTGAGCCTGTGCCGTTCCTGTGAGCGACCTGTGAAGGGTCCTCCCGACCGTTCCGAGGGCACCGCCCGTCCGTGCGTCGTGGTCGGGGCTTTGGGCCCGTGTGCTGGTCCTCGCGCCGGTCGCACGCTTGAGGTGGTCGGTGTTCACCGGCGGTGACTGTCGCTGCCGGTCGGCGTACGAGGAGGCATCCCCATGCAGACCATCAAGGAAGCGGCGAGCGACTTCCTCTCCCACAAGCGGGTCGCCGTCACCGGGGTCTCCCGCACCCCGGCGAGCCACGGCGGCAACGTGGTCTACAAGCGGCTCAAGGAGCGCGGCTACGAGGTGTTCGCGGTCAACCCGAACGCCGAGGAGGTCGAGGGTGACACGTGCTTCGCCAGCCTGGGAGCGATCCCCGGCGGCGTGGAGGCCGTGGTCATCGCGACCCGTCCGGAGCGGGCCGCGGACACGATCCGCGAGTGCGAGGAGCTCGGCATCCACAACGTCTGGATGCACCGGTCCTTCGGCGGCGGCAGCGTCTCGGAGGAGGCGGCAGCGTACGGGCGGGAGCACGGCATCTCGGTCATCGACGGCGGCTGCCCGCTGATGTTCGAGCCCGTCTCCGACGCCGGCCACAAGGCGATGAAGTGGGCGTTCACCATCAACCACCACGTCCCGCGCCGGGTCTGACACGGCTCCCGGGGACACGGAGATGGTCGATGCAATAGGCGGGCTGCTCCCGTCGGCGGTCGGTGTGGCGCTGAGCCCGGTGCCGATCATCGCCATGATCCTGATGCTGGCCACGCCAGGCGGGCGCGGCAACGGCTTCGCGTTCGCGGCCGGGTGGGTCCTGGGCCTGCTGGTGGTGAGCATCGGGGTGCTGCTGCTGGCCGGGTCGGCCGACACGTCGAGCGGTGCGTCCACCACGGTGAGCTGGGTGAAGCTGGTGCTCGGGGCACTGTTCCTCGTGCTCGCGGTCCGTCAGTGGCGGACCCGCCCCGAGCCGGGTTCCGAGGCGTCCCTGCCCGCGTGGATGCAGACCATCGACACCTTCGGGGCGGGCCGGTCGCTCGGCCTCGGCGCGCTCCTCTCCGGAGTCAACCCGAAGAACCTCGCCCTCGGCATCGCCTCGGGCGCCTCCATCGCGCAGGCGGGACTGAGCGCGGGTGGGAATGCCGTGGCGGTGGTCGTCTACGTGCTGATCGGCTCGGTGACGGTGCTCGGTCCCGTGCTGTTGACCGTCGTCGCACCGCGGCGAGCGACGACCACCCTGGCTCACCTCAAGGCGTTCATGGCCCAGCACAACGCCGCGATCATGACTGTCCTCTTCCTCGTGCTGGGCGCGAAGCTCGTGGGGGACGGCCTGTCCGGGTTGGTGTCCTAGCGACCGAATCGGTGGCAGGATGGCGCGCGTGCCGCCACGGCGAGCACGTCCCGGAGCACCCGTTCGAGGAGTCGCCATGCTGCGCCGTCTGGTCTTCGCCGTGGCCACCGCCACCGCGTCCGCGCTCGCCTTCGCCGTACCTGCGTCGGCGATCACCAACGGCAGTCCCGACGGTGACGCCCACCCGAACGTCGGCGGTCTGGTCGCCGACGAGGCCTACTCCGACGGCACCTGGACCTACTGCTCCGGAACCCTCATCAGCCCCACCGTCTTCCTGACCGCTGCCCACTGCGGCGAGGCCGACGACGACCGCGTGCGGGTGACCTTCGCCAGCGCGTACCACGACGGCGACAAGACGTACGCCGGAACCTTCCACGCCGACCCGCGCTACGGCACCCCGGCGCAGAGCGACCCGCACGACATCGCCGTGGTCGTGCTCGACGAGGCGGTCGACGGGATCGCCCCGGCCACGCTCCCGGCCGCGGGCTCGCTGTCCGACCTGCCGAGGAAGCAGCCGTTCACCTCGGTCGGCTACGGCGCCTACGAGGTCACCAACGAGCCGGGTGGCCACCGGTACCTCTACGACGACGTGCGCATGGCGGCGACCGGAACGCTGAACGCGGTGAACCCGGCCTGGCTGCGCATCTCGATGAACAGGGCCACCGGGAACGGCGGCACCTGCTACGGCGACTCCGGCGGCCCGAACTTCCTCGGCGACTCCTCGACCGTTGCGGCCACGACGATCACCGGTGACGCGGTCTGCCGCGCGACCAACGTGGTCTACCGCCTGGACACGGCCTCCGCGCGGTCGTTCCTCGCCGAGTACGTCGCACTGCCCTGAGCCGCGGGAGTCAGGCCCGTTCGCTCCCGGCCCGGCTACGCGGTCAGCGTGTAGTAGCGCGTCTCCAGCCGGTCGGCGGGGTTGCCCCAGGGGTACACACCGCGCAGCTTCCAGCCGGTGTCCTCGTACAGCCGGATGGCGTTCGTGCTGGCGCTGACCACCTCGAGACAGGGCTCCAGGCCACGGGCACGGATGTCCGCGACGGCTACGTCCACGAGGGCGGACCCGATCCCCTCGCGACGCACGCGCTGCCGGACGAACAGCTGGGCGACTCCGGCCAGCGCGGACGGCTCGCGACCGGTCACCTCGCGCCAGCGGAGCGCCGAGACCGCGTCGCCGCCGACCCGGGTGATGGCGACGTGGCCGAGGATCTCTCCCCTGCGCTCGGCGACCCAGGCGTCGAGCAGGCTCTCGTCCGACAGCCAGGCCTTGGGTGCCTCGGGCCAGTAGACCGGGTACTGCCCCTCGGAGTGCACGACGCGGAGCAACCGGACACAGGCCGGCAGGTCCTGTGCGCGGCGCCGGCGCACGCCCTTGACCGACGGAGCCGCTTGAGTGGGTGGCGCAGCTTGGTCGACGACCCCTGTGGCGGAGCCGCGCCCCTGCCTGCGATGGTGCGAGACCCAGTCGTGGAACGCCTCGGTCACTCCAGCCATGGCTGCCCTCCTTGCCTGTCCCTCGCCCGAGGGTATTCCCGCCGGGCCGGGTGGCACCATGGCCCGACTCAGCAGGAGCTCGGCAGCGCCGGAAGCGCACGGTGGTCGTCGTCGCGGAGGTAGACCGGTGTCCCGCAGACCCGGCCGACGAGGGTGTAGTGCGAGGACACGGCTGCTGCCAGAGTCCCCTGCTGGTCGATGGCCCAGGCGTCGAGGTCGATCCACTCCACCAGCCAGGTGGGACGGGAGCGGCCCGACAACGAGCCGGCCAGGCGGGTGAGGTGCGGGTCCTCGACACGTAGCGGGAGGCTCCACAGGTACGGATAGCCGGACGGGCGCAGACCGGACGCCTCCACGATGTTCGGGTGCCCGTAGGCGACGAACCCGGTGTCGCCTGGCTGGTGAGCGCGCCCGAGCCAGCCGACCAGCGCACTCTCGCCCGAGCGCGCGGATCGGGCGATGGGGGTCGCCGCAGCGACGGCGGCGACCAGAGCGGACCCGATGACGAGCACAAGCGAGGCTCGGACCCATCGCCGCGGGCCCGGAAGGCGGGGCATCGCACCCGCGGCGAGCGCGGACACCGGCACCAGCGCGATGAGGTAGTGCGGCCAGTAGCTGCCGCCCAGCACGATCCCAGCGACCTCCACGGCCGCCAGGACCAGGATCGCGACCGTCACCGGGTCACGCGCGACGATCTGTCGACGCGCCCGCCACGCATAGAGCCCCAGGAGGGTCACGATCCCGCTCGCCAGCGCGAGGAGGGCGAGCATCTCCAGCCGGAAGTCCGGCGCTGACATGTCGTGCGTCGCGATCACGTCACCGGCGTCGGCTCGGAATCCGTACAGGGTGTACCAGAGGGTGCCGATCCCGGGCCCGCGGGCCGCCCAGACCACGGTCGCGAGCAGCGGGACGCAGGCCCCCACGGCACCGGGGACCAGCACACTGGCTGTGGCCGAGGCCGACCATCGCCTCCTGAGGAGCGCCACCACGCCGAGGACGGTCGCGAAGACCAGGCCGCCGGCGAAGTTCTGCTTCACCAGCAGGGCGGAGGCGGCCACGACACCCGCCGCGAAGGCCGGCGCCACCCGGGCCCATGGGAGGAGGCTCGGCCGCGCGGCCGCAAGCGTCAGGGCGCACGACAGCATGACCAGGGGTACCGCCAGGAGCTCACCGTCGGCCTCCTGGGTACCGAGGAGCGGCGTCGCGGCGAGAGCGGCAGAGACAACCGCTGCCCACCGCGCTCCCCGGGCGCCACCGAGGAGCTGCCCGGCCCAGGCCGCGGAGACCACGAGGAGCACCACCCCGCCCATGGCCAGCCAGCGGCCCGCCTCGATCCCTCCGAGTGCGTCGGCGAACCGCCAGAAGAGGACCGTCAGCGGCGGCCGGTCCAGGAAGAGGGACCCGTACAACCCGGGGCCGCCGGAGTGCCAGTGGCGTGCCACGAGGAGCGCTCCGCCCTCGTCCGGGAACGCCATCGCGCCGGTCAGGGGAGCCCGAAGGGCCACGGCGGCGATCGTCGCCCCGACCGTCCAGAGCACCGTGGTGCGAAGACGCGTCCCTCGGCCCGGGGGCTCGCCGTCGCGACGCTGGAGCATGCCGCCCTCCCGCTCGTCCTTCGACCGGTGCGGTCCCTTCGAGGCTAGGCCGCCTGGATGAAGCGGAGGTGAAAGCGCTGCATGAACTTAACCAGACCCGGGCAGACCGGACACCGCTCGTTCACCGTGGGCGCCCACGGTGAGTGCCATGCGCGTAGCGATCGTGACCGAGTCCTTCTTCCCCCAGGTCAACGGCGTGACCAACACCGTCCGTCACACCGTGGACCGGCTTCTCGAGACCGGCCACGAGCCGCTGGTCATCGCTCCGGGACCGGGGCTGACGGCGTACCGCAGCGCACGGGTCGTCCGGGTCCGCTCGGTGGGCCTGCCCGGCTACCGATCGTTCGCCGTCGGGCTTCCCGACTCCGCTGTCGAGCGGGCGATCGCGCAGTTCCGGCCCGACGTCGTCCACCTCGCCTCCCCCATCGCGCTGGGTGCCGTGGGCCTCCGCGCCGCGCGGCGCCTGGGCATCCCGACGGTGGCGATCTACCAGACCGACATCGGCGGGTTCGCCCGGCAGTACGGCGTGCGCGCCGAGGCCGCCGTCGCTCGCTGGGTCGGTCGCCTGCACCGGCGCTGCGACCGCACCCTCGTCCCCTCCACCGCCTCACACGCGCAGCTCACGGCACTCGGTGTCCCCGACCTCCACCTGTGGCGCCGCGGCGTCGCCCTCGACCTGTTCGGTCCCCACCACGCTCGCGAGGAGCTGCGCGCGCACTGGAGAGGCCGCCGTCCCCACGACGTCCTGGTCGGCTACGTCGGCCGGCTCGCGCCCGAGAAGCAGGTACGCCGGCTCGAGGAGGTCGCGCGCATCCCCGGGACCCGGCTGGTCGTCGTGGGCGACGGCCCCTCGCGTGCCCAGCTCGAGCGGCGCCTTCCCGAGGCCCGGTTCACCGGGATGCTGCGGGGACTGGACCTCGCTCGCGCCTTCGCCTCCCTGGACGTGTTCGTGCACACCGGTGAGGCCGAGACGTTCTGCCAGACCGTGCAGGAGGCCCAGGCCAGCGGCGTACCCGTGGTCGCACCCGCGGCAGGCGGCCCCCTCGACCTGGTCGAGCAGGGGCGCACCGGCCTGCTCTACGACCCGGCCGACCCGAGGTCGCTGCGCCGGAGCGTCGCCACGCTGGCCGGCGACCCCGACCTCCGGCGGTCGCTGGCCGCCGCTGCCGCCGAAAGGGTGAGCCGGGCCGGCTGGGCGGCGGTGGTCGACGAGCTCGTCACGACGCACTACGCGGCCGTCGTCGACCAGGGCGCGGCCGTCGCCGCGGCCTGAACCCACCTGTACACCCGACCGTCATCGCACATCCGCATCACCGGCGCACGAGCGTCAGAGAGAGTTGGTGGCCTGAACCCATGAACATGCCCATCAGCGTCATCGGGACCGGATACCTGGGCGCCACGCACGCCGCCTGCCTCGCCGAGCTCGGCTTCGACGTCCTGGGGGTGGACGTCGACCCGGAGAAGGTCGCCATCCTCTCCCACGGAGTCGCACCCTTCTCCGAGCCCGGCCTAGGGAAGCTCCTCTCCCGCCACGTCCGAAGCGGCCGGCTCCGGTTCACGACGGACATCTCGGAGGCGGCCTCCTTCGCGGACGTGCACTTCGTCTGCGTGGGCACTCCTCAGTCCGGGTCCGGCCTCTCCGCCGACCTCACCGCCGTTCACGAGGTCACCCGCGAGCTGGCGCGTCACCTGACGCGCGACAGCCTGATCATCGGCAAGTCCACGGTCCCGGTCGGTACGGCGGAGCAGCTGGCCGCCGTCGTGGACGCGACCGTCCCGGAGGGCGTCAGCGCCGACGTCGCCTGGAACCCGGAGTTTCTGCGCGAGGGGCACGGCATCGAGGACACCCTCTGCCCGGACCGCCTGGTGTTCGGGGTGTCCACCCCCGGCGCGGAGGCCACCTTGGGGCGCATCTACGAGCGTCCCATCGCGCAGGGCAGTCCGGTGCACGTCACGGACGTGGCCACTGCCGAGCTGGCCAAAGTCGCGGCCAACTCCTTCCTGGCCACCAAGATCTCCTTCATCAACGCGATGGCCGAGGTCGGGGACCGCTCCGGCGCGGACGTGGTCGCCCTCGCCGACATCCTGGGCGACGACCCGCGCATCGGGCGCCGCTTCCTCGACGCAGGCATCGGCTTCGGTGGGGGCTGCCTGCCGAAGGACATCCGCGCCTTCTGCGCCCGCGCCGACGAGCTCGGCGCGGACTCGGTCGTCCGCCTGCTCCGCGACGTGGACGAGATCAACCTCGGGGCCCGCCGTCGCACCGTGGACCTCGCCAAGAGCCTGTGCGGCGGGTCGGTGCGCGGCCTCCGCGTGGCCGTGCTTGGCGCCGCGTTCAAGCCTCTCTCCGACGACGTCCGCGACTCTCCCGCCCTGCACATCGCCGGACAGCTGCACATGTGGGGCGCCGAGGTGCGGGTGTACGACCCGGAGGCGGCGAACAACGCCCGCGCGGTCTCCCCCTTCCTCACCTATGTGGCGAGTCCCGATGCCGCGTTCACCGGGGCCGACCTGGTGCTGCACCTGACCGACTGGCCGGAGTTCCAGGAGATCGACCCGGCGCGGGCAGGGAGGCTGGCGCGAGAGCGGCGGATCATCGACGGCCGCAACCGCCTCGACGCCGAGAGGTGGCGACACGCCGGCTGGACCTTCCACGGAATCGGGCGCGGCACGCGGGTCCCGAGCGAGCCCCTGCCCGCCGGCGCGGCCGACGAGGCTCTGGGGATCCCGCTCCCGTTAGCGCCGTCCTTCCCCCGGCAGGTCCCGGCCCGGACACCCCGGACACCCGAGCGCGGATGACCCGGCCCGCCACACACGCTGCCCTCTGGGCCGGGGGCGCGGCCGGTTCCGCCCTCGCGGTCCACCAGCTGCTGCGGTTCCAGGCACGAGCCGCCCGACGGACGATCGGCAAGCAGCTCGGCGAGGAGGCCCACCGCGCGGATCGGGTCTACAAGAAGAAGTACGGCGACCCTGTCGACCTCCTGCTGCTCGGCGACTCGATCGCCGCAGGCCTGGGGGCGGAGACGCCGAAGCACACCCTCGGCGCACAGCTGGCCCGACGGCTGGCCAAGCGGACGCATCGCTCGGTCCGCCTGCACACCGCCGCCCGCGTCGGGTCCGAGAGCTCGATGCTTCGGGCCCAGCTCGCCGGCCTGCCTCCGGGGTACCGGCCCGACGTCGCCGTCGTCGTGGTCGGTGGCAACGACGTCACGCACCGCGTGAAGCCCACCGTGTCGAGGGACCACCTGGCCGACTCGGTGCGTGCGCTGCGCGCCTCCGGCTGCGAGGTCGTCGTCGGGACGTGCCCCGACCTCGGTGCTCTCACCGCGGTTCCGCAGCCCTTGCGGACGCTGGGCGGGATCGCGTCACGCCAGCTCGCCGCGGCCCAGCGCGAGGTCGTCACGGAGCTCGGTGGCCGGGCGATCTCCCTCGCTGACGTCGTGGGCCCGTTCTTCGTCGCACAGCCCGACCAGATGTTCGCCCTGGACCGGTTCCACCCCTCCGGCGCCGGCTACCGGCGTACGGCGAAGGCGCTGCTCCCGAGCGTGCTCGCCGCCCTCGGCGGGGAGGACACCCTCCCCCACGGCCACCACGGACCGACGGAGGCTGCGGCCGTCTACGCCCGGTAGGCGGCCGGAAGTGCGCGGGACGTCGTCCGCTGGTCCGCCGCCGCCTCGTCGAGGACTCGACGAAGGACGTCCGGCCGGTTGGTGATGACACCGTCGACGCCCATGCGGAGAGCCCGCCTCATGGCGGCGGCCCGGTTCACCGTCCACACCTGGCAGCCCATCCCGAGCTCGTGCACGCGGTCGACGTACGCCCGGTCCACGGAGTGGTGGCTCGGGTTCACCTGGTCGGCCCATCCGGCGAGCGCGGGAAGGTTCGCCCGCGACGGGGTGCCCAGCAGCCCGACGGGGATCCCGGGCGCCAGCGTCTTGTGCTCCTTCATCGCGACGTACGAGAAGGACTGCACCACCAGCCGCCCCGCGGCCACGGATCGCCCCACGTAGTCGGACCACTCACGCAGGGTCGCCACGACCTCGCCGACCACGCCCGGGTAGAGCTCGGGGGCCTTGACCTCGAGGAGCAGCCCCGTTCCGGTCCCGGCGAGCACGGCCAGGGCATCCTCGAGCGTGGGGATGCGCTGCTCCGGGTGCCCCGGCGCCTTCCACGACCCCGCGTCGAGCCGAGCCATCTCGTCGTAGGTGAAGTCGGCGACCCGCCACGGCCCGCGAGAGGGAAAGACCTCGCGAACGTCGGTGGTGCGCGCGAGCGTGGTGTCGTGAACCAGGACGAGTGCGCCGTCGCGGGAGCGCTGGACGTCCACCTCGACCATCTCGGCCCCCTCGGCCACCGCCCGACGGATCGCGGCCAGGGTGTTCTCGGCGACGTCGTGGCTGGCGCCCCGATGCGCCACAGCGAGGGCGCCTCCGGGCCGGTGGCGGGAAGAACTGCGGCGGGCGGCGACGGGAAGCGGCAGGCGCACGGGTGGTGTCCCCTCGGAAGAGTCTCCTGACACCGCCGAGCGTCTCGGCGGCGGGTGAACCGCACGTGATCGTGACGTGACGGCGGCACGGCTGCCGGTCGAAAGCTCGCGCCCCACCGCCCGGCCGCCGGGCCGCCAGGCCCGGGCCACGGGCCACCGGGCCACCGGGCCGAAGGTCCCGATGCGGACGTGTCCGGGGCCTCTGTGCTCCGCCGTGGCGGGCCGTGAGGCTGGGAGCATGGAGGGCAACGAAGCACTCGGCCCTGTGCTGGTCGGGGTCAGCGGCTCACCCGACAGCGACCGCGCCGTCGACTGGGCAGCTGACCACGCCGCCATGACCGGGCGGAGGCTCGTCGTCACGCACGGCACGGGGTTCGTCGGCGTCCGGCCGAACGCCCAGGACCTGCTCGAGGCCGAACGGGTCGCGCTGGAGGCAGGACGGCTGATCGTGGACGCGGCCGTCGAACGGGCACACGCGAGGGCCCCCCACGTGGAGGTGTCCGGCAGCGTCGACGTCGGAGACCCGCCGACGGTGCTGCTCGAGCAGGCCGGCGACGCGGCTGTCCTCGTCGTGGGCAGCCGGCATGACGTGGCCCTGCGCCGGCTCTTCGGTTCGGTCAGCCTCGGCGTGGTCCGGCACGCGCCCTGCCCGGTGGTCGTGGTCCGACCGCCCGCGCGCGAGCAGGCCTCGCCTCTCGGCGAGCGGGTGATCCTCGGGCTGGACGGCACGGCCTCCTCGCGGGACGCCGCCGCCTTCGCGTTCGAGTACGCCGCCTTCGCCAAGCTTCCGCTGATGGTCCTCCACGGCTCGTGGGACCGGCTCAGCCGCGGCTCCGCGGTCATGGGGGTGCTCAGCGACGGGGAGAGCAGGAGTCCGACCGAGGAGGAGGAGCTCACGATCGCCGAGAGCATCGCCGGGCTGCCCGAGGAGTTTCCGGAGGTCGTGGTCCAGGAGCTTCACCGCTCCGGGGATCCCGCCGAAGCGCTCGTCGAGGCGTCGGAGATGGCGCGGCTCGTCGTGGTCGGCTCACGGGGCACCGGCCCCGCGAGGTCGCTGCTGCGTCGGTCGGTGAGCACCGCGCTGGCCGAGCACGCGCACTGCCCGGTGGCGGTCGTGCACCCGCGCGCCGTGTCGTCCTGACCCTGCCGAGCGCCACCGGGTCGGCCCTCGGAGACCCCTCGGTCAGGTCCGCCGAATGTTGCAGCTCGGAGAAACCGGGCGCTTTCTGACGGCGCCTGCCTCTAATGTGACCCCTGCCGTCGACACGTCTACGTCCAACCGGGGGATTCACAGCATGGCTTCCTGGCGCTCCAGGCTCATCGCCGCCGTCCTCGTGGGGGTCCTGTGCGGAGCCGGGACTTTCTGGCTCGCGAGCGCGGGCATGCGGGCCCTCAACACCTCCGAGGCCGTCACCGACTCCACCGAGGGCGCCAGCGTGCCTGCCTTCGTCTACGCGCCTCCGGAGACCGTGCCGACGACGGACGAGTACGGGCCGGTGGGTCCGGTCTCGGTCGTCTTCGCCGTCCCCCACGTGCAGACCGGGCTCACCGGCGAGCTGCAGAACCCCTGGGTCGCGGTCTCGAGCGTGACGGGCGAGTACCGAGCCCTCACCGCGCCGCACCGCCCCGCGCCCCGCAAGGACGCTGTCTCGGTCGCTCCCGACGGCCTCCTGCTGGCCTGGGGGTACGAGCGCGGGGTGGTCTTCTACGACCCCGTGCGCGACACGGTCGGCGAGGCCCGCGGCATCGGCGAGGACCCGGAGGTCGGACCGTTCTCACCCGACAGCCGGTACCTCCTGCTGCGCGACGGGACGCCCCGGGTCCTCGACGTGGCGTCGGGCGAGATCGTGGCGACGCTCGACGGCGTCGACAAGGCTGCCGCGCACCAGGCGGTGTGGACCCCGGACAGCACAGGCCTGACCTACGTGCATGACGGGCGCCTGGTGACGCTCGCCTGGGACTCCGGCCGGGAGACCTCCGTACCCACCTCGATCCCGCCCGACGCGACCCTCGCCTTGAAGTCGGACGGTGACCAGCTCGCGACCATGACGGAGGCCCGCGGCGTGCGCTCGGTCGACGTGTACGACGTCACGAACGGCGGGCGGCGGCTCCGGCACGCGTGGCTGGTCAGCCCGGACGGGTACGCCCAGGAGCGGCTGCTCGGCTTCACCGGCGAGAACCGCGTCACCGTGACCGCGCTGAGCATGCAGACCGGGCCGCTCCCCCTCGTCTTCGCGATGTCCACGGTCGACACCACCCAGCCCGCCCAGGTCATGCAGCTCAACGGCGGCGACATCGACTGGTCGACCCTCGAGGTGGCCTCCGAGCCCTTGGCGGCCGGGAGCACGTCCTTCGAGGAGCCGAACTGGCCCGTGAGCGACCTCGCGAAGCTGGTGGGCAGCGGCGTGGTGACCCTGTTCGTGGTGGGCCTCTACCTCACCCGACCCGCCCGCAGACGCGGACGCAGGTGACCTGTGGCCTCTACTCTTACGCGCATGAGATCCCGCGCCGCCCGGGTCCCCGCCACGCTCGTCGTGGCCTCGCTCGGCCTCGTCGCGCTGACCGCGACGGCCGCACACGCGGCAGGTGAGCCCGATCCACCCCCGAAGTGCTTCCGCGCGAACGACGTGGGAGAGCTGCCCACCTGCACCTGGACGGGCAGCTCCTGGGAGGTCTCCTATGACGGGGGCTTCCTGGGCGACGCGGGTGCGGGAATCCCCTCCGGCTTCGGCGTCCTCTTCGTGCTCGTAGCCCTGGTCGGGATCGGGCTGACGATCTGGCGGGTGTCGCTGGCCCGTCAGATGGCCACGGAGTCCGGGATGGACCCCGACCGTGCCACCGCCGTGACGTTGCTCAGCGACGACGGCCTCGATGCGACGTACCTCGCCTCGAGCCTGCGTGGCGGCCAGGCACGCGAGGCGCGCGCAGCCGAGGCCCCGGAGCCGCGCTCGGTCCAGGCCCGGCTGCAGGAGCTGCTGGAGCTGCGCGACGCCGGGCTCGTCACCTACGAGGAGTACGAGTCCCGACGGAAGAGCATCCTCGACTCCCTCTGATCGCTGGTCCGACGGCGATCCGGTCAAGACCGGAGCCGTCCCCGCCTCAAGTCCGGCCCCGCGGGCTCCGATGACCAAGTACACGACCAAGGAGCCGGCTCGGACGCCCAGCACGACTGCCCACCCGCCTCCGTCGTACACGTGGAGACGAGGTGAGCCGGTGCTGGAGCTGTTGCATCTGAAGATCGTGCCGGCCTCGCCCACGATGCTTGCCGCCGTCGCCGGAGGCGCCCTGTTCGCCGGTTCCTGCATGCTCGGCGGGCACAGCGCCGAACCCGCTGCGGATCCTGGCGGCACACTGTCGGCCACCCAGGTTCGCAACTGCCTCGAGACCTGGCCCCAGGACGAGGACGGGCTCGTCTTCCGGACCACCCGGAGGTCGTCCGAGAACTTCGTGGGGGTGCTGATGATGGACCTGACGACGGAGACGCCCACGACGGCGACGGTGGGGATCGCGATCTACGACGACCCGGACCTGCTCGACGCCTACGAGGAGCGGGCCCGTCAGGACCCCGACGAGGAGGTCCGCCGCGTGCAGAACGCCGTCGTGTCCACCCACGGGCACTTCACCGGCCTGCTCGCCGAGGGCGCCCGCTGGGTGCGCGGCTGCCTGGGCTGAGAGAGCAAGCCAGGCGACCACCCCCTGTGGTCAGGCGTCGGCGAGCCGAGCCTCCAGCCCGGCACGGACCCGGGACCACTCCTCCGCCGTCACCGAGAACATCACCGTGTCGCGCACGGAGCCGTCGGCACGGCGCTGGTGGCGGCGCAGCGTGCCCTCGTAGACGGCGCCGAGCCGTGCGATCGCCTGTTGGGAGCGACGGTTGCGCACGTCGGTCTTGAGCTGCACCCGGCCGACCCGCAGCGCCTCGAAGGCGTGCCGGAGCAGGAGCAGCTTGGTCTCGGGGTTCACCCCGGTTCCCCAGACGCTCCGCGCGTAGGCGGTCCAGCCGATCTCCAGCCGCGCGTCGCCGACCGAGACGTCGAGGTACGACGAGGTGCCCACGATGCTGCCCTCGGGAATACCGTTCACGGGCTCGCGCAGTCGCACCACCCAGGGCAGCCGGCCCAGGCCGACGCCGCGGGCGAGCTGCTCGACGTACTCCTCCGCGCTCGCCGGCCGCTGCGACAGGTGCGCCCACACCCGGTCGTCGTCGAGCGCGGCGAAGAGGTCCGAGCCATCGCGAGCGAGGTCGACCGGGCGCAGCTCGACGGTGCGTCCGCGGAGGCAGGTCCCGGGGGCGAGGGGCCAGCTCATCGCCGGCCAGGGCTCGTCGTCCGGGCGCGGGTCCGGTACGGCGTCGAAGGGGGCGGTCACGCGATGATTCTGGCTCACCACGGCACCGGCAGGGTGCCGGCCACCTGGGCGAAGGTCGCCGCGGCAGCGGCCGAGGCGGAGGCGACGAGCCCCGCGACCACGGTGTGCCGGCGCCGCCATCGCCGCCGGACCTCGGGGAGCGCGACGGGGAAGGGCTCGAGCCGCGCGTCGAGGCGCAGCGCGACGTCGTTGATCTCGGAGGTGGAGAGCACGACGGGCGACGAGGCGAGGATGTGCTCCAGGGTTCCCCGGGAGGTGAGGAGGACCCCGTCGACGGTCTCGGCCAGGGCGACGTCGTCGACGCGGCAGAGCACGGGGCGGACCCGGTCGCGGTAGCGCGGCGGCAGCGCCGAGGCGACCAGCTCGGCGCTCGTCCTGCCCGCGGTGACCAGCGCAGCGTCGACCAGGGGCACGGCCGCCGACGCGGGCACGGCAGACACCGTGGTCACGACGTGGATGCCGGTCGGGCCGATCAGCACCCGGTCGATCCGGACGTGGGGTGTCAGAGGGTGGCGGACATCGCAGATCTCGCGGCGCCGTCGCGCGGCCAGATCGAGGTGACGCGGGCCGCGTCGGGGCTCCCGAACTGCCCCCAGGCTCATGGTCGGCTCCCCTCAGGTGGTGCGATGCGACCAGAGTAGGTACGCCGGAGCCGGCCGTCCCGGAGTTTGCCGAATCGTCACATCGGCCACATGAGTCACACCGGTCAGGACTGCTCGCCGAGCTCCTCGAACACCGTGATCTGCAGGCCCGCCGGCCCCTGGAGACGCGCATTCAGCGACCTCCAGGGGGTCTCGGTCACGGGGGCGACGAGCTCGGCACCGGCCTCCACGAGCTCGTCCGTGGTGCCACCTGCGTCGGCGACCTCGAAGGCGACCCGGAGCCGCGGCGCCACCCGGCGTCCGACCTCGAGCTCGTCGATCATCGCCACCTGCGCCGGGTTGGAGAGCTCGAGGGTCGCCCGCCCGACGTCGAGGATGGTCACCTTCTCGCCTCCCTCACCCTCGACGACGAGCTCCTCCTCGGCGCCGAGGACGTCGCGGTAGAACGACACCGCCTCGTCGTAGTCGGCCGCCTCCACGACCAGCCGCATCTGCAGCACCCGTCGGGTGCCTGCGCGCTCGCTCATGGAGCCAGGGTACGACTCAGAGCTGCGGCATGACCTTCTCGGCGACCAGCTCGAGGTGGTCGAGGTCGCTCAGGTCGAGCATCTGGAGGTAGACCCGCTCGGTGCCCACCTCGGCGTACCGGCCGAGCTTGTCGACGACCTCGCCCGGGGTGCCGGCCAGCCCGTTCTCCCGCAGCTCGTCGACGTCTCGGCCGATGGCCTTGGCTCGGCGGGACACCTCGTCCTCGTCCGCCCCGCAGCAGAGGACGAGGGCATTGGAGCAGGTCAGCGAGTCGGCGTCGCGGCCGCGCGCCTCGCACGCCTCGCGGACGCGGCCGAAGAGTGTCTCGGTCGTGGCGACGCTGTCGAAGGGGATGTTGAACTCGTCGGCGAAGCGGGCCGCGAGGTCCGGCGTACGCCTCTTGCCCTTGCCGCCGACCAGCACCGGCGGCCGCGGCGACTGCACAGGTTTGGGCAGCGCCGGGGAATCGTAGAGCTGGTAGTGCTCGCCGTCGAACTCGAACCGCTCCCCCGCGCGCGTCGTCCAGAGGCCCGTGACCACGGCGAGGGACTCCTCGAGCCGGTCGAACCGCTCGCGGGTGCTGGGGAACGGGATGCCGTAGGCCGTGTGCTCCTGCTCGAACCAGCCGGCGCCGATACCGAGCTCCACGCGACCACCGCTCATCTGGTCGACCTGGGCGACCGAGATGGCCAGCGGTCCGGGCAGCCGGAACGTCGCGGAGGTCATGAGCGTGCCGAGACGGATGCTCGTCGTCTCCCGCGCGAGCCCGGCCAGGGTGACCCAGGCGTCCGTCGGTCCCGGAAGCCCCTCGGTTCCCATGCCCAGGTAGTGGTCGGAGCGGAAGAACGCCCCGTAGCCGAGGTCCTCCGCGGTGCGGGCGACGGCGAGCAGGTCGTCGTACGTCGCGCCTTGCTGGGGTTCGGTGAAGACACGCAGCTCCATGCCCTCAGCCTTTCACGGGCGGTCGCAAGCAAGCCGGCGAGGCGCTCCCCCGGCGACCAGTCCGGGTCGCTCGCCCGGAGCGCGGCGACCCACTTCGCAGGCTCCCATCCACTCGTTGACCGTCAGCGGGATCGAGGCGTCGCAGATCGTGTTGACCACGTCGACGAACGGCACCTCGGCCACGACGCCTGCCCACAGCTCGGGGGCCTGCGAGAAGACCGCGACTGGAGCAGGCCACCGGCCGAGAGGCCGCGGGTGACGATCCGGGAGCCGTCGACGAGACCCTCGGCGGCGAGTCCCCGCGCCACCGCGGCGTGGTCGTCGAACGTGTGCTGCTTGGCGCCGAGACGACCGTCCTCCCACCAGCGGCGACCACCCTCGCCGCCGCCGCGGATGTGCGTGTGGACGAAGACGACCCCGCGGTCGACGAGCGCATGATCAGCCCGTACTCCGCGAGGTAGTCGAAGGTCGCGAAGGCCCTTCGCCCGCGCGGTCGTCAGGTAGTCCTCACCCATCTCCTCTCCGCCTTCGAGTAGCACCCTCCGGGACCTGCTGCCGAGCCTGCGCCGCCCCACTGCTGCCTCAACTGGGCAGAGACGGCAGCCGGCAGGGCCCGAGACCTGTCGTCTCTGCCCACTCCGCGCGCCGACCGAGGACCTTCGACCCCTCGACTGGGGACCTCTGCGTGGAACAGCGCGGGCGCTGCCGAGGGTTGAATCAGGTGAGCCCCTTCGCGTGAGGAGAGAGCATGGCCGGCGAGCGCACCCTGCCCGACGCGAAGTGCCCGATAAGACCCGGCGACGCCTGCTCGCTGTGCCAACCCGGCGCGACGGGTCCGCAGGACTGCGGCCTGGTCTACCTGGTCATGTCCGACCCGGACCTGCGCGAAGAGCTCAACCGGGTACGCCGCTACGAGCGGGACGAGGCCCGGCGCAAGACGGAGCGGCCGGTCGCCTCCACCCAGGCGCCAGACCGCTCCGCCGTTCATGCGCCCCTGAACGTCGCCGTCAGAGGCGACCGCTCACCCGTTCACGCGAGACCAGCGCCTTCCGGATCTGCCGGGCCGTGAACGGGAACCTCACCCAGCGCTCCTGGCTGAACATCCGGGTCTGGTCCGAGGACCACGGGGACCGACGGTTCAGGGACTGGCCGTAGGTCAGGATCGTCCTCGCCGCGACGCCGGCGTCGGTGAAGGCCACCGCCTCGATGTGGGACGAGCCGTAGCTGATCGGGTACAGCCGTCCCTTGTTCGCTCCGGGCTCGCGGCTCGACACCGCGTTGGCGTTGCCCGCGAAGCCCTCGCCACCACCGATCGGGATCGGCGGCGCACCGTCGTCGCCCGCGACCTGCAGCGTGCCCCACGGCGCGTCGTCGGCGACGCCCTTCTCGTCGAGGTAGGCCAGCGCGTCGCGCATGGCCTGCACGACCAGCGGGTTGGCCTCGTTCAGGTCCCGCGGCGTCCCGACCGGGTCGGCGGAGTCGAACGGCACCTGCCAGAGGCCCGGCGCGTCCTGGGCCCGCTTCCAGAACTCCTGGAAGATGTGGGTGCCGACGCTGTCGATGTCGGAGCGGCCGTCCCAGTCGGCCAGGACGTCGCACGCCTCGCCGCCGTCGGCTGCCTCGCACACCTCGAGCAGGTCGTCGTCCTCCCGCGCCAGCTCGGCTCCGAAGACCCGGTTCTCGTGCTCCAGCGCACGCAGCGTCCGGTGCGACATCAGCTTGTTGCGCGCCAGCCCGTCGGTGCCCGCGAGCCGGTCCATCACGTAGCGGTAGACCATCCGCGTGCGCAGCGTCCGCTCGCAGTTCTCGCAGCCGATGATCCGGGCGTAGCCCTCCAGCCGCTGCTTCGGGTTGGGAAGCCAGTAGCTGTCGTTGGCGTTGACCACCCAGTCCTTGCGGAAGGTCTGCGGGAGGTTGCCGGGTCCGAACACCCCAGGCCGCGTCGCGTCGTCGTCGGTCCGCCAGGCGCAGTCACCCGACGCCCGGGAGCCGTCCAGAGCCGGAAGTCCGGCAAGCTGGTCGAGGACCCGCCCCACCGGCGTCATGCACTCCTGCGCCAGGTCGTCGGGGACGTTCGGCACGACCGAGTGGTCTGCGTACAGCACGTTGCCCCGGCGGTCCGCGGCGATGGTGTTCACCCACGGCATGCCGGCGCCCCGGTCCTGCGCGCGGAGCAGCTGGTGCACGTTGCGCGCCTTCGCCATGTTGTGGAACGTGTCGATCGTGCGCAGGTGCTCGGCGTTGGCGTCACGGAGCGCGAAGAAGCTCGCGGGCGTCCAGCTCATCAGCACGTCGGGGTCGTCGAGGACGTAGCCCTCGTCGGTCCGGTACAGGTCCTCGGTGACGGTCCGCAGCGAGCCGTCCTTGCGACGGGCCTTGAACGTGACGGTCCGGTGGTCGAGCTCCTCGGGCCCGTCGGTGGTGAGGTACGTCGTGCCCGTGCCCGGGACGGTCGGGTACTCGTACGGCGTGAAGCGGTACGCCGTGGAGACGGTGTGGCTCCAGGCCACGTTCCGGTTGAAGCCGATGTTGACCACCGGCGACCCGATGAGGCTCGCGCCGGCCACGTCGTACTCGCCGGGGATGGTCAGGTGCGCCTGCGCGAACCGGTAGCGGCCCCGCCACGGGAAGTGCGGGTTCCCCAGCAGCATGCCCCGGCCCGTCGTGGTCGCCTCGGAGCCCACGGCGGTCGCGTTCGAGCCGAACGGCGAGTCGGGGTCCTTGCCGAGCCCCTTGAGCAGCTGCTTCTTCGTCGGCAGGTCGGCCGGGGCGGCGGCGAAGCCGGGGTTCGCCGGGAGGTTCGGGTCCTCCGGGCTGGGCGGCGCGGCCCCGACGATCTGGGGCACGAAGACGCCCGTCGAGGCGAGCAGGTTGGCGGCGTACACGCCGTACCAGAGGTCGAGGGGCGTGGCCGTCGGCTTGATCCACGCGGCGCCGCGGCACGAGGGGTCCTTGATGCCGTCGGAGCCGCCGACGGAGCGAAGGTAGCGGTTGATGCCCGCGACGTACCCGCGGACGATCGCCTTGGCCTCGGCGCTCGGGCCGCGCTTCGGGTCGCGCAGCAGCTTCTCCACGACCCGCCGGTTGTGGATGTCGGTGAAGAGGGTGTCGGTCTGGCGGTTGGTCGCGAACAGCGTCACCTGGTCGGAGTAGCGCCCGTTCGGCCCGAGGTAGCGCGAGCGCTCCCCTCGCGCGGTGAGCAGGGTGTCGGCCAGGGAGCAGATGGAGGTCTCCGCAGTCGCGTAGCCGTGGCCGAAGCCGAGCGAGCCGAAGTCCTTCGCCACCACGTGCGGGATGCCGTGGCGGGTGCGCTCGATCGTCGCGTGGTAGACGCCGTCGGCCGGGCGCAGCAGCGACTCGGCCGCCGCGGCGGTCTCGGGGCCCGTCACCGCCTGCACGGTCGTGAAGGCCGGCAGCAGGACGGACGCGGCCAGGACCGCGACGGTACGACGTGGGAGTCGCATGGGCTCTCCGATCTCGAGGCGGACGACAACCTCAACGGCCGAGAGCCGACCGGGTTATGGCGCACATCACCCGCGGCGCGTTTGTCGTGCGCGTCGCGCGGGTACCTCCCGACGACCGACGGACCGACGCCGGTCTACCAACAGGAGGAGACGATGGACACCTCACAGGTCGTGTGGGCCGTGATCATCGCCGTCGTCGTGATCGCGCTGATCGCGGTGGTCGCGAAGATGGCCAACAGCAAGAAGCAGGAGCGCCACCGCGCCCAGGCGGCGGAGCTCCGGGACAAGGCGGCGGACCAGGCCACCGACGTCCAGCGCCGAGAGGCGCTGGCGAAGGAGTCCGAGGCGGAGGCGGCGGCTGCCCGCGCCGAGGCCGAGCGCAAGGCGGCCGAGGCGGAGCGGCTCGAGGCCGAGTCGCAGGAGCGGGCCTCCGCGGCCGCGCAGCACCGCGACGAGCACCAGGATCACCTGCGCCGCGCGGACGAGCTCGACCCGGACGTGAAGCACGCGGCGCCCACCACGAACGGCACCGAGACGACCGGTACGCCGGAGGCGGAGCAGGCGACCGCGCGTGAGCACGGCGCCCACGAGCGCACCGACGTCGCGGCGTCGAACGGCGACCGACCGGTCGAGACGAAGGAGACCGACGAGCACGGCACCCACGAAGGCACCAGCGGCACGCACCGCGCCTGACCTGGACGGACGAAAGCGCCCTGCCGCGAGGCAGGGCGCTTTCGTCCGTGGTCGTGGGCCGCGGAGCAGAGGGTCAGAGGTAGAGGCCGGTCTGGGTGTCGCCGAGGCGTTCCGCCGCCACAGCGTGGATGTCGCGCTCGCGCATCACCACGTAGGTGTCCCCCTGCACCTCGACCTCGGACTTGTCCTCGGGGTCGAAGAGGACCCGGTCGTCGACCTCGACGGTGCGCACGTGTGCGCCGACCGCGACGACGCGGCACCAGGCGAGCCGTCGGGCGCCCATGGCCGCCGTGGCCGGGATGACGATTCCGCCGCTGGAGCGGCGCTCCCCCGACTCCTTGTCGATCTCGACCAGGACGCGGTCGTGCAGCATCCGGATCGGGAGCTTCTGCTCGGGCACGGCGCTACTTCGCAACCTTCCGGACGAGGATCATCAGGGCGACGAAACCGCCGACGCCCGCGGCGACCTTGAGGATGTTGTCCGTGCGCGGGCCGGTCTGCGGGTCGACGAAGAACTCCTTGAAGCTGGCGGCCTCACGCTTGGCGATGGTCTTGGGGCTCGACCGGTAGACGAGCTGGTCGATCGTGTCGGCGAGCCGGTCCCTCGTCGCCTCCATCTCCCGCTCGATCGCCTCGGGTGCCCGAGTGTCAGCCGGCTTGTCGGCGTGGCTCACGTCAGTCTCCTCGTCTGGGGGAACAGGTCATGCACCCACCGAGGCGGGCCCATCGCTCGAAGGTTACTACCCGGGAGTCGGGTTCACATTCGCCCCGGGAAACCCCTCGCACCCGGGCACGGAGCCACGGCGGCAGCCGACGCGGAGCAGTCCGCTGCTGCCGGGTGGACGGTCCTGTGTACGTTGTGGCCGACGACCATCGAGACGCCATCCCCGGGGTGCATGCGCCACGCACGCACGACGGGGAGAAGACCCACAGGAGTGCTCATGAGCGAGATCCGGCTGTCCGCGGGCGACGAGGCCCCCGACTTCACCCTTCCCACCGACGACGGCTCCACGGTGACGCTCTCGGAGCTGCGCGGTCAGAAGGTCATCGTGTACTTCTACCCCGCGGCGATGACGCCCGGCTGCACCAAGCAGGCCTGCGACTTCACCGACTCGCTGGACTCGCTGAAGGGCGCCGGCTACACCGTGCTCGGCATCTCCCCCGACAAGCCGGAGAAGCTGGCCAAGTTCCGCGAGCGCGACTCGCTGACGCTCACGCTGCTCTCCGACCAGGACAAGTCGGTGATGACGCAGTGGGCGGCCTTCGGCGAGAAGAAGATGTACGGCAAGGTCGTCCAGGGCGTGATCCGCTCGACGTTCGTGGTCGACGAGGACGGCAAGGTCGCCCTGGCGCAGTACAACGTCAAGGCCACCGGCCACGTCGCCAAGCTCCGCAAGGACCTCGGCCTCGCCGAATGACGCCGCCCGTGCCCCTAGACTGACGCCGGCGCGCCCGTAGCCCAACGGCAGAGGCAGCAGGTTTAGGTCCTGTCCAGTGCGAGTTCGAATCTCGCCGGGCGCACTCACGCGCACTCCCGATGGATCCCCCTCCCGCTGCACACGCTCCGGGCGCGCCGCGCGAGGGGTCGTAGTCTCGGGCCACATGAGCTCCGTCGAGATCGTCCCGTTCGAGTCCTCGCACGCCGAGGGCATCGCCCGGCTCGCCACGACGGTGCAGTGGCCCTCGCTGACCGACCCCGACGTCGTACGCCGGGTCTGCACGGCTCCCGGCTCGTCGGCGTACACCGCGCTCGTGGGCGACGAGGTCGTCGGGTTCGCTCAGGCGCTCGGCGACGGAGTGCTCCAGTCCCACCTGAGCTTCCTGGCCGTCCGCCCCGACCACCGGCGTCGCGGGATCGCGCGTCTGCTCACCGTCGCCACCTTCCAGGCCACCGGCACCAAGCGGATGGACCTGATCACCGACGACGCCGAGGGGTTCTACGAGAGCTTCGAGCACAAGCCGATGACCGGCTACCGCCTCTACCCGGGAGCGGACGAGGCGCAAACGTGACGTTCGACGCGTCTGTGCCCAGGAACATCGCAGCGCTTGCGCGCCTTCTACCCGGAAGACGGACATTCTCGGGAGAAAGGAACGCGCATGCGTGCAGCCGTGTACGAAAAGTTCGGATCCGCAGACGTGCTGGAGGTGCGTGAGGTCGCCGACCCGCCGGTCGGGCCCGACAGCGTGCTCGTCCGGACGAAGGCCACCAGCATCAACCCGGTCGACTGGAAGGTGCGCGAGGGCTACCTGCAGGACTTCCTCCCCCACCACCTGCCGATCGTGCCCGGCTGGGACGTCGCCGGCGTCGTCGAGGCGGTCGGTCCTGCCGTGAGCACCGACCTGAAGGTCGGGGACGAGGTGTACGGCTACGTACGCCGTGACGACGTGAAGCACGGTACGGCGGCCGAGCTCGTGTCCGCCCCGGAGCGCCTCGTCACCCGCAAGCCCACGAACCTCTCGTTCGAGGAGGCGGCAGCGGTGCCGCTCGCGGCGATGACGGCGTACCAGTCGCTCGTCGAGGCGGGCCGCCTCGAGTCCGGCGACCGGGTGCTCGTCCACGCTGCGGCCGGCGGCGTCGGGCACTTCGCCGTACAGATCGCGAAGGCGCTCGGCGCGTACGTGATCGGCACCGCCAGCCCCCGCAACCACGACTACGTGCGTGAGCTCGGGGCGGACGAGGTGCTCGACTACAACGCCGGACCGGCGAGCGAGCAGCTCGACGAGCCCGTCGACGTGGTGGTCGACTTCGTCGGCGGCGAGGCGCTGGAAGACGCCCCCAAGCAGGTCAAGGACGCCTCCCGCGTCGTGTCGATCGTCGACGCGCAGACGGTGCTCGGCTTCGGCGGCCGGTACGTCTTCGTCCGCCCCGACATGGGCACCCTCGACGCGCTCACCGGGCTCATCGAGACCGGCAAGGTCCGCGCGGAGGTCAGTGAGACGCTTCCGCTGGAGAAGATCGCGGAGGCGCACCGGCTCTCCGAGGACGGGCACGTTCGCGGCAAGATCGTCGTGACGGTCTGAGGGACCACCGTCGGCCCGATGCGCCGACGCAGCGAGTCCGGCCCGCCGCGGCAGCTGCCGCGGCGGGCCGCTTCGTTTCCTCGTGACTGTGGGGGCACCTCGTGGTTGGCTGCTCCCATGACGCTCGACTACCTGGCCCACCTGCGCGAGGAATCCGCCCGCTTCGTCGCGGTTCTGCGCGACGCGCCGTCGGACGGCCCGGTCCCGTCCTGCCCGGACTGGCTGGCCGACGACCTGCTGTGGCACCTCGGTGAGGTGCAGTGGTTCTGGGGCACGATCGTGCGCGAGCAGGTCGCCGACCCCGAGGGTCTCGTTCATCCCGACCGCCCTGCCGACCGCGACGGGCTGCTCGAGTTCTTCGACGCGTCCAGCAAGGAGCTCCAGACTGCGCTGGCCGACACCGATCCGACCGCCCACCGCTGGACCTGGTCGGAGGACCAGACGGCGGGCTTCATCCGGCGCCGTCAGGCGCACGAAGCGCTCATCCACCGTGTGGACGCCGAGCTGGCAGCGGATGTGGCGCGCGCAGCGATGGACGCGGAGCTTGCCGGCGACGGCGTCGACGAGGCGTTGCGGGTCATGTTCGGCGGCTGCCCTCCCTGGGGTCGCATGGATCCCGAGCACGACGTGACCCTGCGAGTCCGCGCGACCGACACCGGCCGGTCGTGGCTGGTCACCCTGGGCACCTTCAGCGGCACCTCCCCCGACGGCACGGTCTACGACGGCGAGGACGACATCCAGGTGGCCGACGAGGACACCGGTGCCCCCGCCGCAGCCACCATCGAGGGCGCCGCAGCCGACCTGGACTGCTGGCTGTGGGGCCGGCCGACCGTGGGCGCTCTGAGCCGCACCGGCGACGAGGCGGTCCACGAGCGGTTCCAGGGCATCGTGTCGCAGGGCGTGGACTGAGCTCTCGACGCCCGTCCGGTGTCGGATCGGGGGAGAGTCGTTCGTAGTCGAGGTGAGCGGCCGCCCACGAGGGGTGGCCCCGACCGCAGGAGATGAACCGGGATGCAGTACCTGCTCTCCGTGATCCACGACCAGCCCGACCTCGCCACCTCCGACGAGATGGCTGCCATCGACGCCTACAACGACCGGCTCCAGGCCGACGGCCACTGGGTCTTCGCCGGCGGCCTCGGAGCACCCACGACGGCCACCGTCATCGACAACCGGGGTGACGAGGCGGTGTTCACCGACGGTCCCTTCGCGGAGTCGAAGGAGTACCTCGCCGGCTTCTGGATCATCGAGGCCGCGGACCTCGACGTGGCGCTCAAGCTCGCCGCCGAAGGGTCGAGGGCCTGCAACCGCAAGGTCGAGGTGCGGCCGTTCCTGTGAGCGACGTCGACGTCAGAGAGGCGATCACCCGCTCCCACCACGAGGAGTGGGCCCGCGTGGTCGCCGCCCTGACCAGGCGTTTCGGCGACCTCGACATCGCCGAGGAGGCGGCGGCCGAGGCGTTCGCCACTGCCGTCGAGCGGTGGCCGGCCGACGGCGTACCCCCCAACCCCGGCGCCTGGCTCACCACCACCGCCAACCGCAAGGCCATCGACCGGCTCCGGCGCGAGGGCAAGCGCGACGGCAAGCAGAAGGAGGCTGCGATGCTCTACGACGACGCGCCCGCGCCTCTCGGTGCCATCGACGACGGACGGCTCCGCCTGATCTTCACCTGCTGCCACCCGGCGCTCGCGCTGGAGACTCGCGTGGCGCTGACGCTGCGCATGGTCGGCGGTCTGTCGGTGCCCGAGATCGCCCGGGCCTTCCTGGTGCAGGAGACCACCATGGGGCGGCGGATCACCCGCGCCAAGGCCAAGATCAAGGCCGCGCGCATCCCCTACCGGGTGCCGTCCGCGGAGGATCTCCCGGCCCGCGTCTCCGGAGTGCTCGCCGTCCTCTTCCTCGTCTTCAACGAGGGCTACCTGGCGAGCGGCCCCGACACCGATCCCGTACGTCAGGACCTGACGGCGGAGGCGATCCGGCTCACCCGCCTGGTCCGCGCACTCATGCCGGAGGACGGTGAGGTGGCCGGGCTGTTGGCGCTGATGCTCCTCACCGAGGCCCGCCGCGCCGCCCGGGTCTCGGCGAGCGGCGAGCTGGTCACCCTCGATGAGCAGGACCGTGGGGCCTGGGACGCAGCGCTGGTCGCCGAGGGGCATCGGCTCGTGCGCGAGCGCCTGGCCGCCGGGGTGGCGCCCGGCCGGTACCAGATCCTGGCAGCGATCAACGCCGTGCACACCTCCGCGCGCGACGTTCGCGACACCGACTGGTCGCAGGTCGTCGCCCTCTACGACCAGCTCGTCCGCCTCGACCCCTCGCCGATCATCGCCCTCAACCGGAGCGTCGCGGTCGCCGAGCTCGACGGCCCGGAGGTGGCGCTGGCCGCGGTCGACCGCCTCGAGGGACAGCTGGTCGGCTATCACGCCTACCACGCGACCCGCGCCGACCTGCTGCGCCGGCTGGGCCGCAGCCAGCAGTCGCGCGCGGCGTACGACAGAGCCATCGAGCTGGCGGGCAACACAGCCGAGACCGCCTACCTGACGCGCCGCCGCGACCAGCTGGGGTAAGGCCCCGCCACGCGACCGGACCGTTGAAGATCGCCCGCCAGCCCTACTACCGCCGGGCCGGGCCACCCAGGCGCCGTCTCTCGGACGAACACCAGTCGCCCTCGGGCCACACCAGTCTGGCGCGGAAGATCGCATGTCACGAGGGTGGACCCGGGCGGCCACCGGAACTCATCGTTCCTCAGGGCGTCTCCTGGGGCCGCGGCGGAGGACAGAGCCTCAGCCCCGGAACGCCTCCGCCACGACAGGGGCGATGCGCTGCAGAGCCTGCCCCCGGTGGGAGATGGCGTCCTTCTCGTCCGGCGGGAGCTCTGCGGAGGTCACGTCATGGCCGTCGGCCATGAAGAGGACGTCGTACCCGAACCCGCCGATCCCCCGCATCTCGCGGATGATCCGGCCCGGCATCTCGCCGTGCTCGACGTGCTCGGCGGTCCCGCCGTCGGCATCCGCGTGGACGAACGCCACGGCGCAGCGGAACCGCGCACCGCGTCGCTCGTCGGGAACGTCCGACGTCTGCGCGAGCAGCAGCTCGTTGTTCGCCAGGTCGACGTCGGTTCGACCGTCCTTGGACAGTCCGCTCCAGCGTGCCGAGAGGACGCCCGGCATCTGGTTGAGGGCGTCGACGCAGAGCCCGCTGTCGTCGGCGAGCGAGGGAAGCCCCGTCGCCGCGTAGCCCGCTCGTGCCTTGATCAGGGCGTTGCCCTCGAACGTCGGCTCCGTCTCGGCGGGCTCGTCGTAGTGCTCGACGTCGTCGAGCCCGAGGACCTCGACGTGCGGCACGAACGCCTCGAGGATGCGCTGCATCTCGGCGAGCTTCTTGGCGTTGCGCGAGGCCAGGAAGACCCGGGGCGCGTCAGCCACGCAGAGCCTCCTGCTGGATCCGGGTGAGGTCCGCGCAGCCCTTCTCCGCCATCGACAGAAGGCCGTCGAGGTGACGGCGGTCGAACGGCTGGCCCTCGGCGGTCCCCTGGACCTCGACGAAGAGGCCGTCGCCGGTCATCACGACGTTCATGTCGGTCTCGGCGTTGGCGTCCTCCTCGTAGGGCAGGTCGAGGCGGATCTCGTCGTCGATGATCCCCACCGAGACGGCGGAGACCGACCCGGTCAGCGGCTCGCCCTTGAGTGCTCCCTGCTCCTTGAGGTAGGCGCACGCGTCGGCGAGGGCGACGTACGCGCCGGTGATCGCGGCGGTGCGTGTGCCGCCGTCGGCCTGGAGCACGTCGCAGTCGAGGACGATGGTGTTCTCCCCCAGCGCCTTGTAGTCGACGACGGCGCGCAGCGAGCGGCCGATCAGCCGCGAGATCTCGTGGGTGCGACCGCCGATGCGGCCCTTGACCGACTCCCGGTCGGAGCGCGTGTGCGTCGCTGAGGGAAGCATGGCGTACTCCGCGGTGACCCAGCCGAGGCCGGAGTCCTTGCGCCAGCGGGGTACGCCGACGGTGGCCGACGCCGCGCAGAGCACCCGGGTCCGCCCGAACTCCACCAGCACCGAGCCGGCAGGGTGGTCGAGCCAGTTGCGGGTGATCGTGATGGGTCGCAGCTCGTCGTTCTCGCGTCCGTCAGGTCGGTTCGTCATGGGCGAGACCCTACCGAGGCGCTGTGACCGGTCTGATCACACGTCGTACGTCGCGCCGGTCCGGGCGAGGTCGAGGGGGCCGTCGAAGACCGGGCGGGCCTCCTCGAGGGCGAGCTTCGGGTCGTGCCACGGCGGGACGTGCGTGAGGACGAGCCGCTCGACACCGGCCGCCGCAGCGACCTCCGCGGCCTCCTTGCCGGTCATGTGCAGGCCCGCCGGGTTGTCCTCGCCCTCCCGGAAGCTGGCCTCGGCGAGGAGGAGCTCGGCTCCCCGGGCAAGGTCGACCAGCGGGCCGCACGCGGCGGTGTCGGCGCTGTAGACGAGGGACCTGCCGTCGTCGCTGACCCGCATCGCGTAGGTGGCGACGGGATGGTCCATCCGCCCGACCCGGACGCGCAGGGGGCCGACCGTGACGTCCCGGGTCTCGTCGTACTCGTGGAAGTCGAACTCCCCGGTCATGCCCGGGTCCAGGGCGAGGCCGTAGGCGCGGGCCACCTGGTCGGCCACGCCGCGCGGCCCGTAGACCGGGATGCGCGGCTGGGCGCCGGACGGGTGGTACTTCCGCAGCACGTAGTAGCCGCTCATGTCGAACCAGTGGTCCGGGTGGAGGTGGCTGATGAACACGGCGTCGATGGTCAGCGGGTCGACGTACGCCTGGAGCGTGCCGAGAGCACCGCTGCCGAGGTCGAGCAGGATGCGCCAGGTGCGGTCGCCGTCGTCGGCCTCGACGAGGTAGCTGCTGGCCGGCGACTCCGGGCCCGGGTAGGAGCCGGAGCAGCCGATGACGGTGAGTCTCATGCCGGTCCGCCTGCCGGTGCGGTGGTGCGGGTCCACGAGGTCTGCTGCGCGAGCTGGCTGGCCGACTGCAGCTCCGGGCCGAGGAAGCGCTCACCGATGCGCGCGAACTCGTCGGGGCTGCCGGTGGTCAGGAACCGGTGCTGGGGAGGTCCGAGGGACGGGTCGCGCTCGAGCTCGTGGCGCACGAGGAGCTTGTAGACGTCCTTGGCGGTCTCCTCGGCGCTGGACACGAGCGTGACCTGGTCGCCCATGACGTAGGACAGGACGCCGGTGAGCAGGGGGTAGTGCGTGCAGCCGAGGACGAGGGTGTCGACGCCGTCGGAGATGAGCGGGTCGAGGTACTCGTGGGCGGCCTCGAGCAGCTCCGGCCCGCTGGTGACCCCTGCCTCCACGAACTCCACGAATCGCGGGCACGCCCGGGTGTGCAGGCTGACGTGCGGAGCGGCCGTGAACGCGTCGTCGTAGGCCATCGACTCGGCGGTGGCGCGGGTGCAGATCACGCCGATCCTGCCGGTGCGGCTGGCAGCGACGGCCCGGCGGGTGGCCGGGTGGATCACCTCGACCACGGGCACCGGGTACCGCTCCCGCGCGTCACGCAGGACCGCCGCACTCGCGGAGTTGCAGGCGATCACGAGTGCCTTCACGCCCTCGTCGACGAGGTGGTCGAGGCACTCGAGGGCGTACTCGCGGACCTCGCCGATCGGCTTCTGGCCGTAGGGCTGCCGCGCGGTGTCCCCGAGGTAGATGATCGGCTCGTGCGGAAGCTGGTCGATCACCGCACGCGCCACGGTGAGTCCACCGAAGCCTGAGTCGAAGATGCCGATAGGTGCGTCCGCCACGCGCTCAAGGCTAAACCGGTACGTCCGGGTTTCGCTTCCTTGAGCGACACAGGTCACCTGCGATGGTCATCACGTGCCGACGGTATGCCGGAGAGCGGCGACCGGTGGGGAGGGACCTTGGCCCCATGCGCACCGCCCGCGGCGCGCGGAGACTGGACGCATGAGGTACGAGACACAGTTCGTGGACCTTCAGGCCCAGCACACGGCCGTCGTGCGCGGACACGTCGCGACCGAGGAGATCCCGGAGTTCCTGGGACCGGCGTTCGCCGAGGTCATCACGGTGCTCGACAAGCAGGGCCTGCACCCCACCGGCGCGCCGTTCGGCAGGTACCGCCCCACCGACGGCGGCCTCGACGTCGCGGTCGGCTTCCCCTGCTCCGACGTGGTCGAGCCCCTCGGCCGGGTCGAGCCCGACAGGCTTCCCGGAGGCCGGGCGGCCCGCACGATGCACGTGGGCGCCTACGGCGACGTCGGCGCGGCGTACGAGGCCTCGACGCGCTGGCTCACCGACGAGGGCTGCGTGATCGCGGGCGAGCCGTGGGAGAGCTACCTCGACGGCCCCGAGGTCCCGGAGCCGCGCACCGAGGTGTTCATCCCCTGCGAGAGCGCACACCCCATGGTCGAGTGAGGCAGGTACCGGCTGCTCAGCCGGCCGCGGGACGCTCGTTGTAGCGCCCCGCCACCTGCTGGCCCGAGAGCGCCTGGATCGCGCTCATGACCTCGTCGGTCCCCTCACGCCGCGCACGTCCGGCCGGCAGGCCGTCGAAGCGTCCGGCGAGGTCGATCGGTGCACCGAAGCTCACCTCGACCCGGGCCAGCCGGGGAAGCCGTGAGCCGACAGGCTGCAGCTTCTCGGTGCCGACCAGCCCCACCGGTACGACGGGGGCTCCCGACGTCATCGCCAGCCAGGCAACCCCGGTCCTCCCCCGGTAGAGCAGGCCGTCGCGGGACCGGGTGCCCTCCGGGTAGATGCCGAAGGCGCCGTCGGAGGAGAGCACGCCGAGGGCCGCGTCGAGGGAGGCCTGGGCGGCCCTGGTGTCGTCGCGGTCGACGGGGATCATCCCGAGTCCGCCGAACCACCAGCGGCTGAGCAGGCCCTTGAGGCCTGTCCCGGTGAAGTAGTCGCTCTTGGCCAGGAAGGCCACCCGGCGCGGGACGAGCATGGGGATCACCATGCTGTCCATGAAGGACAGGTGGTTGCTGGCGAGGATCACCGGCCCACGCGCGGGGATGTTCTCCAGCCCCGTCACTCGCGGGCGCCACACCAGCCGGAAGAGGCTGGAGAGCACGACCTTCAGCAGCGCGTAGACCATCGAGTCCCCCGCCTCAGGCCCAGAGCTGGCCGTCGAGGCGCTCCTCGGCCTCCTCCAGGGTGCCCTCGTAGGCACCGGTGGAGAGGTACTTCCATCCGCCGTCGCAGACGACGAAGACGATGTCGGCCCGCTCGCCTGCCTTGACCGACTTGCGCGCCTGGGCGAGGGCGGCGTGCAGGATCGCGCCGGTGGAGATGCCGGCGAAGATGCCCTCCTGCTCGAGCAGCTCGCGCACCCGGCGTACGGCGTCCCGGGGGCCGACGGAGAACCGGGAGTCGATCAGCGAGGGGTCGTACAGCTCGGGGACGAACCCCTCGTCCATGTTGCGAAGGCCGTAGACGAGCTCGCCGTAGCGGGGCTCGGCGGCCACGATGCGCACGTGCGGCGCCTGCTCCTTGAAGAACCGGCCGGTGCCCATGAGGGTGCCGGTCGTGCCGAGGCCGGCCACGAAGTGCGTCACCGACGGCAGGTCGGCGAGGATCTCCGGACCCGTCCCCTCGAAGTGGGCGAGCGCGTTGGCGGGGTTGCCGTACTGGTAGAGCATCACCCACTCGGGGTTCTCCTCCGCCAGGATCTTGGCCACCCGCACCGCCTCGTTGGACCCGCCGGCCGCGGGCGAGGAGACGATCTCCGCCCCCCACATGCGCAGCAGCTGGCGGCGCTCCTCGGAGGTGTTCTCCGGCATCACGCAGACCATCCGGTATCCGCGGAGCTTCGCGACCATCGCCAGCGAGATGCCGGTGTTCCCCGACGTGGGCTCGAGGATCGTGCAGCCGGGGGTCAGCGTGCCGTCCTTCTCCGCCTGCTCGAACATCCGCAGCGCGGCGCGATCCTTGATCGACCCGGTGGGGTTGTGGTCCTCGAGCTTGGCCCACAGCCGGACCTCGGGGGTCGGCGAGAGCCGCGGGAGGCCCACCAGCGGCGTGCCCCCCACCGAGTCGAGAAGGGAGTTGAACAGCATCTAGCCCTGCGCCACCGGCACCGAGGCGACGGAGCCGCCGGCCACCGCAGGAAGGACGACGACCTCGTCGCCGTCGTCGAGCTTGGTCTCCAGGCTGCCGGTGAAGCGCACGTCCTCGTCGTTGACGTAGACGTTGACGAAGCGGCGCAGCTCCGTCCCGTCGATCAGGCGCTCCTTGATGCCGGGGTGGTTGGCCTCGAGGTTGTCGATGAGCTCGCCCAGGGTCGCACCCTCGCCGCTCACCACCTTCTCGCCGCCGGTGTAGGTGCGAAGGATGGTCGGGATGCGTACGTCGATGGCCATCAGGTCGTGCTCCTTGAACTTCTCTGGTGTGCTCTCGTGCTGTCGGTCGTCGTGCGGGAGTCGGACGTGTGGACCGTCCGTCGGGGGTGGGGTCAGGCGCCGTGGCTGTCCACGACCTCGACCTCCTCCTCGGTGACCTCGCCGTCGACGATCCTGTAGGACCTAAACTCCACAGGCCCTTCGCTATTCCCGTGCTCGCGTGTGGAGACGAGCACATAGTGGGCGTTCGGCTCCGACGCCAGACCGATGTCGGTGCGCGACGGGTAGGCCTCGGTGGCCGTGTGCGAGTGGTAGACCACCACCGGCTCCTCGTCCCGGGCGTCCATCTCCTTGTAGAGCGCGAGCAGCTCCGCGGAGTCGAACTCGTAGAACGTCGGGGACCCCGCGGCGTTGACCATGGGGACGAAGCGGGTGGGCGTGTCCGAGCCCTCCGGCCCGGCCACGACCCCGCAGGCCTCGTCGGGGTGGTCCTTCTTGGCATGGGCGACGATGGCGTCGTAGGTCACGCGGTCGATCTTCAGCACCCGTCGAGGGTATCGGGGGCGGCGGCGGCCACCCGCACGTGAGTCCGCCGTACGTCCGGATCGTGAGACCTGTCCCTGACCTGCCCAGGCTCGGCGTGCGGCGTCAGGCGCCCTGGGCCAGCGCCTCGACCAGCGTCTCCTGGAGGTAGCCGACCCACTCGTAGATGTCGTGGACGTGGCTGCGCGGGTCGTCGTCGGGGAGGCTCATCCAGTAGTCCTCGTCCCCCTCCTCGACGCCGAGCCGGGTCGCCAGCGCGAGCCGGATGTCGGTGAACGACCGCATCCACGCGTTGGCCTGTCCGGCGTCGAGCTCGACGTCGATCCAGAGCCCGTCCTCCTCCAGCTCCTGCGGCAGTCCCGCCTCCTCGAGCTGGTCGATGACGAGCGAGGCGTTGCGGGCCTTGCCGTCGCGCAGGGTGCCCTCGGTGAAGCGGCGGAACTCCCCCGCCGCCTCCTCGTCGTCGGGGTAGGCCGTCGGGAACAGCCGGGCGAGGACCGGGTCGTCGGGCTCGGTGGTGGGGCCGGAGAAGTCGAGCATCGCCTCGAGCGGGTCGGACGCCTGCGGGGCGGCGGCCTCGTTGCGCAGGAGCTCCACGAGCTGGGAGGCGAGCGAGCGCAGGAGGTCCGCCTCGAAGCCCGAGAACGTCGCCATCACGCCGTGTCCCCGGCGCACGAACCCACTCATGTGTCCGCCTTCTCCATCGTCGCCCACAGTCCGTACTCGTGCATCGCCTGCACGTCGCGCTCCATCTCCTCGCGCGAGCCCGAGGAGACCACGGACTTGCCGTCGTGGTGCACCTCGAACATCAGCTTCTCGGCCTTCTTGCGCGAGTAGCCGAAGTAGGTCTGGAAGACGTAGGTGACGTAGGACATGAGGTTCACGGGGTCGTTCCACACGATCGTCACCCACGGCCGGGCCGGCGAGGTGATCTCGTCCGCCTCCGGCTGCTCGATCTCGACGGGCATGGGTGCAGACACGAGGGACATCCTAGGGTGTGAGGAGTGAGGACTGCATCGACGGCGCTGCTGACCGACCACTACGAGCTGACCATGGTGCAGGCGGCTCTCCGTTCGGGATCCGCCCACCGGCGGTCGGTGTTCGAGCTGTTCCCACGACGGCTCCCTGAGGGGCGCAGGTACGGCGTCGTCGCGGGCGTCGGCCGGGCGCTCGACGCCTTCGAACGGTTCCGGTTCGACGACGGGGTCCTCGAGGTGCTGCGCGAGGGACACGTCGTCGACGAGCCCACGCTGGAGTGGCTGGCCTCCTACCGGTTCCGCGGCGACATCTGGGGCTACCCCGAGGGTGAGGTCTACTTCCCCTACTCCCCGCTCATGGTCGTGGAGTCGACGTTCGCCGAGGCCGTCCTGCTCGAGACGCTCCTGCTCTCCGTCCTCAACCACGACTCGGCGATCGCCTCCGCCGCCTCACGCATGACGTGGTGCTCGTCGGAGCGCCCCTGCATCGAGATGGGGTCGCGCCGCACCCACGAGGAGGCGGCGGTGGCAGCCGCGCGCGCGGCGTACATCGCGGGCTTCGCGGCCTCCTCGAACCTCGCCGCCCGGCAGCGGTACGGCGTACCCACGACCGGCACCAGCGCCCACTCGTTCACCTTGCTGCACGACTCCGAGCGCGAGGCGTTCATCGCCCAGGTCGACTCCCTGGGCAAGGGCACCACCCTGCTCATCGACACCTTCGACGTCTCCGAGGCGGTCAGGGCGGCGGTCGAGGTCGCGGGACCGGACCTCGGTGCCGTGCGGATCGACTCGGGTGACCTCGGCGTGATCGCCCACCAGGTACGCCGGCAGCTCGACGCGCTGGGCGCGACCGGCACCCGCATCATCGCCACCTCCGACCTCGACGAGCACGCCATCGCGGCCCTGGCCGCGGCCCCCGTCGACGGGTACGGCGTGGGCACCTCGCTGGTCACCGGCAGCGGCCACCCCACCTGCGGCTTCGTGTACAAGCTCGTCGCCCGGGAGGACTCGCGCGGGGAGATGGTCTCGGTGGCGAAGAAGAGCAAGGACAAGATCTCGATCGGCGGCCGGAAGTACGCCCTGCGCCGGCTCGACCCGCAGGGGGTCGCCACGGCCGAGGTGGTCGGCGTGGGCAGCCCGCCGGAGAACGACGGCGACGACCGGTCCTTGCTGGTGCCGCTGGTGCGCGACGGCGAGGTGGTGGGCCGCGAGAGCCTCGAGACAGCGCGGGAGCGCCACCTCCGGGTCCGCGAGGAGCTGCCCCTCCCGGCACGCATGCTCTCGCGCGGCGAACCCGTGATCCCGACGCTGCACGTGGGGGACTGACCCGGGCCCGGGCCGTTGGGCCCGGTGACCGCCACGCTTGCGGGGGCTAGCGTGGGGCCATGAAGCACGCGCTGATCGTCGTCGATGTCCAGAACGACTTCTGCGAGGGCGGCAGCCTGCCGGTCGCCGGGGGCGCCGAGGTCGCCTACCGGATCGGTGCCCTGCTCCACCACTGGAGCGCGAAGGACCTCAAGGCGCCGGACTACGCCGCGGCCGTCGCGACCCGCGACCACCACATCGACCCGGGTGCGCACTTCTCCGAGGATCCGGACTTCGCCGACAGCTGGCCGCCGCACTGCGTGGTCGGGACCGACGGGGAGGCCTTCCACCCCAACCTCGACCCGCAGCCCTTCGACGCGATCTTCCTCAAGGGCGAGCACGAGGCGGCCTACTCGGGCTTCGAGGGCCGCTCGGCGGAGGGGGTCGGCCTCGCCGACTGGCTGCGCCGCCACGAGATCACCGACGTGGACGTGTGCGGGCTCGCCACCGACTACTGCGTGCGCGCGACCACGCTCGACGCGCTGCGCGAGGGGTTCAACGTCCGGCTCCTGACGGACCTGACGGCCGGGGTCGCGGAGGCCACCACCAAGGCAGCCGTCGAGGAGATGCGGGACGCAGGCGCCCGCATCTCCTGACCCCCCTCCCCCGTCCCGAGCGGGAGTCCGCCGGTCCCGGTCAGTGCGGCTGGGTACGGCGCGAACGCTGTGGCCGCCGCTGCGTGGGCACCTGGCCGCCACCTTCTGCGCCCTCCGCGGTCTCGCCGCCGGCAGGCGTCGACGAGATCCGCCACCGTCCGATGAGCATCATCGTGACGCCGTCCACGAGCACCTGGACACCGAGCAGCACTCCGAGCAGCACCAGCGTGGCGTCGAAGAGGTTGAAGAGCACGATCAGCCCGAGGGCGGTCGAGACGATGCCGCCGAACACCAGGGGCACCCGGTAGGTCGCGTCCTGGGCCCCGACCGCGAGGCGGACGATGCCGCTGGCCAGGAAGATGGTGCCCGCGATGAGCGTGAGCGTGAGTGCTGCGGCCTCGGTGTTGCGCAGGAAGAACAGTCCCAGGACGAGCAGCAGCGCACCACTCAGCGCCGCCGACCAGAAGCCGCCCTTGCCTATGCGGAACAGCGCCCCCACCAGGCTCACGAGGCCGCCGATCACCAGCATCCAGCCGATGAACAGCACCGACACCGTGGTGGCGAACGCGGCGTTGGCCAAGATGACGAGCCCGCCCAGGGCGAGCAGGGCGCCCAAGGCGACGTCCCACCCCGTGCGTCGAACCTCGAAACGTACGTCGGACATGGCGCGAACCTCCCGGAAACGGCTGGTCAGACCCCCACGTCTCAGGGTGTGACAGGTCGGGGCAGATCCGCCTCATCCCCTGCGGATGATGCCGCCCCTCACTCGCCCCGGAAGACGGGGTGCCGCTTCTCGGAGAACGCCCGCATGCCCTCGGCCGCGTCGGCGGTGCGCAGCAGCACCGTCTGGCCGCTGCGCTCACGCTCCAGCGCGCCCTCGAGCGCGGTCAGCGTCGCGGCGTTCACGGCACGCTTGGTCGCCGTGTAGGCCAGCGGCGGCCCCGCGACCAGCCGGCGCACGACCCGCGCCGCGCGCCTCGTCGAGATCAGGGTCGGGTACGACGTGGCTGACCAGTCCCGCGGCGAAGGCCTCCGCGGCAGCCCATGGGCTCGCCCAGGAGCGCCATCCGCATCGCCCGGGCCCGCCCCACCGCGGCCGCGACCGTGGCCGTGGCGCCGCCGTCCGGCATCAGGCCGATCCGGGAGAAGGCCAGCAGGAAGCTCGCGGACTCGGCGGCCACCACCAGGTCGCACGCCAGCGCCATCGAGCAGCCCACGCCCGCAGCGACCCCACCCACCACGGCGACGCACGGCTTGGGCGACCCGGTGATCGCCCGGACGATCCGGTTCGCCCGGTCCAGGGCGGAGACGTCGAAGCTCTCGTGCGCGCCCTCCCCCGACACGTCCGCGCCGGCGCTGAAGGCCCGACCGGTGCCGCGGAGCACGACGACCCTGACGTCGTCGCGCCCCGCGGCCCCCTCGACCTCCTCGGCGACCCGGTCGGCCATCTCGCCCGTGAGCGCGTTGAGCCGCTCGGGGCGGTCGAGGGTGACCCAGAGGGCCCCCTGGTCGGTGGTGATGCTCAGCCCGTCGGTCATGCGAGCAACCTAGCGGCGTCGGCTACCGGATCTCGACGTCCGAGCCGCCGGAGACCAGCTTCCAGTCGACGGATGCGAAGTCGTTCGCGTCCACCGTGCCCTTGGCGGTGACCCAGTCGATGATCAGCTGCCGGATCTCGACCTGCCGGTTGTACAGAACGGGGGCGTCCTTGACGTGCGGGAAGTTGCCGCCGCCCGACTGCCGGTAGTTGTTGATCGCGAGCGCGAACTCCTGGCCGTCCTGCACCGGCACCCCGCCGTAGGCCAGGTCGACGATGCGCCCGGACCCGGCCGGCTTGGAGATGTCGATCCCGTAGGTCAGGGCAGCGTCCAGGCCGCCGACGATGTCGTAGTTGTAGTCGGGCGTGCCGTTCGGCGCGTTCGCGGTGACCGCGTTGGTGACCTCGTCCATCTCGAACGGGCCGGTGCCGTCGACCTGCTTGAAGTAGCTCGCCGAGAACTCCAGGTAGTCGCGCAGCTGCGCCCCGGTGATCTTCACGCCGAGCAGCGTGTTGTCGTAGATGTAGAGGCCCGCCACGTCGCGGACGGTGACCTCGCCCTCGGGGATCGCGGCGCCGCGGTTGAACGGTGCCGCGATGCTCAGCACGGGCAGGGCCGCGTCCGCCGTACCGCCCAGCGCGCTCCTGACCTCCTCGGCCTGGACGTGGTTCACGAAGTCCATCGCGGCGACGTCCTCGACGACCGCGCGGGCCGCCGACATCGGCTGCAGCGAGGTGCCGATGACCGAGTTGACGTAGTCGACGACGACGTCGTGCTGCTTGTGCAGAGCGGCGACGACCTTCGGGTCCTCGCCGACCGTGTTGGCGTTGAGCAGCTGCGCGCCGACCTGGAGCACCTTCCACTGCCCCCGCTCACGCTCCACGTCGAAGGTCAGCACCGACAGGCGCATGCCCCAGCGCAGCGGCTCGGTGAGGAGGACCTGCCGGCCGGACTTCTTGTTGGTCACCCAGCGCTCGACGATCTCCTTGTGGGCGTGCCCGACGAGGATCGCGTCGATGCCGGGCACCTCCTCGGCGACCAGCGAGGCGGCGTTCTCGGGGTAGGGCAGGGCGTCGCCGTACGACGAGCTCGTGTCGGCGCCGGAGTGCGCCGCGACCACCACGATGTCGGCGCCGGCCCGGCGCATCCTCGGCACGAACGTGCGCGCCTGCTCGACCAGTCCGGGGAACTCCATCCGGCCCTCGACGTTGGCCTTGTCCCAGATCGCGATGCCGGGGTTCGTCAGGCCGAGGATGCCGACCTTGAGGTGGTGGCCGCCGACGCGGACCTTCTTGATCACGTAGGGCTGGAAGGCCGGCCGCTTCGTCGCGGGGTCCACGGCGTTCGCCGCGAGCAGCGGGTAGTCGAGCTGCTCCTCGAACTTGCGCAGCAGCGGGATGCCGTAGTTGAACTCGTGGTTGCCGAGCGCTGCGGCGTCGTACCCGATGAGGTTCATCGCCTCGGCCATCGGGTGCACCGAGCCCTCGGTGATCGGGTCGATCTTGGCGTAGTAGTAGGCCAGCGGCGTGCCCTGGATGGTGTCGCCGGCGTCGATGAGCAGCGTGCTCCTCGACCCGCGCTCCTCACGCATGGCGTCCACGAGCGTGGAGACCTTGGCGAGCCCGACGTCGTTGAGGTCGCGGTCGGTGTACTCGGCGTTCTTGAAGTAGTCCCAGTTGAAGACGTTGCCGTGCAGGTCGGTCGTGCCGAGCACGGTGACCCGCGCGGCGGAACCCTTGCTCGTCTTGCGCTCCGCGGCGTAGGCCGCGGTCGGGACGAACCCGGCGGCAGCGAGCGCGGCCGCCCCGGTGAGGACGGTACGCCGGGTCGGCCCGGCGTCGTGGGTGGTGGCCGGGACGCCGTCCAGCTTCGGAGCAGGAACCAGGCTCGGGTCGTGGTGGTGGTGCGACAAGGGATCCCCCTGGATCGAAGAGATGGCGGCGACTCTGCTTGCGCCGCGGCTTTTCTACCCCATGGCACCGACTGTGCGGGAGATCCGAAAGGCGAGAACCGGCATGGTTGCAACCCTTTCGTGACCTGGGGTCGCACACCCGTGGCGGGATCCTCAGCCGCCCCAGCGCCCGGCGAGCGTCGTGACCACCTTCAGGTCCCGGGTGGTGCCGAGGCCGCACTGCTTCTCGATGCGGGCATTGCTGATCCGGGCCTTGTGGGTGGGCTTGGTCAGCCACCAGTGCACCGCGCGACCCCGGACGGCGATCCGCTCCCCCTCGACGTCCCAGCCAGCAAGGGCCTCGGCCGCGTCCTCGGGCGCCGGCTCCTTCAGGAACGTCACGTAGCGTCTCGGCTCGCCCGGCAGCGGGGAGGGCATCGAGCGTGCCTCGTCGTACACCGCGGCCAGCTCGGCGGGCGTCAGCGCGATCGTGGGGACCTCGAAGCCCGAGCCCTCCGCGAGCACCTCCTCGAGCCGGCGCTCGACCTTCTCCCGGGAGCGCAGCGCGCTGGTGAAGCGGACGTTGCCGGTCTGGATGTAGGTCTCGACGTCCCCGAGACCTGCACCCTCCAGCGCCGCCCTGAGGTCGGCCATCTTGTACATGCGTCCACCGACGTTGACGGCCCGGAGGAAGGCGACCCAGCTCGACATGGCCGACAGTCTGCCGCGGTCAGCTGTTGGAGTACACGGCCGGACCGCCGTCGTCGCCAGGCGCATCCGGTCCCCGGCCTGCCCAGGTCCACGCGTACGCCGGGTCCTCCGCGGCCTCGCCCGCCTCGCCGAGGTCGAGGGGCCGGAAGGTGTCGACCATGACCGCGAGCTCGTCGAAGAACTCCGCCCCGAGCGAGGCCTCGATCGCCGACGGCTGGGGGCCGTGCGCGTAGCCGCCCGGGTGCAGCGAGATCGAGCCGATGTTGATGCCCGAGCCCTTGCGCGCCTCGTAGTCGCCGCCGACGTAGAACATGACCTCGTCGCTGTCGACGTTGGAGTGGTAGTACGGCACCGGCACGGACAGCGGGTGGTAGTCGACCTTGCGCGGCACGAAGTTGCAGACCACGAAGTTGTTCCCCTCGAAGACCTGGTGCACCGGCGGCGGCTGGTGCACACGCCCGGTGATCGGCTCGAAGTCCTCGACGTTGAACGTGTAGGGGTACAGGCAGCCGTCCCAGCCCACGACGTCGAAGGGGTGCGTCGCGTAGGTCATCCGGGTGCCGACGATGCCACCGGGCCCCTGGCCGCGGTGCTTCACCAGCACCTCGACGTCCTGGTCCTCCACGAGCAGCGGCTCGTCGGGGCCGTACAGGTCGCGCTCGCAGTACGGCGCGTGCTCGAGGAACTGCCCGTAGCGGGAGAGGTAGCGCTTCGGTGGCGCGATGTGGCTGTTGGCCTCGATGACGTAGAGCCGGCTCACCGCGTCGCCGGTGTCGTCGGGGAGCCAGCGGTGCGTGGTCGCGCGCGGGATCACGACGTAGTCGCCGGTGCGGTACGCGAGCTCGCCGAAGACGGTCTCGACGGTCCCCTGGCCGGACTCGACGTACACGCACTCGTCGCCGATGGCGTTGCGGTAGTACGGCGAGGTCGTGCCGGCGACGACGTACGAGATCCGGACGTCGCCGTTGCCGAGCACGAGCCGCCTGCCCTGGACGGGGTCGACCTTGGCGGAGGCCTCGAGGTCGAAGAGGCCGTGCAGCTTGAGGTGGCGCGGCTTGAGGGGGTGGTTCGCCCGGGTGGCGAGGTCGGGAAGGTCCCAGACCTGGCTGTCCACGATGGCCGAGGGGACGCCGCGGTGGTAGAGCAGGGAGGAGTCCGAGGAGAAGCCCTCCTCCCCCATCAGCTCCTCGTAGTACAGGTCGCCGGTGTCGGAGCGGAACTGGGTGTGCCGCTTCGCGGGGATCGTCCCGACCTGTCGGTAGTAGGCCATCGCTCTTGACTCCCGTCCCACCTGCACTCAGGCGCGTCCGTTAATCGGACACACTTGTCCGTTCACAGCAACCATGCGTTAGTGTCGACAGGGTGTCAATCCCCGTCAGCTTCCAGTCCCTGGTGGACGACGCGGCCATCTTCCCGCCCGGGAACGCCCCCCTCGGGGAGGCGCTCCGCGACCACCGCGCCCACCGCGCCTCCGCCTACGCCGACCTGGTCGGGTCCTTCGTCGTCAGCGACGTCGCCCTGCCCGACCTGATCGAGGCCCTGCGCGCCGACGACACCGGTCCACTGCGGTGCACCGTCGTGGTCACCGGCGGCGCCGGAGCGATCGAGCCTGCCGTCCGGTGGGCCGCCCGCGCCGACGAGGTCGAGCTGGCCGGCGTCGAGCTCGGCCTGCGCGACGAGGACGACCTGCCCCGCAACGCGCGCCGGGTCACCACCGTGATCGACCAGCTGCGCGCCGCCGGCGACCTCGACGACGACACCCCGGTGTACGTCGAGCCCACCCGCCTGCCCGGCCCCGACCCGACGCCCTCCTGGCTCACCGCCCTCGACGAGGTCGCCGCGCTGGACCTGCGCCTGAAGTTCCGCACCGGCGGGGTCGCCGCCGACGCCTTCCCCGGAGCCACCGAGCTGGCGACCTGCATCGACGCCGCCCTCGACCGGGAGCTGCCGTTCAAGTGCACCGCGGGGCTGCACAACGCGCTGCGGCACCGCGACGACGAGACCGGCTTCGAGCACCACGGCTTCCTCAACGTCCTCCTCGCGACGCGGGCCGCCCTCGACGGCGCGCCCGTGCCCGACGTGGCCCGCGTCCTCGAGACGACCGACCCCGCCGAGGTGCGCTCCGCGCTCGACGCAGTGGGCGCCGACGGACTCACCTCGGCCCGGCGCTGGTTCGCCTCCTTCGGGTCGTGCAGCGTGCTCGAGCCGCTCGAGGACCTCATCGACCTGGACCTGCTCCCCGACCTTCCTCTGGAGACCGCATGAGCACCCCCTCCCCCGCCGACCCCGCGCACCACGACGCGGCCCGCGTCCCCGACACCTGGGTCGAGGGCGCCGCCGGGTCGCTGCACGACGTCGACAACCTGCCCTACGGCGTGTTCTCCCACGACGGCGAGCCGCCGCGCGTCGGCGTGCGCATCGGCGACCAGGTCCTCGACCTGGCCCCGGCCGCCGCAGGCGACATGCTGGAGGTCGCCCACCTCTTCGAGGCCCCCGACCTGAACCCGTTGATGAGCACGGGCCGCGCCACCTGGGACTCGGTCCGCTCGTGGATCGTCTCCCTGCTCACCGACCCGGCCCGAGCGCGACCTCGTCGAGCCCCTGCTGGTGCCGGTCTCCGAGGTGACCATGCACCTGCCGGCGGTCGTGGCCGACTACGTCGACTTCTACTGCTCGCTCGACCACGCGAGCAACGTCGGCCGGATCTTCCGCCCCGACGCCGAGCCGCTGCTCCCCAACTGGCGCCACCTCCCCGTGGGCTACCACGGCCGCGCCGGCACCGTCGTCGTGTCCGGCACCCCGGTGCGCCGCCCACGGGGCCAGCGCAAGCCACCGTCGGAGGTCACCCCGACCTACGGCCCGTCGCAGCGCCTCGACATCGAGACCGAGCTCGGCTTCCTCGTCGGGTCGCCCAGCCGTCTCGGCGACCAGGTCCCGACCGGAGGCTTCGCCGACCACGTCTTCGGCGTGATGCCGCTCAACGACTGGTCCGCCCGCGACATCCAGGCCTGGGAGTACGTCCCCCTCGGGCCCTTCCTCGGCAAGTCGTTCGCGACCTCGGTCAGCGGCTGGGTCACCCCCCTCGCCGCGCTCGAGGCGGCACGGGTGGACCTGCCCGGCCAGGACCCCGAGCCGCTGGAGTACCTCCAGGTCGGGCCGGGGGCCGGCTACGACATCGACTTCGAGGTCGTGCTCAACGGCGAGACGGTCGCGCGTCCGCCGTACGCCTCGATGTACTGGTCCCCGGCGCAGATGCTCGCGCACATGACCGTCAACGGCGCCTCTCTGCGCGTCGGCGACCTGTTCGCCTCGGGGACGGTGAGCGGCCCCGAGCGCGACCAGCGCGGCTCCTTCCTCGAGCTGTCCTGGGGCGGCAAGGAGCCGTTCACCGCAGGAGGCGGCGAGCGGACCTTCCTCGAGGACGGCGACGAGGTCACCCTCCGGGCCACAGCGCCCGGCGCGCGCGGCGGGCGCATCGCGCTGGGCGAGGTCAGCGGCACGGTCCTGCCCGCCTCCTGACGACCGGGGCGAGCGGCTCCGTGCAGGTCAGAGCCAGGAGAACAGGCGGACGACGGTCCCGTCCTCACCGGACCTGAGCTGGACCAGGTCGCACAGCGAGTTGGCCAGCCACAGGCCCCTGCCGTGCTCCTCCACGTCCTCGGGGAGGTTGCGTCCGACCAGGGGGTCGTCGATGACACCCGCGTCGCTGACCTCGACCACGAACGCGCCCGGCTCGGCCCACGACCGAAGCACACCCTTGCCACCCGCGTGGATCACGCTGTTGGTGGCCAGCTCGTGCGCGGCGAGCACGACGTCGTCGACGGCGTCGCGTCCCAGGCCTGCGATCGAGGCCAGCCGGGCGACCAGGCGGCGCAGCCCGTCGAGCTCGCCCGCGTCGAACTCCCAGAGGTCCGCCAGCCCGGGCGCGGGCGCCAGGGGCGAGTGGAAGCCGCGGCCCAGCTCCCGCTGCCCACCAGGCGCGCTGACCGCCCCCCGGACCGCCGACCGGGCGGACGGGTGCACCCGCCGTGCCTCCTCGACGACGGGAGCCGGGAGGTGCTCCACGTCGTACGGACACAGCAGGGACAGCCCGGTGTCGCCGTCGAAGGCGAGGTTCAGGAGCTCCTCATGGAGAAGCGCCTCCTCGACCTCGACGCCTCGCCGCCCTGGCCACACCGGCTCCCCGACGCCCCGGACCGGTCCCGTGTCACCGGTGTCGGCGACGAAGCGGCGCCACTCGGGGATGATGCACGCGGGGTTCGCCCCCAGCTCGCTCATGTCCACGAAGTCCACGCGCGTCGCGTCCTCGCCCAAGGCCCTCTCCAACACCGACAGGCGTTCGGGGACCATGGCCACCAGGACGGGCTCGCCCTGCTGCACGCCCTCGCGGACGAAGGGCAGCACCTCGGCGAGCAGCCCCTCCGGTCCCTCGCAGAAGACCGCCTCGTGCCAGCACTGCGGGCGGCGCACGGAGACGCCCGCTCGGACATGCGACATGCTCATGTTCACTCCCCCTTGCCGCCGGCTACCCGAAGGCGGCGACCGCAGCCCAGCATGCAACAGGAATGCCCGGGCGAACAGGGTTGTTGCGGACTTTCTCCGTGGAGCGCTCTCGACGCCCGGGGAGCGACGCTCCCCGAGCGACGTGTCCCTGAGCGGGCGAGACGGAGGTGGCCGCGTGCTCCTTGCGGAACCGAGGGTCGATTACCGGAACCCGAGCAGGCTAGTGTGCCCATATGAGAAACCGCGGCCTCAAGATCATGTACGCAACCGGCGCTCTGCTGCTCGCGGCGAGCCTGGCCGCCTGTGGGGGCGGCAACGACTCCGGCTCCAGCTCCGGCTCGGGCGACCTCGGGCTGCTCCAGTCCGGGACGCTGACCGTCTGCTCCGAAGTCCCCTACCCGCCGTTCGACGAGCGTGAGGGCAACCAGTACACCGGCTTCGACGGCGACCTGATGAACGCGATCGCCAAGGGGCTCGACCTCGAGGTCGAGCTCAAGAACTCCGGCTTCGAGTCACTGCAGAGCGGTCTGGCGCTCAACTCCAGCTCGTGCGACATCGTGGCCGCGGCGATGACGATCACCGACGAGCGCGAGAAGAACATCGACTTCACCGACCCGTACTACGACTCCAAGCAGTCGCTGCTCGTGCCCACCGGCTCGGACATCAAGAGCATCGACGACCTCGCGGGCAAGAAGGTCGGCGTCCAGGCGGGCACCACCGGGAAGGCCTACACCGAGAAGAACGCACCCGACGGCACGGACATCATCAGCTTCCCGAGCGACGGTGAGATGTACCCGGCCATCCAGGCCAAGCAGGTCGACGCGCTGCTCCAGGACCTCCCGGTGAACCTCACGCACACCACGGACGGCAAGTACGAGATCACCGAGCAGTACGACACCGGTGAGCAGTACGGCTTCGCGGTCCGCGAGGAAGGCTCCGAGGACCTGCTGAAGGCGGTCAACGAGCAGCTGCAGGAGCTCCGCGACAACGGCACCTACGACGAGCTGTACAACAAGTACTTCTCGACCGACGGCAGCTGACCCGGACCACCCGACACCGACAGACAGGGGGTGGCCTGTGAAGCGGACGACCCGCACCAAGGTCAACCGGGGAGCGCTCTACGCACTCTTCGTCATCGTGATCGTCGCGCTGTTCTTCGCGGCCGACTGGACCGCGATCAAGGACAACTTCTTCGACACCGAGATCATCAAGAGCCTCTGGCCCGAGATCCTCACCGTCGCCGCGAAGAACACGATCATCTACACGCTGATCGCGTTCTCCGGCGGGCTGGTGCTGGCCCTCGGGCTGGCCTTGATGAAGCTCTCCACGGTGGGCCCGTACCGCTGGCTCGCCACGGGCTACATCGAGTTCTTCCGCGGCCTGCCTGCGATCATCGTCATCATCACGTTCGGCCTGGCCGTGCCCATCGCCTTCGGCTGGCGACCGCCGGGCGGGACGATCGGGGCCGGCCTGCTGGCACTCATCGTGGTCTCGGCCGCCTACATGGCCGAGACCATCAGGGCAGGCATCCAGGCAGTCCCGAAGGGGCAGGCGGAGGCCGCCCGGTCTCTGGGCATGAGCGGCGCCTGGACAACCACCTCGGTGGTCCTCCCCCAGGCCATCCGCATCGTCATCCCGCCCCTGACGAACGAGCTGGTGATCCTGATCAAGGACACCTCGCTGCTGTTCGTGATCGGCATGGCGGCGAGCGAGCGCGAGCTCACCACGTTCGCCCGTGACGGACTCATCGACACCCAGAACGCCACGCCGCTGCTGATGGCCGCAGTGTTCTACCTCATCATCACGTTGCCGCTGACCCGTCTGGTGGCCTACATGGAGCGCCGCGGCGCGAGAGGACGGTGAGCTCTGTGACCGAGCGCGCCACTGTTGCAACCGAGGGCGAGCGCAAGGGCGCCGCGATCGACGTACGCGACCTGCACAAGTACTTCGGCGAGAACGAGGTGCTCAAGGGCATCGACTTCCACGTGGGCCACGGCGACGTGGTCTGTGTCATCGGGCCGTCGGGCTCCGGCAAGTCCACGTTGCTGCGGTGCGTGAACAGGCTGGAGGAGCCGAACGGCGGCACCATCCTCGTCGAAGGGGTCGACATCTGCGACCCGGAGGTCGACCTCGACGGCGTCCGCTCCCGGATCGGGATGGTGTTCCAGCAGTTCAACCTGTTCCCGCACCTGACCGTGATGGGCAACCTGATCCTCGCCCAGCGCCGGGTGAAGAGGCGCGGCAAGTCGGAGGCGATGGAGATCGCCCGGCGCAACCTCGAGAAGGTGGGCCTGGGCGACCGCGAGAGCGCCTACCCCGCGCACCTGTCCGGCGGCCAGCAGCAGCGCGTGGCGATCGCCCGCGCGCTGTCGATGGACCCGGACATGATGCTCTTCGACGAGCCCACCAGCGCGCTCGACCCCGAGCTCGTCGGGGACGTCCTGGAGGTCATGCGCGGCCTGGCCACCGAGGGCATGACCATGATGGTGGTCACCCACGAGATGGGCTTCGCCCGCGAGGTCGGCGACAAGCTGGTCTTCATGGACGACGGCGTCATCGTCGAGGAGGGCGACCCGACCGAGGTGCTCGCCAACCCGCAGCACAAGCGGACCCAGGACTTCCTCTCCAAGGTGCTCTGACCCGGCGGCCGCCCTACCATCGGTACGTGAAGCCGTTCCTGCTGCTGTCCTCGCGTGCCGAGGACCTCGCTGCGGACGACGAGTACGTCGCGTTCCTGCGTGAGACCGGGCTGTCGCCCGAGCACCTGGTCCGCGTCCGGATGGAGGCGGGTCCGCTGCCCCCGGTCGACCTCGACGCGTACGCCGGGGTCCTCCTGGGCGGCGGGCCCTTCAACTCCAGCGACCCGCCCGAGGTGAAGTCCGCCGTCCAGCATCGCGTGGAAACCGAGATCGCCGCCCTGCTCGACGAGATCGTCGCGCGCGACTTCCCGTTCCTGGGCGCCTGCTACGGCGTCGGGACGCTCGGGGTCCACCAGGGTGGGGTCGTCGACCGCGTGCACTCCGAGCCCGTGAGCTCCGTGTCCGTGAAGCTGACCGCCGAGGGCATCGCCGATCCCCTGCTCGCCGGGATGCCCGAGGTCTTCGACGCCTACGTCGGCCACAAGGAGGCACTGTCCGTCCTCCCGCGGGGCGCGACCCTGCTCGCAGGCTCGGCGACCTGCCCGGTGCAGATGTTCCGGGTCAGGCAGAACCTCTACGCGACGCAGTTCCACCCCGAGCTCGACCGCGCCGGGATCATCACCCGGGTGCACGTCTACCGGCACTACGGCTACTTCCCGCCCCACGAGGTCGACCAGCTCGTCGCCCAGCTCAACGGGACGAACGTGACCGCACCTCCCCGCATCCTCGCGAACTTCGTCGCCCGGTACGGCTGAGTCCGCACCCACCGGTCCGGGCCGCCTCCCCAGCCCCACCCCCCGAAGCACGAGACGCCCCGCGCGCAGCCACTGCTGCGCGGGGGCGTCTCGTTGCCGCTGCGCCGGCGCAGGAGCCGGCGTCCGAGGCTCAGAGGTTCCCGCGAGCCTCCTGCTCACGCTCGATGGCCTCGAAGAGGGCCTTGAAGTTCCCCTTGCCGAAGCCCAGGGAGCCGTGCCGCTCGATGAACTCGTAGAAGACGGTCGGGCGGTCACCGATCGGCTTGGTGAAGATCTGCAGCAGGTAGCCGTCCTCGTCGCGGTCCACGAGGATCTTGCGCTTCTTCAGCTCCTCGATCGGCACGCGGACGTTGCCGATGCGCTCACGCAGCTCGGGGTCGTCGTAGTAGGAGTCCGGCGTGGCCAGGAACTCGATGCCGTTGTCGCGCAGGATGTCGACCGTGCGCAGGATGTCGTTGGTGGCGAGCGCGATGTGCTGGCAGCCGGCACCCTCGTAGAACTCGAGGTACTCGTCGATCTGCGACTTCTTCTTCGCGATCGCCGGCTCGTTGAGGGGGAACTTCACCCGGTGGTTGCCGCTGGCGACGACCTTCGACATGAGCGCGGAGTAGTCGGTGGCGATGTCGTCGCCGATGAACTCGGCCATGTTCGTGAAGCCCATGACCTTGTTGTAGAACGACACCCACTCGTCCATGCGCCCGAGCTCGACGTTGCCCACGCAGTGGTCGATGGCCTGGAAGAGCCGGCGTGGGTGGCCCTCGGCCCGGCTCACGCGGGTCTCGCGGGCGACGTAGCCGGGAAGGTACGGGCCGTCGTACTTCGAGCGGTCCACGAGCGTGTGCCGCGTCTCGCCGTACGTCGCGATCGCCGCCGTGCGCACGGTCCCGTGCTCGTCGCTGACGTCGTGGGGCTCCTCGAGGACAGTCGCGCCCATGGCACGGGCGTGCTCGATGCACTTGTCGACGTCGGGCACCTCGAGAGCGAGGTCGACCACGCCGTCGCCGTGCTTGCGGTGGTGGTCGAGCAGCGGGCTGTCCGGGGTGACGCCGCCGGTGAAGACGAAGCGGGCCGACCCGGAGCGCAGGACGTAGCTCTTCGAGTCGCGGTGACCGGTCTCCGGGCCGCGGTACGCCTCGAGGTCCATCCCGAGCGCGAGCTGGTAGAAGGTCGCGGTCTGGGTGGCGTTGCCGACCACGAACACGACCGCGTCCATGGCGGTCACCGGGAACGGGTCGGAGCTGGCGTCGTACTCGACGAGGCCGACGAGCTGCTGGAGCTGCTCGAGGGAGAGGTCGGCCCTCAGCTCGTCGGGGGTCAGTGCGGTCTTCGGATCCGAGGTCGCAGTCATGGTCCGAAGCATGGTCGGCATCGACATTATGTGCAACAGTTGCTGCGAACGCTGTGCAATCTGACCAGTAGAGAGAGCCCAAATGGACGCATTGGACGCCACTTTGCTCCGTCTGTTCGCCGACGAGCCGCGGATCGGCGTCCTGGAGGCGTCGCGGCGGCTCGGGGTGGCCCGCGGCACGGTGCAGGCGCGGCTGGACAAGCTCTCGAAGACGGGTGTCATCGCGGGCTGGGGCCCCGAGCTGGACCCGGACGCGCTCGGCTACCCGGTGACGGCGTTCCTCACCCTGGAGATCCGGCAGTCGACCACCGAGCGCGGTGCGGGCGGGCAGGGCGGCCACGAGGCGGTCGCCACCCACCTCGCCACGATCCCGGAGGTGCTGGAGGCCTACACGATCACCGGCGCCGGCGACATGTGGGCGCGGGTCGTGGCCCACTCCAACGCGGACCTCCAGCGGGTGATCGACGCGGTCCTGGCCGACCCGGGGATCGTCCGCTCCTCCACCGTGATCGCCCTGGCCCGTCAAGTGCCCTTCCGCGTGCTGCCGCTCCTGGACGCCTGAGCGTCGGCGTCCTACCGTTCACGCGTGAGCTTCGACGTCGCCGCCGAGTCCTACGACCGGTTCATGGGGCGCTTCTCGACGCCACTCTCCGCGCCGTTCGCCGACCTGGCCGCCGTCCGCCCCGGGCAGCACGCCCTCGACGTGGGGTGTGGACCGGGCGCGCTGACCGAGGTGCTCGTCGAGCGGCTCGGGACGGACGCGGTTGTCGCGGTCGACCCGAGCGAACCGTTCGTGGCCGCTGTCCGGGAGCGGCTTGCCGGGGTCGCCGTGCACCGCGCAACGGCGGAGCTGCTGCCCCTTCCGGACGCCGCCTTCGACGTGACCCTCGCCCAGCTCGTCGTGCACTTCATGGCCGACCCGGTCACCGGGCTGCGCGAGATGGCCAGGGTCACGCGACCGGGTGGCCTGGTGGCTGCCTGCGTGTGGGACCACGGAGGCGGCACCGGCCCGCTCTCGGAGTTCTGGCGCGCGGCACACGACGTCGATCCGGCAGTCACCGGGGAGGCGCGTCTCCCGGGCTCGACCGAGGGCGACCTGGAGGACCTCGCCGCCCGTGCCGGGCTGCAGGACCTCCGCTCCGCACGCCTGACCGTCCGCGCGTCGTTCCCGTCCTTCGAGTCGTGGTGGGAGCCGTTCACGCTCGGAGTCGGCCCGGCAGGGGGCTACGTCGCCGGGCTCACCACAGAGCGACTGGCGGCGCTGCGCGACCGGTGCGCCGAACGGCTTCCCTCCGCGCCGTTCGACCTGGAGGTCGCCGCTTGGGCGGTCACCGGAAGGCCGTGAGCCCCGGCCGGTGACCGGGTCCGCCACCCCGCAGCGTCAGGACTCGCCACCGGCTCCCGCGATGTTGACCAGCCAGCTGACCCCGAACTTGTCGGTGCACATGCCGAACACGTCCCCCCAGGGCGCCTTCTCCAGCGGCATGGCCACCTGACCTCCCCCGACCAGCTTGTCCCAGTAGCCCCGCAGCTCCCCTTCGTCCTCGCCGCTGAGCGAGATCGAGTAGTTGTCGCCGGGGTTGTACCCCATGCTGTTGGGCGTGTCACTGGCCATCAGCACCAGCCCGCCCGGGGTCTCCAGCGTCGAGTGCATGATCTTGTCCGTCTCGGCCGGGTCGTCGCTGGCCTGGAACTCGGCGAAGGTGCTCAGGTTGAGCTCCCCGCCGAACACGGAGTGGTAGAACTCCATCGCCGCGCGGGCGTTGTCCCGGAAGCCGAGGTAGGGGTTGAGGCGCGTCGTCATGGTCGGTCTCCTTGCTCTGGACGCTGTGACCACACTGACCCAGACCACCGACAGAACTCATCGTCGGCCGCCACCCGGTCCCCCGACCTGTCTACCGGTCCAGTCCCACGACCCGTCTAGCGGCCAGCTCCGCGGACCTGTCCGCCGGTCCGGTCCCGGTCCGGCAATCAGCCCAGCTCGCCGGCGATCTGCTCGGCGGCGGCCGCCACGCGCAGCCCCGCGACACCCTCGTCGAGGTCCCCCATCGTGACCACGCCCACCGAGGCCTCGAGTCCGTCGACGCCCAGCACGGGCGAGGCGAGCCCGCGAGCGCCCGGCTGGAGCTCCCCCGTGGTGAACACGTAGCGGTCACCGCGCTCGGTCGAGCCGGGGTCGCGTCCCAGAAGGATCGCGCGCCCCGCCGCGCCCTGGTCCAGCCGGTGACGCGCCCCGACGCGGTAGGCCACGTGGTAGTCGGTCCACGTCGGCTCCACCACCGCGATGGCCAGCGCCTCGGCGCCGTCGATGACGGTCAGGTGGGCGGTCGCCCCGAGATCCTCGGCGAGCGCCCTCAGCACCGGGGTCGCCACCTCGCGCAGCACCGGGTGCAGCCCGCGCGCCAGGCCCAGCACGCCGAGCCCGACGTGCAGGCGGCCGGCGGCGTCACGCCGCGCCAGACGGTGCTGCTCCAGTGTCGTCACCAGGCGGTAGACCACCGTGCGATTGACCCCGACGGCCGTCGCGAGCTCGGTCACGGTGAGGCCCTGCGGGTGGTTCGCCAGCTCGGCCAGGACGCGCAGGCCACGGTCGAGGGTCTGGGAGGTCTCGGCCGGCATGGTGAGCAGCGTAGTCCTGCCTGCGTCCCGCTGCCTCGTCTCAGGAGGTGCGGCGCGCGGCCCAGTCACGGATGCGGTCGATCCGCTTGCCGAGCTGGTCGGCCGTGGCCACCGCCGCGGCCGGCCCCCCGCACTCGCGGCGCAGGGCCGCGTGGGTCACCCCGTGGGGCTGACCGGTGCGGTGGTTCCAGGCCGCCACCAGGCCGTTGAGCTCGCGGCGCAGCACGGCGAGCTGCTCGTGCGTGGACACGTCGCGCGTCACGTCCTCCGGGGTGGAGGTCGTGGCCCGCTGGCGCTTCGCGCGTTCGCTCTGGCGCTGGTGCAGCAGGTCGCGCACCTGGTCCGGCTCCAGGAGGCCGGGGATGCCGAGGAAGTCCATCTCCTCCTCCGAGCCGACGTGCACCTCGCCCGAGTGGCCGAACTCGCCGCCGTCGTACAGCACGCGGTCGAAGGTGGCCTGGGAGCCCATGGCCTCCCACGAGCCCAGCTCCTCGGCGCTCGCCGCCTCCGAGGCCTGCGCCTGGTTGAGCAGGTCCTCCTCGGCGGCGAAGATGTCGCCCTCGTCGTCGACCTTGCGCTGGAGCACGTGGTCGCGCTGCACCTCCATCTCGGAGGCGAAGCCGAGCAGGTTGTTCACCGACGGCAGGAACACCGACGCCGTCTCGCCCCGCTTGCGCGCACGCACGAAGCGACCGATCGCCTGGGCGAAGAACAGCGGCGTGGAGACCGTCGTGGCGTAGACGCCCACCGCCAGGCGAGGAACGTCCACGCCCTCGGAGACCATCCGGACCGCGACCATCCAGCGGTCGTCGCCCTCCGCGAACTTCGCGATCCGCTTGGAGGCCTCCTTCTCGTCGGAGAGCACCACGACCGGACGGGTCCCGGTGATCGCCTTGAGGAGGGCGGCGTAGGCGCGCGCCGAGTCCTGGTCGGAGGCGATCACGAGCCCCCCGGCGTCCGGGACGTGGCGGCGTACCTCCTCCAGGCGACGGTCGGCCGCCTGGAGCACCGCGGGCATCCACGATCCCTTGGGGTCCAGGGCGGTGCGCAGCGCCTGCGCCGTCATGTCCTTGGTCAGCGGCTCACCCAACCGGGCGGCGACCTCGTCACCGGCCCGCGTGCGCCACTGCATCTCACCGCTGTAGGCCATGAAGAGCACCGGCCGGACGACGTGGTCGGCGAGCGCGTGGGCGTAGCCGTAGGTGTAGTCCGCGACGGACTTGTCGACACCGTCGGTGTCGGGCGCGTAGGTCACGAACGGGATCGGGTTGATGTCCGAGCGGAACGGCGTACCCGTCAGCGCGAGCCGGCGGGTCGCGGGCTGGAACGCCTCGCGCACCGCCTCGCCCCACGAGAGGGCGTCGCCGGCGTGGTGGATCTCATCCAGGATCACCAGGGTCTTGAAGCGCTCCACGCGGATGCGGTGCGCCAGAGGGTTGCTGGCCACGCCGGCGTACGTCACGGCGACGCCGACGAAGTCCTTGCTCGTGGGCCCCTTCTTGCCGGAGTACGACGGGTCGATCGGGATGCCGACCCGGGCGGCGGCCTCGGCCCACTGGGTCTTGAGGTGCTCGGTCGGGGCGACGACGGTGACCCGCTCGACGACACGGCGCGAGAGGAGCTCGGCGGCGACGGTCAGCGCGAAGGTCGTCTTTCCGGCGCCGGGCGTCGCGACGGCGAGGAAGTCGCGCGGGTTGCTGGTGAAGTACTGCTCGATCGCCGCCTGCTGCCAGGCACGCAGCTTGGTCGCGGTGCCCCAGGCCGCCCGCGCCGGATAGGCGGGAGGGAGGTCGGGAAGCGGGGCGGGGATCGCCTCAGCAGTGCTGTCGGCGTCGAGGTTGTCTGCACGGTTCGCGGCAGCCACGAACGTCCTTCCGAGAGGGGGCGAGCGGTGCGGTGCGGGAGCGAGAGCGGAGGGAGGTCACTCCTCCCCGTCGTCTTCGCTCATCTCCTCCCAGGCCTCCTTGCACTCCGGGCAGACCGGGTACTTCTCCGGGTCGCGGCTGGGCACCCAGATCTTGCCGCAGAGCGCGACCACGGGCGTGCCCATGACCATCGCCTCGGTGAGCTTGTCCTTCGGCACGTAGTGCGAGAAGCGCTCGTGGTCCCCCGAGTCGGTCGGGACCGTCTGCTGCTGCTCGATGGTCTGGGAACCGGGGCTCATCTGGGTACTCACAGCGCCCTAGTCTAACGGCCGTCCGGGAGACCCGGGTCAGTTCATGCTCGGGTCGTCGGGCCTGGTCGAGACCCAGGCGAGCTCGCCGGGCTGCCGCCGGAGCACCTGGGACCAGAGCGCGTCGGGACTCGCGCCGAAGACGTCACCGGCCTCGCGGGGTACGACGTACCAGGACCCCTCGTCGATCTCGGCGGCGAGCTGGCCGTCCGCCCACCCGGCGTACCCGGCGAAGATGCGCATCCCCGAGATGGCGGCGTCCAGGAGCTCGGTGGGGGTGTCGAGGTCGATGATGCCGGTGGCGTCGAAGAGCCGCCGGAAGCCCACCGGGTCGTCCTCGGGGTCGTTGCCGCCCGGGATCGCCGCGACCGCGAGCGCGGAGTCGGTCCCGACGGGGCCGCCGTGGAAGAGGACCCCTGGCTCGGCGACGAGCTCCTGCCAACCTTCGAGGATGTCCCCGACCGGGACCGGCGAGGGGCGGTTCAGGACGACGCCCAGCGTGCCGCTCTCGTCGTGGTCGAGGACAAGGACGACGGTGCGCTCGAAGTTCGGGTCGGCCAGGCGGGGTGTGGCGACGAGGAGCCGGCCGGCCTGGAGCGCCAGGTCGTCCGGCCTCGTGTCGCCCGGTTCAGCCATCGCGCCCCTCCGCCGTGACTGCCGCGGTCCCCTTCGACGCGAGCTGCGCCTCCTCCGAGGCGTGACGGACGGCCGAGGCGACCGACTTGTGCACGTCGGGGTGGAACACGCTCGGGATGATGTAGTCGGCGTTGAGCTCGTCCTCGCTGACGGCACCCGCCACCGCCTCGGCCGCGGCCACGAGGATGCTGTTGTCGATGCCCTTCGCCGAGGCGTCGAGCAGCCCGCGGAAGACCCCCGGGAACGCCAGCACGTTGTTGATCTGGTTGGGGTAGTCCGAGCGGCCGGTCGCCACGACGGCAGCGTGGCGGCGCGCCTCGGCGGGGTCCACCTCGGGCACCGGGTTCGCCAGCGCGAAGACGATCGAGCCCTCGGCCATGGTCTCGATGTCGTCGCCGTCGAGGATGTTCGGCGCGGAGACGCCGATGAAGACGTCGGCGTCGACGAGCGCGTCGCGGAGGGTGCCGGTGACGTTGCTCCGGTTGGTCGCCTCGGCGAGCCAGCGCAGGGAGTGGTGCAGGTCGGGGCGGTCGCGGTGGATCACGCCCTCCACGTCGGCGACGACCACGTCGGAGGCCCCCGCCTCGAGCAGCACCCGCAGGATCGCGCTGCCGGCGGCGCCGGCGCCGGACATGACCACGCGGACCTCGGACATCTTCTTGCCCACCACGCGCAGGGCGTTCTTCAGGGCGGCGAGGACGACGATCGCGGTGCCGTGCTGGTCGTCGTGGAAGACCGGGATGTCCAGGATCTCGCGCAGGCGCGCCTCGACCTCGAAGCAGCGCGGCGCCGAGATGTCCTCCAGGTTGATCCCGGCGAAGCCGGGCGCGATGGACCGCACGATCTCCACGATCTGGTCGGGGTCCTGGGTGTCGAGGCACAGCGGCCAGGCGTCGATGCCGCCGAAGCGCTTGAACAGCGCCGACTTGCCCTCCATCACCGGCAGGGCAGCCGCGGGGCCGATGTTGCCCAGGCCCAGCACCGCCGACCCGTCGGTGACGACGGCGACGGCGTTGCGCTTGACCGTCAGCCGGCGGGCGTCCTCCGGGTTCTGCGCGATGGCCTCGCAGACCCTGGCCACCCCCGGCGTGTAGACCATGGAGAGGTCGTCACGGTTGCGGATGGGGTGCTTGGGGGTCATCTCGATGGTGCCGCCCAGGTGCATCAGGAAGGTCCGGTCGGAGACCTTGTGCACCACGACGCCCTCGAGGGCCCTCAGAGCCTCGACGATCTCACCGGCGTGGGAGGTGTCGGAGGCGGCGCACGTGACGTCGATGGTGAGCTTGTCGTGTCCCGAGGCGGTGACGTCCAGAGCGGTGACGAGTCCGCCGTTGCGCTCGACGGTCGCGGTCAGCTCACTGGTCGCCGTGCCTCCGGCGGGGAGCTCGAGGCGGACGGTGATCGAGTAGGAGATGCTCGGTGTAGATGCCACGCCCATATGGTGTCATGCCGACCCACCCTCCGGACGTGACGAGCCCCGGCCGCGGCGCACGGGGAGGGGTTGCGGAGGGAGTCCGCTGGGTGGCGCCGCAGCCGGGGCTGCTGGGGAGGGCGTCAGGCCGCCAGGTGGGCCTTGACGCGCTCGAGGAGGGACTGTCGGGGGGTCACCGCGCGACGACGCCCGACGACCGGCCGGGCGGTGGGGCGGTAGGCAGCGCGTGCCTTCTGCTCCAGGGCCTGCCCCACGTCCGCCGCGTGAGCGTCGGAGGGGCTGGCCTTGCCGGCCATGGCCGCGAGGTGCGTCCAGTCCTTGCGATGGGCCGTGTCGAGCATCCGGGCCATGTCCTCCGAGGTGGGTGCCTCGGTGTAGGCGTCGATGATGGCGCGGACGCCGGCCAGGTCGGTGGCGGCCTTGCGCCAGCCCGACATCACGGCGTACTCGAGGTCGTGCGGACGGCCGGTGAGCTCGCGCTCGATGCTTCCGGCGAGTCGGGTGTGCCAGCGAAGCTGAAGGGCGCCGAGCAGGCTGAGCTCGTCACCGAAGGTCTCTGCGACTCCGGGCAGGTCCATCGGGAGGACGCCGTCACGGTGCACGTCGGCGTGCTCGAGGACGTGTCGCAGTACCTCACTGCGGCGGTGGAAAGCGTCCCAGGTCATGGGGTCATCCTTTCTCTCCATACCGTTGGTACGTACCAACGGTATGCAAGATACCCCCGGTTTGGGAAGCCCCAAACGTCGCATCCGGGATTTGTCCGGTGACGTGCGGCACAGAGACCCGTCCCGGCCGCTGTGACCGGACGAGGTGCACGGGACACGGGGTGCGCGGACATATGCTCGGAGGATGACCAAGGTCCTCCGCAAGGTTTCCGGCGCATCGCGGCGCCAGCAGTACTCCGCCTCCACCAAGCGCGCCCTGGTCGACGTGGCCACCGCTCTGTTCACCGAGCAGGGGTACGCCGGGACCAGCCTGGACGCCATCGTGGCCGGGGCCCAGGTCACCAAGGGCGCGCTCTACCACCACTTCAGCGGCAAGCAGGCGCTCTTCGAGGCGGTCTTCGAGCGGGTCGAGGCCGATGCCAGTGCGACCATCGGCCAGGCCGTCCGCACCACCAAGGACCCGTGGGACAAGGCCGTCGTCGGCCTGCGCGAGTTCCTCGACATCGTCCAGCAGCCCGCCTACAGCCGCGTCGTGATCCAGGAGGGCCCGGTCGTGCTCGGCTACGAGCGCTACCGCGAGCAGGAGGAGCGCTCCACCTTCGGCATCGTGCAGGAGATCGTCTCGTCCGTGCTCGCCTCCTACGACCTCGAGCCGAGCATGGTGGAGACCTTCAGCCGGGTCTTCTTCGGCGCCATGTCGGCCGCCGGCGCGGCCGTCTCCTCCGCGGAGGACACCAAGCGGGCCAGCGCCGAGGTCGAGGCCACCATCGCCTTCATCCTGGCCGGCCTGCGCCAGCAGGCGGAGTCGGGGCAGCAGCTCCCACGACCCGAGGACCTCCCGGGCGGGACCCCGGAGACGACAGAGGAGGACGCCGGCTGAGCCGGCGCCCTCCTCACGAGGCTGGTCCGCGTCACCGTCGTCGGGTCACGCGTCCTTCGTCGGTCACTTGCCGAACGTGACCCCGCCACCGTTGACGGGGACGAGCTCCATCCAGACCTTGCCCGGGGGCAGCGCGAGATCCCCGCTCTTGGTGCTGAGCTCGACACCCGAGTCGAGCCCCTTCTTGGACCAGGTCCCGCGCACGACGGAGCCGTTGTGGAAGACCAGCGCCTGACCGGTGCCGGTGAACTTGGTCTCAGGCACCGGGTTGCCGGCCGGGTCCTTGTAACCGGCGTCGCCGACCTTCACCCGGAGCACGAGCACCGTGTCGGGACGGAACTCGTCGCCCTTCGCCGCCTCGGTGTTGAGGTTGACGTAGTGGCCCTTGCTGGTACTTCCAGTTGGTGGTGTGCCCGCCCGAGAAGGTGGCGGAGATGCTCCGGGCCTTCTGGCCCTTCGGGAACTCGCTCTCGTCGCCCCACGCGAAGTAGTTGTCGGGCGGGTTCGCCGACTTGAGCGTCTTCGCGAGCGTGGGCAGGTTCATGAACAGGTTGTACGGCGCACTGCGGCCGCTGTCGCGGGCGTAGCCGGGGCCGCCCTCGCTGACCACCTTGATCCCCGCGGAGTGGAGACGACGGACGGTGACCGGCGCTCCCCCGCTGGCGACGAGGACCGCATGAGCAGGCTTCACGACGCCGATGTCCGTCGCACGCATCGACCGCACCGGGCCGACCCGGCCGGGCACGTGCGAGTAGTAGAAGACGGCGAGCCGGGTGGAGCCGCCCTCGACGAGCTCCTCGGTGATCAGGTCGGCCTTGCTGAGCCCCACCTGGGGGTTGCTGCTGCCAGTGTTGTCGATCTTGACGATCATCACCGGGTGCTGGGGGGCCTGGCCGCTTGCCGGAAGTCCGGTGAGCGGCCACTGTCCCGAGAGGGTCGAGCCGGCCGCTGTGCTCTGGGCGTCCGGGGAGCCCGAGGCCTCCGCCTCCGGCTCGTCGCCACCGCCGCAAGCGGTCAGCGCCAGCGAGCCGGCCATCAGGAACGAGGCGAGGGACAGGACCTGGCGGACGCCGGAACGCCGGCTTCGGGATACAGGACGCACGGGGATCTTTCCAACCATGGAGACAAGTGTGACGCAGGGCCGGATCCGGACCAGACCGGCCCTGCGTCGGCGGACAGAGGAGGAGGCGGGTCAGCGCAGGGTGCCGGCGTACCACCTGTTGGTCCAGGGACGTGCCCGGTGGACCCGCTTGCCGCTGGAGGGGGCGTGGATCATCACGCGGTGGCCGTTCCTCCAGCCGGCGAAGACCGCGACGTGGTACACGCCGCTGCTGCCGTAGAAGAACATCAGGTCGCCCTTGCGCATGTTCTTGCGCTTGATGCGGTCAGCGAAGCGAGCCTGCTGGCTCGACGTACGCGGGACATGGGTGAAACCGGCCTTGCGGTAGCTGAAGTAGATCAGGCCCGAGCAGTCGAATCGGTTCGGTCCGCTGGCGCCGTACCTGTACGGGTCGCCCTTCTGGTTGCGGACGATGTCGAGCGCGTGCGAGACGCGCTTGCCGCGGGTCGCGGCGTCGGCGGAGGGGGTGGCGGCGAACATGCTCGCGACGGTCACCGCGACCAGCATGACGGAGAGCGCAGCAAAAGAGCGCGCGCGAAGGATTGCAGACATGAAGAGTTCCCTTTCCACGCCTGTGAGGTCAGCTGTCGGGTTCGAGCTGAAAGGTGCTCGGCCACCGGACCGGTGGCTTCACCCCGAGCGTCCGAGGGACGCGTGACGATGTGGGTCCCCCACTCCTACCCCTGGGTCATCTAGGTTCGGGACGGGCCAGGCACCGGCGGGTAGGACTCGGCGTATCCGGTCTGGCTGTGCGGTCGTGTGCCTGGCTCCGCAGATCGCCGACGTTGGGTGCGCGGCGATATGGGCCAACCAAGCAAGACCTGCTCGAGGATAAGCAGGCCGATCTCGGTATTTCCAAACGCCGGACGCCGAAAACGTGGCCCGGAAGTGGCCTCAGGGACGTTTTCCACGCTCAGATCGGTGGTACTTGAGATTCCCGTCACAGACGTCCGAAAAGCGGACGAATCGGACCCCGGAACTCGTTCGGCGAATGCCGGACGCGGACCAGACCGGCCTAGATCTTGGCGCCACCGTCGACGTAGACGGTCTGCCCGGTGATGTACGACGCCTCGTCGCTGCAGAGGAAGGCCGCCGTGGCAGCGATGTCCTCGGGGTAGCCGACGCGCCGTACCGGGTTCCGCTCGGCAGCAGCCTTGCGGTACTCCTCCGGCTCAGCGCCCACGCGGCGGGCGGTGGCGTCGGTCATGTCGGTGACGATGAAGCCCGGGGCGATGGCGTTCACGTTGACACCGAAGGGACCGAGCTCGAGGGCGAGGGTCCGCGTGAACCCCTGGAGGCCCATCTTGGCCGCCGAGTAGTTGGCCTGGCCCCGGTTGCCGAGCGCGGACACGCTCGAGAGGTTGAGGATCTTGCCGTACTTGGCAGCGACCATGTGCTTCTGCACCTCGCGGCTCATCAGGAACGAGCCGCGCAGGTGGACGTTCATGACCATGTCCCAGTCGTCCTCGGTCATCTTGAACAGCAGGTTGTCGCGAGTCACCCCGGCGTTGTTGACCAGGATGTCGATCTTGCCGAGCTGCTCGACGACCGAGGCCACGGCGGCCTCGACGGAGGTGGCGTCGGCGACGTCGCAGGCCAGCCCGATCGCCCGCTCGGCCCCGAGGCCGGCCGCGGTCGAGGCTGCGGCCTCCTGGTCCAGGTCGAGGACAGCCACAGCTGCGCCTTCCTCGGCGAACCGCTGCGCGGTGGCGGCTCCGATGCCGCGGGCAGATCCGGTGACGACGGCGACGCGACCGGCGTAGCGACTCATGCGGGATCTCCTCCTGGGCGCCGGATCGGCGCGGACGTGCGGACCGTGACGGTGGCCTCACTCTAGCGACCGCTTCGCCCGGTTTGGGAGGGGGTCCGCGAGGCATCCGCAGGGCACCCGGAACCGCGCACCGAAAGACGCCCGAAAGCCGGGTCTCGACCCGTTTGGCGGGCTCGGTGCCGGGTATGACTCGGGCTTAGAGCCGATCCGTTGTCCAGACTCCGCAATGACCGGCAGGACTCCGAGATGCTGGAGCGATTCCCATGCTCTCCACGGTCACCTGGTCACACCAGACGCACTGGCCCCCGGCGCCGCACCACGTCGCCGATGCCCGCCGCTTCGTCGTGAACTGCCTTCGCGAGAAAGGCCTGGACTATCTCGTCGACCCCGCCGCCCTCGTCGTGAGCGAGCTGGCCACGAACGCGGTCAAGCACGCGCAGTCCTGGTTCGAGGTCCGCGTCGCGCGGCACGACGACCGCCTCGTCCTCGAGGTCCACGACGAGTCCGACACCTGTCCCAGCATGAGGGACGGGCGCACCCTCGCCACGGGTGGGCGCGGCCTGCACCTGGTCGAGGCTCTCAGCCACGACTGGGGGGTGCAGCCCCAGCCGCTGGGCGGCAAGTGCGTCTGGGCTACGTTCGCCGTACACCTCGAACCCACGTGCTGATCCCGGCGACTCAGGGCTTGACGGCCCGCCCGAGGTAGATGCGCCCGAACACCTTCACGCCAGGCAGGTAGAAGGTGTCGAGATCCTGCACCACCAGCCCGCTCCGCTCGACCGCGTCCGCGATCGGCCGGTCGAGGTGACAGCCCGCGGCGAGCCGCCGCTGGAACGGCGTGATCCGGTGCTGCCAGCGGGCGACTCCCGGGTCGGGCGCGAGCCCGTGCTCCAGGAAGTGGAAGACACCTCCGGGGCGCAGCACCCGCGCGACCTCCGCCAGCGCGACGTCCTCGTGGGGGATGGTGCACAGGGTGAAGGTCGAGAGCGCGGCGTCCACGGACTCGTCCGGCAGCGCGAGCGCCTGCCCGTCCAGGCCCGCGCGTACGACGGGGGCGCTGTGGGCAGCGAGGTGCTTGGCGACTGCGATGTGCCAGGCGACGTCGGAGGGCTCCACGGCGTCGACCCGCTCCACCTGAGGCGGGTAGTGCTCGACGTTGAGCCCCGACCCGAAGCCGATCTCGAGCACCTCCCCCTCGAGGCCTGAGCAGACGCGCGCGCGGAGCTTGTGGATCTCCCCCGCTCCGAGGAGCCGGTCGGTGACCCGGGGCACGACCTGCTCGTTCCACCAGCGCATGTCAGTCGCCTCCGGCGGGCTGGTCCTCGAGCGCCGCCGCCAGCCGCCCGGCGTACTCCCGCATCTCGTCCTCGGAGGAGTACTTGTGCCGGGGCCAGAAGAACCCGCGCAGGCCGTCGCCCTTCGTGCGCGGGACCACGTGAAGGTGCAGGTGGGGCACGCTCTGGCTGACGGTGTTGTTCATCGCCACGAACGACCCCTGGGCCCCGAGCCCCGCGACCATCGCCGCCGCGAGGTGCTGTCCGGCCGCCAGGAACGGGTCCCGGAGCGGCGCCGGCAGGTCCGGGAGGGTCACGACGTGCTCTCGCGGGACGAGCAGCACGTGGCCCTTGAAGACCGGCCGGTGGTCGAGGAAGGCCACGAGGTCGTCGGTCTCGAGGACGGCGTGAGCCGGCACCTCCCCCGCGACGATGCGGCAGAACAGGCAGTCGGGCACATCCGCGAGCGTAGTTCCTCCGGCTCCGAGGGGCGTCGCATGCGTGGATTTGAATCTCGCGGGAATACCCTGGAGGGTATGCAGCATTGATCCCTACCGTAGATGACTTGATACCCCCGTGGGTATGACCTGAAGACCACTGCAGGAGGCAACGCTCATGATCACGGTGACCCCGATCGACACCCCCGGACTCGGCGACCGCACCTACCTCGCCCACGACGGCGAGATCGCCCTCGTCGTCGACCCCCAGCGCGACTACGACCGGGTCCTCACCGTCGCCGACGCCGCCGGGGTCCGGATCACCCACGTCTTCGAGACGCACATCCACAACGACTACGTCACCGGCGGCCTGGCCCTCGCGGAGGAGGTCGGCGCGGCATACCACGTCAACGCCGACGACCCCGTCGACTTCGAGCGCGTCGGCGTCCACGACGGCGACGTCGTCACCATCGGCGACTCGATGCGCGTGCGCGCCATCCACACCCCCGGCCACACGCACACCCACATGTCCTACGCCCTCGAGGCTGCCGGCGAGCCCGTCGCCGTCTTCACCGGCGGCTCGCTCCTCTACGGCTCGACCGGTCGCCCCGACCTGCTCGGCCCCGACCACACCGACACGCTGGTCCACGCACAGTGGCGCTCCGCCCGGCGCCTCGCGCAGGAGCTCCCGGACGCCACGGAGGTCTACCCGACCCACGGGTTCGGCAGCTTCTGCTCCGCGACGCAGAGCGAGGCCCTCTCCAGCACGATCGGCCAGGAGCGGGTCGCCAACCCCGCCCTCACCCAGGACGAGGAGGAGTACGTCGAGAAGCTCCTCGCCGGCCTCGAGGAGTGGCCCGCCTACTACGCCCACATGGGCCCCGCGAACTCCGCCGGGCCGGGCGCACCGGACCTCTCCGAGCCGACCGTGGCCGACCCGGTCGAGCTGCGGCGACGCATCGAGGCAGGCGAGTGGGTGGTCGACCTGCGCACCCGCGAGGCCTTTGCCGCCGGCCACCTGATGGGCAGCGTGAACTTCGGCCTGGACGGCCAGTTCATCACCTACCTCGGCTGGATCATGCCCTTCGACGCCACCGTGACCCTGCTCGGCGAGTCCCCGGAGCAGGTCGCCGAGGCCCAGCGGGAGATGGTCCGCATCGGACTGGGCAAGCCCGCCGCGATGGCCACCGGGAAGCCCGACGAGTGGGCCGGTGGGGCCGCGCTGGGCAGCTTCCCGGTCGCGACCTTCAAGGACCTCAAGGTGGCCCTCGGCCACGGCGACGAGGACCTGGTCGTCCTCGACGTCCGTCGCGGCTCGGAGCACGACGAGGCTCACGTGGAGGGCGCCCTCAACGTGCCGATCCACGCGGTCCTCAGCCACATCGACGACATCCCCCGCAAGAAGCTCTGGATCCACTGCGCGGGTGGCTACCGAGCAAGCGTCGTGGCCTCGATCCTCGCCGCCCGCGGGCACCACGTGGTCGCGGTCGACGACTCCTTCGGGGAGAATGCCGCGCCGGCGGGGCTGCCGATCGTCTCGACCTGACCCCGCGCCCGGGATTTCGACGGCGAGACCCGGGAACCCTAGGAAGAAGACCCCTGCCAGCTCCCCAGACTCAGGAGAGATGACCTTTACATGACAAGCACCCTCAATGCGGCCCGCCGCCTCGACGTCCAGACCCTGCAGGAGCGCATGCAACGCGACGACGCCCCGCGCGTCCTCGACGTCCGCACCCCCGCCGAGTTCGAGACGGCGCACATCCCGGGTTCCTACAACGTCCCGCTCGACAACCTGCGCGAGCACCGCGAGGAGCTGCGTCGCCACCTCGACGAGGACGTCGTGCTCGTGTGCCGCTCAGGCAACCGCGCCGAGCAGGCCGAGAAGGCCCTCGCCGAGGTGGGCCGCCCCGGCCTCCGCGTCCTCGAGGGCGGCATGGTCGCCTGGGAGACCTCCGGCGCACCGGTGAACCGCGGCCGGGAGACATGGGAGCTCGAGCGTCAGGTCCGCCTGGTGGCCGGCTCGCTCGTGGCCGGAAGCATCCTCGCCAGCACGGCCGCTCCGAAGTTCAAGTGGCTGGCCGGCGGCGTCGGCGGCGGACTCGTCTTCGCGGCGCTGAGCAACACCTGCGCCATGGGCACGCTCCTGTCCAAGATGCCGTGGAACCGTCGCGGCGAGAGCAACGACATGGAGCAGGTGGTCCGGGCCCTCGCAGAGACCGCCTGAGACACCCCGCCCGCGTCCCCTTTCGACGTGAGCCAGGCAGCCCGACCGGGCACCTGGCCTCGAGCGTGACTCACCGCCCAGTCCGGCGTTCGACCGCCGCGCTGGGCGGTGAGTCATGTCATGCCCTGTGCAGGTAGCGGCCCCGTGTGACGGCATGAGCGGCGATATCCGCCGTCGGCCGCTTCGTACTAATCGCCAAGTTTGGCGACGACGTCCTCCTTGCGCGCTGCTTCCATCAAGGAGACAGACAGGCCACCCGGGCCTCTCGGTGCCCGGCAGGGGGGAACATGAACCAGCTCATCACCCGTGCTTCACGCGTGTGCGTGGCACTCGTCGCGGCGGCCACCGGAGCCGTGACCATCAACGTCGCGCCCGCCCAAGCCGCCACGGGGCCGGTAGCGGTCTCGCTGACCTTCGACGACGGGCTCAACTCGCAGTACGAGGTCGCGACGGGCGTGCTGGCGCGTCACAAGGTCCACGCGACCTTCTACCTGAACTCGGGCTCGATCGACAAGCGCGCGACCACCCGACCCGCCGACCCGATGACCTGGGCACGGGCGAAGGAGCTCGGGAGTGCCGGGCACGAGATCGGCGGCCACACGCTGGACCACCTGGTCGTCGGCGGAACCACCAGCACCCTGACCGCGGAGCAGAAGACGCAGCAGATCTGTGACGACCGCACCCGACTCATGGCGCAGGGGTTCTCCCCCACCAGCTTCGCCTACCCGGAAGGCGCCTACGACGACGCCGCGATCCAGGTCGTGCAGAGCTGCGGGTACAGCTCCGCCCGACTGGCCGGCGGCCTGCAGGCGGGGGCGACAGCCTTCGCCGAGGTCGTGCCGCCGTCGCTCAGCCCCTACCGGGTGCGGATCCTCGGCAGCACCACCAACGGACCGATCACCCTGGCAGCCCTCAAGTCTGGGACAGAGGCGGCCTACAACAACGGTGGCGGCTGGCTGCCCATGCTCTTCCACATGGTCTGCTTCTCGGGCCAGGCCAACTACGCAGCCTGCATGAGCGGGTACCGCCCGGTCGACGCGACTGTCCTCGACCAGTACCTCACCTGGGTCGAGGGGCAGCCCGGCATCTCCGTCCGGACCTTCTCGCAGGTCCTCACCGGCGGCATCCCCGACCCTGTCGACCCGCCCGTGGACCCGCCGGTGGACCCGCCCACCAGCGAGCCCGCCCTCGACAGCCTCTCCCGGTCCGTCCTCGGACAGGGCGCCCGGGGAGCCCGGATCGTGCTGAGCGGCTCGTTCGAGAACAGCACCCAGGTCCGCGCTACCGGTCGCGGGGTCAGCGCCCGTGTCGTCCGGCGCGCGAGTGACTCACTCGTCGTCCGCGTGAACGTCGCCTCCCGCGCAGCGCTCGGCGCCCGGACGGTCCGCGTCGTCAACGGCGACGGCGGCTCGGCGTCCTGCGACGGCTGCCTTCGGGTCGTGCGGGGACCGAAGATCGGATCCCTGATGCGCGCCGCGGTGGCGCGGGGCCGGACCACGTGGGTGCCGATCCGAGGAACCGGGTTCACTCGCAAGACCGCGGTCAGCGTCGGCGGCGCCGGCGTCACGGTCAAGGCGGTGCGCTTCATCGGCCCGCGCAAGATCAAGGTGGCCGTCCGGACCGCGCCGCGCGCTCCGCGCACCCTCCGGCCGGTGACCGTCGTCGACAGGAGGACCCTCGGCCGGGACTCCTGGGCAAAGAGCCTCCGGGTGGTCTGACAGAGGAGGACGAGGGGGCGGCGCCACGGCGCCGCCCCCTTGGTTTGCGTCGACCTGGTGCGCGTGGGGCAGAGTGTGCGCCTGTGACCCGCCGATCCCGCCGACTTCCGACCACGCTCGCCACACTTCTGCTGCTCGCCGGGTGCGCGCTCCCTGCGCTTCCGGACCCGCAGGCCGAGCAGGCCGGCGGCTCGCCGGAGACTCTCGCCGACGGCCCCGCGGGCAGCAGAGGTACGGCCCTCCAGCAGCTCGACGGCCTGGCGGTGAAGGGGCGGGCGCCCATGACGGGCTACGACCGGGACCGCTTCGGGGCAGCCTGGCTGGACACCGACCGCAACGGTTGCGACACCCGCAACGACATGCTCACCCGCGACCTGACCCACCGCGCCTACGAGTCCGGCACGCACGACTGCGTCGTCGTCTCGGGTGACCTCGCCGACCCCTACACCGCGACGCGGATCCACTTCGTCAAGGGCGACGGCAACCTGGTCGACATCGACCACGTCGTGGCACTTGGCAACGCGTGGGCAACCGGCGCGTTCCGCTGGGACATCCGCAAGCGCGCCGCCCTCGCCAACGACCCGATGAACCTTCTCTCGGTCGACGCCTCGGCCAACCGGCAGAAGGGCGACGGCGACACCGCGACCTGGCTGCCCAGCAACAAGCGGTACCGCTGCGCCTACGTCGCTCGCCAGGTCGGTGTGAAGGCGAAGTACCGGTTGTGGGTCACCCCAGCCGAGAAGGACGCGATGGCCGGGATCCTCGACACCTGCCCCGACCAGCGGAGCGTGCCCGACTCGGGCGCACCCGTGCTCGCACCGCTGCGGCTCTCCGACCCGGCAGCCTCGCCCGACGGGTCGGGCTCCGCGACGGGCGACGACTCGTCGGCGGACTCCGGGTTCGCCAACTGCGACGAGGCCCGGGCGGCGGGTGCCGCCCCGCTGCACCGCGGCGACCCCGGCTACAACCCGAGGCTCGACGGCGACGGGGACGGCGACGCCTGCGAGTGAGGGATCAACCGGCCTTCCGCGCCAGCAGGTAGGCCTGCTTCACTGTCTCGAAGCCCGAGTCGTCCGGCTCGCGAAGCACCCGGGTCTCCACCGTCAGACCGACCTCGCCCAGCAGCTCCCCGACGTGGTCGGGCGAGTGGAGGTAGTTCACCAGCGTGACGCGGTGGCCGTAGGCCTCCTCACGCCTGTGCTCCTGGTTCTCCCCCGCCTGGAACGCCAGCAGGAGGTAGCCACCAGGGGCCAGCACCCGGTGGAGCTCGGCCACGACCTCAGGCAGCTCCTCGGTCGGCGTGTGGATGATCGAGTACCACGCCACCGCGCCGACCAGGCACCGGTCGGCGAGCTCGAGGGTAGGCAGCCTGCCCTCGTCGAACGGCAGGTGCGGATACCTCTCCTGCGCCTGCGCGACCATCGCCGGCGAGAGGTCGAGTCCCAGCGCGGTCACTCCGAGAGAGTCCAGGTGCGCCGTGATCCGGCCCGGCCCGCAGCCCAGGTCAGCGACCAGGCCGCCCTTCCGCCGGACCAGGTCCGCGAAGGCCGCGAGGAGCCCCCGGTCCAGCGGCTTGGAGTCCAGCTCGCCGGTGAGCAGCTCGGCATAGTCGGCGGCGACGGTGTCGTAGGCGGTCCGAGTCATCTCGAGGTGGGCGGTCTCAGCCATGCGGAGGAACCTAGTGGATCGACGGGACCTCAGAGCAAGTCGAGCGGCCGGTCCACCCGTGCGGGCTCGAAGTCCAGCCAGGTCGTCGGCCTCGAGGCGACCCGGAAGCCAGACCGACACATGCTCCACCAGGTCCGCGACCTCGTACGTCGGGTCGATGACGCCGGAGTCCTCGCTCTCGACCACGGGGTCAACCTAGTGGGCTGTCCTGGGGCGGCGTGCCGGATGACGCGGCGGCGGTCGCGCTCGTGGTGGACGACCCCAACGCGCCGGGCGGCTCGTTCGTGCACTGGGTCGTCCTCGACATGCCCGCCGACACCACCTCGATGAACAGTGGCCGGATCCCGTCCGATGCGGTGCAGGCGAAAGGCTCGACCGGGCAGCCGACGTACGTCCCGCCGTGCCCGCCGAGCGGGACCCACCGCTGCCGCTTCACCCTCTACGCGCTGTCGGAGCCGACCGGGCTCGACGACGGGGTCGACACGGACCGCGCCCTGGAGGCCATCGAGTCGTCGGCGACGGCACAGGGCCGACTGGTGGGCACCTACGCGCGGGGCGGCTGACCGCGCCGGGTCAGTGCTCCCGGAAGTGCCGGAGCAGGCGACGCTGCCGCTTCACGTCGGCGACGATCTCCTCGACCTCGTCCTGGGCCTTGGGAGCCTTGATCGACTCGAGCGCACTCTGGTAGTCCCGGCTCGCCCGGAGCGCCGCCACGACGTGGACCGGCAGCGGCGGCGGAGAGTCCTCCGGTGGCTCGCCGCTGTCGAGCAGGGTCTGGACGTCCCGGCGCAGCACCGCCATGTCGAGATGACCGGGATCGACCTTCCAGTCGCTCCACTCCTTGTGCCCGATCACACTCCTGGCGGTCCAGTCGTGGAAGTCGCACACGGCCGCCCACAGCCTCACCAGCGACCGGTAGGCGTCCCGCGTCATCCGATGGGCTCCGGAGTAGTAGGTCTCGCAGCCGTAGAAGTGGTCGTTGCCGTCGGTGGCGCCGTACTCCCCCTCGTGCTTGTCGGGCGGCGGCGGGTAGCGGGTGTACGACTCCGCGACGACCGCCCGGAGTACGTCGGGGTCGCCCCCGCCGGCGTGGTTGGCGCGCCCCCACCCGATGAGGTCCACCACCCCGTCGTCGTTCAGCCCGAAGTGCGCCAGCGGACCCGGCAGCCCAGTCCTCCCCTGCCGCAGGACCCTGCGGTCGACCCAGTCCGGGGCGTCGTCGCCGGTGTGGTGGGTCATGCATCCGTGGACCGGGCCGAACCGCAGGCCCGTCTCGTCGTCGCGTTTGCGGTGGCGCCACCCGTCGACCTCGCGGTAGGTGACGTTCCACTTCCGCAGCTGCAGGATGAGCTGGTCGGGCGTCATCGGTGTCGCCATGCGTCCCCCTGGGGTACTGGCCGTGCGCCCGTTGGTCGCGAGGCGTGCGTGTTCTTTACTTTGTCCCCGCGCGGGACGAAGCACCCGGGAACCGCGCCTCATCTCTGCGCGACTGCACAAAGCTGCAGCAGGACCCTGAAACCCGTGGCGGGGACACGCACGGCTCCGGCATGCTGACGCCCGTGACCACGCTGCGCGTACTGACCTCCGACGACTGGCCGCTCTGGCGGTCCCTCCGGCTCGAGGCCCTGGCGGAGGCGCCGGACGCCTTCGGGTCAGGGCTCGCGGACTGGCAGGGCGACGGGGACCAGGAGCCCAGGTGGCGAGCCCGGCTCGAGATCCCGGACTCCCACAACGTCGTCGCCTTCCTCGACGGCACTCCGGCGGGAATGGCGGGTGGCGTGCCCGCGGAGAACGCCGGAGAGGTCGAGCTCAAGTCGATGTGGGTCTCTCCGTCGGCCCGGGGTCGCGGGCTCGGCGAAGCACTCCTCGCGGAGGTGGAGCGTTGGGCCCGCGCGCGTGGTGCGACACGGTTCGTGCTCTGCGTCGCCGAGGGCAACGAGGCCGCTGCCGCGCTCTACCTGCGTACGGGCTTCGCCTTCACAGGCGAGTCGGACCTCATGCTCGACGGGGTACGCCGAGAGCTCGGCATGGCGAAGGAGCTGGACCCCTCCGCGGAGGGCGCGCCCGGCCGCGCAGGAGCTCAGGAGCACTCCCCTACGCTGATCGCGTGAAGGTCCTGGTCGTCGACGTCGCCAACGTCATGGGCAGCCGCCCGGACGGGTGGTGGCGGGACCGTGCAGGGGCGGCCCGGAGGATCGGTGCCCAGGTCGCCGAGGCCGACCTGCCGTTCGACGAGGTCTTCCTGGTGCTCGAGGGCGCGGCGAGAGGCGGCATGCCCGAGGGGTGCGAGCACGGCGTACGGGTCCTGCACGCGCCCGGCTCCGGGGACGACGAGATCGTCGCGACGGCCGGTGCCGAGGTGAGCGCCGGTCGCGAGGTCACCGTCATCACCGCCGACCGCGGTCTCCGGACCCGCGTCGAGGCCGTCGGCGCGAGCTTCGAAGGCCCGTCCTGGCTGCTCGAGCGGCTCTGACCATGTGGGAGAACACGCCCGTCATGGGGACGAAGGGCCTCCCCCTTTGCGAGCCCAGGCCCTCCATCTGACCGTCGAGATACCCGACGTCGGGGGCTGACCCGCTGAGGGGCGGGCCCTCCCGCCCAGGAACGACGAACGGCCGGACCCACGGGTCGTGGGTCCGGCCGTTCGTCATCGGTCGTCGTGGAGCTGGCGGGAATCGAACCCGCGTCCTTCGGCGCTGCTCCAGGGCTTCTCCGGGTGCAGTCTGTGATCACGTTTTCTCAGTCCCGGCACTCGCACAGACACGTTGCCGACAGACTCAGCCACAAAATTGTCCCGGTGACCCCCTGTGGCCAGGGATCACCAGCAAGCCTCCTAGATGAGGCCGGGTTCTGAGCCGGAGGCGGCGCTCAGTCCGACCCGTTCACCAGTCGCTCAGGCGGCGAGGGCGAACGAACTGCGCTGGTTGTTGGCAGTTATTGGTTTCCAAGGAACGTTTACGAGATGACCTTGGATTCTCGACCCGCTTCCCCTGGAACGAACGTCCCAAGTCGAAACCGATCAGCCCCTCTTGAGTTGTCAATCAGTGCGAACACTGTAGCCGTTACAACCGTCACGACGCAGCCTGTATTCCCTCCACAGGCCGGGTTCATGCCTCTTGACCGGATCTGAGGGGTCGATAGACTTCGAACATACGTTCGACCATCGCAAGAGGAGCTGACCCGTGCCGATGCCGACAGCCCAGGAGCTGACCTCGCTCCTCGAGCGCCTCGGCGAGCATGAGTCGGCAGCCTCCGACGCGGAGCGCATCGACCTCCTGCGCGCGCTCGAGTCGCTCAAGGGCGCAGCGGCTGCCGCTCAGGCCAGGCTCACGGTCGCCTTCGACGCCTCGCAGCGTGCCGACCAGGCACGTCAGGGCGTCCCGGCACGCAAGCAGGGGCTGGGCGTCGCGAGCCAGGTTGCCCTCGCACGACGGGACTCCCCCAGCAAGGGCTCGCGGCACCTCGGCCTGGCGCGAGCACTGGTCCACGAGATGCCGCACACGCTCGACGCCCTCGCTCAGGGCCGGGTCAGCGAGTGGCGGGCCACGATCCTCGTGCGCGAGACGGCCACCCTGAGCGCAGAGCACCGCGCGCAGGTGGACGCTGCCCTTGGCCATCGCCTCGAGCACCTCGGCGACCGCGGTGTCGAGCGCGAGGCCAAGCAGCTCGCCTACCGGCTCGACCCCGGTGCAGCGGTACGGCGTGCCCGCCGGGCCCACGCTGAGCGCCGCATCTCGATCCGTCCGGCGCCCGACACCATGAGCTACGTGACCGGCCTCCTACCGGTCGCCCAGGGCGTGGCCGTGCATGCCGCTCTGAGCAAGCGCGCCGACTCGCTCCGGGCGGCGGGCGACCAGCGCAGCCGCGGCCAGATCATGGCGGACACGTTCGTGGAGCGGGTGACCGGACAGGCCCAAGCCTCCGACGTCCCGGTCGAGGTCCAGCTCGTGATGACCGACTCCACGCTGCTGGGCGGCGACGACGCTCCGGCGCGTCTCGTCGGACACGGCCCGATACCCGCCGCGACAGGGCGCGCTCTCCTCCGCGCCGGCGCGGAGGCCACCCGCGCCCGGGCCTGGGTACGCCGGCTCTATGCGCATCCTCGGACGGGTGACCTGATCGCGATGGAGTCGCGCCGTCGAGAGTTCCCGGAGGCGTTGCGTCGCTTCCTCTTCGTCCGCGACGAGGCGTGCAGGACTCCCTGGTGCGACGCCCCGATCCGGCACATCGACCACGTCCGGAGGGCCGCCGAGGGTGGCGAGACATCGGCCGACAACGGCCAAGGGCTCTGCGAAGCGTGCAACCAGGCCAAGGAGGCCGTCGGGTGGGAGTCCACGGCCTCCCGCGCCGGACCTCGAACGTCCACCACCGTGCGGACGCCGACGGGCCACCGCTACACGTCACGGCCGCCCAACCTGCCTTGGACAGCCCCGCGGCGCGCGCAGGTCGCCTCCCTTGCCGCCCGCGCTCCCAGCGTCATCGAAGAGCGCTTCCAACGACTGGCTGCGCCCGCGTGAGAGCACACAGGAACACGGCCACGTCCGCACCGGGACGGAACCCTTCGCGCCGGGCAGGACCTTCGCCCCGGGCCTACGCCTGCCGCTCGACGAGAGCCGCGGCGTTCTCCCAGCAGACGCGGCGCAGCCAGTCCTCCCCCAGGTCCAGCCGCTCGAGCGACTCGAGCTGATGGGCGTAGGCGTAGGGGATGTTGGGGAAGTCCGAGCCGAGCAGGACCTTGTGTCCCATGTCGCCGAGCCGGGAACGAAGCTCTGCCGGGAAGGGAGCCATGCGCTCGAAGAAGTCGGTGAACGCCATCGTCGTGTCCAGGTGGACCCGCTCGAAGCGCTCGGCCAGCTCGAAGAACTCCGTGTACTCGGGCGCTCCCATGTGCGCGACGACGACCGCGAGCCGGGGATGCCGTTCCAGGACCTCGCGCAGCGGACCGGGTCCGGTGTTCTCGTTGGGGACCGGGCCGGATCCCGCGTGGACCACGATCGGGGTGCCTGCATCGGCCAGCTGGCCCCACACCTTGTCGAGGTAGGCATCGCGCAGGTCGAAGTCCCCGACCTGGACGTGCACCTTGAAGATCTCGACGCCCTCGTCGATGCCGTCGGCCACGTAGTCGGCGGCGGTCGGCTCCGGGAAGAACGTCGAGGAGTGGAGACATTCCGGCACGGCCCGGGCGAAGTCTCGCGCCCAGTCGTTGAGGAAGCCCGCGACCCCGGGCTTGTGCGCGTAGGGCAGCGCCGAGAACCGTCGAACGCCGAGAGCGCGCAGGTGCGCGACCAGATCGTCGTCGGCGCCGCGGTAGGCCAGCGGCCAGTGCCGACCGATCAGGGGGCCGGCACTGTCGAACTGCTCCCGCACCTTCGCCATGATCCGCGGCGGGAGGAAGTGCACGTGCACGTCGTACAGGCCGGGAAGCCCGAGACGTTCCCACCAGGCAGGGACCTCGGCGTCAGCCAGGGTCACCGCATGCCCTTGAGCTTGCGGCCCACGTCCGCCTCCGCCTCCCGCTTGGCCTGGCGCTCGGCGATGGCGTGCCGCTTGTCCCAGGTCTTCTTGCCTCGAGCGAGGGCCATCTCGACCTTGGCGCGCCCGTCCTTGAAGTACAGCGAGAGCGGGATGAGCGTCAGACCCTTCTCGTTGACGCGGGTCTCGATCTTGTCGATCTCGTGGCGGTTGAGCAGGAGCTTGCGCTTGCGGCGGGCGGCGTGGTTGGTCCAGGTGCCCTGGGTGTACTCCGGGATGTGCACGCCGTGGAGCCACACCTCGCCCTCGTGGACCTCACCGAAGCCGTCGACGATCGACGCGCGGCCGGCGCGCAGCGACTTCACCTCGGTGCCGGTGAGCACGAGGCCCGCCTCGTAGGTGTCCTCGATGTGGTAGTCGTGGCGCGCCTTGCGGTTCTGCGCGACGAGCTTCTGCCCCTGCTCCTTGGCCATGCCCCGATTGTGTCAGGCCGGGGCAATCCGGTTTCCCGGTGGCCGCAGGGGCCGCGCGGCCTTCGGACAGGGGACTACAGCCAGGTCATCGGGTCGACCGTCGCGCCGTTCTCGAACACCATGAAGTGCAGGTGACAGCCGGTCGAGTAGCCGGTGCTGCCGACGTACCCGAGGACGTCACCGCGCTCGACCTTCTGCCCCACGAACGTCGCGTACCCGCTCAGGTGGTTGTACGCCGTGCCGAGGCCGACCCCGCGGTGGTACCCGTTGTCGAGGATCACGCGGTTGCCGTAGCCGGTGTTGTAGTACACCGCGATCACCTCGCCCGCTGCAGCGGCGCGCACCGGCGTACCGCAGGCGGCGCCGAAGTCGGTCCCGTCGTGCAGCGTCCAGCGGTGGTAGACGGGGTGCATCCGCATGCCGTACGGCGACGTGACGTACCCGTCGACCGGGAAGTCGAGGAAGCCGTGCGTGCCGTGCGAGGTCGCTGCCGCCGCCGCCTGGGCAGCCGCCTGGGCGGCAGCCGCCTCGGCCCGGAGTCGTGCCGCCTCTGCACGAGCAGCGAGGACGTCGGAGATCCGGTCGCGCTCCTGCTGCAGGCCGCGCAGCATCTCCAGGTCCGCACGCTTGGCGGCCGACGCGGCGGAGTGAGCGGCTGCCCGAACGCCGACGAGGCTCCGGACCGACCTCTCTGCTGCCTCGGCCTGGGCCTCGAGCGCCTTCTTCCGCTCCAGGTTCTTCGCGGCCGCGCGGCGCTTCTCGGCGACCTCACGCTTGGCGGCCTCGACCTCCTGCTCCTTGACCGTGAGGATCACGCGGCTGGCGTCGAGCCGGTCGAGCGTGACGGTCTCCTTGTCGAGCACGTTGCGGACCGAGTTGAGCTGCCCGGTGAGCTCCTCGGGGTCCTGGGAGGTGAGCACCATCGACAGACCCATGAGCCCGGGATCGCCCTGCTGGTAGTTCTGGGCGGCGATCTGCCCGAGCAGGTTCTCCTGCTCCTCGACCTCCGCCTTGCCGCGAGCGAGGTCCTGCCGGGCGTCCCTCAACCGGGCGACCGCCCTGTCGAGCGCGGCCTGCATCTGACGGTCGAGCACCTCCGCTGCCGCGAGCTCCCCGCGGGTCTTGGCGAGGTGCTGCTGAGCGGTGGCGAGCTGCGACTGGGCTGCCTGGAGGGCGCGGGTCGCCTCGAGGAGCTTGGCACTCGACTGGTCGAGGTCGCCGAGCGTCTTCGAGATGTCTCCCTCGACACGCTTCCTCTTGTCGTGCAGGTCGTCTGCGGCAGCCAGCGGAATGGACGCAAGGCTGAGCAGCAGGCTGCCCACCCCCAGGGCAGCCACCATGCGGCGACGAGGGGTGGAGCGGTACGTGCGTCCCACCGGCGCCCCTTAACTGTCGAAGATGTCGGACCTTTCGACGTTAAGGCTCTTTACTCAGACTTTGAGGTATTTCCTCGTCATTGCCAGGGTCGGCACGAGGCTCAGCAGCAGGCCGATGATGCCGATCAGCCCGATCGCCCACAGCGCATCGTGCCAGGTCACGTAGGGCATGAACGCCGAGGTCTGCCGCAGCTTCTCGTAGATCACGACGTACATGAACACCAGCACCGCACCACCTGCCAGCGTCACGCCGATGAGCGCAGCGACCAGCGACTCCAGGAGGAAGGGCAGCTGGATGTAGAGGCTCGAGGCACCGACCAGGCGCATGATGCCGATCTCGCGCCGTCGGGCGAAGGCGGCCAGCCGGATGGTGTTCCCGACCTGCAGGATCGCGGCGAAGATCAGGAACACGGCGATGCCGATCGCCCCCCACTTCATCGCGTTCATCCAGTAGTAGATCGGCTTGAGCACCTGCCGCAGGTCACGCACGTTGTCGACCCCCTGGAGCCCGGACACCTGGCTCTTGATGCCCATGAACTTCTCGGGGTTCTTCAGCTGCACCCAGTACGACTCCTGCATGTCGGAAGGCCGGATGGAGTCGTAGACGCGCTGCTGGGTCTTGTCGTCGGAGACGTAGGCGCTACGCCACTTGTCGTAGGCCTCCTTCTTGCTCTGCAGGCGCCAGGACGCGACCTCGGGGTGGTCGTCGAGCACCTTCTCGACCTGCTTCTTCTGCGCATTGGTGGCCTCACCGTCGACGCAGTTGGCGGTCGAGGAGTTCTGGTTGCACAGGAACACGGTGATCTGGAGCTTGCTGCCCCAGTACTCCTGGGCCTTGTCCACCTGCGCGTTGAGAAGCAGCCCCATGCCGACGAGGGTGAGCGAGACGAAGATCGTCACGATCACCGCGATCGTCATGGAGATGTTTCGCTTGAGCCCGTTCCCGAGCTCGGAGAAGACGTAGGTCAGCTGCATCGAGAAGTCGTCCTCTGTCCTCGGAGGTAGGTCGGGGGGATCAGTGCTGGTAGCCGTAGACGCCGCGCGACTGGTCGCGCACGACGTGGCCGCCGGAGAGCTCGATGACGCGCTTGCGCATCTGGTCGACGATGCCCGCGTCGTGGGTGGCCATGACGACGGTGGTCCCCGTCCGGTTGATCCGGTCGAGAAGCTTCATGATCCCCACCGACGTGCTGGGGTCGAGGTTTCCGGTCGGCTCGTCGGCGATCAGGATCATCGGCCGGTTGACGAAGGCGCGTGCCACGGCCACACGCTGCTGCTCACCACCGGACAGCTCGTCGGGCATCCGGTCGCCCTTGCCCTCGAGTCCCACCAGCTCGAGCGTCTCGGGGACGACGCGGTTGATGTGCGAGCGCGGCTTGCCGATCACCTGGAGGGCGAAGGCGACGTTCTCCGTCACGGTCTTGTTCGGCAGCAGCCGGAAGTCCTGGAAGACGGTGCCGATCTGGCGGCGGAGGCCGGGGACCTTCCAGCCGGCGAGCCGGTTGATCTCCTTGCCTGCGACGTACACCTTCCCGCTGGTCGGCCGCGTCTCGCGCAGCACCATCCGGAGGAAGGTGGACTTGCCGGAGCCGGAGGAACCGACCAGGAACACGAACTCCCCCTTGTCGACCTCGAGGCTGACGTTGTCGAGCGCTGCGCGGCTCTGACCGACGTAGGTCTTGGTGACACTCTCGAACCGAATCACGGGCGTGGGTGGCCGGGCTAGGGGATACAGGGGTTCACGGGCACCCTGCCCAACTCGGGCAGTGCGCACGTATCCGACCAACAGTTGAGTGTAGGTCCCGACACAACTCCCTAAACATGTGACCGGCCACGTGTCTCGCCTACGTTGGTGGCATGTCCCCCAGGTCCGGTTCCTCGCGCACGGTGCAGGCGCCCCTGGTGGCGACGGTGGCGACCGCGTTTCTGGTGGCCGGCTGCACCGCTCCGACGGCGTCCCGGGAGCCGTCGAAGCCCGCGTCGCCGAGCGCGTCGACCGCCGCGCAACGCCCCGACCTGACCGGGCTGAGCATGCCGCGGGCGGCGCTGTGCGAGGCGTTGCCCGAGGACGCCGTGACCGAGGCGCTGGATGGCCCCGTGGCCGACACGGCGCACTACCTCAACGGCGACGAGTTCGAGGTCAGGCCGGGGTACGTCGACGTCGCGCACGAGTACGGCTGCGTCTACACCGGCGCCGACGGCACGACCGCCAAGGTCTGGGTGTTCGCCCGTCCGGTGCAGCGTCACGAGGCCAGGATGCTGGTACGTCGAGCCCGCCACCGTCGTGACTGCGCCTTCCCGCAGGCCCTCACGTTCGGCAGGCCCGGTCTGACCTCGGTGTGCGAGATCCCTGCTGCCAAGGGCACCCCGCGCCTGGTCCGCGCCAGGTTCGAGGGGCTCTTCGAGGACACCTGGGTCGGGTGCGAGGTCTCCGAGCCGATGGACCGGCCGGGATCCGCCGGCGCCCACCCCCGGCGTGACGTGCTCCAGCGTGCGGACGCCTGGTGCGTCGATGTGGTCACCACGGTCGGCACCCGCTCCTGAGCCGGTACGCCGGGGAAGGCGTCAGTGCGTGTGCCCGCCTCCCGTCGGCCCACCGTCGCAGGAGCCGCCCTGCGGCGGGAGCTCCTGGACCGACCCGCGCCCGACCCATCCCCGCGTCGTGGGGTCCGCGACGGACTCGACCAGGACCTGACCGCCGCGGACGGACCGGACCACGACCTGGAGCCCGGCCTCCTGGAGCTCCCCGCCGAGCCGGCCCCGGCAGGTGGGGGCGGGGCCGACGAGGTGCAAGGTGCCGCGCAGGTAGAAGTCGTCGATCCACCCGCCCGGGGCTCCTCCCCCGTCCACGGGGGCGACCTCCAGCATCTGGCCGTCGGTGGAGACCACCTGGGCCAGCGTGCCGTCGTCGGCGCGGCCGACCACGTGCTCGGCGGCCGCCGTCTCGTAGAGAGGCACCTGCGGCAGTGCCAGCTCGCCGTGGTCGTCCCGGCCGCTGACCAGCACGAGGCGCCCGTCGGGACGTGACCCGTCGTCCGCGGTCGCCGTGGAGCCGCCGCAGCCGGTGGCCCCGGCCAGGACCACCACAAGGGCAGCCCCAGCCGCGGCGCGCCGGTTGCTCATGGGCACGTGGCCGGGTTGGCGGTGCCCTTGGTGACGTTCGAGGAGATCGTGTCGCACCAGGCGCCGTCGTCGCCGACGCGATGGAAGACCTCGTCGTAGTGGGACGACCCGAGGCTCCACGTGTAGGAGTCGTACTCCACCTCGCTCGCGCCGGTCCCGGACACCAGTCGGACCGACTCGCTGCCGGTGTTGTTGAGGAAGCCGGACGAGAACTCCATCACCCACCGGCCACCGGCCGCGATGACGGTCCCGGCCGGGATCTGCTTCGGTGCACCGCCGCCTCCCGCGACGTCGTCGACGTACAGCCCGCCGACGTCCACCGGGTCACCGGTCGGGTTCACCAGCTCGACCCACTCGGTGCCGCCGCTCGAGGGCGCCATGAGCACCTCGTTCACGCGCACCTGCGACGGGTCGCCGCTTGTGCCACCGGAGCCGCCGCCGGTGACGTAGGACCGTGACCCCGCGTCGAAGTCGATCGTGTAGCCGGCGCCGCCGTCGGTGGTGCCCATGTGGACGGTCCCGCTGTTGTTGAGCGTGCCGGAGTAGTCGATGGGCCCGGTGTCGTCGGAGGTGTCGCAGGGGTTGTTGGTCAGGTAGATGTCCGCCCCGACGGCACGGTAGGCGTCGAGGGTCCGGTTGGCCGGGTGCCCGAACGAGTTGGTGCCGCAGGAGATGACGCCCGTCTGCGGGTCCAGCGCGTTGAGGTAGCTGTTCGACGAGGAGTGCGACGAGCCGTGGTGGTTGGCCCGGACCGTCTCCACCTTGCCCATGGGGCCGACGAGGTGCGACTCGATGTCGTTGTAGGTGTAGCTGAAGCTCGAGGTGGCGTACTCCCCGTCGCTGTCCCCGGCGGTCGCGTACGCGTAGGGGCCGAAGGACATGCGTACGCCGATCGAGTAGTCGTTCTCGCTCGGCGGCGTCCCCTCGGTGGAGTGGTCACCGCTGACCGGCGTGCTGCCGTCGGCCTGCATCACACCCTTGGCGTTGGCCATCACGATCTTCGCGGTCGCGCCGCCGCCGAGGTCCAGGGTCGGCCACGAGCCGCTGTTGGCGAGCTGGGTGACCTTGCCCTGGATGTTGGCGCGGTCGGCCTGACCGTCGGGGCCGTAGAGCCAGCAGATGAAGCGGCGCGAGGTCTGGGAGGTGGTTCCGACGTTGTCCCAGACGACCTCGTCCGACGGCGCGGCCGACGTACCGACGTCGCAGTCGTCGTCACCGTTGGTGTCGGTCCAGGTGCCGGCGTCGCGGTCGAGGACCTGGCCGACGGTGAAGCCGAGCCCGCCGACGCTCTCGGGGGTCAGCAGCTGGTATAGGCCGTTGCCGTAGGTCTGGGTGTCGTTGGGGTTGGCGGCGTAGCCGATGTGGTCGAGGTGGTGGTGGGAGGCCATCACGTAGTCGAGGTGCACCGGGCCGGAGCCGATGCCGCAGATGTTGCGGATCTGGGCGGCGACGTCGGAGGCGTTCGTGCCGGCGCCCTTCGAGTTGTACGCCGTCTCGCCGACGTCGATGAGCATCGTCGTGCCGGTGGGCCCGACGACGAGCTGGGAGTCGCCCTGGTCCACGTCGAACCAGTAGACGTTGAGCTCGCCCTGGCGCCAGGCGCCGGAGGTCGAGCAGGACGGCGCCTGGGGTGCGGCCTCGGCGGGCGCGGCGACGAGGGCGAGGCCGGCGACCACGAGCAGCGGCAGCCACAAGGCGGCCAGGCGGGAACACAGAGGGTGGGGTGAGCGAGGCATCCGAGAGCTCCTGAGGGTGGGGTTGCCTCTGGAGCATGGCGAAAGTAAAGAACCGCCGGGGACGACACGCCGGACCCCGCTGTGAAAACGACGTGAACAGGTCCTCACGGACCCTGTGGTTGCCTCAGTTCTGGGCGGCCTTGTCGGCGCCGCGGCGCCAGCGGATGCCCGCCTCGATGAAGCCGTCGATGTCTCCGTCGAAGACGGCCTGCGGGTTGCCGACCTCGTGCTCGGTCCGCAGGTCCTTCACGAGCTGGTAGGGGTGCAGCACGTAGTTGCGCATCTGGTCGCCCCACGAGCCCTGCACGTCGCCGCGCAGCTCGTCGAGGTGGGCGCGCTCCTCGGCCTTCTTCATGGCCAGCAGCTTGGCCTTGAGGATCACCATCGCGCTGGCCTTGTTCTGCAGCTGGCTCTTCTCGTTCTGGCAGCTGACGACCGTGCCGGTCGGGATGTGGGTCAGGCGGACCGCCGAGTCGGTCGTGTTGACCGACTGGCCGCCCGGCCCGGACGAGCGGTAGACGTCGACGCGGACCTCGTCCTCGGGGATCTCGATCTCGTCGGTCTGCTCGAGCACCGGGACCACCTCGACCGCCGCGAACGAGGTCTGCCGGCGGCCCTGGTTGTCGAAGGGGCTGATCCGGACGAGGCGGTGGGTGCCGGACTCGACCGAGAGGGTGCCGTATGCGTAGGGCGCGTGGACCGCGAACGTCGCGGACTTCAGGCCCGCCTCCTCGGCGTACGAGGTGTCGAAGACCTCGACGGGGTACTTGTTGCGCTCGGCCCAGCGGACGTACATCCGCATGAGCATCTCGGCGAAGTCGGCGGCATCGACGCCACCCGCGCCGGAGCGGATCGTCACGAGGGCCTCGCGGGAGTCGTACTCCCCCGACAGCAGGGTGCGGACCTCGAGCTGCTCGACGGCCTTGTGGATGCGGAGCAGCTCGGCCTCGGCCTCCTGCAACGAGTCGGCGTCGCTCTCTTCCTGCGCGAGCTCGAAGAGGACCGAGAGGTCGTCGATGCGGCTCCGCAGGGAGGTGAAGCGCTCGAGCTCACCCTGCAGCGTCGAGAGACGGCCGGTGATCTTCTGTGCGTTGGCCTGGTCGTCCCACAGGTCAGGAGCAGCGACCTGCTCGCCGAGCTCGGCGATCTCCTTGCGCATGTCGTCCACGTCGAGCACCTGCTCGATCGTGTGCATCGTCGCCTGGAGCTGCTTGATCTGGGTTTCGAAGTCGGGGCCTGCCACGCCGCAAGGGTACGCGACGGGGTGCGGCGCAGCCATCCGGCCGAGTCATCGGCGCGGGGCCGCGCCGCACGGGGGAATCAGGCGCTCTCGTCACCCCGTCCGAAGTTGTGGGGACCGCCGGCACCCGTCGGCGTCGAGGTCGCGCCGGGGGCCGTGCCGGCGGGCGTCGTGGGGCCGCTGCTCATCTGCTCGCGCGCCTTGTCCACCGCGGCGTCGGCGGCGTCCTTCGCGGCGTGCTTGGCCTGGTCCACCTTCTCGGTGACCGCGGGGTTGTTGCGGAGCTTGCGGGCCTGCTCGGCGATCTGCTCGTAGCGCTCCCGGCCTGCCTTCGCACCGAGCACGTAGCCGACCGCGCCGGCGCCGAGGAACATCAGCTTCTTCATCATGTTCGTCCACCTTTCTCTTCCCTCATTTGGTTCCATACCCGGGAAGGCCCGTCTCAATCGAGGCGTCCCGCGCTGTCGTCGCCCGGTGGGCATGGCTGCTCTCGGGGGCGGGTACAGCGTCGCGCCAGACTTTCCGAGAGAGGAGCGCCATGTCAGCCGAGCATCCCGCCTCCCGGCGTGAGGTGCACGCGTCCTACTGGATGGTCTCCGCGGAGACGCCCGAGCACCCGACCCTCGACGAGGACATCACCGTCGACGTCGCCGTGGTGGGCGGCGGGATCGCCGGGCTCAGCATCGCCGCGGAGCTCGCCCGCACCGGCCGCTCGGTCGCCGTCCTCGAGGCGGGCCGCATCGCCGCCGGCGTCACCGGCAACACCACCGCGAAGGTGTCGGTGCACCACGGCGCGATCTACGCCCACCTGGCCTCGAAGCTCGGGCCGGAGACCGCCGAGGCGTACGCCGCGAGCCAGACGCTGGCGCTGGAGCACGTCGCCGACACGGTCGAGCGGCTCGGGATCGACTGCGACCTCGAGCAGCAGCCCTCCTTCGTCTACTCCGAGTCCGAGGCCGACGAGCCGCTGCTGCGCAGCGAGGCCGACGCCGCACGGCGGGCGGGTCTCCCCGCCACCTTCACCCGGGACACCGGGCTCCCCTTCCCCGTCGCCGGCGCCGTGCGCGTCGAGGACCAGCTCGCCTTCCACCCGCGCAGGTACCTCCGTGCGGTCGCCGAGGAGTACGTCGAGCAGGGCGGGATGGTCTTCGAGAACACCCGCGTCACCGCGCTCGACGAGGGAACGCCGTGCGTCCTGACCACCGAGTCCGGGCACCGCGTCGAGGCGCTCGACGTCGTCGTGGCCACCCACTACCCCGTCTTCGACCGGTCGCTCATGGTCAGCAGGCTCAAGCCCTACCGGGAGTTCGCCGTGGCGGGCGTCGTCGAGGAGGCGGCCGACCCGCGCGCGATGTACGTCTCCACCGGCCCCGACACCCGCTCGCTGCGCGGCACGCCGTACGACGGAGGGCGGCTGCTCATCGCGACCGGCTCACCGTTCACGCCCGGCGACCCCCGTGCACCCGAGCACCTCGCCGCCCTCGAGGGGTGGCTGACCGACCGCTTCCCCGTCGAGGACGTGCGCTTCGTCTGGGCGGCGCAGGACAACGCGAGCGGCGACCGCATGCCGTTCATCGGCCCCCTCCACCCGGGCGCGAAGCACGCGTGGATGGCCACCGGGTTCGGCGGGTGGGGCATGACCAGCGGCGTGCTCGCCGGCCTCCTGATCCGGGAGGCCATCGAGGGAAGGCCCCCTGCCTGGGCGCGGATCTACGACCCTCGGCGTACCCACCCCCTGCTCGAGGCGCGCACCTTCGTCGCCTCCGGGGCGAGGTCCGCTGCCGGTCTCGCCGCCAACCTCGCCGCACACGTGCGCAACCGGCTCGGTGGGGGCCTCTCCCCCGGCGACCTGGCACCCGGTGAGGCGGGGATCGTGCGGCACGACGACGGCGAGTGGGCGACCTACGTCGACGAGGACGGCACGTCGCACGCGGTGTCGCCGACCTGCACCCACCTGGGCTGCCTCGTGTCGTTCAACGGGGTGGAGAAGGCGTGGGAGTGCCCCTGCCACGGGTCGCGCTTCGACCTCGACGGTGCGGTGCTCCAGGGACCCGCCACCCGACCGCTGCGGAGACGCGAGGATGGCTGAGTCGTCGGTCGTCGGCCGCGGTGGCGGCGGTGAAGGCAGGGATCACGGCCGGGATGACGGCGCCGACCGCGGCGCGGGCGACCACGACGGTGAGGGGTCGCGCGACGAGAACAAGGCCAAGCGGCTGACGCGCAACCTCAACGAGCTGCTCCAGGAGCTGCGGGTCATGCAGACCGGTGTGCAGATCCTCACCGGCTTCTTGCTGACCGTGCCGTTCACCGGGAGGTTCCCCGACCTCGAGACCCACCAGAAGTGGGTCTACCTCGGCGTGCTCAGCTCCTCCGTGGTCACCACCGGGCTCATCGTTGCTCCGGTGGCCTTCCACCGCTTCCTGTTCCGCCAGGGCGAGCGGAGGTGGATCGTCGAGGCCGCCCACAACGCCGCCCGGCACGGGCTCATCGCGCTCGCGGTCACCATGGCGGGGGTCATCTGGCTGGTCTTCGACGTCGTGGTCGGGGCGCCGGCCTCGCTCGTCGCCGCGGCGTCGACGATCGTGCTGTTCGCGCTGCTGTGGGTGGTGCTGCCCTCCCTGCGACGGCGCCGCTACGGCTAGGTCCTCCGGACACAGAAGTGGGCGAGAACGACAGGTCCCTGCCCCCGACAGGGTGTCGTCCTCGCCCACTTACGAGCGAGCGCGCTCGATCAGGCCAGCTCGGCCCTCAGGTCGCTGAGGATCCGCGACAGCAGGCGCGAGACCTGCATCTGCGTCACCCCGATGTCCTGGGCGATCTGCTCCTGGGTCCAGCCGTAGAAGAAGCGCAGCTCGATGATCCGGCGGTCACGCTCCTTCATCTTCCGGACGGCCGGGCCCAGCAGGATCCGGGCCTCCGCGCGCCCGAGGTCGGCATCCTCACCGCCGAGCAGCTCCCCGAGGGAACCACTGCCGTCCTCGCCGACAGGTACGTCGAGGGAGGCGGGGGTGAAGCAGCCGTCGGCGGCGAGCGCCTCGATGACGGAGTCCACGTCGATGTTGAGGAACTCAGCCACCTCGCGCGGCTTCGGGGACCTGTGCAGGGACTGCGAGAGCTCGTTCGACGCACGTGAGATCTGCGCCTGGAGCTCCTGGATGCGGCGCGGCGGACGCACCGTCCAGCCGAAGTCGCGGAAGTAGCGCTTGACCTCACCCGTCACGGTCGGGACGGCGTAGCTCAGGAAGTCCCTCTCGTAGGTGGGGTCGAAGCCCTGCACGGCCTTGACGAGGCCGACGTACGCGGCCTGCAGCAGGTCTTCACGGGAGATACCGCGGTCGCGGTACCGGGAGGCGATGGCACGTGCCACGCCCATGTTGAGAACGACGATTTCGTCGCGCAGCCGCTTCTTCTCCGTCTCGTCCGAGGTCTCAGCGATCCCGGCGAGAAGACGGGCGGTGATCTGGCTACGGTCGGCCTCGGTTACCGATTCTGGCGAGACGGAGGCCGTCGATCCTTCCAGCATTTGCTCTTGAAGCTCAGGCAAAGCGGTCATGCTTGCCACCTACTCTGGATTGATCTGTTCGTGGCACCGTTGCTTGACCACGTGTTTGCACTAAACCGCTCCAGAACAACCCTCGTCAAGGGTTGTCCTGTCGCACATGCGCCATCCTGTCCCGGTATGTCATGACTCAAACATGCGAGGAACCCTAGTCTTTTCGCACTAGGCAACTGGGCTGGTCGTGACATGTCACCCGGGGGCGCGACAACGACTTGCAGCCGGGCAGCGCGACCGCGAAACTCGGCTCCCCGAGTCACGGATATCGCCTCCGCGACGTGCGGGTCCGCACACTCTCACCTGCGTATTCGCTTCGTTCGCGGGGCGGTGTCCGGCACGCCAAAGCTCGCGCAGACCGTGCGATGAACAGGACGAGCCGGAACTAGCGGGAGACGACGACCACTGCAGCGGAAGTCGCGGCCACCTGCGTCCTCGTCGCCACTCCGGGGAGAGGCAGGGGGAGGTCCAGGGGTGCTCGGAGCCGGACCACGACCCGCGAACCGTCGGTCTCGACCCCGTGGGAGATCCCGGGGTACCGCGTGCCGGCGCCGACCGAGGCGAGGTAGTCACCGACCATGGCACGGGCCACCACCGGGTCGACTTCGGCCTGCTCCCCCAGACCCCGGGTGTACACCTGCTCCCCGGCGATCCCGTCTGTCGCTGCGAGCGCCGCCCCGTCGGCAAGGTTGTCCAACGCTTGGCGCCGCAGGTACGCCGCGGTCGCATCGACCACCACCACGACCGTCATCGCGATCACGAGAGCGAAGCCGATGATCAGCACGGCGGTCTGCCCGTGCTCGTCGCGGTGGCGTGTTCCTCGGGTCCTTGCCCTCCGGCCTCGCGGCGGCCGGGGTGTCATGGCCGGTCCTCGCGGTAGGCGCCGTACGGGACCGAGTGCTGCGCCTCGACCCGGACGCTCGGGCGGTTGCCTCCGAGGATCGCCGGGAGCAGCGGCAGGGGGACGTCCTGCTGCACCGTCACGCTCACCACCGACCCGGGGGCCAGGCAGTTCGCCGGCTCCGGCGTACACGCCACGTAGAGCGAGCGATCACCTGCCTCCAGGTGCTGGTCACGCAGGGCCAGCGCGGCGGCGGCCTGTGCTCGACCTGCTGCCGCCGCTTCGCTGGGCGCGTTGGTGAACGCCCGCCCCGCCGACCGCGCCGCGGTGCTCACACCGAAGGCCGCGCGCTGCACCTCGAAGACCGCCAGCACGATGTAGAGCAGCGGAACCATGAGGATGATCGCGAGCCAGGTGAACTCCACCAGCGCACTGCCCGTCTGGTTGCGCCTTCTCACGGCTGTGCCTCCTCGATGGCATGACCTGCCACCGCGACTCGTACGCCGGGACCCCACAGCCCGAGCGGCGGAACGTCGGCCACCACCCGGACCTCGACGACGGGAGCGCCACCGATCGTCGTCTCGGACGCGGTGATGTTCTCCGCGAAGCGCCCGGCGACGGCGTCCGCGATCTGCGAGCGGGTCCGCTCGACGCCCGCCTGCAGCGGCCGGTCGAACGTGGCCGCGTAGCGCGCCCCCTCGGACGCAGCGGAGGTCAATGTGTTGCGCACGTGGAGGACCAGTGCCACCTGGAGGATCCCGAGGAACAAGGGCACGAGCACGACACTGACCAGGACGAAGTCGACGACAGCCGACCCCGAATCGGACCTGCGCCGGGAGCCGACCACGGTCAGTTGGACACCGACCCGAGCGCCTCGGTGAGCATCTGGCTCAACGCCGATCCCGCCACCGCCCAGAGCGCGGTCACCAGACCGGCCGTCATCACGGTGATCAGCACCCACCCGGGGACGTCACCGCGCTCGTCGCGCGTGAGAACCCGCCCCGCCACCGCCGCAGCCAGTTCGCGCATGAGCTGCTCGACCATCGTCACTTCCCATCTCTTCGAAACCCGGTTCACGGCGTCACCAGCCGCAAACCCACGACCCCCGGCCAGAAGGCGAACAGGACGGTCACCGGCAGGACCAGGAACACGACCGGGACCATCATCACGACCTCTTTTCGAGCCCCCTTCTCGATCAAGGCCCGGCGACCTGCCTCACGGACGTCGGCCGCCTGAGCATGCATCACGTCAGACAACGGAGTTCCCCGCTCCAGGGCTACGGCCACGGCCTGTGCGAACCGCGCGACGACCGGGAGGCCGGTCCGCGACGCCAGGTCGTCGAGCGCCCGCGACACGGGCGCCCCGGTGCGTACCTCGGCCAGCACCCGGCCCAGCTCGAGAGAGAGCTCGCCGTGGGTCCGGGTCACGACCCGGTCGAGCGCCGACACCGGCCCCTCCCCCGCTGCCACGGCCAGGGCGAGCAGCTCGGCGACCGTCGGGAACTCCGCGAGGATCCGCGCCTCCCGCTCCTTCACCTGCGCGCTCAAGCGGTTCTCTCGCCAGAGCGCGCCGACCACGAACGCGAGGGCACTGAGGACGAGCAGGGGGACTGCCCTTCCCGGCGTCTGCAGCGCGAGCAGCAGGGAGACTGCGGCCGTGGCCGAGAACGCGACGAGCCCCCAGACGACCTGTTCCACCCGGAAGTCGTGGACGGTCAGAGACAGGTTCGCCCGCTCGAGGCGTCGGCGCACCGACGCCGTACCTCCCAGGACCCGGTCCAGGGCGCGGGCAACCGACTGCAGTGCGGGACCGAAGACCGCCATGAAGGCCGACTGCGACCCCGGCGGCACCGGCAGGGTGCGTCGGGCTGAAGGAAGGTCGCGGACGTAGGGCAGGACGCGTACCTCGAGCCCGGAACGGCGACCCGCCATGATCCGCCGCGCGACGGTGAGCAGCCCGACGCCTGCCACGGCCCCGAGCAGGGCGCCCCACGTGGTGAGGTTCATGAAAGGATGCGCCTCTCCTCCGGCAGACGCCCGATGCTCACCATCAGGCGGTAGGCCACGAGGCAGCACCCGCCGCCGACCGCGAGCACGACGACTCCGGCCGCAGACGCGTAGCGGGAGATCACCTCTCGCTGGAACGACAGCATGAGCAGCACCATCCAGGGAGCTGCCACGGCCAGCCGGGCGCCGTTGACCGCCCATGCCTGGCGCGACTCCAGCTCCGACCGGGTGCGCGCGTCCTCGCGGAGGTAGCCCGACAGGCTCCTCAGCAGCCGGCCGAGCTCGCCTCCTCCGACCTCACGGGCAATGCGGAGGCCCTCCACCACCCGGTCACCGACCGGATCGGCCAGGCGCTCCTTCAGCCGGTCCAGCGACTCGCCGAAGCGGCCGGTGAGCTGGTAGTCGACGGCGAACGCCGCAAAGGCCGGCCGGAGAGGTTCGGGGCCGCGTCCCCCGAGCTGTCCGAGCGCCTCCGGCAGGGACATGCCCGCACGGACGGCAGAGGCCAGGTTGTCCACGGCCTCGGGCCACACCTCGGTGAGGTCGCGACGGCGGCGACGGGCACGGCCGTTCAGCAGGGCGATCGGCAGGTACGCCGTGAGGATCGCGAACGCCAGGCTCACCGGCCAGGTGCGGGACACCAGCTGCACGGCGAGCCCTGCGAACACCCCCGCGCCCAGACAGAGCGCCACGACGCCGGTCGCGGACGTCCCCTCGACGCCTGCCCGCGCCAGCAGGTCCTCCAGACGCGACGGACCTCGTGCGGTGCGGGGAGACCGCGGGCTGACCAGCGCCAGGTAGACGAGCAGCAGTCCGGTGCCCACGCCGAGCCCGAGTACGACGCCCACGTCAGTCGACCCCGTTCAGGAGTTGGTGGACATCCACGCCGGCCCGCTCGAACCGCTCGGGGCGCGGCGGCATCCCAGTCGCTCGGACGAGCCGGTCACCCTCGCGGACGAACACCGCCTCGGTCTCGATCGTGTCGTTCTCCGCCCGACCGGGCACGGCCACGATCTCGTTGACCCGGCGTACGCCGTGCCGGTCCAGGCCGAGGTGCACCACCAGGTCGACGGATGACGCGACCGTGGGTACGACGAAGCGCGCGCCGATGTTCTCGCCCGCCAGGAGCGGCAGGGTGCACATCTTCACCAGGGCCTCGCGGGCGCTGTTCGCGTGCAGGCTCGCCATCCCCGGAAGACCGGCGTTGAGAGCGAGCAGGAGGTCGAGGCACTCCTCGGCCCGGACCTCGCCGACGACGATGCGCGACGGCCGCATCCTGAGGCTCTCCTTGACCAGGTCGCGCAACCGGACCTCGCCGGTGCCTTCGAGGCCTTGCTGCCGGGTCTGCAGCGCCACCCAGTCGGGGTGGTTGAAGCGCAGCTCGTAGACCTCCTCGGCGGAGACGATGCGGTCCTCGCCCGGGATGCTCGCCGCGAGGCAGTTGAGGAACGTGGTCTTTCCAGCCTGAGTTCCTCCGGCGACCACGATGTTGAGCCCGGCACGCACCGACGCATCGAGGAACCGCGCGGCCTGGTCGGTGAGGCTGCCGAGCCGCACGAGGTCCTGGAGCCGCGACGCGCGCACCACGAACTTGCGAATGTTCACGGCGCTGAAGCCGCGCGAGATCCCCTCGAGCACGACGTGCAGACGGTGTCCTTCGGGGAGCATCGCGTCCACGAACGGCTGGGAGAGGTCGACCCGCCGGCCGCTGGTCTTGAGCATGCGCTCGACGAGCTCGTCGACCTGTGCCCGCGTGAGGATGGTGCTGGTCAGCTCGTGGCGCCCTGCGCGGGCGACGAAGACCCGGCTCGGGTCGTTGATCCAGACCTCCTCGACCTCAGGGTCGTCCAGGTAGCGCTGGAGCGGCCCGAACCCGGCCACCCGGGCGACCAGCTCGTCCACCACCGCCTCCGGGTCGCCGACAGGTGCGACCGAGCCGGTGAGGCTGCGCTGGTCGTGCTCGGCCACCAGGCGCAGCGCCAGCTCGCGCACCCGCACCACGTCCCGCTGGGGGTCGATCCCCTCGCTGCGCACCAGCGCCCGAAGGTCCGCGTCCAGCTGTTCGAGGATGTCGCCGTGGGTGTCGGCCAGGGTCACGCTCACGATCCGCCCATCAGTCGCCCGAGATGTCCCGAGGGAGTCTGTCGGAACATCAACGGACGCGACAGCACGAAGTCACGGGCCTGTGGATGAACGGACCGGCGCGCGTGACGGAGACCTCCTCCCGGCCGGCCACGTCAGCCGCTGGGTGGCGAGCGGACGAGCTGGGTGCAGTGGATGTCGAACAGCTCGGTGGCGGCCGCGGGGCGGTCCCGGGGAAGTCGGCGCGGCCGCGGCCCGCGGGGCTCGTCAGGCTGTTCGTCAGCCGTTGGGTGGCGGAGGTGGCGCCGGTGCGCCCTGCGGCGGAGCGATCTTGGCGTACCCGGCCCCGGAGGACGCGGGCGCCGCGGCCGGTGCGGCCTCGGGGGCTGACGCGCCGGCCGGTGCGTGGTGGGGCGCCGGGTCCCAACCGGTGTCGACGACGCGCTTCTGCCACATCACGGCCGCCGCGAGGATGGCGGCGCCGATGAGCGCGATGACCGCGATTCCGGCGGAGCCGAGGCGGGCCGGGTAACCGGTCGCGAGGCCGACCCAGCCGAAGTCCGTGTCACCGAAGGTGGTGTTCGCGTCACCGAAGTGGCCGAGGACCCCCAGGAGCAGGGCAGGCAGGAAGGTGATGAGGAGCCCGTTGACGAAGCCTCCCGCCATCGCGCCGCGCCGACCGCCCACGGCGTTGCCGAAGACACCCGCGGCGCCACCGGTGAAGAAGTGCGGCACCAGCCCGGGGAGGATCAGCGCGAGTCCGAGCCAGGGCCCGAGCCACGTCGAGAGCACCGCGAGGCCGATCAGGCCACCCACGAAGCTGGAGAGGAAGCCGATGAGCACGGCGTTCTGCGCGTAGGGGAAGACGATCGGCGCGTCCAGGGCGGGGATGGCGCCCGGGACCACCTTCGCGGCGATGCCCTGGAACGCCGGGACCAGCTCGGCGAGGATCGTCCGTACGCCGAAGAGGATCACCGCCACGGCGACGCCGAACTGGAGGCCCTGGGTGACCGCCTGCATCAGGTAGTTCCCGACGTCGGTGGCCCCACCCTCGAAGGCCTTGAAGGCGGTCTCCTGGCCGGCCCGGGCGAGGAAGGCAATGGCCAGGACGAAGTACATGATGACCATCGACAGCGCGGTCGCCACCATCGAGTCGCGCAGGAAGCGCAGCGACTCGGGGAGGTTCAGCTCCTCGGTGGAGCGGCTGTTGCGGCCGACCGCGCCGCCCACGGCACCGGCCGACACGTAGGCCAGCGTCCCGAAGTGGCCGATGGCGATGCTGTCGTCGCCGGTGATCCGGCGGGTCCAAGGATGGGCGAAGGCGGGCAGCGACACCATGAGGATGCCGAGGATGACGCCGCCGAGCCCGACGACCACGACGGCCGGGTAGTCGGCGGAGGCCAGCACGATCGTCAGCAGGGTGGCCATGAACAGGATGTGGTGCCCGGTCAGGAACACGTAGTGCAGCGGGGTGAAACGGGCGAGCACCAGGCTCACCGCGAACCCGAGGATCATCAGCCAGGAGACCTGCGCGCCGTAGTCAGCCTGGGCGATGCCGGCGATCGCCTCGTTGGTCGGGATCACGCCCTGGGCGCCCGTGGCCCCTTGGATCATCGTCCCGAGCGGCGCCAGCGAGGCGACGACGAGTGTCGCGCCCGCACCGATCAGCAGGAAGCCCAGCGTGGCCTTGACGGCCCCACCGATCACCTGACCGGTCGACTTGCGCAGGGCGATGAGGCCCACGGCGGTGATGATGCCGATCAGGAAGGCCGGGACGCTCAGGACCTCGTTGACGATGAATTGGGCGAAGGCGACGAGCCAGTCCATGTCTGTTCCTGCCTCTAGCTGCTAGACGTCGTACATCTGGCGGAGCGCGGTGTCGATCTCCGTCGTGCTGGTGAAGTTCTCGATCACCCGGAGGGGAACACCGACATCGCCGAGCGTGCGGGCGATCTCCCCCGAGGTGAGGATCAGGTCGGCGTCCTTCGCCTTGCCACGGGCCGAGACGGTGTCGGTGGCCTCGACGGTGATGAAGCGGCCCCAGCCCCAGCGCTCCAGGACCTTCTCGAGCGTGTTCTTCAGGAACAGGCTGGTGCCGAGTCCGTTGCCGCACACCGTGAGGATGCGGTTGCTCGTGGAGCCGCCACGAGCGCCCCCGTTCTGCTCTGCGTCGGCCTGCTCTGCGTCGGCCTGCTCTGCGTCGGCCTGCTCTGCGTCGGCCTGGGCCGTCGTGGTGCCGCCGGCCGACGTCCCGCCCCCGTTCAGGAGAGCGCAGATCTCCTCGGGCGACGACGCCTCGTCCAGCGCGGCCTTCTTCGAGGTGTTGCCGATCAGCCCGGCGAGCGCGGCCATCGCCTGCTGGTGCGTCGAGCTGTCCTTGGCCGCCAGGGCGACCACCAGCGTCACCGGGTCGTTCGACTTGTGCCCGAACTCGACGGGTTCGGCCAGCCGCACCCACGACATGCCGGTCCGGTGGACGGCGTCGGACGGGCGCGCGTGCGCGAACGCGAACCCCGGGGCCACCACGATGTAGGGGCCGTTCTTCTCGACGCTGTCGACCATCGCCTGGGTGTACGCCGGGTCTGCCACCCCGGTGGCCTCCAGCAAGCGGCCCGACACGCGGATCGCTTCCTCCCAGCCGGAGACCTGCTCGTCCAGCGCGATCGCATCAGAGCTGATGAGTTCGGTGAGCTCAGTCACGGTTGTGAACGTTTCCCGAAACAGCGCGGCCAAACATATGTCGCTCATTTCCCGGTTTCCGCCACGTCCGGTTCCACCCGTTGCTCCTGAGCCGTTCGCTCGTTGTGACGTGGGACACCGAAGGCGCTCGAGCGACAGGATCCGAGGTTCCTGAGATGAACAGACACGCTGCGGCCGGCTCATCCGACCAGCACTGCAGCACCCACGGGGAGGCGGCCGGCTCGGCTCGGCTCAGCCGGCGCGGCCTGCTCGGTGCCGCCACCACCGCGGGAGGCGCCTTCGCCGCAGCCGTGGGCGTGGGTCTCCCGACCGCATCCGCAGCCGCCACTTCGCAGGGCAGTCTCCCGCGTCGCGTGGACGTGGCCGTGGTCGGCGGCGGGATATCCGGTCTGGTGGCGGCCCAGCAGGTCGCGCGGTCGGGGCGGTCGGTGCTGGTCCTGGAGGCCAGGGACCGGGTGGGGGGCCGCGTTCTCAACCACACCCTGCGCAACGGATCGGTCGTCGAGTCCGGCGGCGCCTGGGTCGGCCCCACCCAGGACCACATCCTCGCGCTGGCGGGTGAGCTCGGTCTCGAGACGTTCCAGCAGTACGACGACGGGCAGAACACCTACGTCGCCAACGGCATGACCACCCACTACACCGGCACGGTTCCGCCGGACCCGCTGATCCTGCCCGACGCCGCTCAGCTGATGCTCCGCATCGACCAGATGGCCACCGAGGTTCCCGTCGACGCGCCCTGGACGGCGGAGAAGGCAGCCGAGTGGGACACGATCTCGCTCGACCAGTGGCTCCGCGAGAACTCCGTGAACCCCCAGGTCCGCAACGTGCTGCTGTCCTACCTCCACCCGGTCTTCGGCGCGGACGGGCCGGAGATCTCGCTGCTGTTCTTCCTGTGGTACATCGCCACCGCCGGCAACGAGACGACGCCCGGGACGTTCGAGCGCTCCTCGGGGACGAGGGGCGGCGCTCAGGACTCCCGGTTCGTCGGCGGCTCGGGCCTCGTCCCGCAGCGACTCGCCGAGAGGCTCGGTGACCGCGTCGCCCTCGACTCGGCCGTGCGCAGGATCGAGCAGCGCGAGGACCACGTGGTCGTCAGCACCGACGACGCACAGGTTCGCGCCCAGCGGGTCATCGTGGCCGCGCCTCCGGCGACGGCGCTCGCCATCGACTGGTACCCACTCCTGCCGCCCAGGCGCCTGCAGCTGCTCCAGCGCCTGCCCATGGGCGTGCTGATGAAGTGCGACGCGGTCTACCCGACGCCGTTCTGGCGCGAGAAGGGCCTGACCGGCATGGGCGTGGCGGACTCCGGGGCGGTGCGGGTGTCCTTCGACATCAGTCCGCCCGACGGAAGCGTCGGGGTCCTGCTGGCGTTCGTCGGCGGCTCGACCTGGTCGACGTACGGCACCATGCCCCTCGCCGAGCGCCGGAAGGCGGTGCTCGAGGGGTTCGCCAGGATCGTCGGGCCCGAGGCGCTGCAGCCCGAGGAGTACCTCGAGCACGACTGGACCCACGAACGCTGGACGATGGGCGGGCCGGTGGCTGCCGCCGGGTGTGGCACCACCACGGCCTACGGGTCGACGATCCGGCAGCCGTTCGGTCGCGTGCACTGGGCGGGGACCGAGACCTCGACCTACTGGTCGGGGTACATGGACGGAGCCGTCCGCGCCGGCGAGCGCGCAGCGCGGGAGGTCCTCGCCGAGCTGTGAACGCGAGCGTTCACGCGACCTCGGCCTCCCACCCGGCGACGTGTGCGTCGACCTTCCGCTTCACGCGCTGGAGCGCATTGTCGACCGACCTCGTGTGGCGGCGCAGCATGCGGGCGATCTCCCGGTAGCTCCTGCCGTCGACGTGCAGGCGCAGGACCTCCGCCTCCAGGTCGGAGAGGGTGGCGCAGCAGTGCTGACCCAGCGCTCGGACCCGTTCGGTGGAGACGACCTGCTCCGCCGGGTCGGTGTGCGGCGGCGCAGGCAGGATGTCGCCCAGCGTGCAGTCATCGCGGTCGCCGCCTGGGACCGGGTGGTGGAACGGCACGTAGTGGTTGAGCGGCGCGTGCTTGCTCCGGGTGGCCGACCTGACCGCGCTGACGATCTGGCGGGAGACGCAGACCTCGGCGAACGTCCGGAAGCTCGCCTGGCCCGGGGCGAAGTCCCGGATCGCCTTGTAAAGCCCGATCATGCCCTCCTGGACGACGTCCTCGTGGTCGGCGCCGACGAGGAAGTAACCACGCGCCCTGGCCCTGACCGCGTCGCGGTACCGCAGCAGCAGGGAGTCGAGCGCGCGGCCGTCGCCGGCGCGCGCCCGCGCCACCAGCTCCTCGTCGGCAAGTCGTCCGTCCGGCACCATTCTCTCCTCCGACTCACGGGCGCCAGAGGCGTCACCATGGGCTCGCCTGTGCAACGAGCCCGCACCCGGAAGGTGACGGACCTCACGGTCAAGGGGCGCCGTCGCGCACGGAGACCAGACCGCCGAGCACCCCGACGTACGCCGTCCCGTCCGGACCGAACGTGATCGGGGCGTAGTTGTTGTTGAAGCCGAGGCCCGTCCCGGTGAGGACCGACCAGACCCGGCGGCCGTTGCGGGCGTCGAGCGCGGTGAGGTACCACGGGTCCTCGGGGCCGGTGGCCGGCTCGCCCTCGGTGTAGCGCACCTGCTCTGCGGACGGGTGCTCGTACACGTAGACCAGCCCCGTCGCCGTGGACACCTTGCTCACGCTCGTGGGGACCCGCACCCGCTTGTTGCGCCACCCGGTCCGGCAGCCGCCGTTCTCGTAGTCGACGTCGATCCGGGTGACCCCGGGCTCGGTGGTCGGGGTGTTCCGCGTCGGCGTCATGGCCGGCGGCATCTGCTCGGGGCCGGTGTACCCGTAGTTGTTCTCGACGATGATCGCGTCCCCGAAGGCGATCATCGAGTTGTCCGTGGCGCTGCGCCCGGCCGCGAAGACGGGCATCGAGCAGACCGGGGACTCCCCCGGGCCACTGCGGTCGGCACGGTAGACGAGGACGTGCATCCGGGGGTCGGCGTTGTCGGTGATGGCGACGTAGAGCTCGGAGCCGTGGCGGATGATCGTGGGCGTGGTGCCGGAGCCGCGCTGGCTCTGCCCGGGCTTCTGCCGCGTGCCCGCGTCGTACGGCTGCCGCCAGCTCACCGTCGGCGCGCCCGAGGCGTCGGCGTCGAAGCGGTACAGCGCCACCTCGGACACGACGAACACGCCCCCGGTCTCGTCGACCGCCAGCGAGTTGCCGATGCCCTCCGCGTGCGGCAGCGTCATCGCGCGGACCTCGCCGCTCTCGGGCTCGACCACTCCGACCACCCCGGACCTGGTGACGAACCACAGACGACCGCCCCAGTCGGGCAGCACCGAGAGGATCACCGAGTCGCCGACCTGCTGCGACACGTCGTACCGCCGCGCCAGCGTCAGCTCGGGCGACTCCGCGGTGCCGCTCTCCTCGATGACGTCGATGTGCCCGTCCGAGGTCGGCACCACGGCCCGGTCATGGTCGTCGAGGTAGAAGTAGCCGCCCCCGCCGAACGAGGTGAACGGCTGGGAGAACGACGAGGCCGGACGCGGCGGCAGCGGATACTCGGCCAGGACCTCCAGGGTGTCCGGGTCGAGGATCCGCAGGTCCACGGTGGCGAGCCCCACGCACACGGTCACGATCCGCCCCTGCGCGTCGAACGTCACCGACGCGCACTCCTGTGCGAAGAAGGTCGACGACACCTCCGGGGACCTGCCCAGCGGTCCCGGCGTCGTCCCCGCGTCCGACTGGTAGGCGTCGTTGTGCAGGTTGCTCCGGTCGTTCGGCGCCATGAACGGGTGCCGCGGCGCGAAGCGCACGTCGGGGATCGGCCGCGCCGGCCGCGCGGAGCCGAGGAACGGCTCCACGCTCGACGCACCCGGTCCGTCCGGGATCGGCACCGGCGGGGCTAGGGACGTCGAGGCGGCCTGGCTCGACGTCGGCGCGAGCAGCAGGACCAGCGCGACCGTCGCCGCGACCGCGGCCGAGAGGTGCAGGGAGCGAGGGACGGAGACTCTCATGGACCTTCCTTCGTCACCGGCGAGGAATCTCCTTCCCGGCGAGGGCAGGAAATCCGGGACCGGCGGCGAAAGAGGCACCATGCGCTCGTTCCTGGCCCTCGTCTGCTTCGCCCTCCTGGCCGCGGTGACCTTCGGCAGCGCCCCGTCCTCGGCGACGATGGCCCCGGCGACGGTGGGCCCGGGCGACCGCGACGCCGACGTACTGAACATCCTGCCGCCCGGCTCCAGCGGGAACGTCGACGCCGCGGAGCTGCTCTCGCTCGGTCCGGGCAAGGCCGCCGAGGACCCGGCATCCCTGCTGGCGGGCCTGCAGGACCCGCAAGGGTTCTTCACCACCGCGACCCCCACCCAGCCGGCCAACGTCGCCGACCAGCTCGAGAGGTACGACGCGCTGAACGTCGTCGACCCGCAGTCCCTGACGGACGCGACGCTCCCCACCTACTTCAAGGACGCCTCGCTCGGCGTGGACCCCGCCGACGTCGTGCGTAGCGAGAACCCCCGACCGGGGGTGAGGATCCAGTGGGACAGGGACGGCGTGCCGCACATCACCGGGGAGACCGACGCCGACCTGGCTTTCGGCGCGGGCTGGGTGAACATCCAGACGCGCATGTTCCTCACCGACGTCCTGCGGCACACCGGGGCGGCGACGATGGCGGAGTTCGTCGGGCCCACCGAGCAGAACATCGCCCAGGACGCCGCCCAGCTCCGCGTCGCGGCGTACACACCCAAGCAGCTCGACGCGCAGATCGAGAACCTCGCGGAGCGCTCGCCCGAAGCCGCCCGGCTGGTGGGGGCTTTCGACGCCTACATCGAGGGCATGAACGCCCAGCAGGAGGAGCTCTGTCCCGCCAGCACGCCCACGGTGCCGCTGCCCGGGGGGCTCGGGTTCGGCTTCGGCGAGCACTGCCCCGTGGAGTACGCCGCCCTGCAGCGACCGCCCACGCCGTACACCCGGGCGGACATCGTCTCGATCGCGTCGCTGGTGGGCGGGATCTTCGGCACCGGCGGAGGCGGTCAGTACACCAACGCGATCTGGCTGCAGCAGCTCCAGGAGGAGTTCGGCGCCGAGCAGGGCAGGGAGATCTACGACGACCTGCGCGGGAAGAACGACCCCGAGTCGCCGGTGACCTCCCCCGTCCCGGCGCCGTACGGCGGCGCGGGCGGCGTCGACCCGACCCTGCCCGGCGTGGCGATGCCGGACCTGCACCCGAAGGCGACCCAGCTCGGCACGGGCGCGATCGTCAATCTCGACGGCTCGCTGTCGCCACCACCCGAGGGGGCGGCCGGCAGCCACGGCAACGGGAGCACCACCGACCCGAAGCCGACCCCGGCGTCGGCACGACGGGGTGTTGACCCCGTCCTCGAGGCGAGCCGCATCCAGGGCACCTTGGAGCGGGCGATGCAGGGGAAGCCCTTCGGGATGAGCAACGCGCTCCTGGTCGACGCGGACCACTCGGCCACCGGTCACCCGACGGCCGTCTTCGGTCCGCAGACCGGCTACTACGCGCCGCAGCTGCTCATCGAGCAGGAGCTCCGCGGGCCGCACACGGCGGCGCGCGGCGTCTCCTTCGCCGGGACCAACTTCGTCGTCCAGATGGGCCGCGGCGTCGACTACGCCTGGTCGGCCACCTCGCCGTACACCGACATCACCGACATCGTGGTCCAGAAGCTGTGCAACACCGACGGCAGCGCCCCCACCGTCGACTCGACGGCGTACGTCGGTGACGACGGCAGCTGCACGCCGATGGTGAACTACCAGCACACGGAGACCGGACTCCCGAACCTCGCCGCCCAGGCCTCCCCCCGGAGGATCTCCTTCCTCGTGCTGAGGACCGACCACGGGATCGTCCGGCTGCGCACCACGGTCGAGGGGGAACCGGTCGCGATCGTGGCCCAGCGGTCGACGTACATGCACGAGTCCGACTCGGTGCTCGGGTTCCTGCACCTCAACGACCCCGACTTCGTCGTCGACGCCGACAGCTTCATGAAGGCCGCCTCCGACATCCAGTACGCCTTCAACTGGTACTACGTGGACGACGAGGACATCGCCTACTACAGCTCCGCGCGGCTGCCCCGACGCGCACCCGGCACCGACCTGGACCTGCCCCGATGGGGAGATGCGTCGTACGACTGGCAGGGGTTCGAGCCCTTCCGCGCGCACCCGCACGTCGTCAACCCGGCCCAGGGCTACATCGCGAACTGGAACAACAAGCTCGCGCCGCGGTTCTCCTCGGCATCGCAGAAGTGGGGTGACGGCCCGGTGTACCGCAGCCTCACACTGAGGGACCGGATCAAGGCGCTCCTCGAGACCGGCAAGCCGGTCACCAGGGCCGACCTCGTCGCGGCGATGATCGACGCGGGGACGGTGGACGTCCGCGGCGCCTACGTGCTGCCGCACGTGCTCGACGTCATCGGGACTCCGACGGACCCCCAGGACGCAGCCGCGGTCGACCTGCTCCGCCGGTGGGTCGCCGACGGCGCACACCGGGTGGACCGCGACCGGACCGGCTCCTACGCGCACGAGGCCGCGATCGACCTGTTCGACACGTGGTGGGACCCGGTCGAGAGCGGCGCCAGCTGCGCCCCCGACTGCGGCTTCGCGCTCCCCCAGGACGCGATGCGGCACGGCCTCGGCGACTACGTCGACGTGGTGCCCCAGCCCCTCGACGACCACCCGCGCAGCCACGTCGGGTCGGCATTCAACGGCATCTCCTGGTACGGCTACCTCAGCAAGGACCTCCGCACGGTGCTCGACCAGCCCGTGCGGGGCCGTTACGCGCGGAGCTACTGCGGGCCGATCTCCGAGTGCCGGGCCGCGCTCAATGCCTCGCTGCACGCGGCGGTGCAGGCGGCGCTCACCAGCCAGCAGGTGTCCGACGTCGACCAGCTGACCTACGACAAGACCCGGGACGACATCGTCTCGGTTCCCGCCGGCGTGGTGGGGGTTCGGCAGATCGACTGGCAGAACCGACCGACCTTCCAGCAGGTCGTGCAGTTCACCAGCGGTCGTCCGCGCTGACGGGCGTCGGAGGTCGACGGGGCTGGCTCTGGTCCCGCGCCGGTCGGGCCACATCGCGTCGTGGCGTGGCGGTCATCACAGGGACAGCCGGATATTGGAGGCGTCGGCGGGCATGAGCATGAACGCCGCTGGGTAAAAGGACTAACGATTGATGCCTTCACTCACTGTCCCGCCGTCTCTCGGGAGCGGCGGGACAGTCATGTTCCGGCCAGCTCACCCCTGGTGCAGCAGCTCCCCGAACACGTCCCCCATCTCCGCGACTCGGGTCAGGACCTCGTCCAGGAGCAGCTGGGTCAGCGTCCCGGGCTCGTCGGCCCCCTCCTCGATCTCCTCCCACGTCCGCGGCGCCGCGGCGTACGGAGCCTCCAGTCCTCGCAGGGAGTAGGGGCTGATCGTGGTCTTGGTGCGGGTGTTCTGGCTCCAGTCGAGGAAGACCTTGCCGCCGCGCTTCGCCTTGGTCATCTGCCACAGCACGAGATCCGGGTGAGACTTCGTCAGCTCCTGGGCCACCTGCTTCGCCAGGTCGCGGACCTCGTCGGCGTTGAGCTTGCCGGGCAGCGCGGCGTACAGGTGCAGGCCCTTGCTGCCGCTGGTCACCGGCGCGGAGGGCAGGTCCATCTCCGCCAGCCGGTCACGGACCAGCAGTGCCACCAGGGCGCACTCGTCGAGACCGGCCGGCTCGCCGGGGTCGAGGTCGATCACGAGGCGGTCGGGGTTCCGCGGCTGGTTGTTGCGGCCGACCTTCCACTGGTGCACGTGCAGCTCGAGCGCGGCGAGGTTGGCCATGTAGGTCAGGCCGGCGAGGTCCTCGATCACCGGGTACTCGATCCGGTCCCCTCCCCCGCGCGATCCCGTGGACGACACGGTCACCGAGCGCAGCCAGCTCGGCGCGCCCGACGGCAGGTTCTTCTCGAAGAAGCTCTGCTCGGCCGTGCCGTTGGGCCAGCGGATCCGGGTCATCGCGCGGTCGGCGAGGTGCGGGAGCAGCACCGGACGCGACCTGGGCGTAGTAGTGCAGCACCTCGCCCTTGGTCGTCCCCGTCGCCGGGTAGAGCACCTTGTCCAGGTTGCTGAGCTTCAGGTGCCGCCCCTCGACATCGACGGTCACCTGCTCCTCGGTCTTCGCCACCTTCACTCCCGCAGGTCGCTCGGCGCCAGGTCGAAGCGAACACCCTGGTAGCTCGGCTGCCGCAGCCGCCCGGCGTCGGTCAGGCCGAGCGAGGCCACCTCGACCACGACCTGGGGGCGTACCCACGTCGTGCCCGCGGCATCCACCTTCGGCACGTCGTCGCAGAACGGGGAGGCGTCGACTTCCAGGGGTTCCAGGAGCTCCAGCAGCCGCTGGGCCGCCTTGCCCGTGATCCCGCTGCCCACCCGGCCGCGGTAGCTCGGCCCGTCCGGCCCCGGCTGGCCGACGAGCACCGCGCCGAGCCGGGTGTCGCTGTCGGTCTCGTGCCGCCAGCCGCCCACCACGTAGGAGAAGGTCTGCCGGTTCGGGAACTTCAGCCAGTCCTTGCTGCGCCTCCCGACCTGGTACGTCGAGGAGCGCTTCTTGCTCACCACGCCCTCGAGGCCCTGCTCGTCGGTGGCGGCCTTGAGCATCTGCCCGTCGTCGTACGTCGGGGGCACCTGCCAGTGCCGGCTGCCGATCTCGAGCGACTCCAGCGCCTCACGGCGTACCACCCACGGGTCGCGTGTCAGGTCCTGCCCGTCGAGCCGCAGCACGTCGAAGACGATGAGCGTCACCGGGTTCGACCGGGCCAGCGTCCGGGCCCGCGCGGCGTTGGAGACGTGCATCCGGTCGGCGAGGGCCGAGAAGCGGGGTACGCCGTCGGCCATCGCGACCACCTCGCCGTCGAGGAGGACGTCGTGGCCGGCGAGCACGCCCACGTCGGCCAGCTCGGGGAAGCTCACCGTCACGTCGTTCTCGTTGCGCGACCACAGCCGCAGCGCGCCGTCGCGCACGTCGGCGAGGACACGCATACCGTCCCACTTGACCTCGTGAATCCACTCCGGCCCCGTGGGTACCGACGTGCCTCTACTAGCCAGCATCGGTCGCATGGGTCCATCCTGACCCATGGGAGCCGTGGGACTCACCGTGTCGCACCGCTGAGGGGAAGGAGCCCGCCTGTGCGAGCCATCTGGAAGGGTGCCGTGTCGTTCGGCCTGGTCAGCGTGCCGGTGAAGCTGTACGCCGCGACCGAGAACCATGACATCTCGTTCCGTCAGGTCCACGCCCAGGACGGCGGCCGGATCAAGTACAAGCGCGTCTGCAGCATCGACGGCGAGGAGGTGGAGTACGCCGACATCGCCAAGGGCTACGAGACCGAGGACGGCCAGATGGTGATCCTCGACGACTCCGACCTGGCCGACCTCCCCTCGACGAGCAGCCGGGAGATCTCGGTGGAGAAGTTCGTGCCTCGCGAGCAGATCGACCCGATGCTGTTCGAGAAGTCCTACTACCTCGAGCCCGACAAGGCCGCGGCGAAGCCCTACGCCCTCCTGCGCGAGGCGATCCGCGAGGCGGACCGGATGGCCGTGGTGACCGTGTCCCTGCGCAACCGGATGACCACGGCGGTGCTGCGCGTGCGCGACGACGTCCTGGTGATGCAGACGATGATGTGGCCCGACGAGATCCGCACCCCCGACTTCAGCACGATCTCCGACACCCAGGAGGCCGCGAAGCCGCAGGAGATGAAGATGGCGCGGATGCTCGTCGACACCCTCGCGGGCGACTACGACGCGGACGAGTACGAGGACGACTACTCCACCGCCCTCGAGGCGCTCGTGCAGGCCAAGCTCGAGGGCGGCGAGGTCAAGCACGTCGCCGCCGAGGAGCCCAAGAAGGGCGAGGTCGTCGACCTGCTCGCGGCCCTCCAGCGCAGTGTCGACGCCGCGAAGTCGTCCCGCGGCGAGGCGACCGCGGAAGAAGGCGCGGCCGACGACAGCACCGAGGCCGAGGAGAAGCCCGCCCCACGCAAGAAGGCGCCGGCGAAGAAGGCGCAGCCCGCCAAGGCCTCGTCGGGCAAGGGCACGAAGAAGGCCCCCGCGAAGAAGAGCGCAGCCAAGAAGCCGGCGGCGAAGAAGACGCGCCAAGAAGGCCAGCTGAGCGGACTCCTAGCCGGTCGCGCTCTCCTCGCGCACGTGCCGGGCGGCGGCCGGTGAGTCCGGGAACCGCTTCGCGGCCGCGTGGAACAGCGCGTCCGAGAGCCTCGGCGCGACCAGGTTGAGCACCTCCGCGGCCGACCCGGCCACGGTGTCGACGGTCAGGGGCCGGTCCTCCAGCGCCCGCACCACCTTCGCGGCGGCCTGCTCGGGGCTCAGCGCCGGCGTGCGGCGGTACGCGTCGGTCGGGCCGATCATGTCGGTGCGCACCAGCGACAGCCGGACGTTGGTGAACGTCACCCCGTCGCCGTACGTCTCGCGTCCGGCGATCCGGCTGAAGGTGTCGAGCGCCGTCTTCGAGGCGATGTACGCCGCGAACTTGGGGGCCTTCACCTGCACGCCCCAGGTCAGGATGTTGACCACGTGCCCGTCGCCGCGCTCCACCATCTGCGGAAGCAGCGCCAGGATCAGCCGCACCGGGGCGACGTAGTTGATCGCCATCGTGCGCTCCACGTCGTGGAGGCGGTCGTAGGACAGAGCCAGGGAACGTCGGATCGACCGGCCCGCGTTGTTCACGAGCATGTCGACGTGCCCCTGCTCCCCCAGGACGTCGGCGACCATCCGCTCCACGGCCGGCCCGTCGGTGAGGTCGCAGGGGTAGGCGTGCGCCGTACCTCCGGCCTCCTCGATCTCCGCCACCACCCGGTCGAGCTCGTCGGCACGCCGGGCGGTCAGGAGGGCACGGGCACCACGAGCAGCGACCGCCTTGGCCGTCGCCTCCCCGATGCCCGACGACGCACCCGTGACCAGGACGGTGCGCCCTGCCAGCGGGCTCGGCAGCTCGACGCCGGGAAGGTGACCGGCAAGACGGCGGACCCACGCCGTGGGCGTCGTCAGCAGCAGGCCGCTCATGCGACCACCGGCCGCTTGTCGGCCCAGGGACGCGCCTGCTCGATCTGCGCGGAGGCTCCCAGGATCGTCGCCTCGTCCCCGAGCCGCCCGACCAGCTGTACGGCGAGCGGCAGGCCGTCGCTCCCGAAGCCGGCGGGCACGGACGCCGCCGGGTTGCCGGTGACGTTCCACAGGGCCGTGTAGGCGATCATCGGCATCGACTTCACGGTGGCGCCGAGCGTGCCGGCACCGTCGAGGACCCCGACCTGGGGTGGCCGGGGCGCGATGACCGGGGTGAGCAGGAGGTCGTAGGTGTCGAAGACCCGGTTCGCCTTCGTCGCGACCTTCTCCCCCTGTCGGATCGCCCAGCCGACCACGCCCGGGCGGACCCACGAGCCCAGCCGGACCGTCTCACGGGTACGCCGCTCGAGCAGCTCGGGGTGCTCGACCATCTCGGCCTCCGCGCGCACGCCTCCGAAGAACTGGGGCACGAAGGCAGCGGTCGGGTCCGGGTAGCCGGGGTCGACCTCCTCCACGTGGTGGCCGAGGGAGGCGAGCAGGTCGGCCGTGGCCACGACGGCGGCGACGTTCTCCACGTCCGGCCGCACACCGAGGGTGACGGGCTTGGTCGACCAGCCGATGCGCAGCGGCGAGACCGGGGCGTCGACGGCCTCGACGAACGACATGCCGGGCTCGGAGGCCTCGAACCGGTCCCCCGGCTCCCCGCCGCGGATCACGTCGTACACGAGGGCGGAGTCGCGCACCGAGCGGGTGAGCGGGCCGGTCGTGCCGAGCGCCCACCACAGGTGCTCCATGGGCGAGGCGGTGACCCGGCCGCGCTGGGGCTTGAGGCCGAAGAGGCCGCAGCAGGCGGACGGGATGCGGATCGAACCGCCGCCGTCCCCGCCGATGCCCACCGCGACCATGCCGGAGGCGACCGCTGCCGCCGTACCCCCGCTGGAGCCGCCGGGTGACCGGGCCGGGTTCCACGGGTTGCGGGTGAGTCCGTGCGCCACGGACTCGGTGAACGGCCACTGCCCGAACTCCGGCATCGCCGTCTTGCCGAGCACGACGGCGCCTGCATCGCGGAGGCGGCGGGTCACGGCGCCGTCCGCGGCCGCCGGGGTGCGGTTGGCGCGGCCGCCGAAGGTGGACACCTCCCCCGCGACGTCGACCTCCTCCTTGATCGCCACGGGTACGCCGTGCAGCGGCCCGAGGGCCTCTCCTGCCGCCCGCGCGGCGTCACGGCGGTCGGCCTCGGCCAGGGCGCGCTCGTGCATCACGTTGCTGAAGGCGTTGAGCCGGTGGTCGAGGTTGTCGACGCGGTCGAGGCAGGCCTGGGTGAGCTCGCGGGAGGACATCTGCCCGTCACGGAGCAGCGCGGCCTGGCCGGAGACGCCGGCGAAGAAGATCTCGTCGTCCATGCGTGGACGGTAGTCCACGCATGGACGTGCCCGGCAGTGTGAGGTCCACGTCACTCATGGCCACGGCTCGTGAGGTCCGTCACACCGACCCGCATGCCGACGGGCTCACGGGGGTAACTCCACGGACGGCGGCCATGAGCCAGCTCTTCTACGGGGGTCGCCAGGAGACAGGAGGACGCAATGTCATCAGGTGTGGAGACCGGGCGGATCACCACCGACATCCCGGCACGACTCGACCGGCTGCCGTGGGCACGGTGGCACTGGCTGGTGGTGATCGGCCTCGGCACGGTGTGGATCCTCGACGGCCTCGAGGTCACCATCGTGGGCTCGATGTCCGACGCCCTGGCCGACCCCAAGACCGGCCTCGGGCTGAGCAGCTTCCAGGTGGGACTCGCCGGTGCGGTGTACGTCGCGGGAGCCTGTCTGGGCGCGCTGTTCTTCGGCCAGCTCACCGACAAGCTCGGGCGCAAGAAGCTCTTCCTGGTCACCCTGGCGGTGTACACGTCGGCCACGGTCCTGACCGCGTTCTCGATGAACCCGATGTGGTACTTCGTCGCCCGCTTCTTCACCGGAGCCGGCATCGGTGGTGAGTACGCCGCCATCAACTCCGCGATCGACGAGCTGATCCCCGCGAAGTACCGCGGCCGCGTCGACGTCGCGATCAACGGCTCGTTCTGGGTCGGCGCCGCAGGCGGTGCCCTGCTGACCATCCCGCTGCTCGACCCCACGAAGATCGATCAGGAGTGGGGCTGGCGGCTCGCCTTCGGTCTCGGCGCGATCCTGGCCTTCGCCATCCTGCTGGTGCGCAGGAACGTCCCCGAGTCCCCGCGGTGGCTGTTCATCCACGGCCGCGAGGAGGACAGCGAGAAGATCGTCCGCGACATCGAGGACACCGTCCGCCGGGAGACCGGCCACGAGCTCGCGGAGACCTCCAGCACGCTCACCATCCGCCAGCGCAAGTCGATCGGCGTCGGGCTCATCGCGCGGACCGTGTTCACGCTCTACCCGAAGCGGACCCTGCTCTGCTTCAGCCTGTTCATCGGGCAGGCGTTCCTCTACAACGCGTTCTTCTTCACCTACGGCGACACCCTCAGCAGCTTCATGGGGGTCAAGCAGGTCGGCTGGTACATCGCCGTCTTCGCGGTCAGCAACTTCGCCGGCGCCCTGCTGCTGAGCCCGCTGTTCGACACGTTCGGGCGCGTCCGGATGATCTCGGGGACCTACATCCTCTCGGGACTGCTGCTCGCGGGGACCGGGATCTTCCTGGGCTCCTTCACGGCGGTGACCCTCACGCTGATGGGCGCGATCATCTTCTTCTTCGCCTCGGCGGGCGCGAGCGCGGCGTACCTCACCGCGAGCGAGGTCTTCCCGATGGAGACCCGCGCGCTGTGCATCGCGTTCTTCTACGCGATCGGTACGGCGGCCGGCGGCATCGCCGGTCCCCTGCTGTTCGGCAAGCTCATCGACGACGCGACGACCGGGGGCAAGGACATCACCGCCATCGCCCTGGGGTACTTCATCGGCGCGGCCCTGATGGTCGCCGGTGGGCTCGTCGAGGCCGTCCTGGGCGTCAAGGCCGAGGGCCGCTCCCTCGAGAGCATCGCCCAGCCGCTGACGGCCGAGGACGACGGCACGAGCGGGTCCGACGACCTGGCTCCCGCCAACGCCTGAGCATCAGCCGCCGTCCGAGGCACACGAGCAGAGGGGCGCCCCACCGTTGCGGGGCGCCCCTCGTCGTACCTGCTCCTCAGTCGCGGACGCCGCAGCGGCGCAGAGCCAGCACGGTGAGCGCCCGCGCGACCTGGGCGACCTCCTCGAGGTTCACGTGCTCCTGGGGCCCGTGCGCGACCCGGATGTCGCCGGGGCCGTAGTGCAGGGTCGGGATGCCGCCGATGCCGGCGTAGAGCCGCAGGTCGCTGCCGTACACCTCCGCTCCGAGCCCGGGAACCGGCCCGCCGGTGTCGCGCACCGACTCGATGACCTCCTCGACCAGGGGGTGGTCGGAGTCGGTGCGCCCGCTGGCGAACTGACCGCCCGGCCAGGTCACGACCGGCCGGTTCTCGCGCAGCCAGGGGTCCTTCGCACTGGCCTCCACGACGGCGTCCTCGAGTGCCATCCGCGCCTGCCGCGGGTCCTCGTCGAGCTGGACGCCGAGCCGTCCCTCGGCGGTGAGCTTGTCGGGCACGTTGCTGGCCCAGTCGCCGGCACTGACCATGCCGACCGAGAGCGCGTACGGCAGGTCGCTGCCGAAGAGCGGGTCGGGCTCCTTGTTGCGCTCCCGCTCGAGGTCGCTGAGCGCCTGGTAGATCGGCAGGAACGCCTCGAAGGCGCTGACACCCTCGCGCCGCATGCTGCCGTGGGCGGAACGGCCGCCCACCTCGATGCGGAAGGTCAGCGCACCCGCGGTCGCCGTGACGATCCGGGCGCTCGTCGGCTCCGTGATCACGGCTGCCTCGCCCCGGTGCCCGCGGCGCAGCGTCGCGAACGCTCCGAGGCCGCCGTCCTCCTCGCCGACGACGCTGTGGACCGCCAACGGGCGCTCGAGGCGTACGCCGGCCGCTCGCAGGGTGCGCACGACGGCGAGGTTGGCGGCGACGCCGGCCTTCATGTCGCACGCACCGCGCCCGTGCAGAGCGCCGTCGCGCACCTCCGCGGAGAAAGGGTCCATGCCCTGCCAGGTCTCCGGGTCGCCCGGCGGCACCACGTCGAGGTGGCCCTGGAGCACGAGCGCGGGCACGGCGTCAGCTGCGGTGACCCCGACGACGCCGATGGCGCGGTCACGCGGGGCCTCGCTCCCGGGGAACCACGGGTCCTCCTGGAGCTCGTCCAGGTCGATCTCCCAGCGGTCCACCACGGCGCCCTGGCTGCGTAGGATCTCCGCGGCGAGGTCCTGGACCTCGACCTCGGCCTCGGACCCCGCCAGGCTGGGCAGCCTGACCAGCTCGGCCAGGTCCTCGACCAGGGCGTCCTCGTCGAGATGCTCGAGGACGAACGACTCCAGCTCGGTGCGCCCGTGAGTGCTCATGACGCCGAGTGTCTAGGGTTGGGGCAGACGAGGCAAATACACAGGTGAGGATCATGGGTGTGATGGACGAGACCGGTCCGGTCCTGGGGATCGACATCGGCGGCACCGGCGTGAAGGGGGCGCCCGTGGACCTGGCCACCGGCGAGCTCGTCGCCGACCGGCTCAAGATCAAGACCCCCAAGCCCGCCACTCCCGAGTCGGTGGCCGACGTGGTCGCGGAGATCGCCGAGCACTTCTCCGACCACCTGGGCGACGGCCCGATCGGGATCGCGATCCCCGCGGTCTGTCAGCACGGCGTGGCTCGCTCGGCCGCCAACATCGACCCGGCCTGGGTGGACACCGACGTCGACGCCCTGTTCACCGAGCGGCTGGGGCGGCCCGTGCACGTCGTCAACGACGCGGACGCCGCAGGCGTTGCCGAGGTGAAGTACGGCGCCGCGCGCGACGTCCAGGGGCTGGTCATCCTCACCACCTTGGGCACCGGCATCGGCTCGGCGTTCCTGCTCGACGGAAAGCTCATGCCCAACAGCGAGCTCGGCCACCTCGAGATCGACGGCCACGACGCCGAGAAGCGCGCCGCCCAGTCGGCCAAGGAACGCGAGGGGCTGTCCTACACGCAGTGGGCGAAACGGCTCCAGCGCTACTACAGCCACGTCGAGGGGCTCTTCTGGCCCGACCTGTTCGTGGTCGGCGGCGGGATCAGCAAGGCGTCGGACAAGTTCCTTCCGCTGCTCGACCTGCGCACCCCGATCATCCCGGCCAAGCTGCGCAACTCCGCCGGCATCGTCGGGGCCGCCTGGCTCGCGCGCGAGCACGGCAGCTGAGACCTGGTCGGGCCTGGCTCAGTCGGCGTCCCAGCGGAAGAGCCTGACGGCCAGGAGGCCGACGACGGCAGCGAAGCCGAGCAGCACCGCGAAGGGCACCAGCGTCGCGTGCCACCCGAGCCCGCGCACCATGACGTCGAGCATGCCGTCGTTCAGGTGGCGCAGCGGCATCACCCGGGAGACCGCCTGGACCCACCCCGGCGCTCCGTCCACGGGGAAGAACGAGCCCGACAGGAACGCCATCGGCAGGACGAGGAAGTTGGCCAGGTTGACCGCCCCCTCGGTGGTGCGGGCCAGCGCGCCCGCGAGCAGCCCCAGCGACATGAACGACAGGGTGCCCGCCACGAGCAGGGGCACCGAGAGCCACCACGTCCCCGACAGCCGCATGCCGAAGACAAGCGTCGCCAGACCGACGAAGATCGTCATCTGCACCAGGGCGATACCGATCGTGACCACGATGCGCGCCGCCACGATCGACCCGGTGGGCGCCGGGGACAGCTGGAGTCGGCGCAGCAGCTTGCTGGTCCGCCAGCCCTGCAGGGTGGCCGCCGCCCCGAAGGCGGCACTCATCGCCACTGCCCATCCCAGCAAACCCGGGGTGACGTACTGGATCAGTGTCACCGAGTCGTCCTCGACCCGCTCGGTCCGGAAGGCGTACGCCGGAGGCTCCCCGGTCGCCGCCTGGTTGGCCGCCTGCACGTAGGACTGCATCGTGCCCTGGACGGTGGCCGCCTTCACCTGGTCGGTCTGTGTGTAGTGCAGGCTCAGGGTCTCTCCCCGCATCACCACGGCCGCGTCGAGGTCGCCGGACCGTACCTTCGCCACTGCCGGGCCGAGCTCCTGGAAGTGCGTGACCTCGAACGCCTCCTCGAAGTGCTCCCTGGCCGCCTGGGGCATCTCGTCGATGACCGGGACGTCCCCGACCACCGCCAGTTCCACGCGGGGGCTGGTGTCGGAGGTGAACACGCTGCCGAACAGGACGAGGAACATGATAGGGAAGACCAGCGCGAAGAACAGCGACTGCTTGTCGCGAGCGAACCCCTTGGCGATCGCCACGGCGAGGCTGGTGAAGGCGCCGGCCGGTTGCCGGGTGATGCGACTCATGGGCGGAGCTCCTTTCCGGTGAGGTGAAGGAACACGTCCTCGAGGGAGGCGCCCTTGACCTGGAGCCCGTGGAGGGCGTCGCGGCGGGCGAGGTCGGCCAGGACCGTCGCAGGGTCCTGGGTGGAGAGCACCGTCGACACCCCGTCGTCGGCGACCGAGGCGACGCCCGCGACGCAGCGGGCGCCGTCCTCGTCGAGCACCTCCCGCGCCACGTGGATGTGCACGTCGGCGTCGAGTCCCCGCACCAGCGCGGTCGGCGTGTCCATCTGCAGCAGGTGGCCGTGGTCGATGATGGCAACCCGGTCGCAGAGCGCCTCGGCCTCCTCCATGTGGTGGGTGGTCAGCACGACCGTGCGCCCCGAGTCGTTCAGTCCCGCGAGCAGCTCCCACAGGTTCCTGCGGGCCTGCGGGTCGAGAGCCGCGGTCGGCTCGTCGAGGAAGACCACTTCCGGGTCGTGCACCAGGGCACAGGCGATGGAGAGCCGCTGGGCCTGGCCGCCGGAGAGCTTCTCGGAGCGCGTGGCCGCCTTCTCGCCGAGGCCTACTCGCTCCAGCCAGTCGTCGGCCCGCGCAGCCGGTACGCCGTACAGCGCGGCGAAGGTCCGGAGCTGCTCGCGGGCGGTGAGCCGCTCGAAGAAAGCGGTCGCCTGGAGCTGCACCCCGATGCGGGGACGCAGACGAGCGTTGCGCGGCCACGGGTTCTCGCCCAGCAGCCGGATCTCACCGCCGTCCGGGCAGCGCAGCCCCTCGATCATCTCGAGCAGGGTCGTCTTGCCGGCGCCGTTGGGGCCGAGGATCCCCACGAACTCCCCGTGGCCGACCTCGAACGACACGTCGTCGACAGCCGTGAGCGGACCGTAGGACTTGGTGAGCCGCTGCACCTCGATCGAGAACTCCACCCGGCGACCCTAGGTGAGCGCTCCCGTGCCACGCGAGCGCGACACGGGAGCGCAGACCGCCGGGTCGTGTCAGGGGGTGGCGAGCAGTGACCGCACCACGCGCAGGCCCACGGAGAGCCGCGCGAGGTCGGCGCTGTCGTCGCAGATCTCCTCCAGCGTCCCGACCGCTCGGCTGACGGTGGCCTCCTCCTGCTCCTCCCACTCGTCCACGCGAGCGGCGGCCTGGTCCTCCGCCGGGGTGGCCGCGAGGACCTGTGCCGTCAGCTGGGCGTGCACCGAGTGCAGCTCGTCGCGGAGCGACGCACGGGCCATCGTCTGCCACCTGTCCTTGCGCGGCAGCGCCAGGATCCGGTTGGCCAGCGACGGCAGCCCCAGCCGCTCGCCGAGCGTGAAGTGCACCCGAGCCACGTCGATGGGGTCGAGCTCGTCGCGCCGGGCGGTGTCCACGACGCCGAGGATGCCGTACGACGGCGGCAGCACGGCGATCCTGCGGGCGAGCTCCTCGGGGACCCCGGAGTCGGCCAGGGACGCCAGGCGCTCCTCGTAGGCGTCGAGCTCACGTCCCGTGAGCAGCTCGGGCAGCTGGGCTATCACCTGCTGAACGGGCACCTCGAAGTAGTCCACGATCGCGTCGGAGTCCATGGGCGGGCGCCGGTTGGTGGTCAGCCACCGCGAGGCACGCTCGACCAGGGTCCGCGTCTCCAGGCGCATCCGCGTCTGCACGGCCGCGTCGATCTTGTTGTCGTAGGAGGCGATGTCCTCCATCAGCCCGCGCGACCCGTAGATCTCCCGGGCCAGGAAGTTCGCGCGCGTGATCTCCGCGGGTGTGGAGCCCGTCTCCCCCGAGAGTCGGTGGAAGTAGCTGATCCCCGCCCCGTTGACCAGCTCGTTGACGATCTGGGTCACGATGATCTCGCGACGCAGCGGGTGCTCCTCCATCTGCGCCCGGTAGTGCTGGCGCATCTGGGTCGGGAAGTACTTGAACAGGTCGCTGCGCAGGAACGGGTCGTCCGGCAGGTCCGTGTCGATCAGCTCGTCGGCCAGCACGATCTTGGTGTAGGCCAGCAGCACCGACAGCTCCGGGGCGGAGAGCCCCTGGCCGCGGTCGAGCCGCCCGGCGACCTCCTTGCGGGACGGCAGGAACTCCAGCTCCCGGTTGAGCAGGCCCTGCTTCTCGAGCCGCCGTGTCCAGTCCTCGTGGACGTGCAGCAGGCCCGGCGCGTTGGCCTCGGCGTTGGCGAGCGCGAGGTTCTGGTCGTAGTTGTCCTCCAGGACCAGGTCGCCGACCTCGTCGGTCATCGACTGCAGCAGCCCGTTGCGCTGCTTGCCGGTGAGGTCGCCCTGCGCGACCACCCGGTCGAGCAGGATCTTGATGTTCACCTCGTGGTCGGAGGTGTCCACGCCCGCCGAGTTGTCGATGAAGTCGGTGTTGATCCGACCGCCTCTCAGGGCGTACTCGATGCGCCCCGCCTGGGTCAGGCCCAGGTTGCCGCCCTCACCGATGCAGCGGCAGCGCAGGTCCACGCCGTCGACCCGGATGGCGTCGTTGGACTTGTCGCCCGCGTCGGCGTGGGTCTCCGTGGAGGCCTTGACGTAGGTGCCGATCCCGCCGTTCCACAGCAGGTCCACCTGCGCCGTCAGGATCGAGCGCATGAGCTCCGCGGGGGTCATCGAGCTGACGTGCTCGTCGAGGTCGAGCGCCCGGCGTACCTCCGGAGAGATCGGGATCGACTTCTGGTTGCGCGAGTAGACGCCGCCGCCCTTGCTGATCAGGTCCCGGTCGTAGTCCTGCCACGACGACCGCGGCAGCTCGAACAGGCGCTTGCGCTCGGCGTACGACGTCGCCGCGTCCGGGTCGGGGTCCAGGAAGATGTCGCGGTGGTCGAAGGCCGCCACCAGGCGGATGTGCTCCGAGAGCAGCATGCCGTTGCCGAAGACGTCGCCGGACATGTCGCCGATGCCGACAGCGGTGAAGTCCTCGGCCTGGCAGTCGACGCCCATCTCCCGGAAGTGCCGACGCACCGAGACCCACGCGCCCTTGGCGGTGATGCCCATCGCCTTGTGGTCGTAGCCCGCCGAGCCGCCGGAGGCGAACGCGTCGCCGAGCCAGAAGCCGTAGTCCTTCGAGATCTCGTTGGCGATGTCGGAGAACGACGCCGTCCCCTTGTCCGCCGCGACCACCAGGTAGGAGTCGTCGGCGTCGTGGCGCACCACGCGCTTCGGCGGGACGGTCTCTCCTCCGACGAGGTTGTCGGTCACGTCGAGGAGACCGCTGATGAAGGTCTTGTAGCAGGCCACGCCCTCGGCCATCCACGCGTCGCGGTCGCCCGGGTCGGGAAGCTGCTTGCAGTAGAAGCCGCCCTTGGCCCCCACCGGCACGATCACGGCGTTCTTGACCATCTGCGCCTTGACCAGGCCCAGGATCTCGGTGCGGAAGTCGTCGCGGCGGTCCGACCAGCGCAGCCCGCCTCGCGCGACCGCGCCGAAGCGGAGGTGCACGCCCTCGATCCGCGGGGAGTAGACGAAGATCTCGAACTTCGGGCGCGGCTCGGGCAGGTCCGGGATCGCACCCGGGTCCAGCTTGAACGAGACGTAGCTCTTCGGCTGCCCGTCCTGTCCCGGCTGGTAGAAGTTCGTGCGCAGGGTCGCCTTCACCGCGGACAGGTAGGAGCGAAGGATGCGGTCGTGGTCCAGGCTGGCGACGTCCTCGAGGGCGCGGGTGATCCGCTCCTCGATCTCCTCCATCGACGCCTCGCGGGACTCGGAGTCGGCCGCGAGGTCCCCGTTGCGGCCCGGGTCGAACCGGGACTCGAACAGCCGGACCAGCAGCCGGGTGATGTCGACGTTCGCCCGCAGGGCGTCCTCGATCGAGTCCTGGCCGAACGGCGTCCCGCCCTGGCGCATGTACTTCGCGTAGGCCCGCAGCACGACGACCTGGCGCCACGTGAGCCCGGCCGCGAGCACCAGCGCGTTGAAGCGGTCGCTCTCGTTGCGCCCCGCCCACACGGCGTCGACGGTGTCCTGGAAGAGCTCACGCGCCCCCGCCGGGAGCCGGTGCTCGTAACGCAGGCCGAAGTCGTAGATGAAGGTCGGCCGAGGCAGCCCCTCGAGCTCGTAGGGCCGCTCGTCGACGACCTCGACGCCCATCGCCGACAGCGCCGGCAGGACCTGGCTCAGCGACAGCGGCCGCCCCAGCCGGAAGATCTTGAGCCGCGCCTCGCCGGGAGCGGCATCAGGCCGCTCGTAGAACGACAGAGACAGCGCATCGTCGCCCTCCAGCGCCTCGAGGCGTCCGAGGTCGACCGCGCCGGTGCGGGGGGCGTAGTCCTCCTTGTAGGCCTCCGGGAACGCCCCGGCGTACAGGCGGGAGAGCCGGGCCCCCTCCTGCTCGCCGAACTCGCTGTGCACCGCGGTCACGAAGTCGTCGCGCCACGACCGGGCGGCCTCGGCGAGTCGGCGCTCGATGTCCGCGGCGTCGAAGTCACCCACCAGCTCGCCCTTGGGCGGCCGGACGACGAAGTGCAGCCGGGCGAGCATCGACTCGCTGACCCGGACGGTGTACTCGATCGAGTCGCCGTGCAGCTGGGTCTTCAGGATCGACGAGATCCGCTCGCGGACCGCGGTGTTGTAGCGGTCGCGCGGGAGGTAGACCAGGCACGACAGGAACCGGCCGTAGACGTCACGGCGGATGAACAGCCGGACCTGGCGCCGGTCGCGCGTGTGCAGCACGGCCTCGGCGATCGGGACCAGCTCGTCGATGGGCGTCTGGAACAGCTCGTCGCGCGGATAGGTCTCCAGGACGTCCATCAGCGCCTTGCCGGTGTGGCTGAGCGGGTCGAAGCCCACGCGGTCGATGACCTGACGCGCCTTCTCGCGCAGCACCGGGATCCGGGTCAGCGACTCGGTGTAGGCGGCCGAGGAGAACAGCCCGAGGAAGCGCCGCTCCCCCACGACGTCGCCGTTCTCGTCGAAGGTCTTCACGCCGACGTAGTCGAGGTGGGCAGGGCGGTGCACCGTGGCCTTGGAGTTCGCCTTCGCCAGCACCAGCAGCGTCTTCTCGCGCGCCTTCGCCTTCACCAGCGGCGGCAGCATTCCGCCGGAGGGCGACATGTCCTGGTCCGAGCGCAAGATGCCGTAGCCCGTCCCCGGGACGGCCCGGAGGTAGTCGTCCTCGCCGACCTCCTCGAGCAGGTACTCCCGGTAGCCCAGGAAGGTGAAGTGGTCGTCGGCCAGCCACTCCAGGAGAGCCTTGCCCTCGGCGACCTCCCGCTCGTCGATCGGCGGCGGGTTCTTCTCCAGGTCCTCGATGATCTGCCTGGCCTGGAGGTTCATCCGCTCCCAGTCCTCGACGGCCTCGCGGACGTCACGGAGCACCTTCATCAGCGCCTGCTCGATCGCCTCGAGCTCCTCCGGCCCCGTCTCCCGGTCGATCTCGATGTGCATCCACGACTCGCGGAAGACGTCATGGGGCATGTCGCGCCCGAGACCGTCCTGTCCCTCGGAGGTGTGGATCTCCTGGAGCTCGCCGGTCAGGTCACGGCGTACGAGCAGCTGGGGGTGGACCACGAGGTGCACCGAGCGGTGCTCCTCGTTGAGCTCCATGGTCACCGAGTCCACCAGGAAGGGCATGTCGTCGGTGACGACCTCGACCACGGTGTGCCCGTCGGCCGACCAGCCGTTCTCGGAGACCGACGGCGTGAAGACGTGGATGTTGGCGGTGCCCTGGGGGCGGTGCTTGGCGAGTCGGTACTGGCTCATCGCCGCGCCGTACAGGTCGACCTCGGAACGCTCGAGGATGTCCTCGGCGGCGACATGGCGGTAGTAGGACTTCAGGAACTGCTTGCTGCTGGTGCCCGGCGGGCTGGCTCCCTTGCGACCCGAAGCCTGTTCCGCCGCCTTGGCGATGAGTTCATCCTTGCTGTCGTCCAGCGTCGTACGCACGAGGCATCAACCTTTTGTCGCTCACCCTGACGGCACGCCGTTGTAACCGTCACTTCTGACCCTAGGCCGTGACCGTGTGGCCTACAACAACGGCCCATGACGTGTCCGTGTCACAGACGGGACCGCAGCTCCCACAGCAGCGGGTAGTACTGCAGGGGCAGCCGGGAGCGGAGGTACGCCGCCCCCGACGACCCACCTGTACCAGTCTTGGTCCCGATCATGCGCTCCACCATCACCACGTGTCGGGCCCGCCAGGCTGCAGCGAGCTCGTCGTGCTGGAGCAGCGCCTCGGCGAGTGCCCACACGTCGGAGTAGGAACCGCGGTCGTGCGCCGCACGTCGTACCGAGTCGGTGACCTCGTCGTCGTTGCCGGCCGGCAGGCCCCGCTCCTCCAGCACGTGCAGGAAGGCGTCCCACAGCGTCGGCTCCTCCAGCCGCCGGCGGAGCCGGGCACGCTCGTCCTCGGTGAGGCCCTTGAAGCGCTCGACGAACGAGGCGTCCTTGGCGCCGGAGAGGAACTCCAGCTCGCGGTACTGCACCGACTGGAAGCCACTCGCGGGCGCGAGCGCCTGCCGGAACTGCAGGAAGTCCTGGGGCGTCATGGTCTCCAGCACGTCGACCTGAGAGACGAGGACGCGCTCGATGACGTGCATCCGCTGCAGGAGGTGCTGGGCCCACCAGAGCCGGTCGGGACCGCGCTCCGCCTCGCTCCCCCGGCCGAGCATCGCGTCGCGTGCCGCGGTCGCCTCGTGGAGCAGCTGCTTGAACCACAGCTCGTAGACCTGGTGGATGGTGATGAACAGCAGCTCGTCGTGCGCCGGCGGGTCGGACTCGAAGCGCTGGGCGCTCAGCAGCTGCTCCAGCGCCAGGTAGCCGCCGTAGGTCAGCCGGGCGCCGTGCTCACCGAACGCGATGTCGGTGCCGCCCCACTCCCCGGCGGGCCCGGCGGACCGTTGGGCGGACGGGTCGGAGGACGAGGTGCGGGCAGGGTCGGTGGGCGGGTTCGAAGTCACACGCGGGAGCGTAGCCACGGGTAGGTCGATGCGTCATGATTGGGCGCCATGAGATTCGAGCACACCCTCCGGTACGACGCCCCGCCCGCCGCCGTCTTCGCGATGCTCGGCGAGGCCGTGTTCCGCGAGGAGGTCTGCGAGGAGCAGCACACCACCGAGGCCACGGCGACCGTGGACGGCGTGGACGACACGATGTCGGTGCTGGTGGACCAGAAGCGACCCGCCGACGGCATCCCGTCCTTCGCCAAGAAGTTCGTCGGCGACACCATCCACATCCAGCAGCGCGAGGAGTGGTCGAGCGCCACCGACGCCGCGCTGGAGGTGAGCATCCCCGGCAAGCCGGGGCACCTGAAAGGCAGCATCACCCTGCGCCCCGACGGCGAGGGCACCGTCGAGACCGTCTCGGGCGAGATCAAGGTGCACATCCCGCTCGTGGGCGGCAAGATCGAGGGGCTCATCGGCGAGCTCCTCGAGCATGCCCTGCGCGCCGAGCAGCGCGTGGGCACTGCCTGGCTGGCTAGGTCCTAGCCCCGCGCCCGGTGGAGTCCTGCCGACGGCTCACGCCCTCGGGTCGGGCGAGCTCGGTCTCCTCGACCAGGTCCCGGCGTCGGAGCACCCCGACGACGAAGGCGAGCACCACGAAGGGCCCGAAGGCGATCAGCGCGAGCAGCACCGTCTCGTAAGCATGCAGTGCGCCCAGGTGAAGCGGCAGCGCGGTCATGTCCCCCAGTGTGCGCCACCCGGCCACCCGAACGCCAGGAGGCCCCGTCCCGAGAGGGGACGGGGCCTCCTGCCATGTACGCCGGGCGCTCAGCCCATGTGCGGGTAGCGGTAGTCCTTCGGCGGGTCGAAGGTCTCCTTGATCGAGCGCGGCGACGTCCAGCGCATCAGGTTCGACGGCGCGCCCGCCTTGTCGTTGGTGCCCGAGGCGCGGGCACCACCGAACGGCTGCTGCCCCACGACCGCGCCGGTCGGCTTGTCGTTGATGTAGAAGTTGCCGGCCGCGAAGCGCAGCTTCTCGGACGCCCAGGAGATGGCGCGCCGGTCCTGGGCGATGACCGCCCCGGTCAGCGCGTACGATGCGAACGACTCCATCTGGTCGACGACCTGCTCGAAGTCCGGGTCGTCGTACACGTGCACGGCGAGGATCGGACCGAAGTACTCGGTCGCGAAGATCTCGTCGGTCGGGTCGCTGCTCTCGATGACCGTGGGCCGCACGAAGTAGCCGACCGAGTCGTCGACCTGGCCGCCCGCGACGACCTCCAGGGTCGAGGACTCCTTGGCCCGGGCGATCGCCTTCTCGTGCTTGGCGAAGGCGCGCTCGTCGATCACGGCACCCATGAAGTTCGACAGGTCGGTCACGTCACCCATGGAGATGTTCTCGACCTCGCCGAGGAACTCGTCGCGCATGCTGTTCCACACCGAGCGGGGGACGTAGGCGCGGGAGGCCGCCGAGCACTTCTGGCCCTGGAACTCGAACGCGCCGCGGAGCATGGCGACGCGGAGCACGTCCGGGTCGGCCGACGGGTGGGCGACGATGAAGTCCTTGCCGCCGGTCTCCCCCACCACGCGCGGGTAGGAGCGGTACTTGGTGAGGTTCTGGCCCGACCGTCGACCACAGGTGCTGGAACGTCGGGGTGGAGCCGGTGAAGTGGATGCCGGCGAGGTCGGGGTGGTCCAGGGCGACCGCCGAGACGTCCAGGCCGTCGCCGGGGAGCATGTTGATCACGCCCGGAGGCATGCCGGCCTCCTCCAGCAGCTCCATGACCAGGTGCGCCGCGAACTGCTGGGTCGGCGACGGCTTCCAGATCACGGTGTTGCCCATGAGCGCCGGCGCCGTGGGCAGGTTCCCGGCGATGGCGGTGAAGTTGAACGGGGTGATCGCGTAGACGAAGCCCTCGAGCGGCCGGTGGTCGCTGCGGTTCCACACGCCGCGGGCGTTGGCCGGCGGCTGGTCGGCGACGATCTGCCGGGCGTAGTGCACGTTGAACCGCCAGAAGTCGATCAGCTCGCACGCCGAGTCGATCTCGGCCTGCCACGCCGTCTTGGACTGCCCCAGCATCGTCGCGGCGTTGATCCGCTGGCGCCACGGTCCGGCCAGCAGGTCTGCTGCCTTGAGAAGCACGGCGGCGCGGTCGTCGATCGACATCGCCCGCCACCCGGGCGCGGCGGCCTGGGCCGCGGCGATGGCCGCCTCGGCGTCGGCGCGCGTCGAGTTCTTCATCACCCCGAGCACGTGCTTGTGGTTGTGGGGCTGGACGACCGGGATCTCCGCGCCCCCGCCCATCCGCTTCTCCCCGCCGATGGTCGCGGTCAGATCCACCGGACCTGACTGCTGGCGCTCGAGCTCACGCTCGAGCTCGGCTCGTTCGGGGCTGCCGGGGGCGTAGCCGAGGTTCGGTTCGTTGACCGGAGCGGGAGGGTGGGTGATCGCGTCCATGCAGCCGATCGTGTCAGACGCCGGGGGTTACTCCCAAGTCATCTGAGCGCCTCAGGTGCCGGAGACCGGCGGTGGTCCAGGCGGCGCGACCGGAGAAGGGCCGGCCTGGTCCAGTGACCGGCTCAGGCGTCGAGCAGCTCGCCGATCTCCTGGGTCGCGAACCAACCGAGCTCGTGGTCGAGGCAGCGCTGGACCGTGGAGGCGGCCTCGGCGTCACCCTCCTCGGCCGCCTTCCAGGCCAGGCGGGCTGCCGCGACGTCCGAGGCGGCCGCGTCGTCGTCGACGTGCACCGACACGACCCGGCGCAGCGGGACGACCTGGTCGAGCTCGACGAGGCTCTCGTCGTCGCCCGCCGCCGGGTGGGCCGACTCCGCCTCGGCGACCACGACCACCCGTCGCGGGTCGTCCTCCTTGCCCATCATCCCGAGGGAGTCCTGCGCGGCCGCCGTCAGGACGGCGTACTCGAGCTCCTCCTCCCCCAGCTCCGACATCGCCTCCCGGAGATCGGGTGTGACCGCATGGGCGGCGATCGGGACCGGCCCGATGCCTCCGGCGACGAGCAGCTCGCGGAGCAGCGCCATGCTGCTGGGCACGTAGACGCGCACCGTGGTCACGACTTCTTCCCCGTTCCCCTTGCGGGTGGTCCGTGCCGAGGCGGCGCCGGCACCCTTCCGTCCACGAGGGGCTCGCGGACGGCTCTCGCTCGCGCTGTCGACGAGCTCGGCGAGGGCCTCCTCGATGCACTGGCCGAGCACGTCGACATCGGGCAACGCGTCCCGGTCGGCGTTGATGCCGTAGTAGACCCCGCCGTCGTACGACGTCACGCCGATCGCGAGGGCGTGGCCCGGGAGCAGCGGCTGGACCGGGTAGCTCTCGAGCATCTGAGCACCGGCGGCGTACAGCGGGAACTGCGGCCCGGGCACGTTGGTGACGACGAGGTCGAAGCCCCCGCGGATCTGGGCGGCCACCCGCGAGCCGAGCGCGTGGAAGGTGGTGGGCGCGAAGCCGGCGACGTCGGCGAGCCGGTCGGCCGCCACCGCCAGCCCGGTGTCCTTGTGCGCCTTGAAGGCGTACGACACCTGGTGCAGTCGCACGACCGGGCTGCTCTCGCCGATGGGGAGGTTCACCGGGTGGCCGGTGACCTGGCTGCCGAGCGAGGTCGGCTCGAGCTCGTTGTCGATGACGCTCATCGGCACCATCGCCCGCAGGCTCCGGCTGCCGTGCACTGCCTCGGCCCGCGTCATCAGCCAGGAGCGCATCGCCCCCGCGATCGTCGCCAGGATCACGTCGTTGACCGTGCCTCCGTGCTCGCGGCGGACCGTGCGGTAGTCCTGGAGGTCGGTCCGCACCGTCACGAAGCGCCGCTGCTCGGAGAGCTGGGCGTGGATCGGGGTGTCGGGGGTGAAGCTCCGGTTGGCCAGGACGCCGGCCGTCGAGACAGCCGAGCGCCCGACTGCGCCCGCGACGCGCCGGAGGCCCTCGGCGTTGCCCCGGGCCGTCTCCACCATCGTGCGCGGGCGTCGTACCTGCTCGCGGACGGCGTCGGCGACGAGCGCGGGCGGGCTGGGCTCGCGGGCGGGCCGCCAGTGGTCCGGCACCATCTCGCGGGGACCGGGATCCACGTCGAGCAGCACCTGTCCCAGGTCGACCGTGGAGACACCGTCGACCAGGATCTGGTGCGACTTCGACAGGATCGCGAAGCGACCGCCCTCGAGGCCTTCGACGAGGTAGACCTCCCACAGCGGGCGGTTGCGGTCCAGCCGGCGGGACATGATGCGGGCGACCAGGTCGCGCAGCTGCTCCATCGATCCCGGACGCGGGAGAGCAGAGCGGCGGACGTGGTAGGTGAGGTCGAAGTCGTCGTCGTCGACCCACACCGGGTTGGCCACGCGACCGGGGACGGAACGGATCCGCTGACGATAGCGGGGGACGAACGCGATCCGGTCCGCGATCATCCCGAGGAGCCGCTCGTAGTCGAACCCGGCGCCGGACGGCTCGAAGATCTCGAGCGTGGCGTTGTGCATCGGCGCGCTGGCCGACTCGTCGGCCAGGAAGGCCATGTCCGCGGGGCGGAGCCGCTCGCTCACCTGGTCTGTCTCCTCTTCGTCCGTGCTGGCCGTCGTCGGGCCAACCCCAGGCTAGCGGCCGTGTGCCCGCCCTCCGGACCCCGGACCTGCGCCGGGGACCCTGCGTGGGATCCTGGGTTCCGCCATCCCCTGGACTCGAAGGAGCCGCTCATGCGCCGCGCCCTTGCCGCCGCAGCTGTCGCCTGTGTCGTCGCCGTGACCCTTACGGGCTGCTCCGGGGACGACACCGCCGCGAGCGATCAGGAGACGCCGAGCGCGTCGACGAGCGAGTCGCCCAGTGAGTCCGCCGGCGAGTCCGCCAGCGAGTCGCCCAGCACCTCCGAGGACGAGGGCACCGTGATCGAGATCCAGATCAAGGGCAACACCATCGAGCCGCAGGGCAAGAGCGTCGTGGTCAAGGCCGGTGAGCCGGTCACGCTGAAGGTCAGCTCCGACAGGGCCGCCGAGCTGCACGTCCACTCCTCGCCCGAGCAGGAGCTCGAGGTGGAGAAGGGCGAGAGCACCCTCTCGATCACCCTGGACACCCCGGGCATCGTCGACGTCGAGGAGCACGAGTCGGACGTGGTCGTCCTCCGGTTCGAGGTCCGCTGACGATGGTCTCCGCCCACGGCATCGGGGGGTCCCAGGACCTGCCGATCCCGGCCGAGTACGCCATCGCCGGAGCCAGTGCGGCGCTGGCGATCTCGTTCATCGTGCTGGCCGTGGCGTGGCGGACGCCGCGCTACGACGCGGCCACCTCCGGGCGCCGTGCGCCTGGCCTGGAACGCCTGGTCGACTCGCCGTACTTCCGCGGCACCCTCCGCGCCCTCGGCCTCGCGTTCTTCCTGTACGTCGCGTGGGCCGCGCTCGCCGGGCCGGACCTGCTGATCAACCCGACGTTCGGGGTCGTCTACGTCTGGCTCTGGGTGGGCCTGGTCCCGGCGTCGCTGCTCTTCGGCTCGTTCTACAAGGCGGTCAGCCCGGTACGGACGCTCCACCTGCTCGTCAGCCGGCTGACCGGCGGCGACCCGGAACGGGGCGTCCTCGAGCTCCCCCGCTGGGTCGGCTACTGGCCCGCGGCCCTGGGCCTGTTCGCCTTCGTCTGGCTCGAGCTCGTCTACCCCGACTCGACGTACCTCTCCCCCGTGCGGCTGTGGTTCGCCGTGTACCTCGCCCTGATGCTTGTCGGCGGCGCGGTGTTCGGATCGGCGTGGTTCGAGCGGGCCGACCCGTTCGAGGTCTACTCCACGCTGGTGGGTCACCTGTCGGTCTTCGGCCGCCGGAACGGCGGTTCGCTGGTCCTGCGGTCCCCGCTGGCCAACCTGGATGCGGTGGAGGCCGGCCCCGGGCTCGTGGCGGTGGTCGCGGTGCTGTTCGGGAGCACTGCCTTCGACAGCTTCAAGGACTCCACGTTCTGGCTGCAGGTGACCCAGTCGTCCTCGGTGCCGATGACGCCGGTGAACAGCCTGGTCATGCTCGGCTTCTGCGTCGCGGTCGGGCTCAGCCTCACGCTGGCGACGATCCTGGCGCCACCACGTGAGGGCGTCCGCCGACTCGACCTGCCGGGACTCTTCGCGCACTCGGTGGTGCCGATCATCGTGGGCTACATGGTCGCCCACTACCTGACCTTCTTCGTCGAGACCGGCCAGCAGACGCTGTCCCAGCTCAGCGACCCGATGGGCACCGGCGCGAACCTCCTGGGCACCGCGAACCTGCAGGTGAACTACTGGCTGTCACTGCACCCGACCCTCCTGGCCGTCACGAAGGTCCTGGCCGTCGTGGCCGGACACGTGCTCGGAGTGGTTGCGGCGCACGACCGCGCCATGAAGCTGCTGCCCAAGCGCCACCAGCTCACGGGACAGCTTCCGCTCCTGCTGGTGATGGTCTTCTACACGATCACCGGCCTCTACCTGCTCTTCGGCGCCTGAGCACTGACCGTCTGCCGTCACCACGGCGGGCGGCGCTCCCGTCCCCGGCGACCGTCACCGCGAGGCGGGTGAGGGCCTTGCCGAGCGCGGAGTCCGCGACCTCGGACACGGGCTGACCGGCCATCAGCGCGCGGTCGGCCGCTGCCAGGTCGTGCGGCAGGAAGTGCGTGCTGGCCGGGGTCACGAAGCCTTCTACCATCGCCCGCACCTCGTTCTCGCCCCAGCCCAGGGACGGTCGGACCCGGTTGACGACGACACGGGTGGTGGCCGCGGGGACCACCTCGGGCAGCTCGACGAGCCCGCGCGCGAGCCTGGCCAGGCCGACCGGGTCAGCCGAGCCCACGACGAGGATCTCGTCGGCGTGGTCGAGTCCGGCGACCGTCATCAGGTTGCGCTGGGGCGCGCTGCTGCCGAATGCCTGGTCGGCCTGCTCCAGCGCGAAACCGAGGTCCAGCACCACGTAGGCACAGAGTTCCCGCGCCGCGTCGAGGACCCCGTCGAACGCCACTCCGCGGACCTCGGCCCAGCGGTCGGCGCGCGGCAGGCCGGTGAGCAGCCGCAGCCGGGGGCCGACAGCGCGGGCGACGGACGCGAGGCGGGTCGCGTCGAGCTGGCCGGCGTTCGCGAGCCGTACGGCGGAGAGCAGCCCGGACACCTCGTCCAGGACGCCGAGGTGCTGGGCGACGGAGCCGCCGTACGGGTCCGCGTCGACGAGCAGCACGTCGTGCCCCGAGCGGGCCAGCTCGGCCGCGGTGCTGACGGCCACGGTGGTCCTGCCCGGAGCCCCGGTCGGTCCCCAGACCGCGAGGACGCGACCGGGCTCGTCTGCACCCTCCTCAGCTGCGAGCGGATCGACGCCGGCGCTGTCGATCGGGTGACCCCCGACTCGGGCGGGGGTGGCCGGTGGCTGCGCACGGCGGGCCTCGGCCCGTCGGCTCCCGGGATCGTCGGCGCCGGCCGAGTCGGAGGCGGAACGAATGGCGACGCCGAGCGCGGAGAGGTCGTTCTCGTCGAGGCGGTCGACCACCCCCGGAAGGTCGGCGACCTCGGTGGGCCCGGCGGCCTCGCCGACGACCACGACGCCGATCCCCGCCGCTCGGAGCAGGTCGAGGCTGTCGGCATCGAGCCCGGGCAGACGCGCGGACACCACCGCGGCCCTCGCCTGGCCGGTGGTGGCGGTCGCGAGGAGATCGGGCAGGTCGACGCATCGTTTCAGCAGGACCGCCCCCGACGGACCGTCCGAGACGGTTCGGAGAGCCTCCACCTCCCAGGACGCTCCCGCGGCCGCGACGAGGACTCCGATGCGCTCTCCCAGCATGCTCAGCCCCGCCTCACCATGACGGCCGACCCGGCGGCCAGCTGCGCGAGGGCGGAGCCGAGGCGTCCTTCGGCCTCTGCCGGAAGTCCCACGACCACCTGGCGGGTCGCCGAGGGACCCAGCGCGCCGCCGCTGCGGGGCGCCGCGACCACCCGCACCTGCTCGAGCACGCGCACCGCCCGCGGGACCTGGCCGCTCTCCTGGTCCAGGGTGACCCAGACGTCCACGAGCTCGCCGGTGCGCAACGTGGCCGGGACCGCGTCTGAGGCGAGTGCGATGGGCAGCTCCACCAGCTCGGGGGCAGCATCGGAGGTGAGGGACGCACGCGGCAGGAGCTCCTCGGCGGACACGTCACGGGTGAGAACCATCCCGCCGGGCAGCGGGGCCTCGGCGGAGACGTAGCGAGCCGCCATCCCGGGGGAGGCGAAGCGGACGTCCTCCCGCACCAGGTCCTCCGTCCCGACCGTGGCGCCTGCCTGGAGGTCGGCCCGCGCGGACCAGACCGCGACGGTGTCGTCCGCAGCAGCGAAGACACGGGCGCCCACCAGCACGGAGACGGCCACGAGGCCGACGCCCACCACCAGACGCGGGTCCTTCCAGCTGCGGGCGGGCACGCGGCTCGCCGGCGGGCTCTGCGGGGCGGCTGCGGCGGCGTTCTCGGTGGCGGTCGGCGCCGCCGGAGCGGCGGCGACTCGCGCGCGGGACTTGGTCTGACTCGCGAGGTTCACGCCGCATATCATCACCCGAGTCGGCCTATGCAGCCATTCGCTGTCCACAGGCAAACACCGGCAACCTTCCGCGAACACGTGGGTCCGGTGGCAGAATGCGCACCATGACCGCCGGCGTGACCCCTCCCCGCTTCCTGCAGCTCGCGGATGTGGCTGAGATCCTCAACACCTCCACGGCCCAGGTCTACGCTCTCGTGCGGCGCGGCGAGCTCCCCGCCATCAAGATCGGCGGCCGGGGGCAGTGGCGCGTCGAGACCTCGGAGCTCGAGTCGTTCATCCAGCGCTCCTACGAGGAGACCCGCTCCTTCGTCCGTGAGCACCCCTTCGCCGAGTCCGAGCAGGAGGACGACGCACGGCTCTGACCGCGCAGGTCCGCCGGCAACGAGCACGTCCCGCTCAGGAGCTACGCGCTGCCACGACGGCGGAGAACGGCACGAGCGCCGTCGTCGACGCGGCCCCTGCGCCCGTCGACGGCTCGACCTCCACGAAGTCGGCCCCGATCCTGACCACCCGGATGCGCTGAGGTCCCGCGGCGACCAGGTGCAGCAGCACCTCGGGTGCCTCCGACGCGAGCCGGTGCAGAGCGGACCCGAACCCCAGGCGCGCGAGGGCCGGCCGGGCCGCCTCCGGGAGCGAGCGCGGTGAGAGCCCACGGGCCGTCGCCACCGCAGACAGCCGCACCAGCCAGGCACTGCCGCTCTCCGCTGACAGGACGGCACACCAGTCGGTGCCCACCTGGCTCAGGCCGCCCTCGACCACCGATCCGTCCACGAGCACGAGAGCCACCGCCCGCCCCAGGGACGCGTGCACGCGGCTCGCGAACGTCACGGTGGCGTACTCGCCCCGCGCGCGGTCGAGGAGCTCGGCGTCGCGCTCGGCGTAGTGGATGCCTGCCGCCTGCTGCTCGAGGTCCTCGAACAGTCGACCGAGACCTGGGTCGCCCTCGCTCTGCCCCATGAAGAGCAGCCTCCTGAGGCGGCCGCCACCTGTCAACGCCTGTGGACAAACCGTTGACGACACCCTTGAACAACCGCTAGAAAAAGCAAACACACGCAAACGCAACGGTCGAGGGGTCGAATGATGAGTACGGCGGTGCCGCACGCCTCCATGGCGTGGCCTCTGGCGCGCACGTCCGCGCTGGTCGTCGCGGCCCTCGGCGTCCTGGCCGGGGTCGTCGACCTCGCCGACGACCCGCTGGCCGCCGTGCACGACCGGCTCCGGGCGGGGGTGCCCTGGCCCGATCTCCCCCTGGACCTGCTCGTCGAGGCGTCGGCCGCCGGGGCGCTCGCCTGCTGCGCCCTCTGGCTGACCGTCGTGGTGGTCGTCACCGCAGTCGAGGTGGGCGCCGAGGCGCTCGCGGGGGTCTCGCTCGACGTCGCGCACACGATCAGCCCCGCCGTCGTACGCCGGGTCGTGGCGCTCTGCTGCGGGATCGCGGTGAGCGGATCGAGCCTGGCCGCGCCCGCCGTCGCGCAGGCTGACCGCGCCGACGGCGCTGCATCTGCCGCGCCCGGCCACTCCTCCACCCCGAGATCGGATCACGCGACCCCCTCCGCGAACGACGGCCTGCTCACGGGTCTCCCCCTCCCCGACCGGCCGGTGGGCTCAGCACCCCAGGCGCCGGATCCGCGCACCATCCGGCGAACCCCCGCCGGACCCTCCGTCGCCCCGCACCCATCTCGAGCCGTGCACGACCAGCCGCGCACGAGAGCGGTGCCGCGCGCCGCCCGTCGGGTGGAGGTTGTCCCGGCGTCGGCCGTCACGAGCCCGGATCGACGCGAGCGGGACCGAGTGCCGCGACGGCACCGGGTCCTCGCCGGGGAGTCGCTGTGGAGCATCGCCGCGCACCTGCTGCCGAACGCAGGGCCGGGACGGCTCGACGCCACCTGGCGCCTGATCCACCGCGCGAACCGTCGGGCCATCGGGGACGACCCCGACCTGCTCATCCCCGGCACGACCCTCCAGCTCCCTCCGAGCATCCGCTCGGAGCGGTCAGGACCAGGCGACCTCGGAGCCGCCGCCCACCGAAAGGACCCGTCATGACCCGACCCACCAGCACCGCTGCGTCCGAGCTTCGCCGCCCTCCCGCCGGCCCGAGCCAGTGGGCCACGGTCACCCGCCTCGGTCGCAGCACGGGGTCGCACCCCGCATCGTCTGCAGCCCGGCCCCCCGTGGACGGCAGCCTCGCGATCCAGGAGACCGCACCGCTCCCTGTCCCGGGGAGACCGGAGACTCCCGAGCTACGCCTGGTGCGCTCCGGCACCTCGACCCAGGAGGAGGTCCAGGTCTGGGCGGGACGGTTCGCGCAAGCCGTGGTCGAGGTCCTCGGCGGCGACCGCCCGCAGGCGCAGCTGGTGCGCTGGACGTCGCACCGGGTCTACCAGGAGCTCGGCCGACGGCTCGCTGTGATCAACCGGGCCTCGGCGGGCGGACGCCGGACACGCAGCGTGCGACCCCAGGTGCGGAGCGTGCACGTGTGCAGGCCGACCTCGGAGGCGGCCGAGGTCAGCGTGCACGTGCGTCATGGGCAGAGGTCACGCGCCATCGCCGCCCGGCTGGAGCTCGTCCAGGGACGATGGCAGTGCACCGCGCTCCAGCTCGGGTGAGCAGCCTCAGCCGTTGACCCGCGTCGTCAGGCCCGTGGGACCGCCCGGGGCGCCGTGGCACTTCTTGAACTTCTTGCCGGAGCCGCAGGGGCACTCGTCGTTGCGACCGACGCCCGCGAACTCGTCCTGCTCCGCGGCGGCGACCGGGGCCTTCACCTCGGCCTCGCCACCCTCGTCGGGCGCACTGTAGGCGAGGTTCTGCGGGGCCTTCGGAGCCTCGAGCCCCTTGGCGACGATGTGAGGGGCGGCGGCGTGGTCGGCCGCGGCAGCCTGCGAGATGGCGGCACCGGCTCGCAGCTCTTCCGCCTCCTCGGAGGTCTCTTCCTCCTCCTCGACCTGCACCTCGAGGTTGAACAGGTAGCCGACGGACTCCTCCTTGATGCCGTCCATCATGGCGGCGAACATGTCGAAGCCCTCGCGCTGGTACTCCACGAGCGGGTCACGCTGAGAGTAGGCGCGCAGCCCGATGCCCTCGCGGAGGTAGTCCATCTCGTAGAGGTGCTCGCGCCACTTGCGGTCGAGGACGGAGAGCACGACGCGACGCTCGAGCTCGCGCATGACCTCCTCGCCGAAGCCGGTCTCCCGCGCCTCGTAGGCAGCCTCGGCGTCGGACACGAGGTCGGCGATGAGCTGCTCGCGGGAGATACCGTCGCGGCCACCCGCTTCCTCCTCGACGTCCTGGAGTCGCAGGCTGACCGGGTAGAGCGTCTTGAGCGCGGTCCACAACGCGTCGAGGTCCCACTCGTCGGCGACGCCCTCGGTGGCGCCGAGCACGTAGCCGGAGACGACGTCCTGGATCATGCCGCGGACCTGCTCGCGCAGGTCGGCACCCTCGAGCACCGCCCGGCGCTCGGCGTAGATGACCTGGCGCTGCCGGTTCATCACGTCGTCGTACTTGAGGACGTTCTTGCGGGAGTCGAAGTTCTGGGCCTCGACCTGTGCCTGCGCGGAGGCGATCGCGCCGGTGACGCGCTTGTTCTCGATCGGCACGTCGTCGGGGACCTTGAGCGTGGTGAGCACCCAGTCGACCCAGTCGGACTTGAACAGCCGCATCAGGTCGTCCTGGAGCGAGAGGTAGAAGCGCGACTCGCCCGGGTCGCCCTGACGGCCGGAGCGACCGCGAAGCTGGTTGTCGATGCGGCGCGACTCGTGCCGCTCGGTGCCGACGACGTAGAGGCCGCCGAGCTCCTTGACCTCGTCGTGCTCGGCCGCGACCTGTGCCTTGATCTTCTCGACCATGTCGGGCCAGGCGTGCTCGTACTCCTCGCTGTTCTCCAGCGGGTCGAGGCCCTGCTTGCGCAGCTCGAGGTCGGCGAGGAACTCGATCGAGCCGCCGAGCATGATGTCGGTGCCGCGGCCGGCCATGTTGGTCGCCACGGTGACCGAGCCCTTGTGCCCGGCCTGCGCGACGATCTTCGCCTCGTCGGCGTGGTGCTTGGCGTTGAGGACGGTGTGCGGGATGCCGCGCTTCTTGAGCAGGCCGGAGAGGTGCTCGGACTTCTCCACCGAGGTGGTGCCGACGAGGACCGGCTGGCCGGTCTGGTTGCGCTCGGCGAGGTCCTCGACGACCGCGAGGAACTTCGCCTCCTCGGTGCGGTAGACGAGGTCGGCCTGGTCGAGGCGCGCCATCGGCTTGTTCGTCGGGATCGGGACCACGCCGAGGCCGTAGATCTTGTCGAACTCCGACGCCTCGGTCATCGCGGTACCGGTCATCCCGGCGAGCTTGTCGTAGAGGCGGAAGTAGTTCTGGAGGGTGACGGTGGCGAGGGTCTGGTACTCCTCGCGGATCTGCACGCCCTCCTTGGCCTCGATCGCCTGGTGCAGGCCCTCGTTGTAGCGGCGACCCGCGAGCATGCGGCCGGTGTGCTCGTCGACGATGAGGACCTCGCCGTTCATCACGACGTACTCCTTGTCGTGGCGGAACAGCTCCTTGGCCTTGATCGCGTTGTTCATGAACGAGATCAGCGGGGTGTTCACCGAGTCGTAGAGGTTCTCGATGCCGAGGTAGTCCTCGACCTTCGTGATGCCCGGCTCGAGGACGGAGATGGTGCGCTTCTTCTCGTCGACCTCGTAGTCGACGTCCTTGCTCATCTGGCGAGCGATCGCGGCGAACTCGCCGTACCACTTGACCTCGTCCTGGGTGGGGCCGGAGATGATCAGCGGGGTACGCGCCTCGTCGATGAGGATGGAGTCGACCTCGTCGACGATCGAGTAGAAGTGGCCCCGCTGGACGCACTCCTCGATGGAACTGGCCATGTTGTCGCGCAGGTAGTCGAAGCCGAACTCGTTGTTCGTGCCGTAGGTGATGTCGGCGGCGTAGGCGACCCGACGCTCGTCGGGACGCATCTCGGGCAGGATCACGCCGATCGTCAGGCCGAGGAAGTGGTACACGCGGCCCATCCACTCGGCCTGGTACTTCGCCAGGTAGTCGTTCACGGTGACCACGTGCACGCCCTTGCCCGTGAGCGCGTTGAGGTAGACCGGGAGCGTGGCGACCAGCGTCTTGCCCTCACCGGTCTTCATCTCGGCGATGTTGCCGAGGTGGAGCGCCGCACCGCCCATGACCTGCACGTCGTAGTGCCGCTGCCCGAGCACCCGACGGGCGGCCTCGCGGACCGTCGCGAACGCCTCGGGCATCAGGTCGTCGAGGCTCTCGCCCTCGTCGAGCCGCTCCCTGAACGCGTCGGTCTGTGCGCGCAGCTCCTCGTCGCTCATGGCGGAGAAGTCGTCCTCGATCGCGTTCACGGCGCGGGTGATCGACTCCAGCTGACGGAGGATCTTGCCCTCACCGATGCGAAGGATCTTGTCCAGGATGGCAGGCACGAGAGTCGACTCCAGTTTCGTGGTCTTCGGTGTTGCGGCGGGTGTCGCCGAGGATGAGGGCCCGAGAGCTGTGCGCGGGTCATCGGCCCCGGTCGTCACCCCGTTCGTTCGAGCGGGCGACAGCCAAGCCTACGGCGGCCACCCACGTCATGCTACCGAGCCGAGCCAGGAAGGGCGTCTGCCACACCGCCACCCCCGGACACGTCCGGGGGATCGGGCACCTCGGAGGGGCGCGCCGGGACGGCTCCGGTCGAGCCCCGGACGACGAGCTCGCCCGCGAACAGGTACTCCCCCGGCGGCGTCCGGTGGCCGGTGATGGCATCGACAAGGGTCTGCACCGCCGCCTGGGCCATCGCGGCGACGGGCTGACGGATGGTGGTCAGCGGCGGGTCCGTGAACGCCATGAACGGCGAGTCGTCGTAGCCGACCACGGAGACGTCCCCGGGGACCTGGAGCCCGCGGGAGCGGGCCGCCCGGATCGCGCCGAGCGCCATCAGGTCGGAGGCACACAGGTTCATGCTCGCCCAGCGGCACCTCGTCGGCGGCCTCTCGGCGGGCGCGACCAAGGGCTGACCCGCCGGCCGCCGGGGCTCAGGACTCCTGGCTCAGCCCCGCCGGCCGCCGGGGCTCAGGACTCCTGGCTCAGCACGACCGACAGTGGCTCCGCGAGGTCTCCTCGCGGAGCCACTGTCGTGTCGGTGAGCCCCAGCCAGCCCTGGAGGGACCTCAGCTCCGCCGCGAGCTCCGCGGCCGTCTCCTCGGGAGCGTGGTCCTCGGCGAACGCGCCCAGCACCTGGAGCACGCCCGCGCGCCGGTCGGCCTTGAGGTCGACCCGCGCGACGAGCCGGTCACCCAGCAGGAACGGCAGGACGTAGTAGCCGTGCCGACGCTCCGGGGCGGGCACGTAGATCTCGATCCGGTAGTGGAACCCGAAGATGTTCTCGGTCCGCGCCCGCTCCCACACGACCGGGTCGAACGGACTGAGCAGCGCCCGTGCGCTGACCCGGCGCGGCAGCCGCGCGTCGCGGTGCAGGTACGCCGGACGCCCCCACCCTTCGACCGTCACGGGCAGCAGCTCGCCGCTCTCCACGAGCCTCGCGACGGCCGCGTGGCTGTCCCGGGGGCCCATCCGGTAGTAGTCACGCAGACACGGCTCGGTGGCCACGCCGTGCGAGATCGCGGCCCGCCGGACGAGCTCGGCGTGGGCGTCCTCCGGGGTGGGCGTCGGCATCGCCAGCACCTCGCGGGGCAGGACCCGCTCCGGGACGTCGTACAGCCGCTCGAACTGGGGGGTGCGACCGGCGGCGGTGACCTCGCCGGCGTAGAAGAGGAACTCGAGGGCCTGCTTGGTCTCGGACCAGTTCCACCCCCAGTTCTCCTTCTGGGCGCGCGGCAGGTCACCCTCGACCTGGCGGGCGGTCACCGGGCCGCGCTCGCGCACCTCCTCGAGCACCCAGGCCACCAGGTCCGGGCGCCGCTCGGCGATGCTGCGCGGGCCACCCCACGCCTCGGAGCGGGCGCGGGCCATCCGGTGCTGCATGGCGGGCCACAGCTCGACCGGCATGAACGCGGCCACGTGGGCCCAGTACTCGACGAGTCGCCGAGGAGCCTTCTCCGCCGCGCGATGCAGCAGGTTGGTGTCGTAGGGCCCCATGCGGCTGTAGAGCGGCATGTAGTGCGCCCTCTGGAGCACGTTGACCGAGTCGATCTGGAGCACGCCCGTGCGCTCGAGAGTCCGGTTCAGGGTGCGCATCGTGGGCCGTGCGTGCCGAGGGTCGGAGAAGCCCTGGGCGGCCAACGCCACGCGGCGGGCCTGGGGGCGACTGAGCGAACCGGCGACAGGTGGTGCGGCGGACATGGGCGCCACTATGCCTCAGGGCACCGACTGAACGCGGACGGCGCCGGGCGGCGAGGTTCCGCCGCCCGGCACGTCACAGCACGACCCGCGGCGCGGATCACGGGATGTCGAGCAGCTTCTCGCGGACGGCGTACATGACCGCCTCCATGCGCGAGTGCAGCTGCAGCTTCTCCAGGATGTTGCGCACGTGGTTCTTGACGGTGTTCTCGCTGATGAACAGCCGCTTGGCGATCTCGCGGTTGTTCAGGCCCTGGGCCACCAGCTTGAGCACCTCCAGCTCACGGTCGGTGAGTCTCGGCGTCGGCACCTGCTGCCGCTCGGAGCGCGTCATCTGCTTGAACTCGTCGAGCAGCTTGACCGCCATCGAGGGGCTGATCAACGACTGTCCCTCGGCGACGACCCGGATCGCCTGCGCGACCTCGTCGATCGAGGAGTCCTTGAGGAGGTAGCCCGAGGCGCCGTTCTTCACGGCGTCGTACAGGTCGGCCTCCTCGTCGCTGACCGTGAGCATGATGATCTTGGCCGAGGGCGCCACGTCCTTGATCGAGACACAGGCCTCGATGCCCGAACGCTTGGGCATCCGCACGTCCATGAGCACGACGTCCGGGACGGTCGCGGCCGCGAGCTCGGTCGCGGCGACGCCGTCGCCCGCCTCGCCGACGACCTCGATGTCTTCCTCGACCCCGAGCAGCATGGTGAGGCCACGCCGGAAGAGCTCCTGGTCGTCGACGACTGCGACGCGGATGGGCTCGCCGACGTTCACGCGCTGTTGAGGTACGGACACGCGACGATCATGTCATGGGCCCTGCAGCGATGGGACAAAAACATTTCAATAACGCCGGTATCGCTCAGTCCCCCTCGATGTCCAACGAGATCACGCCGTAGTCGTACCCCCGGCGACGGTAGACCACCGAGGGGCGGTCGCTCTCCTTGTCGACGAACAGGAAGAAGTCGTGACCGACGAGCTCCATCTCGTACAGCGCCTGGTCCAGCGTCATCGGGTCTGCCGAGAAGCTCTTCTCACGCACGATGAGCGGGCCGTCGCCCATGACGGTGATGGGGCCGACGTGGCGCTGCTTCTCGCCCTCCTCGTCCTGGTGGACCGGGGCGGTGCCGTTGGGCTCGGGCTCGATGCCGGCGAGGGCCTGCCCGACCGAGACGGGGGTATGCCTGCCGCGGTGCACGCGACGGCGGTCGTTCGCGCGGCGCATCTGGTTGGCCATCTTGTCCATGGCCATGTCGAGAGCAGCCATCTTGTCCTCCGCGGCCGCCTCGGCCCGGATCACCGGGCCCTTGGAGATGGCGGTGAGCTGGATGCGTACGGCGCTGTCACGCTGCCGGGGGTTGCGCTCCTTGTCGACCTCGACCTCGACCCGGATCATGCGGTGATCGTGCTTCTCGAGTCGCGTGAGCTTCTCCTCCACGTGACTGCGGAACCGCTCCGACACATCGATGTGCCGGCTCTTGACCACGATATCCACGGCAGACCTCCCGGATTGTCTCGGTGACGACGTCACCTGGGGTGAGTTGACCACCGCTGCGCGGTGACCTTGAGAGATGGAGTTCCGTCCGGCCGACCTGGTCTTCGACCCCACAACCGCCTGCTGAGGTGCTCGCAGCTTCTCCGCCACTACTGACCTTCTCCCGGGCTCGCGTCGTGTCTGACGACGCGGACGAGGCAGGACTTACTTCTAAGCCGCACCGTGATCGGCGTTCGCGAACCGCGCTCGGGTTCCGAGGCACGGAGCGCTCCGCCTTACGTGGACCGTTTCGCCTGCGACTGGCTTCGGCTAACCGACCATCCACACCGAGTGCAAGCACCGTGGCTGCACTCAGCCGGATCCTGTCGGTGCAACCACGGACCCGGACGGACTCCATGGCTAGACGCTAGTAGGAGCGGGGGCAAAAGGGTAGTCGGGCACGCGATTCGGCCCTCAGTCCGCGTCATCAAGATCAGCGGCTTGGTCCACCCCCGTCGTACGCCGGGTCGTACGCCGGGTCGTACGCCGGGTGGCCGCGACTGCCGCGACCCCGGCGACCACGCACCCCGACTCCTCGAGCGCCCGCTGCGCCTCGCGGACGGTCGCCCCTGTAGTGACCACGTCGTCGACCACCACCAGCGAGGCGGCCCCCACGTCGTGGCGCGCCGCCACGGCAGTCGTGCAGGCCATGCTTCCCGCGAGGTTGCGCGCACGGTCGGCCGCACCGAGCCCGGCCTGGTCCCGGGCCTTCCGGGTGCTGCGCAGGAGCCGGGCGACGGTCGCCGGGTGGCCGAGCGCGCGTAGCCGTGCCGCCGCCCGCTGGGCGATGCGCAGGAGGGGGTCGTGGCCGCGGCGGCGGACGACGGAGCCACGTGAGGGCACCGGGACGATCAGCACGGGCGGCCGGGAGCCGGGACCGGGGTCCGACCGGCCGGGCCCGGCCACCGCCAGGACGGAGAGCGCCAGCAGGTCACCGAGCGGCTCCGCGAGCGCGAAGCGTCCCTGCTCCTTGTGGGCGTTGACCAGCAGCTTGAGCGCGCCGCCGTACTCCCCCGCTGCGACGGTGGCGGCGAGCCCCGGAGGGCACGGAGACGGCATCGACTCGACAGCCGTGCGGGGAAGGCCACTCCGGCACGTCACGCACAGCGCCCTGCCCGGTCTCAGGCAGACGGCGCAGGTGCTTCCGAGCAGAAGGTCGAGGACGGGGTCGGGCACCGGCCCACCCTCCAGGACGCTGGGCCCCGGATGCGACCGGCCGCTGGAGGAGTGTGCGTGCCGCACGGCGCCGGGCGCCTGGGGACGCTGCCGGGCCGAGCAGCCCTCCGCGTCATCCGGCGAAGGTGGCGTGCTGCAGCGGCTTGTGCACCGAGGACTCGGTCCACTGCCCGTCGGCGCCGAGCTCGAACAGGGCGCCCTTCTCGGTGATCAGGAGCAACGGCGCACTCGGGGTCGGCGCGGCAGCGACACCCACGGCCCGCTCCCGCAGCACCTCCGCGGTGGTGTCGACGTCGGCGACCGCGGTGGACCCGTCGACGAGAGCCATCATCACCTGCGAGGACTCGTCGCCGGAGCCGGTGAGGACCGCCAGGCTCGCCGGCGTGTACCAGGCGAGGTCGCGGATCTCGTCCACGCGACCCTCGGCGAACGGCAGGTCCTCCGCCGGTGTCAGCCCGCGAACCTTGCCGCCGGAACCGCGCTGCACCCGCGCGATCACCAGCCGGTCCCCGGACCTGTCCGAGACCGCGGCGACCAGGCGGGTGCCGTCCCGCGAGAGGGTGAACGCGGTGACGTCCTCCCCCTGGATCCCGGGAGCCTGGAGACGGGTGACGGTGCCTTCGTGCAGGACGAGCACCGCGGCCCCCCGGCCCGTCCGATCGACGAGCCACAGGTCGCCGGTGACGTCCCACGACGGCTGGAGCAGGTCCCTGCCGCCTGAGTAGACGACCTCGGTGTCCTTGGGGGTGGTCGGCGCGTCACCCTCCTTGCGCTGCGGGGCCACCGCGACCGACGTACCGTCCTCGGTCACGGCGGCCATCTGGACCCCGGAGAGGTCGACGGCCAGGCTCCGCAGGGCGTACTCCTGCGCGCCGAACGCACCGACCACCGAACCCGACCGCGGGTCGAGCGCGATCGCGCGTCCGTCGCGGAGACCGAAGAGCTCCTGCGAGGCCCAGTGGATCGCCGGGTCGAACTCCTCCCAGGAGCCGACGTTCTGCGGGATGCCCACGCCCGGCACGCCCAGCGGCGTCCCGTCCACGGTCACGCGCAGGGACTCCACCCCGGTGACCTGGCCCAGCGTCCACGCCAGCTGTGCCAGGGCGAGCTGCCGGTCGTCCTCGTCGAGGCGGAGCATCCGCTCGGTGAGCTCCACCTCCGCGACCCCCTCAGGTGAGACCGGGACGGAGAGGACGTACTGCGTGCCACCGGGGATGAACGTGCGCAGCACGCCGTCGAGCCGGGGCTGCGGACCGCGCAGCAGCCGGCGCACGAGCAGCGTCGCGGCCTGCTCCCCGCGCGGCAGGTAGGTGGGCTCGGGGACCAGCACCTGTGCGGTGGGGTCGAAGAAGTAGACGAAGTACTGCTGATAGCGGCTGTCGAAGTAGGTGCGCGGGATCACCAGCGCGTCCGGCGGGTTGTCGATCCGCCACTCCCCCCGCTCCCGCGTGAGCTCGAGCGAGTAGTCGACGTCGCCACCGTCCACCGGACCCTGCCAGGTGCCGCGCTCGTCGAGCTGGACCGTCTGCTGCAGGCTGACATCGAAGGTGGTCCTGCTGCCCGACAGCACCCGGTTGTCGTAGATCAGCGTGGACTTCTCCGGGAACCAGCCCGCCCGCGCCTCGTCGGTGAGGAACTTGCGCGCGACCACCGTCGACTGCGGCGAGGCCTGCATCGCCAGCATGAAGTCCTCGACGATCTGGAGCGGGGTCGCACCCGGGCGAGGGCCCGAAGGCGTGTAGTCGAAGGAGCCGTCGCCCTGCCCCACCGGCTCCTGGCCGGGACTGGTGCCCACGCTGCCCGCCTGGGGCAGGCTCACGCAGCCCGCCAGCAGGGTCGAGGCCAGCAGGAGCACCCCCACGAGTGCGCGCGCCCTCATGAGGTGCCCGCCCGCTCGTCGCGGTGGGCTGTGCCGAGGCGAGGGCGCCTCCGGGCGTCGGTCGGCACCAGGGGCAGCGGGCTCGTGATGAGCGGGTCTCCCGCCCGGCGCGGGAGCGTCAACCGGAACTGCGCGCCCCGGCCGGGCTCGCCCCAGGCCTGGAGCCAGCCGCCATGCAGGTGGGCGTCCTCCAGCGAGATGGCCAGACCGAGGCCCGTGCCGCCCGTGCTGCGGGCCCTGGCAGGGTCGGCGCGCCAGAACCGGTTGAACACCATCTGGGCCTCCCCCTCACGCAGGCCGACACCGTGGTCGCGAACGGCCAGGGCCGCCGCCTGGGTGTCGCCGGCGATGAGGACCTCGATGTCCTTGCCCTCGGCGTGGTCGACGGCGTTCGTCACCAGGTTCCGCACGATCCGCTCCACCCGGCGTACATCCACCTCGGCGATGCAGGGCCGGCCGGGGTCGCGCACGACGACGCGGCTGCCCCGGCGCTCGGCCAGCGGCTGCGTCGAGTCCGCCACCCGGTGTGCCAGGTCGACGAGGTTCACGTCCTCGAGGTCGAGCACGGCGGCCCCTGCGTCGAAGCGGCTGATCTCCAGCAGGTCGGTCAGCAGCAGCTCGAAGCGGTCGAGCTCCTTCTGGAGCAGCTCCGCCGAGCGGGCCGTGGCCGGGTCGAACCGGTCCCGGGCGTCGTGGAGGACGTCGCCGGCCATCCGGACCGTGGTCAGCGGCGTCCGCAGCTCGTGCGAGACGTCGGAGACGAACCGCCGCTGGACGCGCGAGAGCTCCTCGAGCTGGCGGATCTGCTTCTGCAGGCTCGCCGCCATCTGGTTGAAGGAGGTGCCGAGGCGGGCGATGTCGTCGTCGCCGCGGACCTGCATGCGCTCCTCGAGGCGGCCCGAGGCGAGTCGCTCGGCGACCCGGCGGGCCATGCGCACCGGCGTCACCACCTGACGGGTCACCAGCCAGGTCAGCCCGCCGACCAGCACCAGCAGCAGGGCTCCGCCGGTCAGCAGCGCCCGGCGCACCACGCTCAGCGTCTGGGCCTCGTCGGTCATCGGGAACAGGTAGTACAGCGTGTAGGTCCCGCCGTCGCTCGGCACCTCGACCTGCGCCCCGGCGACGACCGCGGGGACCCGCGGGAGCCCGCTGTCGGTCTCGTAGTCGATCGTGGAGTACGTCCAGGACGTGCCCGGCGTCGTCTCCACGACCTCCCGCAGGCGCTCCGGCACGCTCGTGGTCAGCACGTCGGGCGACTTGAACGTCCCGCCCGAGCCGGCACCGACCCCCTCGGACGTGCCCGGGACCGGCCCGTCGAGCACCACGGCGTACCCCTGCACGTCACCACGCGCCACGATGCCCGCGACCAGCTGCCCGAGCTGGGCGCTGGCGTCGAACTCGGTGCCAGGTGCCCCCTCCAGACGGCTCTGCGCCTCGTAGGCCCCCCGGGTGGCCTCGGCGACCGAGGTGTTCGTCTTGCCCGCGACGAGCCCGTCGGTGATCTGGCGCATCAGCACCCAGCCCACCAGGGTCACGACCACGGCCGAGAGCAGCAGCGTGCTGACCACGACGCGCGCCTGGATCGAGCGCCGCCAGAAGGTCGCGCCCCGGCGCACGGGCCGCAGGAGAGTCATCAGGTCGACCTAGGACGTGCCGGCCTTGTACCCGACACCCCTCACCGTGAGGACGATCTCGGGGTTCTCCGGGTCGTGCTCGACCTTGGAGCGCAGCCGCTGCACGTGCACGTTGACCAGGCGGGTGTCGGCGGCGTGCCGGTAGCCCCACACCTGCTCCAGCAGCACCTCGCGGCTGAAGACCTGCCACGGCTTGCGTGCGAGGCACACCAGCAGGTCGAACTCCAGCGGCGTCAGCGAGATCGTGCTGCCGTTCCGCGTGACCTGGTGGCCGGCGACGTCGATGGTGACGTCGCCGACCGTGAGCGTCTCGGGCCCGGCGTCGTCGTGACGGCGTACCCGGGCACGCAGCCGCGCCACCAGCTCCTTCGGCTTGAACGGCTTGACGACGTAGTCGTCGGCCCCGGACTCGAGCCCGACGACCACGTCGATGGTGTCGCTCTTCGCGGTGAGCATGACGATGGGTACGCCGGACTCGCCCCTGATCTCGCGGCACACGTCGATGCCGTCACGTCCCGGGAGCATGAGGTCGAGCAGCACCAAGTCGGGGCGGAAGTCGCGGAAGTCCGCCATGGCGTGGTCGCCCGTCGGACAGACGCGCGGCTCGAAGCCCTCGTTGCGCAGGACGATCGTGAGCATCTCGGCGAGTGCGGCATCGTCGTCGACGACGAGGACGCGTCCCCGGTTGCCCTGCTCAACCATCGTTGCCCTTCCGTTCCTCTCCTGCGACGTTCAGTACCGGTAGTGGTCGGACTTGTACGGACCCCCGACCGGGACCCCGAGGTACTCGGACTGCTCGGAGGTGAGCTCGGTGAGCCGGACGCCGAGCGAGGCGAGGTGCAGACGGGCGACCTCCTCGTCGAGGTGCTTGGGCAGCGTGTAGACGCCGACCGGGTACTCGTCGGTCTTGGTGAACAGCTCGATCTGGGCGAGCACCTGGTTGGTGAACGAGTTCGACATCACGAACGACGGGTGGCCGGTCGCGTTGCCGAGGTTCATCAAACGGCCCTCGGAGAGCATGATGACGGCGTTGCCCTCGGGGAAGGTGAACACGTCCACCTGCGGCTTGACGTTCTTCCGGGTGACGCCCTCGAACCGCTCCAGGCCGGCCATGTCGATCTCGTTGTCGAAGTGGCCGATGTTGCCGACGATCACCTGGTGCTTCATGCGCCGCATGTGGTCGACGGTCACGACGTTCTTGTTGCCGGTCGCGGTGATCACGATGTCGGCGACCGGGAGCACGTCCTCGAGCGTGGAGACCTGGTAGCCGTCCATCGCCGCCTGCAGCGCGCAGATCGGGTCGATCTCGGTGACGACCACCCGCGCGCCCTGGCCTCGCAGGGACTCGGCGCAGCCCTTGCCGACGTCGCCGTAGCCGCACACGACGGCGACCTTGCCGCCGATGAGCACATCGGTGGCGCGGTTGATGCCGTCGATGAGCGAGTGGCGGCAGCCGTACTTGTTGTCGAACTTGCTCTTGGTCACCGAGTCGTTGACGTTGATGCCGGGGAAGAGCAGCGACCCTTCCTTCATCATCTCGTAGAGCCGGTGGACGCCGGTGGTCGTCTCCTCGGTCACGCCCTTGATCTCGTTGGCGATCGCGGTCCAGCGGCGGCCGTCCTCGGCGAGGGAGTCGGCGAGGACCTGGAGGATGACCTTCTTCTCGGCGTTGTCCGTCGAGTCCGGCGAGTCGACCCGGCCGTCCTTCTCGGCCTCGACCCCCAGGTGCACCAGCAGCGTGGCGTCACCGCCGTCGTCGAGGATCATGTTGGCGCGGTGACTCTCGCCGTTGGGGCCGCCAGGCCAGTTGAGGATCTGCTGGGTGCACCACCAGTACTCCTCCAGCGTCTCGCCCTTCCACGCGAACACCGGGACGCCGGCCGGGTTCTCAGGGGTGCCGTCCGGGCCCACGACGACAGCGGCCGCTGCGTGGTCCTGGGTCGAGAAGATGTTGCACGACGCCCAGCGGACCTCGGCCCCGAGCGCGGTGAGCGTCTCGATCAGGACGGCCGTCTGGATGGTCATGTGCAGCGAGCCCGCGATCCTGGCTCCGGCGAGGGGCTTGGAGCCGGCGTACCGCTCGCGCATCGCCATGAGGCCCGGCATCTCGTGCTCGGCCAGCGTGATCTCGGTCCGGCCGTAGTCGGCCAGGGAGAGGTCGGCAACCTTGAAGTCCATGTACATCCTCATCTCGGGGGCAACTAGACCAGACTACCCGGCACCTCGGAACCTCCGGGCACGCTCGGTTCGTTCCTTCGAGGTCCTTGGACGGGTCTCGTCGGCCGGGTCGTCGGCCGGGTCGTCGGCGGGGTCGTCGGCGGGATCGTCGGCGGGGCGGCTGGATCAGTGGCCGGCAGAGGCGGGAGGTGCCGGCCGGGCATCGGGGACGTGCCCCTCCACGTAGATGTCCGGCTCGATGTAGATGACCTGGGCCGTCGGCTCAGACCCACGGATCGCCCGCTCGGCAGCGTCGATGCTCGCCGCCACCGACGCGGCCTCGTCGTCGCGGGGCACGCCCACCTTGACCGCGACGAGGAGCTCGTCCGGCCCGAGGTGCAGGGTCTTCATGTGGATGACCCGCTCGATTCCCTCGGTGCCCTCCAGTGCTTCACGGATGCGCCGCTGGGCGGGGACCGCCGCCGCCTCCCCGAGCAGCAGGCTCTTGGTCTCCAGTGCGAGCACGATGGCCACCACGACCAGCAGCACCCCGATGGCGGTGGTGCCCGCGACGTCCCAGTACGCGCTGCCGGTCACCAGCGTCAGGCCCACGCCCGCGAGCGCGAGGACGAGGCCGATCAGGGCCGCGAAGTCCTCCAGCAGGATCACGGGCAGCTCCGGCGACTTGGCGCGGCGGATGAAGCCGACCCAGGTCGCGTTGCCGCGGATCTTGCCTGCCTCCCGGATCGCGGTCCGGAACGAGAAGCCCTCCATCACGATGGCGCCGGTGAGAACGACCAGGGGCACCCACCACCAGCGTCCCTCGAGCAGGTCGTTGGGTTCTCCGGCCTGGATCGCGTGGAACTTGTGGTAGGCCTCGTAGAGCGCGAACAGCCCGCCGACGGAGAACAGCACGATCGCGACGATGAAGGAGTAGATGTAGCGCTCGCGGCCGAAGCCGAAAGGGTGCTCCGGTGTCGCCTCACGTCGAGCGCGGCGACCGCCCACCAGCAGCAGCACCTGGTTGCCGGAGTCGGCGACCGAGTGGATGGCCTCGGCCAGCATCGAGGACGATCGGGTGAGCAGGAACGCGACGAACTTCATCACCGCGATCCCGAGGTTGGCGAGCAACGCCGCCAGGACCGCCTTGGTGCCACCGTCGGCTGCCATCCACGGACCGTCCTTTCAGCTGAGGGGACCCGTCCACGGCTGGGTCGGGTCGAATCGGGTCGAGTCTGGTCGAACCCTAGCCCGCGACGCCCGGGTTGACGCGGTCCAGCGCCACCCCGAGGTACGCCGCGGCGAACGTGCCCGTCGCCAGCAGCGCGGCGTAGCGGGCGACATCGTTGGCGGCCTCCGTGGCCACCGTCTCGACGCGCACGTCGCGCTCCGCGGCCGCTTGCACCAGGCGGCCGCGCTGCTCACGCACCGAGGCGTCGTCGGTGCCGTCGTCGAGGACGACCAGGATCGGACGGCTGTCGGCCGACGTCTCCGCCAGATCCGCCCCGGGGTCGGCGAACGGGTCGGCGAACACGTCGCGGGACGGCGCGGCAGTCAGCACGGGCAGCAGGTGCTCGGCGTCCGCCGCGAGGGCGGCTCGCCCGGAGGTTCGACGGATCGACTCCGCCACCCGGCGCGCCGCACGAGCGGCGAGCACCGACCCGCCCCACACCAGCGGCACCGAGTCGGCCATGGCGATGGCGAGCATCTTCGCCGGGTTCACCGCCAGGTCGTTGTACGGCGAGCAGGCGATCGCGACCTCGTCGAGCGCGACCGCCACCGCCTCGGGCTCGGTCACCGGACCCAGGTCGAGACGGTGCAGGAACTCCAGCATGACCACGGCGGTCGCCAGCGGGTCGCCGGACGTGACCGGGAGGACCGTGCTGTGCCGGCCTGCGGCGTGATCGGCGACGAGGCTCCGCTCGGGACACGCGACCACGACCTGGCACCCGCGGCGGACCGCCTCGGCGACCGCGGACGCCGTGCCCGGGTCGCCTCCCTCCGGCGCGAGGACGGCCACCAGGTCCAGCGACCCCGCCCAGCCGGGGAGGCTCGGCCCGGGCCAGGCCACGAACGGCACCGGGCACCACGGCTCGAGGACGGCCCGAAGCAGCCGGGAGTCGGGACCTGCAGCCACCGCCGCGCGAGGACGGGCCTCCCCCGCCGCCGCGGCCACCGCGGCCTCGATCGCCTCGGCCGCCACACCCGCCTCGCGGCGCACCCGGGCGCCTGCCTCGGCCAGGGGCCTCAGCACCGTGTCGGCGCGGGCCAGCGCCGCCTCGTCGTCGAGGCGTGTCTCGTCGAAGACGGCGGCCATCAGGCCTGCTCGGGCCGGCGCGCTTCGTCGACGAGGAGCACGGGGATGTCGTCACGGACGGGGTAGGCCAGGCCGCACCCGGTGCAGACGAGCTCCTGCGCGCTGTGGTCGGGCGCGAGCTTCCCATGGCAGTCCGGGCAGACGATGATCGCGAGAAGGGTCGGGTTGAGGTTCATGCGTCTCTCCTGATCATGGCCAAGACGTCGTCTCGGACCTGCGTCATGGTTGCGGTGTCCTGACCCTCGGCGTTGAGGCGCAGCAGGGGCTCGGTGTTGGACGCGCGCACATTGAACCACCAGGCGTCGTGGGTCACGGTGAGCCCGTCGAGGTGGTCCACGGTGACGTCGGGACGGTCGGCGTACTCCTTCTCGATCTGCCGCAGCACCTCCCCCTGGTCCGCCACGGTGGAGTTGATCTCGCCGGACGCCGCGTAGCGCGTGTACTCGGCGAGGAGCTGCGACAGCGACCCGTCGTGCTCGGCGAGCGCTGCCAGCGCGTGCAGGGCGGCCAGCAGGCCGGAGTCGGCGCGCCAGAAGTCCCGGAAGTAGAAGTGGCCCGAGTGCTCGCCGCCGAACACCGCATCCGTCTCGGCCATCGTGGCCTTGATGTAGGAGTGCCCGACGCGGGTGCGCACGGGTACGCCGCCACGCTCACCGACGATCTCGGGAACCGCACGCGAGGTGATCAGGTTGTGGATCACGGTGGCGCCCGGCTGCTTGGCCAGCTCGCGGGAGGCGATCAGCGCCGTGATGACCGACGGGCTCACCAGCTCTCCGCGCTCGTCGACGAGGAAGCAGCGGTCCGCGTCGCCGTCGAAGGCGAGACCCACATCGGCGCCGACCTCGCGCACCTTGGCCACCAGGTCGGTCATCGTGCTGGGGTCGATCGGGTTGGCCTCGTGGTTGGGGAAGCTGCCGTCGAGCTCGAAGTACATCGGGACGAGCTCGACGTCGAGGCGTCCGAGCACGGCCGGGACGGTGTGGCCGGCCATGCCGTTCCCCGCGTCGACCACGACCTTCAGCCGGCGACCCCGGACCGGGGCCAGGGAGAGCAGGTGGTCGGCGTACGCGTCCAGGACGTCGGTCTCGGTGACCGATCCACGGACCTTCGCTCGGGGCACCTCGCCGGAGGCGACCAGGTCACGGATCTCGACGAGGCCGCTCTCGGCGCCCACCGGCACCGCCTGGGCACGGCACAGCTTGATCCCGTTGTACTGCGCGGGGTTGTGGCTCGCGGTGAACATCGCGCCCGGAAGGTCGAGGTGTCCTGAGGCGAAGTAGAGCTGGTCGGTGGAGGCGAGCCCGATCAGGACGACGTCCGCACCCGCAGCGGTGGCTCCGTCGGCGAACGCCCGCGCCAGCGCCGGGGACGAGGGCCGCATGTCGTGTCCCACCACGACCGCTCCCCCGGACGCCCCGGTCACGGCGACGAACGCCGCACCCGTCGCGCGGGCCAGCTCCTCGTCGATCTGATCGGGGACGGTGCCGCGCACGTCGTACGCCTTGAAGACGGCAGCCAGATTCTCGGGGACCGTGGTCGCAGGCATGCCCTGACCCTACCGTCCGGACCCGGTCAGCTGTCCGGCGATCGCAGGACGCGCAGGTGCCCGCGCCGACCCACCTCGCGGGCGTTCTCCTGGACCAGTCCGACGGCCTGCTCGGGGCGCTCGTGCTCGGCGACGGGGCGTGCGGCCTCGCGCACGGCGTCGGCCAGTGCGAGCAGGTCGTCGCTGGAGGGCCCGAGGGCGTCGGGATCGGGGGCGAGCCGCATGATCTCCCACCCGCGAGGGGCGCTCAGCCGCTCGCTGTGGGCCTCGCACAGGTCGTAGGCATGCGGCTCCGCGTACGTGGCAAGCGGCCCCAGGACGGCGGTCTGGTCGGAGTAGACGTAGGTCAAGGTGGCCACCGCCGGGCGCCCGCAGGCGGTGCGCGAACAGCGACGGGCAGAACTCACGACGCAGACGGTACATCGTGCGCGGAGTCGCAGCGACTAGGCTCGCGGCGTGGAGGCGCGCAGAACATCAGCAGGACCGGGGACGGCCACCGGTACCGGTCCGCGCAGCGACTCCCGACGGGACAGACGGGGACGCGGCATGCGTGGTCCCGGGGTCCTCCCCGGGCCGTTGACGCCCCGCGGCGTGCCCGGCCTCCGCTCACGCCGCGAGGTCTTCGACGAGGTGGTGCTCGCAGCGGTCCGCCGTCTCGAGGAGCGCTGGCACGACCAGCTCGGACTGATCGAGTTCGGGGTCGAGGAGACCCCGCTGATCCCCGACGGCTGGTCCGAGGAGACCGTGCCGCTCGCCTCGCTGGTGCCCGGGAGCGGGGCCACTCCGACCCGGCTGGTGCTCTTCCGGCGCCCGATCGAGCTGCGCACCGAGAGCCGCACGGACCTGCACGTCCTGGTCCTCATCGTGCTGGTGGAGCAGGTGGCCGAGCTGCTCGGGCTCCCGCCCGAGGAGATCGACCCCGGCTACGAGGCGGAGTGAGCCGCTCCGGGTCCGCTCAGCCCACGACCGGGACGACGACCGGCTGGCGCAGCACCACGGGCAGCGGCTGCAGGGCCACCTGGGAGACGCCGGACGCGCCGGACAGGGAGACCCCGCCGGAGACCGCCCCCCGGGTGGGCGTGACCACGACGTAGGCGGCACTCCCCTTCGGCTTCCACGACGCCGTCGCCGTGGGGTCGATCTTCAGCTCGGTCCGGCCGACCTCCTTGCCGTCGGCGGAGTACGCCGTGAGGGTCGCCGTACCGCCCGCCCCGCCTGCGGCGAGGTGGACCTCGGCCTTCGCGTCTTCTGCGAGCACGGCGGCCGCCGGCCCGTCGAGCACCGGGACCGCCCCGGCGTACGTCACGTCCGAACCGTCGGAGGAGCGCACCGTGGCGGACACCGGGACCTGGGAGCGCAGCACGACCGTGGAGGCGTCGTCGCCGACGGAGTCGCCGAGGTCGGCCGTCGCCACCGACTGCGGCGGCACGGTCAGCTGCTCGAGGCCGGACGGGGCGAAGGTGCCCGACCGTCCCGAGATCTTGACCTCCACGATCGCCTCGCGGTCGGTGGGGTTCGCGACGACGAGCGTCCTGCCGTCGGCGCTTCGCGGGAGCGGACCCAACCGCACGACCCGTGACGTGTTCGGCTGACCGGGCACCCACTCCACCCCAGGGCTGGCGGCCGGCTGGGTCGCGAAGGAGTCCGCGAGGCCCGCGACCACCCGGCCGCGCGAGGCCTCGACGTGCACCGCGAGCTCGTCGGCCTGCGGCGCCACCTCGATGAGGTCGAGGGTGTACACCTCGCCCGGAGCGATGGTGATCCCGCGCGTGCCCACGTCGTCCGCCGGGCCTTCGGGGCCCTGCACGAGGACGTCCACCACGGCAGGACCCGGGTCGAGGTTGGCCAGCACGAGCCGTGACCGGTGGTCGAGGTCGGCACCGCCGCCCGTGAACCACCAGCGGGCCCGCGGCGCCAGGCACTCCTGGGTCGCCAGGCCGGCACCGCTGACCGCCTCGGTCTGGAAGGTCCCCCGTCCGACGGCGGCGTCTCCGGTCGCGGTGACGGCGAGCGCCGACCCGCCCGACGGCGCCTTCAGCGGCGCCAGGACCCCCCGCTCGGTCTCCTTCACCGGACGTGCCTTCGACCCCACGTCTGCGGACGTCAGGCGTCCCGGCTCGCTCTCGGGAGCACTGCCCTGAGGGAGCGGCGCCGCGACGGTCGCCGCACGCGCGCTGCCTTCCCACGGCGAGCCGAGGCAGGCGCCGGAGGTCTCGGTCACCGGAACCTTCGAGACGCCACCCGTGGGCTCCGTCTCGGAGCCGAGGAACCCGGCGGTGGCCACGAGGACACCTGCCAGCAGGACCAGGACGAGCCCGGCCAGCGCCCCCGGTCCGGCGGCGGACAGGCTCGGCCTACCGGGACCGGAGCGACCGGAGCCGGACCGACCGGGACCGGAGCGACCGGAGCCGGGCAGGCGCGGCCGGGCGCGCTTGCGCTCGGCGACCCGCCGCCCGGGCGCAGGGGCGTTCATCGGCGTACCTTCCGGCTGGGGGCGGCCAGGACCATGACCGCGACGATCGCGAGGCCCTGGAGGACGAGAAGGGCCGGCCGCAGCGACGACTCCGGTGCCGGCAGTGCCTCGCGGCTCGGGTCGGCGTCGAGCTGCCAGGCACGGGAGCCCGGTCGCACGGCGCTCGCCGAGCTGAGACCGCTGACCGAGTCGAGGTTGCCCACCAGGTCCGGGTCGGTCGGCGGGGGCAGGTAGAGGAACTCCACGCCGTACCCGCTGAGCTCGGCCACCTGGTCGGCCGTGGCAGCGGTGGCCAGGTCGGCGACCAGGTCGGTGAGCCGGTCCTGGGCCGGGCTCGACCCGGCGACCGTGTCGTCACCGAGGCGGACCCCGTCCTTGCGGACGAGCGAGTAGCCGAGGCCACCGTCCTCGCGGCGGATGACGAGCACGCCCTGGTCGGGATCACGCAGAGAGGCGTCGGTCATGTACGTCGGGATGCGGTGGGCCGGACCGCGGTCGAGCGGCCCGTCGACCCCGGCGACGACCCACCAGAGCAGGCCCGCCACGGGCGCCAGGAGCGCGGCCACCACGACGACCAGCCCGACCGGCTGCTGCCACCCGAAGCTGCGCCCCGAGAGCTGTTCGCTGATGCCGGTGCCGGCGACGGCCACGGCGCTCACCGCGGCGGCGTGCGCCAGGAGCACGGGGAAGCCTGCCCACACGCCGTGGAGGTCGAGCAGGACGACGGCCGCCAGGGCCACCACGATCACGCCCCACGCCGCCAGGACGAGCGAGCGCGTGTTGGGACGGACCAGCGCGGCCACGGCGGCGAGGAAGATCCCGATGCTCAGCCAGGCCGGGGCAGCCCCGAGCGCGGGGGTCGTGGCGCGTCCGCCCAGGAGCTCCCAGATCCCGAGGTCCGCCACCAGGTCGGGGGCGGCGAGCCCGGCCTCGGCGTACCAGGGGCCGGGGCCGCCGCCGGTGAAGTGCAGCACGGTCCACGGAAGGAGCAGGACCGGGACCACGAGGATGCCGACCGCGAGCGGACCCCACGTGGTGGTTCGCGTCCACGCCGCCCGGTCGAGGACCAGGCCGGTCCCGACCGCCACGACGGCGAGGACGGCGGCGACCGGCCAGGCCACGGGCGTGAACGCCGAGACGAGCGCCAGCAGGATGGCGGTGCGCCAGGCGGCTCGCCACCGCCGGTCCTGGTCGTGTCCGGGCGCGAGCGAGAGCGCTGCGTGCGCGGCCCACGGAAGGAGCACCGTCGCCGCGACGGTGCCCAGCCGCCCCTGTGCGACCGAGCCCGACAGCACCGGGAAGAGGCCGTAGGCCACGGCACCCCACAGCGGCGCCCACGTCGCGCGGGTCAGCGTGCGGAGGAAGCGGAAGGCGCCCCAGGCGGCCAGGGGCACGCTGAGCAGGAAGCAGACGTCGACGACGAGCCAGGCCTTGCCGAGCAGGACGGTGCCGGCGACAGCGAGCGGCAGCAGGTACGGCGCGGCGGGTACGCCGGAGCCGACCCCGCCGTCGTGCCATGAGTCGAGGTAGAGCTGCCACCATCCGGACACCGACGCCGGTGCCGGCAGCAGCGCGCCTCCGGAGAGGAAGCCGCTGCCGAGCAGCCCGCGGACGCCCACGAGGGTCAGCACGACGAGGACCGCGAAGGCAACCGCGACGGGGCTGGCGAGCAGCCGGGCGAGCAGGCCGCTGTCCTCCGGGAGGTTCTGGGCCTCCGTCGGCACCGGCCCGCTCTCCGCCTCGACGGACGCGGCACGCCGTCCCGCCGACACGTCCGAGGCCTGGGCCACCAGGGCCATCGCCAGGTCGGAGACGAAGTCCAGGCCGTGGCGGTAGGGCAACCAGAAGGGAGCCAGCAGGTGCCGCACCTCGCGGGCGGGCACCTTGGCGGTCCTGCGTCGTGCCAGGCGGCCGGCGAGGACGCGGTCGAAGCGGAGGTAGGTCGAACCGAGGGCGGCGAGCTCGTCGAGGCTCTCCCGCGGCGCACGGACCAGGAGGAGCCCGAGAGCGCGCAGCAGGGACCCGAGGAGCAGCCGCACGGTCAGGAAGGGCAGCGCGACCAACGAGCAGTTGGCCAGCAAGGTGTAGAGCGCGGCGCGGCGCTCGCCGCGGCGGTGGTTCCCCGTGAGAGGGGTACGCCGTTGCCCGCGGCCGGCCGCCTCGACGTGGAAGACGACCGCGTCGGGGACGACCATGGTGCGGTGTCCTGCGCGGGCGGCCCGCCACCCGAGGTCGAGGTCGTTGCCGAAGATCGGGAGGCGCCGGTCGAAGCCGCCGAGCTCCTCGAGGACGTCGCGGCGGACGAGCATCCCGGCCGAGCCGACGGCGAGCACGTCGCGGAGGCGGTCGTGCTGGCCCTGGTCGTACTCGCCGCGCTCGAGGCCGGTCTCGCGACGTCCGGTCCCACTCATGGTGATGCCGACCTCGAGCAGCCGGCGCAGGGAGGGCCACTCGCGGTGCTTGGGGCCGAGGATCGAGACGGAGGGGTTGGCCTGCGCGACCTCGACCAGGCGCTCGAGGGCGTCGGGTGCGGGCCTGCTGTCGTCGTGGAGGACCCAGACCCACTCGGTGTCGTCGAGCGCGTGCACCTCGGACGTTCCCGGAGCCGGAGGTGCTGCCTGCGGGAGGTGGGCGAGCCCTGTCGCGACGGCGTCGGGGAAGGAGCTCCGCGCCGGTGCGCCGACGACCGCGTTCTCGCCGAGGTGCTCGGCGAGCAGGGAGGGGCTGGCGTCGCTGCTGCCCGTGTCGACTGCGACCACGCGGTCGGGGGCTCGGGTCTGCTCACGAAGGCCCTCGATCACCGCCGGGAGCCACCGTGCGCCGTTGTGGCTGACCAGGAGCGCGGAAATCCTCACGGCGCCCAACCCTAACGACGAGGCGCCCGGGGAGGAGAACCGAGCCGTGAACCGCGACGGGCAGTGCGGCGTTCGCCACACTGCCCGTCTGTCGCGCCTAGACCGCTCGCTTCTTCAGCTTGCGTCGCTCGCGTTCGGAGAGCCCGCCCCAGATGCCGAACCTCTCGTCGTGCTCGAGTGCGTACTCAAGGCACTCACCTCGCACGTCGCAGGTCAGGCAAACCTTCTTGGCCTCCCTCGTCGAACCGCCCTTCTCCGGAAAGAACGCCTCGGGGTCGGTCTGAGCGCACAAGGCACGCTCCTGCCAACCCATCTCCTCGGCGTCTCCGTCGATCACGTAGAGCTCTCTCACGGCATTCCGCCCTTCGACCCGTGAGATCCTTCCCAGGACCCCCATTGACTACCCGTGCTGTGAAGCACTGGTCCCTGACGCTAGTGGCAATCACTTCGCTGTGTGACCGAAATGAAGAACACTGTTGGAATTACATGCCTGTCGCTGAGCCCGAGTCAAGCGGCGATCTGCTATATGCCCCGACCCACCGGACAAGTTGACCCAGATGTGCCATTGCCACCGAAAGTGAACCGATGACTACCCCTGATTCTCGTGGACAAACGGGTCCAAACGTGACGTTTTCGACGAAATCCGAAGGCACCTCGACCACGCCCGGGCAAACGCCGTCCAAGGTCGTCGTCCTCTCCGGAGGCTACGGCGGCGCCCGCTTCCTGGTCGGCCTGCTCCACCACCACGACAGCGCCGGGACGCCGGCCGACGTGACGGTCGTGGCCAACACGGCCGACGACCTGTGGGTGCACGGCCTCAAGGTCTGCCCCGACCTCGACACGGTGATGTACACCCTGGGCGACGGGATCGACACCGAGCGCGGCTGGGGTCGGCGGGACGAGACCTGGAGCGTGAAGGAGGAGCTCGCGGCGTACGGCGTGGAGCCGACCTGGTTCGGCCTCGGCGACCGCGACCTCGCCACCCATGTGGTCCGCACCGAGATGCTCGAGGCAGGCTTCCCGCTCTCCGCCGTGACCACCGCGCTGTGCGACCGCTGGAAGCCGGGCGTGCGGCTGCTGCCCATGACCGACGACCGGGTCGAGACCCACGTCGCCGTCGACGACCCGGACACGCCGTCCGGGCAGCGCGTCGTCCACTTCCAGGAGTACTGGGTGCGGATGCGCGCCGAGGTCCCCGCCCGAGCGGTCGTCCCGGTCGGTCTGGCGGAGTCCACGCCGGGTCCGGGGGTGCTGGAGGCGATCGCGGAGGCCGACCTCGTCCTGGTACCGCCCTCCAACCCGGTGGTCTCCGTCGGAACGATCCTCGGCGTGCCCGGGGTCCGGGAGGCCCTGCGCAGCACCACCGCTCCCGTCGTCGGCCTCTCCCCCATCGTCGGCGGCACGCATGTCCGGGGCATGGCCGCGCAGATGCTCGCCGCCATCGGCGTCGAGACGAGCGCGGCCGCCGTCGCCGAGCACTACGGCGCCCGGGCGCGCGGGGGCGTCCTCGACGGCTGGCTGGTGGACACCGTCGACGTCGACGCGGTGCCCCGGGTCGAGGCGGCCGGCATCGCCTGCCGGGCGGTGCCGCTGATGATGACCGACGCCGACGCCACGGCCGCGATGGCACGGGAGGCCTACGCCCTCGCCGAGACCGCGGCCACGGCCGCCCCGACCCGCGCACCCGGCGCCGGGACCGACCGGTGATCTCGGCCCGGGCCGTCACCGGGCTCGGCGAGATCTCCCCGGGCGACGACCTGGCGGGCCTTGTCGCGTCCGCGGCCGACCTGCGCGACGGCGACGTCCTCGTCGTGACCAGCAAGGTGGTCTCCAAGGCCGAGGGCCGGGTGGTCACCGGCGCGAAGGAGGACGTGCTCGCCGACGAGACCGCGCACGTCGTCGCCCGGCGCGGCCCCACGACGATCGCCCGCACCCACCACGGCCTCGTCATGGCGGCCGCCGGCATCGACGCGTCGAACACCCCCGCCGGCACGCTCGTGCTGCTGCCGGTCGACCCCGACGCCTCCGCCCGAGCCCTGCGCGAGGGGCTCGCGGCCGCGGGCGGCCCGAACGTCGGTGTCCTGGTGAGCGACACCTCGGGCAGGGCCTGGCGGACCGGTCAGACCGACATCGCGATCGGCGCCGCCGGCGTGGCGGTCCTCGACGACCACGCCGGACGCGACGACGGCTACGGCAACGCGCTCGCCGTCACCGCTCCCGCCGTCGCCGACGAGCTCACCGCGACTGCCGACCTGGTGACCGGAAAGCTCAGCCGCTCCCCCGCCGCGGTGGTCCGCGGGCTCGCGCGGTACGTGCTCCCCCGAGGCGTGCACGGACCGGGAGCCTCGGCGTTGGTCCGCCCGGAGGCCCAGGACATGTTCGGTCTCGGCAGCCGCGAGGCGGTGCTGCGGGCGCTGACGCGCGAAGAGCCTCGCGGCTTCGGCTCCCCTGCGACGCCGGAGGACCTGGTCGCGGCGCTGCTGCACGTCGTACCGGGAGCGGCGGTCCTGGCCGCCGACGGCGCGGAGGACGCCGTCACCGTCACGCTTCCCGCCGTGGAGGACCTGCGGCGGGTCGGAGCGCTCGAGGAGCGCACCGAGGCAGCCGCCTTCGCCCTGGGGTGGCGGCGGGTCCGGGACGGGCGCGACGTGCAGGCGGCCTCGGGTCCGGAACGGTCCGCCGACATGACGTTGGACACCTGCCTCCGCTTCGTCCCCATGCGTCCGTAGACTTCCCGCAACCGTCGTCGAAGAGAGTCAGCCGGAGCCATGGCGAACAAGAGCAAGGACCGCCGCGCGGTCGTCGACCAGATGCGGCGCGAGCAGCAGCGCACCGAGAAGCGGCGCACGCTCGCGATCGTCGCGGTCGCGGTCGTCGTCGGCCTGGTCATCGTCGGAGCAGCTGCCTACCCGCTCCTGCGGGACTCCCAGAAGCAGAAGGAGCTCGCCGGGAAGGGGCTCGACTCCCTGGGTGTGAGCGCCGAGGCTGCGGGCTGCACGGACGTGACGACGAACAAGGCCACGGGGAACGCGGACCACCGCGAGGTGGGCAGCAAGCTCCCCTACACCGACTCTCCGCCGGCGAACGGCCCGCACTACCCGACGTGGGCGCCGATCGGACGCAAGTTCTACACGGCGCAGGACCGCCCGGAGCTCGGCTACCTCGTCCACAACCTCGAGCACGGCTACAACATCCTCTGGTACGACCAGACCGTCGCCGACGACGAGGACCAGGTCGCCGCCGTGGAGGCGATCGCCGACAAGTTCACCGGCAACGACTTCGAGAACAAGTTCATCGCGGCCCCCTGGACCTCGGAGGACGGCGACCCGTTCCCCGACGGAGCGCACGTCGCCCTGACGCACTGGTCCATGGGCGGCACGCACGGCCACCCCAAGGAGCAGCTGGGCATCACCCAGTACTGCCAGGCACCGAGCGGCGAGGCCGTGGCGAGCTTCGTCGAGGACTACCCCTTCACCGACTCGCCCGAGCCCAACGCGATGTGACCTGCCGCCACAGGTAGAGCCGACGCAGCGACAGGGGGACGATGAAGGACCTGCTCACGCTCGTGCTCGTGGGCTTCGCCTCGGCGCTCGTGCCGCTGGTCAACATCGAGGCCTACCTCGCGGTTCTCGAGGCGCTCTACGGGACGGAGGGGATCTGGGCGCTGGGGCTGGCAGCCGCTGTCGGCCAGATGCTCGGCAAGCTGCTCTGGTACCAGATCGGCGCCTCCTCGCTGGGTTGGGGCTGGGTACGCCGGCGCGTGGAGAAGCCGAAGGCCCAGGCGCGCCTGGAGCTGTGGCGACGCCGTACCCACGAGCGCCCCGTGGTCGCGGGTGCGCTGGTCTTCGTCTCCGCGCTGGTGGGGCTCCCCCCGTTCGCGCTCCTCGCCGTGCTGGCCGGTCAGCTGCGGATGGGGCTGACCCTCTTCCTCACGCTCGGGCTCGCCGGGCGCTGGCTGCGCTTCACGTTCGTGCTCGGCGGGGTCTCCCTGCTCCGCGGCACCGGGATCGTCTGAGCGCTCAGACGTTCACGGCGCAGTCGACCTTGACGTCCTCGAGGCGTCCCCCGGCGCTCACCGTGGCCTCGTCGCCCAGCGTGACCTCGCGCAGGTACGCCGAACGGCCCACGACGGCCGACGGGCCGACCACCGAGTCGACCACCACGGCGTCCTCGCCGACCACCGCCCCGGAGAGCACGACGCTGCCCGTGACGGTCGCCCCGCGTCCGATCCACGCGCCGGCGTCGACCAGCGTCCCGCCCGTCAGCTCGGCGGTGGGGTCGACGGAGGCGCCGTCCACCACCCGCGACTCACCGCTCGGTCCCGGGACGGCAGCGCTGGGGGCCAGGCCCCGCACGAGGTCCCGGGAGGCGGCCACGAGGGCCTGGGGGGTGCCGACGTCGCGCCAGTACGCCGTGTCGACGTACCCGACGACGAGCCGGCCCTCCTCGACCAGGGACGGGAAGGTCTCGCGCTCGACCGACACGACCTTGCCCGCGGGGATGAGGTCGATGACGCCGCGACGGAAGACGTAGCAGCCGGCGTTGATCTGGTTCGTGACCGGGGCGTCGGACTTCTCCATGAAGCCCGTCACCCGGCCGGAGTCGTCGGTCGGCACGCAGCCGAAGGGGCGGGCGTCGTCGACCTGGACGAGGTGGAGGGAGACGTCCGCCCGGCGCCCGTCGCGGGGGGTCTCGAAGTCGACGAGCTGCTGCCGCAGGTCGTGCCCGGACAGGATGTCGCCGTTGAGGATGACGACCGCTCCGTCCGGGTCGTCGCGCAGCGCCCCGGCGACGTTCCGGATGGCGCCCGCGGTGCCCAGCGGCTCCTCCTCCTGCACGTAGTCCAGGCGTACGCCCCACCGGCTGCCGTCGCCGAGCACGGGCTCGAACAGCTCGGCGTGGTAGGAGGTGGCCAGCACGACGTGGTCCACGCCCGCCTCGGCCAGCCGGGAGATCTGGTGCTCGAGGAACGGGACACCGCCGACGTTCAGCAGGTGCTTGGGCCGGCGTGCGGTCAGGGGCAGCAGGCGCGTGCCGAAGCCTCCGGCGACGATGACGGCCTCTGCGGGACGAGACGAGGGTGCGAGGTGGGACATGGGGGCATCCTGCCATTGCGTAGTCTGCCCGGATGGCTCTCTCCCCCCTCCCCGCACATTTCCGCACCTCCTCGGGGAGGTGCTGCGAGCCGATCCGGCGCGGCCGCTGGTCACGTTCTACGACGACGCGACGGGCGAGCGCGTCGAGCTGTCGGTGACGACGTACGCCAACTGGGTGGCCAAGACCGCGGGCCTCGTGCAGGACGAGCTGGACGTCGAGCGTGGCGGCCTGGTCCTCGTCGACCTGCCCACGCACTGGCTGGGGGCCGTGTGGCTGGGTGCCGCCTGGACGTGCGGCCTGACGGTCACGACGGACCGCGACCTGGCAGAGGAGGCGGACCTGGTGGTCTGCGGACCCGACGGCGTCGAGCGGTACGCCGATCGCGCCGACACCGTGCCGGTGGTCGCGCTCTCGCTGCGGCCGCTGGGCGCCCGTTTCGCCGAGCCCCTGCCGACCGGCGTCGTCGACTACGGCGCCGTGGTGCTTGCGCAGCCGGACGCGTTCGTCTCCGCTCGACCCGCCGACCGGCGAGGACCCGGCCTGGCGGGACGCCCAGGGCTCACGTACCCAGGCGGACCTGTTGGAGGCGGTGGCGGGCGAGCCCGTCGTCGGCGAGGGCGGTCGGCTCCTCACCGACCGCAACCCGTGCTCCGTGGACGGGCTGACGACGGTCGTGTCGCCGCTGCTCCGCTCCGCCGGCGCCGTCTGGGTCGTGCACCCGGACGAGGACCGCTGGCGGCAGCGGTACGACGAGGAGCGGGCGACCGCCGAGATGCGCGCCGCCCACTCCACCTGACCTCTCAGCTGCTGAGGTCGTAGCCGCCGTACCCGGGGGCCACCAGACGGCGTGGCGCGAAGCCCTTCCGGGTGCCCGGGAGCAGCCAGAGCTTCCCGGTCCTGCGCTCGCGGGCGATCAGGTCGGGGCGATGGTTGCCGGTGGCGTCGCCGACCGACTGCAGCCAGTCGTACTGCTTGGTGCCCTTCCCGATCTGCCGCGGGGTCATCAGGCCGCCCGGCCCGTTCCCCGGGTAGAGGGCCAGCGTGCCGTCGGACCGGCGGACCAGGCTGTCGGGGGAGCCGTCGCCGTCCCACAGGCCCAGGCCGGTGTGCCGGTCGGAGCTGATCGCCGAGTGCGCGACGTAGCTGGGCTTGAAGCCCGCGGCGCCGTCGCCGGGATAGATCCGCATCGCCGAGCCGTCCGGCTGCCCCATCAGGTCGGGGTGGCCGTCCCCGGTGATGTCGCCGACCGCTGCGACCAGCCGGACCTTGCCCCAGTTGGTGGCCGCGCGAACCGGGTTGTCGAACCCACCCCGACCGTTGCCGGTGCGCAGCAGCATCGTGCCCTTCGGGGTGCGGTTCATGATGTCGCCGTACCCGTCACCGTTCCAGTCGCCGACGTTCAGGATCAGGTTGGCGCCCGGCATGCTGATGCCGGTGTCCATGAACCCCTCGACGTTCCGGCCGCCGTTGTTCGGGTAGACGAACAGGTCACCGTTCCCGGCACGGCCCAGCAGGTCCCCACCGGCGGCACCCGTGAAGGACGGGACCGCGGCGAGGTAGTCCAGGTGACGGAACTGCCGGAAGGGGCCGATCCGGTGGCCGAAGTGCCCCTCGCCGTCGCCGGGGAAGACGAACACGAGTCCGTTTCTGCGCACCCGGACCATGAGGTCCGCGTGGCCGTCGTTGGTGAGGTCGCCGGCGCCGGAGATCTCGCTGTACTGGCTCCACGTACCCGGGAGCTTGACCGGGTCGGTGACCCCCCAGCCCTTGCCCGGGAACATCAGGAGCTCACGCCCGGACCGGGCGAGAAGGTCGTTGTGACCGTCCTCGTTCAGGTCACCGGCCGCGGCGGTGAGCCCGTAGGTCCAGTCCCGCCGGAGCACGCGGCGCTTGCGGAAGCCGCCGTCGCCCTTGCCTGCGTAGAGCCACAGGTGCGTGCCTCCGTCGGTGCGTCCGACGAGGTCGGCCTTGCCGTCCAGGGTCACGCTGGGCGTGGCCACCATGGTGTCGAGGCGCGAGAACCGGGTGGTGGACTTGAGCGCGCCGCCGAGCGCGCCCGTCGGGGTGCCCGGGTAGACGGCGGTGACGCCGGACGAGGAGTCGCGGGCCATCATGTCGGGGACGCCGTCGCTGGTCAGGTCCGGTGCGGGGACCAGCAGGTCCATGCCCTTCCAGCGCGTCTGCACCCGGTGCCTGGCCTTGAAGTTCGTCTGTCCACCGGTGCGGAGCAGGAACAGCTTCTTGGTCGCCTTGTCGCGCACGGCCAGGTCCGGCCAGTTCGAGCCGGCGAGGTTCGCCGCGCGGCTCCGCTCGGTGAACGGCGCCTGGTACTTCGCCGCGAGCGCCCGGATGGTGGGGATCTTCGCGTACAGGTAGCGACCCGGGCAGGCGGTCTGCCCCGCGTCGCGGTGGCCGTTGATGGCCTGGAAGTACTTCGAGCCGACCCACTGCTTCGTCGAGGACGCCGAGACCCCGTGGAGCGAGAGCTTCCAGGCGAACAGGCGCCCGTAGGCGTCGAGCATCTTCGCCGACGGCCGGCCTGTCTCGAAGTTGCCGAGCGCGGACATCGCGAAGGAGTACTCGTTGTAGTTCAGGGTGTGCGCACCCACGACGGGGCGGTCGACGCCGCCGTACCGCCCTTCCCAGATCCGGCCGAAGCGGTCGACGACGAAGTTGTAGCCGATGTCGCTCCACCCCTTGGACTGGGTGTGGTACGCGTAGATCCCGCGGAGCAGTGAGGGCACCTGGGCGCGGGTGTAGCCGTTGGCGTTCACCGTGTGGTGGACGAAGCCCGCGTGCACCTCGTAGTAGTGCAGCGAGGACCGGTCGCGCATCCTCTCGTCGGCGCCCCACTGGGCCCGCGAGAAGATCTGCGGCTTCGGGGTCACACCCGTCACCGCGGTGAGGACGCCGTCGTCCGTGGTGGGCTCGGTGGTCGTGTCGGTGGACCCGTCGTCCGTCGTGGTCGTGCCGGTCGTCGTCGTGCCCGTCGTGGTGCCGGTGCCGCTGCCCACGGGAGTCGCGCCGGTCGTCGAGGACGACAGCGTCACCGCGCCGCCCTCGGGGAGGTCGGCGGTGTCGATGGCCGGGGTCTCCAGCATCGGCGCGGGGGTGTCCTTGGGGTCGATCAGCGCCAGCTCGGCGCCCGCGGGGACCTTCCCGTCGGCGGTCTCGACCTTCACCTGCACCTGGTCGACGTCGCCGACGACGATCGGGTCGGTGCCCTGACGCGCCTTCGCCGCCTCCTCGCTGCCCGGGTCCGGTCCGTGGTCGTCGTGGTACTCGATGGGCTCCCACGCGCTCCAGCTGCCCGAGTCGAGGCTGCGCACCGAGACGGTGACGTCGTCGTCGCCGAGGTGGACGCTGTGGTTCCAGGTCACGCCGACCGTGGCGAAGCCGGTGACCTTCTCGGGGGCGCTCAGCACGGCGAGCCGGGAGTCCTTGTTCGACTGCGCCTCGGCACGCCGCGTGAGAGCCTGGAGACCGGTCGACTCCACACCCTTCAGCGGCACCTCGCGTACGTCGGGGTGCACCGGGTGGGACGCGACCAGGGCGACGGGCGCAGCCACGTGCGCACTGCCGCCTGCATGGCGATCAGGCGGACCGACGATGTCGAGAGACACGACGCCGACCGCGGGGGCAGCGAGGGCCGCGACCGTCCCGCACGCGAGGACCTGGCGGCACACGAGGACGAAACGGGTCTTCTTCTCTGGCATTCCAGGCGCTCCCGGGGGACGGTTGAGTCACAGGAACACCAAGTTTCACAGCAGTCACAGGAGTGCGCAGGCTGTTCGGATCAACTACATATGTGTAATTTCCGGACAGACTCACCAATGTCTCGATCCGGTCTCGGCTGGGTCTCGACCAGGTATCGGAGGCCTGCCCCCTCCCCACGAGCGGAGGGGCGAACCGCCCTCAGATGTCGGCGCCGAGGTCGTCCTCGTCCTTGTCAGGGAGATCGCTGTCGTCGTACTTGAGGAAGCGGATCCCCTCCTCGACCGGCCCGTCGAAGCCCAGCCGGCCGTTGACCATCACCAGGGCGCGGTCGCACATCTTGCGCACGGAGCCCGGGGCGTGGCTGACGTAGAAGATCGTCCGGCCTTCCTTCTTGATCTCCTCCATGCGCTTGATGCACTTGCGCTTGAAGGGACGGTCCCCCACCGCGAGGACCTCGTCGGCCAGGAAGATGTCCGACTCGGCGAACGCCGCGACGGCGAAGCCGAGTCGCGCGCTCATGCCGGAGGAGTAGTGACCCACGGGTGTGCCGAGGAACTTGCCGACGTCGGCGAAGGCAACGATCTCGTCGTACTTGCGCTTGGTCTCCTTCTCGCTCATGCCGAGGATCGCGGCATTGAGGAAGAGGTTCTCGCGGCCCGTCAGCTGCGGGTGAAAGCCGGCGCCGGCAGCGATGAGGCCCGCGATTCGGCCCCGGGTGCGGACCTTGCCGCCGTCGGGGCGCATCACGCCGGAGATGAGCTTGAGCAAGGTGCTCTTGCCCGAGCCGTTGAGCCCCATGAGACCGATGGCCTCACCCTGCTCCACGGTGAACGACACGTCGTCGACGGCGAGGAAGTTCTCGCTCAGCTTCTGACGACGCGCCATCGCGATCGTCATCTGCTTGATCGTCTTGGTGTACTGCATCGTGAAGCGCTTGCTCGCGCCCTCGAGGACGATGGACTCCGACATCACAGACGCTCCGCGAACTTTCCTTCGAGACGGGCGAACACGAGCTGGGCGACTCCCAGCAGGACGACGCAGACCGCGAGGACGATGAGCCCGCGCGAGATCAGGTCGTCGGGCATCACTGGCTGCAGCGGGGCGTCCGGTGGGACGGTCGGCACCCAGAACAGCTGCTGGAAGAGCATCACGCCGTTGGCGATCGGGTTGGCGAGGTAGAGCTGCTCCACCCACGTGCCGCCGAACGTCTTCACGATCCGGTCGAACGGGTAGATCATCGGCACCGACCACATCACGAAGATCTGGAAGGTCTGCACGACGTTCTGGAAGTCCCGGAAGAAGACGTTGGCCGCACTGAAGAGCAGGGCCAGCGCCATCCCGAAGACCGCGATGATGCTGAAGCCGAGCATCCCGGCGCCGAGGTCGTACCACGTCGGGTCCCACCCGACGTAGAGGCAGCCGAAGAAGAGGATCACCATCTGCGGGAACGTGTGGTACGCCGAGACGAGCATGGACGCCACCGGGAACATCTCCCGCGGCATGCTGAGCTTCTGGATGATCCCCTTGTTGCGCACGATCGACCGCGTCCCGGACGAGAACGTCTCGGTGAAGTAGTGGACCATCACCATCCCCGAGAAGATGTGCAGCGGGAAGTTGGTGACGCCGCGGGTCAGGCCGAAGACGACGCCGACGACGATGAAGTACGCCAGGAAGCGCACCGCGGGCTGGACGTAGGACCACAGGAAGCCCAGGACCGAGCCCTGGTAGCGCGCCTTCAGCTCCTTGGTGACCAGCAGCCGCAGGAGGTAGCGCTCCCGGAAGACGTTGTGGAGGCCCCCGGAGTCCCCCGGCGCCACCAGCGGCGCGTCCGGAGCCTTCTTCGGCTCCGCCACGTCCACGCTCGTCACTCGTCCACGCCGCCGCTCTGAAGAGCCTGGCCCTCGGTGAAGTGGGGCTTCAGCTTGTTGTCGAACATCGAGAGGGCGGAGCCGATCGCCATGTGCATGTCGAGGTACTTGTAGGTGCCGAGTCGGCCACCGAAGAGCACCATCGGCTCCTTCTTCGCCAGCTCGCGGTACTTGAGGAGCTTCTCGCGGTCCTCGGCGGTGTTGATCGGGTAGTACGGCTCGTCGTCGTCCTCGGCGAACCGGGAGTACTCGTGGACGATCACGCTCTTGCCGGGCAGGTGGGTCTTCTCCCGCTCGGGGTGGAAGTGCTTGAACTCGATGATGCGGGTGTAGGGCACTTCCTGGTCGTTGTAGTTGACCACGCCGGTCCCCTGGAAGTCGTCGACGCCGACGACGCTCTCCTCGAGGTCGACCGTGCGCCAGGACAGCTTGCCCTCGGAGCTGCCGAAGTACTCGTCGACGGGGCCGGTGTAGACGATCGGCACCTGGCCCTTGAACTCGTCCGCGATGTCGAAGAAGTCGGTCTCGAGCCGCACCTCGATGTTCGGGTGGTCGGCCATCTTCGTCAGCCAGGCGGTGTAGCCGTCGACCGGGAGACCTTCGTACTTGTCGTTGAACCAGCGGTTCTCGAAGGTGTAGCGGACCGGGAGCCGCGTGATGATGTCCGCGCTCAGCTTCGTGGGGTCGGTCTGCCACTGCTTGGCGGTGTAGCCCTTGATGAACGCCTCGTAGAGCGGGCGGCCGATCAGGCTGATCGCCTTCTCCTCGAGGTTCGCGGCGTCCTCGGTGTTGATCTCGCTGGCCTGCTCGGCGATGAGCGCCCGCGCCTCGTCCGGCGTGTGGCTCTTGCCGAAGAACTGGTTGATCAGCCCGAGGTTCATCGGGAGCGAGTAGACCTGGCCCTGGTACTTGCCGAAGACCCGGTGCTTGTAGTCGGTGAAGCTGGTGAACCGGTTGACGTACTCCCACACCCGCTCGTTGGAGGTGTGGAACAGGTGCGCGCCGTACTTGTGCACCTCGACGTTGGTCTCGGGGTCGCGCTCGGAGTACGCGTTGCCCCCGAGGTGGTGGCGACGCTCGAGCACGAGCACCTTCAGGCCCAGCTCGTTGGCACACCGCTCGGCGATGGTGAGGCCGAAGAAGCCTGACCCGACGACGACGAGATCTACGTTCACACAAACTCCTAGGTGGGTTTTTGCCCGAAGCAGTCTAACTACCTACCCGCGAACCACGGTTCGCAAGCAGGCTCCGGTAAGCGACCTTCCTCACAGACTCCGGCACCAACCGGTAGCCCCCTCGGACGACCACGTTGCGGAGGTACTGCCCGCGGGTCGTGATGCCGAGGTCACGGAACCTTCTCTGCAACGCCAGCTCCGAGCGGAGCAGCTCCCGCCCTCCCCGACGGGCGTAGGCACCCGCTCCAACGCGGTAGTAGACCAGAGGCTCGGCGAGGTTCGCGGGGCGGGCTCCCGCATCGACCATACGCGTGAAGAGCAGGTAGTCCTCCATCAGCGCCATGTCGGTGTACCCGCCGGCCCCGAGGACCGCACTCTTGCGATAGACCACCGTCGGGTGGTTGAAGGGGTCACGGAAGCGGATCACCCGCCGGATCTCGTCGGGGTCGGTGGGTGGGGTACGACGGCCCACCACGTCGTCGATCGCGCCGCCGAACTCGTAGAGCCCTGACCCGACGATGTCGGCTCCCGCCTCGACCAGCGGAACCTGCCGCTCGAACCGGTCCGGCCGGCTCACGTCGTCGGCGTCCATCCGCGCGACGATCTCGTGGCTGCAGGCCTCCAGGCCCCGGTCGAGCGCCGGCCCCAGGCCGACGTTGTCCTCGATCACCACGTGGTTCACCGGCACCGGGGAGGTCGCGACGAGGTCGCGGATCGTCGCGGCGAGCTCGTCGGGGACCGGGCCGTCCTGGACGAGCACCACCTCGTCCGGACGGCGCGTCTGCTCCTGGACGGTGGAGACGAACGCCTCGCGGAGGTACGTCGGGTCGTCACCGCCGTACGTCGAGAGCAGCAGGCTGAACTTCTCGGGCTCGCCGTCGTGCGTGCCGATCCGGCGGCCGTGCCAGCCGGCGTCGCCGAGGACCTCCCCGTTGTGCCGGGGCCCGTGCCGCACGCCCTCGCGGAGCCCCCGTGCGAGCGCCTTGCGGAGCGTCCGCCTGTCCTCGGACCGCGCGAACGTCCTGGCCCAGCGACGTGCGGTCGACCCGCCGTACAGGAGCTTCTCGGCGGGGCTCAGACCGGTGCTGCGGCTGAACAGCCACACCTTGTTGCGGACCTCGTAGAAGAACCGCTCCCCCGGGTCGGCGTCGGTCGAGCCGAACGTCTTCGTCTTGTGCACCACGACGCTCTCGGGACAGTACAGCCCGGCGCGGTCGCGGATCAGCCGGGTGGAGTACTCGAAGTCGTCGTTCCACAGGAAGTAGTCGGCGACGGGCAGCCCGCGCTCCCCGATCACCTCGGCGTCGCAGACGATCGAGACGAAGGAGGCCGACCGGATGGGAATGCAGCCGAGCTCACGAGCGACGGCGGTCTCGGTCGGGGAGGCTCCAGGCTTCGGCCGCGGGGTGTTCATGGGGTGGTCACGACCGTCGGTCCAGACCACCCGGCTGGCGACGACGGCAGGGGGCTGCCCAGTCATCCGTCGATGCCCGTTCCACGCGTCGGCGAGCGCCTCCGCCGCCGTGGTGGTCGGCACGGTGTCGTCGTCGAGGAGCCACACGAGGTCGGGCTCGAAGGTCAGCGCCCGCTCGACGCCGGCTGCGAACCCGCCGGCGCCGCCGGTGTTGGTCTCGAGGCGCAGCACCTCGAGGTCGGAGTACTCCGCGGCCAGGAGCGCGTCGGTGCCGTCGGTCGAGGCGTTGTCCACGACCACGGTCGCCGCGGGCGCCAGGGTCTGCGCCGCGACCGCGTCGAGCGACTCCCGGAGGAGGTCCCGGCGGTTCCAGGTGACGACGACGGCGACGATCCGGGCAGACACAGGGGTGACCCTACCGACCGCTCAGCACGCGTCCGACAGGTCGGTGGCCTGGTTGGCGGCGTACCCCTCGGCCAGGCTTCCGATCGAGCCCCCCGTGGTGGCCGCCGACGAGGCACCCGCACCCGCGCCGCGCTTGCGCGGCTTCTTGTGGGCGCCCGACGAGGCTTCGGTCTTTCCGGCCGACTCGGACTTCTCGATGGCCTGCTGGACCTTCTCCTGGATCAGGTCGATGTCGGGCTCGGCCGTGTTGACCAGGGGCGGCACGAAGGACACGGTCGCCAGAGGCTGCGACTTGGCCTTGAGCGCGAGCCCGATGAAGCGGTCGACCTCGGAGACGGGCAGGTCGGTGGAGATCACCTGCTGGCTCGCCTCGGCGATCCTGCTGAACTTGGTGACGACGACCTTCGGGCTGAGCTGCTCGAGCATCGCGTTCATCACGCACTTCTGCCGCGCCATGCGCGAGTAGTCGTCGGCATCCTCGCGTGAGCGTGCGAACCACAGGGTCTGGTAGCCGTCGAGCTGACGGTTGCCGGGCTCGATGTAGCCGGTGACGGGGCCGCCCACGCCGCCGATCGGGATGCGGTCCCGCACGTTGAGCTTCACACCGCCGACGGCGTCGACCAGCTCGCGGAAGCCCTTGAGGTTGACCATCGCGTAGTAGTTGATGGACAGGCCGGTGATGCCCTCGACGCCCTCGATGGTCGCCTCGACGCCCGGGACTGCGACGTCGCCGAACAGCTCCTTGTTGTCGTCCGCCCAGGTGCTGAGCGAGTTGAGGTAGCAGCCGTCGCAGTCGAAGCCGTCGGGGAACTGCTCCGCCATGACCGACCCCTCGCGGAAGGGGAAGTTCTGCATGTTGCGCGGCAGACCGAACAGGATCGTGTGGCCGGTCTCCTCGTCGATGCTGGCGACGGTCAGGCTGTCGGGCCGCAGCCCCCACCGGTCCGCGCCGGAGTCACCCCCCAGCAGCAGGACGTTGTAGCGGCCGTGGTGCGCGTCGCTGACGAGTCCGTCACCGAACATGGCGGTGATGAAGTCTCGCTGCACACCGACCATGTGCGAGGCGAACAGCAGCGTCCCGGCCACGGAGAAGCACAGGAAGCCGTTGATCCCGACCATCGCGAGACGCTGTCGCTGTTGCAGACCCAGCGGGTCCCCGAGCCGCCAGGCGTCGAGGAAGAGCCCGGCCCAGGCCAGCGCCAGGACGAAGAGGGTGAGACGGATCGCGCCGAGCATGAACGGGTTGCTCAGCAGCCAGAACACGAAGCCCGGCCAGACCAGTCCCACGAGGACCACGACGACCAGCGCTGCGAGCAGGGCGAGCCAGACCCGGAGCGCGATGCGTCCCACCTGCTTGCGGCCCGCCACCAGCTGGGCCGACCCCGGGACGACCAGCGTCATCACCATCAGGGCCACCGCCCGGCGGAACCGGATGCGGGCCAGTCGGTCGTCCGACCCGACGTGAGCTGCGGGGGCCATGGGCAGCCTTTCGTTACTGCGAGCAAAGTGAGCCTGTCAAGTATCACCAGTCACAGCCGCCACACCTGGGCGGCACGCCGGAGTAGGGTGCGCCGCCGCAGGGTACGGTCCCTGCCATGGCTGATCGACGCCACCCGAGCGGTGGTCCCGAAGAGGGGTCCCCGGAGTACCACTGGCTCTACGGAGGAAAGGGAGCGGCACCGGACGATCCGGAGCCGACCCGCATGCTGCCCACCAGCCGACGCCCCACTCAGGGTGCGGGGACCGGCCCCGGGCGAGGCCCGGGACGGGCGTCCTCGGCCCCTCCGGGCGGACCGCCGTCGACCCCGCGCGGCGCCGCGTCCACCCCTCCCCCCAAGCGACCTCGCCGTCGCCGCCGGCTGGGCTGGCTCAAGCTCGTCCTGCTCCTGTGGGTGGTGTTCCTGGTCGCCGTCCCGCTGTGGGCCTGGAGCAAGATCGACAAGGTCGACGACGACCCCGGCGGCGACCGGCCGGGCTCGCAGCCCGGGCACACCTACCTGCTCGTGGGCAGCGACAGCCGCGAGGGCTTGTCCAAGGCGGACCGACAGCGGCTCGGCACCGGCGTCGCCGAGGGGCGGCGCACCGACACGATCATGCTGCTGCACACCGGCTCGGGCCCGAACCTGCTGCTGTCCATCCCCCGCGACTCGATCGTCGACGTACCCGGCCACGGCAGGACCAAGGTCAACGCCGCCTACGCCTACGGCGGACCGAAGCTGCTGGTGAAGACGCTGGAGGACGAGACCGGCGTGCGCATCGACGGCTACGTCGAGATCGGGTTCGGCGGTTTCGTCAACGTCGTCGACGCCGTCGGCGGGGTCGAGATCTGCCCCAAGCAGGCGATGAAGGACAAGCTCGCCAACCTCGAGATCGAGAAGGGCTGCCAGGACGTGGACGGCGCCACCGCGCTCGGCTACGCACGGTCCCGGCACACCTCCGCACTCGGTGACATCGACCGGGCGGCCCACCAGCGCGAGGTGGTCAGCGCCGTGGGCGCCAAGGCCGCCTCGCCATGGTCGATCCTCAACCCGCTGCGCTACGCAGGTCTGGCCAACGCCGGCACGAAGTCGCTGCGCCTGGGCGAGGACACCGGCCCCATCGACACACTGCGGTTCGCCTGGGCGATGACCCGGGTCACCGGCGACAAGGGGCTCACCTGTGGGGTCCCCATCGCCGACCTCTCCGTGCTGTGGGACCGCGAGCGTGCCCTCCAGATGTTCGAGTACATCAAGGAGGACCGCACCGACGACATCCCGAAGAAGCTGTGCACTCCGTCGGGGCTGCCCCGATGAGTGACAAGTGAGCGCCGGTGGGTGAGTCCGCGAACGGCCCTGCGAGCGAGCGGGAGTACGAGACCCTCGAGTACGCCGTCGCGGACGGCATCCTCACGCTCACGCTTGACCGCCCCGAGCAGCTCAATGCGTTCACCGTGACGATGGCCGAGGAGCTCGTCGACGCCTACGACCGCGCCGGCCGGGACGACGAGGTCGCCGCGATCGTCGTCACCGGCCGCGGCCGCGCGTTCTGCGCGGGCATGGACCTGTCTGCCGAAGGCAACGTGTTCGGCCTCGACGAGTCGCTCGAGCCGACGATGGCCGACATGCACGAGCGCCTGGAGGACCCGGAGGTCCTCACCGGGGTCCGCGACACCGGCGGGCGGGTCGCCCTCGCGACGTACCGCTGCCCGAAGCCGGTGATCGGCGCGATCAACGGCGCCGCGGTCGGCATCGGGGCGACGATGACGCTGCCGATGGACGTACGTCTGGCGTCGGACCGAGCGCGCATCGGGTTCGTCTTCGGCCGCCTCGGCATCGTCCCCGAGGCCACGTCCACCTGGTTCCTGCCCCGCATCGTCGGGATCAGCCGGGCCCTGGAGTGGGTGTACTCCGCGGACATCCTCAGCGCGGAGGAGGCGTTCGAGGGCGGGCTGGTCCGGTCGGTGCATCCCGGGGACGAGCTGCTGGACGCGGCGTACGACCTGGCGCGGCGGTTCACCCGAGGCCGCTCACCGGTCGCGACCGCACTGGCGCGCCAGATGATGTACCGCAACGCCGCGCAGCCGCACCCGCTCGAGGCCCACCGGGTCGACTCGCTGGCGATGTTCTACACCAGCCTCGGCGACGGCAAGGAGGGCGTGGCCGCGTTCCGGGAGAAGCGCGAGCCGCGGTTCGAGGGGCGCGCCTCGCAGATGCCACCGTTCTACCCGTGGCAGGACTGAGCCCCCCTCGGCGAGCCGCCGGGCGGAATGTCCGGAGTTCACGACGCGTTCTCACCACATGACGCACCTCTTCGAACCGGTTCAGCTCCGTGACGTGACCGTCCGCAACCGCGTGTGGGTCTCGCCCATGTGCCAGTACTCCGCCGTCGACGGCGTCCCGAACGACTGGCACCTGGTCCACCTCGGCTCGTTCGCCCGCGGCGGCGCCGGACTGGTGTTCACCGAGGCGGCTGCGGTCTCCCCGGAGGGCCGCATCTCCCCCGCCGACGCGGGGATCTGGGACACCGAGCAGCGCGACGCCTGGGCGCGCATCGTCGACTTCGTCCACGGCCAGGGCGCCACTGCCGGCATCCAGCTCGCGCACGCGGGCCGCAAGGCGTCGACGCGCCCGCCGTTCGAGGGCCGCGGCGCGGTCCCCGTCGAGGAGGGCGGCTGGGAGACGGTCGGACCGTCGGCGGTCCCCTTCCCGGGGCTCCCCGCCCCGCGTGAGCTCACCGTCGCCGAGATCGACGGCGTGGTCGAGGACTTCGTTCAGGCAGCGCGCCGCGGCCTCGAGGCCGGTTTCGACGTGCTCGAGATCCACGCCGCGCACGGCTACCTGTTCCACGAGTTCCTCTCCCCGCTGTCGAACGAGCGCACCGACGAGTACGGCGGCTCCTTCGACAACCGGGCGCGGCTGCTGCTGCGCGTGGTGGACGCGGTGCGCTCCGCCGTACCCGGCTCCACGCCGGTGATCGTGCGCATCTCCGCGACCGACTGGGTCGAGGGCGGCTGGAGCGACGACGACTCGGTCGCGCTGGCCCGCCTGCTCCGCGCGGCCGATGTCGACCTGGTCGACGTCTCGTCGGGCGGGAACGCCGTCGCCGACATCCCCGTCGGCCCCGGCTACCAGGTCGGCTTCGCCCGGCGTATCCGCGAGGAGGCGGGGATCGCGACGGGTGCGGTCGGTCTCGTCACCGAGCCCAAGCAGGCCGAGGAGATCGTCACGGAGGGTTTCGCCGACGTCGTCCTGCTCGCACGGGCGATGCTGCGCGACCCGCACTGGGCCCTGCGCGCCGCCCACGAGCTGGGGGTGCCGGTGGGCGACGGCGTCGACTGGCCGAAGCAGTACCTCCGCGCCAGTCTCGGATGAGTCAGGCGCCCTGCGCCTGCGGGGCGTCGTCCTCGCTCAGCTCCCGGGTGCGCTGACGGACCATCCGCTGCTCCTCCTGGTGGGCGAAGATCGCCTCCAGCGAGGAGGGCAGCGGGTCGACGCGGCGTACCGGCCGATCGCTGGTCTCCCTGCCGGTGTGCGCCCGCTGGGCAGGCACCACGAGGGACGCGATGTCCTCCAGAGGAGGCCCCGACCCGGCCAGCGCGGGGTCCGTGCTCACCGTCAGGGTGACCCGGGGCCACCACCGGCCGCGGTCCCGACGCGAGAGCACGGTCGGCTCCCCGAACCGTTCCCTCGCATAGGCCAGCGCCGAGTCGAACGACCCTGCCGTGACCTGCCATGTCGTTTCGTGACCGTCGAGCTCGACGCGGTCACGAAACGCCTCCCACCATTCCCCGATGCCTTGCCCGAGCGGCACGGTGATCACCTGCTTCCCAGTTGCACCGGAGGCTAGTGCACGACGGGCCCGACGTTAAGACCTGATACGTCTCTAGTGCCTCCGTACTAGACGATTTCCCTCCGCCGCACCAGGCAGGTGCCGCCTGATCGGGTCAGAATTGAGGTACGCCGACCGGCGCGTGTCCCCCGTCGCTCCGGTCGGCGCACTCATGTCCTCACAGTGGCACGCCGCCCCTGGTACATCGAGACCAGCGGAGTGGGCGCATCGGGCCCTGAAGACAGAACCGCAGCCCAGCGAAGATCGAGACATGTTGCAGATCTACTCCCCGGCTCGCACAGGTGAGAGCCCGCTACCGGCGCTCGACGTCGTCACGGTCCGGCGGGAGGACGCACTCTGGCTCGGGATCCGCGGCGAGCTGGACCTCACCAGCCTCCCGTGCCTCGAGGCATCGCTCTCGCACGTCGACCTCCGGGGTGTGCAGCAGGTGCACCTGCTGATGCAGCACCTGGCCTTCTGCGACGTGGGCGGGCTGCGGGAGCTGGTGCGCTTCGCCGAGCTCGTGGGACGGCACGGTGCTCGTGTGACGACGCACGGCGCCAGCCCGATGCTGGAGAAGGTCGCCCGGTTGATGGGCGCCGACGACGTGCTCGCGCTCGTCTGACGTCGCGATCGACCGGCGGGAGGTCCCGACCTGAGCTCTGCCCGGACCCCGGGTTCCGGCGTCAGCGGCGAGTCGGGCCGGGCAGGAGGAACGGATAGGCGCGGCGCCGGATCCTGCGCTGCCACCACCGGTCGGCCTGACGGAGACGCAGCATGACCTCCCAGAGCCGCGCGTTGGATCGGTAGTACCTGTCGACCTCGGCGCGGGTGATCGGCCGGGGTGGTGCTCGGCCCGTGTCGGCTCGGCCCGGTGGTCGGCCCGGTGGATGACACCGGGAGCTCCCGGTCGGCCACCTCCAGGACGGCGGGGATCCACGCCGCCAGGCGCTCCTTGTGCAGGTTGGCGGCCAGGTCGAGCAGCACGGTGCGCGGGTCGCAGTACGCCGCAGCGATCGGCGGGGCGGCGAAACGGCGCAGGGGCGGGCGCAGCAGCCACGGGTAGGAGGCGATCAGCATGTCGACGTCGAGCTCGAGCCCGCCGTCTCCGTAGAGGATCGGGGTGGTGACGTCCAGGTACTGCAGCGCCCCGTCGGACACCGCCCAGTTGGAGATCTGGGCGTCGAGCCCGGTCCGCTCGTCGACGGCGCCGAGCACGGCCGCGACGACCGCGGTCAGCAGCGGGTGCTCGGGGTCGGGCTCTGCAGCCCGCAGGATGTCCGGGCCCAGGGTCGCCGAGGGCAGGACCGGCTGGACGACGTAGCCGACCTGCCGCCCGTCCGGACCGGGGTCGAGGAAGACCAGCCTGCTCGGCACGACGTGCAGGCCGCCCTGCTCGAGCCGCGCGATGTAGCGGGAGAAGACGTCCGCGTAGCGCTCGGCGTCCGTCGTGGACGGGAAGACCGGCAGCCGCTTGCACGCCACCACGGGCTCGTCGGTGGGCCAGCCGACGACCAGGCTGATCTCGCCGTGGCCGAGGACACGCAGGTGGTCCTCGCTGCCTGTCCTGAGGGCCTCCTGGACCGCGCTCTCCACCGCGGCCACCAGGTCGTCCGGGCGAGCTCCCGGCACGGTCGGGTCGCCGTCAGCCACGGAAGGCGCCCCGGACTCGGGAGACCAGCTCGTCGCACTCCTCGTCCGTGATCACCAGGGGAGGCAGGAACTGGAGGACGGACGGGTCGTTGCCGGCGTAGATGGCGAAGACACCGTGGTCGATCATCGTCTTGGTGGCAGCCATCCCGCCCATCGGGTCGTCGAAGGCGAGGCCCATGAACATGCCGCGCCGCCTGACGGTGAAGGGCAGGCCGGAGAGCTCCTGCTCGAGTCGCGCGCCGACCTCGCGAACACGCTCGAGGAAGCCGGGGGCCTCGACCACGTCGAGCATGGCCAGGCCCGCCACGCACCCGAGCTCGGCACCACCGCCGGTCGAGATGTGGGACAGGGGGTGATCGTCGAAGAACGCGAAGAGCTCGCGGGTCATCAAGGTGGCCGTGATCGGGTAGACGCCGCCCGAGAGGCCCTTCCCGGTGACCAGCAGGTCCGGGACCGCTCCCTCCTGCTGGTAGGACCAGAAGGTGCCGGTGCGGCCGAGCCCCGTCTGGACCTCGTCCAGGATCAGCAGCACGCCGTGCTCGTCGCACAGCCGCCGCACGCCCTCCAGGTAACCCTGCGACGGGACGACCATGCCGAGCGTCGCCGGAATGGCCTCGAGGAGCACCGCAGCCGGCGGCTCGGGTCCGCGGAGGGAGCTCTCCAGCGCCTCCAGGTCGTCCCAGGGAACCTGGGTGAACGCCTCCGGTGTGGGACCGAACGGGTCGCGCCACTCGGGAGAGCCGGCGCTCATCGCCAGCCCCGTGCAGCCGTGGTACCCGCCGACCGCAGACACCACCCCCGGGCGTCCGGTGTGTGCCCTGGCCAGCTTGATCGCCAGGTCGACCGCCTCCCCGCCGGAGACGCCGAACACGACGCCCGGCAGGTCCCCGCCCGTCGTCGCGGCAAGCCGTTCGGCGAAGGCCGCCCGCCACCCCGACACGAGGTGATGGTTCCCGACGTCGAGGTGGTCGAGCCCGCGCCGGACCGCCTCGACGACGGCCGCGTTCCGGTGTCCGAGGTTGAACACGCCCCCGTTGCAGTGGCAGTTGAAGTACGGCGGAGGCCCGTCGGTCCAGGGCTCGGGGGCGAAGGCGTCGGCGAACCCGACGCCCCGGCGCTCGCCCATGACGAGCTCCAGCCCGAGGCTTCGGTACAGCTCGACCTTGCCCCGGTTGACGTGGTCCGCGAACGCCTGCTCCGTGGCCTCCCGGCTCCCGTAGGGCTGCTGGGCGGGGTCCATGCGACTTCCCCCTGACGTCGTCGGAGCCTGGCCGGTCAGAGCTCGGACTGCACCCCGGCGAGGAGCTGGCGGGCCATCACGATCCGCTGCACCTGGTTGGTGCCCTCGTAGATCTGGGTGATCTTGGCGTCGCGCATCATCCGCTCGACCGGGTACTCGCGGGTGTAGCCGTAGCCACCGAGCACCTGCACCGCGTCGGTCGTGACCTGCATGGCCGTGTCGGAGGCGAAGCACTTCGCGGATGCCCCGAAGAAGGTCAGGTCCTTGTCGCCACGCTCCGAGCGGCCGGCCGCGGCGTACGTCAGCTGGCGGGCGGCCTCGACCTTCATGCCCATGTCGGCGAGCAGGAACTGCAGGCCCTGGAAGTCGGAGATCGGCTTGCCGAACTGCGTGCGCTCCTTGGCGTACTCGAGCGCGTAGTCCAGGGCGCCCTGCGCGATGCCGACGGCCTGGGCGGCGATCGTGACGCGGGTGTGGTCGAGCACGCGCATCGCCGTGGCGAACCCGCTGCCCTCCTCGCCGATCATCCGGTCGGCCGGGATGCGGACGTTGTCGAAGTACACCTCGCGCGTGGGCGAGCCCTTGATGCCGAGCTTCTTCTCCGGAGCGCCGAAGGAGACACCCTCGTCGGCCTTCTCCACCACGAACGCCGAGATGCCGCCCCGGGCACCCTTCTCCGTGTCGGTCACGGCGAAGACGGTGTAGTACTCCGAGACGCCGGCGTTGGTGATCCAGCGCTTGACGCCGTTGAGCACGTAGTGGTCGCCGTCCTTGACCGCCCGGGTCTTCATCGCACCGGCGTCGGAACCCGCCTCGGGCTCGGAGAGGCAGTAGGAGAACATCGCGTCACCGGCGGCGACCGGAGACAGGTACTTCTGCTTGAGCTCCTCCGAGGCGGCGAGGATCAGCGGCAGCGTGCCGAGCTTGTTGACCGCGGGGATGAGCGACGCCGAGGCGTCCGCGCGAGCGACCTCCTCGATCACGAGCACCGTGGCGAGTGCGTCGGCGCCCGCCCCGCCGTACTCCTCGGCGATGTGCGGCGCCGCGAAGTCGGCACTGGCGAGAGCGTCGTACGCCGCCTGGGGGAACTCGCCGGACTCGTCGACCTCGGTGGCGTTCGGGGCGACCTTGGCGTCGCACACAGCGCGGACCGCCTCGCGGATCGCCTGGTGCTCCTCGGACAGGGCAAACATGGGGTACTCAGCGCTCATGCCGCCGGATTCTACTCGCGGGTAGCCGAGCCCGGTCGCCGCAGGTCATCGGTGGACCGGTCCGGTGCAGGAGGCACGGACAGGGGTACGCCTTGGCCACCGGGGTAACGATGGGGCATGGCAACCACCAGCGCCCCCTGGCTCGACGAGGCGAACATCCGGTTCCTGCTCGAGAAGTGCGAGACCTGGGCCGTCGTCGGCCTCAGCGGCAACCCCTCACGCACCGCCTACCGGATCGCGAGGTTCCTGCAGGGGCACGGCAAGCGCATCGTCCCGGTTCACCCGGAGGCCCCCACCGTGCTCGGCGAGCAGGGCTACGCCTCGCTGGCCGACGTCCCCTTCCCCATCGACTGCGTCGACGTGTTCCGGCGCTCGGAGGCGGCCGGAGAGTTCGCCGACCAGGCGGTCGCGGTGGGTGCGAAGGGTGTGTGGTTCCAGCTCGGGGTGGTCGACCACGAGGCGTTCCGGCGTACGTCGGAGGCGGGCGTCCCGATGGTGATGGACACCTGCCCCGCCATGGAGTGGCCCCGGCTCAGCGACCGCTGATCCGCTCAGCCGAAGCCGACGGTCCGGCTGCGCTCTCCTCGTACCGCCGCACCCTTGGCCCGGGCGGCATCGGCGAGGGACTCCTGGAAGCTCTCCATCTTCTCGCGCAGCGCGCTGTCCGAGGCGGCGAGGATGCGGACCGCGAGCAGCCCGGCGTTGCGGGCGTTGCCGATCGCGACGGTGGCCACGGGGACCCCTGCGGGCATCTGCACGATCGAGAGCAGGGAGTCCATGCCGTCGAGGTAGCGCAGCGCGACCGGCACGCCGATGACCGGCAGCGGCGTGACGGCGGCGAGCATGCCCGGAAGGTGGGCCGCTCCCCCGGCGCCGGCGATGACGACCGAGAGGCCGCGCCCTGCCGCCTCCTTGCCGTAGGCGAGCATCTCCTCGGGCATCCGGTGCGCGGAGACGACGTCGGCCTCGTAGGGCACCCCGAACTCCTCGAGCGCCTCGGCGGCGGCCTGCATCGTCGGCCAGTCGGAGTCGGACCCCATCACGATCCCGACGCGCGGGCTCTCGTCTGCCATGCTCACTCGCTCTCCATCCCCAGGTCGCCGCGGAACCAGGCCGCGGCATGGCGTGCACGCTCGAGTACGTCGTCCAGGTCGTCTCCGTAGGCGGTGACGTGTCCGACCTTCCGCCCCGGCTTGACGTCCTTGCCGTACAGGTGGACCTTCAGCCGCGGGTCGCGGGCGAAGACGTGGGGGTAGCCCCCGAAGAGGTTCTCCGACAGGAGGCCGTGGTCACCGCCGAGGATGTTGACCATCACCGTCCATGGCTGGCGCATCTCGGGCGAGCCGAGCGGGAGGTCGAGGACTGCCCGGAGGTGGTTCTCGAACTGGCCCGTGACCGCGCCGTCCATGCTCCAGTGGCCGGTGTTGTGCGGGCGCATCGCGAGCTCGTTGACCAGCACCCGGCCGTCGGACGGTCTCGAAGAGCTCGACGGCGAGGATGCCGGTGACGTCGAGGGCGCCGGCCACGTTCATCGCGATCTGCTGGGCCTCGACGGCGAGATCGGGGTCGAGGCCGGGCGCCGGCGCGATCACCTCCGTGCAGATGCCGTCCACCTGCACCGACTCGACGACCGGGTAGGCGGCCACCTGACCGGACGGGGAGCGCGCGACGAGCGCGGAGAGCTCGCGACGGAACTCCACCTTCTCCTCGGCGAGGATCTCCACGCCCGCTCGGCGGGCGACCTCGAAGGCCTCGGCACACGCCGCCTCGGAGGTCGACCACCCAGACGCCCTTGCCGTCGTACCCGCCTCGGGTGGTCTTGAGCACGACGGGGAAGCCGCCGACCGACTCGGCGAAGGCGGCCGTCTGCTCGGGCCCGGTCACGATCTCGTTGCGCGGGCAGGGCACCTCCAGGTGGTGCAGCCGCGCCCGCATGACGCCCTTGTCCTGGGCGTGCACCAGCGCCTGCGGGCCAGGCCGGCAGGCGACGCCCGCGTCGCTCAGCGCGTGCAGGTGCTCGGTCGGGACGTGCTCGTGGTCGAAGGTCACCACCGAGCATCCGTCGGTGACCTTCCTCAAGGTGTCGAGGTCGCGGTAGTCGCCCACCACGGAGTCCGGGATCACCTGGGCCGCGGACACGCCGTCCGCCTCGGCGAGCAGCCGCAGCGGGAGGCCGATCCCGACGGCGCTCTGCGCCATCATGCGGGCCAGCTGACCGCCGCCGACGATGGCGAGGACCGGCGTCACCGGGAAACCGTTTCGGGACGAAGGAGCAGGCGAGGTCACGGGGAGAGCCTAGCGACGACCCTCCCCGGGGCCCGCCTCACCTCATACGGCCGCGACCTGCTCCTCTTTTGGGGCGTAGACCGGTGGCTCCGTCTCGAAGCGCAGTCCCCTCCCCCTGATCGTCGTGATCAACGTGGGTCTCCGGGTGTCGTCGCCGAGCTTGCGGCGTACCCAACCCAGATGAACGTCAATGGTCTTGGCAGACGTCCAGAACGTCGTCTGCCACACATCACGCATGAGCTCCTCACGCGTGACGATCTCCCCCGCACGGCTCATCAGAGCATTCAAGAGGTCGAACTCCTTGTTCGACATCTTGATCTCCTGGCCGTCTCGCCACACTCGACGTGACTCGACGTCGAGGTCCACCCCCTGCACACTCAGCATGCCCATCAGCGTAAAAGGACAATTCGGACAGCACCTGAAAATTCAAAAACTTTGTCATCGGGCGAAGAAAGCAGGTCTAGACCAAAAACTCCCCTGCGACCTGCGAAGACGCCGGGCAGAAAGCGTCCGGGAGAAAGCCCCCGGGAAAGCGGCCCGGAGGAAAAGGGCCCGGGAAACGGCGCCGCGGCTCTCAGCGCCGGCGGGCCGCCACCGGCTCGATCAGCCCGAACCCACGGATCGGTCGGGCGGGCAGCGACCGGGTGTCGAAGCGGTCCCGCGGCAGGCTCTCGGCGGTGGTGTCGTCCACGATCACACGGTTGCGGCGCGCCACGTTGGTCAGCCGGGCGGCCATGTTGACCGGCGGACCGAAGACGTCGCCGAGCCGCATGATCACCGACCCGGTCGCCAGCCCCAGGCGTACGTCGGGCAGGCGGCTGTCCTTGCCGATCACGCCCACGATGTCGAAGGCGATGTCGAGGGCCTGGACCGGGTCCTCGGAGACGAAGAGCACCGAGTCGCCCAGGGTCTTGATGACCCGGCCGTGCCGGCCCGCGACGACGTCGGCGCAGCGCGACTCGAAGATCTCGACCATGTCGGCGAGGCGGTCCTCGTCGATCTCGTTGGAGAGCGCCGTGAAGCTGACCAGGTCGGCGAAGCCTACGGTCACCTGGCTGGTGTGCAGGTCCTCGTCGGCGGCGCCGAGCGCCTCCATGCGCCCCACGGCGGCCGCGAGGTGCCGTCGCCAGGAGTAGATGAGCAGCCGTTCGAACGGGACCCCGACCTCCTCGGCGATGCGCAGCGCGCTGCCGATGCGCGATCCGGTGGCCTCGGGACCGTTCTCGAGGTGCTCCACGCGCGGGGCCAGCGTGGCGACCTGCCAGTCCGCCAGGCGGGCCATGGTCTGGCCGACCGCCCGCGTCATCCGCACCGCAGTGTCGAAGTCGATGGCGCCGGACTCCACGGTCCCCACCAGCGTGCTGAGCGCGGCGAGGTCGGCGTCGCTGAAGGCGGGCTGCTCCCCCGCGTCCGGGAACCCGAGGGCGCGCCAGAGCCGCCGGGCCTGCTCGATGGTCACGCCCGCCGCGGAGGCGACGTCGCTGCTGGTCAGCGCGGGCATGTCACCGAGGATGACCTGCTCGAGCTGTTCCCGGTTGAACCGCTTCGGCCGGGGCGTGTCCGGCGGATCGGCGTCCGTCATCGATGCCCTGCGCCGCGGCCGTCGAGGTGCCAGGTCTCGTCCTCCTCGACCAGGAGGTCGTGGATCCTCAGGTGCACCTGCTCGACGTGCGGGATGTCGTGGAGCTCCACGCGCTGCTCGCTCGCCACGGCCACCAGCAGGGTGCCGCAGCCGAGCACCCGGTCGAGCAGGTCGCGCTCGTAGGCGACGTCGCTGACCCTGGTCAGCGGGATGTCGTGCCCCCGGCGGGTCAGGATGCCGCTGCGGGTGATCAGCCGGTGGTTGGTCACGGTGTACGACGTGGTCAGCCAGGACAGGAACGGCAGCACCACCCAGCGGAGCGCCAGCACACCCGCGACCAGCCCGATCACCGCGACGAGGAGCGGCTGGGCGCGACCGGCCGCGGCCGTGAAGGTGCTCACGAAGCCGGCGGCGCCGGCGATCACGATGAGCACGAGCGCGGGGCCGAGCAGCGCCTTGGCGTGCGTCCGGGTGGAGACCACCACGTGCTCGCCTGCGTTGAGCCTTTTGCGGGAGATGGGCACGCGTCAGATCCTCTCACGTGGGTGCGGGTCACGACGTCGCGCGGACGTGCACGACGTCTCCGGCTCCCAGGATCCGCGGACCTTCGGGGGTGCGGACCTCGAGCCTGCCGTCGGAGTCGATCCCCGCGGCCTCCCCCACCACCCGGTCGCCGGACGGCAGCTCCACGCGGACCTGACGACCGAGGGTGGCACAGCGGCGGACGTAGGAGTCGACGAGCCCCCCGGTGGGGTCGCCCGCGTCGGCCTGCCACTGGACGAACAGCGCCTCGAGCGAGCGCAGCACCTCGCGCAGCACCACAGTCCGGTCCGTGGTCGTCGCCTCCTCGAGGACCAGCGAGGTCGCCGTCGGGACGGGCAGCTCGTCCGCGGTCTGCGAGACGTTCAGGCCGACCCCGGCGACCGCGACCGCCCCGCCGGGTCGCTCGATCCGCTCGACCAGGATCCCGGCCAGCTTCCGGTCGCCCACGAGGACGTCGTTGGGCCACTTGAGCACGCACTCGACGCCCGCGACCCGGCGTACGCCTTCGGAGACCGCGATGCCGACGAGCAGCGGCAGCCAGGGCCAGCGCGTCACCGGCACCCGGTCCGGGTCGAGGAGGACGGAGAAGGTCAGGGCGGAGCCGGGCGGCGTCACCCAGGTCCGGTCCAGGCGCCCCCGTCCCGCGGTCTGGTGGTCGGCGACGAGCACCTCACCGGCAGGCGCTCCGCCGCGGGCCCGGTCGGCCAGGGCAGCGTTGGTGGAGGGGCACGAGGCGACGATGTCCACCGAGCGCCACAACGAACCCGGGCGGGTGAGCGCGGAGGACAGGGCCACGGGGTCGAGTGGTGGGCGCCGGAGGTCGTCGTACGTCACAGGCACTACATTGACACCCACGCAATCGAGAGAGGCCATTCACCCGTGAGCGAAGCAGCCATGACGCAACCCGGCGAGGGCACCGAGATCGCCGAGGGCGTGGACATCCACACGACGGCCGGCAAGGTCGCCGACCTCGACCGCAGGCTCGAGGAGGCGGTGCACGCAGGCTCCGAGCGGGCCATCGAGAAGCAGCACGCCAAGGGCAAGAAGACCGCCCGCGAGCGCATCGAGCAGCTCCTCGACGAGGGCTCGTTCGTCGAGCTCGACGAGCTCGCCCGGCACCGTTCGACCGCGTTCGGCATGCAGCAGAACCGGCCCTACGGCGACGGCGTGGTCACCGGCTACGGCACCATCGACGGACGCCAGATCTGCGTGTTCGCCCAGGACTTCACCGTCTTCGGTGGCAGCCTCGGCCAGGTCTTCGGCGAGAAGATCGTCAAGGTCATGGACCTGGCGATGAAGACCGGCTGCCCCGTGATCGGCATCAACGACTCCGGCGGCGCCCGGATCCAGGAGGGCGTGGTCTCGCTCGGCCTGTACGGCGAGATCTTCCGCCGCAACGTGCACGCCAGCGGCGTGGTCCCGCAGATCTCGCTGATCATGGGCCCCTGCGCCGGCGGCGCGGTGTACTCCCCCGCCGTCACCGACTTCACCGTGATGGTCGACCAGACCTCGCACATGTTCATCACCGGGCCCGACGTGATCAAGACCGTCACCGGCGAGGACGTCTCCATGGAGGAGCTCGGCGGCGCCCGGTCCCACAACACGAAGTCCGGCAACGCCCACTACATGGGCAGCGACGAGGCCGACGCCATCGACTACGTCAAGGCGCTGATCTCCTACCTTCCCCAGAACAACCTCGACGAGCCGCCGGCGTTCCCCGAGCAGGCCGATCTCGAGATCTCCGACGAGGACCGCGCCCTCGACACGCTGATCCCGGACTCGCCGAACCAGCCCTACGACATCCACACGGTCATCGAGTCGGTCCTCGACGACGAGGAGTTCCTCGAGGTCCAGGCGTTGTTCGCGCCCAACATGGTCGTCGGCTTCGGCCGCGTCGAGGGCCGTCCCGTCGGGGTCGTGGCGAACCAGCCGATGCAGTTCGCCGGCACCCTCGACATCGACGCCTCGGAGAAGGCGGCCCGGTTCGTGCGCACCTGCGACGCGTTCAACGTGCCCGTCCTGACCTTCGTCGACGTCCCCGGCTTCCTCCCCGGAACCGACCAGGAGTGGAACGGCATCATCCGCCGCGGCGCGAAGCTGATCTACGCCTACGCCGAGGCGACGGTCCCGCTGATCACGGTGATCACCCGCAAGGCGTACGGCGGCGCGTACGACGTGATGGGGTCCAAGCACCTCGGCGCCGACATCAACCTGGCCTGGCCCACCGCGCAGATCGCCGTCATGGGCGCCCAGGGCGCGGTCAACATCCTCTACCGCAAGGAGATCGCCGAGGCGGCCTCCGAAGGCAAGGAGGAGGAGCGCCGGGCCCAGCTGATCCAGGAGTACGAGGACCACCTCGCGAACCCCTACCTCGCTGCCGAGCGCGGGTACGTCGACGCGGTGATCCAGCCGCACGAGACGCGGATCGAGATCGTCCGCGCGCTGCGCCTGCTGCGCTCGAAGCGCGAGACGCTCCCGCCGAAGAAGCACGGGAACATCCCGCTGTGAGCGGCAAGGAGACGGACGCCGCCGGAGCCGGAGACGCGCCACCGAGCCCGCCGCTGTTCCTGGTCAAGGGCGACGCGACCCCCGAGGAGGTGGCCGCGCTGACCGTGGTGCTCCAGGGCGTCGCGGCGGCGGCCGCCCCGGTCGAGGAGCCCGAGGTCAGGTCGGAGTGGTCGGCCCACCACCGGAAGCTGCGTCCGACGTACCCTGCCGGACCGGGCGGCTGGCGCTCGAGCGGCCTGCCGCGCTGACCCCGGGCTCCCGTCCGGGCTCGTCCTCGCGGAGGACGCCACGCACGGCCGGGCCGGCCGCGCCGAGCAGCAGCCCGACGAGCAGCACGTTGCGGACGGCCAGGGCCAGCACCGCCCACCCGGCGCGGTCGGTGCCGCCGAGGATCTCCGGGTAGAGCTCGGGGAAGACCACCTGCGTCGCGGCCGCCGCGGCCAGCAGGACCCCCGCCCAGACCCGCAGCCGTCGTGACCGGCTGGTCGCCACGGCTGCCGCAGCGAGGGGCAGCAGCCACAGCAGGTACTGGGGGCTCAGCACCTTGCTGGTGACGACGAAGCCGGTCACGGCGGTCAGCGCCAGCCAGGACACGGTCTCGGCGGTGAGGTCGCGCCCGCGCCGGAAGGCCAGCACCCAGAGCAGGAGCAGACCGAGGAGCACGCCCGCGGAGAGCACGTCCGAGGCGAGCATCATCTGGCGCGTCCCCGGTCCGGCGATCTCGAAGGCGTTGTGCTCGGTGTAGACGACCTGGTACGACCCGGGCGCCAGCGCCCACGCCACCATCGCCGGGGTGGCCGCCACCGACTCGATCTGCAGCCCCCGCGCCGCCTGCCAGGTCAGCGGCGAGACCAGGCGGTCCCAGCCGGCCACGAGGAGGCTCGAGACGGCCAGCAGTCCACCCACCGACGCCGCCACGACGACCACGCGGTGACGGCTCTCCCGGACAGCGGCCATCGCCGGAAGGACCAGGACCGGCCAGAGCTTGAGCCCGGTCGCCACCGCCACGGACGCCGCGGCCACCCGTGGGTGCCGGGCGAGCAGCAGCAGCCCGGCGCCCGCGAGGATCCCGGGCACCAGGTCGAACCGGGCGTAGGTGGTGGCGCCCAGGAGGGGCACGGCCAGCACCCAGACGACCAGCGCCGCGCGGCGCCCGGTCCCGGCGTACCGGGCGAGCAGCACCAGGTAGGCAGCGTCCGCGGCCAGGGACAGCCCGGTCACCGTGTCGGCGTAGGCGTTCGCGGTCGCGACGAGCGGCGCGAGCAGGCCCGGAAGAGCCAGCACGACGAGGGCCGGCAGCGGGTACTCCACCAGCGTGCGACCGAGGCCGACGTCGCGCAGCGACGCCATGCTCTGCTCGAAGTACCCGACGTCGCCCTCGACCCACGAGTGACGCCCGTGGAGGAGCCAGACCACCAGAGCCCGTGTCGCCAGCCAGGCGAGCGCCACCCCCAGGACCGCCCAGACCGTGCGTGCAGGCAGGCGGGGCCAGCCGTCGTGACGGCCGGACGCGCTTCGCAACGGACCCACCCGTGGAACCTCCCCCGCCGTTAGGGTGCACTTCGTGACCGAGACCAACACCCCCGCAGCCACCGACGGTCGGCCCGTCGACGCCGTCGCAGAAGCCTACGTGGAGGACTACTGCGCGCTCGACCCGCTGACCGCCACCGAGCTGGGTGTGGCCGGCTACGACGACCGGCTCACCGACCTCTCGCCCGACGGCTTCGCGGCACGCGAGGACCTGACCAGACGTGCACTGGCTGCTGCGGAGGCGGCCACGCCGAGCGACGAGCGGGAGCGTGTCGCCCAGGAGGCGTTCCTGGAGCGCCTCCGGCTCCAGGTGGAGAGGTTCGACGCCCACGTGCCGCAGGCCGAGCTGTCGGTGATCGTCAGTGGCCTGCACGAGCTGCGGATGGCCTTCGACCTGATGCCGACGGACTCCGAGGCCGCCTGGGCCGCGATCGACGCCCGGCTCGCCGGCGTGCCCGACGCGCTGGAGGGCTACCGCCGCACGCTCCTGGAGGAGGCGGACCACGGGCACGTGGCGGCACGGCGTCAGATCCAGGAGGTCGCCGGCCAGGTCCGCTCGTGGACCGGAGCCTCAGGGACCGACGCCGACGTCTTCGCGGCACTCGTCGGCAAGGCAGGTGGCGCGGGAGTCGGCGAGGCGCTGGGGGCGCAGCTGGACCGGAACGCAGCCCGCGCGACCGAGGCGGTCGCGGAGTTCGGCCGCTTCCTCGACCGGGACCTCGCACCCCACGGTCGGGAGGTCGAGGCGGTCGGCCGCGAGCAGTACGCCCTCGGATCCCGCTACTTCCTCGGCGCCGCGGTGGACCTCGCGGAGACCTACGCCTGGGGCTGGGAGGAGCTGCACCGCATCGAGACCGAGATGGCCGCGACCGCTCAGCGGGTCGTGCCCGGCGGCAGCATCGACGAGGCGGTCGCCGCGCTCGACGCGGACCCGGCGCGGACCATCGTCGGCAAGGACGCGTTCGCGGCCTGGATGCAGCAGCTGGCCGACCGCACGATCGCCGAGCTCGCCGACGTGCACTTCGACATCCCCGAGCCGGTACGCCGGATCGAGTGCTGCATCGCGCCGACCCAGGACGGCGGGATCTACTACACCGGGCCCAGCGAGGACTTCAGCCGTCCCGGCCGGATGTGGTGGTCCGTTCCGGACGGGATCACGGACTTCTCCACCTGGCGGGAGGTGACCACGGTCTTCCACGAGGGCGTCCCGGGCCACCACCTGCAGATCGGGCAGACCGCCTACCGCACCGAGCGGCTCAACCGCTGGCAGCGGCTGATGTGCTGGGTCTCCGGCCACGGCGAGGGCTGGGCGTTGTACGCCGAGCGGCTGATGGACGAGCTCGGCTACCTCGAGGACCCCGGCGACCGGCTGGGGATGCTCGACGCCCAGGGCATGCGCGCCGCCCGGGTCATCGTCGACATCGGCATGCACCTGCAGCTGGAGATCCCCAAGGGCAACCCGTTCGGGTTCCACCCCGGTGAGCGCTGGACGCCCGAGCTGGGGCTGGAGTTCATGAGGCAGCACTGCCGGATGGACGACCCGGTGATCGTGTTCGAGGTGAACCGTTACCTCGGCTGGCCCGGGCAGGCCCCGTCGTACAAGGTCGGCGAGCGGATCTGGCTCCAGGCTCGTGAGGACGCCCAGGCCCGGCTCGGCGACCGGTTCGACCTCAAGTCGTTCCACCGGTCGGCGCTCGACCTGGGCTCGATCGGCCTGGACCCGCTGCGCTCGGCGCTGGCGCGCCTCGCATGAGCACGCGGCTCGTGCTGGCCTCGGCCTCGCCCGCCCGGCTCGCCACCCTGCGCAGCGCAGGGGTCGAGCCCGAGGTGGTGGTCTCCGGTGTCGACGAGGAGCAGGTGCGCGTCGACGACCCTGCCGCCCTGGCGCTCGAGCTGGCGCGGCTCAAGGCGGAGGCGGTGGCGTCGCGGCTCGACCTCCCTGCGGGCGATGCGGCCTGGGTGATCGGCTGCGACTCGGTGCTCGAGCTCGACGGTGCGATCCACGGGAAGCCGGCCGGCCCCGACGAGGCCCGCACCCGCTGGCAGCTGATGCGCGGGCGCAGCGGCGTCCTGCACACAGGGCACTGCCTGGTCGACACCGCTTCCGGGCGCGTGGTCACCCGCTCCGCGGACACCGTCGTGCACTTCGCCGACCCGAGCGACGAGGAGGTCGACGCCTACGTCGCGACGGGCGAGCCGCTGCGCGTGGCCGGCGCGTTCACGCTGGACGGGCTCGGTGGCGCGTTCGTCCGCGGCATCGAGGGCGATCCGCACACCGTCGTGGGCATCGGTCTCCCGCTGCTGCGAGAGATGTTCGCCGACGTGGGCGTCAGGTGGACCGACCTGTGGGAGAGGTTCCCCGCGACGTCCTAGCGCGGACGGCGCGCCCGTCCGCCGCCCGGGCTGCTCGTCGGCTGCTCGTCAGCTGCCGGGGACGACGGCGGCTCCGGCCGACTGCAGCGACGTGATGCCGCCGGCGTCCACGACCTCCGTGAAGCCGAGGTCGGCCATCTTCTCCGCGGCGCTCGCGGACCTGTTGCCGCTCTGGCAGTAGACGACGTACGCGCCGTCCTTGTCGAGCTTCTGCACCTGCTCGACGAACGTCGGGTCGCTGACGTCGATGTTCTCGGCTCCCTCGACGTGGCCGGCGGCGTACTCGGACGGCGTGCGGACGTCGATGACCGCGTGGTCGCCGGCCTCGATGATCCGGACGGCTTCGGCCGCCTCGGGCTTCTGGACTGCGTCGGTTCCGGTCGAGCACGCGGACGTCAGAGCCAGCAGCACGACGGCGACCAGTCCGACGGCCGAGGTCAGGATCCTGTTCATGCTCCCGACGGTAGGCGACCGACCAAGCAACATGTCGACTTGCCTACGCGTCGCCGTCGAGCGTCATCCGGCGCGGCTGGCCACCCGGGACCGCGCCGGAAGCCGCGGGTCGACGTTCATGCGACCATCCTCTCCCGCGCGCGGCGGGGGCTCAGGAAGACGAACCGTCGGAAGGCCCAGAACCTGGCCGCGGTCCCGAGCCCGAGACCGATCACGTTGGCGGCGATGTTGTCGGTGAGGGCGCTGTCGAGGTCGAGGACGTAGCGGCTGATGCCCAGGCAGAGCATGGGGATCCCCATCGTCACCGTGTTGATCACGAAGAACGAGAGCCGACCGCCGGCCGGTCCGACCGGCTCGCGGTGGCGGAACGCCCACGACCGGCTGCCGCGGTAGCTCACGACCATGCCGACGAGGTTGGCGATGGCGTACGCCGGTAGCGGCTCCTGGTTCATCGGCCCGGGGGTGCTGCCGAAGAACCCGTGGACGAGGACGTTGAACAGGACGAAGGCGACAAGTGTCGCGACCCCGCCGACCGCGAGGAACTTCGCAGCCTCGCTTGCGAGACGTTCCAGGCGAGGACCCATGCCCTCCAGGGTAAGGCCCCCCGGAAGGCTCAGCTCACTCGACCGGCAGCCCGAGCCCGCGCGCGATCAGCATCCGCTGGACCTCGGAGGTCCCCTCGCCCACCTCGAGCACCTTGGCGTCGCGGTAGAAGCGGGCCACCGGGTACTCCTCCATGAACCCGTAGCCGCCGAAGACCTGGGTGGCGATCCGCGTCGCCGTGACGGCGGACTCGGTCGCGTAGAGCTTCGCGACCGCGGCGGCCTGCTTGAACTCCTTCATGGGACGTCCGGCGTCCTTCATCGCCGCTGCCTTGTAGGTCAGCGTGCGGGATGCCTCGAGCATGACCTGGAGGTCGGCGATCTGGAAGGCCACGCCCTGCTTCGCACCGATGGGTACGCCGAAGGTGGTCCGCTCCCCGGCGTACTCGAGCGACATGTCGAGGCACGCCTGGATGCAGCCGACGGCCAGGGCGGCGATGGCGACGCGCCCGTCGTCGAGGGTGGCGAGGAACTGCGCGAAACCGCGGCCGCGGTCGCCGAGGAGGTTCGCCTCGGGCACCCGGACGTCCTCGAAGGTCAGCGGGTGGGTGTCGGAGGCGTGCCAGCCGAGCTTGTCGTAGGCCTTCTCCGCGGTGAAGCCAGAGGTGCCGGAAGGGACGATGATCGTGCTGACCTCGGCGCGGCCGTCCTCGCGGGAGCCCGTGCGAGCGGTGACGGTCACCACGGAGGTGATGTCGGAGCCGGAGTTGGTGATGAACTGCTTGGAGCCGTTGACGACCCACTCGCCGTCGACGAGCTCGGCCTTGGTCTTCGTGGCCCCGGCGTCGGACCCGGAGCCCGGCTCGGTGAGACCGAAGCCGGCCAGGGTGCGTCCGGCGACGAGGTCGGGGAGCCAGGTGGCCCTCTGCTCGTCGGTCCCGAAGGTCAGGATCGGGTTGATGCCGAGGCCGACAGCGGCCTCGAGCGTGATGCCCATCGACTGGTCGACGCGACCGATCTCCTCGATCGCCACGCAGAGGCTGGTGAAGTCGCCGTCCTCGCCGGCACCGCCGAACTCCTCGGGGGCGGTCAGACCGAACAGCCCCAGGCCACCCATCTTCTGCACGACGTCGGTCGGGAAGTGGTGCTCACGGTCCCACTGGGCCGCATGCGGCGCGATCTCCGCCTCGGCGAACTCGCGGACGCTGCGGCGAAACTCCTCGTGCTCACGGGACAGCTCGAACGACATGACGCTCCTCGACGGTGACTCGACGTCGGTTTCGGGGGTTGAGGTTTACGCTTACGTAAACGTAAGGCACTCTAAGGGGGTGGACGACGTGACGCAACCGACAGCAGAGGCGACCTGGACCATTGCCGAGCTCGCCGAGGACTACGACGTCACCCTGCGCACGATCCGCCACTACGAGGACCGCGGCCTGCTCTCCCCCGAGCGCCGCGGCACCGCTCGGGTCTTCCGCAACCGCGACCGCGTCCGGCTGGAGCTGATCCTGCGCGGGCGCCGCCTGGGGTTCTCCCTCGACGAGATCGCCACCATCGTGAACATGTACGACGAGAAGCCCGGCGAGGCGGGTCAGCTGACCTACCTGCTCGACCAGATCGAGGTCCGCCGCCGCGACCTGGAGCAGCGGCGCAAGGACATCGAGGAGACACTGGCGGAGCTCGACGCGGTGGAGCGCCGCTGCCGCGAGGACCTGGCGCAGCTCTGACTCCCTTGGGGGCTACTCGGCCGGCGAGACCACCAGCGACACGTCCTCGCCGAAGGCGCAGCCGACGAGATCGCGCAGCGCGCCTGCGGGACCGTCGTTCCCGTCGAGGTGGTCGGGCGCCTTCATGGCCATGAGAACGGTCAGCAGCATGCCGTGGGCGATGAACTCACGAGCCTCGTCGCTGGTCATCCCACCCCGACGTAGCTGGTCGAAGATCCCCGCCATGGTGGCCCGGGCCCGGTCGCCGATCTCGGTGTTGTCGCCCGCGGCGAAGCCGTGCAGCATGACCAGCATCAGGTCGCGGTCGGCGAGCAGCTCGGTGTAGGCGGCCCCGAGCCGGTCCCGGTCCTCCTCCTGCTTCGGGTCGAAGCCGGGGCTCTCGAGCACGGCGGCGAACGAGTCGGAGATCCGCCCGACCGCCCGCTCGAAGACCTCGAGGAACAGCTCCTGCTTGGTGCCGAACATCCGGACGACGTACGGCTGGGAGACGCCCGCCTCACGGGCGACGGCGTCGGTGCTGGTGCCGGTGAAGCCGGTGCGGGAGAAGCAGCGGGTGGCCGCCTCGACGATGAGGTGGCGACGGTCCTCTGCCTTCATACGCGTGCTCGTCGTGGCGCTCATGGTCTAGAGATTATCAGTCGATTACCACAAAGTCATTGACCAGTAATCGAGCGATTACTTACGCTCCTCGAAAGTAGTAATCAATCAATGCTTACCTGGAGGAGCGATGACCGCCACCCTTCCCGTCACCCAGGAGCCGGTCGCCACGCCACCCGGCCCCTCCCGCGGCTCGTCCCGTGGGGGCGACCGCCGGACCCGACCGGTCTGGATCGCCGTGCTGGCAGCCTCGCTGCCGATGTTCATGGCCACGCTGGACAACCTCGTGATGACCACGGCGCTGCCGGTCGTCCGGGCCGACCTCGACGCCACCGTCGGCCAGCTCTCCTGGTTCGTGAACGCCTACACGCTGGCATTCGCCACGTTCATGCTCCCGGCGGCCACGCTCGGCGACCGCCTCGGCCGACGTCGCGTGATGCTGCTCGGGATCACCCTGTTCACCGCTGCCTCCATCGCCTCCGCCCTGAGCCAGACCCCGGCGATGCTCATCACCGCCCGCGCGGTGCAAGGGCTCGGCGCCGCGGCGATCATGCCGCTGTCGCTCTCCCTGCTCGCTGCTGCCGTCCCGGCCTCACGGCGCGCCATGGCCATCGGCATCTGGGGCGGCGTCTCCGGTCTCGGCGTCGCGCTCGGGCCCGTCGTCGGCGGCGCGGTGGTCGAGGGCGTGAGCTGGCAGGCGATCTTCTGGCTCAACGTGCCCATCGCGATCATCGCCATCCCGCTGCTGCGCTGGGGCGTGGCCGAGTCCCGTGACGTCCCGCGGCGTCTCGACCCCGTCGGCACGGTCCTGCTCGGCGGCGCGGTCTTCCTCGGCGTCTGGGGCATCACCCACGGCAACGACGACGGGTGGACCTCGCTCGGCGTCGCCGGCTCCCTCGTCGCGGCGACCCTGCTGCTCCCGGCGTACCTGTGGTGGGCGCGCGGACGCAGCCACGCCGTGCTCCCCCTGCACCTGTTCAGGTCCCGCGGGTTCTCGGTGGCCAACGCGCTGGGCCTGTTCTTCACGCTCGGGATGTTCGGGGCGGTCTTCCTGCTCTCCCAGGACCTCCAGATCGTGATGGGCTACAGCCCCCTCGAGGCCGGCCTGCGCACCCTGCCGTGGACGGCGGCCCCGATGGTCGTGGCACCGATCGCCGGCGCCCTCGCACCGCGGACCGGCCTGCGCGCCCTGCTCGTGCCGGGCCTGGTGCTCCAGGCAGGTGCGCTGGTGTGGCTGGCGATCCTGACCGAGAACGCCACGACGTACCCCGCGATGATCCCTGCGCTCGCCATGGCCGGCATCGGGATGGGCCTGACCTTCGCCCCGAGCGCCACCGCGGTCCTCGACGGGCTCCGCGAGCAGGACTTCGCGACGGCCAGCTCGGCCAACTCCACCATCCGCGAGTTCGGGGTCGCCCTGGGCGTGGCACTGCTCACCGCGGTCTTCCTGGCCAAGGACGGCACCCTCACCCCGACCGGGTACGACGGAGCGATCGGCCCCGCGCTGCTCACCGGCGCCGCCGCGGTCGCGATCGCCGCGGCCGCCGCGACGTTCGCGCCGAGACGCGTCCGGGCCTGATCGGCATCCGTGGTTGTATCGACCCATGCGCTACGCGATCACCGGTGCCACAGGCTTTCTCGGGGGCGTCCTCGCCCGCCAGCTCCGCGACGCGGGTCACGAGGTCGTCGCCCTCGTCCGGGACCCGGGCCGGGCCTCCACGCTCGCCGAGGCGGGCGTGGAGCTCGTGCCCGGGGACCTCGGCGACGCCCCCGCCCTCGACAGCCTCTGCACGGGCGTGGACGGGCTCTACCACGTCGCCGGCTGGTACAAGGTCGGCAGCCGCACCCCCGAGGAGGGGCAGCGGACCAACGTCGACGGCACCCGCAGCGTGCTCGAGGCGGCCCGCCGCAACGGCGTTCCCCGCGTCGTCTACACCAGCACGCTGGCGATCAACTCCGACACCCGTGGCCGGGCGGTCGACGAGAGCTACCGCTTCACCGGGCGCCACATCTCCGTCTACGACCGCACCAAGGCGGCCGCGCACGACATCGCCGTGGAGTACGCCGCGGACGGGCTCGACGTGGTCATGACGATGCCGGGAGCGATCTACGGCCCCGGCGACACCAGCCAGGTCGGCGCGCTGATCGAGCGGACCGCCCGGGGCCACCGGGTGCTCGTCCCCCGCGACGGCACGCTGTGCTGGGCCCACGTCGAGGACGTCGCCCGGGGTCACCTCCTGGCGATGGACAAGGGCACGACGGGCGCGGCGTACATGCTCGCCGGGCCGCGCGCGGGCCTGGCCGACGTGCTGCGCCGGGTCGCCGACCTCGCGGGCACGAAGCCCCCGTTCACGCTGCCGATCCCCGTGGTGCGCGCGACGGCCGCCGTGAACCGTGTCGTGGGGCGCATCGTCCCACTGCCGGACGACTACACCGGCGAGTCCCTGCGCGCCTCGGTGGCCACCTACGTGGGCGACCCGACTCGTGCGGAGCAGGAGCTCGGCTGGTCCGTGCGCGACCTCGACGAGGGCCTGCGCGAGACCGTCACCGCCCTGCGCTGACCTGGCGGGGGCCCGGGCCCGTCGGCCCGACCGGCACATGGGCACCCATGCCCCGCGCCCGCGGCCAGGGCCTAGACTCCGCTACTACCCGACGATCCAGCGAGATTCAGGAGCACGTGTGTCCGGCAGCCCCGAGATCAAGCCACTGCAGAAGGTCCTGATCGCCAACCGCGGCGAGATCGCGGTCAGGGTGATCCGCGCCTGCAAGGACGCCGGGATCGGCAGTGTCGCCGTGTACGCCGACCCCGACCGCGACGCGCTGCACGTCCGGCTGGCCGACGAGGCCCACTCCCTCGGCGGTGCCACCCCCGCCGACTCCTACCTCTCGATCGAGAAGATCATCGACGTCGCCAAGAAGGCGGGCGCGGACTCCGTGCACCCCGGCTACGGCTTCCTCGCCGAGAACTCCTCGTTCGCGCAGGCCGTCCTCGACGCGGGCCTGGTCTGGATCGGCCCGCCGCCGTCGGCGATCGACGCCCTGGGCGACAAGGTGCAGGCCCGGCACATCGCCGAGAAGGTCGGCGCCCCGCTGGCTCCCGGCACCAAGGACCCGCTCGCCAACGCGGACGAGGCGGTGAAGTTCGCCGAGGAGAACGGCCTGCCGATCGCGATCAAGGCGGCCTTCGGCGGCGGAGGCCGCGGCCTCAAGGTCGCCCGCGAGATGAAGGACGTCGCGGACGCGTTCGACTCCGCCGTCCGGGAGGCGGTCACCGCCTTCGGCCGCGGCGAGTGCTTCGTGGAGAAGTTCCTCGACCGCCCGCGTCACGTCGAGACCCAGTGCCTCGCCGACTCCCACGGCAACGTCGTGGTGGTCTCCACGCGCGACTGCTCGCTGCAGCGCCGTCACCAGAAGCTCGTCGAGGAGGCCCCGGCGCCGTTCCTGTCCGAGGGGCAGATGACCAAGCTCTACGAGTCGTCCAAGGCGATCCTCAAGGAGGCGGGGTACGTCGGCGCGGGCACCTGTGAGTTCCTCGTCGCCGCCGACGGCACGATCTCCTTCCTCGAGGTCAACACCCGGCTGCAGGTCGAGCACTGCGTCTCCGAGGAGGTCACCGGCATCGACCTGGTCCGCGAGATGTTCCGCATCGCCGCGGGCGAGGAGCTCGGCTACGGCGACCCGGAGGTGCGCGGCCACTCGATCGAGTTCCGCATCAACGCCGAGGACGGCGGCCGCAACTTCATGCCGGCCCCGGGCACGCTGACCCGCTGGCACGCGCCCGCCGGCCCCGGCGTACGTCTCGACGGCGGCTACGACCAGGGCGAGACCGTCCCGGGCTCGTTCGACTCCCTCGTCGCCAAGCTCATCGTCACCGGCCGCGACCGAGCCCAGGCGCTGGAACGGTCCCGCCGTGCGCTGTCGGAGTTCGTCGTCGACGGCATGCCGACGGTCATCCCCTTCCACCAGGCGGTCGTCTCCGACCCGGCGTACGTCGGAGCCTCGAACCCGTCCGGCGAGGGCTCCTTCGACGTCTACACGACCTGGATCGAGACCGACTTCGACAACCAGATCGAGCCCTACGCGGGCGACACCGCCGAGGCACCCGAGGACGGCGACCGGCAGAGCGTCACCGTCGAGGTCGGGGGCCGCCGTCTCGAGGTGGTCCTCCCCGCGGGCTTCGCGGCCGCAGCCGGCGCCGGAGCAGCCGCGGGCGGAGCCAAGAAGCCCAAGCGCGAGAAGAAGAAGACCAGCGCCGCCGTCAGCGGTGACGCGCTCACCTCGCCCATGCAGGGCACGATCGTCAAGGTCGGCGTCGAGGAGGGCCAGGAGGTCGCCGAGGGCGACATGATCGTGGTCCTCGAGGCGATGAAGATGGAGCAGCCGCTGAAGGCCCACAAGGGCGGCACCGTCACCGGCCTGACCGCCGAGGTGGGAGCCACGGTCACCAACGGCGCCGTCATCTGCGAGCTGAAGGACTGAGCCGGGGCGTGGCGATGTTCAAGAAGGTCCTTGTCGCCAACCGGGGCGAGATCGCCATCCGCGCCTTCCGGGCTGCCTACGAGCTCGGAGCACAGACGGTCGCGGTCTTCCCCTACGAGGACCGGGGGTCCGAGCACCGTCTCAAGGCCGACGAGGCCTACGAGATCGGTGAGCGCGGCCACCCGGTCCGGGCCTACCTCGACCCGGACCTGATCGTCGCCACGGCCGTGAAGGCGGGCGCCGACGCGGTCTATCCCGGCTACGGCTTCCTGTCGGAGAACCCACGGCTCGCCGAGGCCTGCGCCAACGCCGGCATCACCTTCGTGGGTCCCACCGCCGACGTCCTGACCCTCACCGGCAACAAGGCCCGGGCCATCGCCGCGGCCAAGGCGGCCGGTGTGCCGACACTGCAGTCCGTCGACCCCGGCACCGACGTCGACGCACTCATCGCCGCCACCGAGGACATCCCCTACCCGCTGTTCGTGAAGGCCGTCGCCGGCGGCGGCGGTCGCGGCATGCGTCGCGTCGACGAGCAGGGCACTCTGCGCGAGGCCATCGAGACGTGCATGCGTGAGGCGGAGAGCGCGTTCGGGGACCCGACCGTCTTCGTCGAGCAGGCCGTCGTCGACCCGCGCCACATCGAGGTGCAGATCCTCGCCGACGGCACAGGCGACGAGGACGGCGTCATCCACCTGTTCGAGCGCGACTGCTCGGTGCAGCGGCGCCACCAGAAGGTCGTCGAGATCGCTCCCGCGCCGAACCTCGACCCCGCGCTCCGCGACCGCATCTGCGCCGACGCCGTGCGGTTCGCGAAGGAGATCGGCTACCGCAACGCCGGGACGGTCGAGTTCCTCCTCGCCCCCGACGGCTCCTACGTCTTCATCGAGATGAACCCGCGGATCCAGGTCGAGCACACCGTGACCGAGGAGGTCACCGACGTCGACCTGGTGCGCTCCCAGATGCGCATCGCGGCCGGTGAGACCCTGGCCGACCTCGGGCTGCGGCAGGAGGACATGAGGCTGCGGGGTGCGGCGCTGCAGTGCCGGATCACCACCGAGGACCCCGCGAACGGCTTCCGCCCCGACACGGGCAAGATCACCACCTACCGCTCCCCCGGCGGAGCGGGCGTGCGCCTCGACGGCGGCACGACGTACACCGGCGCAGAGGTCAGCGCCCACTTCGACTCCATGCTCACCAAGCTGACCTGCCGGGGCCGCACCTTCGAGGTCGCCGTGGGCCGGGCGCGCCGGGCTGTCGCGGAGTTCCGCATCCGCGGCGTCGCCACCAACATCCCGTTCCTGCAGGCCGTGCTCGACGACCCCGACTTCGTCGCCGGCAGGCTGTCCACGTCGTTCATCGAGGACCACCCGCACCTGCTGACAGCGCGGTCGTCGGCCGACCGTGGCACGAAGCTGCTGACCTACCTCGCCGACATCACGGTGAACCAGCCGCACGGACCGGCTCCGGTGAGCGTCGAGCCAGCGACCAAGCTGCCTCCGCTGTCGCTCGAGGTGCCGGCGCCCGACGGCACCCGCCAGCAGCTGCTCTCGCTCGGCCCCGACGAGTTCGCCCGGGCCCTGCGCGAGCAGCACGGCGTCGCGGTCACGGACACCACGTTCCGCGACGCGCACCAGTCACTCCTCGCGACCCGCGTCCGCACCCGCGACATGGTCGCCGTGGCCGGACACGTCGCCCGGATGACCCCGAGCCTCTGGAGCCTGGAGGCCTGGGGCGGCGCGACGTACGACGTGGCGCTCCGGTTCCTCTCCGAGGACCCCTGGGAGCGGCTGGCCGACCTGCGCCAGGCGGTGCCGAACATCTGCCTCCAGATGCTGCTGCGCGGCCGTAACACGGTCGGCTACACGCCGTACCCCACCGACGTCACCCGCGCCTTCGTCCAGGAGGCGGCGGACACCGGCATCGACGTGTTCCGGATCTTCGACGCCCTCAACGACGTCGAGCAGATGCGTCCGGCGATCGAGGCCGTCCGCGAGACCGGTACGACGGTGGCGGAGGTCGCGCTCTGCTACACCGGCGACCTGTCCAGCCCCGGCGAGAAGCTCTACACGCTCGACTACTACCTCAGGCTGGCCGAGCGGATCGTCGACGCGGGTGCCCACGTCATCGCGATCAAGGACATGGCGGGCCTGCTCCGGGCGCCCGCGGCACGCACGCTGGTGACCGCGCTGCGGGAGCGCTTCGACCTCCCCGTCCACCTGCACACCCACGACACCCCCGGCGGCCAGCTCGGCACCCTGCTCTCCGCGATCGACGCGGGCGTGGACGCCGTGGACGCCGCCTGCGCCTCGATGGCGGGCACGACCAGCCAGGTGCCGCTGTCGGCGCTCGTGGCGACCACCGACCACTCCGATCGCGAGACCGGCCTGGACCTGCGGGCCGTGTGCGACCTCGAGCCGTACTGGGAGGCCACCCGGCGGGTGTACGCGCCCTTCGAGTCCGGACTGCCCTCCCCCACCGGCCGGGTCTACACCCACGAGATCCCCGGCGGGCAGCTGTCCAACCTGCGCCAGCAGGCCATCGCCCTCGGGCTCGGCGAGAAGTTCGAGCAGATCGAGGACATGTACGCCGCGGCGAACGACATCCTCGGCAACATCGTCAAGGTCACCCCCTCGAGCAAGGTGGTCGGCGACCTCGCCCTGCACCTCGTGGCGGTCGGCGCCGACCCGGAGGAGTTCGAGGCGGAGCCCGGGAAGTTCGACGTGCCCGACTCGGTCATCGGGTTCCTCTCGGGCGAGCTCGGCACTCCGCCCGGTGGCTGGCCCGAGCCGTTCCGCACCAGGGCGCTCGCGGGCCGCAAGACGAAGCCGCCCGCCGCGGAGCTCTCCAGGGAGGACCGTCAAGGGCTCGAGCAGGACCGGAGGATGACGCTCAACCGGCTGCTCTTCGCCGGGCCGACCCGGGAGTTCGAGGAGTCCCGGGAGAAGTACAGCGACCTCTCGGTGCTGCCCACGTCGCTCTACCTCTACGGCATGCAGGCCGGCCAGGAGTACGAGGTCGACATCGAGGAGGGCAAGCGCCTGCTCCTCGGCGTCCAGTCCGTCAGCGAGGCGGACGAGCGCGGCTTCCGCACCGTGATGTGCACCATCAACGGGCAGCTGCGGCCGGTGAACGTGCGCGACCGCGCGGTCTCCTCCGACGTACCGGTCCAGGAGAAGGCCGACCCGTCCAAGCCGGGCCAGGTGGCCGCTCCCTTCGACGGCGCCGTGACCGTGACGGTGGACGAGGGCGCCACGGTGTCCGCGGGAGACACGGTCGCCACCATCGAGGCGATGAAGATGGAGGCCTCCGTCACCGCGCCCGTCGGCGGCACCGTCGAGCGGATCGCCCTCCAGGGCCCGCAGCAGGTCGAGGGTGGCGACCTCGTCCTCGTGATCACACCCGGCTGAGCAGTCGAGCCCACGCGGCCGACCGGGGCCGGCCGCGTGGGCTCGAGCAGGTCCTCAGTCGATGACGACCGTGGTCTCGCCCGTGCGCTTGTTCCAGGTGATCGACCCATGGGCGTAGTCGACCTTCTGCCCGCCCGGGACCGCGTAGTTCGGCGTCCGGGGCCATCCCAGGCCCGACCTGAACCCGCGCTCGGCCCAGAAGCGGCGCTCGATGGCGCCGGTGACCACGACCGGGGCCGCGTCGTACCGGGCGTAGATCCCACCGTTCTCGAACCGGGCGAACTGGTGCCGACCGCGCTTGCGGACCGCGGTCCGGGGGAAGCCGAGGGCGGACTTCGGGCCGCCCTGCCCCCGGTAGGCCCGCAGCACCCGGCCGTAGAGCTCCTTCGCCCCGGTCCTGGCGGAGAAGAAGATCCGCCCGTGGTCGAAGCGCTGCGCCGAGCCGACGGCCACGGCGTACTCGGCGCCGCGGACCTTGCCGAGCTGGGAGTCGACCCCGCCGATGCGGTCCCAGCGGGTGATGATCGGGGTCGGCCGCACGGAGAACCAGTTGGAGCGCAGCCCGTAGGTCCAGCGGAAGCTGTCCCCGGAGATGGTCACCTTGCCGTCGGTGCCGTCGAGCACCAGGGACGTGACGCGCCCCTGCCAGTCGCCGTTGCCGTCCCGGTTGGTCACCCAGATCCGGCGCAGCGTGCCGATCGAGGGGTTGTTCCGCTCGAGCTGACCGGCGTCGACCGTGACGCTCCAGTCGTGGACGTAGTTGCCGGACCAGCCGTCGTACGGGTCCTCCCGCGCGGCGAGGTACGGCACGCTCCCCGCCGAGGTCCAGCCGCCGCTGCTCGCGGAGAACTGGGTGAAGGCAGGCTTGCCGTCGTAGGTGAGGATCTGGCGCCGCGTGGCGCCGACCGCTGCGTTGCTGCGCGGGTCCTCGCCGCTGTATCCGCCGTACACCTGGCAGGCGGTCGTGTCGCAGATCTGGTAGTACCGGCGCAGGTTCTGGTTGCGGGACCACGTCGCGTAGGTGCGGGCGGCGACGGCCTGCGCCTTGACCGCCTCGGGGTGCCAGGACGCGGGCATCTCGTAGGGCACGACGCCCCGCACGTACTGGTCCATCCAGAGCACGTTCACGGTGTCGCGCCGGGTGGACGCCGGCGAGGGCCGCGCCGAGCGCAGGGCACCGCGGTATTCCTTCTGACCGGACGGGGTCCAGAGCGTGAGCGGGCCGGAGGCGAAGAATTCCGCGTCACCGGCGATATTGCGTGCCCACTCCGCACGGAAGCGGTGCCAGCGGTCGGTGTAGAAGGCCACCACGGTCTGTCCCTGGCGCACCACGAGACGCCATCGCGTGACCGCGTCACGGACCGGCAGCTCATAGGTCGTCCTGGTGGCGAGGTCGCGCACGCTCAGGCCGTCCGTCGCGCTCACGACGACGTCGTCACTGGTGTCCGCGGTGATGAGGACGCGGACCTTCCCGCGTACCTTCCCCCAGTCGGTCCCGGGGTAGTAGAAGTCCGCGATGTCCTTGTAGGCAAGGCCTTGCAGCGCCGCACCCTGGGCGCCGTACTGCGACATGCCGTGGCCGTGGCCGTACCCGTGACCGTCGATGACGACCTTCTTGCCCACCGGCACCCAGTAGGACTGGTCGGTCTCGACTGCCGCTGCGCGGTCCCCTCCCAGAGGACCGCCCAGTGTGGCCACGACCGCCGCTGTGAGCACCGCCGCGACACCGGCGACCCCGCGACTGTGTACACCCATCCGATGCTCTCCCTCACCCCGATGTGCGTGAACCATGTGAACGATGTTGCGCGTGTTGAACAAGAGATTCTTTCCATGTTTGGGATATTCCTGCCATAGGAATCGAAAAGACAGCAGAAAATTCTTTTCGTAATTACATCGATGTAATTTATTCCTCATATTTCTCAGGTCGTGGCGACGAGGTGTTTTCGCCGCCCTGGCTAGGCTCGGCGCATGGAGCTCCTGCTCGTCCTCCTCGTCGTCGCCGGCTTCGTCGCACTGGCCGTGGGAGCCTCACGGCGCCAGGAGAGATCCCGGCTCGACCAGCGGCGCGTGGCCGAGCTCGCGGCCGTCCGCTCGGTCGCGGACGAGGACGTGACGCGCTTCGGCGAGGAGCTGCAGCGGCTCGACACCGAGATGCTGGTGACCCCGCTCGACGAGCCGATGCGACAGGACTACCAGCGGGCGCTGGACTGCTACGAGGCGGCCAAGGACACGCTGCGCCGGGCGACCGAGCCCGACCACGTCAAGCACGTGACGGAGTCGCTCGAGGACGGCCGGTACGCCGTGGCCTGCGTGCTCGCGCGCCGCAACGGCGATCCCCTCCCCGTGCGCCGCCCCCCGTGCTTCTTCAACCCCGCCCACGGCCCGTCGACCACCGACATCGAGTGGGCGCCCCCGGCAGGCGTGCAGCGACAGGTTCCCGTGTGCGCCGCCGACGCGGACCGCGTCGCCCAGGGCGCCGAGCCGGACATCCGCACCGTCCCGCAGGGCTACCGCCGGGTGCCCTACTGGCAGGCAGGCCCCGCCTACTCGCCCTGGGCGACCGGCTACTTCGGCGCGTACACCGCCTCGAACCTGCTGCCCACGTTCATGCTCCTCACCCTGCTCTCCCCGACCTGGGACGGCGGGGCCGTCGAGGGCGCCGACACCGACTTCGGGGCCGGTGACGCCGGCGACGGGTGGGGTGACCCCGGCGGCTCCGGCGACCCGGGTGACGCCGACGGCGGCGCTGACCCGGGTGCCGATGCAAACGCCGACGGTTGGGGCGCCGCGGACGCCGGCGACGTCCGCGGTGACTGGGGTGGTGACGGCGGCGACTGGGGTGGCGGCTTCGGCGACTTCGGGGGCGGCGACTTCGGCGGGTTCTGACCCGCTCCGACGCGCTCGCGAGGTCCGAGGAGACCCCCGCCGAGGCTCAGCCCTGGTACCGGTGCAGGCGGCGCGCCGCCTCGGCGACCGAGCCACTCATCGACGGGTAGACCGTGAACGCCTGCGCGAGCTGGTCCGCGGTGAGGTTCTCGGCAACCGCGATGGCGACGGGGTGGATCAGCTCGCTGGCGCGCGGGGCGACCACCACTCCCCCGACGACGATGCCGGTGCCGGGTCGGCAGAAGAGCTTCACGAAACCGTCGCGCACGCCCTGCATCTTGGCCCGCGCGTTGCCCGACAGCGGCAGCATCACCGTCTCGACGTGGATCTCGCCCTTGTCGACGGCGTTCTGCGTCCAGCCGACGGTGGCGATCTCGGGGGCGGTGAAGATGTTCGCCGAGACCGTCCGCAGGTCGAGCGGCGTGACCGCGTCGCCGAGGAAGTGCCACATCGCGATGCGGCCCTGCATGGCGGCGACGGAGGCGAGCATGAGCACGCCGGTGCAGTCGCCGGCGGCGTAGATGCCGCGCGCCGACGTGCGCGAGACCCGGTCGACCCGGACGAAGCCGCGCTCGTCGAGGAGCACGCCGGCCTCCTCGAGGCCCATGTCGGCGGTGTTCGGGACGGATCCGAGCGCGAGCAGGCAGTGCGACCCCTCGACGGTCCGGCCGTCGGTCAGGGTCACGGTGACCTTGTCGCCGTCACGGGTCACCGACTCCATCCGGGACTTCGAGAGCACGGTCATGCCGCGGCGCGTGAAGACCTGCTCGAGGACCTCGGCGGCGTCGGCGTCCTCGCCCGGGAGGACGCGGTCGCGGCTGGAGACGAGGACGACGTCGATCCCGAGGGCGTTGTAGGCGCCGGCGAACTCGGCGCCGGTGACACCGGAGCCCACGACGATCAGCCGCTGGGGAACCTCGTCGAGGTCGTAGACCTGGTCCCAGCTGAGGATGCGCTCACCGTCAGGGCGGGCGCTGTCGAGCACGCGGGGGCTGGCACCCGTGGCCAGGATGACCGCGTCCGCCTCCAGCGTCTCGGAGGTCCCGTCGGGCAGCTCGGCGACCACGGTCTGCGGGCCGTCGAGCCGGCCGCGGCCCTGGAGCACCCTGACCTTCTCCCGGGTCAGCCGCCGCTCGATGTCGTCCGACTGGGCGAGGGCGAGCTCCTTGACCCGCTCGTTCACGCGCAGCAGCTCGACCGAGACGTTGCCGGTGGTGCCGTCGGGGCCGGCCAGCGAGATCCCGAGCTCGGCAGCCTCCTCCATGTCCGCCATCAGCTCGGCGGTCGCGATCAGGGTCTTGCTGGGGACACAGTCGGTGAGGACCGCCGAACCGCCGATCCCGTCGGAGTCCACGACGGTGACATCAGCTCCAAGCTGCGCCGCCACGAGAGCCGACTCGTATCCACCAGGGCCACCACCAACGATCACTACGCGATTCACGACGCCCATTGTTCCATCACCGCGATACGCTGCTGTGCCGTGCCTATCTATGCCGCGTACGGGTCGAACCTCGACCCCTCCCGTATGAGCGAGCGCTGCCCCCACTCGCCCCTTCGCAGCACCGGTTGGCTCACCGGATGGCGCCTGACGTTCGGCGGCGAGGAGCACGGCTGGGACGGTGCGCTCGTCACGATCGTCCAGGATCCCTTCGAGCAGGTGTTCGTCGCGCTCTACGACGTCACCGACGAGGACATGGCCGCCCTCGACGAGCTCGAGAGCGCGGACTCCGGCCTCTACCGCAAGACCAAGGTGCGGGTGGCCACCATGTCCGGGAGCCACCTGGCTCTCGCCTACGTGCTCGACGCGTACGAAGGCGGGCTGCCTTCGGCCAGCACGCTCGGGATCATCGCCGACGCGGCCGAGGCGGCGGACGCGCCGGCGGACTACGTGGCCGAGCTGCGGTCCCGTCCGTGCCGGTCCGTCGGCCTCTGACCGTACGCCGGAGGCGGACGAGCGGCCCACGCGGGCGTTAGGCTGCCGCGGTGAACTCGACGAGCCCCACCCCCACACCCCACGACCTCGCCGCCGAGGCAGCCGACCGCCTGCGCACCCTGACCGGCGTGGACCGCCACGACGTCGCCCTGGTGATGGGCTCCGGCTGGCTGCCCGCGGTCGACGCCCTGGGCGAGGCGACCGCTGAGGTCAGCACCACCGACCTGCCCGGCTTCGCGCCGCCGGCGGTCGAGGGCCACGCGGGCCGGATCCGCTCCGTCCGCTCCGGCGACAAGAACCTCCTGGTCTTCCTCGGCCGGACCCACTTCTACGAGGGCCTGGGCGTCCGGGCGGTCGTGCACGGCGTACGCACCGCCGCCGCCGCGGGCTGCAAGGTCGCGGTGCTGACCAACGGCTGCGGAGGCCTCAAGGAGACCTGGAAGCCGGGCACCCCGGTCCTGATCCGCGACCACATCAACCTCACCGCGACCTCGCCCATCGAGGGCGCGAACTTCGTCGACCTCACCGGCCTCTACAGCACGCGCCTGCGCACGATGTGCCGTGAGGTCGCGCCGGACCTGGACGAGGGCGTCTACGTGCAGCTCCCCGGACCCCACTACGAGACGCCGGCCGAGATCGGGATGGTGCGCGCCATCGGCGGCGACCTGGTCGGCATGTCGACGACGCTGGAGGCGATCGCCGCGCGCGAGGCGGGGATGGAGGTGCTCGGCATCTCGCTGGTCACCAACCTCGCCGCAGGCATCACCGGCGAGCCGCTGAACCACGAGGAGGTCCTCGAGGCGGGCAAGGCCTCCGCCGCCCGGATGGGCGACCTGCTCGGCGCGATCGTCCCCAAGATCTGATGCGCGTCCTTGTCACCGGAGCCGCGGGGAGCATCGGCACCGTCGTCTGCGGCGGGCTCGGGGACCGGGGCCACGAGGTCGTCGCCCTCGACATGGCCGCCCAGCCCGAGGGCGGCTTCACGGGCCCCTGGTTCACCGCCGACTGCGCCGACCCCGACGCGGTGTCCGAGGTGTTCGACGAGCTCGAGGAGCACGGCCGCATCGACGCGGTGGTGCACCTCGCGAGCATCCCGCACGAGGCGTCGCTGCCCGCGATCCTGGAGTCCCACGTGGTCACGACGGCCGCGCTGCTCGACGCGATGGTGTCCCACGGGGTGAGCCGGATCGTGTACGCGAGCAGCAACCACGCCGTCGGGCGCACGCCGCGCACCGAGCTTCTCGGCGTGGACGTCCCACCGCGGCCGGACACCTTCTACGGCGTCGGGAAGGTCGGCGCCGAGGCCCTGCTGCAGCTGTACGCCGACCGCTACGGCATCGACGCGGTGGCCACCCGCATCGGCAGCTTCCTGCCCGAGCCGGAGACCCGTCGCCACCTGTCCACGTGGCTCTCCCACGACGACGCGGTGCGCATGGTGGAGGCCTGCCTGAGCGCCCCCGACCCGGGCTTCGCGGTCCTCTACGGGATCTCCGCCAACACGCGGGCGTGGTGGGACCTCGAGCCGGGACGTGCGCTGGGCTACGACCCTCGGGACGACGCCGAGTCGTTCGCCGCGGCGATCGAGGAGACCCCTGAGTCCGAGGACGACCGGGTCCAGGCCGGCCACGTCGGCGGCCCGTTCGTCACCGAGGGGTTCTACCGCCCGGCTCTCGACCTGCGCTGATCCCGGCCCGCCTCGAGCATTCCTCGTCGCCCACCGCGCATCATCCAGGCGTGGTTGGCGACGAGGGCCGGCCGGGCGACCGCGGCGGCGGCGTTCATGAGCCGTCCGGGCGTGGTGACCTCCTGCTCGTAGACCACGTCCGTGAGACCTCGGGCCTCGCGCAGGGTCCACCGGCACCAGCCGTCGAGCTGGCCGGAGAGCCGGGCCTCGAGCACACCGGACCGGCGGTCCTCCACGACACGGGTGAGCACCATGTCGAGCGAGTACGGCAGCAGGGACCGCGCCACGACGTGCGCCGTGTCGTCGTCGACGCGCGCCACAGCCCTCACCTGGGGCCACCACTCCGGGTACGCGGCGAGGTCGGCGAGGAGGTCGAACAGCCGGTCCCGGTCGGCGGACACGCTCCAGCGGTTGTCGAAGCGGTACGAGGCGCTCACGGCAGCTCCTCCCCCGGCAGGTCGAGCCGGCTCACCATGCGCTCCAGCGCGAGCCCGGCTGCCCGGCGTACCTGCGGGTCGGGGTCGTCGAGCCCCGAGCGCACCGCCGGGACGTGCTCGGTGTCGCCGACGAGCCCGAGGCACCGCATCGCCACGGCCCGCACCCGCGGAAGCTCGTGACCGGACAGGCCGACCGCAGCGTCCGCGGCCTCGGCCAGCTCGCGTCGGGCCGCCACCTTCAGGGACATCTCCGCAGGGCGCCAGTGCTCGTGGCCCACTCCGCGCACCACGGACGCAGCGGCGGACTCGGACCACACGTAGAGGAGCCCGCGGGCGCCCCAGGTCGGCCACCAGTACTCGCGGTAGCCACGGGCGCGCAGCTCGTCGGGCGTGGCCACGGCGTGGCCGCTCAGCCGCACCGCCATCCCGGCCTCCTCCTCCGGCGGCGCCCCGTCGAGCAGCGCGGCACAGACCTCGACGACCCGGCTGCTGCCCTCCTCGGCGACCAGCGAGTCGACCACGTCACGGACGGATGCTCGCGGAGGCGTGGATGGGTCGGGCACGGGCACAACGCTAGCCTTCCGCCATGACCGCTTCGACGATGCCCGCCGACCTCCTCGAGCGCGCCCGCGCCTGGGCTGCCGAGGACCCCGACTCCCAGACCCGCGCCGAGCTGGAGGCCCTCCTCGCCGAGGTGGAGCAGGACGCGACCGGGGCGGCAGCCGGCGACCTGGCGGACCGGTTCCACGGCCGCCTGGAGTTCGGTACGGCGGGGCTTCGGGGCGCCTTGGGGGCGGGGCCGAACCGGATGAACCGCGTCGTGGTGACCCGCGCGGCGGCCGGGCTGGCGGCGTACCTGCGCGACCAGGGGGCGACCGAGGGCGACGCGGTCGTCATCGGCTACGACGCCCGGTACAACTCCGACGTGTTCGCCCGTGACACCGCCGAGGTGATGGCCGGGGCGGGTCTGCGGGCTCTCGTGCTCCCCCGTCCGCTGCCGACGCCCGTGCTTGCCTTCGCCATCCGCGAGCTCGGCTGCGTCGGCCGGCGTCATGGTCACCGCGTCGCACAACCCGCCGCAGGACAACGGCTACAAGGTCTACCTCGGCGACGGCAGCCAGATCGTTCCGCCCGCGGACGCGGAGATCTCCGCACGCATCGACGCGGTGGGCGCGCTCGCCTCCGTCGCGAGGTCGGACTCCTGGGAGTGGCTCGGCGACGACGTGGCCGACACGTACGCCGAGCGCGTGGCCGGCCTGGTCGACCCGGGCTCCCCGCGCGAGCTGACCACGGTCTACACCCCGCTGCACGGGGTCGGTGGCGAGGTGGTCGTGGACGTGCTGCGCCGTGCCGGCTTCGCCGCGCCGCACCTGGCGACCGAGCAGGCCACGCCGGACCCCGACTTCCCGACCGTGGCGTTCCCCAACCCGGAGGAACCGGGTGCGATGGACCTCGCGATGCGGCTCGCCGAGGAGGTCACGGCCGACCTGGTCGTGGCCAACGACCCGGACGCCGACCGGTGTGCCGTCGCCGTCCCCGGCCCCCACGGCTGGCGGATGCTGCGCGGCGACGAGGTCGGGGCCCTGCTGGCGGACTTCCTGCTGCGCCAGGGCGTGCAGGGGGTCTACGCGACCACGATCGTCTCCTCCTCCCTGCTGGGGAAGATGGCCGCCGCCCACGGGCAGGAGTACCGGGAGACGCTGACCGGCTTCAAGTGGCTCGGCCGGGTCGACGGGCTCGCCTTCGGCTACGAGGAGGCGCTGGGCTACTGCGCTGCCCCGGCGCTGGTCCGCGACAAGGACGGTGTCTCCGCGCTGCTCCGCGTCGCCGAGCTCGCCGCGATCCTCCGCAGCGAGGGCCGCACGCTCGACGACCGGCTCGACGACATCGCGCGCGCCTACGGCCTGCACGCCACCGACCAGCTCTCGGTGCGCGTCACCGACCTCTCCCTCATCGCCTCGGCCATGGAGCGCCTGCGCGCCGAGCCTCCCGCCTCGCTCGGCGGGCTCGCGGTGGAGCGGGTCGACGACCTGAGCCTCGGTGGGGCGGACCTGCCGCCCACGGAGGGCCTGCGGTACGTCCTGGCGGAGGGGGCGCGCGTCGTCGTACGCCCGTCGGGGACGGAGCCGAAGCTGAAGTGCTACCTCGAGGTCGTCGTCCCGGTCGAGGAAGGCGAGCCGGGTGGTGTGGACGCGGCACGGATCGCGGCCGCCGGACGGCTGGACGCGATCCGCAGCGACCTCTCCGCGGCGGCCGGCATCTGACCGGCCACCACTCGCGTCAGACCAGCAGGGAGATCACGAAGGCCAGGCCGGTGACGGAGAGCGCGGCGATCTCCGGCCACGCCCAGATCTGCTCAGGGCGGGGGTCCGGGGCGTCGTCGTCGCGGGTCTCCCGCCGCCGCGCGTCCTGCACGAGGGCCACCAGCCGGGTCTCGACGAAGTCGGGGTAGTCCATCGCCGTCTGGTCCGGCCGCGGCGGCGTGCTCTCCTCGGTGTAGGCCTCGAGGCGGTCCCAGCCCAGCAGCGCGGACGGACCTCGCTTCTTGCCCCGGGTCATCTTGCGCAGCGGCTTGCCGATGCCCACGCAGTCGAAGCGGCCCTCCTCCGTCCAGATGCTGAGCATCCGCCCCACGGTGACTCCGTCGATGGCGGTGAGGGGCACGCGCACGTCGCGGACGGAGTTCCGCAGCAGCAGCGTCTCGGCGTAGACCATCGCGCGCGGGCGGAGCTGGGTGACCCACACCAGCACCCCGAAGAGAACCAGTCCGGCGCCTAGGCGCAGGCCTCCGACGTTCTGCTCGTTGACGGCGAGATAGGCCACCAGGGCGACGATCACCACCAGGCTGGCGGTGCCGACCAGCCGGCCGCTCGTGGCGTGGAAACGCTCCACGGGCTGGGGACTGCCCGGCATGCCGTGCGGTGTGCTCATGGCCACGATTCTGCCCGGGCCCCCACGATTCTCCACATCGTGGGGCCCGGCCATATGCTGGCCCGGTGACTACCGTCGTAAGCCCAGGCAAGGGAGCCGGCAGCGGAGACCTGGCGGAGGCGACGTCCTCGAACGCCGCACTGCGCAGGTTCCTCCACGGCCTGCCCGGTGTCGACCAGGTCGGCGCCGAGGCTCGAGCCGCCACGTTGGGCACCCGCTCCATCAAGACCACGGCCAAGGAGTTCGCGATCGACCTCGCGATCCGGATGGTCGACCTCACCACGCTGGAGGGACAGGACACTCCGGGGAAGGTGCGGGCGCTGGCGTCGAAGGCCATGCGCCCGGACCCCGCCGACCCGTCCTGCCCACCGGCGGCCGCAGTCTGCGTGTACCCGGACATGGTGTCCGTGGCGAAGGAGACGCTCGGCGACAGCGGGGTCCACGTGGCCTCCGTGGCCACCGCGTTCCCTTCGGGACGAGCAGCGATGGACGTGAAGCTCGCCGACACCCGTGACGCGGTCGAGGCCGGTGCCGACGAGATCGACATGGTCATCGACCGTGGCGCGTTCCTCTCCGGCCGCTACCTCGACGTGTACGACGAGATCGTGGCGGTGCGCGAGGCGTGCCGCCGGGAGGACGGCAGCGCCGCCCACCTGAAGGTGATCTTCGAGACCGGTGAGCTGCAGACCTACGACAACGTCCGCCGGGTCTCCTGGCTGGCGATGATGGCAGGCGCGGACTTCATCAAGACCTCCACCGGCAAGGTGCAGCCCGCAGCGACGCCGCCGGTCACGATGGTGATGCTCGAGGCGGTGCGCGACTTCCGCGACGCCACGGGCCAGATGGTGGGTGTGAAGCCTGCCGGCGGCATCCGCACGAGCAAGGACGCCATCAAGTACCTCGTCATGGTCAACGAGGTCGCGGGACCGGACTGGCTCGACCCCGACTGGTTCCGCTTCGGCGCCTCCACGCTGCTCAACGACCTGCTGATGCAGCGCACGAAGATGAAGACCGGCCGCTACTCCGGCCCCGACTACTTCACCCTGGACTGATCGCTGATGGCTACCGACAAGCCCGTCTCCGCGGAGTCGACAGGCTCGACCGCCGAGACGACAGGAACCCACGCTGCCCAGGCGCGGGCCGCCTTCGAGTACGCACCCGCCCCCGAGTCGCGGGCCGTGGTCGACATCAAGTCGTCCTACGGCCTGTTCGTCAACGGCGAGTTCACCGACCCGACCGGCGGGCACTCGTTCAAGACGGTGAGTCCCGCCACCGAGGAGGTGCTCGCCGAGGTCTCCGAGGCCTCCCCCGAGGACGTCGACCGTGCGGTCAAGGCCGCGCGTCGCGCCTACGACAAGGTGTGGTCGACGATGCCCGGGCGCGAGCGCGCCAAGTACCTCTTCCGCATCGCGCGGATCATCCAGGAGCGTGCGCGTGAGCTCGCGGTGCTGGAGTCGCTGGACAACGGCAAGCCGATCCGCGAGTCCCGTGACGTCGACGTGCCGCTCGTGGCGTCCTGGTTCTTCTACTACGCCGGCTGGGCCGACAAGCTGGAGTACGCCGGCCTGAGCTCGACCCGGCCCCTCGGAGTCGCAGCCCAGGTCATCCCGTGGAACTTCCCGCTGATGATGCTGGCGTGGAAGATCGCCCCCGCGCTCGCGGCGGGCAACACGGTCGTGCTCAAGCCTGCCGAGACGACGCCGCTGACCGCGCTGCTCTTCGCCGAGATCTGCCAGCAGGCGGACCTGCCCGCGGGCGTGGTCAACATCGTCACCGGCGCCGGGGAGACGGGCCGGGCCCTGGTCTCGCACGACGACGTCGACAAGGTCGCCTTCACCGGCTCCACCGACGTCGGTCGCCAGATCGCCAAGGCGGTCGCCGGGACCGAGAAGCGGCTCACCCTCGAGCTCGGCGGCAAGGCCGCGAACATCGTCTTCGATGACGCACCGGTCGACCAGGCCGTCGAGGGCATCGTCAACGGCATCTTCTTCAACCAGGGCCACGTCTGCTGCGCGGGCTCGCGGCTGCTGGTCCAGGAGTCGGTGGCCGAGGAGGTGCTGCACAGCCTCAAGCGGCGCATGGCGACCCTGCGCGTGGGCGACCCGCTCGACAAGAACACCGACATCGGCGCGATCAACTCCCGCGAGCAGCTCGAGAAGATCCGCGAGCTGTCCGAGGTCGGCGACGCCGAGGGCGCCCAGCGCTGGTCCCCGGCGTGCGACCTGCCCGCGAACGGCTACTGGTTCCCCCCGACGCTCTTCACCGGCGTCAGCCAGGCCCACCGCATCGCCCGCGAGGAGATCTTCGGCCCGGTCCTGTCGGTGCTGACCTTCCGCACGCCCACCGAGGCTGTCGAGAAGGCCAACAACACCCCGTTCGGCCTCTCGGCGGGAGTGTGGACCGACAAGGGCTCCCGCATCCTCTGGATGGCCGACAAGCTGCGCGCGGGCGTGGTGTGGGCCAACACGTTCAACCGCTTCGACCCCGCCAGCCCCTTCGGCGGCTACAAGGAGTCCGGATACGGCCGCGAGGGCGGCCGCCACGGCTTGGAGGCATACGTCCGATGACCCCCACCAACAATCGACTCGACGTGCGCAAGACCTACAAGCTCTACGTCGGCGGCGCGTTCCCGCGCTCGGAGTCCGGCCGCTCCTTCGAGGTGACCGACCACAAGGGCAGGTTCCTGGCGAACGCCTCGTACGCCTCCCGCAAGGACGCGCGTGACGCGGTCGGCGCCGCCCGGAAGGCCTTCGGCGGCTGGTCGACCAGGACGCCGTACAACCGCGGTCAGATCCTCTACCGGGTCGCCGAGGTCCTCGAGGGCCGCCGCGCGCAGTTCATCGAGGAGGTCGCCGCGGGCGAGGGCCTCTCCTCCGCCAAGGCGGCGACCGCCGTCGACGAGTCCGTGGACCGTCTCGTCTGGTACGCCGGATGGGCCGACAAGATCGCCCAGGTCGTGGGCGGAGCGAACCCGGTCTCGGGCCCGTACTTCAACTTCTCGATGCCCGACCCCAGCGGCGTGATCGCGGTGGTGGCGCCGCAGAAGTCGTCGCTGCTCGGGCTCGTGAGCGTGGTGGCTCCCGTCATCGCGACCGGCAACACGTGCATCGTGACCGCCTCCCACGAGCGCCCGATCCCGGCGATCACGCTCTCGGAGGTGATGGCGACCTCCGACGTGCCCGGAGGCGTGGTGAACATCCTCACCGGGCGTCTGTCCGACACCGTCCCGTGGCTCGCGTCGCACATGGACGTCAACGGGATCGACCTCACGGGTGCGGCCGGCGACGCCGAGCACGCGCGTGAGCTCGAGGAGACGGCCGCGGAGAACCTCAAGCGGGTCGTCCGCGCACCCGCCGCCGAGCCGGACTGGACCCAGGCGCCGGGTCTGGAGCGGATGACCGCGTTCCTGGAGACCAAGACGGTCTGGCACCCGATCGGCATCTGAGCCGGTCACACCGCGCGACGACGACGGCCGCGGCCTCCCGCCAGGGGGTCCGCGGCCGTCGCGCGTGCGCACCCGCGAAGCGTCACCCCAGGTCGCAGGGCCGCGCCCGCGACGGGCACAATGTCCCGGTGCGTGCACGGGTCATCGTCCTCGCCGGCCCCTCCGGGTCGGGCAAGTCCAGGCTCGCCCGACGGATCGGGCTGCCGGTCCTCAACCTCGACGACTTCTACAAGGACGGCTCCGACCCCACACTCCCCCGCATCGACCTCGGGAGCGAGTCCGTCGTCGACTGGGACGACCCCGCCTCCTGGGCGAAGACCGAGGCCGTGGCCGCCATCGAGACTCTCTGCCGGGAGGGTCGCGCCGTCGTCCCCGTCTACGACATCGCGCACGACGGGCGCACCGGCACCCGGATGCTGGACCTGGCCGGAGCACCGTTCGTGGTCACCGAGGGCATCTTCGCCCAGGAGGTCGTGCAGGCCTGCCAGGCCCGCGGGGTGCTCGCCGAGGCCATCTGCGTGCGCAACCACCGCACCGTGACGTTCTGGAGGCGGCTCACGCGCGATCTGCGCGAGCGCCGCAAGCACCCCCTGGTGCTCCTGCACCGCGGCATCGCGCTGCTCCGCGACGAGCCGCGCGTGGTGGCGCACGCCGTCGACCTCGGGTGTACGCCGATGAGCTCGGAGCAGGCGTTCCGGCACCTCAGCCGGCGGCTGGCGAGTGCACCTACCGGCTGAGCATCGCGTCGATGAACACCTTCGCGATGTCCGCGGGGTTGCGCGCCACGTAGCTGCGACCGCCCGTCGCCCCGGCGATCCTCTCCAGGGCCTTGGCGTCGGCGTCCGGCCCCATGCCGATCGCGATCACCGGCACCGGGCGGGCCGGGTCGCGCTCCCGCTCGATCGCGCGGAGGAGCTCCTTGAGCTTGAGGCTCCCCGGGTCGTCGTTCTCCCCGTCGGTCAGCAGGATCACCGTGTTGACCGAGCGCGGGTCGTAGCCGTCCTCGACGGTGCGAATGGCGGCGAGCGTCGTGTCGTAGAGGCCGGTGCCGCCGTCGGTCATGCCCGGCAGCTTGTCGAACGCCTGGGCCAGGTCCTCACGCTGGGCCCCCTCGCCGAGAGCGCTGATCGGCAGCAGCGAGGTGTAGTCGCGCGTGCCTCCGCCGAGACCCACGGAGAAGGCCCACAGCCCGATCTGGGCGTTGTCGGGGAAGAGCTCGAGCGCCTGCTTGGCGGCCTCGACCGCCAGCGAGATGCGCTTGCGTCCGGCATCCGTGAAGTCCATGGACCCCGACACGTCCACGACGGCGAGACTGCGCGAGGGCACGGTGAGCACCGACCACTGCCGGAGGGCACCGGAGACGTCCTCGGCCTTGGGCTGAGGAAGCTCGGGGACGGACCCCTTCCCGAGACCCTTGCCGCCCGCGAGCGGGGTGTTGTCGGAGTCGCGGAACCCCTGCTCGGCGAGAAGAGTCGTGCCCTTCGCACCGGCCAGGTAGTCCGCGATGCGGTTGCCGGCGCCTTCGACGGTCTCACCGGAGCTGAGCGTCGCCAGCGGGTAGTCCAGCACCATCGTGCCCGAGCTGGGCACGGTCGCGTTGAGCCCCTGGGCCTTCCCGTTGTTCTGGAGGTCGACCAGCTGCTGCTCGGTCATCACGCCCTGGGCGCCCTGCTCGGCCGCCTTCGCGACGTCCTCGATCTTCGTCGGCTTGTTCGGCTGCGCGCCGTACCGCTGGGCAAGGGGAACCATCATGGCTCCCATCTCGGTCTTGGTCGCACCGGTCACTGCCATCTCACCGAACGCCGAGAGGAGCGCCGCGGTGCTGGCCGAGCTGGACAGCGGATCCAGGTAGGCCACGGTGTTCATGCCGACCTCGCGCCAGGACCCCGGCGACTGCTTGCCCTGCGACACGACCACCACGGGCGACTTCGCCAGCGACTTCGCCACCGTGGTGGGTTCGGCGCCGGACTCCTTGACCCGGGTCAGCCAGACCGAGAAGTCGGGGACCCACAGGTCGGGGGCGTCGTCGGACTGGGCACTGAGCAGCTGCGACACCTTCTCGGGGGCGACCGCCTTGACGTCGTAGTCGACGCAGGCGCCGTCCACCTCGACCCCGTCCTTCTCCAGCGCCAGCGTCGCCTTCTCCACGACGGGGGCGATCTCCGGCGCCGCGTCCACGCGCACCGACGAGGAGCCCGAGCAGCCGGCAAGGGCCAGCGGCGAGCCTCCGAGGTAGACGAAACCACCGACACCCACGAGTGCCGCGACGAGCAGGAGCACGAGCATCGGAGCCACGCGCGGGCGTCGCCGGGCCCGCGATCGAGTACGCGGAGCGGACCGCGACCTCGCGGGCAAACTGTGGCGTCCAGCCATGTCTAGGGCCTCCCTCCCTTTAACCGAAGGGACCCTACCTTGACTAGACCATTGCCCCTAAAACGGCATAGGCCGGTTTGACCTGATGGTTGATGATCTGCAGCCGTTCGTCGAAAGGCAGGAAAGCCGACTTCATCGCATTGATCGTGAACCAGCGCAGGTCGTCCAGGGTGTAGCCGAAGGCCTCGACCAGGCCGTACATCTCCTCGGTCATGGACGTGCCGCTCATGAGCCGGTTGTCCGTGTTGACCGTCACCCGGAACCCGAGGTCCTTCAGCAGGCCGATCGGGTGCTCGGCGATCGAGGTGGCCGCCCCTGTCTGCACGTTGGAGCGCGGGCACATCTCCAGGGGGATCCGCTTGTCGCGGACGTAGGAGGCCAGTCTCCCCAGGACGTAGGTGCCGTCAGGCTGCTCGGTGATGTCGTCGATGATGCGTACGCCGTGCCCGAGCCGGTCCGCGCCGCACCACTGGATCGCCTCCCAGATCGAAGGAAGCCCGAAGGCCTCGCCGGCGTGGATGGTGAAGTGGGCGTTCTCCCGCTGGAGGTACTCGAAGGCGTCGAGGTGACGGGTGGGCGGGAAGCCCGCCTCCGCACCCGCGATGTCGAAACCCAGCACACCCTCGTCGCGGTAGCGCACCACGAGCTCGGCGATCTCGCGGGAGCGTGCCTGGTGGCGCATCGCTGTGAGGAGCTGGCGCACGACGATGGGCGTGCCGTTCGCGCGTGCCTGCTCCTCCCCCGCCTCGAAGCCCGCCTTCACGGCCTCGACGACCTGCTCGAGGGAGAGTCCGCCCTGGAGGTGCTGCTCGGGGGCGTAGCGCACCTCGGCGTACACGACACCGTCCTCGGCGAGGTCCTCGGCGCACTCCTGGGCCACCCGGCGCAGGTTCTCGGCGGACTGCATCACCGCCACCGTGTGGTCGAACGTCTCGAGGTAGCGCTCCAGCGAGCCCGAGTTCGCGGACTCCTCGAACCAGCGCCCCAGGGACTCGGCGTCGTCCGCGGGCAGGGAGTGCCCTGCGCCGGGTGCGAGGTCCAGGATCGTCTGCGGACGCAGGCCCCCGTCGAGATGGTCGTGCAGCAGCACCTTCGGCGCCCGGCGCACCTGGTCCCTGGTGGGCAGCACCCGCTCCTCCGTGGCCGTCACTCGTCCTCCTCGGCGTCGCGGTGGACGATGTCGGGCGAGAACGCGGGCAGGCACACCGCGACGTACTCGGTCTCCTCGGTGCCCGTGGAGTAGCGCACGCGCTCCCCTGCCCGGGTCAGGACCGCCTGGCCGGCGGGGACCTCGAGCGTGCTGACGGCACCCGCGTCGTCGGTCACCTCGACGCGGACGACTCCGCGGAGCACGACGGTGACCTCGTCGAACTCCGGCTGCTGCGCCGGCTCGCTCCACCCGCCGGGGGCGACCATGTGGGCCACCGAGACCGACTCGGTGCCGGTGGTGACGCGGCCGACGTACTCGTCGATGACCTTGCCACCCGGGACCGGGATGCGTGTGGGTGCGGAGATAAGTTCAGGCATGAACGACATCCTTGCATCCGGACCCGAGGGGCGACCATGCGCGTTTTCCATACCTTCGACGAGCTGAGCGAGGCGGCCGGGCAGGAGCTCGGCACCAGCGACTGGCTCACCATCGACCAGGAGCGGGTGAACGCCTTCGCCGACGCGACCGGGGACCACCAGTGGATCCACGTCGACGTCGAGCGGGCGAAGGAGGGCCCCTTCGGAGGCACCATCGCGCACGGGTACCTCACGCTCTCGCTGGTGCCGCAGTTCGGCGCGCAGATCTTCTCCCTCGAGACCCCCGGCGCGAAGCTGAACTACGGCGTCAACAAGGTCCGCTTCCCCAACCCCGTCCGCGTCGGCTCACGTGTGCGCGCCACCGCCTCGATCGGGGACGTCACGGACCTGCCGGCCGGCAAGCAGCTGACGATCCGCTACGTCGTGGAGATCGAGGGCGAGGACAAGCCCGCCTGCGTGGCCGAGACGGTGGTGCTGCTGCTCAGCTGACCCGGTCGATCACCAGCGGGCGCGGCGTGTACGACGCGTCCGCCGTGATCTCCACACCGTCGAGCAGGCCGTCGAGGGCGCGGTCGACCCGCTCCACGTCGTCGGTGTGCAGGGTCAGCAGCGGCTCGCCCTCGCGGACGCGGTCCCCGGGCTTGGCGTGCATCTCCACGCCCGCGCCCGCCTGCACCGGGTCCTCCTTGCGCGCGCGACCGGCGCCGAGGCGCCACGCGGCCATGCCCACTGCCATCGCGTCGAGACGGCTCAGCACCCCGCTGGCGGGCGCGGCCACCACGTGGGACTCGCGGGAGGTCGGCAGCGTTGCGTCCGGGTCCCCGCCCTGGGCGCGGATCATCCGCTTCCACACGTCCATGGCCGACCCGTCGGCGAGACGGTCGGCCGGGTCCACGTCGGTCACCCCCGCGGCGGCCAGCATCTCGCGCGCCAGCGCCACCGTCAGCTCCACCACGTCGGCGGGGCCGCCACCGGCGAGCACGTCGACCGACTCGCGGACCTCCAGCGCGTTGCCGGCCGTGCGACCGAGCGGCGTGGACATGTCGGTGAGGAGGGCGACGGTCTTCAGGCCGGCGTCCGTGCCCAGCGCCACCATGGTCTCGGCGAGCTCTCGAGCCTGGTCGAGGTCCTTCATGAACGCGCCGGTGCCGACCTTGACGTCGAGCACCAGGGCTCCGGTGCCCTCGGCGATCTTCTTGCTCATGATCGAGCTGGCGATCAGCGGGATCGCCTCGACGGTCCCGGTGACGTCGCGCAGGGCGTAGAGCTTCTTGTCGGCAGGCGCCAGGCCGGCGCCGGCAGCGCAGATGACCGCGCCGACCTCCTCGAGCTGACGCATCATCTCCTCGCTGCCGAGGTCGGCGCGCCAGCCGGGGATCGACTCGAGCTTGTCCAGGGTTCCGCCGGTGTGCCCGAGCCCGCGCCCCGACAGCTGCGGCACCGCGACACCGCAGGCGGCGACCAGCGGCGCCAGGGGCAGGGTGATCTTGTCGCCGACCCCGCCGGTGGAGTGCTTGTCGGCCGTCGGGCGCGAGAGCGAGGAGAAGTCCATCCGCTCCCCCGAGGCGATCATCGCCGCCGTCCAGCGCGAGATCTCCCCGCGGCCCATGCCGTTGAGCAGGATCGCCATCGCCAGGGCCGACATCTGCTCGTCGGCGACGGCTCCGCGTGTGTAGGCGTCGACCACCCAGTCGATCTGGGAGTGGGTCAGCTCGCCGCCGTTGCGCTTGGCGACGATCACCTCGACTGCGTCGTGCGCTTGTGACATGGGGACCTCTCTCGGATGGGTTCTGCTTGTCGTCTCGTGGGGCTGCCGGCCGTCTCGCGGTTCCGGCGCCTAGGGGCTCCCGACCCGCACCGACCGGTAGCCCCTCAGCACGAAGGTGCCTCGAGGGACCGGTTCGCCCCGGAGCCGCAGGTCGGGGATGCGGTCGAAGAGCAGCTGGAGGGACTCGGCCATCTCCATGCGGGCCAGGGGCGCACCCAGGCAGAAGTGGACGCCGGCGCCGAAGGCCAGGTGGGGGTTGGGGTCGCGGGCGGGGACGAACGAGTCGGCATCCTCGAAGACGGCCGGGTCGCGGTTGGCGGCGCCGAGCAGGGCCGCGATCTTCTGCCCCTCCTCGACCGTGACCTCGCCGATGCGCACGTCCCGGGTCGCCGTCCGCTCGAAGAGCTGGAGAGCGGAGTCGAAGCGCAGCATCTCCTCCACGCACTCGGGCACACGACCCTCCGCAGGGGCAAGGCCCCGCGAGAGCATCGCCACGAGGCCGTTGCCGAAGACGTTGACCGACGCCTCGTGACCTGCGTTGAGCAGGAGCACGGCGGAGGCCACCACCTCGTCCTCGCTCAGGCGAGCCGCACCCTCGCGCGCGGCGACGAGGTGGCTGATCAGGTCGTCGCGGGGCGCGGTCGCCCTGTCGCGTGCGATCTCGCGGACCATCTCGGCGAACTCGCGAGCCGCCTCGACAGCGGCGTCCTGCTCGGCCTCGTCGGGCGCGACCTCGTACATCCGCACGATGGCCTGGGACCACGCGCGCAGCTGCGGCGCCAGGTCGCTGGGTACGCCGAGGAGCTCGGCCACGACCAGGACGGGGAGCGGCTCGGCGTACTCGTGGAGCACGTCGAGGTCCGTGGGGTCCACCTCGTCGAGGAGACCGGCGGCGAGGTCGCGGACCCGAGGTCGCAGCCGCTCGACGTGGCCCCGGGCGAAGGCACCGGCGACGAGCCGACGCAGCCGGGTGTGGTCCGGCGGCTCGTTCTCCATCATCTGGTTGCGGTGCAGGAGGTTGAACGGCTCGAAGCGCTCCGCCGGCTGCTTGTCCGACCAGATCCGCCCGAGGCCACGGTCACGCAGCACGGCGTTGGCCGCCGCGTGGTCGAAGGTGAGCCACATCCCTGAGGCCTCGTGCCAGGCCACGCTGTGCCGACGCCGCTCCTCGCTGAAGTACGGGTACGGGTCCGCCACGACCTCGGGAGCGGTCAGGTCAATGCCGGCGGTCGGCATAGTCGCTCAGCGACCGAGGACCGAAGGCGTCAGGGAGGACCTCGTCCATGCGGCGCACGCCCGACACGGTGAGCAGCAGCAGCTCGGGCCCGCCGTGCTCGAAGAGCAGCTGACGGCACCGGCCGCACGGCATGATCACCTCACCGTCGCCGTTGACGCACACGAAGTGCGTCAGCCGGCCGCCGCCCGAGGCGTGCAGCTGCGAGATCACGCCGCACTCGGCGCACAGCCCCACGCCGTAGGCGGCGTTCTCGACGTTGCAGCCCACGATCACGCGGCCGTCCTCGACCAGGGCGGCCGCCCCGACCGGGAAGTGCGAGTAGGGCACGTAGGCGTGCTCCTTCGCGGCGACAGCCTCCCGGCGGAGGGCGTCCCAGTCGAAGTCGTCGTGTGCAGCCTGTCCGCTCACAGCTAGCCTGCCGATCCCCGGCGATACCTCATCCCGTCGGCAGCGGGCATGCGCAATCGTTGCGAGGCGAGCGCGAGGACGAGCAGCGTGGTCACGTAGGGAGCCATGCTGGTGATGTCACCCGGCACCGCGTCGATGGAGAAGTAGAGCGCAGCGACCGCGACTGCCAGACCGGCGGAGACGAAGGTCGCCACCTGCTGGCCCTGCCGCCACTGCCACACGGCACCGGCCAGGAGCAGGATGGCCACGGCCAGGATCAGCGCGTGGACCGAGGTGCCGCCCTGCCGCAGGCCGAGGGTCTCGGTGTAGCCGAAGAGGCCCGATCCCATCAGCAGGCCGCTGGGGCGCCAGTTCCCGAAGATCATCGCCGCCAGGCCGATGTAGCCACGGCCCCCGGTCTGCCCGTCGCGGTAGTTGCTCGAGGCGACAAGGGCGAGGAAGCCACCGCCCAGACCGGCCAGGGACCCGGAGGCCAGCACGGCGATGAACTTGTAGCGGTAGACGTTCACACCGAGCGACTCCGCGGCCACCGGGCTCTCACCGCAGGAGCGGAGCCGGAGGCCGAACGAGGTGCGCCACAGCAGGAAGTAGGTGGCCACGAACAGCAGGATGGCCAGCACCACCAAGAGCGACAGGTCCGTGACGAGTGCACGCAGCAGAGCGGCGCTCTCGGAGACGAAGAAGATGTCGCTCCTCTCCACCGTGCCGAGCGCGTCGGAGACCGGCCCGATGCTGATGCTCCCGACGTCACCAAGGGTCGGCGACTGGGTCTGCCCACCGCCCGGGAGTCCCGTGAAGGTCTGCGCGGCGAGGTACTGGGTGGCGCCGAGGGCGATGATGTTGATCGCCACACCGGAGATGATGTGGTCCACCCCGAACACCACCGTGGCGACGGCGTGGATCAGTCCGCCGCTGGCCCCCAGCGCGAGGGCGCCCAGGACGCCGGCCCAGGGACCGTAGTGGTAGCCGAAGAAGCCCGCTCCGTAGGTCCCGAGGATCATCATGCCCTCGAGGCCGATGTTGACCACGCCGGCGCGTTCGGACCACAGACCGCCCAGACCGGCCAGGGCAATGGGCACGGTGGCGACGAGCGTGGCCCGGAGGGTCCCCGACGACGCGAGGTCCCTGGCGCCCGTGAGGATCTCCAGGATCGACAGGAGGAGAAGCACCCCCGCGATCCCGATCAGGATCCACCAGGGGGAGAGCCCACGGCCGGTCCGGCCCGGCACCGGCTTGATGAGGCTGTCCGTCGTGCTCATGCCGTCACCTCCGGCTTGTCGTTGCTCGCGCTCTCCAGGGCTTGCGCGACCTGATGTTGCTCGAGCCGGACACCGTAGCGGCGGACCACCTCGTAGGAGATCACCACGGTGAGCACGATGATGCCCTGGGTGATCTTGACGATGTCGGGCGAGACCCCGACCAGGATCTGCAGCGGGTTGGACTGCTCGTCGAGGTAGGCGAAGAGCAGCGCGCCCAGCGCGATGCCGACGGGGTGGTTGCGGCCGAGCAGCGCGATCGCGATACCCGCGAAGCCGAGTCCGGACTGGAACGTCGAGCCGTAGGAGTAGGCACTTCCGAAGAGGATCGGCATGCCCACCAGTCCCGCGACACCGCCGGAGACCAGCATGGCCGTGATCGTCATCCGCTTGACGTTGACGCCACTGGCGACAGCCGCCGTCCGGGACTGCCCGGTCGCGCGGAGGTCGAAGCCGAACCGCGTGCGGTTCAGCGCCACCCAGTAACCGATGCCGCAGAGCACCGCGACGAAGAAGAACCCGTAGACGTCGGTGGGCACCGAGCTGGAGAGGGAGAAGCCGGGGATGCGGCTGGACTCCGGGATGGGCTTGGTGCCGATGATGTTGCTGCCCTGCTCACGGACGGCTACCTCGCGCAGGAAGAAGGCCACCACCGACGTGCTGATGAAGTTCAGCATGATCGTCGAGATCACCTCGCTCACACCGCGGGTCGCCCGGAGCACGCCGGCGATGCCCGCCCACGCCGCGCCCACGAAGACGGCGGCGAGAACGGCGAGCACGATGTTGAGGGGGCCCGGAAGCCACGCCTCTCCCGCCACGAAGGCGGAAGCGAACGCAGCGATGCGGTACTGCCCGTCCACGCCGATGTTGAACAGGTTCATCTTGAACCCGATCGCCACAGCCAGACCGGACAGGTAGAGCACCGTCGCGCTGTTGATGATGTTCACGATGTTGCGCGTCTCGGGGAGCGACAGGATGGTCGCCCACACCTCGCCGGCGGGGTCGCCCGCGATCAGCAGCACGAGGCTGGTGATCAGGAACGCCGCCACGAGCGCGAGTACCGGGGCGGCGACGCCCAGCACAAGCCTGGTCATCCGCTGCGTCACTGCTTCTCACCTGCTCCCGTCATGGCAGCACCGAGCTGCTCGGGTGTCACCTCACCGGGGTCGAACTCCCCGACGAGCTTTCCTCGAAGGATCACCTGGATGCGGTCCGAGAGGCCGATCAGCTCGTCGAGGTCGGCCGAGATGAGCAGGACCGCCAGCCCTTCGCGGCGGGCCTTCTTGATCTGCTCCCAGATCGCGGCCTGGGCGCCCACGTCCACACCACGGGTGGGGTGGGCGGCGATGAGCAGGATCGGGTCGCTGCTCATCTCCCGTCCGACGATCAGCTTCTGCTGGTTGCCGCCGGAGAGAGCGCGCGCCAGGACGTCCGGTCCGGGGGTGCGTACGTCGTACTCCTCGATGATCCGCTGGGTGTCGGTCCGCGAGGCACGCTTGTCGATGAAGATGCCGTTGGCGCAGGGCTTCCGCGTCTGGTCGCCGAGGATGCGGTTCTCCCACAGCGGGGCGTCGAGGAGGAGGCCGTGCCGGTGACGGTCCGCGGGGATGTAGCTCATCCCGGCCTCACGGCGCTGCCGCGTGGAGACCGCGGACAGCTCCTGGCCCGACAGGGTGATCGTGCCGGTGGACCCGGGCAGCATGCCCATGATGGTCTCGACCAGCTCCTCCTGACCGTTGCCCTCGACGCCGGCGATACCGAGCACCTCGCCACGGTGGATCTGGAAGGAGACGTCGTCCACGACCGGGCGCCCGTCAGGGGTGGGCAGCGTCAGGTGCTCGACGGAGATCAGCACCTCGTCGGTGACCGTGGACTCCTCGCTGCTCGGCGAGGGGAGCTCGGAGCCGACCATGAGCTCGGCGAGCTGGTGCGCGGTGACCTCGCCCGGGTCGACCGTGGCGACCGTGGTGCCCCGTCGCATCACGGTGATCACGTCCGCGACGGAGAGCACCTCGTCGAGCTTGTGCGAGATGAAGATGACCGCGAGCCCCTCGGCCTTGAGTCCGCGCAGGTTGCGGAAGAGCTCGTCGACCTCCTGGGGCACGAGCACCGCGGTCGGCTCGTCGAGGATGATGATGCGGGCGCCGCGGTAGAGGACCTTGAGGATCTCCACGCGCTGGCGGTCGCCGACGCCGAGCGCCTCGACCCGCTGGTCCGGCTTGACCCCGAGCCCGTAGGCGTCGGAGATGCGGACGATCTCGGCGCGGGCGTCGCTGCCGATGCCGTGCAGGTGCTCAGCCCCGAGGACGACGTTCTCGAGCACGGTGAGGTTGTCGGCCAGCATGAAGTGCTGGAAGACCATGCCCACACCCACACGGATCGCGTCGGCCGGGGACGACAGGTCCACCTCCTGGCCGCCGATGTCGATCGTGCCGGCGTCGGGCTTCTGGACCCCGTAGAGGATCTTCATCAACGTCGACTTGCCCGCACCGTTCTCACCCACGATGGCGTGGATCGAACCGCGGGCGACCTCGATGTTGACGTCGTCGTTGGCGATGACACCGGGGAAGCGCTTCCCGATGCCGCTGAGACGGACGGCGGTCTCGCCTGAGACTGCGGTGTTCGCAGAAGTCGTCACGGCGCTGTAACTCCTTCGAGAAAAGCTGTGGTCCGCCCGACCGGACGTACGTGGTCACAAGACGGACCCGAGGGCAACACATGGTGTCATGGCTGCCCCCGGGCCCCGTCATGAAGGTTCGATCAGGAGGTCGGGACCGTGATCTCGCCGTCGATGATCTTCTGCTTGTACTCGTCGAGCTGGTCGGTGATGTCGTCCACGAAGCCACCGCTCGTGGAGTAGCCGACACCGTCGGCCTCGAGGTCGTAGCGGGTCACGCCCGACGGGAACGTCCCGTCGTTGACCTGCGCCAGGTACTCGTAGACCGCCACGTCGACGTTCTTCAGCATGGACGTCAGGATCACGTCCTTCACCGACGGGTCGGCGGTCTGGTACTGGTCGGAGTCGACGCCGATCGCCCAGTTGTCGGAGCCGGACGCGGCCTCGAACACGCCGCCGCCGGAGCCACCCGCTGCGTGGTACACGATGTCGGCACCGTTGTCGTACATGCCCTGCGCGGCCGTCTTGCCCTTGGCCGGGTCACCGAAGCCGGAGAAGTCCGGCGGCTGGGTCAGGTAGGTGGTCTGGATCTTGATGTCCGGGTTGACCGCCTTCGCGCCCGCCTTGTAGCCGGCCTCGAACTTCTGGATGAGCGGCACCTCGACGCCACCGATGAAGCCGATGTTGTCGGTCTTGGTCTTCAGCGCCGCAGCGGCGCCGACCAGGAACGAGCCCTGCTCCTCGGCGAACACCAGGTTGGCGATGTTGTCACCCTGGGCGACCTCGTCGTCGATGATCGCGAAGTGGATGTCCGGGTACTCCTTGGCGACCTTGGCCACCGCGGACTCGTAGGCGAAGCCGACCGCGATGATCGGGTCGTAGCCGGCGTCGGCGAAGGTGCGCAGACGCTCCTCGCGCGCCGACTCGGGCTCGCCGTCGGAGGCCTCGGACTCCTGGCTCTCCATCCCGAACTCTTCGGTGGCCTGGTCCATGCCGCGGGCAGCCGCGTCGTTGAAGGACTGGTCACCACGGCCGCCGACGTCGTACGCCATGCCGACCTTGATGTCTGACTGCGGGGCGTTGTCGCCGCCGCCGTTGTTGCTGCCACTCTCGGTGTCGTTGCCACCGCAGGCGCTGAGCATCAGCGCAGCGGCCGAGAGCAATGCCGCGGTCTTGGTCATGCGACGCAAGATGGGCCTCCTTGATCGAAACGAAGACGCCATGTCCTGGCGCCGAACCAGGGTCACCCTAGTACCGCCCCGGCGTGCGATCGCACACATCCTGGCCGTTGCGCCTGCATTTGTTATGCGTCGGTGACTTCCCGCCCGGCTCAGGCGTTGGCCAGCGCGTCGAGCGCCGCGACCGCGAGCACCTTCGCGCCGATCGTCGTCGCGCCCTCGTCGACCCTCAGGTCCCCCTGGTGGAGGTCGTACGTCGGCCCGCCCGGCGTGCGGGTGCCCAGGCGCGCCATCGCCCCGGGGACCGACTCGAGGTACCACGCGAAGTCCTCGCCGCCGAGGCTCTGCGGCGTGAAGACGTGCGAGTCCTCCCCCACGACCTGCTCGGCTGCCCGCCCCAGCAGGTTGGTGGCGTGGGGCTCGTTGACGACCGGCGGGACGCCGCGGACGTAGTCGATCTCCGCACGGACGCCGTACGGCGCGACGATCTGCTCGATGAGCTCGCGGATCAGGTGCTCGGCCTGGGCCCAGGCCACGGCGTCGAGCATCCGCACGGTGCCTGCTGCCTCGCCGCTGGAGGGGATCACGTTCTTGGCCGAGCCCGAGCGGACGATCCCCCACACCACGCTGGCGCCCGCCCGCGGGTCGAGCCGCCTCGACAGCGCCGCGGGCAGCTCGGTGACCAGAGTGGCGAGGGCATAAGTGAGGTCCTGGGTCAGGTGCGGCCGCGAGGTGTGCCCTCCGCGGCCGGTGAGGCGCACCGACAGCGCGTCGGCGGCCCCGGTGATCGGTCCCTGCCGCAGCCCCACCTCCCCGACGTCGAGGCCCGGGTCGCAGTGCAGGCCGAACACGCGGTCGACGCCGTCCAGGGCTCCGGTCGCGATGAGCTCGAGAGCCCCGCCGGGCATGACCTCCTCCGCCGGCTGGAACAGCAGCCGCACCCGACCACGCAGCGGGGTCGCCTCGTGCACCTCGGCCAGCGCCAGGCCGGCCCCGAGCAGGGAGGCGGTGTGCACGTCGTGGCCGCAGGCATGGGCGAGCCCGTCGACGGTGCTGCGCCAGGGGTCGTCGGTCAGGTCGTCGACGGCGAGCGCGTCCAGGTCGGCGCGCAGCGCCACGGTCGGCCCGTCGATCGCGCCGACCTCGGCGAGCAGGCCGCTCTTGGGCAGCAGCTGCACGCGTACGCCGGCCTCCTCGAGACGCTTGGCGACGAGGGCGGTCGTGCGCTCCTCCTGCCAGGCTAGCTCCGGATGAGCGTGGAGGTCGCGCCGGATGGCGAGCAGCTCCTCGGCGAGCCGGTCGACCGCGGCGAGGGCAGGAGAGACGTCGGACGGCACGTCACGACAGGCTACCCGCAGCGCGCCTCGACCACCCCACTCTTGCGAGCCCCGGCCGTGCCTCCAGGCGTGTCCCCGACGTCAGAAGGCGTCCGGCGGCGTGTAGGCGCCCCACACGTCGCGGAGCGCGTTGCACACCTCGCCCACCGTGGCGCGTGCCCGCAGCGCCGCCTTCATCGGGTACAGGACGTTGTCGCTGCCCCGGGCGGCCTCCTGCAGGGCGACCAGGCACTTCTCGACCTCGGCGTTGTCCCGCTCGGCGCGCAGCCGCGCGAGGCGCTCGGCCTGCTGCGCCTCGATGGCAGGGTCGACCCGGAGCGGCTCGTAGGGCTCCTCGTCGTCGCTGGCGTACTTGTTCAGCCCGACGACCACGCGCCTCCCGCCGTCGATCTCCTTGGCGATCTCGTAGGCGGCGCGCTCGATCTCGTTCTTCTGGAAGCCGTGCTCGATCGCCTTCACCGCGCCGCCGAGGTCCTCGACCTTCGTCATCAGCGCCCGGGCCTCCTCCTCGAGCTCGTCGGTCAGCGACTCGATGACGTAGGAGCCGGCGAACGGGTCGACGGTCTTGGTCACGTCGGTCTCGAAGGCCAGCACCTGCTGGGTCCGGAGCGCGAGGCGGGCCGCCTTCTCGGTGGGAAGGGCGATGGCCTCGTCGTAGGAGTTGGTGTGCAGCGACTGGGTGCCCCCGAGGACCGCCGCGAGCGCCTGCACGGCGACGCGGACCAGGTTCACCTCGGGCTGCTGGGCGGTCAGCTGGACGCCGGCCGTCTGGGTGTGGAAGCGGAGCATCAGCGACTTGGGGTTCTTCGCGCCGAACTCGTCGCGCATCACCTGGGCCCAGATGCGGCGGGCGGCCCGGAACTTCGCGACCTCCTCGAGGATCGTGGTCCTCGAGACGAAGAAGAAGGCGAGCCGCGGGGCGAACTCGTCGACGTCCTGGCCGGAGGCGACCGCCGCGCGGACGTACTCGATGCCGTCGGCCAGCGTGAACGCGACCTCCTGCGCGGGCGTCGCCCCGGCCTCGGCCATGTGGTAGCCGGAGATCGAGATGGTGTTCCACTTCGGGATCTCGGCGCGGCAGTAGCTGAAGATGTCGGTGATCAGCCGCAGCGACTCCTGCGGCGGGAAGATGTAGGTGCCCCGGGCGATGTACTCCTTGAGCACGTCGTTCTGGATGGTGCCGGTGAGCTTCTCGGCCGGGATCCCCGCGTCCTCGGCGACGATCTGGTACATCAGCAGCAGCAGAGCTGCGGGCGCGTTGATGGTCATCGACGTGGAGACCTCGTCGAGCGGGAGGCCGTCGAAGAGCACCTTCATGTCGTCGATGGAGTCGATCGCGACGCCGACCTTGCCCACCTCGCCGTGCGAGATGGGGGCGTCGGAGTCGTGGCCCATCTGCGTGGGCAGGTCGAAGGCGACGGAGAGCCCGCCGGTGCCGTGCGAGACGAGCTGCTTGTAGCGCTCGTTGGACTCCTTGGCGGTGCCGAAGCCGGCGTACTGGCGCATCGTCCACGGACGACCGGTGTACATCGTCGGGTACACGCCGCGGGTGAACGGGAACGCACCCGGCTCACCGAGACTGCTCTCGGCGTCGAACCCGTCGAGGTCGTCGGGTCCGTAGACCGGCCGGAAGGGCAGGCCCGACTCCGTGTGCGTCCTCGGGTCGGCCGAGAGCTCGGCGTGCGACTGGGGCGCGGCCTGGTTTGCGGACTGGGGCCTGGTCTCCTCTGCCATGGTCGAAGGTTACGACCAGGTGGCCGAAGGGCGCACCGTGAGATGTCTAACGCCCGCCTGATCCGGGACCTCCGGCTCTGGCGTGAGCAATAGGCAAGGGATCCGTTCGGTAATTGATTTCACAGCAGGCGACTGGTCAGTAACAAAAGGTGCGCCGTTAGAGTGCCCTCGTTGCGCTGCGTGTTCAGCGCGCTCCAGATCCGTATGCCTGCGTTTCGAAAGGACTCCCCTTGGCCAGCTCACCAGCGGGAACGCTCTACCGAGGCCGCGAGGGGATGTGGTCGTGGGTCGCGCACCGCATCACCGGCGTCACGCTCTTCTTCTTCCTCTTCGCCCACGTGATCGACACCGCCATGGTGCGGGTCTCCCCCGAGGCCTACAACAGCGCGGTCGAGACCTACAAGAACCCGGTCGTGGGGGTCATGGAGATCGGCCTCGTCGCCGCGGTCCTCTTCCACGCGTTCAACGGCATCCGGATCGTCCTCGTGGACTTCTGGGGCAACGGCCCCCGCTACCAGCGGCAGATGACCTACGGCGTGGTCGGCCTCTTCCTCGTCCTGTTCCTGCCCTTCGTGTGGCGCCACCTGTCGAACGTGTTCGGAGGCTGACGCGATGACCATGACCGCGATCCCCAAGCCCCGCTCCCCCCGCAAGCCGGCCGGGCGCAGCAACTTCGAGCTCAACTCCTGGCTCTTCATGCGCGGCTCCGGCCTGCTGCTCGTCGTCCTCGTCCTCGGGCACCTCTTCGTGAACCTGTGGCTCGGCGAGGGCATCCACCGCATCGACTTCGCGTTCGTGGCCGGCAAGTGGTCCAGTCCGTTCTGGCAGGTCTGGGACCTCGCCATGCTCTGGCTGGCGATGCTGCACGGCATGAACGGCCTGCGGACGATCATCAACGACTACGCCACCCGCGGCGGCACCCGCTTCTCGCTGAAGACGCTGCTGTACTTCGCGACCTTCGTGACCGTCGTCCTGGGCACCCTCGTCATCTTCACGTTCGACCCGTGCATCGACCCCTCGTCGACGCTCGAGGTCTGCAACAGGTAAGGCGCTGATCAGCATGGTTCAGACCCACAAGTACGACGTCGTCATCGTCGGCGCGGGCGGCGCGGGCATGCGCGCGGCCCTCGAGTCAGGCCAGCGCACGCGCACCGCGGTGCTGACCAAGCTCTACCCGACCCGGTCCCACACCGGCGCGGCCCAGGGCGGCATGTGCGCCGCCCTCGCCAACGTCGAGGAGGACAACTGGGAGTGGCACACCTTCGACACCGTCAAGGGCGGTGACTACCTCGTCGACCAGGACGCCGCGGAGGTGATGGCCAAGGAGGCCATCGACGCGGTCCTCGACCTGGAGAAGATGGGCCTCCCGTTCAACCGGACCGAGGAAGGCCGCATCGACCAGCGCCGGTTCGGTGGCCACACCCGCAACCACGGCGAGGCCGCCGTGCGCCGCTCCTGCTTCGCCGCGGACCGCACCGGCCACATGATCCTGCAGACGCTCTACCAGCAGTGCATCAAGCACGGCGTGGAGTTCTACAACGAGTTCTACGTCCTCGACATCATCACCAAGGAGACCCCCGGCGGACTCAAGGCGACCGGTGTCGTGGCCTACGAGCTGGCGACCGGCGAGATCCACGTCTTCAACGCGAAGTCGATCATCTTCTCCACCGGCGGCTTCGGGAAGGTCTTCCGCACCACCTCCAACGCGCACACCCTCACCGGCGACGGTATGGGCATCGTGTGGCGCAAGGGCCTGCCGCTGGAGGACATGGAGTTCTTCCAGTTCCACCCGACCGGCCTCGCCGGGCTCGGCGTACTCCTCTCGGAGGCGGCCCGCGGCGAGGGCGGCATCCTGCGCAACAGCGAGAACGAGCGCTTCATGGAGCGCTACGCCCCCACCATCAAGGACCTCGCGCCCCGCGACATGGTCGCTCGCGCGATGGCGAACGAGGTGCGCGAGGGTCGCGGCGCCGGCCCGGAGAAGGCCTACGTCTACCTCGACCTGACGCACCTGCCGAAGGAGCAGATCGACGCGAAGCTCCCCGACATCACGGAGTTCGCGCGCACCTACCTCGGCGTCGAGCCGTACACCGAGATGATCCCGGTGTTCCCGACCGCGCACTACGCCATGGGCGGCATCCCGACCAACATCAAGGGCGAGGCGCTCAGCGACAACGAGACCGTGGTCCCGGGCCTGTACGCCGCGGGCGAGGTCGCCTGCGTCTCCGTGCACGGCGCCAACCGTCTCGGCACCAACTCGCTGCTCGACATCAACGTCTTCGGTCGCCGGGCCGGCGTCTACGCCGCCGAGTACGCCGCGACGGTCGACTTCGAGGAGCTGCCGGAGACCCCCGAGCAGTACGTCGTGGACCAGATCCAGATGCTGCGTGACGCCGGCGGCTCGGAGCGGGTCGCGGCCATCCGTGCCGAGCTCCAGGCGACGATGGACATCAACGCCCAGGTCTACCGCGACGAGGGCTCGCTGAAGCAGGCACTCTCCGACATCGAGGCGCTCAAGGCGCGCTACGTGGAGATCTCGGTGCAGGACAAGGGCAAGCGCTTCAACACCGACCTGCTCGAGGCCATCGAGCTCGGCTTCCTGCTCGACCTGTCGGAGGTGCTGGTCACCTCGGCGCTGGCCCGGAACGAGTCCCGTGGCGGTCACTACCGCGAGGACTACCCGAACCGCGACGACGTGAACTTCATGCGTCACACGATGGCTTACCGCCAGGAGGACGGATCGGTCCGCCTGGACTACAAGCCGGTCGTGCAGACCCGTTACGAGCCGATGGAGCGCAAGTACTGATGGACGTCACGATCAAGATCCTCCGCTACAACCCCGAGGTGACGGAGGAGTCCCACTGGGAGAGCTACCAGGTCACGGCCGAGCCCACAGACCGTGTGCTCGACGCGCTCCACAAGGTGAAGTGGGACCTCGACGGCTCGCTGACCTTCCGGCGCTCGTGCGCGCACGGCGTGTGCGGCTCGGACGCGATGCGGATCAACGGCAAGAACCGCCTCGCCTGCAAGACGCTGATCAAGGACGTGAACCCCTCCCAGCCGATCACGGTCGAGCCGATCAAGGGCCTGCCGGTCCTCAAGGACCTCGTGGTCGACATGGAGCCGTTCTTCGACGCCTACCGCTCGGTGATGCCCTTCCTGGTCACCGACGGCAACGAGCCCACGCGTGAGCGGCTGCAGTCGCAGGAGGACCGCGAGCGCTTCGACGACAGCACCAAGTGCATCCTGTGCGCGGCCTGCACCACGTCGTGCCCGGTGTACTGGTCCGACGGGCAGTACTTCGGCCCGCAGGCGATCGTCGGCGCCCACCGGTTCATCTTCGACAGCCGTGACGAGGCGACCGACCAGCGCCTGGAGATCCTCAACGACAAGGAGGGCGTGTGGCGCTGCCGCACGACCTTCAACTGCACCGAGGCCTGCCCTCGTGGCATCGAGGTCACCAAGGCGATCCAGGAAGTGAAGCGGGCGCTGATCTTCCGCCGCTGAGGCGCGAGACCGAGCCTGCGAGGTCGAGCTGCGAGGCGGCAGTCCAGAACGGCCGCTGAGGCGCGAGACCAGGACAACGTTCGAAGAGGGGCACGTCGTACGACGTGCCCCTCTTCGCGTCCCCGGCGGTCAGAGGCCGGTGAGCCGGAGGATCCCGCGCCCGACGAGGAGGAGCCCGCCACCCGCGAGGAGCAGCTCCACCAGGGTCCTGCCGTACTTGCGCAGGAGGCTCTCCACCCGGTCCAGGACGACGTCGGCGGCGCGCGGCGCGGAGGAGACGAGCGCGACCGGCCCCCAGGCGGGGAGGCACCCCAGCACGACCAGCAGCACCCCCACGAGGACGCGCTCCCAGGAGGCGACCGGAGCGGCCGCCAGCTCCCTCGCTGCGGCCACGACCAGCGCCAGCGTGGTGGCGTTCGTGGCCATGGCGAACGTGCCGAACCCGAGTGCCTCCGGCGGGCTGAGCTCCCTCTGCCGCCGGGTGGTCTTCGGGTTCCGCGGCCTCAGCAGGCGGACCCCCGCCGCGAGCACGAGCAGACCTCCCCCGATCCACAGGTCCAGCGCCGCGTCGAGGTGCGGCGCGCTCGGCAGCGACAGCGACCTGCCCACGAGGAGGACCGCGGCCACGAGGACCCCCAGCACGGTCGCGGTGCCCGCCGCGTAGAGCCAGGAGGCTCGGCGTCCCCCGGGCGAGGCCAGGAGCACGGTCTGCTCGGCGAGCATCACGGGACTCACCGCCGCTGCGAGTCCGAGCGGCACCACGACGAGGAGGACGTGCAGCACGAGACGACGATAGGTGCGCCGCGCCTGCGGCCACGGCGAACCAGCGGAACTCGTGCTCCCACGAGCGAGCTTGCCTGCCTCGCGGGTCTTCTGCCGCGAGGCGAGGACCTTCGCCTCTGCATACCCCCTCGGGTACCTGTGAGGATCGTGCTACGCCGATGGAGAGGACGCCATGACCGCGCACACCTACGACGTCTCGATCGCCTGGACCGGCAACCGGGGTACGGGCACGACGGGGATCCGCGACTACGACCGAGACCACACGATCACGGCTGCAGGGCCGGCCCCCATCGCGGCGAGCGCCGAGCCCGACTTCCTCGGCGACCCCGGGCGCTGGAACCCCGAGCAGCTGTTCACCGCCTCGATCTCGCAGTGCCACATGCTGTGGTACCTCGGGCTCTGCGCACGCGCGGGCGTGGTCGTCCACGACTACACCGACGACGCCGTGGGGACGATGGTCACCGCCCCGGACCACACTGCGCGGTTCACCGAGATCCTGCTCCGCCCGGCCGTCGTCGTGGTCTCCCCCGACCAGGTCGAGACCGCGCTGGCACTGCACGTGAGGGCACACGAGATGTGCTTCCTCGCGCAGTCGGTGACCTTCGAGGTGAAGGTGGACCCCCAGGTCACCGTGCGCTGACCTGGACGGGAGGCGTTGTAGATTCGGTCGGGTGTCCGACACGCCCCACCGCTACCACTCGTCCGACGAGGACAGCGGGCGGTGGACGGACTTCGCCTTCCGCGACGGCGACATCGTGATCAGCACCCGCTCCAAGAGCGGGACGACGTGGATGCAGATGATCTGCGCACTCCTGGTGTTCGGTACGCCGCAGCTGCCCGCACGCCTGGCCGACCTCTCGCCCTGGCTGGACTGGCTCGTGCAGCCGCAGGACGAGGTCTTCGCCCGCCTCGAGGCACAGCACCATCGTCGGTTCATCAAGACCCACACCCCGCTCGACGGGGTGCCGCTGCGACCCGAGGTGACCTATGTCGTGGTGGCCCGGGACCCTCTCGACATGGCGGTCTCCCTCTACCACCAGTCGTCCAACCTCGACCGGGAGCGGATCGCGGAGCTGACCGGGCAGCCGGTCGCCGAGCGCCGGGCCCGGCTGCCGCTCGAGCAGTGGCTGCGCTCCTGGGCGGAGTCGGAGGCCGATCCCCGGGAGGAGCTCGACTCGCTCCCGGGAGTCATGTGGCACCTCTCCGACGCCTGGGCGCGGCGCCTCGACGGCAACGTCGTCCTCGTCCACTACGACGACCTGCAACGCGACCTCGCCGGTCAGATGCGGCATCTCGCGGCCCGCCTGCGGATCGACGTGCCCGACGACGCCTGGCCCGGCCTCGTCGAGGCGGCGACGTTCGAGCGGATGCGGGAGCGCGCCGACGCCCTCGCACCCGACCCGTCCGCCGTCCTCAAGAGCCGCCAGGCCTTCTTCCGCAGCGGTTCCTCGGGCTCCGGTAGGTCGCTGCTGACGCCGGCGGAGCGAGAGCGTTACCGGGCACGCTGCGACGAGCTCGGACCCGCCGACATGCTCGCCTGGCTGCTCCGGGAGCCCTGAGAGGGCGATCCGCTGAGGACCGGCTCCCGGCTGACGACGCCTAGGGGATCGTCGGGTTGTTCCCGCCGCTGACCACGACGACCACCGTCGCACCGTGGCGCGCCCGGACCCTCCCCGACATCACGGCTGCCAGCGCCACACAGGCGCCCGGCTCGGCGAGGACCCGCACGCGCTGCCAGAGGAACCTCCGCGCCGCCACGACCTCCGGCTCCGAGACCAGCAGCGACGTCGTCCGGTGTCGGCTCGCGGTCTCGTAGGCCAGGTTCCCGATCTGCGGCGGCCCGAGGGAGTCCGCCGCCATCCCGGCCGAGGTGTGCGGCACCGGGCGACCCGCCCTGCGCGCGACGTTCAGGTGTGGGCACAGCTCGGTCTCCACAGGGACCACGCGGGCCCGGTCGCCCAGCGCGGCCGCGGTCCCGGCGTACAGGCCACCGCCGCCGCAGCCGAGCAGCACCAGCTCGGCCTCCGGTACGGCGTCCGCGATCTCCAGCCCCATCGTGCCGGCCCCGCAAACGGTCTCGACGGTGTCGTAGGGGTGGACCAGCGGCACGTCTTCGCTCTCGCTGAGCTCGCGACAGGCCTCGAGGGCGTCGCCGACGTCACCGGGGACCCGGTGGAGGCGTCCGCCGTACCCCTCGATGCGGGCGAGCTTCTCGGGTGTGGCGGTGAGCGGCGCGAAGACGTCGGCCTTCAGCCCCGTCCGCTGCGCGGCCCAAGCGACCGCGGCACCGTGGTTCCCGCCCGAGGCTGCCGCAACCCGAACCGCGCCGGAGCCCAGGCTCATCACGGAGTTCAACGCGCCGCGCGCCTTGAACGAGCCGGTGTGCTGGAGCAGCTCCAGCTTGAGCACCACCCGGAACGGCACGCCGAGCTCCTGGCCGTGCAGCACGAGGGTCGGGGTGTGGCGGATCTTCTCGCCGAGCCGCGCCGACGCACTCTCGACGTCGGACCTCCGGGGCAGCATCACCCCATCCTGCCCGGTCATCGGGTCGCGGGTGTCGACTCCCGGACAGCCGTCTCACGCCAGATCCTCCACCCGAGGCGTCCGAGCACCGCGGCGATCACGAGGTTCACCACGATCAGCACGATGTGCGCGACGTAGTACCCCGTGGGCCGGTCCTCGCCACCCTGAGCCGCCTCCCAGAGGTTGCGGGCGAAGTTGGCGTAGCTGAAGACGTTCCACGCGGCGATGAGCAGGAACAGGACGGCGTGCTTGCGGGTGAGGGTCACCCCTCCATCCTGCCTGCCGTCAGCGGTGGCGACGACGGACCAGCCACGTGAGAGCAGCCACAACGGCCGCGGCCGTCGCGGCCAGCGTGCCGACCAGCCCCATCCGGCTGTTGTCGGGACCCGGGGTCGCGTCCGCCTCCTCGGGTACGGCGACAGCGGGGGCCGGCGCGAACGCCTCGACGTCGTCCTCGCTCACCCACGGCTCGCTCTCCAGCTCACGCATCTCCTGGGCGGCGGGAGCGGTGTAGGCCCAGGACGCCCCCAGCATGATGAGCCGCGAGAAGTAGTTGATCCACACCATCAGGATCAAGGTGACCCCGAAGGCCTGGAAGGCGGGGCCGCCCTCGGTCAGCGAGATCAGCTTGCCGGCCACCGACTTGAGGAGCTCGAAGCCTATGGCACCGACGAACGCCCCCTGCCACAGCGCCCGCCCGGCGACGACCGGATGGGGCACGAAGCGGAAGAGGATCATGAACCACAGCGTCGAGGCGGCGACGCCGAGGCCGTGGGTGACGACCCACAGCAGCACCTGCGCCGTCACCGACCCCTCGAGACCGACCCAGCGCAGGATGGCCTCGGAGAACCACGTCATCGCGCCGCTGAGGCTGACCGAGAGCACCAGGACGACACCGAGGACGAGGAGCCCGCCCAGGTCACGGACCTTCCCGGGGATGAACGAGAGGCGGTCGTCGAGCGGCACCTGGAACATGTCACCGAGCGCCCGTCGCAGCGCCGAGACCCAGCCGAGCCCGGTGTAGAGGAGCGCAGCGGTACCGATGAGACCGACCGTCCCGGCGTACTCCTCGAACGTGGCCAGCGGGATCTGGCCCTCACCGGTGCCGACGAGGCCGGGGAGCACCGCATCGAGGGCATCCAGCAGCTCGCGCCTGGCCTCGGGGGCGACCTTGCTGATGTAGCCGACGGCGAAGAAGGCGAGCGCGACCAGGGGAAAGAACGACAGGAAGCCGAAGTAGGTCACGCTGCCGGCGTGCGCGTTGCCGTTGCGCTTGCCGTAGTAGGTCACCGCCGCGAGGACGTGGTCGAGGATGGGATGCCGCTCACGGAGCGCGGCCATCCAGGTGGACAGGCGCTCCTTGAGCGAGGCCATCAGGACCCCGCCGCGCCGGTGAGGGCGAGCTCCCTGGTCGGCTCCCACCCGCGCTCGACGTCGTGGACGTAGAGCAAGAAGTGGTCCGCCTCGAAGTCGCACTCGAAGTCCGAGAGCTCGTCGAACGCCTGGTCGAGGAGCTCGTCGTCGAGGTGGTGGGCCACCGTGACGTGCGGGTGGTACGGGAAGGCGAGATCGGTCGCGAGCGGCCCGCTCCGGACGGCGAAGGCGAGCTGCTCGCAGGAGGAGATCCCGCGGACGACGGTGATGAACACGACCGGGGAGACGGGCCGGAACGTCCCGGTGCCGCGGAGGTGGATCCGGAAGGCCGGGCACGTGGCGGCGGCCTCGGCGAGGTGCTTCTCGATCGCCGGCAGGTCGGCGTCGTCGACCTCGAAGGGGGGCATCAAGGTGATGTGGGTCGGGATGCCGTGGGCCGACGGATCACCCAGGGACGCGCGGTACTCCTGGAGCTTCGCACCCCAGGGCTCGGGAACCGCGATGGCCACGCCGATGGTCGTCACGAGTCGCACACTACCTATCGACCGGGACGAATCCGACCCTGTCGTAGACGTCGGCAAGGGTCCGGTCGGAGACCTCCCGAGCCTTGTCCTCGCCCTTCTTGAGCACCGCCGTCAGCTCGGCGGGGTCGTCGAGAAGCTCCAGGGTGCGGTCGCGGAACGGGGTCACGAAGTCGACGACGACCTCGGCGAGGTCCTTCTTCAGGTCGCCGTAGCCGCGGCCGTCGTACTCCACCTCGAGCTCCTTGACCGTGCGCCCGGTGAGCGCGGAGTAGATGGTGAGCAGGTTCGAGATCCCGGGCTTCCCCTCGGCGTCGAACCGGATCTCGGAGCCCGAGTCGGTGACGGCGGAGCGGATCTTCTTCGCCGAGACCTTGGGGTCGTCGAGCATCTCGACGATGCCGCTGGGAGACGAGGCCGACTTCGACATCTTCGAGGTCGGGTCCTGCAGGTCGAGGATCTTCGCGGTCTCCTTGAGGATGAACGGCTCCGGGAGGCGGAAGGTCTTCTTGTAGCGGTGGTTGAAGCGCTGCGCGAGGTCACGGGTCAGCTCGAGGTGCTGGCGCTGGTCCTCCCCCACCGGGACGTACTGCGGCCGGTAGAGCAGGATGTCGGCCGCCTGGAGCATCGGGTAGGTGAACAGCCCCACCGAGGAAGCGCCCTCCCCGCCCTTGGAGGACTTGTCCTTGAACTGCGTCATCCGGCGGGCCTCACCGAACCCGGTCAGGCACTGCAGGACCCAGCCGAGCTGCGCGTGCGCGGCGATGTGCGACTGCATGAAGATGGCGGACCGGTCCGGGTCGATGCCCATCGCCAGCAGCTGCGCCGCCGACCGCAGCGACCGGGCGCGCAGCAGCTTGGGGTCCTGCTCGACGGTGATCGCGTGCATGTCGGCGATGAAGAAGAACGGCTCGAAGTCGTCCTGGAGGCTCACCCACTGCCGCAGTGCGCCGAGGTAGTTCCCGAAGTGGAACGAGTCCGCGGTCGGCTGGATCCCGGAGAGCACCCGGGGGCGCGCGGTCGGCTTGGTCGTGGCCTCAGACATGGGAGGCATTCTGTCAAAGGAGTACGCCGGTCAGCTCGCCCGGTCCGTGTTGCGCGGCGCCTCCTGCGCCTTGGCGAGCGGGTCCGGATCCGCGGTCTCGTCGTGGTTCACCGGAGGGTGCGTGTCGTCGCCGGCGTCGCGGGTCCCCTCCCCGAGCTGCATCGGCGTGCCGGCCACCTCCGCCGCCGCGGTCCGCTCCGGCTCGGGAGCGGGGACCCTGGCCGTGACGAGCACCCGGGACACGCGGCGCCCCTCGAGCTCGCTGACCACGAGACGGACCCCTTCGAAGTCCACCACGTCCCCGGGCTCGGGCAGACGCCCCAGCTGCGCCATCAGGAAGCCCGCCACCGTCTCGTAGGGCCCCTCGGGCAGGCAGATCCCGGTCTCGTCCTCGAAGGCGTCGAGGTTGAGCAGTCCGTCCACCTCGACGTCGCCTCCGAGGTGACGGGTCGTCTCGGTCTCCTCCACGTCGTACTCGTCGCGGATGTCGCCGATCAGCTCCTCGACGAGGTCCTCCATCGTGACGATGCCGGCGGTGCCGCCGTACTCGTCGGCCACCATCGCGAGGTGCGTGCCCTCTCGCCGCATGTCCGCCAGCGCGGCGAGGATCGGGCGGGTCCAAGGGAGCACCAGCGTGTCGCGCGCCAGCTCGCCGACCCGGACGGAGCGGTTGGACATCTGCGGGTCGAGCAGGTCGCGCACGTGCACGAAGCCGATCACGTCGTCGACCGAGCCGCGCGTCACCGGGTAGCGCGAGTGGGGCAGAGTGAGGGCGTACTTCGCGGCCTTGTAGACGGGCGTGCCCGCGTCGAGGAAGTCGACCTCGGTCCGCGGGATCATCACCTCGCGGATCTGCCGGTCCCCCGCCTCGAAGACGTCCTCGACGATGCGCCGCTCCTCCTCGCCGAGGGTCTCGTGCTGGTTGACCAGCTCGCGCAGCTCCTCGTCGGACATCTGCTCCTTCTGTGCGCGCGGGTCAGCGCCGACCAGCCGCACCACGGCGTTCGTGGACTTCGACAGCAGCCAGATGACCGGGCGCGAGACCTTGGAGATCTTGTCGATCATCGGGCCGAGCGCGAGCGCGAACGACTCCGCCCGCTGGAGCGCGAGCCGTTTGGGGACCAGCTCGCCGAAGACCAGGGAGAGGTAGGAGATGGCGACCGTGACCAGCACCAGGGCAGCCGCCTGGGAGAAACGCTCGGGCAGGCCCCACCCGGTCAGGACCGGGGCGAGGTCGCCGGAGAGCGTGGCACCACCGAACGCCGCGGACAGGAAGCCTGCCAGCGTGACGCCGACCTGCACGGCCGACAGGAAGCGGTTCGGGTCCTCGTTGAGCTCGGCGACGGTGCGCCCGCGCTTGCTCTGGCCGGCCAGCGCGCGCACCTGGCTGTCACGCAGGGACACCAGAGCGATCTCGGCAGCGGCGAAGACGCCCCCGATGAGGACGAAGACGACGACAAGCCCGACGTTGGCGAGCGTGCCGCTCACGGTCTTTGACCTTCAGCCATGGTGCCGAGGATAAGGGTTTGCCCGACTGAGCGGTTAGCGGCAGGGTTCGCCCATGACATCGACCCCGACGTTCCCGACGGACGTCCCCCGGCTCACCGACGGTGTCGTCACGCTGCGTGCGCACCGCGACGACGACGTGCAGGCCCTCTACGAGCAGGCGATCGACTCGGTCATGCTGCAGTGGACGACCGTCCCGCACCCGTCGACGCTCGAGACCTCCCGCGAGTTCGCCACCCGGATCATCCCCGAGGGCTGGGTCGAGGACCGGGAGTGGGCCTTCGCCGTCGAGGCGCCCGACGAGGACGGCCGGCCCCGCTTCGTCGGGACGGTGTCGCTGCGCAACGAGGGCGAGCGGCGCGCGGAGGTCGCGTACGGCGCGCACCCCTGGGCACGTGGGCGCGGGTACGTCGTACGTGCGCTGGAGCTGCTGCTCGACTGGGGCTTCCGCGAGAAGGAGCTCAGCACGGTCATCTGGTGGGCCAACAAGGGCAACTGGGCCTCCCGCAAGGTCGCCTGGAGGCTGGGCTTCTCCTTCGACGGCACGGTGCGGCAGTGGCTTCCCCAGCGCGGTCAGCTGCGCGACGCCTGGGTCGGCGCACTCGGCTCCGGCGACGAGCGCGCCCCGCGCACCCCCTGGTTCGAGGTGCCGCGCATCACCGGCAGAGGGGTGGTGCTGCGGAACTACCTCGACGGCGACGTCCCCCGGATCGTGGAGGCCTGCTCGGACGAGCGCACGTCGTACTGGTTGGCCAGGATGCCCTCGCCGTACACCGCCACAGACGCGCACGCCTACCTCGAGAACCGCCGGGAGCAGCGGGCCACCGCCGCCGGGCTCTCCTGGGCGATCGCGGCGCCCGAGGGCGGCGAGCTGCTGGGCAACGTCTCCCTGTTCGACCTCGAGCCGGAGAGGGAGGCCGAGATCGGCTACTGGGCGCACCCGGGCGCGCGAGGGCAGGGCGTGATGACCGAGGCGCTGGGCCTGGTGGTCCGCCACGCGTTCGTACCCGTCGAAGACGGCGGCCTGGGGCTGCGGCGGCTCCACGTCCGCGTCGGCGAGACCAACACCGCCTCGCGTCGGGTGCTGGAGGTCAACGGCTTCGTGGAGACCGGCCGGCTGCGTCAGGAGAACCCGATGCGCGACGGGACCTGGAGCGACACGATCACCTACGACCTGCTCTCCACGGAGTACCAGGGCGGTCACCTGACGACCGACGGCGCCGCCCGCGACTGACGCGGCGGGAGTGCGACACCGGAGGAACGCTCAGGCCGCGGGACCTTTCTCGCGTACGTCGGCCACCTGGGTCATCGCCTCGCGCAGCTCGGTGAGCCACTCGTCGGCGTGCTGACCCACGAGCCGGACGCACCAGGCCAGCGCCTCGGAGCGAGACCGCGCCACGCCCGCGTCCACGAGAGTGTCGAGCACCTGGCGCTGGGGCTGCCGCAGACGGGTCATCACCGGCACCGCGATGTGGGTGAAGAGCTCATGATGCTCCCCCACCGTGACCCCCCACGAGACCTTCCGCTCGAAGCGGTGCTGCGCCTCCCGGGCGATGGCCATCCGCTGCTTCCGGGTCTCCTCCCGGAACGCCTTCGCGCGCCCTGCCCTGGCCTCGGCGGCCTCGGCCGCGCTCGCATCGTCCGCGACGCGCACGTCACCGATGGCGAGCACGACGGTGATCTCCTCGCGGTCCACCGTGACGGTGGGCGCATCGCTCTGCCACTCCTCGGGGAGACGGCCGGTGAACCAGCCGCGCACCCTCTCGAGCTGTTCGTTTGTAATCATGTAATCAGCGTTGCACGTGCCGCGAAACCTGTCCGGACCACCGGATCCGGTGGGAATGGCCGGTGGGGGCGGTCGCCGCCGAAGGTCTCCGCGTCGCACCAACGCCCCCCGAACAGACGAAAGGCGCCACCCGCCGGAGCGGGTGGCGCCTTCCTGACGAGAGTCCCTAGCCGAGCGAGGCCAGGGTCTCGTTGAGCGTCTTCGAAGGACGCATCACCGCGGCCGCCTTCTCGTCGTCGGGACGGTAGTAGCCGCCGATGTCCGCCGGCGAGCCCTGGACGGCGAGCATCTCCTCGCTGATGGCCGCCTCGTTGGCCTCCAGCGACGACGCCAGGTCGGCGAAGGCCGCCGCGAGCTCGGCGTCCTCGGACTGGGAGGCGAGCTCCTTGGCCCAGTACAGCGCCAGGTAGAAGTGGCTACCGCGGTTGTCGATCTCGCCGACCTTGCGGCTAGGCGACTTGTTCTCGTTCAGGAACGTGCCCGTCGCACGGTCCAGGGTGTCCGCAAGGATCTGCGCCCGCGGGTTGTCGGTGGTCTTCGCCATGTGGGCGAAGCTCTCCGAGAGCGCGAGGAACTCACCCAGGCTGTCCCAGCGCAGGTGGTTCTCCTTCACCAGCTGCTGGACGTGCTTCGGCGCCGAGCCGCCGGCTCCGGTCTCGAACAGTCCGCCGCCGTTGATCAGCGGCACCACCGAGAGCATCTTGGCGCTGGTGCCGAGCTCCATGATCGGGAAGAGGTCGGTCAGGTAGTCGCGCAGCACGTTGCCGGTGACGGAGATGGTGTCCTCGCCGCGGCGGATCCGCTCCAGCGAGAAGGCCATCGCCTCGGCCGGGGCCATGATCTCGATCTGCAGGCCCTCGGTGTCGTGCTCGGTGAGGTACTCGCGGACCTTGGCGATCAGGTTGGCGTCGTGTGCACGACCCGCGTCGAGCCAGAACACCGCCGGGGAGCCGGTGGCCCGAGCCCGGTTGACCGCGAGCTTCACCCAGTCGCGGATCGGCACGTCCTTGGTCTGGCAGGCACGCCAGATGTCACCCGCACTGACGGTGTGCTCGAGCAGAGCGGTGCCGTCGCCGTCCACGACCCGGACGGTGCCCGTCGTCGGGATCTCGAACGTCTTGTCGTGGCTGCCGTACTCCTCGGCCTTCTGGGCCATCAGGCCGACGTTGGGCACCGTCCCCAGCGTGGCCGGGTCGAAGGCGCCGTTGGCACGGCAGTCGTCGATGACCGCCTGGTAGATCCCCGCGTAGCTGCTGTCCGGGATCACCGCGAGGGTGTCGGCCTCCTCGCCGTCCGGGCCCCACATGTGACCCGAGGTGCGGATCATCGCGGGCATCGAGGCGTCGATGATGACGTCGCTGGGGACGTGAAGGTTGCTGATGCCGCGGTCGGAGTCGACCATGGCCAGCTCCGGGCCCTCCTCGAGGCCCTGCTTGACCGAGGCGGCGATCGCGTCGCGCTGGTCCGCCGGCAGCGACTCGATGGCCTTGAACAGCGTCCCGAGACCGTCGTTCGGGCTGACCCCGGCGGCAGCCAGGGCGTCGGCGTGCTCGACGAAGAGCTTGGGGAAGAAGGCGCGGACCACGTGGCCGAAGATGATCGGGTCGGAGACCTTCATCATCGTCGCCTTCAGGTGCACCGAGAACAGCACTCCCTCCGCCTTCGCGCGGGCGATCTGCTCGGTCAGGAACTCCCGGAGCACGGCGACGCGCATGACGGTGGCGTCGACGACCTCGCCGGCCAGCACCGGGACCGACTCACGCAGCACCGTCGTCGTACCGTCGTCGCCGACGAGCTCGATGCGCAGCGACCCGTCCTTCTCGACGACCACGGACTTCTCGTTGGCGCGGAAGTCGTCGGTGGGCATGTGGGCGACGTTTGTCTTGGAGTCCGACGACCAGGCACCCATGCGGTGCGGGTGCTTCTTGACGAACTGCTTGACCGAGGCGGGCGCGCGGCGGTCGGAGTTGCCCTCGCGGAGAACCGGGTTGACCGCGCTTCCCTTGACCTTGTCGTAGCGGGCGCGGATGTCGCGCTCCTCGTCGGTCTTCGGGTCGTCGGGGTACGCCGGGAGGTCGTAGCCCTGCTCCTGGAGCTCGGCGACGGCTGCCTTCAGCTGCGGGATCGAGGCGCTGATGTTGGGCAGCTTGATGATGTTCGCCTCGGGCGTCTTGGCCAGCTCGCCGAGCTCGGCCAGCGCGTCGTCGATGCGCTGCTCGGCCGTCAGGCGCTCGGGGAAGCTGGCGATGATGCGCCCGGCCAGGGAGATGTCCCGGGTCTCGACGGCCACGCCCGCCGTGGAGGCGTAGGCCTCGATGACCGGCAGGAACGAGTAGGTGGCCAGCATGGGCGCTTCATCGGTGTGCGTGTAGATGATCTTCGAGTCCGTCACCGGGGCTCCGTTCCGACTTCGAGAGGTTTCTTGACGTCAAGATATCTCATGCGCGGCCCCGCTTCGGCCGCGACCCCCATCCTGCACGCTCGGGCAGATTCGGGCGAGGGCGGTCCATCCGGCGCATCGACCGCAGCGGGACTTTCCCCGATCCCTCCTCACCCGACGCGCTCCGGTCCTAGCGTGAGAGCCAGGGTCCGAACACTTCGCACCGCGAGGAGGCCGCCATGGCCGAGCAGGCTCAGCCCGACCCGCCGACCGCGACACCGCCCGGGGACGCGGGCATCCCGGAGCCCACGAACGCCCAGCGGCTCGCGGCCGAGTTCCTGGGCACGTTCGTGCTGGTCCTCGGCGGCTGCGGCGCGGCCGTCCTGGCGTCCGGCTTCCTCAGCGACGGGGTGCTGCTCGGCATCGGCTTCCTCGGCGTCGCCTTCGCCTTCGGGCTCACCGTCGTGGTGATGGCCTACGCCGTGGGTCACGTCTCCGGGGGACACTTCAACCCGGCCATCACCGTCGGCCTCGCCGCCGCCGGCCGGTTCCGCTGGCGGGACTCCGTGAACTACATCCTCACCCAGTTCGTGGCCGCGATCGTCGCGGCGGCGGTGCTGCTGCTCATCGCCTCCGGACAGCCGGGCTTCTCCGCCTCCGAGTCCGGCTTCGCCACGAACGGGTACGGCGACCGCTCCCCCGGTGGCTACGGGCTCCTCGCGTGCTTCGTCGCCGAGGTCGTGCTGACCGCGGTTTTCCTCTACGTCATCCTCGGCGTGACCGACACCCGGGCTCCCAAGGGCTTCGCGCCCCTGGCGATCGGGCTGACACTGACCCTGATCCACCTCGTGAGCATCCCCGTGACCAACACGTCGGTGAACCCCGCCCGGTCGCTCGGACCCGCGCTCTTCGCGGGAGGCGACGCCATGGGGCAGGTCTGGCTGTTCTTCGTGGCGCCACCGATAGGCGCTCTGATCGCCGGCTACACCTATTCCCGCCTCCTCGGGAAGCCCGCCCCCGCTGCCCCGCTCGAGGTGGCCACCGAGGGCTGAGCGCCCGGTTCGTCCGGACCTCTCGTCGGCGCGGCGCGGCCCGTGGAAGCGGCCGCCCGGGATCCCACCTGAGCTCGTCCCGCCTGACAACCCAGCGGTCGAGCCTGCTGCGAGGCGCTGCTAGCGTCAGATCGTTCCCCGTGCGTCACCTGCGCACGAGTGCGCCCAGACCAGAAACAAGGAGTCGTCGTGAGCAACACCCCCGTCAAGGTCGCCGTCACCGGCGCGGCCGGCCAGATCGGCTACAGCCTGCTCTTCCGCATCGCCAGCGGCGCCCTGCTCGGTCCGGACACCCCGGTCGAGCTCCGGCTGCTGGAGATCACCCCGGCGCTCAAGGCGCTCGAGGGCGTCGTCATGGAGCTCGACGACTGTGCGTTCCCGGGCCTGGCCGGTGTGGAGATCGGCGACGACCCGAACAAGATCTTCGACGGCACCAACCTCGCACTCCTCGTCGGTGCCCGCCCCCGTACCAAGGGCATGGAGCGCGGCGACCTGCTCGAAGCGAACGGCGCGATCTTCACCGCCCAGGGCAAGGCCCTCAACGAGGTCGCCGCGGACGACGTACGCATCGGCGTCACCGGCAACCCGGCCAACACCAACGCGCTCATCGCGATGACCAATGCGCCCGACATCCCGAAGGACCGCTTCAGCGCGCTGACCCGCCTCGACCACAACCGCGCGATGTCGCAGCTGGCCGCCAAGACCGGCGCGCCTGTCACCGACATCAAGAAGATGACGATCTGGGGCAACCACTCCGCCACCCAGTACCCCGACATCTTCCACGCCGAGATCGCCGGCCGGAACGCCGCCGAGGTCGTGGGCGACCAGGCCTGGATCGAGAACGACTTCATCCCGACCGTCGCCAAGCGCGGCGCCGCGATCATCGAGGCGCGGGGCTCCTCCTCCGCCGCCAGCGCCGCCTCCGCCACCATCGACGCCGCCCGCGACTGGCTGACCGGCAGCGCGGCGGACGACTGGGTCTCGATGGCGGTCGTCTCCGACGGCTCGTACGGCGTCCCCGAGGGCCTCATCTCCTCCTTCCCCGTCACCACGAAGAACGGTGACTGGGAGATCGTCCAGGGCCTGGAGATCGACGAGTTCTCCCGCGGCCGGATCGACGCCAGCACGGCGGAGCTCGCCGAGGAGCGTTCCGCTGTGACGGAGCTCGGCCTGATCTGAGGCCGCTCCCGCACCAGACACGACGAGACGCCGTCGTCGCCGGAAGGCGACGGCGGCGTCCCTCGTTCTCCGCCGAGTCGGCAGAAGTGCTGCCCGCACAGGCGCCGAGTCGGCAGAAGCGCCGCGGCACTTCTGCCGACTCGACCAGAATCAGCGCCGCACTTCTGCCGACTCGGCGCGGGTCAGGACGGCTGGTCGGGTACGACGACGGCCAGCACGATCAAGGTGATGCCGGCGGCGAGCAGCATCACGACGTCGGAGCCCTTGCGGCGCACGCGCAGCATGCCGGCCCTGCGCTCAGGGAGCACCAACCGGGCGAAGCCGCCGAAGAGCAGCCCGACGCCCATCCAGACGACACCGGTGCGCCAGGCGCCGGCGACCGTGATGGCGAGCCCCGTCAGCGCCGTCGTGACGACGACGAGGTACACCCCTCCACCGAAGGTCTGTGGCCGCCGGTCGTGGCCGTCCTCTTTCACCACTCTCGCGCTCAGGCGGTGAGCGACTGCTCGGCCGCGTGAACGATGTTGGACAGCAGCATGGCGCGGGTCATGGGGCCGACACCGCCCGGGTTCGGCGAGACCCAACCCGCGACGTCGTACACGTCCGGGGCGACGTCGCCGGCGATCTTGCCGTCGGCGTCACGGGAGACGCCCACGTCGAGCACGGCCGCGCCCGGCTTGACCATGTCGCCGGTGATGATGCCGGTGACACCCGCCGCGGCGACGACGATGTCGGCCTCCCGGACGTGCTTGGCCAGCTCCTTCGTGCCTGTGTGGCACAGCGTGACGGTGGCGTTCTCGCTGCGACGGGTCAGCAGCAGCCCGAGGGGACGCCCCACCGTGACACCGCGACCGACGACGCACACCTCGGCCCCCGCGATCGGGACGTCGTGGCGCCGCAGCAGCTCGACGATGCCGTTGGGCGTGCACGGAAGCGGGGCGTCCTTGCCCAGCACCAGCCAGCCGAGGTTGGTCGGGTGCAGGCCGTCGGCGTCCTTGGCAGGATCGATCAGCCCGAGGACCTGGTTCTCGTCCATGTGCTTGGGCAGCGGGAGCTGGACGATGTAGCCCGTGCAGGCGGGATCGGCGTTGAGGGAGGCGATGGCCTCCTCTACCTCGCTCTGGGCGGCGTCCTCCGGCAGGTCCACCCGGATCGAGTGGATGCCGACCTCGGCGCAGTCACGGTGCTTGCCCGCGACGTACCAGCGACTGCCTGGGTCGTCGCCGACGAGGATCGTGGCGAGACCGGGAACGACCCCCTGCTCGCCCAGGGCGCCGACCCTCTCGGTCAGCTCGGACTTGATCGCCGCAGCGGTCTTCTTGCCGTCCAGAATCTTTGCCGTCACGGCGTCATCCTTTCACGCGGTCGCCCGCGCTCGGGCAGGCAACCGCCGGTCCTCCGCAGGCACGGGGCGCCGCGTCCCGCGGGACCAGTCCGTTCGCGGTGAGTCGTCGGTCAGTGGAAGAAGTGGCGCGTCCCGGTGAGGTACATCGTCACCCCGGCCTTCTGGGCCGCCTCGACGACCTCCTCGTCACGCACCGACCCACCCGGCTGCACGACCGCCTTCACGCCGCCGTCGACGAGGATCTGCAAACCGTCCGGGAACGGGAAGAACGCGTCGGACGCCGCGACCGAACCGGCGGCGCGGTCTCCTGCCCGGGAGACGGCGAGTCGTGCGGAGTCGACCCGGTTGACCTGGCCCATGCCGACGCCTACCGAGGCGCCGTCGGAGGCGAGCAGGATCGCGTTGGACTTCACCGAGCGGCAGGCCTTCCAGGCGAAGGCGAGGTCGGCCAGCACCTCCTTCGAGGCGGGTTCGCCGGAGACCAGACGCCACGACGACGGGTCGTCGCCACCCTCCTCGACGGTCGCGTCGACGGCGTCGCGCGCCTGGAGCAGCAGCCCCCCGGAGATCGGGCGCATCTCCACGCCGCCGCGCGGCAGCGGCGCGCACTCCAGCAGCCGGATGTTCTTCTTGCTCGTGAGCACCTCGACAGCGCCGTCCTCGAAGCCCGGCGCGACCACGACCTCGGTGAAGATCTCGGCGACCTGCTCGGCCATCGCCTTGCTGACCGGCACGTTGGTGGCGATCACGCCGCCGAACGCCGAGAGCGGGTCGCAGGCGTGGGCCTTCCGGTGCGCCTCCGCGACATCAGCGCCCACGGCGATGCCGCACGGGTTGGCGTGCTTGATGACGGCCACGGCCGGCTCGTCGAAGTCGTACGCCGCACGGCGGGCCGCGTCGGCGTCGACGAAGTTGTTGTAGGACATCTCCTTGCCGTGCAGCTGGCGGGCCTGGGCCAGGCCGGGCTGTCGCGTGTCGCCGTTGGTGTAGAGCGCCGCCCGCTGGTGGGGGTTCTCGCCGTAGCGCAGCACCGCGCCGCGGTCCCAGGTGGCGCCCATCCAGGCGGGGAAACCGGTGCCCTCGGAGGTGTCGGTGAGCACGTTGCCCATCCAGCTCGCGACGGCCACGTCGTACGTCGCAGTGTGCACGAAGGCCTCGGCGGCGAGCGCCTGCCGCTCCTCGAGGGTGAACCCGCCCTGCTCCACCGCGGCGAGCACGTCGGAGTAGCGAGCGGGTGAGGTGACGATCGCGACGCTCGGGTGGTTCTTGGCGGCGGCACGGACCATCGAGGGGCCACCGATGTCGATCTGCTCGACGCACTCGTCCGGAGCGGCGCCGGAGGCGACGGTCTCGGTGAAGGGGTACAGGTTCGACACGACGAGGTCGAACGGCTCGACGCCGAGCTCCTCGAGCTGCTCGCGGTGGGTGTCCAGCCGCAGGTCGGCGAGGATTCCGGCATGCACCTTCGGGTGGAGGGTCTTGACCCGGCCGTCGAGGCACTCGGGGAACCCGGTCAGCTCCTCCACCTTGGTCACGGGTACGCCCGCGTCGGCGATCCGGCCGGCCGTCGAGCCGGTCGAGACGATCGCGACTCCGGCCTGGTGCAGCCCCGTCACGAGCTCCTCGAGTCCGGTCTTGTCGTAGACGGAGACGAGCGCCCGCCTGATCTGCTTCCGTCCCTGCTGCTGGGTCGTCACGTGCCGAACCGGACCTTCCTGTCGGTGATGGTGAATCCTTCTCGGGCCATCCGGCCCACGCAGGTCACGAGCATCTCCCGCTCGGCGACCTTGATGCGCTCGTGCAGCGACTCGACGTCGTCGACGTCCTCGACCCGGACCACCGTCTGCTCGACGATGGGGCCGGTGTCGACACCGGCGTCGACGACGAAGAGGGTGGCGCCGGTGACCTTGACGCCGTAGGCGAGCGCGTCGGCCGGGCCGTGCATCCCCGGGAACGACGGAGAGAGCGCGGGGTGCGTGTTGACGCAGCGGCCGCCGTACGCCTCGAGGAACGCCTCGCCGGTGAGCTTCATGAAGCCCGCGAGGACGACCAGGTCGGGATCGTGCTGCGCGCACGTCTCGGCGAGCGCGCGGTCCCAGTCGCTGCGGGTCTCGAAGTCCTTGACCCGCAGCACGAAGGTGGGGATGCCGGCGCGCTCGGCCCGGGCGAGCCCCTCGATGCCGTCCCGGTCCGCGCCCACCGCGACCACCGAGACGCCGTACGCCGGATCCTCCGCGGCGTCGATGAGGGCCTGGAGGTTCGTCCCTGCCCCGGAGACGAGCACGACCACCCGCGCAGGTCGACGCGGGTGGACGGACACGGCGCGGCCCTGGCCGCTCGGCGTGGTGGGGGGCACGCGGACAGGCTACCGAGCGGGTGAGGCGGCGCCGGGCACGGTCCCGTCGGCTAGGACGCGGCGGGCCCGGAGCGGCGCGCCCACCACGCCCCGAGGAGGCCGCCGAGGAGACCACCCCCACCAAGGGAGACCGCTGCCCTGGAGAGCACGCTCCAGAGGTCTGCGCCGACGTCGCTCATGCGACCTGGCCCTGCGGCCCCGCCCGCGAGCAGGACGAGCAGCGTCAGGAGCAGTGCGGCCGCGAGACCGGTCACGAGCCCTCGCAGCGCCCCGGAGTCGAGCCGGGTCGGCGGAACCGCGCGGGCGGCGAGCAGGGATCCCACGAACGCGAGGAGCACCGGCAGTCCGAGCAGGGCGGTGGTCCAGCCCGGGGTCGCCCCGTCGCCGGGCAGGGCCGCGAGGAGCGGGAAGGCGGGCACGGGGCCGAGCAGGACGGCTGTCGGCGACACGACGGTCCCGGTCCCGACGGCGAAGCCGGGCCCGAGCAGGTAGGCGGCCCCCAGCAGCACCGCGTTGGGGACGAAGAGCACGCCGACGAGCGTGTACATCAGCCCGCCCGGCCCGTCGGTGTGGAGCCGCGAGAGCACCGTCGCCGCAGTACCGAAGTCCGCGACGAGGGCGGCCGCCACCAGGAAGCTCGCCGCGGCAAGCATCAGCAGCACCGTCGAGGCGGCACCGAGCACCACCGAGCGCACGCGCGCAGGCGCCCGCCCCATCAGCGCGCGCGCCTGTCCGGCACCGGCCAGCACGCCGCCCCCTCCCGCGACGAGGGAGAGCACGAACGCTCCCCCGAGGGCGTGGAGCAGCCCGGCCTCGGCACGGGGGTCGCTGGTGGCCACGGCGACGAGGAGCGCGCCGACGGCGTACACGGTCGCCTGGAGCACCGCACCCGTCAGCGCGGCGCGCAGGTCCTCGGGGCTCCCGCCCACGTTGGAGGTCCGCGCCGCCCATGCGCCGACGCGGAACGCCACGACGACGCACAGGAGCGTGAGAGCGAGCGGCGCCAGCGTGACGGTCGCGGTCTCGAGGCTCAGGCCCGCGCCGTGAGCCAGCAGCCACGCGTCGGCTCCCACGCGGACCGCGTCACGGGTGTCGCCGTACCTGCCGGCGTCGGCGGCGAACCATCCGGCCAGGGCCACGGCCGAGGACAGCGCCAGAGTGATTCCCGCCGAGGCGACGCCCCCGACCACGGCGGTGACCGCGAGGGGTCGCCCGGCCGAGGCGCCCACCGGTCCCGGAGGCGGCACGTCGGGTATCAGTGCTCAGCAGGTCGGTCATCCTGCCGATCTTCGTGGACGGGTGCGCGGCGATCACGCTCCCACGCCGCACGAGGCGCGCGTCACAGGGCGCTCACCTCACCCGGAGGTTCGTCCGGCGCCTCCGGCGGGTACCGTTCCAGGTTGGTCGGCACGCGAGGAGGGGCGGCACATGCGCGCGGAGGAGCAGTTCGACTCCTTCTACCTGAAGTACCGGCGTGCCCTCGTCCACCAGACGTTCGCCCTCACCGGGGACCTCGCGGCGGCGCAGCGCGCCGTCCGGGACAGCTACGTGGCAGCCTGGCACCACTGGCGGAAGGTCAAGGGGTACGACGACCGCCGCGACTGGGTCCGCCCCCGCGCCTGGGCGCAGGCACAGCGTCGGCACACCGCCCGGCTGTGGCAGCGCACCCGTGACCTGTCGACCGAGGACCGCCGGATCCTCGACGCGCTGCACAAGATCCCGATGGCTGAGCGCCGCGCGCTGATCATGGTCGAGATCGCCGGGGTTCCCCTCGACGTGGGCGCCCGCGACCTCAGCCTCACCCAGGAGACTCTCGCCCGCCAGCACCGATCAGCCGCACAGGCGTTCGCGACGGCGCTGGAGATCGACCCCGAGGCGGTGCGCCCACACCTGATGAGCCTCGCCGACGCGGCCGGCAGCGCCACCCTCCCCCGCGCCGCCGCCGTGCGTCGCGAAGGACGCAACAGGCGCCGCACCCACACGGGCGCCGCAGCGGCGTCCGTCGTGTTCCTCGCCGTCGGCACCGGTGCCTTCGCCCACGAGTCCCCCGAAGGCGAAACCGCCTCGGCGGACTCCGTCGCGGCACCGGCGGAAGAGCCGTCCTCGAGCGCCCCTCCCGTCGAGGAGTCGAAGCTCCCCTCGGCCGACGACCTGCTCACCCCCAAGGACGTGCACCGCCTCGACCCGCGTGCGCGGTGGCGGGTGTCGCGCACGGACGACAACACCGGGGGCGAAGGCATCAACTACGTGTGCCAGCGTCAGCGCTTCGCCGACCCCGAGGGCCTCGGAGGGATCGTTCGCGTGACGAAGGCGCCCGGTGGCGGAGGCGTGCGCACGAACACCCAGGCGGTCGAGATCTCGCGGAGCGTGGACGACGCCGCCACGACGTACAGCACCGTCCTCGACTGGTTCACCGGCTGCAAGGAGGGCAAGGTCCACCTGCGGCGGGTCTTCGACGTGACCGGCGTCGCCGAGCACGCGGCCGTCCTGGAGCTGGAGTCCTGGTCCCTGCCGCGGACGACGTACTCCGTCGCGGTCGCGCAGGTCGGACAGGTGGTCACGACGTCGGTCGTCGAGTCGGCCGGCGGCGGCGCCCCCAACCCGCCCCAGGTGGCCAAGACCCTGGGCGTCGCCTCCACCGCATTGTGCGAGCGCGCCGGCCTGGCCGACTGCGGCGGCAAGCCGCAGCTCGAGTTCTCCAACCCTCCCCCCTCGGGCGAGGCACCGGGCCTGCTCGCGACGGTCGACCTGCCTCCGCTCAGCGGCGTCGGCCGCCCCTGGGTCGGCACGACCCCCGCACCTGCCGGGAAGAACCCGGCCGCGACGTCCTGCGACCGCGCCGACTTCCGCAAGGCCGGGGCCAGCGGGTACCGGACCCGCACCTTCCTGGTGCCGGAGGCCAAGCTCCCCGACCGTTTCGGGCTCACCGAGACCTACGGGACGTTCAAGTCCGCCAAGTCCGCGGCGAAGTTCATGAAGACCATCCGCGGTCGCTTCGCCAAGTGCGAGGATCGCGACCTGGCCACCGAGATCGTGGCTGCGGGCGCGGCCGACGCCGACCGGATGGACGGCTCGACGTGGCGCCTGCACACCGAGCTGTCCGCCCGTCGCCTGGTCGTCTACGACGTCGGGTTCGTACGCCGGGGAGCCTCGGTCGCGCAGCTGACGCTCGTCCCCGCCGGCAAGGCCGACCTGTCCACGTCGTCGTTCCGGTCGCTGCTGCTGCGGGCCGGGCAGCGCCTCGCCGAGCTGGAATGAGCACTAGGGTCGGGTGCATGACCGACCCCGCCTCACGCGCCCGGGCCGAGGAGCTCGACGCCGCCAACCCGCTCCGTGACCGTCGCGAGCTCTTCTCCCTGCCCGAGGGCGTGGTGTACCTCGACGGGAACTCGCTCGGCGCCCAGCCCCGGTCCGTCAGCGAGCGGGTCGGCTCGGTGGTCGCCGAGGAGTGGGGCCGTGGCCTGATCGCCTCCTGGAACACCGCGGACTGGATCGGCTTGCCCGGCAGGGTCGGCGACCGGGTCGCGGCGCTCGTCGGGCTGCCGCCGGGCTCGGTCTGGGTGAGCGACAGCACCAGCGTGAGCCTGTTCAAGACGATGGTCGCCGCGTGCCGTCTCCGCCCCGGACGGGACGTGATCGTGGTGGAGCGTGGGACCTTCCCGACCGACGGCTACATCGCCGCCAGCGTCGCGCGGATGCTCGACATGGAGCTGCGGTGGGCGGAGTCCGCAAAGGTCGAGGAGACGTTCGACGAGCGCGTGGCCCTGGTCTGCCTGACGCACGTGGACTTCCGCACCGGCGCGATGTTCGACGCCGGGGCGGTGACCGCCGCCGCCCACGCGGCGGGAGCGCTCATGCTCTGGGACCTCTGCCACACCGCGGGTGCGGTCCCGGTCGACCTGGTGGCCGCCCAGGCAGACTTCGCCGTCGGGTGCAGCTACAAGTACCTCAACGCCGGGCCGGGGTCCCCTGCCTTCATGTACGTCGCACCGCAGCACCAGGACACCATCGACCAGCCGCTGTCGGGCTGGATGGGGCATGCCCGCCCCTTCGACATGGAGCTCGACTACGAGCCTGTCAAGGGCGTCGGGCGGCTGGCTTCGGGGACGCCGCCGATCCTGGCCCTCTCGGCGCTGGACGCGGCACTGGACGTGTTCGAGGGCGTCGACCCGGCCGATCTTCGCGCCACGTCGCTGTCGTTGACCGACTACTTCATCGAGCTCGTCGAGCTCCGCCTGCCTGGCGCGTTCGAGGTGGTCACGCCGCGCGAGCACGGTCGCCGGGGAAGCCAGGTGTCGCTGCGCCACGAGCACGCCTACGGGATCGTCCAGGCGCTGATCGCCCGTGGGGTCGTGGGCGACTTCCGGACCCCGGACATCGCCCGTTTCGGTTTCGCCCCGCTCTACGTCAGCCACGCGGACGTCCACGACGCGGTGGAGCACCTCGTCGCGGTCGTCGCGGACGAGGAGTTCGCGCGGGAGGAGTACCTCACTCGCAACCGCGTCACCTGATCCCGCGTCGCCGAGGAGGCGGCGTACGAACGACGAAGGCCGCCGCACCTCGAGGGGTGCGGCGGCCTTCGCGCTGGTTCGTCGCGGCCGAGGCCGCGGAGCCTCAGAGGCTCTCGAGAACCTCGCGCATGAGCTGGGCGGTCTCGGACGGCGTCTTGCCGACCTTCACGCCCACGGCCTCGAGGGCCTCCTTCTTGGCCTGGGCGGTGCCGGACGAGCCGGAGACGATGGCACCGGCGTGGCCCATCGTCTTGCCCTCGGGAGCGGTGAACCCGGCGACGTAGCCGACGACCGGCTTGGTCACGTTGTCCTTGATGTACGCCGCGGCGCGCTCCTCGGCGTCGCCGCCGATCTCGCCGATCATCACGATCGCGTCCGTCTCCGGGTCGTCCTGGAACGCCTGGAGGCAGTCGATGTGGGTGGTGCCGATGATCGGGTCTCCGCCGATGCCGACCGCCGACGAGAAGCCGAAGTCCCGCAGCTCGTACATCATCTGGTAGGTCAGCGTGCCCGACTTGGACACCAGACCGATGCGACCGCCCTTGGTGATGTCGGCGGGGATGATGCCCGCGTTCGACTTGCCGGGGCTGATCAGGCCGGGGCAGTTGGGCCCGATGATGCGGGTCGTGCCCTTCGACTGGGCGTAGGCGAAGAACTCGGCGGTGTCGTGCACCGGGACGCCCTCGGTGATGACGACGACGAGCGGCATGCCGGCGTCGACGGCCTCGACGACCGCGGCCTTGGTGAAGGCGGGCGGCACGAAGACGACCGACACGTCGGCGCCGGTCTTCTCCATGGCCTCGGCCACCGTGCCGAACACGGGGACCTCGTTGCCGTCGAAGTCGACGCTCTCACCGGCCTTGCGGGGGTTCACACCACCGACGACCTCGGTGCCCGAGGCGATCATCCGGCGGGTGTGCTTCTGGCCCTCCGAGCCGGTCATGCCCTGGACGACGACCTTGCTGTTCTCGTTGAGGAAAATTGCCATGGTTTCTCAGTCCCTCACTTACCGGCCGCGAGCTCGGCGGCGCGGTCGGCCGCACCGTCCATCGTGTCCACCATCGTCACCAGCGGGTGGTTCGCCTCGTTCAGGATGCGGCGCCCCTCCTCGACGTTGTTGCCGTCGAGCCGGACCACGAGCGGCTTGTTCGCCTCGTCGCCCAGCAGGTCGAGGGCGTGCACGATGCCGTCCGCGACGGCGTCGCAGGCGGTGATGCCGCCGAAGACGTTGACGAACACGCTCTTGACCTGCGGGTCACCCAGGATGATGTGCAGGCCGTTGGCCATCACCTGTGCGGAGGCACCGCCGCCGATGTCCAGGAAGTTGGCGGGCTTCACGCCGGCGTGCTTCTCCCCGGCGTACGCGACGACGTCGAGGGTCGACATGACGAGACCGGCGCCGTTGCCGATGATCCCGACCTCGCCGTCGAGCTTGACGTAGTTGAGGCCCTTGGCCTTGGCCTCGGCCTCGAGCTGGCCGCCGGCGTCGGTCTCTGCGATGTCGAACCGCGCGTGGTCCTCGTGACGGAAGTCGGCGCTGGCGTCGAGCGTGACCTTGCCGTCGAGGGCGTCGAGGTGGCCGTCACCGAGACGGACCAGCGGGTTGACCTCGACCAGGGAGGCGTCCTCCTTGATGAAGACGTCCCACAGCTTCTTGATGACCGTCGTGGCCTCGTCGGCGACCTCGGCCGGGAAGCGCGTCGCGGCGACGATCTCGGCGGCCTTGGCGTCGTCGACGCCGGTGCCCGGGTCGATCGAGATCTTCGCGACCGCGTCGGGGTTGGTCTTGGCGACCTCCTCGATCTCGACGCCGCCCTCGATGCTCGCGATGCAGAGGTAGTTGCGGTTGGCGCGGTCGACGAGGAAGGAGAAGTAGTACTCCTCGGCGATCTCGGCGGTCGGTGCGATCAGCACGCGGTGGACCGTGTGGCCCTTGATGTCCATCCCGAGGATGTCCTGCGCCCGGGCAACCGCCTCGTCGGGGTTCGCGGCCAGCTTCACGCCGCCGGCCTTCCCGCGTCCACCGGTCTTGACCTGCGCCTTCACGACGACCCGGCCCCCGAGCGACTCCGCTGCAGCAGCGGCGTCCTCGGCCTTCTCCACAACGGTGCCGACGGTCACCGGCACGTCATGCTTCGCGAAGAGCTCCTTCGCTTGGTACTCCATCAAGTCCACGGTTAGGCCCGTCCTATTCGGTTTCCCACGTCTCCCTCGCGGCACGCCCGACGAACGGGCAGCGCAAGGGTGGATTTTCCAGGCCCGACCATAGACCTGTAACCGGCATCACGACCACGTCGGGTCCCTCACACACCCGGGCGCGGGACCACTCGGAGGCACGCGGGACCAGTGCTGGCGGCACACGAGGAGGCGACCGAGGGACGACGCAGCGTCCCTCGTCGCCCGGACGGAGCTGCGGACTAGGCCTCGACCGTGGCGTCGGTGACGTTCTCCCGGACCCAGCCCACGATCTCGGTGGTGGTGGCGCCGGGGGTGAACACCTTGGCGACGCCTGCCTGCTCCAGCGGCGGGATGTCGCCCTCGGGGATGATGCCGCCCCCGAAGACCACGATGTCGCGCGCCTCCCGCTCGTCGAGCAGCTCGATGACGCGCTTGAACAGCGTCATGTGGGCGCCGGAGAGGACCGAGAGGCCGATGACGTCGGCGTCCTCCTGGATCGCGGTCTCCACGATCTGCTCCGGGGTCTGGTGCAGGCCGGTGTAGATCACCTCGAAGCCGGCGTCGCGCAGAGCGCGGGCGACGACCTTCGCACCGCGGTCGTGTCCGTCGAGCCCGGGCTTCGCCACCACGATCCGGATCGGAGCCACCATCTGAACTGCCACCACCTTGACTGTGCCGGGCACCCCACCGCTTGACGAGCAGGGGCTGCCTCGGATGAGAACTTCCTGAGCGCAGAGTAGCCGACACGCCCGGGTCTGCGACCAGACGCACGACTAGACCGGGGGTTGCGCGAGCGAGCTGCCGGGAACGCTGAGCGCTGGGTAGTTCGGGAAAACAAGACAAGGAAGACAAGGCAGGCATTCGCCGGCGCCGCCGGTGACGGTCGACACGGGAGCAATCCGGCTGACATGCGGGGGTGTCGGCAATTGATGTGAGTCCCTCCACATCTGTGCACCCTTAGGTGAGATCCACCGACTCGTCCGTTATGGTGGGGCGCTGCGTGCACATCGACGTAAGGAATCCGTTCGTGGCAAACCACCGCGCTGTGAGGCACTCAGCCGCGCATTCGGACACCACCGACGGCTCCGAGCTCGCCTCTCCCGCGCCTGCGACGCCCAGCACCGGCGGCAAGCGCAAGGCGGTCAAGCCCTCTCGCTCCGCACGAAAGGCCGCCACCCGGTCCCGTAGCAAGCAGGACCTGACTCCCGCCCCCGCTGCCGCCGCCCGGACCGCGGCCCGCTCTGCGAGCACGCCGGACTCGTCCCGCGTCGCCGCTCGGAGCACGACACGCTCCCCCAAGGGCTTCTTCGCTCTTCTGCCCTCTGCCCCCACCGCCGTCGGCGCCGCCGCCCTGGTGATCGCGGCGACTGGTGCCGTCACCGTCTCGGGTGGCTCGCAGGAGCTCGCTGCCGCGGACAGCACCAAGATGTTCACCCCGGCGAGCGCCATGACCGGCACCAGCGACGGTCTCTCGAGCCTCGAGATGAAGGACCGCGCCCAGGCCGTGAGCCGTGACTCGCAGCGCGGTGCACTCGAGGACGCCACCGACGAGGACCTCCAGGAGGCCGTCGAGGCGCAGGCCCAGCAGCGCAACGCCGCCCTCGCCGAGCTCGCCGCGAGCGCCGAGCAGTACGCCGGCGAGATCGCTGCGAACGCCTGGCACCTGCCCATGGCCGGCTACCACCTGACCGCCGGGTTCGGCGAGTCCTCGGGCCTCTGGGCCAGCACGCACACAGGCCTCGACTTCGCCGGTCCCACCGGAACGCCCGCCGTCGCCGTGGCCAACGGCACGATCCGCTCGGTCGAGTACGCCGGCGCCTACGGCAACCGCGTCGTGCTCGCGCTCGAGGACGGCACCGAGATCTGGTACTGCCACCTCTCCGCCTTCAGCGTCGGTGTCGGCGAGAGCGTCACGGGCGGCGAGCAGGTCGGACTCGTGGGCGCCACCGGCAACGTCACCGGCCCGCACCTGCACATCGAGGTGCGCCCCGGCGCGGGCGACCCGGTCGACCCCTACGCGGCGTTCGTCGCGCACGGCATCACGCCGTAACCCTCTCCCGGCCGCTCGCCGAGACCCCGCGAGCGGATCACGGGTCCGCCACCGTGTGCCGGACCCGCCTCCTGCTCAGAGCTTGTCGACGGGTGCGTAGCGCAGCAGCAGTCTCTTGACCCCGCCCGAGCCGAAGTCGATCGAGGCGACGGCGTTCTCCCCCGATCCCTCGAGCGAGACGACGCTGCCCATGCCGAAGCTGTCGTGCACGACTCGGTCGCCGGGCGACAGGGAAGGGACGGCCCGGGTCTTCTTCGACTTCGTCGAGGAGTCCGCGCGGATCGCTGCAGTGCCGAACCGGCGTTCCACGCCGGAGGAGCGCTGCCCCAAGGACGGGGCGACCGGACGGTTCCAGGACGTCTGGGCCGACTCGGTCCGCTTCCAGTCCACGAGGTCCACCGGGAGCTCGTCGACGAAGCGCGAGGCGGGGTTGTGCGAGGGCGCACCCCATGCGGAGCGCACGATGGCGCGGGAGACGTAGAGCCGCTCGCGTGCGCGCGTCAGGCCGACGTAGGCCAGCCGGCGCTCCTCCTCCAGCTCGGTCTGGTCCCCCAGCGAGCGCATGTGCGGGAAGACCCCGTCCTCCAGCCCGGTGAGGAAGACGGTGGGGAACTCGAGGCCCTTCGCGGTGTGCAAGGTCATCAGCGTGACCATCCCGGTGTCGTCGTCCTCCCCCGGCTGGTCCGGGATCTGGTCGGCGTCCGCGACGAGCGCGACCCGCTCCAGGAACTCACCGAGGCTCGAGGTGTCGTCGCTCTCGAGGGAGTCGGCGAACTCGCGGGCCACGGCGACGAGCTCGGCGAGGTTCTCCACGCGGGTCTCGTCCTGCGGGTCGTCGGAGTCCTCGAGCTCCTTGAGGTAGCCGCTGCGCCCGAGCACCTCCTCGAGCACCACGTCAGGACGCTCGCCGGCCTCCACGATCGACTGGAGCTCCTGGACCATCCCGACGAAGGAGCGGATGCAGTTGAGTGACCGGCTCGCGATGCCGGGCGCCTCCTCGGCCCGCACGAGCGCGTCCCAGAAGCTGATCCGCTCCCGGGAGGCCAGCGCCTCGACACAGGCCTCGGCGCGGTCGCCGATGCCCCGCTTGGGAACGTTGAGGATGCGCCGCAGCGAGATCTCGTCCGCGGGGTTCGCCAGCATGCGCAGATAGGCGAGAGCGTCCTTGACCTCCTTGCGCTCGTAGAAGCGCACCCCGCCCACGACCTTGTAGGGCAGGCCGACGCGGATGAACACCTCCTCGAACACACGCGACTGCGCGTTGGTGCGGTAGAACACCGCGACGTCGCCGGGTCGGGCCGCACCCGAGTCGGTGAGCCGGTCCACCTCGTCGGCGACGAACCTGGCCTCGTCGTGCTCGTCGTCGGCGACGTAGCCGACGATCCGCTCGCCCTCACCCGCGTCGGACCAGAGGTTCTTGGGCTTGCGGCCGGCGTTCTTGCTGATCACGGAGTTCGCCGCGGTCAGGATCGTCTGGGTGGAGCGGTAGTTCTGCTCCAGCAGGATGGTGCGCGCCTCGGGGAAGTCCTCCTCGAAGGCCAGGATGTTGCGAATGTTGGCGCCGCGGAAGGCGTAGATCGACTGGTCGGCATCACCGACGACCATCAGCTCCGAGGGGTCCACACCGGCGTCGTCGGCCGGTTCGACGTGGCCGCACAGCTCACGGATCAAGGCGTACTGCGCGTGGTTGGTGTCCTGGTACTCGTCGACGAGCACGTGCCGGAAGCGACGTCGGTAGGTCTCCCGCACCTGCGGGAAGGCGCGGAACAGGTGGACCGTCGTCATGATCAGGTCGTCGAAGTCGAGGGCGTTGGCCTCGCGCAGCCGGCGCTGGTAGACGGCGTACGCCTCGGCGTAGGTCTCCTCGAGGTGGTTCTTGGCGTCCTTGGCCGCCTGCTCCTCGTCGACCAGCTCGTTCTTGGCGTTGGAGACCCAGTTGAGCACCGCGCGCGGCTGGTACCGCTTCGGGTCGAGCTCGAGGTCGCGCAGCACCAGCGTCATCAGTCGCTTGGAGTCGGCCGCGTCGTAGATCGAGAACGACGACTTGTAACCGAACTTGTCGATCTCCTTGCGCAGGATGCGCACGCAGGAGGAGTGGAAGGTCGAGACCCACATCAGCCGCGCGCGGCGCCCCACGAGGTCCTCGACGCGCTCGCGCATCTCGGCCGCGGCCTTGTTGGTGAAGGTGATCGCGAGGATCGAGCCAGGGTGGGCATCGCGCTCGGAGATCAGCCACGCGATCCTCCGCGTGAGGACCCGGGTCTTCCCGGACCCGGCACCGGCCACCACGAGCAACGGCGTGCCGGAGTGCACCACGGCCTGCCGCTGAGGCTCGTTCAGCCCCTCCAGAAGCTCCTCGGGGTTCGACGTACGACGGCGGCGCTGACTGCTCTCGGAGGGGTCAGCGCCTCCGTCCGGGGTCGCCTCGGGGTCACGGGAACGGGCAGGAGCCTGGGGGATCGGGAACAGCGCACTCATGTCCCGGCCAGCCTACGTCCGAGCGCGGACAGGATCGGACACGGTGCTCAGGACGGCGGGGTCCGGGTGAGCAGCGTCGCACCACGGCGCTGGTGGACCACCACGACCGTCAGGCCATCACGTACTCCGTGCGCGTGCCGGCGGTGCCGGGGCGCCGCCGCCCAGGATCAGTGCCAGAAGACCGCGACGCCGATGTTGAGCAGCGTCAGACCCATGAGCCCGAAGTAGACGCCGTCGGCGAGCGACGGCTTCTTGCGGTTGACGAAGACCAGGACCGCGATGACGAGCGCGACGACGAGCTTCACGCCGATCTTCGCGTTGTCGACGTCCTTGTCGAGCCCCTCCAGCACGCCCACGAGCAGCAGGCCCGAGACAAGCTGGGTGAGGATGCCGTGGAACATCGCGTTGTTGACGACCCGCGGGGCGGCCTTGATCTGCACGAACAGACCGCCGAACAGCGCGGCGAGGCCGACGAAGTGGAAGAAGAGCAGGATCTCTCGCACGAACTCCATGGCGGAGAATCTAGGGGACGCCATCCAGACCCCGCCGTCCGGTATGTCCTGGACGTGGCGCCGACCACTCGGACCGCCCGCCCGAGGTCACTCAGCACGCGCAGGCGCGGGGCTGCTCATCCCGCCGCGCGGATGTAGGTACGCGACCACCAGTGTGGGCCGGAGCCCGGTTCGCGGAGCCATCCGTCCCGGGCGAGCTGTCGGTCCAGCTCCTGCAGGCGCTCCTCTGCTGTCTCGATCCAGGCGTTTGGCCCGCTCCGGTCGTCGAGGTCCTGCTGGCGCATGACCGGGAAGGTCGCGCCGACGACGTGGTCCGCCGGCCCCCGGTCGGCGCCGGGAGGCCGGGCGACGAACCGGAACTGCGCACTCCCGTAGCCTCCGCCGAGCAGGCTGAGCAGGCCCGTGACCCACGAGTGCTGCCCGACCTCCTCGAGGTGGACCTCCAGGACCTCCGTCGTGGTCGTCATCCCTCACCTCTCTCCCACCCGAAGCCTGCTGCGGAGCGGAGGAGGCCGTCCAGAGTCGGAAGTCCTCGCAGCGCGGTGGGGCGGCTTGACGCCGCCGACGTGCGCGGCCCACCTCAGAGCAGGCGGCGGTCCGAAGCCCAGCGGGTCAGCTCGTGGCGCGAGGAGAGCTGGAGCTTGCGCAGCACGCTCGACACGTGGGTCTCGACGGTCTTGATCGAGATGAACAGCTCGGAGGCGACCTCCTTGTAGGCGTAGCCACGGGCGATCAGCCGCATCACCTCGCGCTCCCTCTCGGTCAGCCGGTCGAGGTCCTCGTCGACCTGCGCCACCTCGATCGTGCCGGCGAAGGCGTCGAGCACGAAGCCCGCCAGGCGCGGCGAGAACACCGCGTCCCCGTCCGCGACACGGCCGACGGCGCTGACCAGCTCGGGTCCGGTGATCGACTTGGTGACGTAGCCGCGTGCTCCTCCGCGGATGGTGCCGATGACGTCCTCGGCCGCGTCGGAGACGCTCAGCGCGAGGAACCGTACGTCGGGCACCCGGGTCGCGAGCCGGCGCATGACCTCCACGCCACCGCCCCCGGGCAGGTGGACGTCGAGCAGCACGACGTCCGGGCGCTGCGCGGCGATCACCGCCACCGCCTCGTCGACGTCGGCGGCCTCCCCCACGACGTCGAGGTCGCCGGCGATCTCGGCGCGCACGCCGGTGCGGAACATCGCGTGGTCGTCGACGATGACGACCCTCCGCCGTGCGACGGTCGCGGTCATCTCTCCTCCTCCGTGCTGCGCTTGGGCAGCGGCATGGTCAGACGGATCTCGGTGCCCTCGCCGGAGGCGGAGCGGACGTCGGCGGTGCCGCCGTGGCGTTGCATCCGGTCGACGATGCTGCGGCGCACCCCGAGCCGGTCGTCGGCGACCTGGTCCGGGTCGAAGCCCTTGCCCCGGTCGCGCACGAACACCTCGACCCGGTCGCCGGACGCCTCGGCGTACACGTCGACCTTGGCGGCACCGGCGTGCTTCGCGGCGTTCACCATCGCCTCGCGGGCGGCGAGCACGACCGGCCGGGCCGACTCGCCGAGGGCGGTGTCGCCGACGGTGATGACCTCGACGGGTACGCCGTGGACGTCCTCCACCTCCGCTGCCGCCGAGCGGAGCGCGCCCGCCACGGTGGTCTCGGCGGTGGCGCTGTCGCCGTACAGCCAGGAGCGGAGGTCGCGCTCCTGTGCCCGCGCCAACCGTGCGACCGCGCGCGCGTCACCGGACTGCTTCTGGATGAGCGCGAGGGTCTGGAGGACCGAGTCGTGCAGGTGGGCGGCGAGGTCGGCGCGCTCCTGCGAGCGCACGCGGGCGGCGCGCTCCTCGGCCAGGTCGGAGGCGAGCCGGAACAGCCAGGGACCGACGGTCAGCGCGAGACCGAGCACGCCCAGGCCACCGGCGATCACGACGTCGCGCGCCACACCGGCCTGACCGGTCTGCACGGCGAACAGGACGAGTGCCCCGACCAGGAGACCGACGCCCACGACGAGCCGTGCGTACGACGCGGGTCCACCGCGTCCGAGCACGGCCCGGACCGGGTCGATCCGCCCCGTGGTGTCGGCCCACCGTTCACGCTGCGCCTCGTCTGCCTGTCGCCAGAGGACCGCGAGGCCGACGGCGCCGAGGAGGACCGGCCAGAAGACGATCCCGGTGCCGACGACCGACTGGGCGAGCACCAGGATGCCGAGCGCCACGGCGCTCAGGGCGACGAGCCAGCCGTTGTCCTCGAGCCGCGAGGAGCGCCTCGGGCGCCTGCCCTGCCGGCTGGCGGCCTCGAGCCCGGGGGCGTCGGCCTCGAACCGGGCGTCGCTGGGGAGGATCATCCAGAGACCGGCGTACACCGCCGCGCCGAACCCACCGAGCAGGGTGGCGACGACGAAGGCCACGCGCACCGGCAGCACGTCCACGCCGAGGTGTGCGGCCAGGCCCGCGGCGACACCACCGAGCACGCGCCCCTCGGTCGCGCGGGTGGCGCGCCGGGGAGCGTCAGGTGCTGTGGGGCCGCGTTCGGCGACGTCGCTGGTCATCGGCCCCATCGTCACACAGGGCCCCGGGGCCGAACCATGAGTTTCGACCCGGGCACGACCCTGCTTCCACCCCTGGTCCGACCCTGATGCGCCGGGGCTCCCTGCCCCGCAGAATCAGGGCTTCCCCTGATGGCCGGGCACCCCTGTCGGGGACAAGGATCGTGCCATGACCGAAGCACCTCAGCAGGAGCGGCTCAACACGGCCCACCTGCGCGACTACAGCCAGCTGCGCCGCAGCGCCACCGACCGGAAGATCGCCGGTGTCGCGGGCGGCCTGGGCCGGCACCTCAACGTCGACCCCACCGTCCTGCGCGTCCTCTTCGTCGTCCTCGCCCTGTTCGGCGGGGCCGGGCTCCTGCTGTACGGCGCCTTGTGGCTCTTCGTCCCCGACGAGAGGAACGACCGGGCCGTGATCACGACGAGCGCGGGCACGCGCAACGTCGTGATCCTCGTGGCCGCCGTCCTCGCCGGAACCCTCCTGGTCGGGGACAGCTGGGGCGGCCTCGGGTTCCCGTGGCCGATCCTCGTCATCGGCCTGATCCTCTTCCTCGTCCTCACGAATCGAGACAAAGCCATGAGCTCAGACCATCCGGCCCCGAGCCGGGTCGGCGCAACGGGCGGGTCGCCGGACGACGCCTCCGAGACCGCCTCCTACGGGACCGCCGACTACGGGACCGGTCCGGCGTACGACACCGGCTCGGCCTACGAGACCGGACCGGGCGAGACGACGACGTCCATGGCCGAGCCGCCGTACTCCGGCACGGTGCCGCCCGCCCCGTCGACGTACCCGCCCCCGCCTCCGCCGGCTCCCAAGCCGTACCGCGGCCCGAAGCTGTTCTGGTTCACCGTCGCCCTCCTCGCCGTCGCACTCGGCACGCTCGGCCTGTACGACGTGGCGCAGGGCGGGGTGGCGGACGCTGCCTACCCGGCCATCGCGCTCGCCGTCATCGGGGCGATGCTCGTCGTCGGAGCCTGGTTCGGCCGGCCGGGCGGGCTGACCATCCTCGGGGTCGTGGCGGCGCTGACGCTCGTCGGCACCTCCGTGGCCGAGCCGCGTTTCACCGGGGACCGCAACCTGCACGAGACCCCGACGACGGCCGTCCAGGTCCAGGACCGGTACTTCGTCCCCGCCGGTGAGGTGTACCTCGACCTCCGCAACATCAGCGACGTCGAGGACCTCGACGGACGGACGGTCGACCTGGAGGCCAACGCCGGTCACCTCGTCGTGGTCCTGCCCGACGGTGTGGACGCGCAGGTCGACGCCCACGTGGCCGGGGCCGGCGACATCAGCCTGCCCGATGCCGGCCGTAGCGGCGTCGGCGGCATCTCCGTGAACCGCACGATCGACGGTGGCGTGGACGTCCCGGAGATCGACCTCAACCTCGACCTCGTGGTCGGCAGCATCGAAGTGAGGCAGTGACTGTGATGAGAACTCCCGGATTCCACCCGCTCAACGTCAGCTACCTGGTGGTCGGCCTGGTCTTCCTGGGCCTGGCCGGGTCCTGGGGCCTGCGGGAGGCCGGCATCGTCGACCTCGCCCAGGTCCAGTGGCTCCTCCCCCTGATCCTGGTGGTCGCGGGCCTCGTCGGGCTCGTCGCCATGATCGCCAAGGGGATCGCCCGCGGCGGGAACGACGCCACCGACACCTACAGCACCTACGGCAACGACACCTACGGCAACGACGGAGAAGACCGATGACGCAGCCGACCACTCCTCCCCCGTCCTCCCCGGCGCCCAAGAGGCTGGTCCGCAGCCGGGACGACCGCTGGGTCTCCGGAGTGTGCGGCGGGGTCGGCGCCTACCTCGGGGTAGACGCCAACCTCGTCCGCCTCGTGGTGGTGCTGGGCACGATCTTCGGGTTCGGCTCGCTGCTGATCGCCTACATCGTGGCGTGGGTCCTCATGCCCGAGGAGTGAGAGAGCCACTCCTCACGCGCAGCGACCGCGGTGTCGGGGTTGTCGGAGAAGACTCCGTCGACCCCGGCATCGAAGAAGTCGGAGTACTCCGCGAACGCGTCGCCCTTGGCGGTCGGGTCGGTGCCGTTCCAGTAGTTGCGGGCCATGAACATGTTCTCGTCACGCATGGTCCACACGTGCACGTCCAGCCCGACGGCGTGCGCGTCGTCCACGAGGGAGCTCGGCTCGGTGGTCTCCCCCGCGGCGTTGCGGGGCATCACGAGGTCCTTGTCCGGGCCGATCGCGTCGGCGTACGTCGCGATGTCGCGGAGGCCGGCCGGTGAGATCCGGTCCTCCTGGCCCTTGGAGACCAGCTGCACGAGCGGCACCCGCACCTGCTGCGAGAGGGCGCGGAGGTTGTCCTGCTCGAAGGACTGGATGAACACCTCGGCGTTGGGGCGGTCGAGGTGGTGCGCGCGCAGCTGCTGGACCAGCGGCTCCTCGAGGGAGAGGCCGATGCTCCGGAAGTACGACGGGTGCTTGGTCTCCGGGTAGACCCCGATCACCTCGCCCCGCTTGCGGCTCTCCCGCTCCACGAGGTCCAGGACCTCCTCGAGGGTCGGGACCTCGAACCGCCCGTCGTACCTCGTGTTCTGGGGACGGACCTCCGGCAGCCGCTCCTTCGCCCGCAGCGTCTTGAGCTCGGCGAGGGTGAAGTCCTCGGTGAACCATCCCGAGACGGCCTGGCCATCGATGACCTTCGTGGTGTGGCGGTCGGCGAACTCCGGGTGGTCCGCGACGTCCGTCGTACCGGAGATCTCGTTCTCGTGGCGCGCGACGAGGACGCCGTCCTTGGTGCTCACCAGGTCGGGCTCGACGTAGTCGGCGCCCATCTCGATGGCGAGCTCGTAGGAGGCGAGCGTGTGCTCCGGCCGGTAGCCGGCGGCGCCGCGGTGGCCGATGACGAGGGGCGTGTCGACGCGCGAGCGATCCGCGTGTGGTGAGGCTGCCACGGCGGGGGCGGCGAGCCCTCCGGTGGCGGTGGACGTGACGACGGCGATGGCCACGGCGAGCACTCCCTGCTGCAGCCGACCTGGTCTCCCGAGAATGAACATGGTCGGAGCCAACTCGTCCCGGTTGTCCCGTCCGCGACGCACAGGTGAACGGGTGCTGTCCGGGGCAGGAAAACCGTTGGCTGCGTGGGCCGGGCGATCCGTACCTTTGGGGCGTGAGACGCCTCCCCCTCGACCACCCCGGGACCGCGGACCACCGGAGCCCGTGGCGCTTCCTGTGGTGGCTGATGCGCGGCCAGTGGCGCACCCTCGCCATGGGCATGCTCTTCGGGGTCGTGTGGATGGTCGCGCAGGCGCTCATGCCGGCCGCCATCGGACGCGCGATCGACCTCGGCGTCGCCGCGAAGGACACCCGGGCGCTCCTCACGTGGACGGGGATCATGCTCGGCCTGGGGCTGCTGCAGGCGGCCGCCGGCATCGTGCGGCACCGGTTCGCCGTCACCAACTGGCTCACGGCCGCCTACCGGACGGTGCAGCTGGTCGCCCGGAAGGCCGTGGACCTCGGCGCCACGCTCCCGCGCAAGGTCGCCACCGGCGAGGTGGTCGCGATCGGCACGAACGACCTCGCTCACCTCGGCAACGCGATGGACGTCTTCGCGCGTGCAGCCGGCGCTGTCGTGTCGTACCTCGTCGTCGCGGTGATCCTCCTGCGCACGTCGACCACCCTGGGCCTGCTGGTGCTCATCGGTGTCCCCGCCCTGCTGGTCGCGGTCGGGCCGCTGCTCAGGCCGCTCCAGCGCCGCAACCTCGCACAGCGCGAGATGATGGGCGAGCTGTCGAACCTGGCCACCGACATCGTCAGCGGGCTGCGCGTGCTGCGCGGCATCGGCGGGGAGCGCGTCTTCCACGACCGCTACGTCCGGGAGTCCCAGAAGGTGCGCGAGGCTGGCGTCCGGGTGGGCCGGCTGCAGTCGGTGCTGGACGCCCTCCAGGTGTTCCTGCCGGGTGTCTTCGTCGTGGTGGTCGTCTGGGTCGGCGCCCGCTTCGCGGTGCAGGGTCAGATCACCGCGGGTGAGCTCGTCGCCTTCTACGGCTACGCCGCCTTCCTGATGCTGCCACTGCGCACGGCCACGGAGTTCGCGAACAAGTGGATCCGCGGGTTCGTCGCCGCGCGCCGGGTGATCCGCGTCCTGGCGCTCGAGCCGGAGGTCGCCGCCGGCCCCGGCAGGTACGACGAGCCGCCCGTCGGCGCCGAGCTCGTCGACGTCGCCAGCGGGCTGCGGATCCCCGCCGGGCAGATCACCGCGGTGGTCTCCGAGCCGCCGGAGGACAGCGCCGTCCTGGCCGACCGTCTCGGGCGGTACGCCGAGGGCGAGGTCCTCTGGGGAGGTGTCCCGCTCGACGGGATCGACCGGGACGCCGTCCGGCGCCGGATCGTCGTCTCCGACACGGCGAGCACCCTGTTCTCCGGCCGCCTCGAGGAGCAGGTCGACATCCGCGACCGCGGCCACCGGCACGTCGCTGCCGCGCTGCGCACCGCCTCGGCGGAGGACGTGCTCGAGGCGCTTCCCGACGGCATGGACACCGTCGTGACCGAACGCGGCCGGTCGTTCTCCGGCGGCCAGCGTCAGCGCCTGGTCCTCGCCCGCGCCCTCGCGGCGGACCCCGAGATCCTCGTGCTCGTCGAGCCGACGTCCGCGGTGGACGCGCACACCGAGGCCCGCATCGCCGACCGTCTCCACCGCCACCGCGCTGGCAGGACGACCGTGGTGACCACGTCGAGCCCGCTTCTGCTGGACCGGGTCGACAACGTCGCCTTCCTCCACGACGGCGTGGTGGTCGCCTGGGGCAGGCACCGCGACCTGCTCAGCGACGTCCCGGCGTACCGGGCCGTCGTCACGCGAGAGGAGGAGGCGACCGTATGACCTCCACGGCCCACGAGATCCTCCCCGTCGCCGACAGCCGCCAGGTCCGCCGTCACGTCCGGCGACTCCTCGGCCACCACCGGCGGGCGGTCGTCGTCGCCACAGTGCTGCATGCGGCCGCCGCTCTCGCCGCGCTGGCCGGACCACGCCTGCTCGGCAACCTCGTCGAGGCGGTCCAGGACGGCACGTCCATCGCCTACGTCGACCGCACGGTCCTGCTGCTGGCCGGCTTCCTGCTCGCGCAGACGGTGCTCACCCGCTTCGCGCGCTACGTGTCCTTCGTGCTCGGCGAGCAGGTGCTGGCCGACCTGCGCGAGGAGTTCGTCGACGACACGCTCGCCATCCCCGTCGGGGTCGTGGAGAGCGCGGGCAGCGGCGACCTGCTGACCCGCACCTCGCGCGACATCGAGCAGCTCGGGTGGTCGGTGCGCTGGGCACTTCCCGAGTGGAGCATCGCCGTCCTCACCGCGATCGCCACCTTCACGGCCGCCCTGCTGGTCGGCTGGTGGGTCCTGATCCCGTGCCTGTTCGGCGTACCCCCGCTCGTGGTGGGTCTGCGGTGGTACCTCCGGCGGGCCAAGGACGGTTATCTGCGCGAGAACGCGTCGTACTCCGAGATCAACGCGTCGCTCACCGAGACCGTCGAGGGCGCGCGCACGGTGGAGGCGCTGGGGCTGGGCCGGTCGCGGCTGGCCCGGATCGACCGCGACATCGCGGGGTCGTACGCCGCGGAGCGGTACACACTCTTCCTGCGCACGATGTTCTTCCCCTCGGTCGAGGTTGCCTACCTCATCCCTACCGTGGGCACCCTGCTCCTCGGCGGCTACCTCTACACCCAGGGCAGCGTCTCGCTGGGCGACGTCACCGCGGCGACGCTGTACGTGCAGATGCTCATCGACCCCGTCGACCGGATCGTCTCGATCCTGGACGAGCTCCAGGTCGGATCGGCGTCCCTGGCACGGCTCATCGGGGTGGGCAACGTGCCCGACGACCGCACCCCCACCGGCCGGGTGCCGGAGGGTGAGCAGCTCGACGTCGAGGACGTCCGGTTCTCCTACGTCGACGGCCGCGACGTCCTGCACGGCGTCGACATGACGCTGCGCGTCGGCGAGCGGCTGGCGATGGTCGGGCCGTCGGGCGCCGGCAAGTCGACGCTGGGCCGGCTGCTCGCCGGCATCCACCCGCCCCGGACCGGCGACGTCACGGTCGGCGGCGTGGGTCTGACGGAGCTGCCGCTGCGGGAGCTGCGTGGGCACGTCGCGCTCGTGACCCAGGAGCACCACGTGTTCGTCGGCACGCTGCGCGAGAACCTGGCCCTGGCGCTCGACGGCCGCGGCCAGGAGGTGGACGACGGCACGCTGCTGGACGCTCTCGAGGCAGTGGACGCCCGGGAGTGGGTCGAGTCGCTGCCCGAGGGCCTCGACACCGTCGTCGGCTCCGGCGGCCGTGCGCTGTCGCCCGCGCACGCCCAGCAGATCGCGCTGGCCCGGCTGGTGCTGGCCGACCCGCACACCCTGGTGCTGGACGAGGCCACGTCGCTGATCGACCCCCGCGCCGCCCGGCACCTCGAGCGGTCGCTCGCGGCCGTGCTCGACGGCCGCACCGTGGTCGCCATCGCCCACCGGCTCTTCTCCGCCCACGACGCCGACCGGGTGGCAGTGGTCGAGGACGGCAGGATCACCGAGCTCGGCTCCCACGACGAGCTCGTCGCCCAGGACGGGTCGTACGCACGGCTCTGGGACTCCTGGCACGGCAACTGACCACCGCGCCGGGTCCGTCGGGTCGCACCCAGGGGCCACGACCTGCACAGGATCTTCACAGCTCGTCCGCACATCCACGCCGGTTTCGCTCCTACGCTGCCGGTATGACCGAAACCGGCACATCGCCTCGCGTGCTCGTCGTCGAGGACGAGCCCACGATCGCCCGGGCCGTCGCCGACCGCCTGGCCGCGGAGGGCTTCACCGTCCAGCAGGTGTACGACGGGCCGTCGGCCGTCGCGACGGCGACCGACTGGCTCCCGGACGTGATCGTGCTGGACGTGATGCTCCCGGGCTTCGACGGCCACGAGGTGTGCCGGCGGGTGCAGGCCGAGCGTCCGGTCCCCGTGCTGATGCTCACCGCCCGCGACGACGAGACCGACGTCCTGGTCGGACTGGGGGTCGGCGCCGACGACTACCTGACCAAGCCGTTCAGCATGCGCGAGCTGGTGGCCCGGGTCCGGGTGCTGCTGCGCCGGGTGGAGCGCGCCCGCGACCTCGCCAACCGTGCACCCGCCGAGATCGTGGTCGGCTCGCTGCGCATCGACCCGTCCCGGCGCCGCGTGAACAGCGCCGGGGACGACGTACACCTGACGCCGACGGAGTTCGACCTGCTGGTGTGCCTGGCCTCCCGGCCCGGGAGCGTGCTCACCCGCGAGCACCTGCTCGCCGAGGTGTGGGACTGGCAGGACGCCGCGGGCACCCGCACGGTCGACAGCCACGTGAAGTCCCTGCGGAGCAAGCTGGGGTCGCAGCGGGTGCGGACCGTGCACGGTGTCGGCTACGCACTGGAGGAGGCGCCGTGATCCGGCCGCTGGACGGGCTCGGTTCGATCAAGGTCAAGCTCGGCGTGCTGGTCGCCGTCTCCGTGGCGGTCGCGGCGACGGCGTCGGTCGCCGGGGAGAGGCTCGGGATGTGGCCGCGCTACACGATCCCCGCGGCGGTGGTCCTGGCCCTCGTGGTGACCCAGGTGCTGGCACGCGGGATGACCTCACCCCTGCGCGAGATGACCGTGGCGGCGCGGGCGATGGCCGGCGGCGACTACACGCGCCGGGTCCAGGCCAGCTCGGGCGACGAGGTCGGCGAGCTGGCCCGGGCGTTCAACACGATGGCCACCGACCTGGCCGCCGTGGACCAGCAGCGTCGCGACCTCGTCGCCAACGTCTCCCACGAGCTGCGTACTCCCGTTTCGGCGCTCCGGGCCGTCCTGGAGAACCTCGTCGACGGGGTCTCCGCGCCGGACCCGGCGACGCTCCGGGCGGCCCTCGACCAGACCGAGCGCCTCGGCCGGCTGGTGACCGACCTGCTCGACCTCTCCCGCGTCGACGCGGGCCTCACCCCGATGGAGGTGGACGACCTCGCCGTCGAGCCGTTCCTGCAGTCGGTCGTCGACGAGGCCCGGGTCGCCGACCGCGGGGTCGAGTACGTCGTCGAGGTGCGCCCGGAAGACCTGGCGGTCCCGGCCGACCGGGAGCGCCTGCACCAGCTCGTGGCCAACCTCGTCGACAACGCGGCCCGGCACAGCCCGCCCGGGGGCGCGGTCACGTTGCGCGCGAGCCGGCGGGACGGCCAGGTGCTGCTCGACGTACTGGACGAAGGGCCCGGCATCGCTCCCGCCGACAGGTCCGCCGTCTTCCAGCGCTTCACCACCGGTGCCACCGGACCAGGCGACGGCGGCACCGGCCTCGGCCTGGCGATCAGCCGCTGGGTCGCCGACCTGCACGGCGGCTCCATCGAGGTCGCCGACTCCCCCACGGGCTGCCACATCCGGGTGGCCCTGCCCCACGACAGGAGCCCCTCATGAGCAACCCGTCCGTGGCACAGCCCGTGCCTCCCAAGCCGATCCTGGACTCGGTGTTCGGCCAGGTCTGGCCCGACGAGGGCACCACGGCGCGTCCGCGTCTCCTCGCGGCCTCGGCCGCAGTCGGCCTCGCCGCGGCTGTGGTGCTGCCGTTCCGGGAGCTGGGCCTGGGGACCTGGCTGGTCCTGGTCGCGGTGATGGGCGTGGTGGCGGCGGCTCGCAGGCAGCTGACCCGAACCGACCTCGTCGCGGCCGCGCTGTGCCTGGCCCTGACCTCGACGCTCGTCCTCCGGGACGCCGTGTGGATCGTCGCCCTCTGCCTGCTGGCCGCCTTCGCGGTGGGAGCAACGGCAGTGGCCGGAGGCCGCTCGGTCGCCGGCCTCCTCGCCTCGTGGGCGGCGGTACCTCTCGCCGGTCTGCGGGGGCTGCCGTGGCTGGGTCGGTCGCTGCACGGCTCTGCCGCCGGCACCTCCGCCGGGACCTGGTGGTCGCTGCTGAGGACGGCGGCGGTGTCGCTCCTGCTCGTCGGCGTCTTCGGGGCGCTGTTCGCGTCCGCGGACGCGCTCTTCGCCCGCTGGGTGGGCGCGCTCGTCCCCGACCTGACGCTGGACACCGCCTTCTTCCGCGGCTTCGTGTTCCTCGTCTTCGCCGGGCTGACCCTGGCCGGGGTGTACGTCGCACTGTGCCCGCCGCGCGTCGAGCGGCTCGCGTTGCCGTCGGGCCGCCCTGTGGGACGGTCGTTCGAGTGGGCGGTGCCGGTCGGGCTCGTGGTGGCTGTGTTCGGGGTGTTCGTCGTCGCACAGCTGACCGTGATGTTCGGCGGCCACGACTACCTCCGGCGTACGACGGGGCTGACGTACGCCGACTACGTCCACCAGGGCTTCGGCCAGCTCACCGTCGCGACCGTGCTGACCCTCGGTGTGGTGGCGATGGCCGTGCGCAAGGCACCGCGGGCCACCGAGCCGGAGCGGATGCTGCTGCGGCTGCTCCTCGGCGCCCTGTGCCTGCTGACCCTGGTCGTCGTCGCCTCGGCGCTGTACCGGGTGCACGTGTACGAGGAGGCCTACGGCTTCACCCGTCTGCGCCTTCTGGTGACGGTGTTCGAAGGCTGGCTCGGCGCGGTCGTCCTGCTCGTCCTCGTCGCAGGAGCACGCCTGCGGGGGCCGTGGGTGCCGCGGGCGGCGCTGGTGACCGGCGCCCTCATGCTTCTCGGTCTGGCCGCGGTCAACCCCGACGCCTACATCGCCGAGCGCAACGTCGACCGCTACGAGCAGACCGGCAAGATCGACCGCTACTACCTGTCCGGGCTCTCCGACGATGCGGCCCCTGCGCTCGCCGACCTGCCGGAGCGGATCGGCACCTGCGTGCCGGAGCACCATGACGACTGGCTGGCCTGGAACCTCGGACGTGCTCGAGCCCAGGGGCTTCCCCGCACCTGCTGAGCGAGGCCTCCTCAGCCGGCCTTGACCGCGACGGCGTCGACCTCGACGAGCTGGTCGGGGTAGCCGAGGACCGCGACCCCGAGCAGCGTGCTCGGGACGTCGTGGTCCCCGAATGCGGCGCTGACGACGTTCCACGCCGCGACGAGGTCCGCCCGGTCGGACGATGCGACGTAGACAGTCGTCCGTGCGACGTCCCGCAGCCCGCACCCGGCGGCGTCGAGCGCCTCGCGGAGGTTGTGGACCACCTGCTCGGCCTGGGCTGTGACGTCACCTGGTGCGACGACGGAACCGTCGCCGTCGAGCGGGCAGGCGCCTGCGGTGAACACCAGGCGGCCGAGCCCTTCCACGACGGAGGCGTACGCGTAGGGGACCTGGTCGGTCAGCGTGGGGCAGCGGACGAGCCGGACGGTGTCGGCTGGTTGGTTCATGTCGGTGCTCCGTTCAGTCGCGGGCCGGGTCGGTCGCCGGTCGCCCGGTCTCCGCGCCTTCCGGCTCAGGACCGACCTCGGCGGCGTGGGCGATGTTGAGGAACGAGCGCCACATGACCGCGGTGAGCAGCGCGGACCCGAGGAACCCGAACCAGTACGGCGCGACGACGCCCCACCGCTGGGCGAGCGCACCGCCGAGAACCGAGCCGAGGGCGAGCCCGCCGACCGAGCCGAGCAGGTACACGCTGGTCACCCGGCCCAGCAGCCGCGACGGTACGGCGCGCTGTCGGACCGTCGTGGACGTCGTGCCCCACACCACCGCGTGCACGCCGAAGACCGCCATCACCAGGGCGGCGACGACGGGCTCCCGGGTCAGCGCGAGGGCGAGATGGGTGAGCGTCTCGATGACCAGGCCGATGCGCATGAGGGCGGCGAGGGTGAACCGCTGCTCCAGCCACCGGTACGTCGTGGCCCCCAGCAGCCCGCCCACCGCGCTCGCCGTCATGAGCAGGCCGTAGCCGACCTCGCCGAGGCCGAGCCGCTGCTGCGCGTAGAGCACGTAGACCGCCATGGCGGCGCCGAAGGTGACGTTGAAGGCGAAGATCGTCAGCGCCAGGGTCCGCACCGGGGCGTGCGCCCACAGCCAGCGCATCCCCTCGACGACCTCGTGCCGCATGGCGCGACGCTCTGGCTCACTGTCCTCGGCCCGTCGCGAGATGCGGGAGATCAGGACGGCGGCGAGCAGGAAGCACAGCGCGTTCGCGCCGAACGGGACCGCCGTCCCGACGCCGAACAGGAACGCGCCGATCGGCGGGCCGGCGAGCTGGTTGGTCATGATCGCCGTCCCGATCAGCCGGGAGTTGGCCACCCCGAGCCGCTCCTTCGGGACGTGCGTGGCGACCAGGGTGCTGGCGGCGTTGTCGGCGAAGGTCTCCGACGTGCCGAGCAGGAAGAACGCCAGCAGCACGACCGGCAGCGACGCCACCTGCCCGGCGACGGCGAGGCCGAGGAGCCCGATGACGGCGAACCGGACGAGGTCGACCACGATGGTCAGGGTGCGGCGGTCGATGCGGTCGACGACCGCGCCGGCCGGGATCCCGAACAGCAGCCACGGCACCTGCTGGAGGAAGACCGCCATCGCCACCGCGAAGGGCTCGCCGCTGATCGAGGCGACGAGCAGGGGCCCGGCCGCGAGCACGATGCCGTCGCCGAGGTTGGAGACGCTCGAGGCACCCCAGATCCAGCGGAAGTCGCGCCCGAGGTCGGCGGGAGCGATGCGGGCTGCGAGGTTCACAGCGGGATTGTGACCGTGCACGTCAGGCCGCGGCCATCGAATTTCGCGGCTAGCGACCTGGGATGCCGGAGATGGCGACGCCCGAGCGGGTCTTGTACCTCTTGTTGATGCTGATCAGCACGGCCGTCAGCGGCTCGAGCTGGCGGGCGAGGCGGAGCCTCCCTGCGTCGACGCCGTCGCGTCCGGTGACGGTCCGGGCGAGCTCGACGGCGACCTGCTTGGCGTCCTTGTCGTCGCCGCAGACGAGCACGTCCTCGTGGTCGAGGTACTCCTCGTCGCCCCACAGCGTCACCGCGGAGACGTGGTGGAAGGCGCCGACGATGCTCGCCCCGGGCACGATCCGCGCGGCAGCCTCGGCGGCGCTCCCGTCGGGGACGTCGAGGCCGTACGGCCCCTGCTTGTCGAAGCCGAGCGGGTTGACGCAGCTGAGGACCGTCTTGCCCTCCAGCACGGGGGCGAGGTCCTCCACGAGCTCGTCGTGGCCGTCGTACGGCACCGCCAGCAGCACCACGTCGGCGGAGGCGGCGGCGTCGGCGTTGGCGGCGCCCGTCACCTCCGCGGCGGGGACGCGCTCGCGGATCTCGGCGGCCGCCTGCTCTGCACGCCCGGCCGACCGGGAGCCGAGGACCACGACGTGCCCGTGCCGGGCGAAGCGGTAGGCCAGGCCCTTGCCCTGGGGACCGGTCCCGCCGATGACCGCGATGCGGTAGCTCGTCACGTCCACTCCTTCTCGATTGCCCTGTGCGTGATGGGCAGCCTCTTGAATTCCTGACAGTGCGACTGTCACGGTAGTGCCCTGCATGGGCCGCTCCCTCCTGCGCCCATGCCTCGAACACACCGAAGGTAGGCCATGAAGCTCTCGATGCCGCTGATGTACGCCGGAAACCCCCGCGAGGCCGCCGACCAGGTGGCCTCCCTCGAGAAGGCCGGGCTCGACACCGTCTGGGTGGCGGAGGTGTACGGCTTCGACTCCCCGACACTCATGGGCTACCTGGCGGCGAAGACCGAGACCCTCGAGATCGGCTCGGCGATCATCAACATCTACTCCCGCACCCCCGGCACGCTCGCCTCGACCGCAGCGGGGCTGGACAACGTCAGCGGCGGGCGCGCCGCCCTCGGCCTCGGCGCGTCCGGCCCGCAGGTGATCGAGGGCTGGCACGGCATGCCCTACGACAAACCGCTGACCCGGACCCGCGAGGTGGTCGAGATCGTCCGCGCGATGATCCGCCGGGAGACGATCGACTACCACGGCAAGGTGTTCGACCTCCCCCTCCCCTCCGACCAGGGGCTCGGTCTCGGCAAGCCGCTGAAGATGCTCACCAAGCCCGAGCGCCCCGCGGTCCCGATCTGGATCGCGGCCCTCGGCGAGAAGAACGTCCAGGGCACCGCGGAGTACGCCGACGGCTGGCTGCCGTTCCTCTACGCACCGGAGAAGGCCGGGGACGTCTGGGGCGACGCGCTCGCCAAGGGCACCGCCAAGCGTCCCGACGACCTCGGGCCGCTGGAGATCGCGGCCGGCGGCATGGTCGCGGTCGGCGACGACGTGAAGGGCATGCTCGACTTCGCCCGTCCGATGTTCGCGTTGTACATCGGCGGCATGGGCGCGAAGAACAAGAACTTCTACAACGAGCTGGTCAGCCGCTACGGCTTCGAGGCCGAGGCGGCGAAGATCCAGGACCTCTACCTCAACGGCAACAAGCGCGACGCCGAGGCGCTGGTGCCCCTCGAGCTGCTCGAGATGTGCAACTTCGTGGGCCCGGAGTCCTATGTCAAGGAGCGCATCGAGGCGTTCCGGGAGTCGGGCGTGACGAGCCTCCAGATCACCCCGGTCGCCGACGACCCGGCCGCCCTCGTGAGCCGGCTGAAGGAGTGGGTGTCCTGATGTCCGAGCACCGGGAGATCTTCGAGGCGGAGCACGAGTCGTTCCGGCAGACCGCGCGCTCCTTCATCGACAAGGAGATCCGGCCCTTCCACGATCAGTGGGAGAAGGACGGCATGGTGGACCGGTCGGTCTGGACCAAGGCGGGCGAGCACGGACTGCTGTGCTTCGACGTCGACGAGCAGTACGGCGGAGCCGGCGTCAAGGACTTCCGGTTCAACATGGTGATGGCCGAGGAGCTCACGAAGTCGGGCATGAGCGGACCCGGCTTCCTGGTGCACACCGACATCATCGTCCCCTACATCAGCAGCCTCGGCACCGAGGAGCAGAAGCAGCGCTGGCTCCCGGGCCTGGTCAGCGGCGAGCTGGTCAGCGCGATCGCGATGACCGAGCCGGGGGCGGGAAGCGACCTCCAGGGCATCCGCACCCACGCGGCCGACAAGGGCGACCACTACGTCCTCAACGGCTCCAAGACGTTCATCAGCAACGGCATCCTCGCCGACCTGGTGATCGTGGTGGCCAAGACCGACCCGGAGGCCGGGCACAAGGGCATCAGCCTGCTCGTCGTGGAGCGCGGCATGGACGGCTTCGAGCGCGGCCGCAACCTCGACAAGATGGGGCTCAAGGCCCAGGACACCGCCGAGCTCTTCTTCGACAACGTGGTGGTGCCCAAGGAGAACCTCCTCGGCGAGGAGGGCAGCGGCTTCATCTCCCTGATGGTGAACCTGCCCCAGGAGCGGCTCTCGATCGCGATGATCGCCGCGGCGGCGTGCGAGGCGATCCTGGACATGTCGCTGGACTACGCGAAGGAGCGGGAGGCGTTCGGCCGGCCGATCGGGAAGTTCCAGCACAACCGGTTCCTCATCGCCGAGATGGCGACCGAGGCGCACATCGCCCGGGTCTTCGTCGACGACTGCGTACGCCGGCACAACGCGGGGCAGCTCGACGCCAAGCTCGCCTCGATGGCGAAGTGGTGGACGACCGAGCTGCAGAACAAGCTCGTGGACCGGGCCGTCCAGCTGCACGGCGGCTACGGCTACATGATGGAGTACCCGGTCGCGAAGGCCTACGTCGACAGCCGGATCCAGACCATCTACGGCGGCACCACCGAGATCCAGAAGGAGATCATCGGCCGGTCCCTCGGGATCTGACGGACGGCACGTCCCCCGGACTGGGGAAACCGGTCCGCACGGCCCTTCCGCGGGCTTACTCTCGGCGCGGGAGGGCACATGACCGGCACCACCACGCCTGGGCCCGGCCTCGCACCCGCACGCAGAGCCGGACGCGGTCGAGACGCGGCACCGGCGGGCTCGAGGCCTCCCGGGCACGATGGGCGTCACGTTCGTGGGCGCCGTGCTCCCCGGCTGGGGCTACCTGTGGAGCGGCCGCACCGCCCTGGGGGTGCTCGTCCTGTTCCCCACGGTGATCGGCGCCGTGGCGGGCATGTGGTACGTCGGGGACGACCTCCGGGCAGCGATGTCGTTCGTCTTCGACCCGACGCGGCTCCAGGTCGCCGCCGGGATCCTGGGCGTCGTGCTGCTGCTGTGGCTGGTCGTGGTCGTCTCGACGTACGTCATGGTCCGCCCGGCCCGCCGGACCCGCACGCAGTCGCTGGTCGGGGGCGCCTTCCTGGCGCTGCTCTGCCTCGCCCTGGCCTCCCCGCTCGTCCTGGGTGCCCGCTACGCCTGGGTGCAGGCCGACCTGGTGGAGAGTGTCTTCCAGGGCAACCGGAGCGCGACAGCGCCGACGAACGTCACCCGCGAGGACCCCTGGGCAGGACGTGACCGGGTCAACGTCCTGCTGCTCGGCGGCGACGGCAACGTGCACCGCGACGGGGTGCGCACCGACTCGATGATCCTGGCCAGCATCGAGCCCGCGACGGGCCGGACCGTCCTGTTCAGCCTGCCGCGGAACATGATGAACGCCCAGTTCCCCGCGGACAGCCCGCTGCACGCGCTCTACCCGGACGGGTTCGCCGCGTACGACGACCCGGCCGCGGCGATGCTCAACGCGATCTACGGCCAGGTCCCGGCGTTGCACCCGGGGATCCTCGGCGCCTCCGACAACGAGGGCGCCGACGCGCTCAAGCAGGCCGTGGGAGGGACGCTGGGCGTGGACGTCGACTACTACGTGCTGGTCAACCTGCTGGGCTTCCGCCAGCTCGTCGATGCCATGGGCGGGGTGACGGTGAACATCAACGTCCCCGTCCCGATCGGCGGCAACACCGACCTCGGCATCCCTCCCGAGGACTACCTGCAGCCGGGGCCGGACCAGCGTCTCGACGGCTTCGGGGCCCTGTGGTTCAGCCGCGGCCGCTGGGGCTCCGACGACTACGCCCGCATGGAGCGGCAGCGCTGCATGATCGACGCCATCATCGACGAGGCGCGGCCATGGACACTGCTCCGGCGTTTCGAGGCTCTGGCGAAGACGAGCAAGGAGATCGTGCGCACCGACATCCCCTCAGACCTGATGCCGGCCTTCGTGGATCTCGCGCTGCGCGTGAAGGACGCCGAGCAGGTGCGCTCGGTGGTCTTCCGCCGGTCGGACCGGTTCGCCCCCGACGCGCCCGACTTCGCGTGGATGCAGTCGGTGGTCGGCGACGCGCTGGCTCCGCCGTCGAAGGACCGGCCCGCGCAGGGTGGCGGCGCACCCTCGGCGGCCCCGTCACCGGCCCCGGACGGTGGAGCAGGCACCACCCCCGACGTACAGGCCGCCGGGACTGCCGTCGACGCCGCCGACGCGTGCGCCTACCAGCCCGACACCGCCACGTCCGGGGGCTGACGGGGAACGTCGCCCCCCGAGGCGATCGCCCCGGAGAAGCCCTCCCCATCACCGGACATCCACGGCATGATGTGGGCTCGGTCACACGACAGCGGAGGAGCCCCATGAGCGACGTCCTGCAGCACAGGCACGAGATCGAGGAGCGCATCGCCGGCATGACGTTCTGCACCCGGCTCGAGCAGACGGGGGCGGAGCGGGGAGACGCCCCGGCGTACTCCGACAAGATCGGCGTCGCTCCCGGCGAGCAGGGCTGGCGGACGCTGAGCTGGAGCGAGGTGCGCGCCCAGGCGCTCGACCTGGCCGCGGGACTCGCCCAGGTCGGGTTCGCGCCGGGCGACACGCTGGCGGTGATGGCGACCAACCGCATCGAGCACGTCCTCGCCGACATCGCCGCCGTGCACGCATCCGGGACACCGATGTCGATCTACGCCACCTTGGCCCCCGAGCAGGTCGCCTACGTCGCCGGCCACTCCGAGCCGACCGTGGTGGTGCTCGAGGGCGCCGACCAGCTGCAGCGCTGGCAGAAGGCGCTGGCCGAGGTGCAGTCCATCAAGGCTGTCGTCCTCATGGACCCCGCCCTCGTCGGGGAGGACTCCCGCGCGCTCAGCTGGGACGACCTGCTCGCCCGCGGCCGGGAGGCCCGCGCCGCCGACGCCGCCCGGTACGACGAGGTGTGGCGCTCGGTCACCCCCGACCAGCCGCTGACGATCCTGTACACCTCCGGCACGACCGGGAACCCCAAGGGCGTCGTGCTGACCCACCGCAACATCTGCTTCGAGACCGAGAGCTCGCTCGAGACCCACCGATGCTCTACGAGCCGGGCGACACCGTCTCCTACCTGCCGTTCGCGCACATCGCGGAGCGGATGCTCGGCATCTACATCCCGCAGTTCCAGGGCGGTCACGTCCACCTCGTCGGCGACCCGGCGCTGCTCGTCGGCGCCCTCGGCGAGGTCCACCCGACGCACTTCTTCGGCGTACCCGCGCGTGTGGGAGAAGATCCGCACCGGCGTCGCGGGCCTGCTCGCCGCCGAGACCGACGAGGGCAAGAAGGCCGCCGTGGAGAAGGCGATGGCCGTCGGACTGCGGTACGTCGAGTCCCGCCAGTTCGGCCAGGAGACCCCGCCGGAGCTCGCCGAGGAGTACGCCGCGATGGACGCCGCCGTCCTCGGCCCCATCCGCGCGCTGCTGGGCCTCGACCGGGTCGAGTGGGCCGCCTCCGCCGCGGCACCCATGCCGCTGGAGGTCGCCCGCTTCTTCGCCGGCCTCGGGCTGGAGATCTACGACGTCTACGGGATGACCGAGACCAGTGCCGTCGTCACCGCGAACGGCCCGAACGGGTTCCGCCTCGGCACGGTCGGTCGGGCGATCGCCGGAGTCGAGGTCCGCCTCGGCGAGGACCACGAGATCCTCGTGCGCGGCCCCGTGACCACGCCCGGCTACTACAAGCAGGAGGAGGCCACGCGCCTGCTCATCGACGAGGACGGCTGGCTGCACACCGGCGACATCGGCCAGGTCGACGAGGACGGCTTCTTCTCCGTCGTGGACCGCAAGAAGGAGATGATCATCACCTCGGCCGGCAAGAACATCGCGCCGTCCAACATCGAGAACCTCCTCAAGGAGAGCCCGCTCGTCGGCCACGCCCTCGTCTTCGGCGACTCCCGCCCGTTCTGCGTCGCCGTCCTCACCCTCGACGGGGAGATCGCACCGGTCCTCGCCCAGAAGCACGGGATCGAGTTCTCCGACCTCGCCGCCCTGGCCCGCGACCCGCAGGTGCTCGCCATGGTCCAGCAGTCCGTGGACGCGGCCAACGAGCGCCTCTCCCGCCCCGAGCAGGTCAAGAGGTGGGAGCTGCTGCCGACCGAGTGGACCGCCGAGAGCGAGGAGCTCACCCCGACGCTGAAGCTCAAGCGTCGGGTCGTGCACACGAAGTACCAGGACGTGCTCGAGCGCCTCTACGCCTGAGGCCCGCGTGCACAGGAGGGGCCGGTACACGAACCTGCGCCGGATCGAGCGACTCGATCCGGCGCAGGACTTCGACGAGATCTTCCGGCTGGTCACCCGGTACGAGTTCCCGTGGGAGTACGTCCAGGGCACCTCCGTCGCGTTCATGCGCGACTACGGTGTCCCCTCGATCAGCTCCTTGCTCGACCGCACCAGGGAGTTCGAGCAGCACGGCCAGAAGAGGTACGACGACACGATCCTCATCGGCTACGAGGCCACCGTCGAGACGCTCGAGTCGCCACGGGGACGCAGCGCCATCCGGCACCTGAACCGGATCCACGGCCGGTACGACATCCCCCAGGACGAGTTCGTCTACGTCCTGGCCACCACCATCGTCGGACCCAAGCGGTTCATCGACGCCCATGGCTGGCGACCCCTCCACCCGCACGAGGTCGAGGCGATGGCACGAGTGACCACCCGGTTCGGGGAGCTCATGGGCATCCAGGGACTGCCGGACGACTACGCCGGCTACGAGCGGTTCCTCGACGACTACGAGCGCGAGCGGTTCGCCTTCGCCCCCTCCAACCTCCGGGTGGCGGAGGCCTCGATCCGGATCGTCGCCGACTGGTACCCGCGACCGCTGCGGCCGCTCGTGCGCCGGGTCAGCATCGCCATGCTCGACGACCCGCTCGTCGAGGCTCTGGGCCTCCCCCGGCAGCCGCGCTCGCTCGGACGGACCATCGACGGCGGCCTGCGGCTGCGCGCGTACGCCGTACGCCACCTGCTGCCGCCGCGGCCGGAGTCGCGACCCTACGAGCACGACGCACACCGGACCTACCCGTTCGGCTACTCCCTGACCGACCTCGGCCCTGCGTGGGCAGGCCGCCCGGGCGCGCCACGGGAACCGGATGCTTCGCACGGCGACGGCCCGCCCGACGTCGAGGCTGACCCTCCGAGGCGCGCCCGCGGTTAGCGTGTCGGGTACCGCCTCGCCGGCTACGGGCGGGGCAGCACCTGACCCGACCGCCGGGCGGTGTGTACCAGTCCCAGGACCGGGAACGGCAGTCCACCGCCGGATAGGTAGTCTCGCCGGGAACCCCAGTGGAGCCCGACGACGTCCGAGGGAGCCCGGTGACCACCGACGACAACGGCGTGACCCCCCAGGCGATGCGACGAGCCCTGGCGCGGGCGGAGCGGGGGGTGACCCTCGACGAGTCGGAGGCTGCCGTCCTCCTCACCGCGCGGGGCGAGGATCTCCAGGCTCTGTGTACGACGGCCGCGCGGGTGCGCGACGCCGGGCTGGAGGCCGCGGGTCGACCCGCTGTGGTGACCTACTCGCCGAAGGTCTTCATCCCGCTCACCCGCCTGTGCCGGGACCGCTGCCACTACTGCACGTTCGTGACGACGCCGGGCAAGCTCGCCGCCGCGGGCGAGGAGCCCTTCCTGTCCCCGGACGAGGTGCTCGCCATCGCCGAGCAGGGCGCCGCTCTGGGCTGCAAGGAGGCGCTGTTCACCCTCGGCGACCGTCCCGAGGACCGTTGGCCCGCTGCCGCGGAGTGGCTCGACGCGGCGGGCTACGACTCCACCCTCGACTACGTCCGCGCCATGGCGGTGCGGGTGCTCGAGGAGACCGGCCTCCTCCCCCACCTGAACCCCGGCGTCATGTCGTGGGAGGAGATCAACCGGCTCAAGCCGGTCTCTCCCTCGATGGGCATGATGCTGGAGACCACCTCCACGCGGCTGTTCACCGAGAAGGGCCAGGCGCACTACGGCTCCCCCGACAAGGACCCCGCGGTGCGACTGCGCGTCCTCGAGGACGCCGGACGCCTCAGCGTGCCCTTCACGACCGGGTTGCTCGTGGGCATCGGCGAGACCCTGACCGAGCGCGCCGAGTCGATCTTCGCCCTGCGCCGCGTCGCCCGGCAGTACGGCCACGTGCAAGAGGTCATCGTCCAGAACTTCCGCGCCAAGCCCGACACCGCGATGCGCTCCGCCGACGACCTCGCCCTGGACGAGTACCTCGCCGCGATCGCCGTGACCCGGATCGTGCTGGGGCCAAGGATGCGCGTCCAGGCGCCACCGAACCTCGTCGACCTCACCGAGTGCACCGCGCTGCTCGGCGCCGGCATCGACGACTGGGGCGGCGTGTCACCGCTGACGCCGGACCACGTGAACCCCGAGCGCCCCTGGCCGTCCCTGGACCGCCTGCGCTCGGTGTCGTCCGCGGCCGGCTTCGAGCTCGCCGAGCGGCTGACCGTCCACCCGGAGTACGTCCTCGCCGGCGAGCCCTGGATCGACCCGCGCGTCAGCGGGCACGTCGCCGCCCTCGCGCAGGCCGACGGGCTGGCCCTCCCGGGCGCCCGGCCGGCGGGCCTGCCGTGGCAGGAGCCCGACGGCGGCTTCGCCTCGGTCGGCCGGACCGACCTCCACGCTGCCATCGACACCGAGGGTCGCACCCACGACCGCCGCGACGACTTCGAGTCCGTCTACGGCGACTGGGACGTCCTCCGCGAACAAGTAGCAGCCGGCGACGCGATCACCGACGACAGCCGGAGCCCCGAGACGAGCCCGGCAGCGGAGGACGGCCGAAGCCCCGAGACGAGCCCGGCAGCGGAGGACGGCCGGAGCCCGGAGGGGGCCGTGGCCGTGGATGGGCCTGGCAGCCGAGCGAAGCGAGGCCGGTTGGACGCGGCCCCCTCCGGGCGCAGGCCGTCCGGGACAGACGCGGCCCCCTCCGGGCGCAGGCCGTCCGGGACAGACGCGGCCCTCACCGGGCGCGGCCGTCCGGGACAGACGCGGCCCTCACCGGGCACAGGCCGTCCGGGACAGACGCGGCCCTCACCGGGCGGAGGCCGTCCCGGATGGACCCGGCCGCGAAGGCAGCCCTCAAGGTCGCCTCCGAGACCCCCGAGCGCCTCACCGACGACCAGGCCCTCACCCTGATGACGGCCGACGGCGAGGCCCTCCAGGAGGTGTGCCGGATCGCCGACGACCTGCGGCAGGACGTGGCCGGTGACGACGTCACCTACGTGGTCAACCGCAACATCAACTTCACCAACGTCTGCTACACCGGCTGCCGCTTCTGCGCCTTCGCCCAGCGCCGCACGGACGCGGACGCCTACTCCCTCTCGCTCGACGACGTGGCGGACCGGGCCGAGGAGGCCTGGGGGCTCGGTGCGACCGAGGTGTGCATGCAGGGCGGCATCGACCCGGAGCTGCCGGGCACGGCGTACTTCGACCTGGCCGCCGCAGTGAAGGCTCGCGTGCCGGGTATGCACGTCCACGCGTTCTCCCCGATGGAGATCGTCAACGGCGCCTCACGCACCGGGCTGTCCTTCCACGACTGGCTGGTGCGCGCGAAGGAGTCGGGGCTCGACACGATCCCGGGCACGGCGGCGGAGATCCTCGACGACGACGTGCGCTGGATCCTGACCAAGGGCAAGCTGCCGACGTCCACCTGGATCGACGTGGTGACCTCCGCCCACCGGGTAGGGATCCGCTCGAGCTCGACGATGATGTACGGCCACGTCGACAACCCCCGGCACTGGGTGACCCATCTGAGGGTCCTCTCCCGGGTGCAGGACGAGACGGGCGGGTTCACGGAGTTCGTGCCACTGCCGTTCGTGCACCAGTCGGCGCCGATCTACCTCGCCGGTGTCGCACGGCCCGGTCCGACGATGCGCGACAACCTCGCCGTGCACGCGATGGCCCGGATCATGCTGCACGGCAGGATCGACAACATCCAGACGTCGTGGGTGAAGCTGGGTGTCGAGGGCACGCGGGCCATGCTCCGCTCCGGCGCCAACGACCTGGGCGGGACGCTCATGGAGGAGACCATCTCCCGGATGGCCGGGTCCGAGCACGGGTCGGCCAAGACGGTCGCCGAGCTCGTCGACATCGGGGCCGGGATCGGTCGCCCGGTCCGGCAGCGCACCACGACGTACGGGCACGTCGACCAGGTGACGACCGGCTAGCTCCTCCGACGGCGTGGGAGGTCCGCGACGTCAGGCGGAGGGCCGTCCCCGGCGGCCCTCCACCGAGATACACGGCGGGGTGCCGGGGGCATCTGGATGCTCCCACGAACAGGACAAAGCGGACCAGAGGCGAGGTCGACACGGGAGCACGTGGAGCCGACGAATCCCGCGGCCGGGCCCAACAGTTGGACATCTCGCGTTGTTTTGCCCACATTGCGACGCAGCACATAGCCTGCACGCGGGCGAGCGCTCGCTTCGGTCGCCTGACCTTCCCAGGAGACGACAGGACATGAGATGACGCAGGTACCTGCCGGGTGGTACCCGGACCCCGAGCACGCCGGGCACCTGCGGTACTGGGACGGCTGGCGTTGGACCGAGCACCGTTCTCCCCGTCCAGGAGCCGGCCCGAGTCTCGGCCCGGCAGCTGCCCCCGGCGTCGGCCCGGCGCAGCCCTATGGCTACCCGGGAGTCGCCACCCAGCCCACCCAGACGCTGTCGATCCTGGGGATCGTCTTCGGCGCGATCGCCTTCCTGTTCTTCCCGATCCTCTTCGGCCCTGCCGGACTGGTCGTCAGCGCGATCGGCCTGTCCAAGAACGAGCGGCTCGCTCCCGTCGCGCTCGCGGTCTCGGGTGCGGGCCTGGTGGTCGGCTTCGCGCTCGGGGCGCTCCTGGCGTTCTAGCGCCCGGTCACTCCCACTCGATGGTGCCGGGCGGCTTGCTGGTGATGTCGACGGTGACGCGGTTGATCTCGCGCACCTCGTTGGTGATGCGGGTCGAGATCGACTCCATGACCTCGTAGGGCAGGCGCGCCCAGTCGGCGGTCATCGCGTCCTCGGACGTGACCGGCCGCAGCACCACCGGGTGGCCGTAGGTGCGCATGTCGCCCTGGACCCCGACGGAGCGCACGTCGGCGAGCAGGACGACCGGGAACTGCCAGATGTCCCGGTCCAGGCCCGCCTTGGTGAGCTCCTCGCGCGCGATGGCGTCGGCCTCACGCAGGATCTCCAGCCGCTCGTGGTCGACCTCGCCGATGATCCGGATGCCGAGGCCCGGGCCCGGGAACGGGTGGCGCCACACGATCTCCTGCGGCAGTCCGAGCTGCTCGCCGACAAGGCGGACCTCGTCCTTGAAGAGCGTGCGGAGCGGCTCGACGAGCTCGAACTCGAGGTCCTCCGGGAGGCCGCCCACGTTGTGGTGGGACTTGATGTTCGAGGCGCCCGCGCCCCCGCCGGACTCGACCACGTCGGGGTAGAGCGTGCCCTGCACCAGGAAGGAGACCTTGTCGCCGTGCTCGGCGGCCTCGCCCACGATCTCGAGCTCGGCCGCCTCGAAGACCCGGATGAACTCCCGGCCGATGATCTTGCGCTTCTCCTCGGGGTCGCTGACCCCGGCGAGCGCGTCGAGGAACCGCTCCTGGGCGTCGACGACGTGGAGGGAGACCCCGGTGGCGGCGACGAAGTCGCGCTCGACCTGCTCGGCCTCGCCCTTGCGGAGCAGGCCGTGGTCGACGAACACACAGGTGAGCTGGTCGCCGATGGCACGCTGCACCAGGGCTGCCGCGACGGCGGAGTCGACGCCGCCCGACAGTCCGCAGATGGCCTGCTTGTCGCCGATCTGCTCGCGGATCCGCTCCACCTGGTCGTCGACGATGTTGACCATGGTCCAGCTCGGCCGGCAGCCGGCGATGTTGTGCAGGAAGTGGGTCAGCACCGCCTGGCCGTGCTCGGTGTGCATGACCTCGGGGTGCCACTGCACACCGGCGAGACCGCGCTCGAGGTCCTCGAAGGCCGCGACGGGCGACCCGGCCGAGGTGGCCAGCGGGGTGAACCCCTCGGGGGCCGCGACGACCGAGTCGCCATGGCTCATCCAGACCCGGTGCTGCTCAGGGACCTCCGCGAGGAGGGTGCCGGGCTCGGTCACCGTGACAGGGGTGCGGCCGTACTCCGAGGCGCCGGTACGGCGTACCTCACCGCCGAGCGCGAGCGCCATGGCCTGGAAGCCGTAGCACATGCCGAACACCGGCACGCCCGCCTCGAAGATGGCCGGCCCGACCTGGGGTGCACCCGGTTCGTAGACCGAGGAGGGTCCGCCGGAGAGGATGACCGCCTTGGGCCTGCGGGCAAGGATCTCCTCGACCGGCGTGGTGTGCGGGACGATCTCGGAGTAGACGCGAGCCTCACGCACCCGGCGGGCGATGAGCTGGGCGTACTGCGCCCCGAAGTCGACGACGAGGACGAGGTCGTGATCCGTGGTCACCGGGACCCTTTCGGGGTGGGCGGGGAGGGCTGACAGCCACCGGACACGGCGGCGCCCGCAGTCTATCCGCCCGTCTGCTCGCTGGACCGCCGCGTCCCTCCGACCCGGACATACCGGACATGCTCTGGCCGAGGGCTCGCGGAGGCCCTATCGTCGGCTGGCAGGCCATCTCGGGATGGACAGGCGTGCGTCCGAGGCACCTGGGGAGGGCTGATGACCCTGACGCGGGAGTCCGCGACGACGAGGCTGTGCTTCCGCCTGCTCGGTCCGCTCACGGCAAGCCTGGACGGGGACCCGGTGACGCTCGGTGGCCGTCGCCAGCGCACCGTGGTCGCGACGCTGCTGCTCGCGCGCGGCGAGGTGGTCCCCACCGACCGGCTCCTCGACGCCTTGTGGTCACAGACGCCGCCGCGCAGCGCGCACGGCAGCCTGCAGGCCTACGTCTCCCACCTGCGCCGGGTGCTGGAGCCGGACCGGGCAGCCCGCGCCCCCGGCCACGTGCTCACCAGCCACGACGGCGGGTACGCCCTCCACGTCCCGGCGGACGCCGTCGACGCCTGGCGGTTCGAGAACCTGGTGGGCGGCGCCGCGAACGGCACCGATCCGGCACGTCGGGTGGCGATGCTCCGTGAGGGCCTCGCCCTCTGGCAGGGCCCGGCGCTCGTCGAGTACGCCGACCAGTCCTGGGCGGTCGCGGACGTACGCCGGCTGACCGACCTGCGTGCTCTGGCCCGGGAACAGCTGCTCTCGGCGCGCCTCGACGCCGGCGAGACCGGCCTGCTCGTCCCGGAGATCGAGGCGCTGCTCGACGAGGACCCGCTCCGCGAGGAGCCGTGGCGGCTGCTCGCGCTCGCTCAGTACCGCAGCCACCGGCAGGCGGACGCCCTCGCCACGCTCCGGAGGGCTCGTACGCTCCTGGCCGACGAGCTCGGCGTCGACCCCGGAGCCGCGCTGCGCAGCCTGGAGTCCGAGATCCTGGCCCAGGCGACCAGCCTCGACGTCCCGTCGCCTTCGAGCCCACCCCAGGGACCCGGGACCGCCAAGCCGACGCCCGTCCCGCCTCAGCGGGGACCCCGCGATGAACAGGCCCTTGCGCCCAGCTCCGCCCCGCCCGCGCCTCCGGAGCTCGTCGACCGGGAGCGCGAGCTCGCCCTGCTCCGTTCCTGTCTGCGGGACGCCCTGTCCGGCCAAGGCGGCCTCGCCCTCGTCACCGGTCCTGCGGGCATCGGCAAGAGCAGCCTCCTGCACGCGGTACGCCGGTTCGCCCGGGCCGACGGCGCGACCGTGCTCACGGCACGGGGAAGCCAGCTCGAGAAGACCTTCGGCTTCGGCGCCGTACGCCAGCTGTTCGACCCGGTCCTCGGCCAGGGGTCCTCCCACGGCTCACTTCTGACCGGCGCCGCCGAGAGCGCGACCCCCGTGTTCGACGCGGCGGAGGGGAGCCACCAACGCAGCGAGAGCCTCTTCGGCGTGCTCCAAGGTCTGTACTGGATGACGGTCGACCTGGCCGCGCAGGGCCCGCTGGTTCTGGCCGTGGACGACCTCCAGTGGTGCGACACCGGCTCACTGCGCTACCTGGCGTACCTGCTCCGCCGCATCGAAGGGATCCCGGTCCTCGTCGTGGCCACCCTGCGCTCCGGGGAGCGCCACGAGGACGACGACCTGCTGACCGAGCTCGCGGCCGACCCGTCCACGGTCCTGGTCACGCCCGGTCCTCTGTCGCGCGACGGGGTGACCGACCTGGTCCGGGAGCGGCTCGGGGACGCCGCCGACCCCTTCGTGAGCGCTTGCCACCACACCACTTCCGGCAACCCGCTGCTGCTGCGACAGCTGCTGCGGGCGCTGGAAGCCGATCAGGTCCGCCCCGACACCGCCCACGCCGACACGGTGCGTGCCATCGGGTCCCGGGCCGTGTCCAGCCTGGTGCTGATGCGGTTCGCGCGGATGCCGGAGGAGCACCGCGTCGTCGCGCAGGCGATCGCCGTGCTCGGCGACGGCGCCTCGCTGCCCGTGGTGGCCTCGATGACCGACCTCCCGGAGGCGTCGACGGCCTCGGCCATCGCCACCCTCGCGCGGGCGGAGGTACTGCGGAGCCACCCGCCGCTCGGCTTCGTCCACCCTCTCGTGGAGGACGCCATCTACAACGACCTGACCCTCGGTGAGCGCGAGCTGGCGCACGACCGGGCTGCCCGGGTCCTGGCCGCGATGGCCGCCTCGCCGGAGAAGATCGCGGCCCACCTGATGCTGGTCCCGCCGCGGGCCGACCTCGGCGTGGTCCGGGTCCTGCGGGAAGCAGCAGACCGGGCGCTCGACCGCGGGGCCGCCGAGAGCGCCGCGGCGTACCTCGGGAGGTGCATCGCCGAGCCCCCTGAGGAGTCGGACCTGCCGCTCGTGCTCCTGGAGCTGGGTCGGATCGAGACGATGACCAACGGCAGCTCCGCCCTCGACCACCTCACCCAGGCCTACCGGACCCTGGGCGACCCGGCGGCCAGGGCAGATACCGCCCTCCTGCTGGCCCGCACCCTGGTCTTCGGCGGCGAGCGGGGAAGGGCAACCGCTGTCGCACGCGCCGCCCTCGAGGACCTCCCGCCCGACCTGCTCGACCACCGCCAGGGGCTGCTGGCCCTCGAGCGCATCGGCGGGTACATGCACGACCTGCCCTACGGCGCCTACCGGGCCGGGGCGCGACCCGAGGTCACCGGCCAAGGCACCGGCTCCCGAGCGCTGGCGGCGACGCTCGCCTGGGAGGACCTCATCACCAGCCGGGACCGGGATCGTGCCGTCGCGCTGGCCCGGTTCGCCGTGGAGGACGACAGCCTCCGCCAGGTCGACGCCGGGCTGCTCTGGGTCGTGGCCGGCATGGTCCTGGAGATGGGCGGCGAGGACAGCATGGGCTACTGGCAGGAGTCCCTCGCCGACGGCTACCGTCGCGGGGCCCTCTTCGCCGTGCTGAGCGCCCACCTGTGGATGGGCTGGACCCAGTGGTGGCGCGGTGACCTCCGCGAGGCCCTCCAGTCCATGGCCAACTGCGCCGAGCAGAACAAGCTGTGGGGCTCGAACATCGGCTACGCCTACGTCGACGGGTTCGCGGTCCCGCTCCTGCTCGAGCGAGGGGCAGTACCCGATGCCCGGCTCAGGCTGGAGGAGGCGCGGCCGCACGAGCGCTTCGGCGAGGGAGTCCGGCTCTTCGGCGAGGCCGAGGCGGCGGTCCTGCACGCCGAGGGGCGCCACGCCGAGGCACTGGCCTGCCTCGACGCCGTCGCCGACCACGTCGCGTCGGTGCGCAACCCGATCTGGCGGTCGACCCGCTCCCAGCGCGCGGTGCTGCTCGCGGCTCTGGGCAGTCACGCCGAGGCGGTCGCGCTGGTCGAGGACGAGCTCGCCGACGCGCGAGGCTGGGGTACGCCGGAGCTGGTCGGCCGCACGCTGCGGATCCTCGGCGACCTGCGGACTCCCGACAGCGTCGACGTGCTCCAGGAGGCCGTGGACCTGCTGCGGGACCGGCCTCAGCTGCTGGAAAGGGCGAAGGCACAGGCTGCGCTGGGTGAGGCGCTGCTCGCGCGCTCGGGGGTTCGCGACCGCGCGGTCGCCTCCGACCTCCTGCTCCACGCTCTCGAGCTCGCCGACCGGTGCGGGGCGGGCGCCCTGAGGCAGCAGGTGGCCCGCGTGCTCGGCGGTGCCGGCTTCGACGTACCCGACGAGACGGCGACGCGCACCTGGCTCACCGCCACCGAGCGGAGGATCGCAGGACTGGTCCTCGACGGGGTCTCCCAGCGCGACATCGCGGAGCAGCTGTTCATCACGCCGCGGATGGTGGAGACCACGCTCGACTCCGTGTCACGACTGCTGGGCACGAACACGCCCGACGACCTCCGCGCTGCGCTCACGGCCTCCTGACCGTCCAGGCACCGGTCACGCCGTCAGCACGGGCAGCACCTGCTCGGCGAACCGGCGCAGCTGTTCGAGCTCGTCGGCGACCGGCCACACGAACATCCGCTGCACCCCGGCCTCCTGGAACGCGGCACACCGCTCCACCACGGCCGCGGCCGCCCCGAAGGCAAGCCGCTCCCTCAGCTCCTCCGCAGGTCGCCCGGCACCGGTCCTCAAGTCAGGCTCAAGTCGCTACCAAGAGCCCTCGCGCACGGTGGGACCACCGAACACCACCGTTCTCTCCAGAAGAGGAGCTCAGCATGACCACCATCTCGACCGCAGGTGCCGCCCGGGCCGAGTCCCTGCGCGGCCTCTGCGCGGGTGCCGTCCATCTTCCCGGCGACCCCGGGTACGACGAGGCCCGGATGCCGTGGAACGTCGCCGTCGACCAGCGCCCTGCCGCCGTCGCCTACCCCGGATCCGCCGAGGAAGTCAGCGCGGTCGTCCGCGCCGCTGCCGCGGCCGGCCTCCGGGTTGCTCCCCAGGGAACCGGCCACAACGCCGGTCCGCTCGGATCGCTGGAGGACGTCGTCCTGCTGCGCACCTCCGCCATGACCGCCGTGACCATCGACGCCGAGCGGCAGACCGCCCGCGTGGAGGCAGGCGCGCTGTGGCTCGACGCGGTGGAGCCCGCTGCCGCGGTCGGGCTCGCCGCCCTGCACGGCTCCGCTCCCGACGTCGGCATCGTGGGCTACTCGCTCGGCGGCGGGCTCGGCTGGTACGCCCGCAAGCTCGGCATCGCCACCAACAGCATCACCGCCGCCGAGGTCGTCATCGGTGACGGCTCGATCATCCGCACCGACGCCGAGTCTCACCCCGACCTGTTCTGGGCGCTGCGGGGTGGAGGCGGGAGCTTCGGCATCGTCACCGCCCTGGAGTTCCGGCTGTACCCGATCGAGTCCGCCTACGGTGGCATGCTGGTGTGGGACCAGCGCGACGCCGAGAAGGTGCTGCGTGCCTGGGCCGACTGGTCCGTCGACGCCCCGGACGAGGTCACCACGTCCTTCCGGTTGCTGAACGTGCCGCCGCTTCCGGACATCCCGCCGCAGTTCCAGGGCCGCAACCTCGTCGTCATCGACGGCGCCGTCCTCGGCTCCGACGACCAGGCCGAGGAGATCCTGGCGCCGCTGCGCGCGCTCGAGCCGGAGATGGACATGTTCGCCCGGATGCCCGCGGCCGGGCTGGTCCGGATCCACATGGACCCCGAGGGGCCGACTCCCTCCACGTCGTCGACGGCCATGCTCCACAGCCTCCCCGACGAGGCGATCGACCGCCTCCTGACCCTGGCCGGCCCGGAGTCGGGTACGTCGCTGCTGATGGTGGAGCTGCGTCAGCTCGGCGGCGCGGTTTCCCGACCCCACCCCGGCGCCGGCGCCATGCCGAAGATCGACGGGCAGTTCGTCCTCTTCGCAGGAGCGATCGCGGCCACCCCGGAGATGGCGGCGCGCGGGCACGAGGACGCGGAAACCCTCGTCGAGGCGATGGGGCAGTTCGCCACCGGCGGCCACTACCTCAACTTCGCCGAGGAGCCGGTCGACGTGCGTGCGTCGTACCCCGGAGAGACCTGGCAGCGGCTTGCCGGGATCCGCTCCGCGGTGGACCCGAACGGTCTCTTCGTGGCCAACCACCCGGTGCCCCGGCTCTACGAGAACGGCCTGCCCACGACCTGACGCCCCAGGCGGCAGCGGGCGGTCGGACACGGTCCGGCCGCCCGCTTCGCGCGCCCGGGAACGGGGCCGAACGCGGCGAGTCTGGAACTGCCAAGAAACTTTTCGCGTATCCGCGTAACCCGGGCATGCGCCCCTCGTTTACCAGTACAGACCCGGTGGCTTTGCTCCCTCCCAGGCCGGGTCTCGGAGTCCGTGCATTTGTCCAGCAAGTGCGTGGACCGCTCAGGGCCCGACCAACCCTCCCTCCCCGGTCGGGCCCTGAGCGCTTTCCAGGAGCGACCTGCGACGGCGGCCCGGAACCGGCTACCCGAGGCACCGCAACAAGCACAGAAGAACGGCCGCCCCCGGTTTCTCGTGGGGACGGCCGCTGCACCTCTCCGGGTCAGGAGACTCCGACGATGGGCAGGCGGAGGGCGGCAGGAGCACCCTCCGGGACAGCCGGCGATGTCGGCGTCACCGGGGCGATCCGCTCGTAGCCCTCGCCGAGCGACGGCCTCGGGTCGGCCTCGCCCTTGTTGGGCCAGAAGGACATCGCCCGCTCCGCCTGGGCGGTGATCGTCAGGGACGGGTTCACGCCGAGGTTCGCCGAGATCGCAGAGCCGTCCACGACGTGCAGACCGGGATGGCCGAAGACCCTCTGGTACGGGTCGATCACGCCGGTATCCGGCGACTCACCGATCGTGCATCCACCGATGAAGTGGGCGGTCAGCGGCCGGTTGAAGGGCTCGCCGATCGACCCGCCCGACTTGCCGCCGATGATCTGGGCCATCTTGCGGACCGCCTGGTTGGCCACCGGGATCCAGGTCGGGTTGGGGGCGCCGTGCCCCTGGCGGGAGCTCACGTACCACCGTCCGGTCAGCCGGCTGCGCTTGGAGAACGTGGTGATCGAGTTGTCCAGGGTCTGCATGACCAGCGCGATGACCGTCCGCTCCGACCAGTGCCGGAGGTCGTAGAGGTCCAGCACGCTGGCCTTCTCACGCCAGATCTCCTTCAGCCAGGTCTGCCAGCGTGGGCCGGGACCGTCGCCGTCGGTGAGCACGGTCTGGAGCAGCGACATCACGTTGCTGCCCTTGCCGTAGCGCACAGGCTCGATGTGGGTGTCCTCGTCCGGGTGGAAGGAGGAGGTGATCGCCACGCCCTGGCTGTAGTCGACCTTCGTGTCCGGGGCGATCGCGCCGAGGATCGACTCGGAGTTCGTCCGCGACAGGTGGCCGAGCCGGTCCGAGAGCTCCGGCAGGTGCCCGTCGTCGCGCATCTTGAACAGCAGCCGCTGCGTCCCCAGCGCGGAGGCCGAGAAGACGACCTGCTCGGCGGTGAGCGTACGACGTACCGCCTTCCGGCGTACCTTCGCCTTGGTGAACCGTACGTCGACCGCGTACCCGCCGTCCTCGAGCGGCCGCACGCGCTCGACCGTGGTCAGCTCGTGGACACGCGCACCGAGCTGCTCGGCGAGGTAGAGGTAGTTCTTGACCAGCGTGTTCTTGGCGTTGTGCCGGCAGCCCGTCATGCACTCGCCGCACCCGAGGCAGGCGTTCCGGTCCGGACCGACCCCACCGAAGTACGGGTCGGCGACCTTCTCCCCCTTGGCCTGCTCCGGTCCTCCGAAGAAGACGCCGACGGGGGTCGGGTGGAAGGTGTCGCCCACGCCCATGTCGTTCGCGACCTTCTCCATGACGTCGTCCGAAGGCGTCCTCAGCGGGTTCTCGACCACGCCGAGCATCCGCTTGGCCTGGTCGTAGTGCGGCGCGAGCTCGACCTGCCAGTCGGTGATGTCGCGCCACTGCGGATCGCGGTAGAAGGCCGGCAGCGGCTCGTAGAGCGTGTTCGCGTACACCAGCGACCCGCCGCCGACGCCTGCGCCGGAGAGGATCAGGCAGTCCTTGAGCGCATCGATGCGCTGGATGCCGTAGCAACCCACCTCGGGGCGGAACAGGTACTTGTCGACCTGGAAGGACGTGTCGGCGAAGTCCTCGTCGCGGAACCGCGCCCCGGCCTCCAGGACTCCGACCCGGTACCCCTTCTCGGTGAGCCGGAGCGCTGAGACGGACCCGCCGAAGCCGGAGCCGATCACCAGCACGTCGTAGTCGAACTCGCTGCTCATGGTGCTGCCTCTCTCATGGGTGCGTGTACGTCGATTGTCCCGGTCACGGGCGCTTGGTCTTGCGCATCAGTCGGAACTGCGCCGTCATGACCTTGGCGAAGGTCTCGTCGCTCATCCCCGGAGTCGGCGAGAACCGGAACAGCCGCTGCGTGGCGACTGCCTGCGGGTCGGTGTACCGGTGGATGCCCTCGGCGCCCTGCCGGCGGCCGAGACCCGACTCCCGCATCCCGCCCATCGGAGCGTCGATGCTGCCGAAGGTCGCGGCGAAGCCCTCGTTGATGTTGACCGTGCCGCACTTGATCCGTCGCGCGACAGCCCGGCCACGCCGCACGTCACGGGTGTAGATCGAGGCGTTCAGGCCGTACTCGCCGTCGTTCGCCCGCGCGATCGCGTCCGCCTCGTCGTGGAAGCGGTAGACAGAGACGACCGGACCGAAGGTCTCCTCCCCGAAGCACGTCATCTCCGGGTCCACACCCTCGAGGATGGTCGGCTCGTAGAAGAACGGACCGACGTCCGGTCGCGCCCGTCCGCCGGCGAGGACCCTGGCGCCCTTGGCGACAGCGTCATCGACGTGGGACGTGACCGTGTCGAGCTGCTGCTGGGAGATCAGAGAACCCATGTCGGTACCCCACTCGAGGCCAGGACCGAGCTTGAGCGCCCGCGTGCGAGCCACGAACCGCTCGACGAAGCGGTCGTAGACCTGGTCGGCGACGTAGAGCCGCTCCATCGAGACACACAGCTGACCGGCCGAGGAGAAGCAAGCCCGGACCGCGCCTTCAGCCGCCCGCTCGACGTCGGCATCGCGAAGCACGAGCATCGGGTTCTTGCCGCCCAGCTCGAGCGAGCATCCGATGAGGTTGCGGCCCGCCTGCTCCCCGATGAGCCGTCCTGTCGCCGTGGAGCCGGTGAAGCAGATGTAGTCGGACCGGTCGATGATCTCGCTGCCGAGCACACGACCGGGACCGGCCACGATCTGCCACAGATCTCTCGGGATGCCGGCCTCCTCCATCAGCCGTGCGCCGAGAAGCGCCGACAGCATGGTCTGGGCATCCGGCTTCTGGACGACGGCGTTGCCGGCCATCACGGCGGGGAGGCCGTCCGAGAGTGCCATCGTGAACGGGTAGTTCCACGGGGAGATGATCCCGACGACGCCCTTGGGGACGCGGTTCACCTGCACCTGGGTGAGGGCGGGAACGATGCCGATCCGCTTGCTCGACCGGAGGTGCCGCCCGTACGTCCGGGCGTAGTACCGCGCGGTCATCGCAACGTGCAACGGCTCCTCGAAGGCGTGCTTGCGGGACTTACCTGACTCCCAGCAGATCAGGTCGGTGATCTCGTCGCGCCGGTCGAGGATCAGGTCGTGCAGGTTGAGCAGCTTCTCGGCCCGCTCGTGCAGCGGGGTGACCGCCCACTCCTCCTGAGCCTTGCGCGCCCTGACGAACGCCTCGGCGACGTCAGCCGGGCTCGACTGCGGGATGGTCGCCAACGGCTGTCCGTTGAAAGGACACGTCGTGGAGACGCTCTCGCCGCTGGACGCGAGGATCCGTGCGGTCAGGGACCGGACGTAGGAGGGATCCAGCGCATACGAAGCGGTGGGGTCCAGCTCGGGGTCGGCCGGTCCCGTGGACTCCAGGCCGGCGCGGGACGAGTCGAAAGCATCGGAGGGAGACATGATACCGAGAGTATGTGACCGCGGTCTCAACGACCAGGGAATGACCTCAGAATGAGACGCCGGTCACAGCCCGAGGCGCGGTCACCTAGACCAGGTGACCGCCGAAAGAGCCGGCAGGTCGGCTCAGACACGACAAAGCCCCCGCGGGATAACCCGCGGGGGCTTTGCGAAATTTTGTCCGGCGACGTCCTACTCTCCCACACACTCCCGTGTGCAGTACCATCGGCGCTGAGAGGCTTAACTTCCGGGTTCGGAATGGGACCGGGTGTTTCCCTCTCGCTATGGCCGCCGAAACTCTATGGAACAATCAAACTCTCGAACACGTGGTGTGTTCGTGTCTCCCGTTTGTTGTTCGGGAGCCACACAGTGGACGCGTAGCATCTTCGTAGTG
>CAWGNO010000002.1:0-905117 GCA_963823965.1 uncultured Actinomycetota bacterium | reverse complement strand
CAGAGGTCGCAGGTTCAAATCCTGCCCCCGCTACAAAGTAAGAACAGCAAGCAAGAGGCCCCTTCTGAAACAGAAGGGGCCTCTTGCTTTGTCCACCCGTGACCAGATCCGTGACAGAACCAACTTCGTTGGCGGTTTGGCGAGACGGCGCGGGACAGCGTCGGCTGAGAAGACGCGGGAACCACCGGACTGCGGTCGGCCGAACGGGGGCTGCCCACGCGGCGAGGGTGGAGCTCGACCGTGCGCGAGGGCACCGACCGGGCCGCGAGTATCACTTTGCAGGAGGGAGGGGCCCACAGCAGGAGGTGGTCGATCATCTCCAGGGCGCTCGGGGACCTGGAGTTCGCCGTCCCGCTGAACTGCGGTCCAGTCAACTGCAGTGTCGTGCGGTGAGGCTCAGGCATCCACAGCCACGCCGCGGCGGTCGTCAGCCAGGTAGGCGACGATAAGCGCTGCCGGGAAGAAGAACAGGCTGAAGATGAAGTAGCCGAGGAAGCTGTGACCCTTTCGGCCGGCGACTCGGGCGGGCCAGAATGCGATCGCGACCCAGACAACGGCGATCAATATCCACCACAGGGCGTCCATCGTTCCTTCTTCCTGCGCCACGTTGGACGCTGCTGGTTGTCCCTGGTCCCAGCCTGTCTTGAACCGGGGGCCCGGACATCGCCCTCGGCCTGACTTCACCCGGGTGATCTGCGCCGGGCAGTTCCCGAGGATGTCGGTCTGATCCTTCAGAGCAGATCGAGATGGTGCGCGCGCTCGAGGGCCTCCGCGCGGCTGGTGGCGTCGAGTCGTGTGTAGATCGACTTCATGTGGGTGTGGACGGTGTTGAAGGAGACGAAGAGCTCGTTTGCGATCTCGCGTCTGGAGAGTCCGGCGTTCAACAGCCGCAGTACGTCGAGCTCGCGGTCGGTCAGCTCGGTGCGCTGTTCCACGCGTCGGTGTGAGGCCGCAACGGACCGCTCGAGCTTGGGGACGAGCTGTCCGATGAAGCCGGTGTCTGGGCATCGACCCAGCATCGACTTGGCCTCGTCCAGCAGGTGCCGGGCGCCGGTGGTGTCACCCAGCTGGCGCCGCAGAGGCACCCGGAGCAACCGCGCGTGCGCCCCCAGCAGGGGGTCCCACTCCTCGAGCTGGGCCGTGCCGACAGCCAGCTGTTCGTCTCCTTCATGCAGCTGACCACAGCGAGCCATCGCCGCCCCAAGAGCCGCCATGTAGTAGCCGGCATGGGGCAGGTCAGCAAGCCCGTGCGCGTGCGCGTGCTCGATCGCGTGCTGGGCGAGATCCTTCGCCTCCGCCGCATGGCCCTGTATCAGGGCGACGTGCGCTCCGATCCCCATGCCGTCCATCACGAGCACCCAGGTCTTCGTCTCCGCGGCGAGTGCGACCGCTCGCACGAGCTGCGGACGCGCCTGGTCGTGACGGCCGGAGAGGAAGGCAGCGAAACCGGTGGCAAAGGCGGCCGCGGCCTGGAACTCCGGCTTGAACTCGGCGGAGAACTTCGGAAGCGACTCGGCCGCCTCCTCGAGTCGCCTGACGTCCCCGAACGGCATCACGGATCGGAGCAAGATCGCCGAGTGCTCGGCGTTCCTCGCACCGTCGGGCATCCGGTCCTCGGAGGCATCGGCGCTGAGTGCGTCGTCGATCGCCTGGCGGGCGGCGTCCTTACGGCCTTGCATCCCCAAGGCCCAGGCCCTGGAGATCGAGAGGGAAGCCGTGTTGCTCACATAACCGTCGGGGAACCGGTCAAGCCAGGACAAGATGGTAGCCAGGCGTCCACCTGCCAACCGCTCCGTGAGGTTGTCCTTGACGAGTTCCTTGGCTGCTTCGAAGTCGCCTGCCGCGGCGGCGTGTTCGATCGCCAGGTCTGCCTCCCCTGCGCCGGTGAACCACTGGTAGGCCGCGCGATGGAGCGCCGCCCGGCGGCCAGGGCTCGTGGGTCGTAGCCGGTCGCGGAGGAGCTCTGCGAAGAGGTGGTGGTAGCGGTACCACCGGCGCTCGTCGTCGAGGGCAATCACGAAGAGGTTGTTGCGCTCGAGCTGGTCGAGGAGTACTGCGGAGTCGTCACGGCCCGTGACCGCATCGCACAACGAGCCGGTGAGCCGAGCGAGGATCGAGGTCTCGACGAGGAAGTCCCGGACCTCCTTGTCCAAGGAGTCGAGCACGGCCTCGGAGAGGTAGTCCACGACGTGCCGATTCGATCCCCCGAACGAGCGTAGGAATGCGCTGGAGTCGGGTGTCGCTTTGAGGCCGAGCGTGGCGAGCTGGAGACCCGCTGGCCACCCTTCGGTCCGCTCCTGCAACAACGCCACCTCGTCCGGGGCAAGCGCCAGATCGGCCTCGTGGCTGAGTAGGTCCTCGGTCTCCTCGGCCGTGAAGGCCAAGTCATGGCCGCGGATCTCGAGGAGCTCCCCGGAGGCTCGCAGACGGCCCAGCCGGACAGGGCGGTCGAACCGGGTGGAAAGGACCACGTGCACCCCGGTCAGCTGCTGCGCGATCAGCAGCGCCTCGACGGACTCGAGGCAGGTCATGTCGCGGATCATGTGGAAGTCGTCGAGCACGAGAACCACGGGCTCGTCGAGTCCCTCGAGCTCCATGGACAACCGCCGTATCAAACCATGCACGACTGTGCCGCCGACCGACTGCAACATCGGCTCCACGCTTGCCCCGAACCCGGGCTCGAGCCGACGGATCGACAGGACGATTCCGCTCCACAACGCCAGAGGATCGTTGTCCCAGGCGTCCAGGGCGACGTATGCGAACCGTCGGTCGTCCCGGTTGGCCCATTGCGCGAGGAGGGTCGTCTTACCGAATCCAGCGGGTGCGGCAACCAGCACGACCCGCGCATCCGACGCCGCCAGGCGCCCGGTCAGCCGAGGCCGTTCCAGCGCCCCGGCGCGCAATCCAGGCAACCGCAACTTCGAGTCCGGCACGCGCAGGCGCTCTTCCAGCGACTCGGCGGGGTCTATGGGCGCACGCTGACGAGGAAGCGCCGTCGAGCGCTCCTCGGCTGCGTCCTTCAGCCTCCCCCGGGGTTCCGGCGTGATTGTCCCTCCCGCGCGGTCTCGCACGGACTCCTCAGGAGCCCATCATGTTCCCTGACCCTCCAGGGTTCCCATGTCGGCTCGATCAGGCATCGTCCGCTACGGGTGAACACCACGCGCTCGCCGGCCGCGCGGTCGCCGCTTGTCGACGACGCCGGCACCTCCCACCACCCGGTGGAGGTGTCGACCGGGGGCGGGAGGTCACGGCGGGGTGGGATGCGTTCAGAAGCGGCGGTCTCGTCGGTCCTCGCGCCGGTCTTGACGGTCGTCGCGTCGGTCCTCGCGCCGGTCTTCCCGGCGGTTGTGGCCATGGGCCACGACAACGGCTCCGCCGACCACTGCTGCGGTCCTACGTCTACGTCGGGCTGCCATCGGCATGTCAGGCTCCTTCCGCTGCATCGGCCTCGAGCGCGGCCAACAGTGCTTGGGTGGGGATCCGGCCGGAGGCAACCAGCTCACCGCCGGCGTGACGCACAGCAGCACCGAACGGTGCAGCCCATAGGTTCTCCCACACCAGCAGGGCAGCGGACCGGCCTGGCTCGATCGTCTCGGCGAGGTCGAGGACGTCCTGCTCGGAGAGCACCATCGCGATCTCAGTCTCGGCCTGCCGTAGATCCTTCAGTGGGCCGTCCCCGAAGTCCTCGACCTCTCCGAACTCGAGGCCGCCCTCGGGGTCCTTCTGCAGGAACATCAGATCCAGCACGCGGATCAGGCCTCGGTCGACGTACTCCTTGAGGATCGGTGCGATCGTGCCGTCGCCGTACCTCTCGGTCGGGAACTCCACCACGATCCAGTCGACCGGTCCCAGTTCGTCGACCGAGCCGCTCGTGCCGCCGTGGGGTTTCGTCTCTGCAATGCTCATGAAAACCGTCACCTCTTCCCTACTCGTGTGGTCTTCACCCATCGAAGCGCTCCCGACATCCCTGCCACATCACCCGTGGCCGTGGTTCACCCGGGGGATTCCACCCGCCGACGGCGACGGTGAGCTCCTTCGAGCCTGCCCTGAGCAGAGTCGCGCTGACCGAGCCAAGGCTTCGGCCATTTCCTTTTCAGGACTGCGGCCGTCGCCCACCTCCCTCCCAAGCTGCCCAACCCGGTCACCCGGGTGAACTCGCTGGGGAGGGGATGTGGGACTCAGAGAAAGCGACGAGAGTCTTGGTGTGGAGCCGAACCAAGTAGTCCGACGAGCGGGCACGCAACCGATCCCATACCGGATCGTGGTCCGTGGCGCACTTCGAAGCGACAGCTTCGGACCAGAGGGCTGGTCCGTGCGACAAGAGGACGGTTACTGCGCCATCACCGGTGACGTCATCGACCAGTCACAACTCATCGGTGTCATCGAATGGCTAGGGGATCGCGGAGTCGAGCTCGTCAGTTTTGGGCCGGTCCGTTCAGTCACGCCCCCAGGAGGTGGATGATGTTCAGCCGCTGCTCATCGGGCTTGTCGACGCCCGCGTCGGCAGGGTCGGACTACCTCGACACCGTCGGTGGGGACGAGCTGATGAGGCTGCTTCGAGGATGGGGTGCTGTCCATGAGCCTGTGGACCGCTCAGATGCTCATGGCGAAGAACGGCCAGGTGGGTAAGGCGGGCAGGACCGTATCGGGTCGCCCTCTCAGACTCCTTGAACGGCGTCGATCCGCGAGGTCCGGATGGCTTCGGTGAACGCGGCGAAGTCGCGCTCGTTCTGCTCGGCGTACCGATGTGAGAAGTCCGTGATGGAACGGTCGAAGGCGTCGTCGGTACCCAGGTACGCGGCGATCGCCACGGGATCGCCGGACCGGGCATGTGCCCGGGCCATGGTCCATCCGCAGAGGCGCCCGTAGAGGGCCAGCGCGTCGGGAGACATCAGCTCGACGAGGGCGGACCCCTTCATGTCCCGCAGCTGCCGCCAGTAGAAGTGGCGCCCGGCCTGGGCACCCCTGCTCCAGCCGAGGAAGATGTCACTGGACGCCTGCATCAGTCGTTGGCCCTGCACCACCCGCTCGCCGGCTTGTCGGTACCTGCTCTTGGGCAGGGGGCCTTCGAGGACCGACGAGGTCGCCTCCTTGATCTGGAGGAACAGCGGGTCGCCGTCGTCCCGGCCCTCGAACAGCGCGACGAACGCTCGGGTGCCTACGCTGCCGACACCGACCACCTTCCGTCCCCAGTCCACGATCTCGAATTTCTCGAGGAGCCGTCGACGGTCCGGCTGAAGGCTTCGTCGGTACTCCGAGAACGCTTGGAGGATTGCGCCCTCCAGCTGCTCGGGGTCGACCCCATAGGTCGCCTCGAGCTCGCGCGCGGGCACGACGACCGGGGGAGCGCTGGCAATCCGGTAGCTGCCGTCGACGACCTCTGTCAGCTTCGACAGCGCCTGAAGGCTGTTGCGGTCGTGCGCCTTACTCAGATTCTTCTGAAAGCGCTTCTCTGCCTTCTTGATCTCCTTGTCGGCCCGCTTGCCCTTGCTTCCACGGTTCCCCTTGCCCTTGGTCAGCTCCACCGCCGCTTGCTGGGCCGCCTGCTCCAGGTCGTCCTCGGAGATGTGGGCGTACCAGACGTCCAAGGTCCTCATCGTCGAGAACTGGGCCATCGCCTCCCGGTAGGACCTGACTGTCGCCCTGGTCACCGACTTCGCGTCCGACTTGGAGAAGCTGTTGTTGTACGCCGCGACGGTCAGGCTGGCCGCAAGCCGCTTGACGTCGTACTCGAAGGGGCCGGGCAGGGTCTCGTCGAAGTCGTTGATGTCGAAGACCAGCCGCCTCTCGGGAGAGCCGAACACTCCGAAGTTCGACAGGTGCGCGTCACCGCACAGCTGGACCTCCAGGCCCGCCGTGGGCGACCGGTCGAGGTCTGCCGCCATGATCTTCGCGCCCCCGCGGTAGAAGGTGAACGGCGACGCCATCATCCGACCGTGCCGCACCGGCACCAGGTCGGCGTCGCGGCTGGCGTCCTGCTCCTCGATCACCTCCACGGGGTCTCGCCGGCCGGGACTCGGCGACCATCCGGCGTGGCTCGACGGCGGGACCCGGTCGCGAGCTGCCTCGCCCCGCGCCGCACGTTCCTCCAGGCTCAGATGCTCGACCTTCTTCAGCATGGTTCCGCTCCGTTTCCTGCTCGTCTCGGGTACTTCTCACGCGTCATGACCAGGTGGTCGCCAGTGGCGCACTGAGGTCAGGTTCCGTGAGGTCGCAGGGGGAGCGCATCACCCGCCATGGAGGGTTCACCCGGGTGATCCGCGCGATGGATGAGGAACCGAGGAGCGGCGCAGAACGCGACCCCGCTCCAGCCGTTGCACCGCTCTTCGACGACTCCCCGGTGTGGGGCCCCGGTTCGACGGCCTCCCGGACGGCTCGTACGGCGCCAACCGCGCCCAAAAGGTCGTCGTCACGTCGGTGCCCTCACCACGGTCGGCCTCGTCCCAGGGACCTCTTTGGGGACGTCTCGGCACCGATCCCGAGCTCACGAGCAACCTCCGCGATCGACCGATCCGGCGAGATGAAGGCGATCGCCGAGCAGGTACATCCTCTTGCCTTTCTCGGTTTCCCGAGCCAATCAGGTGGGTAGGAGCAGGGTTGGATACGCCTGGTGTGGTCCAGACCCAGCCTCCAGGCGTACACGGGCACTGCCGGAGAGCAGGAACACCATGGGTCAACCACGTTCTTGGTGGCACGAGGCAGCGATGCCGGGTGAAGCCGTGAGCGTGTTGAGAGCCCGGCGCTTCGTTTGTGTCCACCTTGTCGAGCACCGCCTGTTGTACTTGGTCGACGATGTGCGGCTGGTGGTGAGTGAGTTGGCGGGGAACGCCGTGAGGCATGCACAGTCACCGTTCACGGTGAGCTTGCGACAGGCTGACCGAGCGGTGTTCTTGAGCGTGCAGGACGGCTCGCCCTGCGCTCCCGCCCTCCTCGCCCCGGAAGTGTTGGACACGGCCGGGCGTGGCCTGTCCATCGTTGACCTGGTGAGCGAGGACTGGGGTGTCACCCCCGCGCCAGGTGGAGGCAAGTCAGTTTGGGCATCGTTCTCCACGCGATGAGAAGCCCTGTGCTCGTATCTGGGTCCACGTGGCCCGTCTCCGGGTCGTACCTCCTTTGGCATGAGATGCACCTTCCCAACGACGGAGGTGTGCATCCCGGGATGTTTCAGTGTCATGGGCTGAGCCGGAGCTGACCGGCTCGGTCGGCCGCCACTGGGCGATCGCCACGGCGATCTGGGCGCACAGACATCACCAGCTTTATGTGAAGGGGTTGGCACAACCGACGGGCGCGGGGGGATGAGGACTTTGCCCCTGGCGTCATAGCGGTGACTGGAGCAGGCTGGTGAGGGAACCCGGCGACCGAGAAGGGGTGTTCGTGCCCGTGCTCGACGTCGATGCGCTCCTTGACAGCGTGGAGCGGTTCGCCGCGACCTTGACCGGCGACGATGCCATCGGTGACGTGTTACGCAAGCTGGCCGAGCAGGTCGCGGTGGTTCTCGGTGTGAGCGGCGTCGGCGTGGTCCTCGTGCGGCAAGGTCGGTTGAGTGACGTCATTGCCACTGTCGAGGCGATCGCCGATCTGGAGCGGGTCGTGGCGGCTCGGGAGATCGGGCCGTGTGCCGACGCCATGCGTAGCCGGCAGCCGGTGGTGGTGGGAGACCTGACCGGCGGCGACCTCGCCCAGCCCTGGCCGGAGTACGTCGCCCAGGCGGAGGCCGGCGAGATCCGCGCGGTGGCCGCCGTCCCGATGGTCACCGGCGAGCGCGTCCTCGGAGTGCTCGGCCTCTACGACGGCGTGCGCCATCCGTGGACTGATGAAGATCTGCGGGTGGCCCGGATCATGGCCGACATCGCCAGCTGCTACCTCGTAAACGCTTCCGAATTGGCGCAGGAGCGGGAAACCAACGAACAGCTCAGGACGGCGCTGACCAGCCGCATCATCATCGAGCAGGCCAAGGGCGTGCTGGCTGAGGCGCGTGGCATCGCCGTCGACGAGGCGTTCGAAGTTCTGCGCAAGCACTCCCGTGACCACAACGCACGCATCCACGACATCGCGGCGGCCGTGGTGAACCTCCACATGCGGCCGTGACAACAGAACGGTGACCGAAATGCCTGACGAGCCCACCCGCACCCTGTTGCCGAGACTGCCGACCGGCATCGCCGGGTTGGACGACGTCAGCCAGGGTGGCCTCCCGGAAAACAGCGTCACGCTCGTGGCCGGCACCGCCGGCTCCGGCAAGACGGTGCTCGCCCTGCAGTTCCTCGCCGAGGGTGTGCGACAGTTCGGCCAGCCAGGAGTCTTCGTGACCTTCGGCGAACCTGCTCGCAAGCTGCGCTGGTTCATCGGCGAGTTCGGCTGGGAGGTGCCCGCCTGGGAGCTGGGCGGCAGGTGGACGTTCATCGAGGCCACCCCGGGCCCCGAGGACAAGGCTACCGTCGTCGGCGGGCACTTCGACCTCACCGTGCTGCTGAACGGGATCACCGACGCGGTCGAGCGCACCGGGGCGCAACGCGTCGCCATTGACTCGCTGAACGTGCTGTTCGCACGTTTCCAGGACAGCGCCGCCGTTCGCGACGGCCTGCTCCGGATCACCTCGAGGCTTGAACGGCTCGGCGTGACCGCACTGACGACCATTGCGCGTGGCGGGGCGTCCGACCACGTCACCCCGATGGGCGTCGAGGAGTACGTCGCGGACAACCTGGTCATCCTGCGCAACGAGTTGGAGGAAGAGACCAGGCGGCGGACCATCGAGGTCCTCAAGTTCCGCGGCACGCGACACCGGCAAGGCGAGTTCCCGTTCGCGATCACCCGCGAGCAAGGCATGGTGGTGATCCCGCTCAGCGTGCAGCTGGATCAACCCTCTGCCAGCGGCCGCATCACCAGCGGCATCCCGGCCTTCGACGAGATGTGCGGTGGAGGATTCTTCCAGGACGCCGTCACCCTCGTCTCTGGGTCCACCGGCACCGGTAAGACCTCGTTGGCCATGCAGTTCGCGCTCGCCGGCGCACAGCGGGGCGAGCCCGTCGTCGTCGTCGGCTTCGAAGAAAGCCGCGACCAGATGCTGCGCGCCGTCAGCGGCTGGCCATACGACATTGCCGCCCTGGAAGCCGACGGCAAGCTCCGCTTCCTCATCGACTACCCCGAGGTCCGGACCTTCGAAGAGCACCTGGTCCGCATCCAGGGGGCTGTCGCGGACCTCGGCGCGACCCGGCTCGTGCTCGACAGCCTCACCTCATTGCGACGCGGCGGCCCAGAGCGCAGCTTCCGTGAGTTCACCATCGGCCTGAGCGCCTACCTCAAGCAGCACGAGGTCGCCGGGCTCCTCACCACGGGCCAGGCTGGACTCAGCGGCCAGGAGCTGACGGCCACACAAGAACACGTGTCCTCACTCACCGACGCCATCGTCATGCTCCGTTATATCGAGGTCTACGGCGAACTCAAACGCGGCATCACCGTGCTGAAGGCCCGCGGCTCCTACCACGACAAGACCATCCGCGAATACGCCATCGGCCCGGAAGGCATCCACATCGGTTCACCGCTGCGGACCACCACCGGCATCATGTCCGGCCGGCCATCACAGCTCGACGCCACCGAAAGCGCACGACTCACCGACATCTTCCCCGCCGACGAACACTGAAAGGTGGACTACCAGCACCGTTCCGGCAGATGCTGACCACTCATGGGGCCATATCATTTCCTCGTGGCAATCGGCATCTGAGCGTGGGACACGTTGAGTGGCGGGGATAGTCAAAGCCTCTTCGCTCAGCGTGGTGAGAAGGCGAACTGTCAGACGCGAGTGGTGCCTCGCCCTGCACCGCCTTCTGCACCTGTTCGACGATGTGCGGCTGATGGTGAGCGAGTCGGCGTCGAACGCCGTGCGGCATGTGCGTTCACGAGCGGAGTCACGGCGGTGTGGCCATCGTTCTCGACGTGGTGCGTGCCGTGCCCCGGCCACGGTCGTTGTCGGGATGTGGGGCTGGGGGCGTTCTCCCAGAGTCTCAGGGGCCGAATGCGGGTAGGCTGATGACAGCCGCCTTGGCATTCGTCCAGTCCCCGCCCTTGTCCCGGCCCAAGAAGCGTCGACCCCCGGGGGGAAAATGGATCGGATTCCTGACTGGTCATGCATGACCGTCCTCGCGGCGGAACCCGTGAGTGCATCGAAAACTCGTGACTTCGTCTGTCAGCACCTGGTGGCGCACGACCTCCTGTACCTGGTGGAGGATATCCGCCTGGTCGCCAGTGAGCTTGCGACGAACGCCATGGTGCATGCCCGCACACCCTTCGTCGTGACCCTGTCAGAGATGAATGGGGTCGTGCTGTTGGCCATCCGAGATGGCGCCACCTCGGTCCCGGTCAAGACCACGCCACAGGTCATGGACAAGGGAGGACGCGGGTTGGTGCTCGTGGAGCTGCTGAGCCACGAATGGGGCGCCAGCACCGACGATTCCGGCTCCAAGTCGGTCTGGGCGTCCTTCACCACCCGAGCCAGGCCCGGGCTGGCGCCACTGTTGGCATAGACAAGGTTCGACGCCCTGTCCACCGTGGCCAAGTCGGTGCTCCCTGTGGATCAGGTTGGCTCGTCGGCGGCGTGCCCGTCTCCGTCGAGGACGGCGCTCGTCGGCAGCGCCCTGCGAACCAGGGAGTGTGCGACGAGGCTGAGCTTCTCGTTGTGGTTTCGGGAGTAGGAGCGCAGCGAAGTGTAGGCGGTGTCCATGTCGACCTGCCCGGACTCGGCGAGGAGTCCCTTGGCCTGTTCGATCACGATTCGGCTGTTCAGTGCGCTCTGGAGCTGTTCGGCGAGGATCGAGCCGCGGTGGACGGTCCGTTGCTGGAGGATGCCGATAGTGGCCACATCGGTCAATGCGCGGGCGATCCGCTGGTCCGCGACGCTCAGCGGCGGCCCCGGCTTGTGGAACAGGTTGAGTCCGCCGATGATGTCATCGCGCAGGCGCATCGGCACCGCATGCATGGAGGTGAACCCGACGCTGATCGCCGCCTCGGCGAATCGGGGCCATCTTGTGTTGCCGGCGAGGTCCTCCACCGTGACGGGCTTGCCGGTGCGGACGGCCTCCAGGCAAGGGCCGCCCTCGTGGTTCTGGAGCTGGAAGAGCTCGAGCAGTCGCGTGGCCTCACTCGTGGACGCCATCAGCTGGAGGCTGCCGCGTTGGTCGATGAGGAGCAGCCCGGCCTCGGTGACGTCGAGCAGTTCTACGCAGGTGTTCACCAGGCGGTCGAGGAGGTCGACGACGTCGTAGTCGTCGACGAGTGTGTCGGCGAGCATCGCGAACCGTTCGGCGAGCAGCGTGTCTCGCCCGGTCTCGGTGCTCGGGTGCGCGGCTCGCGAGTTGTTCATCGGTTCTCCTTCAAGATGCGCCGACGGCCGTTGACCACGTCGGCGGCGAGCTCATTGATGGCGAGGCCCTCGGCGAAGGCGGTGGCCCGCAGCCGCACCATTGCCTCCTCGATACTGCTGTCGAGCTGGCCCATCACCATCCCGGCGGCCTGGTGGACGATCATGTTGGTGGTGGTTGGGGCCCCGTGGTCGCCGTAGTGGTTGGGTGCCTCCAGCACGGCCAGGCCCACCTGCTCGACCGAGGACAGGGCATTGCTGAGGTCTGGTTGGCTGAGCGGGCCCGGGGACCGACGGTAGAAGTCGACCGCTCCCAGCCAGATCGCACCGATCCGGATCGGGAAGGCGAAGACCGCCCGGGCACCGACCCTCCTCGCTTCAGTCCGGAAGACCGGCCAACGGCTGGCCACGACGTCTCCTGCATCGTTCAGGTCCGCCACGAGCACAGGGATACCCGTTGCTGAGGAGTCAATACAGGGACCCTCGCCAAGGGTCAACTGCAGACGTTCGATCACGGTAGCAACCTCGTCGGAGGCGTACAGCGGCTCCCGTGTGCCACTCGAGGACACGATCGAAACGCCCGCTCCGTCGAGACTGCTGGCCCGACAGCACGACTGCAGCAGACCCTCGAGCTCAGGAGCGGGAGTGCCAGTCATCCGCTGACTCCCTGTCGAGTTCGACGCACATCGCTTCGGTCCGCACTGCGGCCCTGGTCGACGGCACACGAGGACGAGTTCCTCGTTCATTCGCAGCCTACGCCCTCCAGAGGGCCCGCACAGCATCGAGGCGCTGAGCTCTCGCAGGTCCGGGCTTGCCGGGTCCTGGCCGCGCACCTGCGGTAGGGAGGGTGAACGTGCCGGCGGTGGCTTGACGGGGTGAGACTCCGGTGGAAGCGTGGTTGGTGCGCTCGAGCCCCCGGCGTTCTGAGCCAGCGGGGACGGGAGTCACCTGTCTTCGGACATCGCTGACCTGGATGGATCCAGCAAGCCCCTAGGGACACTGCCCGATGTCCGAGCAAGTGAGCCAGAGTCGCAGGTGACCGTCAATGGGCCAGCAGTTTGAACCACGTCGGCCCGAGGGCTACGGCGACGACCCCGGAACAGCATCAGCGTCACTCCAACAAGAGACACTGCGGTGCGGCGCGAGGGCGACCCGGACACTGCAGAGCTCGTTGCTTGCCCCGTCCGAGGCCAGAACCTACGTCGCGGAGCGGATTTGCCCACTGCACGACGCTCTAGCAGTCGCCGCCGCGGCACTGGTGGCGAGTGAGGTCGTCACCCACGCCGTTCTACGCGGCAAGGGCCCCATCGCTATCGCTCTGCAGTGCGAGGTCACGACCCTGACGATCTGGGTGACCTGCTCGATGGACGGGCTGTCGGAGACTCCCGAGCTGCGGCTCTCTGACCCGATCGCCGGCATGATCGTCGACAAGATCTGCCGGTCCTCTGGAACACTGCCCGCAGAGCATGGAGTGACGATGTGGTGCACGATCCCAACCGGATACGTTCCCGTGCAGACCTGGCCAGCGTGGACGACGTCGCTCAGTGACCCGCCGGTCAGCGGCCGACCGAAGACGATGCGCACACTCAACGCTCAGGGCCCCCCGTACGGAACCTGACCGTCAGGACGCCCAAAGGCGTCGCCCAAGCAACCGGCAGATCACCTGTTGGAAGCAGATCGCGTACGTCGCCAGATCCGCCTCCCGCCAGTGGCTCACCAGCTCCGATCGATGTCGCGCTCGCATGTACCGGCGTCGCGTGATGTTCCCGTGGTCGGCCGACCCGTCACTGGTCCATGAGCTCGTCGAGCGAGCGGCAGCCGAATACAAGCGCAACCCTCGCCGCTCAGTCATGACCAGTGTGGATGCGCTCATGGGTCCCAGCGCGAGGACCGACATCGGCGGAGCGTTAGAGGCGGACCTCGACACACTCGAAGCCTCCTCTACGAACACTGCGAAGTCTTAACGACATACGACGAGCTCACCCGACGATCGCGGACGACATCACAGCCGCCCATCATCGCAGCGGCCACCGCAAGGACCGCGCCCTGCTGGACGACGTTCTCCACAGGCTGGCCTATCGCAGGGAGGCTGAGGCTGCCCGCGAGAACGACGAGCGCGCCTGCCATCGCGCGCCCCCCGATCGGGCGGTCGGTCGTCCGCCACGCCAACAGGGCGGCGACGGCCGCGATCGTCTAGGTGGCGCCGATGATCCCCAGGTCCGCACCGGGCCAGACGTACGAGACGTAGACCAACCACAGCGGGAGGGCGCCCAGATTCAGCAGGGCGAGGCTGGCGAGGATCCACTTCATGGCGCTGGGCATGGGCGCCTTGATGAGCGCAGTGCCTTGCTCCCCAGAGACGTGCCTGTGAGCTCGGGGTGCACTCAGGCGTTGCAGCTGGAACGCAGTGCCGATTGCGGCGGTGCCGAGCAGGATCAGGATGACGACGCGGCCACCCACGTTTGCGGCTGAGAAGACGACCAGGACACCCGCGAGCAGTCCGCGGGCGACAGGAACAGTGGACCGCCGTCGATGCCGAGGGCAGCGGGGAGGACGGGCTTCAGCAGCGTCGTGGGAACGAAGCGCCGCTGCGGTTCAGGCGGCGACATCTCTCGAGAGTCGCTCACGCCGCAGTTCCCTGGTGCTCGTGCAGGCGGAGCCGATCCCGGTGACCACTTGTGTCCCCGGACGGGTTCCGGGTCATGAGGTCCGCCGACGGTGGTAGACGTAGGTGAGCCAGAGAAGGAGGGGGCCCCACAGCAGGGCCGGTGCGTAGCAGGCGATGAGGAGCGCCCGCCAGCCGGCGCCACCGATGAAGTGGTCCACCCGATCAAGGCCCGCTATGGGTACCAACCCGAGTACGGCGAACGTCCACATCACGGTGAGCAGCGCGCCCGCCAGGCTGGCGGACATCACCACCGGCGCGGGTGGGATCCGGCGTCCGGCGAAACCCGGCACCCAGCCGGGGACCACCTCCCCCCAGGGGCGAACCAAGCCAAATGACAGCAGTGCCAGAGCCTCGGTCAGGAGGGTCAGGAAGATGACCCACACCGTCCCCCAGCCGGGCATGCCGTCGGCCTCGAGCGCAACGGGACTGAAGCCCAGCGGCACACCGAGACCCAGCAGGATCCGCCATATCCCGGCGGGCAGCACGGTGATGGGTACGGCGTGGGCAGCGAAGCGTGCCCCTGCGCGAACAGGTCGGCCAACATCCGCACAGGTGTCTGTCGGCTTGCTCTCGGGAGTGCTGGAGTGTCTCATGTTGCCTTTCTTCGACTTATGCGAGCTCCGCCCCGGCGTACGACGTCGGGCGGGCGCGGTGCCGGCTCTCCGCCAGCCGAGGCCATCGGCACCGGCGCGTCGTTGACGAGACGAGACTCGTCCTCTGAGGTAGCCGGCCACCTCGGGCAAATGCCCTATTTCCACGCGAACTCTCGGCCGGAGCCTTGCTGGGCCAGTCGTTCCCGGCTGCCTCTGGACGCCAGAAGGAGGGCTGCCGCCATACCGATGACCTTGCGGCACGGAGGTCCTGGTTGCCGCTGCTCGAACGTGAGACGGAGGCTCGCTGTGTGGCGGCGGCGTTCGAGGCAGCCAGCAACGCATGGCTTCGAGGTGAGGGATCCCTGCGCGCATGCACTCTGCGAGCCCTCGACCTCCTGAGCCGGTGACCTGAGGAAGAGCCAGCGGCAGTCGTGGCCGGGGCAGACCCACGGCCCGGGGTCGCTCAACAAGGAGGTCGCCCGCAGACACCACGAGGGCCTCGAGTGGCTCCGACAACTGTGATGGCCATGAAGTCGCGAGTCCAAGGGGCCTCTCGCGATGGGCCCCCTGGGAGGCCCTTCTGCTTCAGAGGGGCCGCTTGCTTTGCCACCCGTGACCAGATCCGTGACAGAACTGGATCGACTTTGAGGCCACGGCCGTTCCGTGGGAGGGCAATGGTCACCTGACGGCGGCCTGAGGGTGGACCAGTCAAAGTCGGGCTTCAGGACCGGCCGAGGCCTCCTGCCTGGCCGAGCGCGATTGCCTCGTCGCGGGACTCCACCCCGAGCTTGGTGAGCATCTCCGAGACCCGGTTGCGGACCGTCTTGGGGGCGAGGAAGAGCCGTGCGGCGACCTGCGACGTGGGCAAACCCCGCACGAGGAGGTCGAGGATCTCCAGGTCCCGCGTATCGAGAGCACCGAGCGCGTCGGTCCGGGGAGCCGAGGCCGCGGCTGCGACTACCGCCTCGGACGCTCCTCGGCCCAGCACGAGGGCCCCGCGTGCCGCGGTGTGGATGGCCGCCAGTACGTCCTCCGGATCGGAGTCCTTGAGCAGGTAGCCGTCCAGGCCGGCGCGGAGGCTTCGGATCACCGCCTGGTCGTCAGCGTGCATGGTGAGTACGACGACCCGCAGTCCAGGCCAGGTGTGCTTCAGTGTCACCCCGAGCGCGATGCCGTCCCCGTCCGGCAGGTCGAGGTCGACCACGGCAACATCCGGCTCAGTGGTGACGGTGCGGGCCTCAGCGGCGGTACGCGCCGAGGCGACCAGCACAAGCCCGTCCTCGGACTCGACCAAGGCGGAGAGCCCTGACAGCACGATCGGGTGGTCATCGACGAGCATCACCTTGGTCATGCCGCGCCTCCCGTCGGCATCTCCACGTGGAGCATGACTCCGCCTCCGTCGCCCGGTCCGATGACGAGTGAACCTCCCAGCTGCTCGGCGCGCTGTTGCAGGGAGGTGAGGCCGACGCCGGGGGCGATCGGCCCGCCGAGCCCGTCGTCCTGTACGTCGACGGCGAGCTGACCGGCCATCGTCGTGGCGACCCGGACCGTGACCTGGCTCGCCCGGCCGTGCCGCACAGCATTGGTGATGCCCTCGGCCACACAACGATAGGCCGCGACGGTCACTTCGCCGGACAATGCACGTTCGACCGCAATCTCCAGCCCGATCCTTCGGTCATCCCCGTCGAACGTCTTGACCAACCGCTCGAGTGCTCCGGCCAGGTCTGCGTCGTGAAGGGCTGACGGCTCGAGTCCGGCGACTATCCGGCGGAGATCGCCGCGTGCTTCGGCCAGGTCCGGGGCGAGAGACTCCAGGAGCGGGGTGGGGCTCGAGCGCAGTTCCGCCTGGACTCGCATGCTCATGCCCGCAAGGACCGGACCGAGGCCGTCGTGCAGGTCGCGGAGGATCCTGGCCCGTTCGACGTCTCGTTCACGAGCGACGTCCCGTCGAGCATGTTCGGTCTCCAGGGCGAGCCCGACCGCCCGGCAGACGAGGGCGACGGTCGGCAGCAGCTGCGCGACCATGCGCGCCTGGCGCGGCTCGGGTCCTTCCGGGTCGTCGGGGTCGAGCAGCAAGGTGCCGACCTGGTCGCCGCCCACGACCAGGGGATGACCGACCCAGCCGACCGGGAGGTCGGGATCGTCCTCGCCAAGCACGAGCTCCACCTCGCGGTGCCCGCTGGATGCACAGACCATGTCGGCGGCCTTGGCGAGCAGCTCGCGCGGGTCCGTGAGGTGATGAAGGTCGGCGGTGATAGAGGCGACCCCTTCGGGGGTCAGGGTTCCGGTGCCGTAGCGGCGGACCAGACGAGAGCGCCGCCACCAGGCCGCCGCCGGCCAGGCAAGAGCAGCGGAGGTCACGGCTGCGAAGGCCGCAGCGATGTCCGGCGCAGGAATGCCGGCGCGCGTGCCGGCCAGTCGAACCGCCACGCCAACAGCTGCGCCGATGGCGAGGGGCAGCGCAACCGCGGCGACGTCCAGGAGCGGTTCGTCGACGCGCCGGAACTCGGTCGCGATCATCAACCGGGTCACGAGGCCCGCGAGCGCCCACATGCCCAATGTGACGACGACAGCCTCCGCCCGCGCGCCGACAGAAGCATTGGCGACCGCGACCGCGCCGAGCACAGCCGCGGACCAGACAAGCAACCAGAACAGCCGCCGGCGCGGCACACGTCCGGGCGCGTAGCCCACCGCCCAGGCGACCGCAGCCAGGGTCACCAGCACGACGGCTACCACTCCGGAACGCCACACCAGTTCGACGCGGCTCCACACCGGGCCCTCCGCCGACGGCAGCGCGATCACCGCCATCACGGTCGGGACGAGCGCGAGGGCTGCGAGAACACGGCCGACGCGCGGTTCCGTCGCGGCGTCGAGAACCAGAGCAGCCGCGATCCCGAACGCCGGCCACCCGGCGCTGTACAACGCCCCCGTCGGAACGGGGGTCTCACTGAACCCGACCACGAGAGGCAGGGCGCCGATCCCGGTGGTGACAGCCGCGACGACCACACCCGTGGACGCACCTCGCACACTGGCGACAGCAGTGCTCACACAGACATGATGGGCCAAGCGGGCGCGTTCAGGGACCACCTCGGGAAGACCCGGGACGGCGGGGGACAGCGAGGTCCTAGCAGCCGGGACACCAGCCCCTTCACCGTAGGGGTGGCGTCCCGGACAAGCCGGGCCACGCAACTGGGAGGTCACCATGACCATGGAAACGACCAGAGCCGCGAAGCGCCGGTTGTCCCCGGCCGTGCTCGTCGGGGGCACGTTCGCGCTGACGACGCTGCTCAGCATCGCCCTCCACGTCGGCGAGATCATCTTCACCGACCACGACCCGCACGCTCCGGACGGAGCAATTGCGAGCATAGAGAGCACGGCAGTCGTCGGTGGCATCGCGCTCGTCCTGGCGCTGGCGATCGCCGTACCGCTCTCCCGCACGCCGGACCGCGCCAAGGTCGGCGCGATCGTCCTCGGAGCTCTCATGATCGTGAGCCTGCCGCTGTTCTGGTCCGGTGCACCAGCCACGTTCGGCGCTTCGGCCGCGTGGCTCGGTGGACTGGCGCGGGGAAGTCACCCCCAGTCTGGCGCCGCTCGTGGCTTCGGCGTCGTCGGCATCGTGGTCGCCGTGCTCGTGATCGTCGCTACCGTGCTAGGCGGCACCGTCAACGCCCTGCTCGGATGAGTGGCGAGGACCTCTGGCGCCCGCACGTCGCGGGAACGCTCGGATCCGTGACCAGACCCGTGACCAAGCCAGAGCGAGACACCTCGACACGCCGTGACGGGTGGTTCGGCAGACGGCTCGACAGGCCCCTTCTGAGACAGGAGGGGCCTCGTGCTTTGCCCACCCGTGGCCGAACCCGCGACAGAACGAGCCCTGCTCCGACGTGCCCACCGGCGGGACGGTCGTCGCCGGCAGTGCCCGGAGACCAAGGTGGTCCTCGTCGGTTTCGTGTGGCGCCGCGTCAGGGATGCTCCTGCCGTGGCGGTCGCTGCACGAGCTCGGCAAGGTGACGCGGAGCCTGGAGGCAGTAGGAATCGGTGAGCAGCTCGTGCAGCTCCTCCCAGTCTGTGCCGTCGTCGAGCAGGAGCCCGACCACGTTGCGCCCCCATCTCGCCCTGAAGTACGGGTCACCGAGGTGCTGGAGCGCCATCACCTCGTCCTGCTCGGCGCGGAAGGTCACCCGGAACAGCTGGTCCTCACCGCCGAAGACGTGCGCCACGGTCGCCTTGCGCACCCGCCACCGGATACCGACCCACGCCGCCTCCGTGCGACACTCCGGCAGCGCGGTCAGCACCTGACCGATGCGCTGCACCATCCAGTCCGGTACGTCAGGTCGCTCCGCCACACCAGCAGCCTGACACGCGTTCTCAGGGAGGCAGCAGCACCTCGCTCCACCCGCCAGGACTGCGCTGGCTTCCAGGGCGGGCGCGTCCTGGCGTGTCGCGGTGCAGGCGTGGGAGGGTGCCCGGACGCGGGGGACCTCGATGTCGAGCGATGGAGGACCGATGAGTGCTGGGTACGTGCTGGTGCAGACCGAGGCGCGGGCAGTGGGCGCCGTGCACACACTGCTGGCCTCCGATGGCCGGGTGGCGCGAGTGGACCCGGTGACCGGCCCCTACGACCTCATCGCGGCGGTGGACTCCGACCCGGGCGGACTGGTGGCCATGCTCGGCGGCAGCGTAGGGGTGACCCGCACGATCACGTGCCCCGTGGCGTCTCGTTGACGGTGCGTCACAGCCGCGGGCGTCGTTGGGGGCGTTCCGCTGATAGACGCTCGTGAGCTCATGACCCACGGGCCGCAGGTTCGTATCCGGAAAATCGTGCGACAACGGACGTGGTGAGACCGCACATTTCCGGGTGATGTTCGCCGCCGCCCTCCGCCAAGCACGCCCGCCGTCGCCCCTCGCCGGCCGGCTCGCGGTCCAGTCACTCCTCTTCGCCCTCGGCGAGGGCACCTTCATGACCGGGTCGGCGGTGTTCTTCACCCAGATCGTCGGGCTGTCGGCCGCCCAGGTCGGCCTCGGCCTGACGTTCGCCGGCATCGCGGCGTTCCTGGCCGCGCTGCCGATGGGCAAGCTGGTCGACCGCTTCGGCCCGAAGAAGATGTGGGCCGTCAGTGCCGGCGGCCAGGCGGCGATGTTCTCGGTGTGGCCGTTCATCACCGACTTCAAGGGCTACGTCGCCATGGCAGTCGGCATGGAGGTCATCGGTGCGCTCGGGGGCGCTGCGCACGGCGCGTACACGATCGACGTACTCCCGCCCGCCGAGCGGGTGAAGTCGCGCGCCTACATGTACTCGGCGCTCAACGTCGGCTTCACCCTCGGTTCGCTGCTCGGCGGCGTCGCGCTGGCCTTCCAGTCCAACACCGTCCTGCACGCGCTGCCCTGGTTCACCACCGTGGTCTTCCTGGTCAACGCGGTCACGATCAGCAGGCTCCCGCGGGCGCCGCACGACGACCGCACCCCGGAGGATCGCAGGGAGAAGGTCCCGGGGCCCGGGCCGTTGCGCAACCCCGGCTGGCTCCTCACGACCTTCTTCGGAGGGGTCTTCTGGACCAACCAGGTGCTGCTCAACGTCGTGATCCCGCTGTGGCTCGTGGAGCAGACCGACGCTCCGCGCGTGCTGCTGGCGTTCCTCTTCGGGACCAACACCGTGATGTGCATCTTCCTGCCGATGGCGGCGGCCCGCGGGGTCGAGGACGTGCCGACGGCGCTGAAGGCCGTCCGGGTGTCGTCGAGCTTCTTCGTGCTCTCCTGCCTGATCACGCTGGCGACCCACGACACGGTCGGTTGGGCCACGATCGCGCTGGTCTGGCTGGGGCACGTCACGGTGACGGGCGCCGAGCTCTACCTCTCGGCCGCCAGCTGGTCGTTCGAGGCCGAGCTCATGGACCCACGTCAGCGCGGCGCCTACCAGGGGGCCGCCGAGCTGAGCGGCACCCTGGGGCGGGTGTGGGCGCCGGCGGTGTACACGTTCCTCGCGATGAACTGGGGCGCCGGCGGCTGGCTGCTGATCGCCGGGGTCATCGTGGTGGCCACCATCGGCGTGCACCCGTCGACCCGACTTGCGCGGCGGTTCCTCGAGCAGCATGTCCCTGCCGACGTGCTGGCCGACGCTCGCGCCTCCAGCCCTGGTCCCGAGGAGGGCATCGTGGTCGGGCCACCCTCACTCATCGACCCCGACGAGCCCGTGCCCGAGCCCACCAACGGCCTTGTCCCCTGACCGAGACGCTCGGTCAGGGGAGCCCGGACGACGAGGTCGCCCGGGGGTGCGGCCGGCAGGGGCTGCCCCTGGGCAGCTCAGCCCAGCTTGGCTCGCTTCGGCTGCGGCATCCGGCTGTCGCAGCCCAGGCCGATGGCGATGGTCTCGCCGAACGAGACACGGCGCGGCGAGGCAGCGAGGGCGGTGTGGTCGTGGCGAGCCCGGAGGCGGTTCGCCCGCGTCCGGGAGATGCGGTGCCTCAGGGCGGCGATGTCGAACATGGTGCTCAGATCCTTCTGCTACACAGGTCGGTGTACCTCTTACGTCGATGGTATACCGGTCGGTGTACTCTCGCCCACGTGACTGAGAAAGAGATCAACCAGAAGTCGAGTGATCTTGATCACGATGATGTCCGGGGCCGCATCCTGCACGCTGCCGCCGTCTGCTTCTACCGGGACGGCATCTGGGCCACCGGTGTCGACGGACTCGCCGCCGAGGCCGGAGTCTCGAAGCGCACCCTCTACAACCACTTCGGCAGCAAGGACAGCGTGATCGCCGCCTACCTCCGCCAGCGGGAGGAACACTGGGAGGCCAAGCTCGAGGGGCTGTGGGAGGAGATGGGTGACGACCCGATCGAGCGGGTGGTCGCCTACGTGCGGGCGTACGCCCGTCCGGTGCAGCCCGAGGTGTTCCGGGGCAGCGCCTTCATCAACGCCGCCGCGGAGCTCGCCGACGAGGAGAGCGAGGCGCTCACCGTCATCCAGCACTCCCTGGACCGGCTCGAGGCGGGATTCCGCAGCATCCTGGAGGACGCGGGGTACCAGGAGGCTGCCCCGTTGGCGAAGCGGGTGCTGTACCTGCTCGAGGGAGCGGTCACCGTGGGCGGTGCGCGCCGCGACGCAGCCCCGCTGGCCGACGCCGAGCTGATGATCCGGGACCTGCTCGAGTGGTACCGCTCATGAGCCGCCCGACCTTGCGACAGCGGCTCATCTCGGCGCGAGCCGTGAGCGGGCAGAGGGCCTCATGAGGGCTGTGTCGGCCGAATCGAGCGCAGTGGCAGCCTGACCCGCATCGTGGTGCCGGCCGGGCCCGTGTCCACGCTGATGTCCCCGCCGTGGCGCTCCGTCACGATTCGCCGCGCGATGTCGAGGCCCAGCCCGGTGCCCCGGCCGACCTCCTTGGTCGTGTAGAACGCCTCGAACGCCCGCTCGGCGACGTCGGGCGGCATGCCGGGGCCGGTGTCCGCGACCTCCACGACCACCCCGTGCTCGTCGGCGCTGGTGCTCAGGGTCAGCGTCCCGCCGCCCTCCATCGCGTCCACGGCGTTGTCGATGAGGTTGGTCCACACCTGGTTGAGCTCCCCGGCGTACGCCTCCAGGTGCGGTACGTCGTCGTACTGTCGCACCACGGTGACGCCGTCGCGCATCTTGTGGCCGAGCATCACCAGGCTGCTCTCCAGGCCGTCGGTGACATCGAGCTCCTGGAGTGATCCTCGGTCCATCTGCGAGTAGGACCTGACCGCCGTCACCAGCTCCGAGACCCGTCCCGTCGCCTCCGTGATCTCCGCCAGCAGGCCGGCCACCGACAGGGTGGAGGCGACCCAGCCCAGGCCGGTCGCGAGCGAGGTGTCCGGCAGGGTCGCGCCGGCACGCTCACACCACGCAAGGTCGGCGCCTCCTGCCGCGAGCGGCGCTGCGACCTCCCAGGCATCCTCGACGCCACGCTCTTCCAGCCACTCCGCGATGGCCTCCTCGCGGTCGGTCAGTGCGAGCGGTTCCAGCCCGGGACGGACTCCCAGCTCCTGCCGCAGCTCGTCGAGGCGAAGGAACTGCGCTGCGGAGATCTCGTCGTGGGCCAGCCGGCCGAGCATGGAGAGCAGTACGGACGAGGCGTCCTCCATGGCTGCGGCGGCCCGGGTCGCGGCGGCCGCGGGGTTGTTGATCTCGTGCGCCAATCCGGCAGCCAGCGTGCCGAGCGTGACCAGGGACGCGCGTTGCCGCACGGACGACTCGATGCTGCGGGCGGTGCCGTAGAGCCCCTCCACCAGATGAACGCCGAACGGGAACCAGGCGGTGAACCTCTCCCGCAACGCTCCGGACGGCACCCGTAGCACCCGGCCAGGGTCCCGGCCGCGGCCGGTGGCCAGGTAGACGCCGTGCTCGTCCCAGGCGCGGAACCCGCCCGCCCAACGGCCCGGTACGTCCAGCCGGCCGACGACGGTGTCCTCGCGCCCCACGCGTCGGAGCAGGTCCAGCCCGCCGTCGACCAGGACCCACCAGAAGTCGGCGTGCTCACCCTCGTGGAAGAGCTCCACCCCCGGCTCGACGGCCACCTCGGTGCCGGCTTCGAGCAGCTCTGCGAGCTGGTCGTCCTCGAGCCCGTCGAAGAGACTGATCGTGCGCAGGTCGTCGACGTTCATCAGATCGTCGCCAGGTAGCGGTGGACGAGGTGCACGGCCATGGCGCCCTCGCCCACGGCGGAGGCGACGCGCTTCATGGAGTCGAGGCGTACGTCGCCGGCGGCGAAGACGCCGGGCACGCTGGTCTCCAGGGCGAACGGCGGCCTGCCGAGCGGCCACGGTCGAGCGTCTGCGACCAGGGAGAGGTCATGGCCGGTGACCACGAAGCCCTTGCCGTCGCGGAGGACGTCCGTGCCGAGCCAGTCGGTGCGCGGGGAGGCGCCGATGTAGACGAACAGCCAGTCCGCCGGAACCTCCTCGGTGGTGCCGGTCGTGCGGTCCGCAAGGCTCAGCGACTCGAGGTGGCTCGCGCCGTGCACGGCCACGACCTCGCTCTGCAGGCGTACGTCGACGGTCGGTGCGGCGAGGATGCGCGCCACCAGGTACTGCGACATGCCGGCCTCCAGCGAGGTGCCCCGGACCACGAGGACCACCCGTTTGGCGTGGCGCGCCAGGCTGAGAGCCGCCTGTCCCGCCGAGTTGGCCGCCCCGACGATGTACACGGCGTCGCCCTCGCACTGGCTCGCCTCCCCGGCGTCCACGCCGTAGTAGACGCCCCGGCCGGTGAGCTCGGGAACGCCCGCGGCAGGGAGCCGACGGTACGACACACCGGTCGCCACCACCACGGCCCGGGCCTCCACCTCTGCTGAGCCGTCGAGCAGCACTGCGCGCACCGGGCCGCGGACCTGGAGCCCGACGACGTCCCGGGCGAGCACCATCTCGGCTCCGAAACGCTTGACCTGGGCGAGCGCGCGCTGGGTCAGGTCCGAGCCGGTGAGCCCCTTGGGAAACCCGAGGTAGTTCTCGATCGCAGCGCTCTGGCCGGCCTGCCCACCGGGTGCTTCGCGCTCGACCATCACGGTGCTCAGTCCCTCGGAGGCGGCGTAGACCGCGGCGGCAAGCCCGGCGGGCCCTGCGCCCACGATGCAGACGTCGTACAGCGGCTGCTCGGCCCGCGTGCGAAGCCCCAGTGCGCCGGCGAGTGCCAGCGTCGTGGGGGAGCGCAGCGTCTCGCCCTCGGGTATCAGGACCAGCGGCAGGTCGGCCGGCTTCGCGTCGGCGAGGTCGACGAGCCGCTGCGCCTCGGGGTCCCGCTCCACGTCGTACCAGTGGTAGGGCACGTGGTTGCGTGCCAGGAACGTCTTCAGCTCGTGGCTGCGCTCGGACCACCGGTGCCCGACCAGCCGCACGTCGGAGGTGTGGTCGGGGTGAGCGCGCTGCCAGTCCTCGAGCAGGTCGTCGACGACCGGGTAGAGGCGTTCTTCGGGCGGGTCCCAGGGCTTGAGCAGGTAGCGGTCGAGGCCGATGTCGTTGATCGCGCTGATCGCGACGTCCGTGTCCGCGTACGCCGTGAGCAGCAGGAGCTTGGCGCCCGGGGCATGGGTGCGGGCGTGCGCGAGCATCTCGATGCCGGTCATCCGGGGCATGCGCTGGTCGGCCGTGATGAGGGCCACCGGGGCGTCGCGCAGGGCGAGCTTCGCCAGCACGTCGAGTGCTGCGGCCCCCGACTCCGCACGTACGACGCGGTAGCTCGCGCCGTACCGGTGGCGGAGGTCGCGGGTGATCGCCGCCGAGACGAGCGGATCGTCGTCGACGGCCAGGATCGTCGGTCGTCCCATGGCCCTCCGTCTCGCCAGCCCGAGAGACCCGACACGTGGAAACGACGATACGGCTTCGGGGGACGGTCCAGAAGGTGCGCAGGAGCCAGTGCGAACTTGAGGCAGATGCCTCAGGCCTCCGGCTCGGCGAGTACGCAGGCTGGAGGCATGACAACCACGACTCCGCGACAGGCCGTCGCGACCCTGGCGGGCAACCCGCGGATCGCCGACGGCGACGACGAGCGCTTCACCGGGTACGGCGCCATGGGGGTGCCGTTCTCCAGTGGCCACTACCTGGCGTTGCGCGACATGCTGGCCACGTCGGTCGGACCTCCGTACCGCGCCGTCTGGCATCGGGACCCGCAGGCACGGTGGACCCTCTTCACGACTGTCGCTCCCGAGGTGAGCTGCCCCCGCTACTTCGGGGCCGGGGCCGCCAGCGAACAGGTACCCACGATCGAGGTCGCCTGGCTGGACGACGGGATCCTGGAGGTGACCATGGGGGAGCGGCTGTCGTGGCGCCTCGAGCTGGGGAGCACGCCCGCCACCCGGATGATGACGGCCATGGGCGGTGCCATGCCGGAGCCGGCGTGGGACAGCACAGTGCTGCTCGGCGCCATGGGACCGATGGCCGGCGGTGTCCTGGGTTCGGGGCGGATCCGGCTGCGCGGGGACACCCCCAACGGCCAGCTCTTCAAGGCCGTACCCCTCCAGGTGTGGCGCGTCGTCGCGGGCCGGGCCCGGCTCGACGGCCTGGACCTGGGGAGCCTCGCCCCCTTGCGCGAGCAGACCCGTCTCGCCGACTTCTGGATGCCGCAGAGGGGACTGTTCTTCGCAGGACGGATCAACTTCGTCGTGGAGCGCGCACAATCACCTCATGGAGACCCGGGGGCGAATGACCGGCGAGACGCTGCCGCGCAGGGTTGAGGTGCTGGCCGGGCTCTCGGTCGCCATCGACCTCGGTCTCGGGCAGCCGGCCGAGCACATGCTCCGGTCGGCGGTGGTCGCGTGCCGACTGGCCGATCTCCTCGGGCTGTCCCGGGAGCAGCGGGCCACGGTCTACTACACGACCCTGGTGATGTGGATCGGCTGTCACGCCGACTCCCAGGAGTACGCGCGCTGGTTCGGGGACGACATCGCCGTACGGCGGGAGGCCTATCTCGTCGACTGGTCCGGTCTGCCGTACCTGCGGTTCCTGCTCGGAAATGTCGCCCGTGGCGAACCGCTGCCGCAGCGGATCAAGGTGATGGGGGCACTGTTCCGCGACGCTCGAGGCCAGCTGTCCGCGATGATCCACTCGCACTGCACGTCTGCGGCAGCGCTCGCCCGCCACATCGGGCTGCCGGCCGATGTCGAGAACGCGATGGCGTTCACGTTCGAGAGGTACGACGGAGGCGGCCTCCCCGCAGGTGCGGCCGGCGACGCGATCCCGATCGAGATGCGCATCGCACAGCTGGCCGACATCGCCGAGGTGCACCACCGCATGTACGGGATCGACGGAGTCGTCGCGATGGCCCGCAGCCGACGAGGTGGCCACTTCGACCCGGCCGTCGTCGATGCACTGCTGCTCGCCCCGACCGAGGTGTTCGCCGAACCACCGGGGGCCGACGCCTGGAACGAGGCCATCGCCCAGGCTCCGGATGCGGAGGTCCGACTGGACCACGAGGGTCTGGACCGGATGGTGTGCGCGATCGGCGACTTCGTCGACCTGAAGTGCCCGTTCGCGCTCGGTCACTCGCGTGGCGTGGCCGATCTCGCGGAAGGTGCGGCCGAGCTCCTCGGACTTGCCCCGACGGACGGGCGAACGCTGCGTCGGGCCGGGCACCTGCACGACCTCGGCCGGCTGGGGGTCTCCAACCAGGTGTGGTCCAAGCCGGGCGAGCTGACCTCCTCGGAGTGGGAGCGGGTCCGGATGCACCCCTACCTCACGGACCGGGTGCTGACCCGGATCCCGGGTCTCGGCGCGGAGCGGACGATCGCCCGCGCACACCACGAGAACCTCGACGGCACGGGCTACCCGCTCGGGGTCGCGGCGAGCTCGCTCGGAGGCTGTGAGCGCGTCCTCGCTGCCGCGGTCGCCTACCAGTCGGCGCTCGAGCCCCGCCCCTACCGCGACCAGCTGGAGCCCGACCATGCCGCCGCGCGGTTGCGGCGACGTGGCGCCCGCGGGGAGCTCGACCCGGAGTGCGTCGCCGCCGTGCTCACCGCGGCCGGTCACCGGGCGCCGAGAGTGCGCCGTGACGACGCGCTCACCCCGCGCGAGCGCGAGGTCCTCGGCCTCGTGGCGCGGGGGCTGTCCAACAGGGCGATCGCCGAGCGTCTCTCGCTCAGCGAGAAGACGGTGCGCAACCACGTGGAGCGCACCTACACCAAGATCGGGGTGACGAACCGGGTCGGAGCGAGCCTCTACGCGCTCCAGAACGGCCTTGCCGCCCCGGCGGAGGAAGGCAGAGGGTGACATGAGCATGCTCGACGGGTCCCAGGTCGGGCTGCGTCCGGTGCGCGAAGCCGACCTCGACAGGCTGTGGGAGGCCCACGTCGACATCGCGAACCGCGGTGAGTTCTTCCCGCGTGGGGTCCGGTCGGAGTCCGCGTTCCGGCGTACCCACGCCGAGACGGGGATGTGGGAGGCCGAGGAGGGCACGCTGCTGATCACTGTCGACGACGACGTCGTCGGACACGTCGAGTTCTTCAGGCCCGTGTCCTACTGGGACGCCTACGAGCTCTCCTACCAGCTCTACGACCAGGACCGCGCCGGCTCGGGCTACGTCACCGAGGCGGTCCGGCTCCTGGTGGACTACCTGTTCGACACGAAGCAGCGCAACCGGGTCCAGCTCGTCATCGTGCCGGAGAACGCGGCCTCGCGACGCGTCGCGGAGAAGTGCGGCTTCACGCTCGAGGGGACCTGCCGCGGCGCCTTCTTCAACCACGGCCGCAGCAACGACGTCCTGATGTACTCCCTGCTGCGCTCCGACCCGCGATCGTGGGCGCACGGCCCTCGGCGGTAGGAGCGCGGCCGTTCACGAGTCGTGGATGGGCGCGGGAGGCAGCTTCTTGACCCTGCTCTTGCGGCGGCGCCGACTGGGGATCATGGAGCGCATCTCCTCCAGCCTGCCGAAGCTGAGCAGCCGGTCGCCGGACTGGAGGACGTGGCTCTCCTTGGGGTTGGGGATCACGGAGGTCCCCCGCTGGAGGGTGAGCACCGTGATGTCCTTGTCCCGCAGGCCGGACTCCCGCAACGTCTTGCCGACGAGCTCGGGGGCGGCGTTCACCACGATCTCCGCGACGCCGTAGCCGGTCGAGACGGTCAGGCGCTGGCGCACGTCGATCTCGGGGAACGCGACCTGGTTGTCGATGTGGTCGATGATCGCGCCGGCCACGTCGAGCCCGGTGGCGGTCTCGATGCCCTCCAGTCCGGGGGAGGAGTTGACCTCCATGACCAGGGGGCCGTCGTTGCCCTCGAGCATGTCGACACCGGCGACACGCAGCCCCATGATCTGGGCGGCGCGGACGGCGAGCCGCTCGAACTCGGGGTCGAGCTTCACGCGTTCCACCGAGCCACCGCGATGCACGTTGGAGCGGAACTCGTCGCCCTTGGCCACGCGCCGCATCGCGGCCACCACCTGGTCACCCACGACGAGCGCGCGGATGTCGCGGCCCCTGCTCTCCTTGATGAAGCGCTGGAGGAGGACGTTCTGCTGCGTGCTGTGCAGGGTCTCGATGATCGCCTCGGCGACCTTGAGGTCGGGCGCGAGGATGACGCCGATGCCCTGGGTGCCCTCGAGCAGCTTGACCACCACAGGGGCTCCGCCCACCCGCTCGATGGCCGGGACCACGTCGGCCCGGTCGCGCACGAACGTCGTCGCGGGCATCGCGATCTGGTGCTTGGAGAGGATCTGGATGGCCCGCAGCTTGTCGCGCGAGTTGCTGATGCCCCAGGACGTGTTCGGCGTGTAGACGTCCATCTGCTCGAACTGCCGGACGACGGCGGTGCCGAAGTACGTGATCGAGTTGCCGATGCGCGGGAGGATGGCGTCGTAGTGGGAGAGCTGCCTGCCGCGGAACTGCAGGTCCGGCTCGTCGCCGGACAGGTCGATCCCGAAGCGGAGCGTGTTGAGGACCTTGACCTGGTGACCGCGGTCCAGCGCGGCCGTTCGCAGACGTTGCGTACTGTACGAACGGAAGGCGCGGGACAGGATCGCAAGTTTCATGATTCCCCGGATGAATGGCTCGAAGACAGGCAGATCGGATGGCGACACACCTTTCATACACCCTCGCGGGCTGGCGTGAGTGGGTGAGTCTGCCTGGAATCGGCGTCGAGTGGATCAAGGCCAAGCTGGACACGGGGGCCCGCACCTCCGCGATCCACGCCTTCGACATCGAGGAGATCGACAAGGGCGGGGACACCTGGGTGCGGTACTCCATCCACCCCTGGCAGAGGTCCGACGCCGACGCCGTGGTCGTCGAGAACAAGGTCCTCGACGTGCGGACGGTGCGCAGCTCGTCGGGGCACATCGAGGACCGGTACGTCGTGATGATGGACATGAGTCTGGTGGGCCGTACGATCACCGGCGAGGTGACGCTCAGTCGCCGTGACGAGATGGGGTTCCGGATGCTGGTGGGTCGACAGACGCTGCGACAGGGGCTCGTGGTGGACCCCGGTCGCTCCTACCTCGGGGGCAGGCCGCCCCTGAGCACCCGGCGGCGCAACCGGGGCCGTTGATGGCCCGCCCGTCCTTCGAGATCGGTGGAGTCCGGGTCCGTCCGGGGGTGCAGCGGGCGCTGTCGCTCCCGATCACCCGGCTGGTGACCGGTGCCGAGGTGGAGCTCCCCGTCCGCGTCGTCCACGGCCGGGAGGACGGGCCCACCATGTGGGTCGACGCGGCGATCCACGGCGACGAGGCGGTGGGCGTCGAGGTGGTCCGTCAGGTCCTGGCCGGACTCGACCCCAAGACGTTCCGCGGCACGCTGATCGCGGTGCCGATCGTCAACGTCCTCGGCTTCATGGCCGGCAGCCGCTACCTGCCCGACCGCCGGGACCTGAACCGGTCGTTCCCCGGCTCGGCGCGCGGCTCGCTGGCCGCGCGGATCGCACACCTGATGATGCGCGAGGTCGTGGCGAAGTGCTCGGTCGGCATCGACCTGCACACCGGCTCGGACCGCCGCGCGAACCTCCCGCAGATCCGCGCCGACCTCGAGGACCCGCGCAGCCGCGAGCTCGCGTTGGCCTTCGCGGCCCCGGTGATGCTCCACGCCCGGCTGCGGGACGGGTCGCTGCGCAGCGCGGCCCGGGACCAGGGGGCCACCGTGCTCCTCTACGAGGCCGGTGAGGCCTGGCGCATGGACGAGTGGGCGATCAGGGCAGGCGTGCTCGGAGTACGCCGGGTCCTGGCCACCCTGGGCATGACCGACCCGGTCGAGGAGGACCCGCCGCCGCCGAGCGTCGCCTGCCACAGCAGCGGGTGGGTGCGGGCGCGCGGCACCGGGGTGCTCCACCTCGACGTCGAGCTCGGTCAGCGGGTCGAGGCCGGCGAACGGCTCGGTGGCCTCTTCGACTCCTTCGGCAAGCGGGTGCGGCTCGTGCACGCCGACCGCGGTGGCATCGTCGTCGGACGCACCGAGGCGCCCCTGGTCAACAGCGGTGACGCCGTCGTCCACATCGCCGAGGCCGAGGAGAGCCAGGCCCGACCCGAGTGACCCGACGCCGGCCCGCGTCCCGGTGAGGCTGTCCTCGCCATGCTCCGGGCTCGGTGAGGCTCACCCGTCCTGCGGGTTCTGCGGCGGCTGGGCGTGGGTCGGGGTGTACGTCGCGCCCGGCGCAGGCTCCGGTGGGTACGCCGTACCGGGGCCGGCCTGGCGGGGCAGCGACTGTCGTGCGGCCTGCCGGCGCAGGTACTCCTCGTCCTCGCGGTCGAGGCGTTCGAGCCTGTGGCGTCAGCCAGTCGATGAACGCGTGGATGCCCCAGGCCACGAGACCGTAGACGAGCATCGCGAACAGCACCGACGTGTCGAGGACCGACTGGACGTCGTTGCCGCCCGTGCCCAGGTCGATCGGGGTGAAGATGCCCCGGAACGGCTCCATCGCGCGGTCCAGCGAGCGGTAGACCCACTGGACGAACGACGGGTCGGGGTTGGCGCCGAAGAGGAGCAGGACAAAGCCGAGGCCGAGGATGATCTCGGTGACCACCACGTAGGCGTAGACGACGTACACGAGGGCGCGAGCGCCCCACAGCACGCCGCGTCGCTGCTTGTGGATGTGCTCCGGTGTGCCGGTCACCGGCGTGCCTGAGGACATGGTCGTCTCCGTTCGGGCTGCGGGACGGTCCACCGCCAGCGTAGGCGCGCGGCCGAGCGCCTGCTCGGGAACGAGCGCGGTCTCCCCAGTCGTGGGGGCGCCGCACCCGCCTCTCACCCGGTCAGGTGGCGCGCTCCCGGACGACCCGGGCGACGTCGAGCCGGCGTACGGCGCGGATCGCCGGCAGCTGGGAGAGGCCGGCCGCGACCACGACGCCACCGGCGGACACCGCCAGCGCCCACCAGGGCAGGTAGAGCGGCAGGGTGAACAGATCGCTGGAGTACAGGCCCATGAACTGGGCGGCCGCCACCCAGCCGAGCACCAGTCCGAGCGGGATGCCGAGGAGGGTGGCGAGCAGGTTCTCGGTCGCGAGCGTCGCGGCCACGCGGCGCAGTGGCACTCCTGCCGCACGCAGCGTGGCGAGCTCGTTGGTGCGCTCGACGACCGTCACCGCCATGGAGACGTAGATGATCGCCAGGGCCAGCACAGCCCCGAGAGCGACCATGACGCCGACGAAGGCCCAGAACAGCCCGAGGTACTGGTCGAGCGAACGGGCCAGCGCGTCGGCATCGGCGTAGGCGACGACGCCGCCCATCCGGGTGACGGTGGTGCGCGCCTGGTCCCGGTCGGTGCCGGATGCGTACCGGACCAGCAGGGTCTCGGCTCCCGTGCTCCCCAGTACCCGCTGGGTCGTCGCTGCCCCGGCGTAGACGCTCGTCCCGAGCGGCTCGTCGACGAAGCCCGCGATCCGCTCGCGGGTCGCGGTGCCGCCGGGTGGGGTGACCGTGACGGTGTCGCCCACGTCGGCGTCCAGCTCGTCGGCGAGCGCGGTCCCGGCGAGGATGCCGTCGTCGGGGAGGGCGAGGTCGCCGCCGTCGACGCTGCGGAAGCCGTGCATCACGGTGCCGTCGCGGAAGCCGTGCAGGGCGGTGGAGTACGACGCCCCGTCGAGCGCCACGGTCACCGGCCCGACGCGCGAGGGCTCGACCGCTCTCACCTGCGGCAGCGCCGCGACGTCGCGCCCGACCGAGGCGGCGGCCCCCGGGGCCACGGTCACGGTGGCGTCCTGGCGTTCGACGTCGTCGTACTGCACGTGCAGGGCGTCGACCATCGTGGTCATCATCCCGACCGAGGCGAGCACGAGCACGAGGGCGAGCACCGCCCCCAGCGCGGTCGCGGCCGTCCGCCGCCGGCTCCGGACGACGTCGCGCAGCGCCATGCGCCCGGTCACCGGGACCACGTGCAGGCGGGAGACGGCCCGGCTCCACCCGGTGGGCGGACGGCTGACCACCTCGTTGCGCATGGCTTCGGCGGGCGCCGTGCGGGCAGCAGCCACCGCGGGGGCTGCGGCACCGGCGAGGCCCACCAGGAGACCGAGGCCGAGACCCGCGAGCGCGAGGAACGGGTGCAGGCGCACGACGGTGTCCGGGATGCCCAGCCCCTGGGTGTAGGCCTGGGTCACCGCACGCGTGCCGATGACGCCGAGCACGACCCCGGCGACGCCGCCGAGCATGGCGATCGCCACGCCCTGGAGCAGGTAGTGGCGCACGACGCGGCCACGGCGCGCTCCCGCGGCCATCAGGGTGCCGATGATCGGCCGCTCGCCCCGGACCCGCCGGGTGAGCATGACGTAGGCGGCCACCCCCGCCGCGGTCAGGAACAGCAGCGGGAAGGCCTTCGACATCTCGTCGAAGCCGTCGAGGTCGAGCTGGAGGGCCGCTGGTGAGGGTTGCTCGGCCTGCGTGGTCACGTCGACCGCCCCCGCCTTGCGCATGGCTCCGGCCACCGCGTCCGTGCGCGGGTCTTCGGTGCCTCCGGGCAGCTCGGCGAGGACCTGCGAGTGCTCGTCGCCGTACCAGGAGCGCGTCGTCGCCTGGGGTGCGAACACCACGGCGAAGGCGTGCGGATCCTCGAGCACGGACTGCCGGTTGCGCGCCGGCCACAGGTACTCGGCGGAGACCACGACGCCGCGGACGGTCACCGTCCGCCACCCGCGGGGGGTGTAGACGCGCAGGGTGTCACCGGGGGAGAGGTCGAACGTCGTGGCGGCATGGGTCTCGACGAGGACTCCGGTCGGGTCTCCGGGGCTCAGGTAGCGGCCCCGGGTGACCTCGACGTCGTCGACGGCGGGACGCCGCTCGGCCGGCAGGCCCGAGACCCGGCCGAGCAGCTTCGTGCCGCCGATCAGCATCGGCGGGTCGACCTGGGTGCGGACGGTGACCTCGTTCGCACCGGCCCCCGTCGCCGCCTCCGCGACCCGGCTCGCGTCCCCGCCGGCCGCGACGAGATCGGCGAAGTGCAAGCGGGTGTAGGTGCGCTGGTAGGAGGTCTCGAGGTTGGCGAAGGCGCCGGCGGAGGCGATGAAGAGCCCGACGCCGAGCATGACGGTGACCGCGACCGCCACGACCTGGGCGCGGGAGCGGCGAAGGTCCCGGACGACCTTGCGGGTGGACACGCGCATCGCTTGCCTCCTCACCAGGAGACGTCGGCGACGTCGGCCGGCTGCGCGTTGTGCTCGACCGACTCGATGCGGCCGTCGACGACGGTGACCACCCGGTCGGCGATCCGGGCGATCGACGCGTTGTGGGTGACGACCAGGACGGTGCGGCCCTCGTCGTTCGTACGTCGGAGCAGCTCCAGGATCTGCCGTCCCGTGGCCGTGTCGAGCGCGCCGGTGGGCTCGTCGGCGAGCAGGATGTCCGGATCGGTGGCCAGTGCCCGGGCGAGCGCCACGCGCTGCTGCTGACCCCCGGACAGCTGGGCGGGGAAGTGGTCGGCGCGATCGGCGAGACCGACGGCGTCGAGCAGCTCGGTGACGCGGCTCTTGCTGCCCCGGTCGGTCATCTCGACGATCACCTCGATGTTCTCCCGGGCCGTGAGCGTCGGTATCAGGTTGAAGAACTGGAAGACGAAGCCGATGTGCCGCCGGCGGAACTCGGCGAGCTCGTTCGGGCGGTGCCGGCTGATCTCCTCGCCGGCGACGACGACCGTGCCGCTGGTGGCGGACTCGATGCCGCCGACGACGTTGACCATGGTGGTCTTCCCGGAGCCGCTCGGTCCGAGGACGACGACGAGCTCCCCGGCCCCGATCTCCAGGTCGATGCCGCGCAGCGCGTCGACGGCGCCCTCGCCCGTGCCGTAGGTCTTGGTGACCTCGCGCAGGCTCAGGGCGCCCCCAGGAGACACGGCGGCAGAGTCCTGGATGTGCTTCGGGATGGTCATTCCTCGTCCTCCTGGGGGATGAAGGCGCCTCGGGTGTAGACGTCGAGCGCGTCGGCGGCCCAGCGCTGCATGCCTTCCGGCGTCAGCGGGTCCACACCCAGCGCGGCCGAGAGGTGGTCGCGCAGCAGCAGGAGGGCCAGGTCGTTGGCGAGCAGGAAGGCCGCCCGTACCTCCGGGTCGTCGGTGGGGCGGAGCACGCCGGCCTCGCCGAGACCGGAGACCAGCTTGAGCGAGGCGGCGTACCAGCGCTGGAACAGCTCGTGCCCGACCGGGTCGCCGGCCAGGAGCAGCCGGCGCAGGTACGCCGGCACGGGTGAGCCTGGGGCAAGCGAGGACAGCAGCATGTCGGCGACGCCTCGTGCCGCTCCTGGCCCCTGGGTGAGCTCTTCCGGATGCGCTGCCAGCGCAGCCAGCGCGTCGTCGAAGACCCCGGCGACCTCCTCGTTGACCGCGTCGACGAGACCCGCCTTCGACGCGTAGTGGTGCAGCACGAGAGCGGGGGACACCTCCGCGGCGGCGGCGATGTCGCGGACCGTCACCGCCTCGGGGCCGCGAGCCGCGAACAGGTCCAGGGCCCGGTTGCGGATGACGGCCCGGGCCGTCAGGTCGCGATCGACTGAACGCATGTTCATCACACTAAACAAATGTTCAGTCGCCTGGCAAGGACTAGCCTGGTCTCATGAGCGTGAAGGTCGACCTCGACGCCCTGGCTGACACCCTGGCCGACTACGGCCTCGCCTACCTGGTGACGGTCTCCGACGACCAGCGATCGCACGTGGTGTCCGTGAGTCCCGTCCTGCGCGAGCAGGTCCTGAGCATCGGGCCAGGCGGACGGCGCACGCTCGCGAACCTCACCGCCCGGCCCGACGTGACGCTGCTGTTCCCGCCGTCCGAGCCGGAGGGCTACACGCTGATCGTGGACGGGCGCGCGCGTGTCGACGGCGAGCAGGTGTCCGTCGAGGCCGTGCACGCGGTGCTGCACAGGCCGGCCGACCACGCCACAGGCCCGACGACGAGCTCCTGCGGGAACGACTGCGTCCCGGTCACCGGCTGACGCGCGACCCGGACGCGGCGGGGCCGCCCAGGGGGCTGCGCCACGGGGCCAGGAGGCTGATCCCCGCACGCCTATGCTCGAAGGGTCCCCTTGACTCGACCCTCGTTAGGCAGCAGTCCCTCATGTGCGGAATCGCCGCAGTTCTCGACCTCACCGACGACCCGGACGAAGACAGGCTCGAGACCGGCGCCAGGATCGGTGCGTCCATGCTGGACCGGCTGCACCACCGGGGACCCGACGGCCGCGGCGAGCAGCGGGTGGGGCGGCACTGGCTCGGCCACACGCGGCTCTCCATCGTCGACCTCGTGGGCGGCGCCCAGCCTCTGGTCGACGAGCGAGCGGGCCGGTGGGTGGTCGTCAACGGCGAGATCTACAACCACGCCGACCTCCGGATCGAGCTCGAGGGACCGTTCCGGACCAGCTCGGACTCCGAGATCGTGCTGCACGTGCTCGCCGAGCGCGGCACCGGCGGCATCCACGACATGCGGGGGATGTGGGCGTTCTGCGCAGCACACGAGGACGGCGAGGTGGTCGTCGCCCGGGATCCGCTGGGTGTGAAGCCGGTGTACTGGGCGCACCACGACGGACGGGTCCTCGTCGCCTCCGAGCTCGGCGCCTTCCCCGTCGAGACCCGGGCGCAGGTCGAGGAGTTCCCGCCCGGTCACCGGTGGTCGACCGACGGCGCTACGGGCGGCGACCCCGTCGCGTACGTCGACCTGCGCACCCGGCCGCTCGGCTGGAACACGCCGGTCGGCCCGGCGTACGAGACACGTGATCAGGCCCGAGCGGCCATCCGCGAGACGCTGGTGGTCTCCGTGCGCGAGCGGATGATGGCCGACGTCCCCGTCGGGATCTTCCTCTCCGGCGGCCTGGACTCCAGCATCGTGGCCGCGATCGTCGCGCGGGAGGCCGTGCCTGGTGCAGTCGTCCACTCCTTCGCCGCCGGTACGCCGGACAGCAGCGACCTCGCTGCGGCACGGGTCGTCGCCGGGCATCTCGGCCTCGAGCACCACGAGCGGATCTACACCGACGAGGACGTCGTGGCGGCGCTCCCGGAGGTCGTCAGGGCCACGGAGTCCTACGAGCCGTCGCTGATCCGCAGCGCGGTCCCCAACTACCTCCTCGCGGAGCTCGCCGCCGAGCACGTGAAGGTGGTGCTGACGGGCGAGGGTGCCGACGAGCTCTTCGCCGGGTACCACCACCTTCGCGAGCTGGACGAGGAGGCGCTGCGCGACGCCCTCGTCGACGGGGTCGCGACCCTGCACCACCTGAACCTGCAGCGTTGCGACCGGGTCACGATGGCGCACGGTCTCGAGGCCCGCGTGCCCTTCCTGTCCCGCGAGCTTCTCGACGTCGCGCTTCGGGTCCCCACTGCCTGGAAGCTGCTCGGTGAGGAGGGGCGGGAGAAGGCGTTGCTCCGCGAGGCGTTCCAGGGGTGGCTCCCGGACGAGGTCCTCTGGCGTCGCAAGGAGCAGTTCGGCGACGGTTCCGGCACCAGTGCCGTGATGGCCCGGGTGGCCGAGTCGCTCGTGCCCGACGAAAGCTGGGAGGGCATCCGCCTTCCCGGGCTGCCGCCCGCCCGGACCCGCGAGGAGCTCGGCTACCAGCGGCTCTTCGCCGACCACCTGGGTGGGATCGACGCCGAGCGCGTCCTGGGCAGGTTCGCAACGGCGTGAGGCCGACGGGGCCCCGGGACGACGCATCTGCCCGGGGCCCGAGCGCGTCAGCGCACGACCTTGACCACCGCGGCGACCGCGTCCTTGCGCGTGGTGTCGCCGGACCAGGTGCCGACCACCCGTGCCGGCTTCCGGGAGCCGACCTCCGCGTGGCGGAACACCTTGATCCGGACCCGGACCATCCGATGGGCCCCTCGCTTGAGCCGCACCTGCCACCCGGTGGACGACCGCAGTGTGCGTGTGATGTCCGTGCCGCGGAAGAAGTACCGGACCCCGGACGCGCGCGCCGGTCGGCTCGCCCTGAGCGTCAGGGTGTTCTTGGTGTTGCCGTCGTTCTGGACGCGCACGTAGAAGTTGCGGGCCTGCCTGCGCGGCGCCCGCTTGGTGCGCCGCTGCTTGTGGGCGCTCCTGTTGTAGATGTCGTTCCCGACGTACCCGGACGACTGCCTCCGGCTGATCTTCCCGTCGGGCTGCTGGTCGCTGGGGGCGATCCGCACCGTCATCGACGCCGGTGCGTCGACCAGCGTCGCCCCGTCCGGGTCGCTCAGGGTGACGCGGATCGTCTCGGTGCGCTCGAGCTGCGCGTCGTCGTGGATCTGGACCGGGATGAGCTTCTTGGCCTCGCCGGCCGCGAAGTGCAGCGCGCCGGGCTCCACCGTGTAGTCGGTCTCGGCGGCACTCCCCGAGGTCCGGGCGTAGTGGACGGACGCCGGCAGCGAGGTGTTCCCCCTCCTCCTGACCATGAGCCTCACCACGCCCTCGTCCTCCTGGACGGACCGTCCCTTCCTGTTGAACCGGACGGAGCTCGCCCGGATCGACGGAAGCCGGTCGTACAGGGTCTGACCGGGACACGCGGTGGCGGCCCAGTCGCGGTGGCCGGCGACGGTGTGCACGGTCTTGGTCCGGCCGTTGACGGGGTTGACGTAGTCGGTCGTGCCGTTGGTCTGCAGGTCGTGGCGTGCGGCCAGCGAGGCGACCAGGCGGCCCACCCCCTGGACCGCGGCGCGCGTCGGGGTGGTGTCTCCGGAGCAGATCGACGCCGACGGCTCGAAGCAGCCCATCACGGAGATGCCCACGTTGCCGGTGTTGTAGCTCCCCGTGTGGGCGCCCGTGACCACGTCGTCGGTGGCGGGCTCGTGGGCGAAGTCGGAGCCGTCGCCGCCGGCGGCCAGGCATGAGGTGCTGGTGTGGCCGCTGTTGCGGCCCTCGTAGACGATGCCGTTCCCGCCCACGAGGTACTGGTAGCCGATGTCGGACCAGCCGTTGGACTGGACGTGGTAGCTGTAGATCGCGCGCACCGTGGCCGCGTAGTCCTGAGAGCGGTCGTTGGGACCGGCGGTGTGGTGGACGGTGATCACCTGGGCAGGTGAGAAGTCCTGGGTGTCGCCGTGGGACCAGCCGCTGATGGACTCGTCGGCGCCCCAGTCCGCGCGGGACATGCAGCTCGATGCGGCGGTGGCCGCGCTCGCGCGTCGGTGCCCGACCGCGAACTCCTCACCGTCCGTGGTGTTGATCGCGGCGGCACGCCAGCGATGCCCCGCGGCCGGCAGGCCGCGGACCTGGTAGGCGTCCGCGTCATCGACGCTCACCAGAGCGCCGGTGAAGTGGCCCGCCGCCTGCGCGCCGTCCTGCTCGAGGGCCTGCCAGGCGGTCCAGTGACCGTCGACCTGGAAGCGGGCCTCGCCGAACGGGGCGCGTCCGCGCTCTGGCAGGTGGCTCGTCCGTGTGTCGAGGTCGGCGACGACGCCGAAGTACTGGATGGGGAAGTCGACGTGTACCGGGCCTGAGCCGGCCGGCCGCGTGTCGTTCAGTGGCTTGTGCCCGGTGACCGCCTGGGCCTGAGGGACCACGCTCAGGCCCAGTGATGCCACCGTGAGGCCGATGAGTGCTGTGGCACGTGCGAGTGCTCTGGATGCTCGTGTCAATGGCTCTCCCAAGAAGCATGGTGAAGAGCCGGAAACGTAGCATTTCCTTTACTTTAGGTGTGGAGATCGTAGGATCTACGGCGCTGCGGCGAGAACCTCGACGAGAGCATCGGGCTGCTCGAAGGCGGGGTCGTCGGCGGCACCCTCGATGAGGTGGAGGGGCCATCCGTACCGGGCGCTCGCCCGCTCCGCCACCGTGACCGGCGTCTGCCGGTCGTGGCGCCCCCAGACGAGAGAGGTCGGGACGGAGATCCGCGCGAGCTCCTCGTCAGGGATGGGGCCCGAGCCGAAGTGCCGCAGGAGGACGCGCACCGCAGCCTTCTGGTCGGCCGACCTGGCCTGCTCGAGGGCGTAGGCCATGAGCGGCTGCCACAGCTCGCCGAGCTGCGCCTGCAGCGAGTTCCAGTCGACGAAGCACTGCCGGAAGAAGCGGTCACGGCTTCGCTCGCTCGGTTTGGCCAGGAACGCGAGCATGGTGAGGGCGAACGCCGGCGAAGGGCGGAACCGACGCAGGCCCAGGGTGTCCACCAGCACGATCTCGCGGAGCCGCTCGCCGTGGTCGAGAGCGTACCGGGCAGCGATGGCGCCCCCCATGAGATGGCCCACCAGCACCGGCGGCGCGGAGCAGGTCCGGTCGATGAGCTCGTCCAGCCAGGTCAGGACTCGTTCGCGGCCCAGGGGGAGCTCGCCGATTCCGGAGGCGCCGTGGCCGGGGAGGTCCGGAACGATCACCCGGTGCGTCTTGACCAGGTCGGGGAACAGCCGGAGCCAGACGAGGGCGAACTCGCCTGGTCCGTGCAGCAGGACCATCGGTGGTCCTTCGCCGCCTACGAGGACCGCGGTGGGGATGCCGGCCAGCTCCCAGCGCTGCTCGGTGAGGGGCACTGCCTCGAGCAGGCGGGCACGTGCCGCGCTCGCAGCAGGAGGTGGTTCGCTTCGCTTGACCTGGGGGTTGCTCATGGTGACCTCCTCGGTGACCTCCAGTCGGTCACCCTCGTTCGGTCACGCTAGGAGGAGCGCAGGCATCGCCGCGTCGGGCGGAGTACCCATCGTGCGCAGGCGCACGGTGGGTGGTCCTGCCCACGTTCAGGCGCGACCCTCGCTCGCGAGATCCGCGGTGGCAGCGCGCTGCTCCGGCACGGGTGGTCCGGGCACCTCGGTGGCGCCGAGACCCTGGCGGTCGCTGGCGATGGCCGCGAGCCGGTCGGTCGAGTCGCCGAAGACCCGGCTCGCCGCGGAGTCGAGGAGGACCAGCTGTGCGTCGAGGGCGGCCCTGCGGGGCTCGGGTACGGCGGCGCGCACGTTCTCCAGCAGGGCGCGGAGACGGCGCACGACCTGGATCGACCCCTCGCCGTACTGCCTGGTCTCGTCGATGGCCAGGCTGACCAGGTCCGCCCACGCGGGGGCGTGGAAGTGGAAGCGCACGACCCCGGCCTCGTCCCGGCCGATCCCGGGGGTGAGGCGGCGTGTGCCGATCTGGTGCAGCAGCAGCTCGATCTGGTCCAGGGCCTGCACCGACGTGGTCGGGTCGTTGACCCCGGGGGAGAGCGCCTTGGCGGAGATGTCGGCGAAGAGGCGGAACGCGAAAGCCGGGTCCTGTCGCATGGTGCGCTCGTCGCCCGTCGCGACGGCACCACGCAGCCACTCGTCGTCGACGGGGCTCGTCTCGCCGTGCACGGTGAACAGCGTGTAGCCGTCGGACACGAGCTCGCCGAACCGCGGCCTGAGCACGATGACGGCGTCGGCCTGCCGGGCGCGCTCGACGAGACCGTGTACGTCGATGCTCTGGACGACGCCCGGGGTACCGCGGTAGGTCACCGTCCGTCCCCCCTCGGGCTGCGGCGCGATCGCGGAGTCCGGTTGTCGGTCCTCGAACGGGTCGGGGTACATGCGGTCCATGACCTTGCGGGCCTCCTTGCCGAGGTCGGCGAGGACGGCCGCGACGCGCAGCCCCTGGGTGGTGCGGCTGATGAGGCGCAGGAACATCAGCATGCTGAACAGGAGCAGGAGGATGGCCACGGAGATGCTGTTGTCCGGCACGAAGTTGGCGTTGTCACCGGTGCCGACGACGCGCAGGACCCCGAGCGCGTAGATGAAGCTGGCCATGAACATGCCGAGGGAGGCCTTGGTGGTCGGGTCGCGCAGGAAGCGCCGCAGCAGCCGCGGCGAGAACTGGCTGGAGCCGAACTGGACGGCGATGAGCAGGATCGAGAAGACGAAGCCGGTGAACGTGATCATTCCACCGGCGATCGCCCCCAGGACGGACCGGGCGGCGTCCTCACCGAACGAGATGCCGATCGTCGTGCTGGTGTTCTCGTCCACCCAGGGCAGGAAGAGAGCCAGGGCGGCGGCTGCCAACGTGAAGAGCAGCGGCACGATCCACAGGCTGTTGCGGACGTACTCGTACACGCGCCAGCGCGTTCGCCACGAAAGCCACATGTCAACCTGCCATAGGTGGAGGAACCGGTTCCCGAGCCCTTGCCAGTATCGACGGCGTGCACGGGCCCTTGCCTCACCCGCGAGGGATGAGGCGGATTGCCGAGGGGCCGGGCAGCGCGGCAGGATCAGGACGTCCGACCGCGAACCTTCCAGGAGCAGTCTTGATCTTCATCACCGCGAAGTTCCGTGTCCTGCCCGAGCACGCCGACGACTGGGCGGAGATCTCCCGGGAGTTCACCGAGGCGACGCGCTCGGAGGAGGGCTGCCTGTGGTTCGAGTGGTCGCGCAGCCTCGACGACCCGCACGAGTACGTCCTCGTCGAGGCCTTCCGTGACGGGGACGCCGGCGGTGCCCACGTCGGCTCCGACCACTTCAAGAAGGCTCAGGCGGACGCTTCCGCCGTACCTCGCCGAGACGCCGCGCATCGTCAACTTCGAGGTGCCCGGCACCGACTGGTCCGAGCTCGGCGAGATGAAGGTCTCCCGCTAGCGACCCGCGCTGTTCAGGCGTTGTCGCGGGAGCTCCACCGGTTGAGCCAGGCGACGACCGGCAGCGCCAGGACAGTCAGTGCCGCGAAGGGCAGGAAGCCGTAGGCGTAGCCCATGTCGCCTCCGACGGCTCCGGTCACGGCCCCGAACAGCGGGGGGATCGCGAAGCCGCCGAAGGCGCCCAGCCCGCCGATCCAGCCCGAGGCGCCGCCGACCGCGTCGGGGACGAACCGGGGGAGCAGCTTGAACACGATCGCGTTCTGCAGTCCCATCCCCGCGGCGACCGCCAGCGTGGCCAGGAACGAGATCGCGAAGCTGCCGCTGAGGCCGAGCACGACGGTGCCGACGATCATCAGCAGGAAGTTGCCCGTCAGGGCGTACCTGATCGACACCCGGTCCGAGAGCAGCCCGCCGGGAACGCGGATCAGGGCCGACAGCAGCGAGAAGATCGCGGTGAGCACACCTGCCATCCGCAGCGACTCGTCGTACATCTCCTTCCAGTACGTCGGAAGCCACGCGGTGAAGGCGAGGAAGCCACCGAAGGAGAGGAAGTAGAAGAAGACCAAGGCCCAGGTCGCGGGGATGCGGGCGGCGTGCCTGAGACCTGCTGTCGTGGATCCCGCGGGGATGTTCTCCCCGACGCCGAGCTCAGCGAGCCGGGCAGGCTCGACCTTGTCACCGCGGCGCATCATCTGGAAGACGGGGGCGTCCTTGACGAGGACTCCGTAGAGCAGGGTGAGGACGGCGAGGACCCCGAGCCAGACGCTGTACGCCGCGACGATCCCCATCGCGCCCACGGCGAGCGGAAGCAGCAGCGTCGAGAGGCCCGGGCTGGTGTTGCCCATCCCCGCGTAGATGCCGAGAGCGCCACCCTGCTTGCTCCGGGGGAACCAGTAGGACACCTGGGCGATGCCGACGGAGAAGGTGGCGATGCCGCAGCCGATGAGCACTCCGAGCAGGAGCAGGAGCGGGTAGGTCCCGTCCATGTCGTCGGGGTAGCGGGTGGTGAGCAGGACCAGCAGCGCGATCACGCCGACGTTGGTGATGCCCAGCAGGGTCAGGAAGGGGCGCTTGCCGCCGACTCGGTCGACCGATGCCCCGAAGGGGATGCGCAGCACCGAGCCGGTGAGACTGGGGATGGCCGCGAGCATGCCGGCGGCGAACGGGGTCAGTCCGAGCAGGTCCTTGAACTCCGGGACGAGCGGCCCGAAGATCGAGACGCCCGCGAAGCCCCCGAAGAACCCGAGCGTGGCGAGCCACAGGGTTCGTTGGGGCGTGCCCTGGATCTCGATGGCCGCGGCGGACCCCCGACCCGCCGAGCCGCGGTCCGCCGGCGCGAGCCGCCACCTACGCATCGCTGGCACCCCCTTCTGCGCCTGCCCAGACTCCTCGCCTCACCGTAGTGGGGGTCCGTCCGGCGTGTCAGCGGATCGCTGTCCCGGTGCCCGACGGCCGTCCTCGCCGCGTCCGAGCGGGCTCACCGCCGCGAGCGGGCCAGGCCGGCGCGATGGGTGAACACACCCAGGGCCGACCTTGCCGAATGGGCATCCTCACCGAAGCGGTGACCCCGCGTGCACTCCTAGCGTCCCTCGTGTCGGGACAACCCCGCCCGGCACGACCAGAGGAGAGCGACATGGGAACCGAACACGTCGAGACCGTGATCATCGGCGCCGGCCAGGCCGGGCTGGCCACGGCCTACGAGCTGCAGAGGCAGGGCCGGGAGGCCCTCGTGCTGGACGCCAACGGGCGCGTCGGAGACAACTGGCGCTGCCAGTGGGACACGCTCAAGCTCTACACACCCGCGAAGTACGACGGACTGCCGGGCATGCCGTTCCCGGGCGAACCGTGGCACTTCCCCGGGAAGGACGAGGTCGGCGACTTCCTCGAGAGCTACGCCGCGAAGTACGAGCTGCCCGTCCGGCTGGGGGTCCACGTCGACCGGCTGCGCCAGGCCGGTGACGGCTTCGCGCTCGACATCGGTGACGACACGCTGACCGCTGACAACGTCGTGGTGTGCACCGGATCCTTCGGGCGTACGCCGGCCATCCCCGCGTTCGCGGCGGAGCTCGACCCGACGATCCAGCAGGTGCACTCGAGCGAGTACCGCCGTCCGTCGCAGCTCAGAGAGGGGCCCGTCCTCGTCGTCGGCGCCTCCCACTCCGGGCTGGACATCGCCTACGAGCTCGGCCTCACCCACCAGACGACCCTGTGCGGGCGCGACACGGGAAACATCCCGGTCCGGCTCGAGTCGCCCATGGGCAGGGTGGCGATGCCCGCGATCCTCTTCATGTTCCGGCACGTGCTCACCCGCCGCACTCCGATGGGGCGCAAGGAGATGAACGAGACGCGCTTCCACGGAGGGCCCGCTCTTCGGGTGAAGGCCTCGGACCTGCGGGAGCGAGGGGTGGACCGCACCGAGGCGCGGGTCAGCGGCGTCGTGGACGGCCGGCCTCAGCTCGACGACGAGAGGGTGCTCGACGTCGCCAGCGTGGTGTGGTGCACGGGCTTCCGGCAGGTCTTCGACTGGATCGACGTCCCGGTCATCGGCGAGGACGGCTGGCCGCGGGAGTACCGAGGGGTCGTCGACGACGTGCCGGGCCTCTACTTCTGCGGACTGAGCTTCCAGTTCGCGATGAGCTCGATGGTCCTGCCGGGCGTCGAGCGTGACGCGGGGTACGTCGCCCGCAGGCTCGTGGAGCGCCAGCGCAGCCGGTCGTCCCAGGGGCTCGCCGCCTGACGACCGGCGCGGTCAGCCGTGGAGAGGTGGGCGTCCGTCCTCACGTGGGGCGCGGACCAGGTCGAACGCGCGTATCCTCCGGAAGAGGAGAGCGTGCGCAATGAGCATCGTCGACGACCTGGCTCGCGCCCGGGAGGCCTACGAGCAGGGGGACTGGCTGACGGCGTACGGCACCCTCGCGGATGCCGACGCCGCGGCGGTCGAGCCTGAGGACCACCTTCGCCTGGGCACCGCGTCGTACCTGCTCGGCCGCAAGGACGACAGCGTCCTCGCCTTCCAGCAGGGCTTCCAGGCCCACCTCGACGCGGGTCGGCCCCGGGAGGCGGTCCGGTGCGCCTTCTGGATCGCCCTGGTGCTGATGAACAGCGGCGAGGTCTCGGTCGGGTCGGGCTGGGCGGCTCGGGCGCAGCGGATCCTCGACGACATCGACGAGGAGGTGGTCGAGCGCGGCTACGTCCTCATCCACGCGATGTTCCGTTACATCTTCTCCTCGGAGTTCGAGCGAGCCTACGAGACCGCACTGGAGATCACGGCTGTGGGCAACCGGTTCCGCGACGCCGACCTGGTCGCCATGGGGCTGTCCAGCCAAGGCCGGCTGCTGCTGTACTCCGGGCGGGTCCCCGAGGGCCTGGCGCTGCTGGACGAGTCGATGGTGGGGGTCGTCGCGGGGGACGTGTCGCCGATCATCGCCGGCGTCACCTACTGCAACATGATCGAGGCCTGTCAGGAGATCTGCGACTTCGGGCGCGCCGCGGAGTGGACGGCCGCGCTGTCGGCCTGGTGCGACGACCAGCCCGGCCTGGTCCGGTACACCGGGCAGCGCGCCGTGCACCGTGCCCAGATGATGCGCGTCCAGGGCGCGTACCCGGACGCGCTCGAGGAGCTGGAGAGGTCGGTCGAGCGGTACGTCGCGGCAGGCACGCCGGAGCCGGCGGGGATGGCCATGGCCGAGCGGGGCGACGTGCTCCGGATCCTCGGGTCCTACGCCGAGGCGGAGGCCGCCTACACCGAGGCGATGGGTTACGGGCACGACCCGCAGCCGGGGCTGGCTCTGCTCTGGCTGGCGCGCGGGCGGCGGGACCCGGCGCTGGCGGCGGTGCGTCGCCTGCTCGCCGAGACCGAGGGGCCCGTGCACCGCTCGCGGCTGCTGCCCGCGGCGGTGGAGGTGCTGCTGAGCGACGCGAACGACGTCGAGGAGGCGGCGCCCCTGGTCGAGGAGCTGACCGGCCTCGCGGCGGCTTTCGGCTGCGCCGGGCTGCTGGCCGCCGCCGCGCAGGCCGCGGCTGCCGTGGCCCTGGTGAGCAACGACCCGGCGCCGGCGCTCAAGGAGTCGCGGTCGGCCCGCAAGCACTGGATGGCCGCCGGCTCGCCCTACGAGTCCGCTCGGGCCCAGGTCCTCACCGGCCGGGCCCTTCGCGCGATGGGTGACGAGGAGTCCTGCGTCGCCGAGCTCGCCGAGGCCCGGCGTACCTTCGCCTCGCTCGGGGCTCGCCCGGCCGAGCGGGAGGTCAGTGGGCTGCTCGGCCACGACGCTCCTGGACACCTGACCGAGCGCGAGGTGGAGGTGCTGCGCCTGGTCGCCTCGGGGCGCAGCAACCCCGAGATCGCCCAGGCGCTCGTGCTCAGCGAGAAGACGGTGGCACGCCACCTGAGCAACATCTTCACCAAGCTGGGGGTGGGGTCGCGGACGGCGGCCGCAGCGTTCGCCTACGAGCACCAGCTGCTCTGAGCGAGACCTCGGCCCTCAGCCCGCCGCGAGCACGTCGTCGCCGAAGGGCTGCGCGTCAGCGGCGTACCCCAGCGGCGCCAGCCCGAACACGTCCTCCACCGTGCGCAGAAGCGAGTAGTGGTTGTACGGCGTGTCGTTCGTCGAGCCGGGCTCGACGAAGGGCGAGACGACCACCGCGCCGATGCGGCCGCCGCCGAGGCCGTAGATACCCGGCAGCGGGGAGTTCGGGCCAGGGCCTTCACCGCAGCAGGCGTCCGCCCCGTCTGGGCTGCCGGTGTCGGCCTCGTCGAAGGTCACCACGAGCAGTCCGTCCTGCTGGAACGCCGGGGAGGCGAGGATCTTCGGCACCCAGGTGCGCAGCCAGGCGTCAGCCGTGACCAGGCCGCCGGGGTGCCCGTCCACGCAGGGGTTGTCGTGCCCGTCGTCGCAGAGGTTCGGCGTGATGTAGCTGAGGTTCGGCGTCGTGGCGATCTCGCCCAGGTCGCTGGGCAGCTCGGAGAGGTCGACGTCGTTGCGCTCGCACGAGGGCGAGTCGGTGATGCTGCGGAAGTAGACGAAGGGGTTGTGGCGGGCGGCGTACTGGTCACCGACCTCCGCCTGCTGGGTGTCGTCCTGGGCGTTCGGCTCCGGGTGGCGGCAGGGGCTGCCCATGTCCTCCATGTAGCCCTTCCAGGTCAGCCCGCTCTCCTCGAGCTGGTCGGCGACGGTCCGCACCGTGGAGGGGTACACGCAGCCGTCACCCACGGCCTGCTGCGGAGGTGCCGTGCCGGTCTGGACGAAGTCCGTGTAGTACTGGCAGTCGGCCTGGGTCTGTGGGTTCGGGCCCTGGCCGCTGATCTGGGCGATGTAGTTCGGAAGGCTGTTGTGCGCGGTGCCGTAGTACTGCGTGAGCAGCTGGCCCTGTGCTCGCAGCTCCTGACTGAGGTAGGGCGCGGGCGAGTCGGGACCGAACGTCTCGTCGTACCCCTTGTTCTCGAGGTTGACGACGAAGACGTGCCTGATGCGGGCGAGCCCGGAGTCTCCCGATGCGGTCACCCGGTGGGCAGCCTCCGCCGCCCGGGGGTTCGGCGTAGCCGACGCGCTGCCGGGGAGGGCAGCGAGCCCGGCCCCGACGACGAGGGCGAGGGCGGCGGCACCTGCGCCCACCGCTCGACCGGTGGGGACGGGACGACTCATCAGCGGCATGCAGGGGGTCCTTCCAACGACGGGACGCACGACGGCAGGGGCTTCTTACCCGGGCACAACGAGCGAGGAACCCTCCGGCTACTGCCCAAGCGCGCGGGGCAGGGTGCTCGGTAGGGTGGCCGCGCGAGAACAGCAGCGCCCGTGAGGCGCGAGGTCCGGTGCGGCGAGGAGGCAGACCGCTGACGGAGAAGGCGACGCCCCCAGCACGACCCTCCGCGCGCGTCCTTCGCGAGCGGTGGGACATCCTGCTCGTCATCGCCGCGGGCGGTGCGCTGGGCAGCCTCGGCCGGTGGGCCATGGCCGAGGCGATGCCGCACACCGGCGCCGAGATCGCCTGGGGGACCTTGTGGGCCAACATCTCCGGCGCGTTCGCCCTGGGTGCGCTGATGGTGCTCGTGCTCGACGTCTGGCCCGCCACCCGCTACGTGCGCCCCTTCCTGGGGGTCGGGGTCCTGGGTGGCTACACGACCTTCTCCACCTACATGCTCGACACCCGTGCGCTGCTCGTTGCCGGTCAGCTGCCGCAGGCGGCGGGGTACCTCTTCGGGACCCTGCTCGGAGGCCTGGTGGCCGTCTGGGCCGGTGTCGTGCTCACCCGCTCCGCCGTCGCGGGGCTGGAGTGGCGGCGCCGGCGACGACGCCACGACCGCCCGCACGGCGACGAGGGGTCGCACGGCGACGAGGGGTCGCACGGCGACGAGGGGTCGCACGGAGTCGACACCACGCCCGACCGCCAGCACGAGCTTCGAGCCGACCGCCCGGCCGACCCCGCCCCGAGGAGCCACCCATGATGCCGAACGGACCCGCGACCCGGCTGACCATCCTGGTCAAGGAGAACGACCAGTGGCACCGCCGCCCGCTCTACACCGAGATCGTGCACCGGGCCCACGCAGCCGGGATCGCCGGCGCCAGCGTGTTCCGCGGCATCGAGGGGTACGGCGCGTCCAGCCACATCCACACGAGCCGGATCCTCTCCTTGAGCGAGGACCTGCCGTGCGCCGTCGTCATCGTGGACACCGAGGAGAGGATCAGGTCCTTCCTCCCCGAGGTCGACGAGCTCGTCACGGACGGCCTCGTTCTGCTCGACACCGTCGAGGTCGTGCGCCACGTCGACGGCTCGCGTGACGGGCAGAGCCCCGGCGCCGAGGAGTCGCGCCCGTGACCGTCGTGCTCGTCCTGCTGGGCGGCGCGCTGGGGGCGCCGCTGCGCTACCTCGTCGACCTCCTCGTGCAGTCCCGTCACGACAGCGTCCTGCCCTGGGGCACCTTGAGCGTCAACGTCGTCGGGTCACTGCTGCTGGGCATGCTGGCCGCGCTGGTCGTGCGCGCGGACGCTCCGACGTGGCTGCTCACGCTGGGCGGCACGGGCCTGTGCGGTGCTCTCACGACCTTCTCCACGTTCGGCTTCGAGACCATCCGCCTGGTCGAGGACGGCTCCTGGCTCGAGGCGCTGACGAACGTCGGGCTGAGCCTGACGCTCGGCATGGCGGCGTGTCTCGGCGGATGGGCGCTCGTCGCGGCGCTGGCCTGACAGGCTGGTGCCCAAGGGAGCGGGCGTCGCGGCCTGCTCCTCCGCGGAGGCGCGGTGAGCGGTCGACCTGAGGGAGGACGTCGTGGACATCTCGATGCTGGTGCTGGCGTTCGCCGTCCTGCTCGTGGTGGGCGTGCTGCTCTCCGAGCTCGCGCACCGCACGGTCCTCTCCACGGCCGTGATCTTCCTGCTCGGCGGGTTCGTCCTCGGCCCCGGCGCTCTCGACGTGCTGCACGTGGAGTCGGGAGACCCGTCGGTCACGGTGCTGGCCGAGCTCGCGCTGTTCTCGGTCCTCTACAGCGACGGCATGAAGGTGGGCCTGGGCGACCTGCGGCGGGCCTGGAAGCTGCCCGGCCGGGCGCTGCTGCTCGGGCTTCCGCTGACCCTCGGCCTCACCGCGGCGGCCGCGCACTTCGTCGTGGGCCTGCCGTGGCTGGAGTCGTTCCTCCTGGGCGCCGTGCTGTCGCCGACCGACCCGGTGTTCGCCTCGGCGATCGTGGGCCGCAGCGAGGTGCCGGCCCGGCTGCGGCACCTGCTCAACGTGGAGTCCGGCGTCAACGACGGACTGGCCCTGCCGATCGTCCTGGGTCTCCTCGCCGCGGCCGGGGGGATGGCGGCCGGTGGAGTGACGCTGGCCGAGGAGCTCGCCTTGGGCGTGGTCATCGGAGTGGTCGCTCCCTGGGTGGTGCTGTGGCTGGAGCGGCTGCCGTTCCTGGCCGCGGTCAAGGCCCATCAGCCGCTGCTCCCCGCCGCGATCGGGCTGCTCGTTCTCGGCCTCTGCCTGACCACCCACGCGAACCTGTTCCTCGCCGCCTTCGCCGCGGGCATCACGGTGGCGACCGTGGGCCCGGAGTTCAGGCGCGAGTTCGAGCAGTTCGGCGAGCTGGTCACCGAGCAGCTCAAGCTGGTCGCCATCCTGGTCTTCGGAGCGCTCATCACCCCGGCGTTCCTCTTCCAGGAGACGCCGTGGACGGGGTGGGTCTTCGCGGTGCTTGCCCTGGTGGTCGCCCGCCCGCTGGCGCTCCTGGTCGCCTTCGTCGGCTCGGGCCTGGCCAGGCGCGAGCAGGTGGCCGCCATGTGGTTCGGCCCCAAGGGCTTCGCCTCGGTCGTCTACGGCATCCTCGTGCTCGAGTCCGGGATCGCCCGCGCCGACGAGCTGTTCCACCTGGTCGGGCTGACCATCACGCTCTCGATCCTGGCGCACTCCTCGACGGACGTGGTCGTGGCGCGGCAGTTCCACGAGGCCGAGCAGGAGGCCGAGCAGGAGGCGGGGCACCAGGCCGGGGCGGCCGAGGGCCAGAGGACCGAGGGGGTCGGCGACACCTAGCAGCTGCGGTGCCGGTGGAGCCGGTGCGGCTCGGGGTCGGAAGGTTCGTTATCCTCCTGGGGTTCGAGAAATACCTATAGGGGTATCTGTTGTTCTCGTGGTGCGCGGCCTTCTCCCCTCGTGGGGAAGGGGCCCTCCCCGTGTCCTGTACACCCCGTAGTCCCTCCCGGCGCGACCGTGGGAGACGAGAGGAGCGCATGTGGTCCTGGCCCTGGCAATCGCAAGCGGAGTGTTCATCGGGCTGAGCCTCGGTGCGCTCGGAGGTGGCGGCTCCATCCTGGCCGTGCCCGTCCTGGTGTACCTGCTGGGGGAGTCGCCCGTCGCCGCGACCACGGGGTCACTGCTCATCGTCGGGATCTCGGCGCTGACCGGCGCTGTCGCGGCCTGGCGGGCAGGGAACGTCTATCTCGCGCGCGGGGTCGCCTTCGGTCTCATCGGCATCGCAGGTGCCGCGGCCGGGGCGCTGCTCTCGGTCCACGTGGACCCCGACCTGCTCCTCGGCCTGTTCGCCCTGCTCATGCTCCTGGTGGCCGGGGTGATGATCACCAAGCAGGTGCGCTCACGCGGTGACCGGTCCAACCGGGAGCCCGGCCCCCAGGTGGACGAGCCGATCATCGCGGTGCGTCCGACGTTCATGTGCAACTGCCCGGTGGCGGCCAAGGTGCTGGTCACCGCGCTCGCAGTGGGCCTGACCACCGGGTTCTTCGGTGTCGGCGGCGGCTTCCTGGTGGTGCCCGCCCTCGTCCTGGCGCTGGACCTGCCGATGCCGATCGCCGTCGGCACCTCCCTGGCTGTGATCGCCATCAACTCGGCCGCGGCGTTCGTCACGCGGGTGAGCGGGGGCGCGCAGCTGGACTGGGTTCCGGTGATCGCCCTGACCGTCGCGGCGGTCGTCGGGAGCATGCTCGGCGCCCGCGTCGCCTCCCGGGTCGACGCCCGCAAGCTGGGCATGGCTTTCAGCGTGCTGCTGGTGGCCGTGGCCGTCTACACCGCCTGGCAGAGCCTGCCCGCCCTCATCGCCTGAGGGCGGGCAGCCGCGGCTCACGGATCAGCCCTGCGCGGGGGCGGTGCTGCGGATGAGGTGGTCGAAGGCGCTGAGTGCGGCCGTCGAGCCCGAGCCCATCGCGGTGACGATCTGCTTGTACGGCTCCGTGGTGGCGTCCCCGGCCGCGTAGACGCCCGGGACCGACGTGGCGCCGCGCTCGTCGACGACGATCTCCTTGCGCTCGGTGAGGTCCACCGTGCCCTCGAGCCACTCGGTGTTCGGGAGCAGCCCGATCTGGACGAAGACGCCCTCGACGGGGAGGCGGTGGGCCTCGCCCGAGGCGCGGTCCTCGTAGTCCAGGCCGGTCACCTTCGACCCGTCGCCGAGCACCTCGGTGGTGTTCGCGCCCACCAGGACCTCGACGTTGGGAAGGCTGCGCAGCTTGCGCTGGAGCACGTCGTCGGCCCGGAGCGCGTCGTCGTACTCCAGCAGCGTGACGTGCTCGACGACACCGGCGAGGTCGATCGCCGCCTCGACGCCGGAGTTGCCGCCTCCGACCACTGCGACGCGCTTCCCACGGAAGAGGGGGCCGTCGCAGTGCGGGCAGTAGGTGACGCCCTTGTTGCGGTACTCCTCCTCGCCGGGCACGCCGATCTGGCGCCACCGCGCTCCGCTGGCGAGCACGACGGTGCGGCCCTGCACCGTGGCGCCGCCCTCGAGCTCGACGGTGTGCAGGTCGCCGGTCCCGGCGCCCGGAACCAGCCGGGCGACCCGCTGGAGGTCCATCACGTCGACCTCGTACTCCGAGAGGTGCTGGTCGAGCGCCGCCGCGAACTTCGGGCCCTCGGTGTAGGGGACGGAGATGAAGTTCTCGATCGCCATGGTGTCGAGGACCTGGCCGCCGATCCGCTCCGCGACCACACCGGTGCGGATGCCCTTACGTGCGGCGTACACCGCGGACGAGACCCCGGCGGGCCCGGCGCCCACCACGAGTACGTCGAAAGGCTCCTTGCCGCGGATCTCCTCGGCCTTCCTCTCGCCGCTGCTCGCGTCGAGGCGGTCCAGGATCTGCTCGAACGTCATCCGCCCCTGGTCGAACGGCTCGCCGTCGAGGAAGACGGTCGGCACGGCCATCACGCCACGGGACTCGACCTCGTCCTGGAAGAGCGCGCCGTCGATGGCGACGTGGCTGATGCGGGGGTTGAGCACGCTCATCGCGTTGAGCGCCTGGACGACGTCCGGGCAGTTCTGGCACGACAGGGACAGGAACGTCTCGAAGTGGTGGTCCCCGTCGAGGGCCTGGATCTGCTCGGCGACCTCGGGGGAGACCGCCGGCGGGTGGCCGCCCACCTGGAGCAGCGCGAGCACGAACGAGGTGAGCTCGTGGCCCAGGGGGAGGCCGGCGAAGCGCACCGACACGTCGGTCCCGGTGCGCTCGATGGCGAAGGAGGGCCGCCGCTCGTCGTCGTCGCGCCGGGTCACGGTGATGTTCTCCGACAGTGCGGCGACCTCGGTGAGCAGCTCCATCAGCTCTGCGGACCTGGGGCTGTCGTCCAGCGAGGCGGCGAGCTCCACGGGGCGCTGGACGAGCTCGAGGTGGGAGGCGAGCTGCTGGGAGAGGGCAGGGTCGAGCACGAGTACCTCCGTAGGCGGGGTGGGGGATCGTCGGCAGGTGCGCGAGCGGCGCGGCGGGACAGACCTCGCCGCGCCGCGCGCTCACCGGGAGAGCAGCGTCAGATCTTGCCGACGAGGTCCAGCGAGGGAGCGAGCGTGTCGTCGCCCTCGTCCCACTTGGCGGGGCAGACCTCGTTGGGGTGCTTGCGGACGTGCTGCGCCGCGCGCACCTTGCGGACCAGCTCTGCGGCGTTGCGGCCTACGCCCTCGCAGCTGATCTCCATGAACTGGATGACGCCGTCGGGGTCGATGAGGAACGTCGCTCGGTCGGCGAGGCCCTGGCCCTCGCGCATCACCTCGAAGTTGTTGGTGATGACGCCGGTCGGGTCGCCGACCATCGGGTACTGCACCTTCGCGATCGTGTCGGAGGTCTCGTGCCAGGCCTTGTGCGTGAAGTGCGTGTCGGTCGAGACCGAGTAGATCTCCACGTCGAGGCTCTTGAAGTCCTCGTACAGCTCCGCGAGGTCACCGAGCTCGGTCGGGCACACGAAGGTGAAGTCGGCCGGGTAGAAGAACACCACCGACCACTTGCCGCGCAGGTCCTCGTCGCTCACGTCGACGAAGGAGCCGTTGTGGAAAGCGGTGGCCTGGAAGGGCTTCACTTCCGTGTTGATGAGTGCCATAAGGGCAGGAACCTCCACAAGGGTTGGTTTCATGACGATTCGGTTATCTGGAACCATACCAATCTAGCGAGGGGATGCGAACTCGGGCAGCTCCTCGAGCGTCCGGGCGCGCTCTGGGAGTCTCGCGCGTACCCGGGCCGGTATCGTGGCCCGCCGCGACGAACCACGGCGACAGGGAGGGAACCGTGAGCAACAACCCCGACGAGACGACCTTGGGGAACCAGATCGAGACCGTCGTCGAGGGAACCCGGGCGGTCGGCGCGATCATCGCGGAGTCGCTCGCGAGCGTGGAAGACCTGGTCACGATGCCCCAGCTCCGTGTGCTGATCCTGGCCTCGAGCGCTCCTCAGAACGTCACCTCCGTCGCCGAGGACCTGGGGGTCCACCCCTCCAATGCGACACGGGTGGTCGACCGGCTGGTCCGTGCCGGCCTGCTGGACCGGCGGACCGCCCGGCACGACCGCCGCCACGTCGTGCTCACGCCGACCCCCGAAGGGGCGCAGCTCGTGGAGCAGGTGATGGAGCACCGGAGGGAGAACGTCGAGCGCATCCTCGGCCGGATGGGCGAGGCGCAGCGCGAGGCGCTCGCCGACGCGTTCCGGGTCTTCGCCTCAGCCTCTGCCCTCCGTCACGCGCCCTGAGCGTCCGGCCGGTCTACGTCCTTCGACCGTCCGCGGCGCCGCCCCTCGGCAGCGGCGGCGAGATCGAGAGCAGAGTTGACCAGGGCCACGTGGGACAGTGCCTGCGGGAAGTTACCCACAAGGCGCCCGGCGGCCGCGTCGTACTCCTCGGAGAGGAGGCCGACGTCGTTCGCGAGTCGCAGGATCCGCTCGAACAGCTCCCTTCCCTCGTCCAACCGCCCTTGGGCGACGTAGACGTTGACGAGCCAGAAGGAGCAGGCGAGGAAGGCTCCCTCGCCGGGGGAGAGCCCGTCGACCTCCCCGTGCGCCTCCGACTGCGCGTAGCGCTGCACGAGGCCGTCGTGGCAGAGCTCCTTCTCGACCGCCTCCACCGTCCCGGCGATCCGAGGGTCGTCGGCGGGGAGGAAACCCACCTCGCTCAGGAGAAGCAGCGAGGCGTCGAGGTCCGCGGAGCCGTAGTACTGCGTGAACGTGTTGCGTGGCTCGTCGAAGCCTTCCCGGCACACCTCGTCGAAGATGTCCTGCCGGGTGCGCCGCCACCGGTCCACCGGGCCGTCGAGCCCGAAGTCCTCCACGGCCCGGACGCCGCGGTCGAGCGCGGCCCAGGCCATGACCTTGGAGTAGGTGAAGTGCCGGGCAGGTCCGCGCATCTCCCAGATGCCGCTGTCCGGCTCGCGCCAGTGCTCCTCGACGAAGTCCAGCAAGCCCCGCTGGATGTCCCACGCGTGTGCCTCCGGGGGTACGCCGTGCGCGCGTGCCTGGTGCAGGGCGTCCATGAGCTCGCCGTAGATGTCGAGCTGGAACTGGCCGGCGGCGGCGTTTCCGCTCCGCACAGGACGCGAGCTCGCGTAGCCGGGGAGCCAGTCGAGGGTCACCTCCGGCATGCGCCGCTCGCCGTCGAGGCCGTACATGATCTGCATCTGGTCTGCGCGCCCAGCCACGGCGCGGAGCAGCCACTCCCGCCAGGCCGCCGCCTCGTCGGTGTACCCGGCGTCGAGCAGCCCGAGCAGGCTGAAGGTGGCGTCGCGGACCCAGCAGTAGCGGTAGTCCCAGTTGCGCTCGCCGCCGAGCTGCTCGGGGAGAGAGGTGGTCGCCGCGGCGACGATCCCTCCGCTGGGGTGGTAGCTGAGCGCCTTGATGGTGATCAGGGACCGCCGGACCTGCTCGGCGTACGGTCCCTCGTAGCTGCAGCCGGCGCTCCAGTCCCGCCACCACCGCGCGGTCTTCTCCATCGTCGATGCGACGTCCGACCGGGGTGGTGCGGGGTCGCGTGGACGTGTCCACACGAGCCGGAAGTCCACCGCCTCACCCGCGGCGACCTCGAACTCCGCGACGAGGTCCTCGGAGCCCTCGTGCGCGACGTCGCTGTCCAGGACGAGGCGGTCGGGGCCGGTGAACGCCTCCGTCCGCTCGCCCTGGTGGATCAGCCAAGGAATGACGTGGCCGTAGTCGAGCCGCAGGAGGAGTTCGCTGCGCATGGTCACGCTGCCCTCGAGGCACTCGACGCGGCGCAGCAGCGTCGGCTCGGCCTCTCGGATCGGCATGCAGTCGACGACCCGGACCCGGCCACTCCCGGTGGTGTGCTCGGTCTCGAGGACCAACGTGTCCGGACGGTAGCGGCGGTGGACCTCGGTCGGCTCGTCGGTCGGCGCGAGCTTCCACCGCCCGTTCTCGGGGCTGCCGAGCAACGCGGCGAAGCACGCGCTGGAGTCGAACCGGGGCAGGCACAGCCAGTCGATGGACCCGTCTCGTCCGACCAGGGCGGCGGTGTGGGTGTCGCCGACGAGCGCGTAGTCCTCGATCCGCATCGTCACCTCCGCTCACGCCGCAGCGCCCCCGCCGCGGCGAGGCCGAGCCCGAGGGCGCCGGCCGCGACCAGACCGTGGTGGTGCGACGCCCACAGCTGCAGGCTGCGCGCGTGCGCCTGGTCGTCGAAGCGTCCGTGGGCGCCGAAGTCGTGCCCGTCACGACCGTCGGCCGGCTCCCAGAGGTTCGCCGGCTGGTCGTCAGGGCGCGGCTTCTCCGTCTGCTGGGACGAGAAGCCAGTGCGTGCGAGGTAGCGGTCGAGCAGGCCGGGGGCGACAGCGTTCGCGACGAGGGTCGCCGCCGTCGAGCCGCCGACCCAGTACTCCCGCCGTCGGGGGTGGTCCGCGGCGTGCACCACGGCACGCGCGGCCACCTCGGGCTGGTAGATCGGGGGAACCGGCTGCGCCTTCCGGGGGAGCCGCGACAGCACCCAGTCGAACTGTGGCGTGTTGAGCGCGGGCATCTGCACCATGGTCACCTTCACGTTGCTGCCCTGGTGCAGCAGCTCGCAGCGCAGCGACTCGTGGAACCCTTGCGTCGCGTGCTTGGCGCCGCAGTACGCCGACTGCAGCGGGATGCCGCGGTAGGCCAACGTCGACCCGACCTGGACGATGGTGCCGCGGTCGCGTGGGAGCATGCGCTCGAGCACCGCCTTGGTGCCGTGCACGAATCCGAGGTACGTCGTCTCGGTGACCCGCCGGAACTCCTCGGGCTCGATCTCCTGGAAGGGGGCGAAGACGCTGGTGAAGGCGTCGTTGACCCACACGTCGATGGGGCCGAGCTCCTCCTCGACCCGGTCGACGGCCGCGGCCACCTGGTCGTAGTGGGCCACGTCGGTGGGGAGGGGGAGCGCCTGACCGCCCGCCTGCTGCACCTCCTGGGCGACGCCCTCGAGGCCGGTCTCGCCGCGGGCCAGGAGGGCGACCCGGGCGCCGCGCTGGGCGAACGCTCGAGCGGTGGCTCGGCCGATGCCGGCGGTGGCTCCGGTGACCACGACGACCTGGGGCGGGGTCGTTCCCCGACCATTGGAAGTCCTGAACAACACAGTTATCGCCTCCTCGCGTCGAGAGCGTGCATGGCGCAACAGTTGCGTCAGCGCAACTGTGCCCACAGAAGGTCCGAGCAAACGGCGGACGGGACCTCGGGCGGGGGTGCACGCTTGGCTCACCAGAAGGAGGCGTTGCCATGACCGGTCGCGAAGCCACGGGCAGCGCCACGGCGACCGCCGCCTCCGGCACTGTGCTGCTGACCCTCGCCTCGGGGCAGTTCCTGATGGCGCTCGACAGCTCGGTGATGAACGTGTCCATCGCCACAGTCGCCTCAGACCTCGGCACCACCGTCACCGGCATCCAGACCGCCATCACGCTCTACATGCTGGTCATGGCCGCGCTCATGATCACCGGCGGGAAGATCGGCCAGATCATGGGCCGGAAGCGTGCCTTCTCCCTCGGATGCGTCATCTACGGCGCGGGGTCCCTCACCACGGCGCTGTCGCCCAACCTGGCCGTGCTCCTCGTCGGCTGGTCCCTCCTCGAGGGCGTGGGCGCCGCCTTGATCATGCCGGCGATCGTGGGCCTGGTCGCCTCCAACTTCGGCCGCGCCGAGCGGCCGCGCGCCTACGGCCTCGTGGCCGCGGCCGCGGCGATCGCCGTGGCTCTCGGGCCGCTGATCGGCGGGCTCGCCACCACTTACGCCTCCTGGAGGTGGGTGTTCGCCGGCGAGGTGCTCCTCGTGCTGGTCATCCTGCTGGTGGCACGCAGGGTGGCGGACGCCCCGGCGGAGCCGGACGTGCACATGGACCTGGTCGGCACCGGGCTGTCGGCCCTGGGCCTGGGCCTGGTTGTCTTCGGGGTCCTCCGGGCCGGTAGCTGGGGCTTCGTCACCCCCAAGCCGGAGGCGCCGTCGTGGCTGGGGCTCTCGCCGGCGCTCTGGCTGGTGCTCGCCGGAGGCCTGGTGCTGGCCGGCTTCCTGGCCTGGGAGGTCCGCCGGCGGGACCGTGACGAAGGGGTGCTGATCGACCCGGCCATGCTCGACAACAAGATACTGCGCGGCGGGCTGACGTCCTTCTTCTACCAGTACCTCCTCCAGTCCGGCCTCTTCTTCGTCGTGCCGCTCTTCCTCTCCGTGGCCCTCGGGCTCACAGCCATCCAGACCGGGGTGCGGATCCTCCCGCTGTCGCTCGCGCTGCTCCTGGCGGCGGTCGGCATCCCCAAGGCGTTCCCGAACGTCTCGCCCCGCCGCGTGGTCCGGCTGGGGTTCCTCTCGCTGCTGCTCGGCATCGTCTGGCTCGCGGCGGCACTGGAGGTCGGCGTCGGCCCCGAGGTGGTGACGTGGCCGATGCTGCTCGCGGGACTCGGCATGGGTGCGCTCGCCTCCCAGCTGGGCAGCGTCACCGTCTCGGCCGTGCCGGACGCCCAGAGCGCCGACGTCGGCGGTGTGCAGAACACCGTCACCTTCCTCGGAGCCGCCATCGGGACCGCGCTCGCCGGCGCCGTCCTCGTCTCGGCGCTGACCACGTCGTTCTTCGCGGGCATCCAGGGCAACCCGGACGTCCCCGAGCAGCTCTCCTCCACGGCCCAGGTGAAACTGGCGGGCGGGGTGCCGTTCATCCCCGACGACCAGCTGGGTCAGGCACTCGCCGACGCCGGGGTGACGGGCGCGACCGCGGATGCCGTCGTCGAGGAGAACGAGCAGGCCCGCCTCGACGGGCTCCGGGTGTCGCTGGCCGTGCTCGGCCTGATCGCCCTGGTGGCGCTCTTCTTCTCCGGCGGCGTGCCCACCCGCCAGCCGGGCGCCCGGGCCCCGACCGGGAAGGGCTAAGCCTCGGCCGAGGTCCTCGGCGCGGACTCCTCCGGTGAGGCGCTCGCCTGTTCCGGGATCTGCACGCCCTCCTGCTCGGCCCTCTTCATGTCGGCCGCCAGCTGGTCGGCGGCCATGTCCGTGGCCCTCGAGACGACGCGGTTGGCGGCCTTGATGTTGGCCGCGACCTGGTCAGCCAAGTTCGTCTCGTAAACGGCGATCAAGCCCGCCTTCCCGGAGTCGAGGGCCTCGCCGAGGTCCTTGAGGTCGTCGCGCGACATCCCGCCCGCGGCGTGACCGGCCACCGCGCCGATGGCCGCGCCCCCGGCGCCAGCACCCACCAGTCCGATGCCGACCGGCGGGAACAGCACGGCTGTCACCCCGACGGCGAGGCCCCATCCGAGCCCCACCGCCGCGCCGTGGCGAGTCGGCTGCTCGTGCTTCTTGACGATCCGGACCTTTCCCTTCTCGTCCTTGGCGACGACCGCCGCGTCGAAGTCGTGCGAGGTCTTGACCTCGTGGTACAGCGCCTTGACCGCCTCGTAGTCCGCGACTGCTGCCTCCACGTCGTCGTACGACGCGACGATCACGTACAGAACGTCCTTCTCCTGCTGGGCCATGGTGGCCTCCCTTCGTTGTGGTGGGGAATCTCTTCGTGCTCAGCCGCTGATGCCGTGCGCGACCGCGTGGACGCTCGCGTGCTCGTGCAGCGTCTGCTCGTCCTCGGTGATCGCGGGCTTGAGGTCGAAGACGACGCGCTTGACGGTGCCGGTGAAGGGGTACGGCGCGCGGTCCTCGTAGTCGAGGTCGACGACCAGGCCGTTGTCGCGGCCGACGTCCATCCCGGCGTACGACGAGAAGGCGACCGGGACCGTCTTGTCGATCCGGCCCTCGCCGATCTGCTCGTCGCCGGCCCACAGCGTCACCGTTCCCGGAGTGCCCGGCTTGTTCTCGTCGGCCTCGAAAAGCATCCGCACCGTCACCGCGCCGGCCGGGACCGGCTTCGTCGACACCTGCTTATAGGTCTCGACGCCGAGGAACGAGTAGGTGTGGTGCAGCAAACGGTCGGCGTCCATCCACAGCCCGAACCCGCCGATGAAGTCGGCGTTGGCCACGATCACGCCCTCGGCGCCGTCGTCGGGGACCTCGAGATCGGCCTCGATCGCGTAGGAGCGGCCGACGACCCGCGGGACCATGCCGCGCTGCACGTTCTGCACATCCCCGGCGAACGCCAGCCTCGTGACGGGGGGAAGCGGCGGCAGGATGCCGAAGAACACCGAGAAGCTGCCCAGCAGCGGCAGGGCGCGGTTGCGCTCGGCCTCCTCCCACCACAGCCGCTTGAGCTCCTCGAGCTTGTCCGGCCGCTCGGCCGCGAGGTCGTGGGCCTGGGAGAAGTCGTCGGGCAGGTAGTACAGCTGCCACTGGTCCTGCTCCGGGTCGTAGACCCCCGGCCGGAAGCGCTGGATCGTCTCCGGTGAGAAGTCCCACGGGGCCTTGTCCAGGCGGGCCCCCGCCCACCAGCCGTCCTTGTAGATGGCGCGGCTGCCGAGGATCTCGAAGTACTGGACCGTGTGCCGCTCCTCGGCTTTCGCATGGTCGAAGCTGTAGACGAAGCTGGTGCCGTCCATCGGCTCCTGCTCGATCCCGTCCACCCGCGTCGGCTCCGGGATGCCGACCGCCTCCAGGATCGTCGGTGCGACGTCGATGCAGTGGGTGAACTGGCTGCGCAGCAGCCCGCCGCCCTTCAGCCGGGACGGCCACGAGACCACCATCGGGTTCCGGGTGCCGCCGAGGTGGCTGGCCATCTGCTTGCCCCACTGGAACGGCGTGTTTCCCGCGTGCGCCCACGCCGAGGCGAAGTGCGGTGCGGTGTGGTCGCCGCCGAGCTCCTCGACGCCGCCGTACTGGTCGATCAGCTCGAGCTGGTGCTTCGCGTCGAGCATCACGCCGTTGAGGAACGTCATCTCGTTGAACGACCCGGTCGTCGTGCCCTCCAGGCTCGAGCCGTTGTCGCCCCAGATGTAGAACACCAGAGTGTTGTCGAGGTCGCCCATCTCGTCGACCGCGTCGAGGAGGCGTCCGACGTTCCAGTCGGCGTTCTCCGAGAAGCCGGCGAAGACCTCCATCTGCCGGGTGTAGAGCTTCTTCTCCGCGTCGTCGAGGGAGTCCCAGGCCGGGAACAGGTCGGGGCGGTCGGTGAGCTCGGCGTCCTCCGGGACGACTCCGAGCCGCTTCTGGCGCTCGAAGGTCTGCTTGCGGAACTCGTCCCAACCGTCGTCGAACCTGCCGCGGTACTTGTCGGCCCACTCCTTCGCGACGTGGTGCGGCGCGTGGGCACAGCCCGTCGAGTAGTACATGAACCACGGCTTGTGCGCGTCCTGGGCACGTACGGCGTGGACCCACTCGACCGCCTTGTCGGTGAGGTCGTCGGGGAAGTAGTACTGCTCGCCGTCCTGGTTCTCGGGTACGCCGAGGGTGGAGTTGTCCTGGGTGATGATCGGGTCGTACTGGCCCGCGGCGCCGCTCAGGAAGCCCCAGTAGTGGTCGAAGCCCCATCCGTTGGGCCAGTGCGTGAACGGCCCAGCCGCCCCCTGGACGTTGTCGGGGGTCAGGTGCCACTTGCCGAACCCGCCCGTGACGTAGCCGTTCTCCTTCAGGATGCGCGGCAGCGGCGTGCAGCTGCGGGGGACCGCGGCGGTGTAACCGGGGAAGGGGCCGGGGTACTCCGCGATCGAGCCGAAGCCCACCCGGTGGTGGTTCCGGCCGGTCAGCAGCGCCGCGCGGGTCGGCGAGCACAGCGCCGTCACGTGGAACCGGTTGTAGGTCAGTCCTGCCTGCTGCACGCGCGTGAGGTTCGGCGTCGCCACCGGTCCTCCGAAGGTGTCCGGCTGCCCGAACCCGGCGTCGTCGATCATCACGATCAGCACGTTCGGGGCGTCCTCAGGCGCCGGGACGGGGGCGAGCATCGTCCAGTCGGCGACCGACTCGTCCATCGTCCGCCCGGCGGTTCCCCCGAAGTTCCGGTCGGGCACCGGCAGCACCGTCCGGTCCGGGCTCAGCTTGCCCATCGCCTCGGCAAGGGACTCCTTGAGCGCGCCGAGCCCCTCCTCCTCGCCTTGGACGACCGACCGCACCAGCGCCTGCGCAAGGGCACGCTCGACGCCGAGTCGCTCCCGCTCGTCGAACACCGCGATGACCCCGGCCGACCCCGGCGGCAGGTTCTCGCCGATCCTGGACTCCATCTCCCGCCGTACGCGGCTGGCACCGAACTTGCCGGTCACCCCGCCCAGCGCAGCACCCGCAGCGACCGTCGCGAGCAGCGGAGGTGCGAAGAGGCCAACCACGAGCCCGATCCCGGCGCCCCAGCGCGCCCCGGTGCGGCCGAGGTGGTCGCCGGTGAGCACGACCGACGGGGTCCCGTCCTCGGCGCGGGTCACCAGGATGACTCCCTGGACCTCGACCTCCTTGCCCTTCACCTTCTCCACCAGCGCGTCGAAGTCCTGCCTCGCGGTCGTCAGGTCGCGGTACCCCGCCACCAGGACGTCGGTGAGTGTTTCGGCCATCTTGCGGTCTCCTTCGGTGTCACGGCGGTCGGATCCGCCCGGCTCCTGGGTAGGTCATGTCGTGGTCAGGTGAGGGAGGGCTCGGTGGTGGTCCACGGCGAGCGTGCGCCGTGGCACTGCTTCCACTTGCGTCCGCTGCCGCAGGAGCAGGGGTCGTTGCGCGAGCGGCGGGCGTCGGCCGCGGCGTACCGGTCGCGCACGCCGGCGGCGTCCTCGCCCCGCCGCAGCAGGCCGGCCATCACACGCATCGGCTCGTCGACGTGCCGGAAGAAGTGCTGGTAGCCGGCGCACAGGTAGTGCAGGCCGGGCTCGCCGTCGGGGGCGGTGATGAAGCGGTCCTTCGGGCAGCCGCCGTTGCAGGCGAAACGGACGTCGCAGCGCAGGCAGTAGTCCGGGAGCGTGTCGAGCTTCGCCTGGCCGAACGCAGCCTGCTGGGGCGAGGTGGCCAGCTGGAGCAGGGTGCGCCCATCGGCGATGTTGCCGAGCAGGTAGTCGTCCTCGACGTAGTGGTCGCAGGAGTAGAGGTCCCCGTTGTGCTCCAGGGCCAGGGCGGTCCCGCAGGTCTCCGCGTGGACGCACATGCCCGCCTGGTCCATGCCCATCCAGTGGGCGAGCGCGGTGTCGAAGACCTGCACGAACACGTCGCCGACGTCGCGGCGTACCCACTCCTCGAAGACGTCGACGAGGAACCGGCCGTACTGCTCGGCGCCGACCGTGCGATGGGTGACCCGGTCGCCCTCCTGCCGGTACAACGGCCGGTCGCCGGCCCGGCGGCCCCAGCCGTTCTCGGCCAGCGGGAGCAGCTCCGGCGTCACCCGCTCCACGATCGGGATGAGCTGGACGAACGTGGCGCCGAGCTCGTCGCGCAGGAAGGTGTAGACCGCACGCCCGTGGTCGCCGTTGGCGGCGTTCACCGTCGTGAGCGCGTTCCACTCCACGCCGTGCCTGCGGAGCACGTCGAGCCCGCGCATCACCCTGTCGAACGTGGGCTTGCCGCCCTTGTCGACGCGATAGGCGTCGTGCATCTCCCGGGGCCCGTCCACCGAGAGCCCGACCAGGAAGTCGTTCTCGCGCAGGAAGGCGCCCCACTCGTCGTCGAGCAGGGTGCCGTTGGTCTGCACCGTGTTGAGGATCCGCTGGCCCGGACGGCGCAGCTGCTCCTCCAGCTCCAGCGTGCGCCGGAAGAACTCCAGGCCCATCAGGGTCGGCTCGCCGCCCTGGAAGGCGACGACCACCTCGTCCTGGTCCGCGTGGACCTCCAGCAGCTGGCGGAGGTAGGCCTCGTGCACGTGCGGCTCCATCCGGAACCCGCTGCCCGGGTAGAGCTGCTCCTTCGACAAGAAGAAGCAGTACTCGCAGTCGAGGTTGCACACGGCACCCGTGGGCTTCGTCATCACGTGGAGGTCCACGGTCCCGATCCTCCGGGCCCGGAGCGGAGCTGCCATCACCCGCTGCGGATGAGCGACCGGCCTCACCCTGCGAAGGTGATGCGCGGCGGCGGCGGGCCGGACAGGCTGGCGGTGAGCCGGGGCACGAGCCCGAGGATCCTCGGGGAGCCCCACGAACCCTGAGGAGCTCGACATGTCCGACGTCAAGCTGGAGCGCAAGGAGTCCCTGTCGCGCGAGGACGCGGCCGTGTGGTTGCACGCCCTGTCCAGTGCGTTCAGGCATGGCGGGGACGCGGAGCTGCCGATGGGAGAGAGCGGCACCCTGAGCCTCCACCTGCCCGACCACGTCAAGGCGGAGTTCGAGGTCGAGGTCGACGGGGACGAGGTCGAGGTCGAGATCGAGTTCACCTGGTCGACCGCCGAAGCGCAGGTCCCGGAGCAAGCGTCGTCTCCCGACGAGTAGTGACTGCCTCGGGAAGGGGCGCAGGGTCGCGACGCAGCAGGCAGCTGGCGCGTGCGGCCCTCCTTCTCGTCGTCGCCGCGACGGTCGTCCTGCTCGGTGCGGCCCTGCAGAACGGTATGCCCCTGCTGCTCCTGGCGGCACTCGGCGTCGTCGTCCTGGTGGCGTCGGCGTACTGGTTCCTGGCCCACCGCGGCCCGGTTCGCTGGCTCGCGCTGCTTCTGGTGGCGGGCACCCCGCTCCTGCTGGCTCGGCTGTTCGTCGCTCAGAGGCTGCTCACGGCTCTGCTGATCGTGGCCGGTCTGCTGCTCCTGGCCGGGGTCGCGGGCCGTGCCGCGCTCGCGGGCCGCAGGCCCACGCCCCCGATGCCCGAGTACGGCGTACCGCCTCCGCGCCGTCCCTTCCTGGTGATGAACCCGCGATCCGGGGGCGGCAAGGTCGGACGGTTCGGGCTGAAGGAGAAGGCCGAGGCGCTGGGGGCGGAAGTGGTGCTGCTCGAGGGCTCGGAGCACGTCGATGTCGTCGCCCTTGCTCGCGACGCCGTCGGTCGGGGCGCGGACCTGCTCGGCGTCGCCGGTGGAGACGGCACGCAGGCCCTGGTCGCGAGCGTGGCGACTGAGCACGACCTCCCGTTCATGGTCATCAGCGCAGGGACCCGCAACCACTTCGCGCTCGACCTGGGGCTCGACCGCGAGGACCCGTCTCGTTGCCTCGCCGCGCTGACCGAGGACGCTGTGGAGCTGCACGTCGACCTGGGCGACGTGAACGGCCGGCCCTTCGTGAACAACGCCTCGTTCGGTGCCTACGCGGTGGTCGTCCAGAGTCCGGCATACCGCGACGACAAGACCCGCACCACCCTCGAGCTCCTTCCCGACCTGCTCACCGGCCACCAGGGACCGCGCCTTCGGGTGAAGGCCGTCGGCGTGGTGGTCGACCACCCTCAGGCGGTCCTGGTGAGCGTCGACCCCTACGGCATGGGGGACATCGCCGGAGTGGGCCGGCGCGCCCGGCTGGACAGCGGGCGGCTAGGCGTGGTCGCGGTGAACGTCGAGAGCGCCCGGCAGGCGGTCGGCCTGCTGAGGCGCAGCCACGACCGCGGACTGACCGTCCGCACCGTGCCGGACGCGGTCGTGACCGCGGACGTGAACGAGATCCCGGTGGGTGTCGACGGCGAGGCTTTCGTGCTCACCACCCCGGTGCACTGCACCATTGCTCCTCGGCGGCTCCGGGTCCGTGTCCCGCGAGACCGGCCAGGGATCCCCGAGCCCCAGCCGTCCTGGAGCTGGAGAAGGCTGTGGGAGCTGGCGGACCTTCCCTGGCCGGTGGGCGTGCGATGACCTGGTCAGCCGCCCTGCGACGGGCCGGCCGCGACGCCGTGCTGCTGGACCGCGCCGTCTACGACGCCTTGCACGCCACGCCGTCGCCCGCCCTCGACCGTGCACTGGCCAGGCTCTCCGCCGCGGCCGACCACTCGAAGGTGTGGCTGGCGTGCGCCGCGGCCCTGAGCCTGGCAGGCGGACGTCCGCGGCGCAGCGCGCTCGTCGGCCTCGTCGCGGTGGGGCTCACCTCCGCCGTGGTGAACCTCGCCGTGAAGCCCGTCGTGCGTCGGGAGCGTCCTGCCCGATCGGAGTCGGTGCGTACCCACCTCGTGCCCATGCCGCTGTCCGCCTCCTACCCGTCGGGACACGCGGCGTCGGCCTTCGCATTCTCGACCGCCGTGGGAGGCGACCTGCCGCAGCTGGACTCAGCACTCCGTGTGGCCGCGACCGCGGTGGGCTGGTCGCGCGTGCACACCGGAGTGCACTTTCCCGGTGACGTCGTCGCAGGCGCCCTCATAGGTGCGGGCATCGGCTCGGCCGTTCGGCACCTGGCGCACCGGGTCGGCCTGACCGCCCCGGTCAGTGGTGGAAGCCCGTCGGCTGACCCTCGTGCGGCATCGGCGCCGACAGGTTGTCCAGCCAGTCGACCGCGACGTGCAGGTCGCGCAGGAAGAGGTCGGCCATGTCGTGGCTGAAGCCGTTGCGCACGACGATGCGGAGCACGGAGAGGTCCTCCCGCTTGGGCGGCATCGTGTACGCCGGGACCAGCCAGCCGCGCTCGCGCAGCTTGCGCGAGACGTCGTACACGTCGTACTTGGTCACGTTCTCGGCGAGGCTGAACGCCACCACCGGCAGGTCCGTGCCCCGGGTGATCACCTCGAACTGCGGCATCGCGTCGAGCGCCTGGGCGACGTGGACGGCGACGTCCTGGGAGGTCTGCTGGATCAGGCGGTAGCCCTCCTTGCCGAGGCGCACGAAGCGGTAGTACTGGAGTGCCACCTGGGCTCCCGGACGCGAGAAGTTCAGGGCGAAGGTGGGCATGTCGCCGCCCAGGTAGTTCACGTGGAAGACCAGGTCCTCGGGCAGGTGCTCCACGTCGCGCCACAGCACCCAGCCGACGCCGGGGTAGACGAGTCCGTACTTGTGGCCGGACGCCTGGATCGACACCACCCGGTCGAGCCGGAAGTCCCACAGCAGGTCGGGCTGGATGAAGGGTGCGACGAAGCCGCCCGAGGCGGCGTCGACGTGCACCGGCACCGAGACCCCGCTGTTCTGCTCGTACTCGTCGAGCTTCTCGCAGATCTCCTTCACCGGCTCGTAGCTGCCGTCCATCGTGGAGCCGAGGATCGCCACCACGCCGATGGTGTTCTCGTCGACGTGCTCGAGCAGCCGGTCGGGAGTCAGGTGGAAGACGTCCCCCTCCAGGGGTACGTACCGAGGCTCGACCTCCCAGTAGTTGGCGAACTTCTCCCAGACCACCTGCACGTTCGCCCCCATCACGAGGTTGGGCCGGGCGACGTCGAGCCCCGCCTTGCGGCGTGCGTGCTGCCACCGTCGCTTCATGGCAAGGCCGGCGAGCATGCACCCCTCGGAGCTCCCGGTGGTCGAGGTGCCGACGCTCTCGGCGGCGTGCGGGGCGTGCCACAGGTCGGCGAGCATCCGGACGCAGCGTGCCTCGATCTCGGCGGTCTGCGGGTACTCGTCCTTGTCGATCATGTTCTTGTCGAACGTGGCGGCGTACAGGCGGTCGGCCTCTTCGTCCATCCAGGTGGTGACGAACGTCGCCAGGTTGAACCGCGCGTTGCCGTCGAGCATCGTCTCGTCCCGGACGATGTCGAACGCGGTCCTCGGCAGGATCTCCTCGTCGCGGAGCCTGTCCTTGGGAATGTCCCGCATGCCCGCCCTCGCGAACGTCGGGACGAGCGAGGAGTCCTGCTCCTCCATGCTTTGCCTCTTGTGGATCGCCACGACAGTCCCTCCGCATCGGTTCGGCCTTCTAGGCCATCCCACGCAGGAGCGGGGGGTCCTTCCTCATCCCGCACGGATGATTCCCGCAGCGCGGGCCGCGGTGTGCAATGGCGGCAGACAGGCGTACGGAGGTGCCCTCATGTGTCGTTGGCTCGCCTACTCGGGCTCACCGGTGCTCGTCGAGGACCTGCTCTACCGGCCCCAGCACTCCCTGATCGTGCAGAGCATGCACTCCACGATGGGGGCCGAGACGACGAACGGCGACGGCTTCGGGGTCGGGTGGTACGGCGACCGGGAGACCCCGGGCGTCTTCCGCAGCACGGAGCCGGCCTGGAACGACCGCAACCTGCACGACCTCTCGCGGCACATCGCCTCGCCGCGGGTCTTCGCCCACATTCGCGCCGCCATCGGGTCGCCGGTGCAGCAGTCCAACTGCCACCCCTTCCGCCACGGCCGCTGGCTGTGGATGCACAACGGCTTCATCGACGGCTTCCACGCGATGAAGCGCGATCTCGCGCTCGCTGTGGACGCCGACCGCTTCGCGGAGATCGAGGGCACGACGGACACCGAGACCCTGTTCTTCCTCGCGCTCACCTACGGCCTGGAGCAGGACCCACCGACCGCGGTGGCCCGCGCCGTGGGCCTCGTCGAGGAGACCGCCAAGCAGCACGGCATCGCGTTCCCGGTCCAGATGACCGTCGCCACCACGGACGGGCAGACCACGTGGGCGTTCCGCTACTCCAGCGAGGGCAGGTCTCGCACGCTCTTCCACAGCGCCGACGTCACCACCCTCAGGGCGCAGTACCCGAACAACCCCCTTCTCAAGGAGCTCTCCGACGACGCCCGGCTCATCGTGTCCGAGCCCCTGGGTGACCTGCGCGGCGCGTGGCGGGAGGTGCCTGAGGCGACGTGTGTCGTGGTCCGCGGAGGTGAGCAGGAGCTGGTCCCCTTCGAGCCGCTGGCTCCGCAGGCCGTCGCGTGACCTACCCGGCGACTCCCGCGGGCTGGACGGTGGTCGGGAGGCGGACCTCCGGCCCGTTCACGACGGCGGTCACCTTCGACCGGCCGGACGGTCACCGGATCGTCTGGACGTCGCGGTGGCACCGCAAGCACGCCTCCAGGCTCTCGACCCTCCGCCTGCGCCACGAGAGCATCTGGTGGGCGCCGCACCGGGCGTCGTGGTGGATCTCCGTGCTGTTCGTCGTCGGCTCGACCTGCTTCCTCGTCGCTCCGCTGCCGTGGTTCGTTCGCCTGGTCGGTGCGGACACCGACGGCGTGGTCTTCTTCGTGGGCTCGATCTTCTTCACCGCGGCAGCCACCCTCCAGTGGCTCGAGGCGATCAACGCCGACCGGGAGCCGGGCGGCCGGCTCGGCGGAGCCACGAAGCCGCGGTTCCGGGTGCTCGCCTGGGAGCCCCGCCGCATCGACTACTGGAGCAGCGGCTCCCAGCTGGTGGGGACCCTGTTCTTCAACGCCACGACCTTCCGGGCGCTGACGACGGCGCTGGACGACCCGACGTACGACAAGGCGGTGTGGAGGCCGGACTTCTACGGCTCGGTCTGCTTCCTGGTCTCGGGCTACCTCGCCTACGTCGAGGTCACCCACGGGTGGCTGCGCCGTCCGGCGTGGACGCTGGAGGGGTCCGTGGCCTCGGTCAACCTCCTCGGCTGCGTGGCGTTCGGACTCGCGGCGCTGGCAGCGTACGTGCTGCCGTCCACGGGCGACGAGCTCAACCTGACCGTCGCCAACGGCACCACCTCGGTGGGTGCGCTGGCCTTCCTCGTCGGTGCGGTGCTGATGCTGCCGGAGGGCGCGAAGGTCGGCGACTGAGCTCGGTCGCCTCTCCGTCCGCGTCATGCCCTCGGACAAATCGACCAAGGGTGTGCCGGATCGCCGCAGGACACGTCACCCCACAGGGATGAGGACGAAGGGCCGCGTCGCGGGCCAGAGTGTTGAGGGCCTGCATCGGTGACAGGCGGGTGAGCGAGTGCACACAGACGCGGGGAGCAGACGATGCGAGCCCAGACGACCACGACAGCCGTGGGACTCCCGATGCGGGGAGCGTCGAGATGAGCGGTCCCGGCTCGCCTGCGCCGGCCGCTGGAGAGCCCCGGCCGGACCCCGTCAGCCTGCTGCGGTCACGCGGCTATGCGGTGATCCTCGTGTTCGCCGGCCTGGTCGGCATCCCCATCGCGCTCGCCTCCTACTGGTTCCTCCAGCTCTCCCTCCATCTCCAGAGGTGGATCTTCGTCGACCTGCCGAAGGCGATCGGGCTCGACTCGCCTGCCTGGTGGCCGGTCCCGGCGCTGATGGTCGGAGGATTGCTGGTCGGGCTCACCATCCGGTACCTTCCCGGCCGCGGTGGTGAGTCGCCGGCGGACGGCTTTCACGCAGGGGCGGGCCCGCCGGCGCCGATCGAGCTGGCCGGCATCACGATCGCTGCCCTGGCCACGCTCGGCTTCGGGGCCGTGCTCGGCCCCGAAGCGCCGCTCATCGCGATCGGCGGTGGTCTCGGCGCCTGGGCCGTGCACCTGGCGAAGCGTGACGCTCCCCGGCAGGCGGTTGCTCTGATCGGCGCTGCCGGGAGCTTCGCGGCGATCAGCACCCTCCTCGGGTCGCCGCTTCCAGCCGCCTTCCTCCTCATGGAGATCGCCGGCCTGGGTGGTGCGATGACGTCCATCGTGCTCGTGCCGGGGCTCCTGGCCGCGGGGATCGGCTCGCTGGTCTTCGTCGGGTTGGACTCGATCACCGGGTTGGGCACCACCTCGCTGACGGTTCCGGGCCTCCCGGCCGTCGGGAGCCCGACGGTCGCCGAGTTCGGATGGGCACTGGTCATCGGTGTAGCGGCAGCGTTCCTCGGCACCGGGATCCGCCGCCTGGGTCAGCGTCTGCGGCCCTGGGTGGAGTCGCGGCTGCTGCTGGCCACCCCGGCGGTCGGACTCCTGGTCGCGCTCCTCGCGATCGCTTACAGCGAGACCACCGGCAAGAGCGCGTCTGACGTGCTCTTCTCCGGGCAGCAGGCGCTGGGACCGCTGATCAGTCAGAGTGCCACCTACTCGGTGGGAGCGCTGCTCCTGCTGATCCTGTGCAAGGGGCTGGCCTACGGCCTGTGCCTGAGCAGCTTTCGCGGCGGACCGGTGTTCCCGTCGATGTTCCTGGGAGCCGCAGGCGGTATCGCGATGGCACACCTTCCGGGGCTCCAGACGGTCTCGGGGGCGGCCATGGGCATCGGGGCGATGTGCGTGGTGATGCTCGGCTACCCCCTGGTATCGGTGCTGCTGGCAACCCTGCTGCTGTTGTCCGACGGACTCGTCGTCATGCCTCTGGTGATCGTTGCCGTCGTGGTTGCCTACGTCGCACGCGCGTGGCTCGACCGCCCGCAGCAGTCCCGGGTGGAGGCGCCGACACCGGCCGTGGCTCACCGGTCCTCGTCGAGCGAGCCTGCCTGAGACTCTCCTCCGGTTGCCGCAGTCACGGCGGTCAGCAGCACCGCACGGTCGCCGGCCTGGCGGGGCGGCTCCACCCCCTCGAGGACCGGGACGAGCCTCCCCTCCTGGCGCACCAGGAAGAGGAGATCCGAACCAGGAGCGGGCGTCTGGGTGCCGGCCTGGACGACGACACGGCCACCGGACGCGCGTCGGGCCGCGAGTGCCGCCCCGGTGAGACCGCGCCTGAACAGTCTGGCGCCACCCAGGTACGGGGCTACGGTGCCCTCGCTCGTCGAAGGTGGTTCGAGCCGGTAGACCTGCCCGTCCAGGCTGCCCTCCAGAAGGGCGGACGCCAGTGCGTTGAAGTCGTTCTCGTCACTGAGGAGCAGCACAGCGCTGATGCCCTCGAGCTCTGCCCCCTCACCCGCGGCGGCCGCGAGCAACGCCCCGTCGGTCAGCTCCAGGCCCGACTCCCGGATGCTCCGGCGTTCCGTCTCGCGAGCAGCCCACAGGACCACCTCGAGCCCGGCCGTCTCCAGCGCCAGGGCGAGGTCGACCACCCACGGGTCTCCTCCGACGAGCAGGGGACGGTCCCGGCTGGAGCGCACCACGCCCAGCCGGCGCGCGACCGGCGCGGCCGTCAGGCCGTACAGCGACACGGTCGCCACGATCACGATGAAGGTCACCGGCAGGATCTTCTCCGCGTCCACGGCTCCGTCGGCGATGAGGGAGGCCTGGAACGACGCCGCCGTGGCAGCGGCGACGATGCCGCGAGGTGCCATCCAGCCGATGAACATCCGGTCGGCCCGGGAGAGGTCGGTCCGGAGCGTCGCCACCGCCGTGAGCAGCGGGCGGGCCACGAGGACCAGGAGGGCCACGACCCCGAGGGACGGCAGGACCAGGCCGCGCAGCGACTCCGGCGTGACGGTGGCTGAGATGGACACGAACAGCACACCGAGGATCAGCTGCACGAGCGTCTCCAGGAACGGCCGGCGCGCGGGGAGGTCGAACTCCCGCCGGTTGGCCACGACGAGGCCCATCACGATGGCCGCGATCAGGCCCGAGTCGTCGCGGACGGTGTCGGACAGCGCCGCCACGAGAATCACCGTCGCCACCTGGGTGGAGGCGTCGAGCACCTCACCCGGACGGATCCGTACGAGCACCAGCCAGAGGACCGCGCTGCCGAGCATCCCAGCGGCGAGCCCGGTGCCGAGGCTGTAGGCGAAGAGCGCGATCTCCTCGCCGGGATAGCGCTCCGAGGTGGTGGACACGATGGCCGCGAGCACGAGAGCGCCCAGGATCGCCCCCACCGGGTCGATGAGGGCGCCCTCCCAGGACAGGATCCGCTGGAGCTGCTCGCGGGGCCGCACGAAGCTCAGCAGCGGCCCCACCACGGTCGGACCCGAGACCACCACGATCGCCCCCAGCATCAGGGCGGCGTCGGAGGGCATGCCCAGCAGCCACGTCGCACCCAGTGCCGCAACGCCCCAGGTGATGGGCACCCCCAGACCGATGAGGCGCACCACGGTCCTGCGGGTGTGGCCGCGCAGCCGTTCCAGGTCGAGGTCCAGGCCCGCGTCGTACAAGATGACGGCCACGGCGAGCGAGACCAGGGAGGGGAAGGCGTCCCCGAAGATCACGTCCGGGTCGACCGCGTCCGTCACGGCTCCGGCGACGAAGCCCACCGGGAGCAGGACGATGATGGCGGGGACCCGCAGGCGCGCGGCCAACACCTGTGAGCCGACGGCAAGGGCCACCATGAGCCCGACGCCGACCAGGACCTGGTCAGGGCTCACCGCGACTCACCCCCCGCGGACCGAGTGCCCTCAGCGGCGCCGGCGGCTGACGCGCCGTGCAGTACGCCGCGACGTGCTGCGGGCGACTCTTCGCGTCGTTCCCAGCATCTCAGGCCTCCGTCCTCGTACTCTCGGGCATCGCCGTCTGCTGCCGCTGCTGCGGCACGTCGGGTCCGCCTCCGCCCGCGACCCTCATCTCCTGCTCGCGAGTGTGCATCTCGTGCGCTTCCTCGGCTGTGAGCAGCCCGATCCCGACCAGGTCGAGCGGGCTGATGAAGCCCTCGTCGATCCTGAAGCCGCCTGCTCTGGCGATCGCGTCGCGCAGCGGCACCGCCCAGTGGTGCTCGAGGAGGAGGAGCGCCGCCGCGGAGTCGTTCGGGATCGCCTCCAGCACGTCCCAGGCCTCCTCGTCGGAGAAGACCTCGATGCCGCCCTCGGCGTCCTTGTAGACCGCCAGGGCGTCGATCACCTTCACGGTCTCGCTCTCGCGCAGGCGTTCGAGCTCGGCGATGACCTCTCCGTGGAAGTCGGGGTTCTGGAACCCCAGTACCAGCAGCTGTACGGGCCCGATGGTCACGACCATCCCCTTCCTGTCGCCCCGAGGGAGATCCTCGGGGAAGCCTTCCCACCACGGTGCCTCCCCGGGGGCGCGTCCCTCATCTCCCGGGGCGGATGATCAGGCGGCCCCGGCCGGTTCGGTCAGCCGGCCGGGGGAGCCTTCGCGGTGGTCGACACGCTCGCGGCTTCCGCCGTGCGCATGGCGGGCGCCTCGCGCTGAAGGGGGATCGAGACCGCGGACGCCGTCCCAGCCGGTCGGTGCCGGTCGAGCTCACGATCCAGGGTGATCGCCGCGTCGATGAGAGCCAGGTGGGTGAACGCCTGCGGGAAGTTCCCGATCTGCTCCCCGGTGAGGGCGATCTCCTCGGAGTAGAGGCCGAGGTGGTTGGCGTAGGTGAACATCTTCTCGAAGACCAGCTCCGCGTCGTCGAGGCGTCCCGCCCGGGCCAGCGCGTCGACGTAGGTGAACGAGCAGAGCGAGAACGTTCCCTCGGAGCCGCGGAGACCGTCCGGGGACGCCTCGGGGTTGTACCGGTAGACCAGGCTGTCGGTGACCAGCTCGGCGTCCATCGCCCTCAGGGTGGAGGTCCACATCGGGTCCGTGGGCGTGATGAACCCCACCGTCGACATCCGCAGCAGCGCCGAGTCCAGGACGGTGTTGTCGTACTCCTGCACGAACGCGCGCCGCTGCTCGTTCCAGCCCCGGGTCATGATCTGGTCGTAGATCGCGTCGCGCTGCGCGGTCCAGGCCATCACCGGGGCGGGCCGCGACCGGGTCGTGGCGAGCCGGACGCCGCGGTCCAACGCCACCCAGCTCATCAGCCGCCCGTAGGTGAAGTCCTTGCGGCCGCCGCGGGTCTCCCAGATGCCCTCCTCGGGCTGGTCCCAGTGGTCGACCAGCCAGTTCAGCAGGTCGGATATGCGTTGCCAGCCCTGATGGGGGATCTGCAGGCCGCGCTGGTCGGCGAACCACAGGCTGTCGAGCGCCTCCCCGTAGATGTCGAGCTGGAGCTGGTCGGCCGCCCCGTTGCCGACCCGCACCGGCCGGGAGCCCCGGTAGCCCTCCCAGTGGTCGAGCACCTCCTCGACGAGGTCGGAGGAGCCGTCCACCCGGTACATGATCTTCAGGGGTGCCTCGTCGCTGCCGACCTGCTCACGCACCCGGGCGCCGAGCCACTGGGAGAACGCGGCCGCCTCCTCGGTGAACCCCAGCCCGAGCAGGGCGTAGACGGAGAAGGACGAGTCGCGGATCCAGGTGTAGCGGTAGTCCCAGTTCCTCTCACCGCCGACCTGCTCCGGGAGCCCGGCAGTGGGTGCGGCCACGAGCCCTCCCGTCGGGGCGTAGGTCATGAGCTTCAAGGTGATCGCCGACCGGGTCAGCTGCTCCCGCCAGCGTCCGACGTACGTCGACTGGGCGACCCAGGACTTCCAGAAGGCGACGGTCTCGTCGAGGAGCCGCTGGATCTCGGCCGCCCGCACCACGCGCGGCGGGCCGGCGCTCCCCGTCTCCAGGACCAGGCCGCGGACCTGTCCCGCGCTCAGCTCGATCTCCGCGTGGATGTCCCCCTGGTCGTCGACCTGCACCTGGGCGAGAAGGATGTCGTCCTCGGGCTCGCGGACGATGTTCACCGTGACCGCCTCCGCGTCGCTGCGGAAGACGGCGCCGCCCTGGACGACATGGGTCTGGTGCGACTTCCTGCCGTAGTCGAAGCGGGGGGCGAGGTCGATCCCCAGCCGGATGCTGCCGCGCACGCAGCGGACCATCCGGACGATCCGGTGCCGGTCGGCGACGAGGCGGCTGCTCGTGGTCGGCATGAAGTCCAGCACCTCGGCGACCCCGCCCTCCGTCAGGAAACGCGTGATCAGCACCGCGGTGTCAGGGAAGTAGAGCTGCTTGTTCTGGTAACCGTCCCCGATGGGCCGGATCCGGAAGTGGCCGCCACGCCGGTTGTCCAGCAGAGCCCCGAAGATGCTGGGGGAGTCGAAGCGGGGGGCGCAGAACCAGTCGATCGTCCCGTCGGTGGAGACCAGGGCTGCGGTCTGCAGGTCGCCGATGAGTCCGTGCTCGGCGATGAGGGGGTAGTCCATGCGTCTGTTCTCCGTTCGAGATACAGGGGCGGGGCACCTGCACCAGATGCCCCGCCCTCGTCGTCGCGGCCCCCGGGCCGCTGCCTCAGCGCCGGGTCACATCTCCGTCTTCAGCTCGGCTCCGTGCGCCGCGATGGCGTAGATGATGATGACGTCCAGCGTGATCATCATGACGGCCCAGATCGGGTACGCCGGGAGGAACGCGAGGTTCACGATCGCGCTGATCAGCGCCAGCGTGATGCCGGTGACGCGAGCCCACATGGACCCTGTCATCAGCCCGAACCCCGCAGCCACCGCGAGCACGCCGATGGCCAGGTGGACCCAGCCCCAGGCCGTGTAGTCGACGTTGACGAGCAGCCCGTTGGACCCCACGAGGTAGAAGCCGTCGTCGAAGAGAGCCACGAGTCCCGCAATGGCCTGGAAGGCCCCGAGAAGGATCATCATCATGGCTCCGAACAGCACCCAGCCTGCCCAGCCCGTGGGTCCGGGGGGTGCCTCACCGCGCTGCCGGGGGACGCTCGTGGTCCCGGAAGCAGGCGCCTGCTGCCGCATGTCGCTCATTTCAAACCCTCCAGCTAGAACGAGACGTTGCCGAGCCATCGGCACCTCTCAGGCTCCGTCCTCGCCGCAGGGGCCGCATCATCCCTGGCGGGTGACCTGCGTCGGCGCGACGTCGTACCGGCGCGGTCTCACCCGTCCGGGATGAGGACCGTCGAGCCGGGCCCGGACCAGAGTGGGCGCATGGGGAGCCGCGCCCGTGTCGCGTCCGAGCTGATGCCCTCGGGCGTCTCGACGGCTGCGTTCCTCTCGCTGCTGTGGTCGTTCCTCGCCGGCACGGCCTTGGTCGTCGGATACTTCGTCCTGCCCCTGGGGTCCCCGCTCGCCGTCGGCACACTCCTCGAGCTCGGGCTGGGCATCGTTCTGGTCGCCGTCCTCCTCGTCCTGCAGGTGCGCGCCATCTTGCGGTCGGCGTACCCGGGTGCGAAGGCGATCGGTGCCCTGATGGTCTCGGTGCCGCTCTTCGTGGTCGTGTTCGCGACCGCCTACTACCTGATGTCGCACTCGGAGCCGTCGATGTTCTCCGAACGGCTGACCCGGCTCGACGCGCTCTACTTCACCGTGACCGTCTTCGCCACGGTGGGGTTCGGCGACATCACCGCGACGACCCAGGTCGCGCGAGCGGTCACCACCCTGCAGATGGTCGGGGACCTCGTGCTCGTCGGCCTCTTCGCCCGCGTCATCGTCGGCGCCGTGCAGTGGGGCAGGCGCCATCAGGGGAGGGCTACGGAGGGGGCCGCGCCGGACGACCCGTGAGACGCAGAACCCCGTGCCCGGGCCGGAGCCCGGGCACGGGGTGTGCGGCCGGTGTCAGGCGCCGAGGATCTTCGCCTTCTGTGCGGCGAACTCCTCCTCGGTGAGGATGCCCTGCTGCTTCAGCTCGGCCAGCCCCTTGAGCTGCTCGACGGTGTCGGCCGAGGTCGGCTGGGCCGGGGCCACCTCCGGCGGGCCGGCCTGGCGGGGGATGTTCTCCTCGTACGCCTGCTCGCGCTCGGCATAGATGTTCGCGTCACGCTGGGCGAAGCGCTCGGCCTGTCGACGCTGTACGCGGCCGCTGACCGCCGTGGCGGTTCCGGCCACGACGGCCGTCCTGGCGACTCCTCGCAGTAGTCCGGGCACGGTGGACCTCCTCAGGTGGCTGGTTCGAGCGCTTCGGCGGCGGCCATCACGTCCGCTGCAGGGATACGGGCGCTGGCGATGATCTCCCCGCCGCTGTCGCGGGCCGCCGCGATGAACGGGACGGCCCAGGTGTTCTCGTACACGACGAGCGCGGCGACCGTGCCGGGCTCCATCGCACCGGCCGCCTCCACGACGTCCTCGTCGCCGAGCAGGCCGGAGCGCGCTCCGACGAAGCCGGCGAAGCCGCCCCCTCCCGCGGCGCTGTCGGAGACCTCGAGCACGTCGACCGCGCCGTCGTCGGCCTTGCTGATCACCAGCAGGTCGTAGAGGCGGATCACTCCCCGGTCCACGAGGTCCATGAGGGCCTCGCCGGCCTGACCGGTGAGCCTGTCCTGGGGGAACTCGATGAGCACGAAGTCGATGGGACCGTGTGCTTCACTGATGCTGGCCACTGTCACTCCTGCATACCTAGGTCTGGCTGTCCGGTCATGGTCACTCTGGTGGGGCCCCGAGCCATGGGCATCACCCGCGCCGGATGATCTGGTCCGAGGAGGAGGCGGTGGGGGAGAGCCGGGCCCCCGGCAGCACCGGTCCTGTCTCAGGTCACTCCCTCAGGTCACTCCCGGTCCGCTCCGTGCAGAGCGGAGTCGGCCGCCGCGACACCCTCATCGGAGCCGGGTCCGGCCGGCGTGCGCGGCACCTGGCGAGGCAGGGTCGGCGCCTCCGCCTCGGTGGTGACGCCTCCCACGGCTTCGGACTCCGCGCCCGGCGGGGTCGCCAGGAACTCGAGGACCGCGAGCGCGACCAGTACGGCGACGGCGACACCGACGACGACCCAGCCCGTCGGCCGGGACCAGAACATCAGCGCGAGACCGCCGAGGACCAGGACACCGACCCGGAGCGCCCGCCGGTGGCCGAAGACCCACCCGCCGAAGCGGCCCGTGCTCCACCCGGCCGACTCGGCTCCGCCCCGCAGGGACCCGATGCCGCCCTGCAACGTCGACCTGGTCCGGGCGGCGACGGTCGAGGGGCCGGCCACGAATGCCGCGAAGGCGACGACCAGGCCCAGGACGGCGGCCGCCCGGAGGCCCGTCCTGAGGAACCGGACGAGGGTGTCGAAGACGCTTCCCGCGGTCTGCTCGTCCAGCACGCCTGCGGGTGTCGACCCGACGTACCAGGTGCGGGCCAGCGCGAGGCCGACGCCGAGGACGATCATCGCGCCGGTGACCCCCAGCGCGCCGCGGAGCAGGGCCCGGCGGCGGTCCCGGGCGAGCAGCACCCCGACTACGAACAGCGCGAGCACGACGAAGGGGAGCCAGGTGCCGAGCGTGTTCAGCAGCTGGTAGAAGCCCTGTGCGCTGGAGATGGAGTCCGACTGCACCAGCACGAACGACTTGTCGACGGTGGGGATGTTGGCGGCGAGGGAGAACCCCTGCTCGACCAGCCGGTTCTTCACCTGCGCGATGACCGGCCCGAGGTTGAGCGTGATCGTGTTGTCCTGGGCGCTGACTGCTCCGCCCTGGTTGCCCTCGAGGAGCTTCACGACCTGCTCGTGGGCCACCCGGTTGACCTGGTCCCACAGGGTCGCGAACTCCGGACTGGCGACCAGGTTCCCCACCTGGGTCCGGGTGAAGCTCTCGACCCCGTTCGTGATCGGCACCGCGAGGCCGGGCAGTGCGTCGGCCACCCGCGGCGGCACGTTGGGCTGGTCGGCCAGGGTCCCGAGCGCCTCGCCGGTGATGCCCTGGACGTCGATGTTGTCGAAGACCGCGGTGGTCACCTCGTTCGTGATCGCGGCCTGCACGCCCGGGTCGTCGGCGAGAGGGGCCACCGTCTCGACGTAGGCATCGGTGTTGGAGAGCTGGGTGCTGGCCCACACGGAAGCCACGGCGAGGGGCGCGAGGATGCACGCCAGGACCACCAGCACGGACGACGCGGTCGCCCACCACGCCGACTGTCGACCCTGGGGCTGGGCCGGCTCGGCGGCCGGGCCCGTGGCCAGCTGTCCTTCGAGCTCAGCCACGCGGGCGCGGAGCCGCTCGACCTCGTTTGCGTCGTTCATCGCCGCTCCAGGTGGGTCCCATTCATGACGGTCCTCCTCGACAGGTGCACCGAAGGCACCTTCACCGTGGGCGGTACGCGGTCCGGGCGCATCATGCGGCGGGGATGAGGTTGTTCCCGGGACGGCCCGAACGGGTGATGTGCAGGGCTTGGACGACATGGGTCATCCGTGCAGGACGAGGCGTGGACGGCGTCCGGGAATGAGGGGACCTGCCGAAATCATCCCCGACGGATGAGTTCTCCCGAGTCCTGCCCTAGGTCCCGCCGCGACTGCCCACAATCGTCATGTTCCTTCCCTGCCCGGCCACCTAGCGTGGAGTAAAGGCCGTTGCTCGGTCGGCTGTGATTCTGCGGGGGAGAAGGGCCACACCACGGTGAAACCCAAGGGAGCGCGCCCCGCGTCCGCCCGCGGCTCTGCGCAGGACCTGCTCGCGGCGGCCCGTTTCGGAGTGCCCGAGCTGCTGCGCTCCCACGTGGCCCGACCGCGACTGCGGGGGATGCTCGAGGAGTCCGCGGCCCAGCCGCTCGTGGTCGTGAGCGGACCTGCGGGCACGGGGAAGACGTCCCTGCTGGCCGAGTGGGTGCGCGACGATGCCGACCGCACGACGGCCTGGGTCACGTTCGAGGACGGCGACGGCGCCTTCTGGAGCTGCGTCGTGGAGAGCCTCACCAGGAGCGGCGTCGAGGTGCCGGCCGCACCCGACCTCGCCGAGCACGACCCGCCGCTCGGGCGAGAGCGCCTGCGCGCCCTCACCGCGGCTCTGGCCCAGCAGGAGCGTCGGTGGACCGTCGTGGTCGACGGCTACGAGATGACCTCGCTCGAGCTCGCCCGCGAGGTCGACTACCTGCTGCGGCACACCCTGGGACGTCTGCAGATGGTCCTCTCCGCGCGGGTGGACCCGGTCCTGCCTCTCTACCGCTACCGCCTCGACGACAGCCTCGCCGAGGTCCGCGCCGCCGACCTGGCCTTCACCGACGACGAGGCCCAGCGGCTCATCGCACAGATGGGTGTCACGCTCGCCGTGGGCTCCGTCCGGGACCTCAACCACCGCGTCAAGGGCTGGGCAGCAGGGCTGCGCTTCGCCGCGCGCGCCCTCGCCGGCCGCGCCGACCCCGACGCGTCGGTCGCCGGCGTCGTCGCGCGGACGGGCGATATCAGCGAGTACCTCCTGGGAGAGGTGCTCGACGTCCAGTCCGACGAGACCCGGAGGTTCATGCTCGACAGCTCGGTCCCGGACCTGCTGTCGCCGGGCATGCTGACCGAGCTCACCGGAGCGCAGGCACCCCACCTCCTCGAGGAGGTCGCGAAGGCGAACGCCTTCCTCGAGCCGCTGCCCGAGCAGCCGGGTGCCTACCGCTACTACCCGTTCTTCCGGAACCTGCTCCGCGCGCAGCTCGCCTACGAGGACCCCGAGCGCCTGCGCGAGCTCCACCGCCGGGCCGCGGACTGGTACCTGAGCGCCGGGATGGTGGAACGGTCCTTGGGTCACCTCGCCGCGGTGGGTGCCTGGACGGACGTCGCGAGGCAGCTCGTCGAGCAGAACCTCGTCGGGAGGGTGCTTCTCGAGGGGCCGGAGCAGCCTCTGAGCGGCGTGGCGGGATCGGTCCCCGCCGACGTGGACCTCCCGGAGGCCGCCGTCGTGCGAGCCTCGGTGGCGCTTGCGCGCGGCGACGTCAGCGGGTGCGGGGAGGAGATCGCCGCGGCCCGCCGTACTCCCCCCGCCGAGAGCGAGCGGAGTGCGCTGTGGCTGTCCGTGGCCGTCGTCGACGCGGCGCGCGCCTCTCTCGCGGACGACGCGGAGGTGGCGGCGGCGCTGGTCGAGGACGCCCGGAAGCGGTTCGGCAGGGGTAGCGGGCGTCGTTCGGAGGGCGAGGCCGCGATGTACGCGCTCGTCCAGCTCAGCGTCGGCGTGACCTCGATCCGAAGGGGCGACCTCCGGCAGGCCCGGAAGGCGCTCACGATCGCCGTCGGACTCGAGTCGGCGCACCGCTATGCGTCGTTCCGTGCGGACTGCTTGGGCTACCTCGCGCTCCTCGAAGCGGTCGAGGGCAACCTCGCCCGCGCGCGACGCGCTGCGGAGGAGGCCTCGACGGTCGCCGAGAAGGCCGGCGCCCTGAGCTCACGGACCTCCGTCGCGGAGGTGACGCTCGCCTGCGTCTCGCTCGAGCAGTACGACATCGCTGCGGCCCGTGAGCACGTGGCCGCGGCGGTCTCGTCGAGGGCGACCTCCGGCGACCCGGTGTCGAGGACGCTGGTGGACACGGTCATCGCAGGTCTGGACCGCGCGGCGGGCCGGCTGCAGCCGGCGCTGGCGCGGCTGGAGGTCGCCGCCACGCGCGCGGCTTCGGCGGACCGTTGGCTCTCCGACCGGATGCGCGTGGAGGCCGCCAGGCTGGCAGTGGCCAGCGGGAGGGCGGAGATCGCCCTCCAGGAGCTCGAGCGCGTCGATGTGGCCACCGACGTCGACGCCGCCGTCGTGGCCGCAGTGGCCCACGCGGAGATGGGGGAGCAGTCGGTGGCGGACGAGGTCCTCGCGCTGGTGGGTGAGGAGCAGCCTCGGCTGGTCGTCCAGGTGACCGCACTCCTGGCCGAGGCCGCCCAGGAGTCGAGGAGGCACGCCCGCGCTCGAGCACGGCTCCTCCTCGAGCAGGCGCTGAGGCTCGCCGAGCCCGAGCAGCTACGAAGGCCCTTCCGGGAGGCCGGTCCTCAGACCCAGCGCCTGCTGGCGGGTGACCCACAGCTGCTGCACGAGCACGCGTGGCTCACACGCGCACCCGACGACGAGGCCACTGGCCCGGGGCGCGGCCCCGCGCGCGCGAACCTGGGCGGTCCGGCGGTCCTGGAGAGCCTCACCCCCAAGGAGCTGGAGGTCCTCGGGCATCTCGAGGAGCTGCTGACCACGGAGGAGATCGCCCAGAAGATGTTCGTCTCCGTGAACACGGTCCGCACACACGTGCGCAGCATCCTGCGGAAGCTCGGCGTGACCCGCCGCAACGCTGCCGTCCGGAGGGCTCGGGGGCTCGGCATCTTCGTGAGCTGACCCGCTGATCATCCCCCTCGGATGAGGCCAAGAGTGCGTCGATGCGCTCTCCTGGGAAAGCCCAATCCCTTCGCAGCCTGGGGGTACGACGGTGTCGTCCGAGTGCGCCTACGAAGTTCGGGTCACCGGGCTCGTTCCGACGAAGGACGTGCTCGAGGACCTGGGCGACGTCGAGATCGCCGAGCAGGAGATCCGCACGGTGCTGAGCGGACGGTTCCGCGACCAGGCCGCGCTCTTCGGCTTCCTGCACCGCCTCCGCGCCTTCGGGCTCGAGGTGGTCGAGGTCAGGCGGCTCGGTGCTCGGGGGGAGCGCTCGGAGCAAGAGGCTGCGGCCGATGAAGGCGTCCCGGATGACCACCCACTCGCCTGAGCCCGCGGAGTACGAGCTGGTCGTGGCCGGCACTCTGGGCCCCGTGATCCGACAGGCTCTCTCGCCGTACGCCACCGCGACGCCGGAAGTGCGGGCGGTGGTGCGTGCAGGCGGCGGTGGCCCTTCTGAGGGGGCGGGCGACCTGGTCGACGTGCTCGTGCTCCTCGAGGCGCACGGACTCCGGATCACGCGTATCCAGCGCATCGTCTGAGCGGCGCCGGAGAGCGCGCGGTACGGTCCCGGGGGTCTCCTGGGGGGTTCGCCCGGTTCCTCACCGTCTGACACGTTCAGGTAACGATGGCCTGTCGGTTGTTGCCAGCGTCACTCCTCGTCATCAGGATGGGTCGCCGAAGGCATCAATTTCATGAGAATCCCCCAAAGGAGGATCGATGCGCGTCAAAACCCCTATGCGGGTTGCCGCTGTCTCAGCGGTGCTTGCGCTTGGGCTCGCCGCATGTGGTGGCGGTAGCAGTGAGAAGGAGCCCGAGGCCGGCGCGCCTACCGGCAAGCCCGGTGGCACCTTTTCGTCCGACCTGAACGAGCCGACGTTCCTGGCACCTGCTCAGAACTGCTACGAGTCCGAGTGCAGTGCCGTGCTCAAGATGGTCAACGACCCGCTGGTCAGCACCGACTTCGAGTCCGGTGAGCTCGTGTTCGACGGTCTTGCCGAGAGCATCGAGTCCAACGACGACCAGACCGTCTGGACCATCAAGCTCAAGAGCGACCGGACGTTCCAGAACGGCGAGCCGGTCAACTCCGACGCGTTCATCCGCGCCTGGAACTACTCGCAGAACCCGAAGAACGGTCAGGCGACCGCCGGCTTCATGTCGCACATCGAGGGCTCTGGCAAGGGCGCCGAGATGTCCGGCCTGAAGAAGGTCGACGACACGACCTTCGAGGTCACCCTGAGTGGCCCGTTCTCGCAGTTCGGCCAGCAGATGAGCTACGCCCCCGCCTTCGCGCCCATCGCGAAGGAGTGCCTGGACAACATCAAGGCGTGCAACGAGAAGCCGATCGGCACCGGTGCGTACGAGATGGACGGCAAGTGGCGCCACGACGAGGGCATCACGGTCACCAAGTGGGCGGACTACAACGGCGACCAGCCGGCCAACGCCGACACCATCGAGTTCAACATGTTCACCTCGCCGACCGCGGCGTGGCGTGACTTCCAGAACGGTGGCCTCGACGTCATCCGCACTGTTGCCCCCGAGGTCTACCTCGAGGCCAAGGGCCAGCTCGGCGACCGCCTCCAGGAGAACGAGACCGCGTCTCTGACCTACCTGGGCTTCCCGACCGGCCAGAAGCCGTTCGACAACGTGAAGGTCCGCGAGGCCATCTCGATGGCGATCAACCGCGACCTGATCGTCAAGCAGGTCCTCAACGGGCTCGCCAAGCCGTCCACCGACATCGTCACCCCGCCGATCCCCGGCTCGCGTGACGACGCCTGTGACTACTGCGAGTACGACCCGGAGCAGGCCAAGAAGCTGTTCGAGGAGTCGGGTGTCGACCCGAAGGGTCTGACCGTCGAGTACTACTTCAACTCCGGCTCCGGGCACGACGCCTGGGTCGAGGCTGCTGCCCGTCAGGTCCAGGAGACCCTGGGCATCAACTACAAGCTGAAGTCCACCGAGTGGGCCCAGTACCTCGAGCTCCTGGGCAACCAGAAGTTCACCGGCCCGTTCCGTCTCGGCTGGTCGCTGGACTACCCGTCGCCGGAGAACTACCTGCGCCCGATCGTCGGCACCGGTGGTGACTCCAACTACACGGGTTACTCCAACAAGGAGGTCGACGACCTGCTCGTGAAGGGTGACCAGGCCGGTAGCACGGAGGAGAGCTTCCAGTACTACCAGCAGGCCGGCGACATCGCCCTCGAGGACATGCCGATCATCCCGATGTGGAGCGGTATCCGCGCGACGGCGTCGTCCACCGAGATCGGGGACGTTCGCTACGACGTCGGTGAGGGCGAGATCGCCTTCGGTGAAGTCACCGTCAACCAGTGACGTACCGACAGTAAGACGCACCGGAGTGTGCACAGCGGGGGCCGGGCCTGAGGGTCCGGCCCCCGCGCCGGTGCCAACGGGGGGTAGTCTCCCCCGCGCCGGTGCCATCGGGGGAGTAACGAGAGAGGATCCCGTTAATGGGACGTTATGTAGCAAGACGGTTGGTTCAGTTCATCCCCGTCATTCTGGGCACCCTCTTCCTGCTTCACGTCATGAGTGTCCTGACCATCCAGCTCGTCGGCGACCCGGTCCGGGCGCTGTTCGGCGAGAACGCCCCGCCGCAGGCGGTCCTTGACCAGATGCGTGCCGAGTACAACCTCGACGACCCGTGCCTGAACAGCCCGGGCAACCCGTGCTTCGGTCTCTTCGTCGACCGGCTGCAGCAGTACGCCACCTTGAACTTCGGCATCAACTTCCGCGGCCGCGAGGTCATCGACCTTTTCGTGGAGCGGTTCCCCGTCACGGTGCGCCTCACGCTGCTCGCGCTCGTGTTCGAGACGATCGTCGGCATCTTCCTCGGAGTGCTCGCGGGTCTCCGCAAGGACAAGTTCGTGGACAACTTCGTCCGCTTCTCGACGGTGCTGCTGATCGCCTTCCCGGTGTTCGTGTTCGGAACCCTCGCCCAGCTGTTCATCGGCCTCAAGTTCGGGCTCGCGCTGCGCAACAGCGACTGGGCGCCCGCCTGGCTGGGCCAGATGTTCAACGTCGTCTACGACCCGAACTACCCGTGGCTGAGCCTGGTGCTGCCGGGGCTCGTGCTCGGTGCCTTCTCGCTCGCCGCGATCGGGCGTCTGACGCGGACCAGCCTGATCGAGAACCTGCGGGCGGACTACGTGCGGACCGCCCGTGCGAAGGGGCTGCCGCAGACCCGCGTGGTCGGAATCCACACCCTGCGCAACTCACTGATCCCGGTGGTGACCTACATCGGAATCGACATCGGGCTCCTGCTCGGTGGCGCGCTGGTCACCGAGGGCATCTTCAATATCCCCGGTGTCGGCCAGCTGGTGTACCAGTCCATCCAGCTCAACGACAGCCCGGTCATCCTGGGCGTCGTGACCATCCTGGTGATCGTGTTCCTGGTCTCCAACCTGCTTGTCGACATCCTGTACGCCGCACTCGACCCGAGGATCCGCTATGAGTGACGTCATTGCCGGCCAGTCCGCCGGCACCCAGACCGAGCAAGGCTCCGAGCCGACGCAGCAGCGAAGCGGCAAGAGCCGCAGCCTCTGGGGTGACGTCGGCTACGAGCTCGCCCGGAACCCGGTCTTCTGGGTCTCGCTGGTGATGGTGCTCATCATCTTGTCGATGGCGTTCTTCCCGCAGCTGTGGGCCTCGACGTCGCCGACGACGGCGGGAGCCTGTCAGCTCGAGAACGCACGCGTGAAGCCCAGCGGGGCGCACCCGTTCGGGTTCACCAACGCAGGTTGCGACATGTGGTCCTCCGTGGTGTGGGGGACCGGGAACTCGGTGAAGGTGGCCATCCTGGTCACGCTCGGCGTGGTCATCCTGGGCGTGATCCTGGGCACACTGGCCGGCTGGTTCAGCGGCTTCACCGACACGATCATCAGCCGTGTCACCGACGTCTTCTTCGGGCTTCCCTTCATCCTGGGCGCCCTGGTCTTCCTGGCCATCTTCCCCGACCGCAACGTCTGGACCCTGACCGCGGTCCTGACGCTGCTCGGGTGGACGTCGTTGACCCGTGTGATGCGCGGAAGCGTCATCTCCACGAAGCAGAAGGACTACATCGACGCCGCCCGGGCGCTGGGTGCGAGCGACTTGTTCATCATGCGCAAGCACGTGCTGGCCAACAGCACCGCGCCGCTGATCGTGCTCGCGACCATCGGTCTGGGCTCGTACATCGGTGCCGAGGCGACGCTGACGTTCCTCGGTGTCGGGTACCAGCGGCCGACGGTGTCCTGGGGTCTCATGGTCGCCGAGGGGCAGAGCTACGCCCTCGCCGGCTTCCCCCACCTGCTGGTGATCCCCGCGTCCTTCATCGTCGTCACGGTGCTCAGCTTCATCCTGCTGGGTGACGCCCTCCGTGACGCGCTCGACCCTCGAACCCGATGAGGAGCTCCACACAGTGAGCAACGCCATGACCCAGACAACCCGGGGGACCCACGACAAGGCCCCCCGGCAGAAGAAGTCGCCGCTCAGCGGCCTCGGCTTCGACAGCTCGGCTCCCCTCCTCGAGGTGGAGAACCTCCAGGTCGAGTTCCACACCCGTGACGGGATCGCGCACGCCGTCAACGACGTGAGCTTCTCGCTCAGCGAGGGCGAGACCCTCGGCATCTTGGGCGAGTCCGGGTGCGGAAAGTCCGTGACGGCCCAGGCCATCATGGGCATCCTCGACACCCCGCCCGCGAAGGTGACCGGTGGACAGGTGCGCTACCGCGGGGTCGACCTGCTCCAGCTCGACGAGAAGACCCGTCGGCACATCCGTGCGAACAAGATCGCGATGATCTTCCAGGACGCACTGTCGTCGCTGAACCCGGTCTTCACGGTCGGCTGGCAGCTCGGCGAGCTGTACCGCCAGCACGCCGGAGCCAGCCGCAAGGAGGCGAAGGCCAAGGCCGTCGAGCTGCTCGAGTTGGTCGGGATCCCGGCGGCCAAGCAGCGGGTGGACGACTTCCCGCACCAGTTCTCCGGCGGAATGCGCCAGCGCGTCATGATCGCCATGGCGCTGGCCCTCGAGCCCGAGGTCATCATCGCCGACGAGCCGACCACGGCGCTCGACGTGACCGTGCAGGCGCAGGTCATGACGCTGCTGGCCGACCTTCAGCGCGAGATGAGCCTCGGTCTGATCCTCATCACGCACGACATGGGCGTCGTCGCCGACGTCGCGGACAAGATCTGCGTGATGTACGCCGGGCACGCCGTGGAGCAGGCCGACGTCTACGACATCTACGAGAGGCCGGCCCACCCCTACACGAAGGCGCTGCTGGAGTCGATCCCGCGGATCGACCAGAAGGGTCAGGAGCTGACGGTCATCAAGGGCCTGCCGCCCGCGCTGACGGACCCGCCGCAGGGCTGCTCCTTCCACCCGCGCTGCGCTTTCGCCACCGAGCGGTGCACCCGCGACGAGCCCGAGCTGTACCAGCTCCCCGGCAATCGTCGCAGTGCCTGCCACTACTGGGAGGAGGTCATCGCCCGATGAGCGTCGACGTCACCGAGAAGGAAATGAGCGGCCAGGGTGCGGCCGGCGAGACCTTGCTGGAGGTCCGCGACGTCAAGAAGCACTTCCCGCTGACCCAGGGCATCGTCTTCCGCCGCACGGTCGGACACGTGAAGGCCGTCGACGGGGTCTCGTTCGAGCTCAAGCAGGGCGAGACCCTCGGCGTGGTGGGTGAGTCGGGCTGCGGCAAGTCGACGCTCGGTCGACTCCTGATGGGGCTCGAGCGGCCCACAGGCGGCTCGATCAAGCTCCTCGGCGAGGAGATGGCCGGGCTGAAGCCGCGCGGACTGCGCCGCCTGAGGCGCAACATCCAGATCGTCCTCCAGGACCCGTACTCCTCCCTGGACCCGCGGATGACCGTGGGCGACATCGTCGGGGAGCCGTACCTCATCCACAAGGACGTCCTTGGCAAGAAGGACCAGCGCAAGGCCGTCCAGGATCTGCTGGACGTCGTGGGGCTCAACCCGGACCACATCAACCGCTACCCGCACCAGTTCTCCGGTGGGCAGCGCCAGCGCATCGGCATCGCCCGGGCGCTCGCGCTCCGTCCGAAGATCCTGGTGTGCGACGAGCCGGTCTCGGCGCTCGACGTCTCGGTCCAGGCCCAGGTGGTCAACCTCTTCGAGCGGCTGCAGAAGGAGTTCGGGCTCTCCTACGTCTTCATCGCCCACGACCTGTCCGTCGTGCGTCACATCTCCGACCGCGTGATGGTGATGTACCTCGGCAAGGCCGCCGAGGTGGGCAACGAGAGCGAGATCTACGAGCACCCGACCCACCCCTACACGCAGGCGCTGCTCTCGGCGGTTCCGGTCCCCGACCCCCGCATGCGGGGTCATCGCGACCAGATCGTGCTCGAGGGCGACGTGCCGAGCCCGGCCAACCCGCCTTCGGGCTGCCGCTTCCGCACGCGCTGCTGGAACGCACAGGACATCTGCGCCACCGAGGAGCCGGTGCTGATGACGCGTGACGGCTCGGCGCACCCGTCGGCGTGCCACTTCGCGGCCGAGCGGGACGTCATCCACTCCGTGGACCTGCAGGTCGGCCCGCCGGAGGCCAAGTCGGCTCCGACGGACGGTGCGAACGCCGCTTCGGCCTCCACCGGCAACGGCGCCGCGTCCCCGGCGTCGCCCGAGGCGCCTGCGTCGTCGGCATCGTCCAACGGCGACTCGGCGGACTCCCAGGAGTGACCACCGCTCTCATGCGGACTCGGGCAGGCGTCGGCGTGGCGTGCATCGCACTCCTCGCCGCCGCCTGCTCCCCGATCCGGGGACCTCCTCCGGCCTCGCCGGAGCCGAGGGCACCTCGGAGCACTCTGCCGACGCTGGACCGGTCGCCGGGATGCCCGAGTGGAAGCCGCGGGCCAGCCTTGCGATCCCGCGTGACGACTTCGCCACCGCTGTCATCGGCCACGACATCTGGGCGTTCGGGGGAATGTCAGGTGGCCGCGGAACACGGCTTAGGTCTGTCGAGATCTACGACACGCAGGCGGACAGCTGGCGCATGTCGAAGGTGACGATGCCGGTGGGCCTCGCCTCATTCGAGGCCGCGACCATCGGTGACAAGGTGTACGTCTTCGGCGGCCTGGACAAGAAGGCGCAGGCGAGCGACTTCTCAGCGGTCCTGGACACCTCGACGGGCACGTGGAGGCGGTTGCCTCCGCTGCCCCACCCGCGGTACGCCCAGACGGTGACCCTGCACGACGGACTGATCTACGTGATCGGCGGCGAGTCGGCCGACGGGCCGATCCCCGAGGTGGACATCTTCGACCCGGAGTCCCGCACCTGGTCGACGGGAACCCCGATGCCTCAGGCACACGGGTCGCACGACGCCGTGTCCCTCGACGGGCTGATCTACGTGCTCGGGGGCTGGCTGGACGCCGCACCGAGCGACCTGGTGCAGACCTACGACCCCGAGACCGGCGAGTGGGGGAAGGCGCCGTCGTTGCCCGAGCCGGTGTCGCGAGCCGGTGTCACTGTGCTCGACGGCCGGATCTGGGTGTCTTTGCACGAGTTCTCGGCCGTCTACGACCCAGCGGACCAGTCGTGGTCACAGGCGAACGCGATGACGGTCTCCCGGCACGGGCTGGGCTACGTCCCGGTCGGGCAGCGCATCTTCGGTATCGGTGGGTGCACGGAGTCGCCGCTGCGTGACGTGCGCACCGTCGACGTCGTCCGGGTGAGCTGACTCTCCGAGACACCTGTGCCCGGCCGGGCCGTGCGGCAGACTGCCTCTGTGAGCGCACAGGTCGCCGAGGGCGTCCGCACGATGCTCTGGCGCGAGGGAGGCGTGACCCTCGAGGGGTTCCCCCTCGAGGACGTCTCCGACCACCTGGCCGAGGCAGGCACCCTGGTCTGGGTGGACCTGTGCGCCCCGACGGCGATCCTGCTCGACAAGCTCGCGGAGGAGCTCTCCTTCGACCCCCACGCCGTGGAGGACGCGCTGGCCTCCGCAGAGCGCCCCAAGGCGACCCGGCACGCGTCCCACACGTTCGTGACCGTCTACGGCACGCGCCTCGTCGCCGCCGACGAGACCGGAGGGTCCTTGCTCGGGTCACGGCTCGAGGCGACCCGGGTGTCCTGCTTCGAGCTGGCCAACGGCATCGTGACGGTACGCCGCGACGACCGTCTTGACATCGACGAGGTGGTGGCCCGGTGGCAGGACAACCCACGGCTCCGGGAGCACGGCCCGGACGCCCTCCTGCACGGACTGCTCGACGTGGTCGTCGATGGCCACTTCGACACCATCCAGGTCATGGACGAGGCGATCGAGTCCCTCGAGGACGATCTCTTCGACGAGCGCGCTGACGTCCGCGACCTCCAGCGGCAGACCTACCGGCTGCGCAAGGAGCTCACCGAGCTGCGCCGACTGGTGCTCCCGATGCGCGAGGTCGTGAGCACGGTCATGCGGCACCGGTCCGACGACGCCCGGCGTACCGATCTCGACGCCGCCTACACCGACCTCTACGACCACGTCCTCCGGGCCACGGAGTGGACCGAGTCGCTGCGTGACATGGTCACCACCGTCTTCGAGACGAACCTCGCCCTCCAGGACGCCCGGCTCAACGCCGTGATGAAGAAGCTGACCGGATGGGCGGCCATCATCGCGGTGCCCACGGCGGTGACCGGCTGGTTCGGCATGAACGTCGCCTTCCCGGGCATCGGGGGGACGTCGGCCTTCGTGGCCAGCACCGTGGTGATCTTCCTGCTGGCCGTGACGCTCTACCTGGTGTTCAAGCGCCACAACTGGATCTAGCGCGCTGACCGACCGCGGCGCGGCGGGGTGAGGGGTCCGGGCGAGGGGCTGTGCGCTGCGACGGCTGCGGCTACCGTCGAGGTGTCGTCTCAGCACAGGGGGTAGGCATGGCGGACGCACCCATCGTGGTCGTCGGGGCGGGTCTCGCGGCGGCCAAGGCCGTCGAGGCGCTGCGGGACAGCGGGTACGGCGGCGGCCTCGTCGTCCTGGGGGATGAGCACCATCTGCCCTATGAGCGCCCGCCCCTGTCGAAGGGCTACCTGGGTGGGACGGAGGCGCTGAAGTCGGCCTTCGTCCACGACCGGGACTGGTACGCCGAGCACGAGGTCGACCTCCGACTGGGGCAGCACGTGAAAGCCCTGGACGCGGCGGGTCGCTCGGTGGTGACCGACACGGGGACGCAGCGCTACGACCGGCTCCTGCTCGCGACGGGCGCGACCCCGCGGCGGCTGGAGATGGCCGACCGCAGCGGAGCGCCTGTGGCGTACCTGCGCACCATCGAGGACAGCAACCGGATCAAGTCCGAGCTCGCCCCGGGCGCCCGGATCGTCGTGGTGGGCGGTGGATGGATCGGTCTGGAGGTCGCTTCTGCCGCGCGGACCGCGGGAGCCGAGGTCACGATCGTGGAGTCCGCCGAGCTGCCTCTGCTCGGCGTGCTCGGTCCCCAGGTCGCAGAAGCCTTTGCGAACCTGCACCTCGCCTACGGGGTCGACCTGCGGACCTTCACCCAGGTCCACGACATCGAGGCCTGGGGCGGACGAGGCGTGCTCCACCTGAGCGACCGCACCGAGGTCCGGGCGGACCTGGTCGTCGTCGGGATCGGGGTCACCCCGAACACCGGGCTTGCCGAGGCTGCGGGTCTGCGCGTCGACGGCGGGGTCGTGGTGGACGAGCACCTTTGCACCTCCGACCCGCACGTCTACGCCGCAGGGGACGTGGCCGCGGTGCTCCGCCCCGGTCGGGAGCGGCCACTGCGCGTGGAGCACTGGGACAACGCCATCGGTCAGGGGACGGTCGCAGGGAAGGTCCTGGCCGGGGAGGACGTGGTCTACGACCGGGTGCCGTACTTCTACACCGACCAGTACGACCTCGGCATGGAGTACGTCGGTCACGCCGCCCCGGACGAGTACGACCGGGTCGTCGTTCGGGGTGACACCGAGGGCTCCCGGGTGTTCACGGCGTTCTGGTTGGCGGGCAAGCGGGTCCTGGCCGGCATGCACGCCAACGACTGGGACGCGATCGGGCCGATCCGCGGGCTGGTCGGGCGTGAGGTCGACCCGGACCGACTGGCTGACGAGTCGTTGGCGCTCGCGGACCTCGTCGACTAGCGGCACCGCGGGAACGGCCAGGCATCAGCTCGAGCCGGCCCGCGCCCGCTGTCTGCGGCGGTGCCAGCCGAGCAGCACACCGGCGACGACGACGGCGAGCACCACCGCGCTGGTGCGTCCCAGGGACTGGGCGACCTGCTGGTAGGACGCACCGGCGAAGTATCCGAGGAGCGTGACCCCGACACCCCACAGCAGACCGCCGGCGACGTTGAAGGCGAGGAACCGCCGGTAGGACATCGCGCTCGCCCCGGCCAGGGCAGGGGTGACCGCCCGCAGGAAGGCGGTGAAGCGGCCGACGACCACCGCCCGTCCGCCGCGGTCGCGGAGGTAGCCGCGGGCGCGCTCCAGCCGGTCGCGGTGCCGGCGGAGAGGCCGGACCTGCATCAGGCGGGGTCCGAGGCGACGGCCGACCTCGAAGCCGACGCTGTCGCCGACGATGCCGGCGACGACGACGAGAGCCAGCAGCGCGGGCAGGGACAGGTGACCGAGCGATGCGAGCACGCCACCGAGCAGGACGGCGGTCTCGCCCGGGAGCACGAAACCGACGAACAGGGCGGCCTCGCCGAAGACCAGGGCGCCGATGGTCACGTACGCGAGCGCGCTGGGGATGCTCAGCAGGTGCGCGAGCAGCCCGGTCATCCTCGTCCTCCCTGGGTGGCAGGCGGTAGACCCCTGCCACCTCGAACCTATGACGCGCAGATGAAGGACTCATGAAGGTGCGCCCTGACCAACCTGTGAACCCGACGACGGCTACCGTTCGCTGGGTGGAGAGCGTTCCGATGCGTGTGCTGGTCGCCGAGGACGAGGGCCGGCTGGCCAACCTGCTCGACCAGTCGTTCACGGAGGCCGGTTGGGCCGTGGACGTCTACGCAGACGGCCGGTCGGCGTACGACGCGGCGCTCGTGGGCAGTGACGATTACGACGTGCTCGTCCTGGACTGGGTGCTGCCGCAGATGGACGGGGTCACCGTGTGCCGACGGCTGCGGGAGATGGGTGTGCGCACGCCGGTGCTCATGCTCACTGCGCGGACAACGGTCCCGGACCGGATCGCCGGCCTCGACGCGGGTGCGGACGACTACGTCCTCAAGCCGTTCGACCTCGACGAGCTCCTCGCCCGGATGCGTGCCCTGCACAGGCGGGCCGGGGCCGAGGAGGACGAGGTCCTGAGGGTCGGTGATCTCGTGCTCGACCCGCTCGCCCGGCGTACCCACCGCGGCGAGACCGAGATCGAGCTCTCCGCACGGGAGTTCGACATCCTCGAGCTGCTGATGCGGAACGCGGGCCACCTGGTGACGCGGTACACGATCCTGGACGAGGTGTGGGACGGCGAGACCGACATCCGTAGCAACGTCATCGACGTGCACGTGGCGAGCCTCCGCGCCAAGATCGACAAGCCCTTCGGCACCAGCACGATCACCACGCTGCGCGGTGCCGGCTACCGGCTCGACACCGCATGAGGGCCCGCCACCCGGGGACGCTTCGGGAGAGGGTGCGCCGCCTGCCGCTCCGCGCTCGGCTGGTCGCCGGCTTCTCGGCGACCATGTTCGTGGTGCTCGCCGCGGCCGGGGCGTTCGTGTACTGGCGGGTGGACTACGCGCTCGACCGGCAGGTCAACGGCGAGCTCACCGAGGTGGCCGGCATCGTCGCTCCCCTCGTCACTCCCTCGGGCAGGCTCGAGCCCGGGGCCGACCGGGTCGTGGGCGGGGAGCTGTTCCAGGTGCTCGACCACGACGGCCGGGTGATCTACTCCAGCCCCGGGACCGGCTCCGACCCGCTGCTGACTCCCGAGACGGGCAGGGCGGCCCAGCAGGCACCGGTACGCCGGGACATCGGCACCCTGCTCACGCTCCGCCAGGTGCGGCTGCGGGCCTACGCCACCGCCCTGCCCGACGCGCAGCGGCAGCGTGCCGCGGTTCTCGTGGTGGCGGTCCGTCGCGACCACCGGGACGAGGCGCTCCTGGAGCTGCTGGGTCAGCTCGCCGCCGCCGGCCTCGGTGCGCTGGTGGTGACGGCGCTCGTGGGGGAGCGGCTGGCGAAGTTCGCGCTGCGACCCGTGGAGAGGTACCGCGCGCAGGCCGAGGACATCGCGGCGGGAGCTTCCGGCGTACGCCTCGACGTGCCGGTGGAGCGCGACGACGAGGTGACCCGCCTGGGCCACACCCTCAACGCCATGCTCGAGGCCCTGGAGGAGGCTCTCGAGGCTGAGCGCCGGTTCGTCAACGACGCCAGCCACGAGTTGCGCACACCGCTGACCCTGCTCAAGACCCGGGTCCAGCTCGCCCGACGTCGGACGCGCTCGGTGGAGGAGCACGAGGCGGTGCTCGCCGAGATCGAGACCGACGTCGTGCGGCTGACCCGGCTGGCCGACCACCTGCTGCGCCTCGGCTCCCAGACGTCGGGTGCGGGCGAGGCCGGCGCGGACCTCACCGACGCCGTCTCGCAGGAGGTCGCCCGGCGCAGCGGTTCCCGCCGGGCCGGGGGTGGGTCGACAGGAGAGCTGCGCCTCCAGGTGCCACCGGGTCCGGTCCCGGTCGTGCTCGGGTCCGTCCAGGCGGCCCAGGTGGTGGGCAACCTGCTCGACAACGCCGAGCGCCACGGTGCCCCGCCGGTGACGGTCACCGTCGACGAGGTGGACGGCTTCGGCCGCCTCCAGGTCCAGGACCGTGGACCGGGCATGGCGCCCGAGCTGCTGGCGACGGCCACGCGGCGCTTCGCCCGGGCGGCGGAGTCGCGGTCGCAAGAGGGATTCGGGCTCGGGCTCTCGCTCGTCGAGAGCATCGTCGTGGGCGCCGGGGGCGAGGTCCGGCTCTGTCATGGAGGTCACCACGAGCGGATCGGGCTCGCGCGCGAGACTGCCTGCACCCACGACGGGTCGATGACGGTCACGGTGCTGCTGCCCGCCCCGCACTGACGACGGGCGTCGCCCTACCGAGTCGGGTTCACGGTGTCTTCATCTTCCGTTTCCTACCTTGTCTCCGCAGCGAAGCGGAAGGACGAAGTGCATGTTCCCTGACATTCTGCCCGGCCTGGGCGGTGGACTCGGTGGGGTCGGACGGCTCGGGCTCGACGTCGGCGCGCTCCTGGTGCTCGTCGGCTGGCTCTACCGGCGCCGAGCCGCTGCGCCGGAGATGACCCTGGTCTTCACCGCGCTCAACATCGGGCTCTTCGCCGCGGTGGTCTCGATCGGGTCGGGTGACTTCCCGACCGGCATCGGCTTCGGCCTCTTCGGCCTGCTCAGCCTCGTCCGGCTCCGGAGCGCCGCCTTCACCTTGAAGGACGTGGCCTACACCTTCGTCGCGCTCGTCCTGGCCCTGGTCAACGGTCTCCCGGAGCGCAACGTGCTCGTGGTCGTCGCGCTCGACGTCGTGCTGCTGGTCGCGATCTGGGCGGCTGACGAGTCCCGGGCGTCCCGACCCACGCGGGTGATGAGGCTGACCCTGGACGACGCGTTCACCGACGTCGAGTCCGCCGCTGCCGAGGTGCGTCGCCGGCTGGCGGTGGACCCGGTGAGCGTGACGATCGACGAGGTCGACCTCGTGCGCGAGACGACGCGTGTCTCGGTGAGGTACCCGGTGGAGGACTCCTGGTGGCACTCGGCCGACGCGAACGAGGCCGTGCAACGTGCCGACGCCCTGGAGGTGGAGCGGTCCGATGTCGCGCGCTGACCTGGAACCCCCTCGAACCATCGCCCAGCGCTCCTGCGTCGGCCTGGCCGAGGTGCTCGAGCACGCCGCCCGTCTCGACCGGGTGGACCGCAAGTACCTGGTCCGGCGCGAGGTCGCCGACGCTTTCGTCGACGCGCTCCCCGAGAGCTTCCGGGTCCTGGCCGTCGCCGGGCGCCGCAGCACGACGTACGCCAGCACCTACTTCGACACCCCGCGGCTCGACTCCTGCCGCGACCACGTGCAGCGGCGTCGCCGGCGATGGAAGGTGCGCCGCAGGCTGTACGTCGAGGACGGTCTGTGCCGCACGGAGGTCAAGACGAAGGACCGCCGTGGGGTGACCTCCAAGACCGTGCTGGCGGGCGACCCCGCCGGTCGCCGCCACCTCGACGGTGCGGCTGCGGCCTTCGTGTCCGGTGTCCTCGCCGAGCGCGGTGTCGGGGTGGACGCCCTGATGCTCGGGCCCACGATGGAGGTCGGGTACCGACGGGCAACCCTCGCCGACACCGGGTGTTCCCTGCGGGTGACCCTCGACTGGGGGGTCGAGTGCCGTCTCGACGGGGGCAGCGTCCGACTGGACGACGCCTGGGTGCTCGTGGAGACCAAGGGCGGGGTGCGGCCGTCCGTCGCCGACCGGCTCCTCGCCGGCCTCGGCGCCCGGCCCCGCCCGTTCAGCAAGTACGTCTCCGCCGCGTCGCTGCTCACGCCGCACATCGCCGACAACGACGTTCGTGCCCTGCGCGGTCGGCAGCTGCACGTCGCGCTCGAGGGCGGCGACCCCACCTTCTGCTTCGACACCGAGGAGCTCTCCGCATGACGTCCCCGTCCCGACCGTTCCGCCGCCGCCACCTGGTGGTGGCCGCCCTCGCGGCCCTCGCCGTTCTCGTGGGGGCGGCAGGCCCCTGGGCCTACGGCGCCTTCGTGGACAAGACCGCGAAGGACCGCATCGAGGCCGACCCGCCGCCTCGGCTCTTCCCGGACGCAACGGTCGCGCCGATCGGCCACCGCATCGACGACCAGGCGTCCGCCGCTCGGGACCTCATGCGCGGCTGGTGGGCCCACCACGACCGCGCCCCGCACGACCGGGCGTTCGTCGCGTGGGCGGAGCGGACGCTGCCGGGGCCACCGGACGCGGTCCAGCGGCAGCAGGAGATCGCGCAGGTGCAGCAGCTCGCTCCGCAGCGGACGCCGGCCGGTGTCGCCGCGGCTACCTGGCTCGAGCAGCGCGGCAAGAAGGACGTCTGGAAGCTGGCTGTGCACGACCAGGCCGAGCTGCTCGACCACGCGGTCGGGGAGCGGCACAAGGACGAGGTCGACGCGGAGCTGAAGATGTCCAAGGACGTCGCGGACGCCCTCGGCACGCGGTACCAGCAGTCCGCGCCGTACGTCGTGGACCCCTCGCTACGTCCCGACCACACGGTCGCCAAGGGCCAGGTGTGTCCCTGCTCCTACCCGTCCCGGCACGCCACCGCGGGCGCCGCCGCGAGGACCTTCCTCAGCTGGTTCGCCCCCCACCGCGCCGAGGACTACCGGTGGACCGAGGACGAGATCGCCTACTCCCGCATCTACATGGCCGGCCACGTCCCGAGCGACATCACGTCAGGGGCACTGCTCGGCGACATGATCGGGGAGTACTTCCTGGTGTCCCGCCACCACATGGCCCCGCCGGAGGGTTGAGCCTCCCCACTCCGGGTGACGTCCATGGACAAGCCCTCTCGCCGGGCAGAGACTGAGGGAGCCGGTACGCCGGGTGCCGGTCGACAGCATCCACGCCCACGAGGAGGTCGAGCCATGGCCACGCGCACGCCCGAGGAAGTCTTCGCCCACCACGGCCAGTCTCTCGGCGCCGAGGATCTCGAGGAGATCCTGGCGGACTACACCGACGACGCCGTCCTCATCGTGCAGAAGCAGGTCTACCGCGGCAAGGACGGTGCCCGGCAGGTCTTCACGCAGCTCCTCGCCGACGTGCCCCAGGCCGAGTGGGCGCTCGACACCACGTTCGCCGACGACGTGCTCTACCTGGAGTGGAAGGCCACCGGCGGCGGTCGCAAGGTCGAGGACGGGGTCGACACGTTCATCTTCAGTGACGGCATGATCCGGGTGCAGACGGTCGTCTACACCGTCCAGCCTGCCTGACATGAAGGCGGTCAGGCTGCACGAGTACGACCGCCGACCGGTCGTCGAGGACGTGCCCGAGCCGGAGCCGACCCATCCGTTCGACGTGGTGGTCAGGGTCGGCGGCGCGGGGTTGTGCCGCACCGACCTGCACATCGTCGAGGGGCAGTGGGCCGACAAGAGCAACGTCGCGCTGCCCTACACGCTCGGGCACGAGAACGCCGGCTGGGTGCACGCCGTCGGGTCTGCCGTGGAGCACCTCCGGCCCGGTGACGCCGTCATCCTCCATCCGCTGGTGACCTGCGGGTTCTGCCGCGCCTGCCGCGCGGGGGACGACGTGCACTGCGAGGCGAGCGCCTTCCCGGGCATCGACACCGACGGGGGGATGGCCGAGCTCGTCAAGACCTCGGCCCGGTCGGTCGTCCCGCTCGCCCCGGGAGTCGAGCCGGCCTCGGTGGCAGCGCTGGCCGACGCCGGGCTCACGGCGTACCACGCGGTGAAGAAGGCGGTGCCGCTGCTCTTCCCCGGCAGCACCTGCGTCGTGATGGGCGCAGGAGGGCTCGGGCACCTCGGCATCCAGTGCCTGCGGGCGATGAGCGCGACGCGGATCGTGGTCCTGGACCGCAACGAGGGGGCGCTCGCGCTGACCCGGGACTGGGGCGCCGACGAGACCGTGACCGTGGACGGCTCGCAGGTCGAGCGGGTGCTGGAGCTGACCGACGGAAAGGGCGCCGAGGTGGTGCTGGACTTCGTCGGCGAGCAGGGCGCCGAGCACGATGCCTGGGCCATGACCCGGCGGGCCGGCAGCGACTTCGTGATCGGGTACGGCGGCACGGTCGAGATCCCCACGATCGACGTGATCTCCACCGAGCGCAACGTCGTCGGCAACCTCGTCGGAAGCTACAACGACCTGGTGGAGCTGATGGCCCTGGCGGCCGCGGGCCGGGTGGAGATGCTGACGCACACCTACCCGCTCGACGCCGTGAACGACGCGATGGACGACCTCGACGCCGGTCGGCTGCGGGGGAGGGGCATCCTCGTCCCCGGAGGCGGCTGACCCGCGCGGCGGGCCGATGCCGCTGCCCGGCCCCAGCGGGTTACTCGGGGCCCGGGCCCAGCGGGTCACTCCGGGCCCGGGCCGGAGGGACCTTGGACTCGTGTGCTCCGCTGCCGCCCCGGCCTACGGTGAGGCCAACGGGGGAGGGAGGGGCCGGTGATGGCCGATTTCATGCGCAACAGCGACTGGTTCGCCTGGGCGATGGAGCACGACCCGGGCCTGCGCTCGACGGTCGTGACCGTCATCATGCTGGACCGGTCACCCGACTGGGACGTGCTCATCGACAGGTTCGAGCGGATCGGCCGGGAGATCCCGATGTTCCGGCAGCGGGTGGTCGGCTCCTTCCCGCCGGCGCCGCCGCGGTGGGAGCCCGACCCGGACTTCGACATCGACTACCACGTGCGCCGGGTCATCGCACCGCACCCCGGCACGCTCGACACCGTGCTCGAGATGGCACGTCGTGCCGAGATGGCGGAGTTCGACCATGCCCGGCCCCTCTGGGAGGTCACCCTCGTCGACGAGCTCGCCGACGGCGGAGCAGCACTGGTGTGCAAGCTGCACCACTCGCTGACCGACGGGATCGGCGGGGTGCAGATCGCGATGATCCTCTTCGACACCAGCGAGGAGCCGGACGACCGCGGGCCGCTGCCTCCGGAGCCGGAGGTCCGCAGGCCCTCCGCCCTCGACGACCTGCGGTACTCCCTGCGGTACGACGTCGCGACCGCGGGCCGGGTGTCCCGCGCGGTGGTGACCGGCGCTCCCGCCGCGATCGCCGGCGGGGTGCGGCACCCGCTGGGGACCGCCCGGGCGGCCGTCGAGACCGCCGCCTCGGTGTACCGGACCGTGCGGCCGATCAACCAGACGGGCTCGCCGATCATGAAGGACCGGCGGCTGGTCCGCAGGCTCGAGGTCCACGAGGTGTCCATGCCCGCGCTCCGCGAGGCCGCGCACCTGGCCGGTGGCACCCTCAACGACGCCTTCCTGGCCGGGGTCACCGGCGCCCTGCGGCGGTACCACGACCTGCACGGTGCCACCGTCGGGGACCTGCACGTCACCATGCCCGTGAGCATCCGGGCCCAGGAGGACCAGATCGGCGGCAACCGCATCACCCTCATGCGCTTCGACCTGCCCGTCGGCGTCGCCGATCCCACCGAGCGGATCCGCCGCATCCGCGAGCGCACCTCGGTGATCCGCGACGAGCGCTCGCTGCCCTACACCCAGCTGATCGCCGGCGGCCTGAACCTCCTGCCGCGCTGGTACATCTCCGCGGTCCTGCGCCACGTGGACTTCCTGGCCAGCGACGTCCCCGGGATCCCCTTCCCGGTGTACCTGGCCGGGGCGGCGGTGCGCATGCAGTACCCGTTCGGTCCGACCATCGGCGCGGGCGTGAACGTCACGCTGATGACCTACGTGGACACCTGCGCGCTCGGCATCAACGTCGACGTCGGTGCGATCCCTGACTACGACGTCTTCCACGACTGCCTGGTAGCCGGCTTCGAGGAGGTGACCGGGCTCGTCGCTCCGGCTGAGGCGGAGGTGCCGACCCAGCGCGCGCCGTCGGAGCGGTCCGAGCAGAAGACCCCGCCCCCGGCGAAGGTCTGAGCGAAGGTCGGACTCAGCGCGGGCCGGCGTCCTGGATCCGCGCCCAGGGTCGGGCCTCCTCCAGCTCGAAGGCCAGCTCCAGCAGGGTGCGTTCGTCGCCGAGGTCCGCCGAGAGGTGGCACCCGATCGGCAGGCCCCGCGAGGTGTGGCCGAGCGGCAGGGAGATCGCCGGCCCGCCGGCCGCGTTGTTCAGCGGCGTGAACCCCACGTAGGCCTGGAGCCGCGGGAAGAGCACCTCGAAGGGGAGCGTCGGGGACAGGTGGCCCAGCGGGGGAGTGGTGTGCGTGAGCACCGGGGAGAGCAGCACGTCGTACCGGCTGAAGAAGCGGCGGTAGTCGCCTGTGCTGCGGCGCAGGCGGCGCACCGTCCCGGGGACCCGCCACAGCTCGCGACGGCACGCGTGTGCGAGCCCCCGGGTGAGGTTGTCGGCGGCTGAGGCGTCGAAGTCCGGGCCGAAGATGCGCCTGCCTGTGGTCGTGACCAGCAGGCCCAGCAGCTCCCAGTACCGGGAGAAGTCCTCGGCGAAGCGCGCCGGGGCGACCGCACGGACCTCTTCCACGTGGTGGCCGAGGCCGCTCAGCAGGTCGGCGGCGGCGCCGACACACCCGCGGGTCTCGGCGTCGGTCGCGACGCCGTTGGGCGAGTCCATCAGCACGGCCACGCGGAGCCGGGTGCTGCTCGGCCCCTCGACGGACCGCACGGGCGGAAGCGCCGGGTTGCGGTGGTGCCTCTCCGCGGTGGCGAGGAAGATCGCCGTGTCCCGGACGGTGCGCGTCAGGACGCCTTCGGAGACGATGCGCACAGGGAGCCGGTCGTCGACGGGGTCGCCGACGAGCCGGCCGCGGGTGGGCTTGAGGCCGACCAGTCCGCACACCGCGGCAGGGATGCGGATCGAGCCACCGCCGTCGTTGCCGTGGGCGAGCGGCACGACGCCTGCCGCGACGAGCGCCGCGGCGCCGCCGGAGGAAGCGCCGGCCGAGTACGCCGGGTTCCAGGGGTTGCGCACCGGGTCGCGCCGGGCGAACTCCGTGGAGGCGTTGAACCCGAACTCCGGGAGACGGCTCTTGCCGAGGACCGCCAGCCCCTGGGTGCGCAGCTGCGCGACGAAGGGGCCGTCGCGAACCGCGGTCCGGGGGACGAACGCGTCGGTGCCCTGGCCGGTGGGCAGGCCCGCCAGGTCCACGTTGTCCTTGACGAACGTCGGGACCCCCGCGAAGGGGGCCGAGTGGGACACCGTCGGTGCCGCGCCGACCCCCTCGTAGTCGGCGCACTCGACCGCGTCGAGGAGCGGCTGCATCCGGAGGGCCCGCCCGACCGCTGCCCGGCGTACCTCGTCGGTGCTCACCTCCCCGCTCCGGATCCGCCTCGCGAGCGCTGTCGCATCGGCGTCGCCCAGGGCGTCGTCGATGAAGGCATGGACCGGAGCCGACGACGTCACGGGCGTCATCGGGTCGGTTCCGTGTCCCCCGGTGACGGGTGCCGCGACAGCCGGTCGTCACCCGTCGCCCGAGGAACCTGCGTCACACCAGGGCCTTGGCCTTCAGCGACTTGTACTCGTCCTCGGTGATCGTCCCGTCCTCGTACATCGCTTTGGCCTTGGCGATCTGGTCGGCGGGGCCGGCCTCGCCGGCGACCTGCTTGATGTAGGCCTCCTGCTGCTTCCTGCTGTCCTCGACGGCACTCAGCTGACGCTCGTTCATGCCGTGGCCACGAGCGATGATGTAGACGAGCGCGGTCAGGAACGGGAACACGATCAGCGCGAGGATCCACACCGCCTTCACCCAGCCGGAGGTCTCCCGGTCGCGGAAGAGGTCCCCCAGGATCGTGAACAGCACCATGAGATAGGCGACGAACGCGAAGGTGATGACGATGAACCAGACAACGTCCCAGAATGACATCGCAGTTCCTTTCTTCGTGGGCACAATCCCCCCTCTTACGAGTCTCGTAGTCCGGGAGACGGCGTACCTCCTCCGCTGCGGATGATCTCGGTCCCTCCGTGAGTGGGGTGGGGTGCTGCGCGACGGGGCGGGTCGACTGACCACGCCGGACGGCGTGACCGTCCACAATGTCGACATGGCAGTGCCCTGGGTGCTCCACGTGGACCTCGACCAGTTCATCGCGGCGGTCGAGGTGCTGCGGCGCCCGGAGCTCGCCGGAAAGCCGGTCGTGGTCGGAGGGCGGGGCGACCCGACCGAGCGGGGTGTCGTCTCCACCGCCTCCTACGAGGCACGCGCGTACGGCGTGGGCTCGGCCATGCCGCTGCGCACGGCCGCTCGCAAATGCCCCGACGCAGTGTTCCTGCCGGTGGACGCCCCGGCGTACGAGGCGGCCTCGGCACGCGTGATGGAGACGCTTCGGGGGTTCGACGCGGTGGTCGAGGTGCTCGGCTGGGACGAGGCCTTCCTCGGAGTGGAGGTCGACGCCCCGGAGGCGTTCGCGGCCAGGATCCAGGGGGCGGTGCTCGATGCGACCGGGCTGCACTGCTCGGTCGGGATCGGCGACAACAAGCTGCGGGCTAAGATCGCCACCGAGTTCGGCAAGCCCCAAGGCGTGTTCCGGCTGACCGAGGAGAACTGGTACACGGTGATGGCCGAGCGTCCGACCGACGCGCTCTGGGGGATCGGACGGAAGACCGCCAAGCGGCTCCTTGCCCTCGGGATCACGACCGTGGCCGAGCTCGCCCTGGCCGACCCCCGGTGGCTCGCCGAGGAGCTGGGACCCACCATGGGGCCGTGGTACCGCCGCCTCGCCCGGGGGGTCGACTCGTCACCCGTCCAGGGCACCCCCTGGGTCGCCCGGTCGCACAGCCGTGAGGCCACCTTCCAGCAGGACCTGACCGAGCGCTCGCAGGTGCAGGCCGAGGTCACCCGTCTGGCACGCACGGTCGCCGCGGACATCGCACGGGAGCAGCGCCCGGCCCTGCGGGTCACCGTGAAGGTGAGGACGGCGCCGTTCGAGACTCGTACACGCAGCATGAAGCTGGCGGGGCCGACGCTCGATGCGGACTCACTGGTGACGGCGGCGACCACCCTCGTCGGACGGTTCGACCTGACCCGGCCGGTACGGCTGCTCGGCGTGCGCGCGGAGATGGCGCCGCCGGACCCCGAGCCGTCGCACCCCTGACCGGCCGGGCCAGGGACCGACTACTGGGGTTGTCTGCGGCAGACGATGCTCCGGTCCGGCGAGGGGTCAATGACCCGGGGAGGCCCGCCCGCGCGGCTCCACCGATTCGCCCCTTTTCTGCCGTACGGTCGTCTGGATCCGACAGTGCCCCCGACAGGAGCAGAGAGAAACGGTGCTCGCCACCCTCCGTGCCCACACCCGCGACCGACGGCGGACTCTCGTCGCCACGATCGCGGCGCTCAGCGTTGCCCTGACCCTGGCGGCGGCACCCTCGGCGCCGGCCAACGAGCTCGGTGACAAGAAGCGGCGGGTGCACGACAAGATCGAGCGGGCGCAGGAGGACCTCGAGCACTCGTCCAAGGCGCTGGTCCAGGCTGCCGCGCGCGTGGAGCGGGCCGAGAAGCGGCTGACGTCGGCCGAGCGGCTGCTGGGCCGACGCCGTGCGGAGCTCTCGGTTGCCGAGGTCCTCGACGCCCGGATGCAGTCGGAGCTCGAGGCAGCCTCCTTGCGGCTGGAGCGCGCCCGGGTGGCCCTCGCCCGCGGGCGTCGCAGCCACGAGGCGCAGCAGGACGTCCTGCGGCGGATCGCCGCCGACACCTACCAGGGCGGGTCTCCCGCCCTCATGGGCCTCACGATGGTGCTGACCTCCCAGGACCCCGAGGAGCTGACCACCCAGCTCAACGCGGTGCACAACGTCATGGGCCGGGAGGCCGCCACGCTCGAGCGCCTCGAGGCGTCCAGCCTGCTGCTGCAGCTGCAGGAGGAGCGCGTGGAGGAGGCGCGACAGGAGGTCGCCGCCAAGCGTGCCGAGGCAGCCAGGACTCTGAAGCGGACCCAGACCCTCGAGCGCCAGGCGGAGGCTGCCTCCGACCGGGTCGCCGAGCTCGTGCAGGAGCGCACCGAGGCTCGCCGGGCAGCGGCCCGCGAGAAGAAGGCCGATCAGCGTCGCCTGAGCCAGCTGCGCTCGGAGCGCGACCGCATCACGAGGCTGATCCGGAAGCGTGAGGCGCGGCTGCGTCGCCAGCGCTCCAAGGCGGCGCTGGCTCGCGCCAAGAAGGCATCGCGCTCGCACACCTCGCCGCTGATGAAGCCGATCGACACCTACATCACCTCGTCCTACGGGATGCGGCTGCACCCGGTCTACCACCGGTGGACGCTCCACGACGGGACCGACTTCGGGGCAGGGTGCGGGACCCCGATCCGCGCTGCCGCCGGAGGGCGGGTGATCGCCCGCTACTACAACGTGGGCTACGGCAACAGGGTGATCATCGCGCACGGCTATCTGCGCGGGGTCTCCGTGGTGACCACCTACAACCACCTCAGCCGCTACTCGACGTACGTCGGGGAGCACGTCAGCCCCGGCGAGGTCATCGGCTACGTCGGCACCACGGGGTACTCCACCGGCTGCCACCTGCACTTCATGGTCTTCGTCAACGGGCACACCGTCGACCCGATGAAGTGGCTCTGACCGGGCGTGTGCCTCGGAGGTCTACGAGGCGCCGCCGCCGCCGTGGGTCCTCTCGTTGACGCGGGGCGTGTCGACGCCGTGGTAACCCATGACACGGTCGCGCGTGCGGCTCAGGTGGACGCCGGTGGCAACGAGGGTCCCGACGGCGAGCACCAAGCCGAGCGTGATGACGATCCCCATGGCGACCTCCTCGTTCCTGGGCCGTAGGACGACGGCCGTGCTCGACGCTACCTCAGTTTGTCCTGCTCTTCGCGGAGTCCGCGCCAGCTCGGGCAGGCCGCGCGGAGCGTGAGCCGAGCCCGGACCGCCTCGACCTCGCCGCCGGTGAGCCCACAGGCCTCGCGCAGGTAGCGGACCACCCCGCCGTACGCCGTGTCGAGGTGCGCGAGGGCGGCAGCCATCGTGTCCGGTCGGGTACGCCAGTGCTCCGTAGCGTGCGCCCGTGCCTCGGGAGGTCCGGGATGGCGGTCCAGCACCTGGAGGATCCCGAGTGCCTCCTCGCTGAGGGCGTAGTCGGCCACGACGTCGTCCCGTGGCACGCCCGCGGCCTCGAGCAGCAGGGCGACCGCCATGCCGGTGCGGTCCTTGCCGGCAGCGCAGTGGATCACCACCGGACCCGGAGGGGCGTCGAGGAAGGTCCGCACCACGGCGGCGACGCTGCGTACGTTGCGGTCGAGGCTTCCGCGGTAGACGTCGGCGAGCGTCGTCTCCGCCACGGGATCGCGTTCGTGGTCCCGGGCGGTGTCGATCCACGGCACGCTCACCACCAGCGGGTCGGCGTACGCCGGAGAGCGCAGCGGCTCCTGCTCCCCGGGGATCCCGCCACGGAGGTCGACGACTCGGGACACGCCGTAGGCGAGCAGAGCGCGGTGACCGGTGTCGTCCAGCCCAGCCACGTTGTCGGAGCGCACCAGGCGGCCTGGGAGCACCGCCGACCCGTCCCGGGTCGGCAGACCCCCGAGGTCACGGACGTTGCGGCAGCCGGACCAGGCAAGCGTCGTCATGGCGCCATCCAACCGTGCCGCCGGAGCGCGGCGGTCGAGCGGGGCCGGCGTGGTGACCTAGGACTCTGGGCAGCACCGCAGCCGGGGCAGTGTCATGGCCTCAGGAGGTGCGCCATGACCGACGCCCCGAGCACCCCGACCGTCGAAGCACCCACCCTCGGCGCCGGCGCCGTCCCGGCGAGTGCCGCGGTCACCTTCCCGTCCCTCACCTTCCTGGGAGCGGCGGGCACCGTGACCGGCAGCAGGTTCCTCGTCGAGAGCGGCGCGACGCGCGTCCTGGTCGACTGCGGCCTGTTCCAGGGGGAGCGGGTGTGGCGCCGTCGAAACTGGGACCCGCTGCCGGTCGACCCGTCGACGATCCAGGCCGTGGTGCTGACGCACGCCCACCTCGACCACTGCGGCTACCTCCCGGTGCTGGTCCGGCACGGCTTCCGCGGCCGTGCCGTGTGCACCCCGGAGACGGCACGGCTGGCGGCGATCGTGATGCGCGACGCCGCGCACCTGGCCGAGGAGGACGCCGAGCACGCCAACGCGTACGGATACTCCAAGCACGCCCCCGCGCTGCCCCTGTTCGACTCCGGCGACGCGGAGAGGGCGATCGAGCTGCTCAGTCCCCTCGACCACGACACGCCTACGACCCTTCCCGGCGGGATCGGGCTCGAGCTCCGCAGGGCCGGGCACATCCTCGGGTCTGCCTACGCCGCGCTCGACGTCGAGGGGACGCGGCTGCTGGTGAGCGGTGACGTGGGGCGGCCCGGCCACCCGCTGCTGCTGCCTCCCGAGCCGCCGGACGACGCCGACGTCGTGGTGGTCGAGTCGACGTACGGCGACCGGGCTCACCAGGAGCCGAGCGACGACGTCCTGGCCGAGGCCGTCCGGCGCACGATCGGCCGCGCCGGTGTGGTGCTGGTGCCCGCGTTCGCCGTGGACCGCACGTTCGTGATCCTGATGGTGCTCGCGCGGCTCGAGGCGGAGGGCCGGATCCCGCGGGTGCCGGTCTACGTCGACAGCCCGATGGCCCTGCGCGCCTTCGAGGTCTACACCGAGGCGATCGAGCGCGGGGACAGCCAGCTGCGACCCGAGGTGACCGGCGCGGGCACGCCGTACCGGCCGGCGGGTCTGCGGCTGATGCCGAGCCGTGAGGAGTCGGTGCGGCTGAACCGTCCCCGCGTGCCGTGCATCGTCGTGTCCGCCTCGGGCATGGCGACCGGCGGCCGGGTCCTCCACCACCTCGCCCACCAGCTGCCCGAGAGACGCAACAGCGTCGTGCTCACGGGCTTCCAGGTCCCCGGGACCCGGGGCCACGCGCTGCTCCGGGGAGCGCGGCAGGTCAAGATCCACGGTCGCTACGTTCCGGTGCGGGCCGAGGTGTTCGTGGCCAACGCGTACTCCGCACACGCCGACGCCGCACAGATGGTGGCCTGGCTGTCGGCGATGCGGCCGCCGGACACCGCGTACGTCGTGCACGGCGAGCCGGATGCGGCGTGGGCGCTCGCGGGCCGGCTCGCCGACGAGCTCGGCTGGAACGCCGTGGTGCCGCGGTACCTGGAACGGGTCCGCCTGCCGCACGCCGGTGCAGCGGCTACGCTCCCGGGATGACCCGCTACGTCGCCATCGGGGACAGCACCGTCGAGGGCCTGGAGGATCCCGGACCCGACGGAACGTACGTCGGGTGGGCGGACCGGCTCGCCCGTCACCTGCGCACCGCCCACCCCGATCTGTCGTACGCCAACCTCGCCGTCCGTGGACTGACCTCCGGCGAGGTCCGCGAGACCCAGCTCGCCCCCGCGCTCGCGCTCCGACCGGACATCGCGGTCGTGGTGGCCGGCGTCAACGACGTCCTGCGGCCCCGCTTCGACGCCGTGGCGCTGCGGGAGAACGTCCTGTCGATGCACCGGGCGCTGCACGAGTCCGGTGCGCGGGTCGCGACCTTCACGATGCCCGACATGACCCGGGTGGCGCCGCTGGCCGTCGTGCTCCGGCACCGGTTGGAGACGCTCAACGAGATCACCCTGGAGGCGGGGAACGTCTACGGCGCGGCCGTGGCGGACCTGGCTGCGGAACCCCTGTCGGCCGACCCCGCGCTGTGGCACGACGACCGTCTGCACGCCAACAGCGAGGGGCACCGCCGGGTCGCGCTGGCGCTCGCCGAGGCCCTGGGGGTGGATGCGGGCGACTGGCGTGAGCCGCTTCCGGACGTGCCGGGGGAGCGGCTGCCGGTCGTCGTCGCGCGAGAGCTGGGCTGGTTGGCGACGCACCTCGCGCCGTGGGCGTGGGGTCGGCTCCTGGGCCGGGCACCGGAGGAGGAGCGTGCCTGCAAGCGCCCGGAGCTCGCGCCGGTCGAGTGAGCTGCCCCGCGACCGGCCGGCCGTGCACGTGCTCGGTCGGTCACTCTCCTCGGGGGAACCCGGCGTCGAGGGCCTCGGTGGCGAGCTTGCGGCCGAGCGCGATCATCTCCCCGGCCTTGTGGAAGTCCAGGGTTCGGCACGCGCTCTTGGGCACGCTGATCAGCAGGTCCGGCGGGTAGCCGGCCAGCCGGTACCTCGTGACCACGTTCTGCAGGGCCTCCAGGGACATCTCCATGACGTCGAGCGTGCGAAGGCCGGGCGGGAGGGTGCCGAAGAGCTCCTCTTCCTCGATGACCTCCTCCGCGGCGCTGCCGGGGGTGGTGGTGCGGCCGCGGCTGAGCTTGCCGGCGACGAGCCGGACCAGATCGCGGTCGAGGACGGAGGAGGCGCTGCGCCGGAACCTCTCGGCCCACTCCTCGACCGGCCGCGGCTCCGAGGACTCCTGGACGGGGCTCCGGCTGGCCTGGCCGTGAGGCTCTCCCGCGAGGGAGACGGCCACCGTGGCGTCAGCGTGGGCGGCGGCGGTGGGTGCGATGGGGATCGGGTTCATCAGGCCACCGTCCGCGAGCAGGCGACCGTTGAGCATCACCGGCGGGATCATGCTCGGGAGGGCGATGGAGGCCCTGATCGCCGCGAAGACCGGGCCTCGCTGGAACCACACTTCCCTGCGGGCGAGCAGGTCGGTCGCGACCGCGGTGAAGGGGATCGGGAGATCCTCGATCAGGGCGCCGCCGAGGATGTCGTCGACGTGGGCGAGCACCTTGTCGGCCCGGATCGCGCCGGGCGCCTTGAGGGAGGGGTCGAGCAGGCGCAGCACGTCGCGCTGGCTCAGGCTGCTCACCCAGCCGGCGTACTCGTCGAGGCCGCCGGCGGCGTGGAGGCCGCCGACGAGAGCGCCCATGGAGCTGCCGGCGATGCTGACGATCTCGAAGCCGCGTTCCTCGAGGACCTCGATGATCCCGATGTGGGCGTAGCCGCGGGCTCCGCCGCTTCCGAGCACGAGTGCGATGCGCTGAGGTCCTGCCACGCCCCGATGCTAGGCAGGCGGCTCGCCGCGACGCACGCCGAGCCCTGGTGGTGTCCAGCCGGTTGGTCCCGCCGGTTCGGGTCGTAGGTCCCTTATTGCGTCGCCGTGGGAGACCTAGCCTCCGAAGGAGGGAGGCACGATGTTCGGCGTACGGATCCACGGCAGGGGCGGGCAGGGCGCCGTCACCGCTGCCGAGCTGCTCTCGGTGGCGGCGTTCGGCGAGGGCCGCCACGCGCAGGCCTTCCCGACGTTCGGCTCGGAGCGGACCGGCGCTCCCGTGGTGTCGTTCTGCCGGATCGACGACAGGCCGATCCGGCTGCACGAGCCGATCACCGAGCCCGACGCCCTGATCGTGCAGGACCCGACCCTGCTGCACCAGGTCAACCTGTTCGCGGGTCTGCGGCCCGACGGCTACCTGCTGGTGAACACCTCCCGCGGCCTCGCCGACCTCGGCCTCGAGGCGCTCGCCGACCTCCTCGACGGACGTGCGGTCACGGTCCCGGCCACCGAGCTGGCGCGCGAGCACCTCGGCCGACCGCTGCCGAACGCGGCGCTGCTCGGCGCGTTCGCCGCGCTGACCGGGCAGGTGTCCCTGAAGGCCGTGACCGAGGCGATCCGGGCGCGCTTCCCCGGGGCGGTCGGCGAGGGCAACGTCCGCGCCGCCGAGGCCGCCCACGACCACGTGCTCGCCGTGATGGAGGAGATGGCAGGTGCTTAGCCAGATCGAGGGGTCCCGGGCGGTCGCCGCCGCCGTCGGGCTGTGCCGGCCCGAGGTGGTCGCGGCGTACCCGATCTCCCCGCAGACCCACATCGTCGAGACGCTCTCGGACATGGTGCGCGCCGGGGACCTCGGGCGCTGCGAGTACATGATGGTCGAGTCCGAGTTCGGCGCCATGTCGGCGTGCATCGGCGCCTCGGCCGCGGGCGCCCGCACCTACACCGCAACGTCCAGCCAGGGCCTGCTGTTCATGGCCGAGGCCCTGTTCAACGCCTCCGGGCTCGGCCTGCCGATCGTGATGACGGTGGCCAACCGTGCCATCGGGGCTCCGATCAACATCTGGAACGACCACTCCGACGCCATGTCGATGCGCGACTCGGGCTGGATCCAGCTCTACGCCGAGTCCAACCAGGAGGCCGTCGACCTCCACCTCCAGGCCTACCGGCTCGCGGAGGCCCTGTCCGTCCCGGTCATGGTCTGCATGGACGGCTTCGTGCTGACCCACGCCTTCGAGCGGGTCGACCTGCCCGACCGGGAGCAGGTGGACGCGTTCCTGCCGCCGTTCGTGCCGCAGCAGATGCTGGACCCCTCGGACCCCGTCACGATCGGCGCGATGGTCGGGCCGGAGGCGTTCGCCGAGGTCAAGTACCTCATGCACGCCAAGCAGATGCAGGCCCTCGACGAGATCCCGGTGATCGCCGGCGACTTCGAGCGGGCCTTCGGTCGCCGGTCCGGCGGGCTCGTGCAGCCCTACCGGGTCGAGGGTGCCGAGACGGTGGTCGTCGCGCTCGGGTCGGTGCTCGGCACGCTCGAGGAGGTCGTCGACGACCTGCGCGAGGAGGGGATCCCCGTCGGCCTCCTCGGCATCAAGTGCTTCCGCCCGTGGCCGGCCGCCGAGGTCCGCGAGTCGCTGGGCGACGCCCGGCGGGTGGTCGTGGTCGAGCGGGCGTTCGCGGTCGGCGCGGGCGGCATCGTCGGCCAGAACACCCGCGACGCCCTGCGCGGCCTCCCCCCCGAGGTGTACGACGTGGTCGCCGGTCTCGGCGGCCGCCCCATCACCCGGGCTTCGCTCCGCGGGCTGATCGACGACGTCCTCGCGGGCCGGATCGACCCGGCCCGGCTGCACTTCCTCGACCTGGACCTAGACCTCGTGCAGCGCGAGCTGGACCGGTCCCGGCACGGCAGGCGACCCGGACCGCATGCGGAGCACATGCTGCGCGACGTCGGCACGGTCGCGTCCGGGGCCTACGACTAGGAGGCGTGGTGGCTCACCAGGAGATCAAGCTCTACCAGACGGGCACGTTCGTCGCGGGCAACCGGCTTCTCGATCCGGAGCAGCGCTCGGTGCAGGCGCGGATGGGGCGGTCCAACACGCTCACGTCGGGACACCGGGCCTGCCAGGGCTGCGGTGAGGCGCTCGGCGCCCGCTACGTGCTCGACGCGGCCATGAGGGCCACCGGCGGCAAGGTCGTGGCGGCCAACTCGACCGGCTGCCTGGAGGTCTTCTCCACGCCGTACCCCGAGTCGTCGTGGCAGCTGCCGTGGCTGCACTCGCTGTTCGGCAACGGTCCGGCCGTGGCCGCCGGCGTCGCGGCGGCGCTGCGGGCCAAGGGCCGGGAGGACATCAGGGTCGTGGGACAGGCCGGGGACGGCGGCACGGTCGACATCGGCTTCGGCACCCTCTCGGGGATGTTCGAGCGCAACGACGACGTGCTCTTCGTCTGCTACGACAACGAGGGCTACATGAACACCGGCGTGCAGCGCTCCGGAGCCACCCCGCCGGCGGCGCGCACCGCGAACACCAAGCCGGTCGGCGACGAGCCGGGCAACGTGTTCGGGCAGGGCAAGTTCGTCCCGCTGATCGCGATGGCGCACGACATCCCCTACGTCGCGACCGCCACCGTCGCCGAGCTGCGGGACCTGGAGTACAAGGTCGAGAAGGCGATGACGTTCCGAGGCGCCCGTTACCTCCACGTCTTCGTGCCCTGCCCGCTCGGCTGGGGCGCCCGGTCCGCGGACACGATCAGACTGGCGCGGCTGGCCAAGGAGACGGGCATCTTCCCCGTCTTCGAGGCCGAGCACGGTGCGGTCACCGAGGTCTCCCGGATCCGCAGGCGGGTCCCGGTCGAGGAGTACCTGCGCCTGCAGAGGCGCTACGCGCACCTGTTCGGCGACCCCGGCCGGCCGGACGTGGTCGCCCGGCTCCAGGCGCAGGCGGACCGCAACATCGAGAGGTTCGGGCTGCTGCCCGACGAGGAGCCCGCGGGCCCGGGCGCTGCCCAGGACGTCGCGGGCGGAGGAGACGCGTGATGGACAAGCCCTTCGCGATCACCCTGGACATCGGCTCCAGCCGGGCCAACAAGACCGGCTCGTGGCGCACCGAGCGCGCGGTCTACACGAACCGGATGCCGCCCTGCAACGACGCCTGCCCCGCGGGCGAGAACGTCCAGTCCTGGCTCTACGAGGGCGAGGAGGGCGGCGCCGGCTACGAGCGCGCGTGGCGCAAGATCATGGAGGACAACCCGTTCCCGGCGATCATGGGCCGGGTCTGCTACCACCCGTGCGAGACGGCCTGCAACCGCGCCGAGCTCGACGAGGCCGTCGGGATCAACTCCGTCGAGCGGTTCCTCGGCGACGAGGCGATCCGGGAGGGGTGGACCGTCTCCGTCGAGGTGCCGCCGACCGGAAAGCACGTGCTGGTGATCGGCGCCGGCCCCTCTGGGCTCTCGGCCGCCTACCACCTCGCCCGGCGCGGCCACGAGGTCACCGTCAAGGAGGCCGGCCCGATGGCGGGCGGCATGATGCGCTTCGGCATCCCGAAGTACCGCCTCCCGCGCGACGTCCTCGACGCCGAGGTGCAGCGCATCCTCGACCTCGGGGTGCACCTCGAGCTCGACTCGAAGGTGACCGACCTGAACACGCTCAGGGACGAGTACGACGCGGTCTTCCTCGCCGTCGGCGCCCAGATCGGCAAGCGCGCCTACATCCCCGCCGGGTCCGCCTCCCACATGCTCGACGCCGTCAGCATGCTGCGCGACCTCGAGGCCGGCGAGAAGCCGCTGCTCGGCCGCCGCGTCGCCGTGTACGGCGGAGGCAACACCGCCATGGACGCCGCCCGCACGGCGAAGCGTCTGGGGGCCTCGGAGGCGGTCGTGGTCTACCGGCGCAACAAGGACAAGATGCCCGCCCACGAGTCGGAGTTCATGGAGGCCTCCGAGGAGGGCGTGCTCTTCAAGTGGCTGACCACCATCAAGCAGGTCGACGAGGGCAGGCTCGTGATCGAGAAGATGGAGCTCGACGACACCGGCTTCCCCCAGCCGACCGGTGAGCTCGAGGAGCTCGACGCCGACTCGCTCGTCCTCGCCCTCGGCCAGGACACCGACCTCTCGCTGCTCGACGGCGTGCCCGGCCTGGTCGTGGACCACGGCGTGGTCGCGGTCGGCCCCGACATGATGACCGGCTGCTCGGGCGTCTTCGCCGGCGGCGACATGGTGCCCTACGAGCGGTCGGTCACCGTCGCCGTCGGCCACGGCAAGCGGGCGGCGAGGAACATCGACGCCTGGCTGTCGGGCGCCGCCCCCGAGCCCACCGCGCGACCGGCGCTCGCGACGTACGACACCCTCAACACCTGGTACTACGCCGACGCGCCGCGGACCCACCGGCCGCTGCTGGAGCGAGCGCGCCGCGAGTCGACCTTTGACGAGGTGGTGCAGGGGCTCGACGAGTCGAACGCGCTGTACGAGGCGCGGCGGTGCATGTCCTGCGGCAACTGCTTCAGCTGCGACAACTGCTACGGGGTGTGCCCGGACAACGCGGTGATCAAGCTCGGGCAACCGGGGGAGAAGTACCTGATCGACCTCGACTACTGCAAGGGCTGCGGTCTCTGCGTGGCCGAGTGCCCGTCGGGCGCGATCCAGATGGTCCCCGAGGAGATCTGACCGGTCCCGCAGAGGGTTCCGGGGTCAGGCGGTCCCAGGGGGTCAGGACCCCGACTGGACGTGCCGTCGGACGGGACCCGCCAGGAGCGGAAGCGCCTGCCCGAGGTAGGCGACGGTGAGGATCGCGGCGTGGGCGCTCTCCAGCGCACCGAGGCCGTAGACGAGCGTGCCCCCGAGCGACGTGACCACGACCAGCCCACGTGCCAGGCGGCTCCGCGCGGCGTACACGAGCCACAGCAGGAAGCAGCCGGCGGCGAACCAGAAGATCCCCGTGGGCTGAGCCCCGGGGACGGCGCCGAAGTCGGTCTCGGAGACCTGGATGGCCAGGAACACCCCCGACAGCAGGAGCAGCCACCGGACGCGGGCGCCCTGGTCCGCCGTCGAGAGGTAGGGCGGCGGCTCGAGGGGCGCAGTTTGTCCCATACGCGCCACTGTACGAACGGCCCGCCCCGCGCGCAGGCGTTTCACCCATACCCGGATGCGCATGCCAGGCACCGGCATGGGCACCCGACCGGCCCGCATCCCGGGTGCGAGAGACTGCAGCCTCCCCGCGAGAAGGAGAGGCATGCTCACCGGACTGGTCGCCCTGCTGCTGTGCCAGGTCGTCGGCGAGGTCGTCGTGCGCGCCCTGGAGGCGCCCGTGCCGGGGCCCATCGTCGGGATGGTGATCATGCTCGGTCTGCTGCTGGTCCGCCGCCCGCCGTCCTCGTCCGGCCTGGTCCGCGGCCCGCAGGCGCTGCTGCGGTACCTGCCCCTGCTCTACGTCCCGGCCGGTGTCGGGGTGGTTGCCCACCTCGGGAGACTGCGCGCGGACGCGCTGCCCATCGCCGGCGGACTCGTCCTCTCCTGGCTGGCCGGGTTCCTGGTCACCGCCGCCGTGACCGCGCTCGCGCTCCGGGCCGCCGGGGCACGGAAGGTGGTCCGGTGACGCTGCACCTGCAGGAGGCGTGGCACTGGCTCGTCGGGTCCCCGGTGTTCGGTGCGGCACTGACGCTGGCGGCCTACGGCCTGGCCCGCCGGCTCTGGGAGGGGACCGGGCGGCACGCCTCGCTCAACCCGACCCTGGTCGCCATCGTCCTCACCGGAGCCACCCTGCTCGTCCTCGGTGTCGACTACGACGACTACATGGCAGGGGGGAGTCTCTTCCTGCTGCTCCTCGGGCCGGCCACCGTCGCGCTCGCCCTCCCGTTGTACTACGAGCGGAGCCTGGTACGCCGCAGCGCCGGGCCGATCGCCGCGGGGCTGCTCGCCGGCTCGACCGCCTCCATCGTGGTCGCCTACCTGGTGACCCGGTGGCTCGGCGGGAGCGAGGAGCTGGCCCTGTCGATGGCGCCGAAGTCCGCGACGACCCCGGTGTCGATCGCGCTGTCGGAGACCTTCGGCGGGATCCCGGCTCTCACCGCGGTGTTCACGATCCTCGCGGGCATCCTCGGCGCTGTCGCCGGTCCCGCCCTCCTGAGCGTGCTCCGCTTCCGTGACCTGCGCGTGCGGGGGCTGGCCGTGGGAGCGGCCTCGCACGGCATCGGCACCTCGCGTGCCCTCGAGGAGCACCCGACCGAGGGGGCGTTCTCCACGCTGGCCATGGCGCTCAACGCCCTCGCCACCGCCGCGCTCCTGCCGTTGCTGCTCGTCCTGCTGACCTGACCTCCTGTCGCGGTCAGGGCCACGGCGCCCGGCGGCCGAGGAACGCCAGCAGCCGTTCGCCCGGGGAGGCCGCAGGCCCGGCCGGCAGGGCAGCGGAGAAGCGGGCGGGGCGGTCCTCGTCGGCGACGAGCAGGGGAGCGACCCGGAGCAGGTCGAGGGCAAGGGCGTCGGGGAGCGGGCGGTCCGCGCCGCAGGCGACGGCGACGTCCCAGCCGTGGACGGCCACCTCCAGCGCACCCGCGCTGGTGAGCACGGGACTCGTGAGGGAACGCCCCGCCACCAGGACGTCGTGGCGCGTGCCCCGGGGACGTGCCGTCGAGGGCTCCGGGGCCTCGGCGGCCCAGTCGGCGAGGAGCTGGCAGGCCCGGGTGCGCAGAGCGCCCACGAGGTCCCCCGGAGGCACGGGAGCGAGGGCCACCCCGACCCGGCGTACCGACCCCGCCTCGTGGAGCGAGGTGAGGGAGTCGTCCATGTGCACCAGCAGGTCGTGGAGGGTCCACCGGTCGCACGGGGTCGGGGCGCCCATCAGCCCGGGACGCACGAGCGCCAGGCTGCCGCGGGTGTAGGCGACGGCGCGCTCCAGGAGCTCCACCCCGCCCCAGGGCGACCCCGGGGTGGAGGGCCGGCCGGTCACCCCGGGTAAACCTCCGGCAGGCCGAAGGCACCGAACAGCCCCGTGTCGAAGAAGCAGCCGACGTGCGAGACGCGGTGCCCGGTGACGGTGAGCACCTGGATCTGGAAGGCGCGGTGGACCCCGTCCGCATCGCGCATGTAGAGCGCGAAGGCGGGCTGGCCGTTGGCGTCGGTGCGCAGCATCCGCATGTCGGCGGGGCCGCTGGCCGGGCACTGGGTCGAGATGAGGTCGCCGATCGCGCGGGCTCCGTGGTACCACCCGGTGAACGGAGGCATCTCCCACACGGCGTCGTCGGTGAACATCTCGACGATGGCAGCGACGTCGTACCTCTCGAAGGCGGCGACGTAGCCGTCGAGCAGCTCACGGTGCTCGGGGTCGGTGGGCTCCACCACGTCGTCCCGGGTGAGCGACGCCTCGTCGAGCTGGGCGCGGGCGCGCTGCAGCAGGCTGTTGACCGCGGCTGTGCTGGTGCCGAGCAGGTCGGCGACCTCGGCCGCTCGCCAGGCCAGGACCTCGCGGAGCACGAGCACCACGCGCTGCCGTGGGGGCAGGTTCTGCAGGGCGGCGACGAACGCCAGCCTCAGGCTCTCCCGTGAGGTGACCACCGACGCCGGGTCGTCGGGGAGGTCGGAGACGAGCGCGTCGGGTACCGGCTCGAGCCAGGGCACCTCGGGGCGCTCCACGAGGCTGCCGAACGGGTCGGAGGCCTCCTGTCCCAGCCCGGTCGGCAGCGGCCGGCGCCCACGGCTCTGCAGCGCGGTCAGGCAGGCGTTCGTCGCGATGCGGTAGAGCCAGGTGCGCATCGAGGAGCGTCCCTCGAAGGTGCCCTGGGACTTCCACGCCCGCAGGTAGGTCTCCTGGACCAGGTCCTCGGCGTCGTGGACCGAGCCCATCATCCGGTAGCAGTGCGCGAGGAGCTCGGGGCGATAGCGCTCCAGACCCGAGAGGTCCCCGGTCGGCAGGTCGGCGGGGCCCGAAGTCGTGCTTCGCTGGCTGGTACGGGTGGGCGTCGCCATGCTCAGGCCCCCGTCCCTGCCGGCTGGGGCACTGGCTGCACCTCGAGGGCGGCGGGATCCATGTACAGCACCTCCCACAGGTGCCCGTCGGGGTCGTGGAAGCTCCGTCCGTACATGAACCCCTCGTCCTGCGGCGGGTTCGCCGCGGACCCTCCTGTGGCCAGGGCGTCGTCCGCGAGGGCGTCCACCTCCTCGCGGCTGCCGGCGGACAGCGCCATGATCGCGCCCGTGCGCTCGTGGGGGTCGGCGACGCGCCTCGGCGTGAACGTCGAGAAGAAGTCCTCGGTCAGCAGCATCACGCACGCCAGGTCGCTGACCACCATGCACGCGGCCTTGTCGTCGGTGAACTGCGCGTTGAACGAGAACCCGAGCCGCTTCCAGAAGTCGACGGAGCGACGGAGGTCGGCGACGGGGAGGTTCACGAAGATCATGCGGTTCATGGGGTGCTCCTGACGTGGTGGCGGTGGTTCTCGGGGAGGTGGACCTCCGCGAGGACCGGAACTCATCGGCCGCCGCCGACCAGTTTCTCCCCAGGTCTACACCTGCGCAGGCATACTCGGGAACAGGTCGCCCCCTGGAGACGAGGAGCCCTCGTGCCCGTAGCCAACGCCCTGCTGCTCGACGCGTTCGACCGCGTTCAGCAGTCCGTCCACCGCGCCGTCGACGGCCTGACCGGCGAGCAGCTCACCTACCGGGTCGATCCGGACGCGAACACGATCGCCTGGCTCGTCTGGCACCTCACCCGGATCCAGGACGACCACGTCGCCGACCTGGCCGGGACGGAGCAGGTGTGGCACCGCGACGGCTGGAGGGAGCAGTTCGGGCTTCCGTTCGGTGCGGGGGACCACGGTTTCGGGCACACCTCGGAGCAGGTCGCCGCGGTCGACGTACCGGCGGACCTGCTGACCGGCTACCACGACGCCGTCCACGCGGCCACGGTCGCCTACGTCGAGGGGCTCGGAGACGAGGAGTACGGCGAGGTCGTCGACCGTCGGTGGGACCCGCCCGTCACCCGGGCGGTGCGCCTGGTGAGCGTGGTCAACGACGATGCCCAGCACGTGGGGCAGGCAGCCCTGCTCCGAGGCATCGTCGAGCGCCTCGGCCGGTAGCCGTCGCGGCCGCCGGGGTCAGTCGCGGAAGCCGACCGAGAGAACGCCCTCGGCCGAGCCAGCGATGACCTCCGCGACCCGGCGCTGGTGGGGGTCCTGGGAGCCGTCGAGGACGACCCGCCCGTCCTCGACCTCGACGAGGTACTCCAGCTCGGCGCTGCGCAGCAGCTCGTCGATCTCCGAGCAGATCTGGTCGTCGCTGCGGGCGAGCAGGTGCACGACGTCGCTCCGGCTGACCACGCCGACGACACGGCCGCGCTCCACCACGGGCAGGCTCTTCACGGCGGTGCCGGTCATCAGCTCGACGGCCTCGCTGAGGTCGCTGTCCGGGGAGACGGTCATCGACAGCGTCGACATCACGTCCTCGACGCTGCGCGCCGCGCTGTGCGCGTGCTCGTGGGGAATCAGGGACGTGCGGTCGTCGTGGCGGACGGCGTCGTGCAGCAGGTCGGCCTCGCTGACCACGCCGAGGAGGTGACCGTCGGAGCCGACCACCGGCAGGGCCGTGACGTGGTGACGGTCCAGGAGCCGCAACCCCTGCTTCACCGACGTCCTGGGGGCCACCGTGACAGCCGGTGCGCTCATCACGTCCCGGACCAGCATTGCCGCCACCTCCTCGAGGTCTCTTCGTGTCGCAATCGTCGCCCGTTCCCCTCCTGTCCCCCAGGGCCGAACGTCCCCTCCGTGAGGTGGCGGACGGCACTCGAAACGCGTCGTGGAGTGGGCGAGTCTTGGGGTGAGCGAGGAGGAGGACGAGATGGTCGAGCAGAGCAGCGTCACGCCCGTGGTGGTCGGTGTCGACGGGAGCGAGCAGAGCGAGCGAGCGGTGCGGTACGCCGTGGCCGAGGCGCGTCGCAGGGGTACCGGTATCCGGTTCGTGCACGCGGTGCACGAGACCGCCCCGATGACCGCGATGATGCCGCTGTTCAGCGTCGAGTCGTTCACGGAGGTGGGCAACCGGCTCGCGGACGACGCCGCGCGGCTTGCGCGCGACCTCGAGCCGGGGGTCCGGGTGAGCAGGACCGTCAAGGGCGGCAGCCGCGTCGGGGTCCTCGTCGACGAGGGCGAGGACGCCTCGGTGATCGTGCTGGGTCACCGGTCCCGGTCGCTGGCCGGCCGCGTGCTGACGAGCTCCACCACCACCGGGGTCGCGGCGCGGGCGCACTGCCCCGTGGTGAGCGTCCCCGACCGGTGGGAGCCGGGGAGCGAGACCGGCCGAGTCGTCGTCGGCGTGGACGACTCCAACGCCTCCCACGACGCCCTGGTCCTCGCCTTCGCCGAGGCCCGGCGCCGGGGGGCGAGGCTCGCCGTGCTGCACGCCTGGCGCCTGCCGACCGCCTACGACGACATCGGCTACTCCGAGCTCGCCTCCGACCAGTGGATGCCCGAGGCCCGCTCCCGGCTCGAGGAGACCCTCGCCCCGTTCCGGGACGTGTACCCAGACGTGGTCGTGGAGATCGAGCTCCGGCACGAGTACGCCGGGCAGGCGCTCGTCGCCGTCACCGAGGACGCCGACCTGATCGTCGTCGGCCGCCGGGGCCACGGGGCCCCGCTGGGCATCTACCTCGGCTCGCTGGCCCGGATGCTGGTCCGTGAGGGCCACTGCCCGGTCGAGATCGCGCCCCAGCGCTCCCGCCACGAGCCGACGGCCGAAGAGCGCGTGGCAGCACACGAGGACCGTCGGCGCTGACCGGGGCGCCGCTGACCGGGCCGCTGACGCGGGCGGCTGCTGACCGGTCCTGACCGCGCTGGACCCTCCTGCCGCGGACCCGGTTCCGTCGGGTCGGCCAGAATGGGACGTCGTGCGCACCCTCGACGTCTCCACGCTCCGCGCCCGCAACGCGGTCGCAGTGGTCTTCGCCCTGAACGGCTTCGCGTTCGCGAGCTGGGTCGCGCGCATCCCCGAGGTCCGCTCGGCGCTGGACCTCACCCCGGGTCGGCTGGGCGTGCTGCTCCTGGCCCTGTCCGTCGGCTCGGTCGTGGCGCTCCCGACCGCGGGAGCCTGGGTGCGCCGCCTCGGCGCGGCGCGGGTGGTCGGTGCGGCAGCCGTGCTGGGCGCCCTCGGTCTGCTGGTCACCGGACTCGGTACCGGCCTGTGGTCGGCGAGCTGGGCGGCCGCGGCGGGACTGCTGCTGCTCGGCTACGGCTCGGGTACCTGGGACGTGGCGATGAACGTCGAGGGGGCCGCCGTCGAGCACCGCCTCGGACGCACGATCATGCCGCGGTTCCACGCCGCGTTCAGTCTCGGGACGGTCGCGGGTGCGGCGCTCGGAGCCCTCTCCGCAGGCATCGGTCTGGCCGTCGCCTGGCATCTCGGGCTGGTCGCCCTCGTCGTGGCGACGGCCGCGCCCCTCGCCGTACGCCGGTTCGTGGCGGCCGACCCTGGGGTCGCCCCGGGAGCCGACCCCGGGGCCGAGCCCGATGGCGGTCCAGGGAGCTCGTGGCGGGCCTGGCGGGAGCCACGCACCGTCGCGATCGGGGTGATGGTGCTCGCGATGGCGCTGACCGAGGGGGTGGCCAACGACTGGCTGGCGGTCGCCCTCGTGGACGGGTACGACGTATCGGCCTGGCTGGGTGCGGCCGGGTTCGCCCTCTTCGTCGCCGCCATGACGACGGGGCGGGTGGCCGGCCCGGGCGTCCTCGACCGCTTCGGGCGTGTGCGGGTGCTGTGGACGAGCATGGCCGTCGCCGCGGCGGGGGTGCTCCTGGTGGTGCTCGGCGGGGATCCGGTCCTGGTCGTGGCGGGCATCTGCCTGTGGGGTCTCGGGGCCTCCCTCGGCTTCCCCGTGGGGATGAGCGCCGCGGCCGACGAGCCCGCGCACGCGCCCGCCCGGGTCAGCGTGGTGGCGACGATCGGCTACACGGCGTTCCTGGCCGGCCCACCGGTGCTGGGCTTCGTCGCTGACCGGGTCGGGGTGCTCAACGCCCTTCTCCTCGTGGCGGTGCTGCTGGTTCCTTCGGCGCTCGTCGTGCCTTCGGTACGACGGCCCGGCGCGGTCGGCGCGTCCGGGTCGCCGCCTCCGGGGGACTCCCCGACAGAAGCGGCTTGAGCCACTGGGACCTCGGGTCCGCGTCGACGAGCAGTGCCTTGGTGAACAGCGTGAGCGGAACCGCCAGGAGCGCCCCGACAGCACCGAGCGTGTAGGCCCAGAAGACCAGCGAGATCATCGTGATCGTGGTCGAGAGCCCCACGGCGTCGCCCACGATCTTCGGCTGGATGATGCTCTGGATCACCACGTTGAGGACGCTGTAGACGATGATCACGTAGATCATCAGGCGTGGCCCGCCCTCGAGCAGCCCGATCACTGCCGGTGGCACCAGGCCGATCACGAAGCCGATGTTGGGGATGTAGTTCGTGATGAAGGCGAGCAGCCCCCACAGCACCGCCGCGGGCACGCCGAGCCAGGCGAGCGCGATGGTGTCGAAGACGGCCACGATGAGGCCGAAGACGGTCGAGACCACCAGGTAGCGGCGGGTCGACACACCGAAGGCGGTCAGCGCCTCCACGAACGGCGCGTGGGCCACCGGAAGCCTTTGCAGCTTCGCCGAGAAGCGGGAGGAGTCGGCCACCATGAACAGCACCAGCGTGATCACCAGGAACAGGCTGGAGAGCACGCTCAGCAGCCCGCTCGCGACGCTGCCGGCGAGGGAGACGACCCGGTTCAGGTCGAGCCCGCTGGAGAGCTGCTGGATCTGGCTGTCCCCGACGCCGAGCCGGGCGAGCCAGGCGACCACCGAGTCGACCATGTCGTTGGCCTGGGCCTGGTAGCCCGGCAGCAGCGAGGCGAAGCGCCCCACCGCGACGGTCATCGCCAGGGTGAAGCCGACGAGCCCGAGGTAGATGGTGACGATCGCGACGAGGCTCCCGATCCACCCGGGGATGCGACGTCGCTCGGCGGCGGTGCGCATCGGCTGGGTGGCGATCACCAGGACGAAGGCCAGGAAGACCGGGCCGATGATCTCCGAGAGGCTGCGCAGCCCGGCGATCACGAGGAAGCCGGCGGCGAGCCCGACCAGGATCACGACGACGCGGGAGACCTCGGGACGGCCCAGAGGCCCGCGCGGCGCTGCAGCGTCCACGGCTTTCAGGCGCTTCGCCGGACGAGCAGGTCCGCGGCACCTGCGGTGGTGGCGAGGTCCGGGTAGTCGTCCTCGTCGAGGCGTACGCCGCTGTCGTCGACCAGGAGCTCCACGAAGCCGAGGAAGTCCAGCGAGTCCAGCTCGAAGGCGCGGCGCAGGTCCGCGTCGGGCGAGACCGTGCTGACGTCGGCGTCCGGAACGATCCGGCGTACCGCTCGGGCGACCATGGCGCGGGCGTCGTCCTGGGTGATGGTCATAGCTCCTCCGGCTGCTGGAGAAGGCGCTCGAGGGTGTTCAGGAAGCGTGCCCCCGTGGCGCCGTCGGTCGCGCGATGGTCTCCGGAGAGCGTGAGGCGCACCGTCGGCCGTACCCCGATCATCGCACCGTCGGCCCAGGGGCGTTCGACGATTCGCCCGACGCCCAGCAGCGCCACCTGCGGCGGGTAGATCACGCCGATGACCTCCTCGACGCCCTGGTCACCGAGGTCGGTGACGGTGAACGTCGGGTCGGCGAGCTCGGCGCGGCGCAGCCGTCCGGCCCGGGCACGCGCGACCAGGTCGCGCAACGCCGCCATCACCTCGGGGAGCTCCAGGTCGGCGGTCCGGTGGATCGCGGGGGCGACGAGCGCGCCTCCGCGCACGCTGACAGCCACCCCGAGGTGGACGTCCTGACCGGCCTCGAAGCGGCCGTCTGTCCAGAAGCCGTTGAGCTCGGGGTGCTGCCGCAGGGCGAGCGCGGTGGCCTTCAGCAGCGCTGCCGCGGGGACGATCCGCTCGCGCACCGGCCGCTCCCGGTTCGTCCGGCGCAGCCACTCCTGCAGCGCACCCAGGTCCACGGTGGTGGCGACGTAGTAGTGCGGGATCTCCCGCTTGGCGCGGGACATCAAGGCCGCGATCGTGGCCCGCGGGCCGGTGGCGGACACCGTCGCGGGCGGCGGCGCGGTCTCGCGTGCGGTTTCGGGCGGCGGCGCCCCGGTCTCTCGTGGCGCGTCGCCGGCGGGAGCTCCCGCTCCGAGCACGTCCTCGGCGCGGACGGACCCGCCGCGGCCGGTACCCCGCACCCTGGTGAGGTCCACACCCAGCTCGCGGGCGAGCCGTCGCGCGTAGGGCGAGACGCGGAGGCGCCGGTGATCGGCGCCGACTGCCGTGTCCGTTGCCGTTCTCTCGTCCGTGGCCGCGCCCTCGGTCGGGGCGGAGGTGACCCGCGCCGCCCGGTCCACGTCGGCGCGCGTGACCTGCCCGTGCGGACCGGTCCCGGAGACCTTCGTCAGGTCCACGCCGAGCTCGGCGGCGTGGTGCCGCAGCGGCGGGGCCGCGGCGTGAACAGGTGCGGTCGTAGGCGTGCGAGGTTCCGGTATCCGAGGCGGGGGAGCCGGGCCCCGCGCCTTGCCCACCTCACCTGCTCGCCGACGTCGCGGTGCCGTCTTCGACTGGGTCTCGGCGGCCTCGGCGGCCTCGGCGACCCCGAGCGGTGCGAGCGACGCCAGGGGCGTGCCGACAGCGACCTTCGTCCCAGGGGCCACGAGAAGCTCACGCACGACGCCGTCGTCGAACGACTCCACCTCGATCGCGGACTTGTCGGTGTCCACCACAGCGATCGGGTCACCGCGGTGCACAGTGTCGCCCTCGTGCACCAGCCACTCCACCAGCGTGCCGGAGTCCATGTCGGCGCCGAGCGAGGGCATGGTGAACTCGGGCACTCAACCCACCACCCTCCGGGCCGCTGCGACGATGCTCTCGGGCTGGGGGAGCGCGGCCTCCTCGAGGTGCTGGGCGTAGGGCATCGGCACCTCCGCCGAGCAGACGCGCTCCACGGGGCTGTCGAGGTCGAAGAAGCACTGCTCGGTGAGCCGGGCGCTGACCTCCGCCGAGAGGCCTCCGCTGCGCCACCCCTCGTCCACGACGACGGCGCGGTGCGTGCGGCCGACTGACGCGGCGATCGTCTCGTCGTCCAGCGGCCGAAGGCTGCGCAGGTCGAGGACCTCGGCATCGATGCCGTCGGCGGCCAGGGTCTCGGCAGCCTCGAGGGTCTTGGGCAACGAGCCGCCGTAGCTCACCAGGGTCAGGTCGCGCCCCGGTCGTCGTACGGCGGCCCGCTGGATGTCGACGTGGCCCGCGTCCTCGGCGAGGGTGCCGCCCATGTTGTAGAGCGACCCATGCTCGAACAGCAGGACCGGGTCGGGGTCCTCGAGCGCTGTCCACAGCATGCCGCGGGCGTCCTCGAGGGTGGCGGGTGCGATGACCTTGAGTCCGGGGATGTGGGCGTACCAGCCCTCCAGGCTGTGGGAGTGCTGGGCGGCGAGCTGGCGCCCCGCCCCGGTGGTCATCCGGATCACCAGCGGCACCTGCACCTGCCCTCCCGACATGTGCAGCAGGGTCGCGGCGTTGTTGAGGATCTGGTCCAGGGCCAGCAGGCTGAAGTTCACAGTCATGATCTCGACGATCGGCCGCATCCCCGCGATGGCGGCACCGATGCCTGCGCCGACGAAGCCGGACTCCGACAGGGGTGTGTCGCGGATCCGCTCAGGGCCGAACTCCTCGAGCAGGCCGAGGCTGACGGCGAAGCAGCCGCCGTACCTCCCGACGTCCTCGCCCATCAGGAAGACGCGGTCGTCCTCGCGCAGCGCCTCCCGGAGTGCCTCGCGCATCGCCTCGCGGTAGGTGGTCTCGACGGTGGCGGCGGACCGTTGCCCGGAAGGGCGGGACGTGGTGGTGGTCATGGCGCAGTCACCCCCTGCGGCTCGCTCAGCACGAACCGGGTCAGGTCCTCCACCGGCTCGAGCGGCGCCTTCTCCGCCGCCTCGACGGCCACGTCGATCGCGGCGTTCAGCTCCTCGGCCATCGCCTCCAAGGCGTCGGCGTGGAGCTCGCCGTCCTCGCGCAGCTGCCGTGCCAGCAGGTCGAGCGGGTCCCGCTCACGCCACCGGGCGACCTCCTCCTTGTCGCGGTAGCGCTCGGGGTCGTACATCGAGTGGGCCCGGAACCGGTAGGTCCGCAGCTCCAGGAAGCAGGGACCGCCACCGTTGCGAACCCGGTCGACCGCGTTGCGGGCGGCGTGCTCGACGGCAAGCACGTCCATCCCGTCGACGGCCCAGGAGGCCATGCCGTACGCCGAGGCGCGCAGCGCGAGGTCGGTCTCGGCCTGGGCCCGCCCGATCGCCGTGCCCATGGCGTACAGGTTGTTCTCGCAGGCGAAGAGCACCGGCAGCCGCCACAGCGCGGCGAGGTTCATGGACTCGTGGAACTCGCCCTCGGCGAAGGCGCCGTCGCCGAAGAAGCAGACCGTCACAGCGCGACGCCCGCGCATCTTGTCCGCCAGAGCGAGCCCGACCGCCACGGGCAGCCCGCCTCCGACGATCGCGTTGCCTCCGTAGAAGCGCCGGGAGACGTCGAACAGGTGCATGGACCCGCCCCGGCCGCGGCTGCAGCCGGTCACCTTGCCGTACATCTCCGCCATCACGGACTCCATGGGGACGCCGCGCGCGAGTGCGTGCCCGTGCTCGCGGTAGGTGGACACCACGGCGTCGTCCTCGGTGAGCGTGGAGATGACGCCGACCGCCACCGCCTCCTCTCCGCTGGCGACGTGCAGGAACCCGCGGATCGCGCCGCCGCTGTAGAGCTCGACGCACCGCTCCTCGAAGAGCCGGATCGCGGTCATCTCCCGCAGCAGGGCGAGGCGGTCGGGTGGTCCGGGCGCGCTCGTGGCAGCGACGGGCAGGGGCTGCTTGGTCCGGGTTCGTCTGCTCATGAGTCACGCTCCAGCGTGGAGAGGTCACCCTCGGGCAGGCCGAGCTCGCGTGCCTTGAGCAGGCGCCGCATCACCTTGCCGCTGCGGGTGTGGGGGAGGTGCTGGTCGAAGACCACCTCGCGCGGGGCCACCGAGCCGAGGCGCCGGCGCCCGAAGGCGACGATGTCGCGGCGCAGGTCGTCGTCTGCCTCGACGCCGTCGCTGACCGTGACGAACGCCTTGACCACCTCGCCGGCGACCGGGTCGGGCCTGCCGATCACGCCCGCCTCGGCGACCGCCGGGTGCTCCAGGAGGACGCTCTCGACCTCGAACGGCCCGATCAGGTGCCCGGCGGACTTGATCACGTCGTCGCCGCGCCCCACGAACCAGTACCAGCCGTCCTCGTCGCGGCGCACGACGTCTCCGGTGAGGTACCACCCGCCGACGAAGCAGCGCTCGTAGCGCCTCTCCTCGCCGAGGTAGGTGCGGAACATCGAGGGCCAGCCGGGGCGCAGCGCGAGCTCGCCGGTGCCGCCCGCGCCCAGCTCGCAGACCTCCAGGTCGTCCACCCGGACGTTCCCGTCCTCGTCACGGGCGAGCACGGCCGCCTCCACACCGGGGACGGGGCGGCCCATGGAGCCCGGGCGCACGGGGACGCCGGGCTCGTTGCTGATCATGATGGCGCCTGTCTCGGTCTGCCACCAGTTGTCGAGCACCGGGCGGTGGAAGGTGTCCTGGCCCCACACGACGACCTCGGGGTTGAGCGGCTCACCGACGCTCGCGATGTGGCGCAGCGACGACAGGTCGTAGTCCTCGACGAGTCCGGCACCGGCGCGCATGAGCATCCGCAGCGCCGTGGGTGCGGTGTACCAGACCGTGACCCGCTGCTCCTCGAGGATGCGGTACCACCGTCGCGCGGAGAAGTCGCCGGTGTCGGAGACCACGGTGGCGCCGTGGGTCAGCGGCGCGATGATGCCGTACGACGTGCCGGTGACCCAGCCCGGGTCGGCGGTGCACCAGAACACGTCGCCGGACCGCAGCCCCAGCGCGTGGGCGGCCGTGGCGTAGTGGGCCACCACCGCCTCGTGCACGTGCAGCGCGCCCTTCGGCGTACCGGTCGTGCCGCTGGTGAAGTGCAGCAGCGCCGGGGTTTCCGGGTCGGTGTCGGGGATGTCGTACGTCGAGGGAGCCCGGCTCATCAGCGCGTGCAGCGAGAGCGTCCCCTCGACTTCCCCGGGGTCGGCGTCGACGAGCAGCACGTGCTCGAGCTCGGGCAGGTCGTCGCGGAGCGCGGCCACCCGCCGCCGGTACAGCTCGCCCGTGGTCACGAGGACGCGGCCGTGGCCGAGGACGAGCCGCTGCCGGATCGGCTCGGGACCGAAGGCGGTGAACAGCGGGCAGAACACCGAGGCGTGCTTGAGGGTGCCGAGCGCAGTGACGTACACGTCGAGGCCACGCCCGAGCAGCGAGAACACCGTGTCCCCACGACGCACCCCGAGGTCGTCGAGGACGTCGGCGAACGCCGAGGTCAGCGCGGACAGCTCCGCGTAGGACACGGCCGTCAGGCTCCCGTCCTCCGCGACGGCCCGTACCGCGGTCGTGGCGCCGCGTCCATGGGCGACATGCCGGTCGACGGCCTCGTGGGCGATGTTGAGCCCGCGCCCTCCGGGCAGCCCGTCGAGCCGGCGGCGCGCCTGCGCCCACGCTTCGACGCCCGAGGCCTGGGTGCCGGCGGTCATCACGAGCCTCGCCGGTCCCGGTCCTCCTCGTCCTCGGCCTGCGCCCGTCTCTTCTCGGCGGCGGCCGCCTTGCGGGCATGGCTGGCTTCGGCGGCGAGGTACTTCGACAGGCCCTCCCAGATGCGCTCGCGGGTGGCCTTGTCGGACTTGCCGAACGTCTCGCGCTGGGCTTCTCTCTGGGCCTCGAACCCTTCCTGGTCGGTCATGGCACGTCTCCCTGCAACTACGCCCCGTCCTTTCACCGTCCCCCTCGAGGCTGGGGCGGGGCAGGGCCGTTGGGCCTGAAGGCGTGTGACGCAGGCCTCGTGGAAGGCTGTTCCGAGCGGAGGTTAGGCTTACCTTAGGTCCCGTCCCGCCGTCGTCCGAGCCCTGGTCGCTCGTGAGGAGAGAAACCTGTGCCCCGACGTTCTCTGCTGGCCGTCTCCGCTGCCGCCGTCGCCCTGTCGGCCGCGGTGTCCGGGTGCGGCGTCCTCGGCATCGGCGAGGAGCAGGCCGACATCCAGGTCTACTCCGCCCGGCACTACGACCTGGAGGAGGCCTTCAAGGAGTTCACCGACCAGACCGGGATCACCGTCGACTTCCTCTACGGCGACGACGCCGAGCTGCTGCAGCGGCTCAAGGCCGAGGGGCAGAGCACGCCGGCCGACGTCTACATGACCGTGGACGCCGGCAACCTCTGGAACGCCGCCCGCGAGGACGTGCTCCAGCCGCTGACGTCCGCCAAGCTCGACCAGGCCGTCCCCGAGGACCTCCGTGACCCGCAGGACCGCTGGTTCGGCCTGGCGCTGCGGGCCCGCACCGTGGCCTACAACCCCGACGCGGTCGACCCCTCCGAGTTCGACCCGAAGGAGACCTACGCCGGCCTCACCGACCCCAAGTGGAAGGGGCGGCTGTGCATGCGCGACGAGACCGAGGCCTACACGCAGTCGCTCGTGGCCAGCCTGATCGACCTCTACGGCCGCGAGAAGACCCTCGACATCGTCAAGGGCTGGGTCGCCAACGACGTGCAGATCATGAGCAACGACATCCTGCTGCTCGAGGCCGTGGACTCCGGCGCCTGTGACGTCGCGCTGGTCAACCACTACTACTACGCCCGCGAGATCAGCGACAATCCCGACCTCAACGTCAAGCTCTACTGGGCCAGCCAGGAGGGCGCGGGCACGCACATCAACATCTCCGGGGCCGGCGTGGTGAAGGCCTCCGACAACAAGCAGCAGGCCCAGCAGCTGATCACCTGGCTGGCGACCACCGGCCAGAGCGACTTCGTCGACGGCAACCACGAGTACCCGGTCAACCCCGACGTCGCTCCCGAGCCGCTCATCGCGAAGTTCGGCAACTTCAAGCGGATGCCGCTCAACCCCGAGGCGTACGGCGACCTCAACGCCGAGGCCACCGACCTGCTCGCGGAGGCCGGGTACAAGTGACCCAGCCCGCGGTCCTCACCGACCCCGCACCGCAGCGCGCACCAGGCCGGCCCCGTCGCAGGACGGGAGCCGGCCGTCCTGCGTGGTCCCTGCTGGTGCTGGTGATCGCCGCCCTCGTCGCGACACCGGTCGTCGCGGTCGTGGTCGACGCGGGTTTCTCGGAGTCTGTGCAGCTGCCCCGTGGCCTCGGGTCGATGGTGCTCACGACCCTGGGCCTGATGCTCGGGGTCGGGCTCGGCACGCTCGTCGTCGGCGGCGGGCTCGCCTGGCTGGTCACGGCGTACCGCTTCCCCTTCCGTGACGTGCTCGTGTGGCTCCTCGTGCTGCCGCTGGCGATGCCGGCGTACATCCTCGGCTTCGTCTTCCTCTCCACCTTCGACGTCTCCGGCCCGGTGCAGGGCGCGCTGCGCTCGCTGCTCGGTCCGGACGTCTGGGTGCCCGAGGTGCGGTCGCTCGGCGGGGCCGTCGTCGTGATGTCGCTGACCCTCTACCCCTACGTCTACCTCATGGTGCGGGCCGCTCTCGTCGAGCAGGCTCCCAGCACCTACGACGCCGCCCGCACGCTCGGTGCGAGCCGCGCCCGTGCGTTCAGGAAGGTGCTGCTCCCGCTGGCGCGTCCGTCGATCGCCGCGGGCCTGGCGCTGGTGATGATGGAGGTCCTCACCGACTTCGCGACCGTGCAGTACTTCGGCGTGAAGACCGTCTCGGTCGGCGTCTACCTGGTCTGGAAGGGCACCTTCAACTTCCACGCCGCCACCCAGCTCTCCGGCCTCGTGCTCCTTTTCGCCGTCGCCGTCCTCGCGGGTGAGCGGCTGATGCGCGGCCGCGCGAAGTACCACCAGAAGGGCGGCCGTGGCCGGGGCCTGGAGACACGGCGGCTCACCGGCTGGCGCGGCTGGGGGGCGGCTCTTCTCGGTGTGCTCGCGCTCGGTGCGGGGTTCGTCCTTCCCGTGGCACGCCTGCTCGCGTGGGCGGTCGGCGACGCCCTGTCCGACCCCGCGAGCTTCCTCGACCCCAGGTTCGTGGAGTACCTCGTCAACAGCGTCGTCGTGGCGACCATCGCCGCGGCCGTGTGCGTGCTGCTGTCGCTGACGATGGGGCACGCGCTCCGCCTCGGCGGGGGTCGCGTCGTGCGCTCGGCAGCCCAGCTGACCACGTTCGGGTACGCCGTCCCGGGCGCGGTCATCGGCATCGGCGTCCTCATCGCCTTCGCCGGCCTCGACACCGCCCTGCGGGCCCTCGGAGTGCCCGGTGGCACCGGCCTGACGGTCACCGGGTCGGTCCTGGGGATCCTCTACGCCTACGCCGTCCGGTTCCTCGCCCCGGCGTACCAGGCGGTCGACGCCAGCTTCTCGAAGGTTTCCCCGAGCATGACTCTCTCCGCGATGAGCCTCGGCGCGTCGCCGCGACGCGTCCTGGCCCGCGTGCACTTCCCGATGGTCCGGTCGGGCGTGGCGGTTGCACTGGTCCTCGTCATGATCGACGCCGTGAAGGAGCTGCCGATCGTGCTGATGCTGCGGCCCTTCGGGTTCACTACCGTGTCGGTGTGGGTCTTCGAGCTCGCATCGGAGAACTTCTGGGAGAAGGCGGCGCTGCCGGCCCTGGTGATCGTCACCGTGGCCGTCGTCCCGGTCTTCTTCCTCTTCCGCCAGGTCCGCCTGGTCGACGCGCACAGGAAGGTGACATGACGTGGATGCCGAGGTGGTGACCGCACCCCACAGCCCCGGGCAGACCGACGCGGCCCCTGCCCTGGTGCTCGACGGGGTCACCAAGCGCTACGGCGCCACCGTGGCGGCCGACGCCGTCGACCTGACCGCCGCGCCCGGCGAGCTCGTCACGCTGATCGGGCCCTCCGGCTGCGGCAAGTCCACGACCCTGCGCCTCGTCGCCGGGCTGGAGCGCCCCGACGGCGGCACGATCAGGATCGCCGGCGAGGTGGTCGCCGACCGCCGTCACTTCCAGCAGCCCGAGAGGCGCCGGGTGGGGCTGGTCTTCCAGGACCACGCGCTCTTCCCGCACCTCGAGGTCGCGCAGAACGTCGCGTTCGGCATCAACAGCCTTCCGCGTGCGGAGCGTCGGGCCCGGGTCGCGGAGGTGCTCGACCTGGTCCGGCTCGGCCACCTCGCCGGGCGCTACCCCCACGAGCTCTCCGGCGGCGAGCAGCAGCGTGTCGCGCTGGCCCGCGCTCTGGCGCCCCGGCCGGCCGTGGTGCTCCTCGACGAGCCCTTCTCCAGCCTCGACGAGAGCCTGCGCGCCCAGGTGCGCGCCGACACCGTCGCGGTGCTCCGCGAGACCGGCACGACGGGCATGCTCGTCACCCACGACCAGACCGAGGCGCTGTCGGTGGGGGACCGGGTCTTCGTGATGCGCGGCGGACGCGTCGAGCAGGCCGACACCCCCGAGCGGGTCTTCGAGCGGCCTGCCTCGCGCTTCGTCGCCTCGTTCATGGGCGACGCGGACTTCCTGCCCGCCCACGTGCGCGACGCACTGCTGACCTGCGAGATCGGGGTGGTCTCGACGGTGCCCGGATGGGCGAACTGCGACCTCGACGTCGACGTCGTGCTCCGTCCGCATGAGGTGGGACTGACCATCGACCCGGAGTCCGCGGCCCGCGTCGTCGCTGTGGAGTACCACGGCGCATTCGTCCTGCACACGGTCCGGCTCGGGTCGGGGGCCACCCTGCGGTCGTGGCAGCCGCACGCCGTGCGCCACCCGGTCGGGACGGCGGTGGCCGTCAGCGTCGTGCCGGGCATCACACCCACCCTGCTCATCGGGGACGAGGCAGTGACCTCGCCTCCCTCGTCCTCGGGCGACGCGTAGTACGTTCGGGCGCGTGAGCGCGACGACCACCCTCGACCTCGGCGGCGACCCGAGCCTGGACCAGAGCCGCCGTGCCGGCCTGCGGCGCATGCGCACGCTGGCCGTGTCGCTGCTGCTGCTCGCGGCGGCGGTCTACCTGCTGACCCTCGACCGGGACGGCTTCTGGGGCTTCGTCAATGCCGGCGCCGAGGCGTCGATGGTCGGCGCGATCGCAGACTGGTTCGCCGTCACCGCGCTGTTCAAGCACCCGCTCGGAGTCCCGGTCCCGCACACCGCGCTGATCCCGAACCGCAAGGACGAGCTCGGCCGCAGCCTCGAGGAGTTCGTCGGGTCGAACTTCCTCCAGGAAGGGATCATCCGCGACCGCCTCGCGCACGCGAAGGTCAGCGAGAGGGTCGGGCACTGGCTCGCCGTGACCGACAACAGCAAGCGGGTCGTCGACGAGGTCGCGACCGTGCTCCGCCTGGGACTGGACAGGGTCCGCGACGAGGACCTCGCCGCCCTGGTGCAGGACGCTCTCCTCCCGCGCTTCCGGGAGGAGCCGATCAGCCCCATCGCCGGAAGCCTGCTCGAGGAGATCGTCCTCGACGGCGCCCACCACGGACTCGTGGACCTGGTGCTGGAGGAGGGCCATCGCTGGCTGCTGGAGAACGAGGAGACCTTCACCGAGGTCGTCGGCGAGCGGGCGCCCTGGTGGTCCCCACAGGCGCTCAACGAGCGTGTCACCCATCGCTTGTGGGTGGAGGCGGTCGCCTGGGTCGACGACATCCGCCAGGACCCGTACCACCACGCCCGCACCGCCCTGGACAGCGTGCTCGCCAAGCTGGCCCAGGACCTGCTGCACGACGAGGCGACGCAGGAGCGAGCCGAGCGGCTCAAGGAGCGGATCCTCGACCACCCTCAGGTCGTGGTGACCGCCACCTCGCTGTGGAACTCCTTCCGCGCCGCGCTGGTGAAGGCGCTGGCCGACGAGGACGGCCCCCTGCGCCACCGCGCGCTCGAGGAGCTGACCCGGTTCGGCACGCGCCTCGTCACCGAGGCAGACCTGCGCCGGCGCCTCGACGGGTACGCCGCCGACCTCGCCGTGTTCCTCGTGGGCAGGTACCGCGACGAGCTGACGGCCGTGATCACCCACACCGTGAACCGCTGGGACGGCAAGGAGGCAGCCAGCCGCATCGAGCTGTACGTCGGACGCGACCTGCAGTTCATCCGCATCAACGGCACGATCGTGGGTGGCCTGGTCGGTGTGCTGATCCACACCGTGACCGTGCTGGTGCGGTGAGGCAGGATGGCCCGGTGAGCACAGCACGCGACGTGACGATCCGGGACGACTCGATCCGCTTGGGCCAGTTCCTCAAGCTCGCCGACCTCATCGACAACGGCGCGGACGCCAAGCCCTTGCTGGCCGGGGGCGTGGTGAGCGTCAACGGCGAGGTCGAGACCCGCCGTGGGCGCCAGCTCGTCAAGGGCGACCTGGTCACCCTGGACGGCGAGTCGGTCCGGGTCAGCTAGGCAGCAGCCGAGCCTCGTCGCCGAGGCGGACCCGCCCTCCGCGCTCGACGTCGGCGACGACGCCGAGGTCGCCCGCCGACGTCCTGGTGATGGTGCGCAGCAGGTCGGTGTCCTCGGGGAGGTCCCCCTGCCGCGCGTTCACCATCACGCACCGGGGCATGAGCGCACGCACCCGCAGCACGACCTCCCCGCCCACGGCAAGCCGACGACCGGTCCAACCGTGCTCGGGGAAGCCGTCCCGGGCCAGGTCGAGAGCGCTTCCGGGGTCCGTGCCGGGGCCCGCGTCGAGCAGCAGGTTGGCGCGGGTCCGACGTACGTCCACCGGGCGCATGTGCGCTCGCGCGGTGGAGGCGAGGGAGGCGGTGCTGACCAGGTGAAGGGGACCGTCGTCGAGATGGGAGACCTGCTCCTCGCGGGCGAGGGTGACCGGCCGTCCCACGTGGTCGCTCAGCGCCTGGTCGAGCCTAGGGTCCCCGGCGCTCAGCTCCGTCCCGTCGGGGAAGAGCACCGCCGGGACATCGCCCTGGTAGCGGGCGGACAGGTCGAGGAGCCCGTCCATGCGGCGGAACCGGCGCGTGCTCTTGCCGCTGCCGAGCTTTCCGTCCAGGTCGCGCACCGACCAGAGCCGGTCGCCGGCGCAGCGGCCGTCCTCCACCTCGATCTCGCCGAGCTCCTCGCCGCGCAGCGACTTGACCGGGTAGCGCCAGATCGCGGCGACGATGCTCATCGAGGCGACGGGTGGCCGCTGCGCAGCCGGCTCATCGGACGTCGACGAGGTCCACGACGAAGATCAGCGTCTCGCCGGGCTTGATCACGCCGCCGGCGCCGCGGTCGCCGTACCCGAGGTGGGGCGGGATGACGAGCTTGCGTCGACCGCCGACCTTCATGCCGGTGACGCCCTGGTCCCACCCGGCGATGACCTGGCCGACGCCCAGGCGGAACGAGAGCGGCTCGCCGCGGTTGTAGGAGGCGTCGAACTCCTCGCCGGTCGAGTGCGCGACGCCGACGTAGTGGACCACGACCGTGCTGCCGGGAGTGGCCTCCGCCCCGTCCCCGGCGCTGAGCTCGGTGACCTCGAGGTCGGCCGGCGGGGGAGAGTCGGGGAAGTCGATCTCGGGCTTCTCGGGCTGGTGGGTGCTCACGCTGGAGGTCTCCTCGCGTCGGTGTGGTCCCGGTCGGCAGTGGTGCTCGGCCGGGGAGCAGCGGCGACGTCCGGGGGAGGGAGTCGCCTGCAGCCACACAGTACCGACGTGGGCTCGTGACATCGCAGAGTGTCCTGGTCGTCCTGGGCCCTCGCGACAACAGCGGGGTCACCGGCCTGACAAGCACGGAGCCCGACCCGCGATCTCCCGCGGATCGGGCTCGGTCCCGTCTCGAGGGCGGGCGTCAGGTCTGGGCGCTGTGCACGTAGGAGTCGAGCTGGTCGCGCTCGAACTCGAGCTCCTGCAGTCGGTTCTTCACCACGTCGCCGATGCTGATGATCCCGACCAGCTCCCCGTTCTGGACGACCGGGACGTGACGGATGCGCCGTTCGGTCATCACCTGCATCAGGTCGTCGATCGGGTGGTCTCCCTCGGCGGTGTGCACGTCGGTGGTCATGATCGAGGAGACGGTGACCTCGAGCAGGTTCTCCGTGTCGGTGAGGCGGCGCACCACGTCACGCTCGGAGACGATGCCGTCGACCGACTTCCCGTCGCCGCTCACCACGAGCGCACCGACGTTGTGCCCGGAAAGCAGGCCGAGCAGCTCCTTGACGGTGGCGTCCGGACCTACCGTGACGACCTCTTTGATCGCCTTGGCGGCGAGCACCTGACTGATGCGCATGGGAACCTCCGTGGTTGGCGTCTCGTGCACCTGTTCGGGTGTGATCCACCCCGCACCTGCAGGCTAGTGCCCGCCGGCGGCCCCGCGGTAGGTTTCGCGGCCCGGCATTTCGGGCGTACGGCGGATGGTTGGATGGTGCTCGTGCGTACGACGGAGGCGGCGACCCGCGACGCCTCGTGGCCCGCGGGCTCCGGGGCGCTGGCCGCCGTCGTGATGATGGGGTGGCTGACCGTCGTGCTGTGGCTGGACCGCGTCTCGGCCGGGGGCACGCTCTGGCAGCAGCGCGCCCTCGGAGTCCTGACCTGGGGCGTGCTGCTGCTCGCGATGCGGCGGGTCTCGCCGACCGTGCGGGTGCAGACCGCGGTGGTCGTCGCCTTCGCGACGCTCGTGGAGTACGTCTTCAGCCCGACCCTCGGGGTCTACCTCTACCGCTTCGAGAACGTGCCGATGTACGTCCCGCCCGGGCACGGGCTGGTCTACCTCTCGGCGTACGCCCTCGGCCACACCGTGCTGGTCGAGCGGCACCGGCGCCTTGCCGTGGCCGCGGTGCTGCTCGCGGGCGGTGCCTGGGCGCTCCACGGTTTGGCGGTCGCCGACCGCCCCGACGCACTGGGGGCGTTCTGGTTCGCGTGCCTCGTGGGCTTCCTGGTGTGGGGACCCTCGCGCCCGGTCTACATCGGCGCGTTCGTCGTCGTCAGCTATCTCGAGCTCGTCGGCACCCGGCTCGGCACCTGGGTGTGGCAGACGGAGGACCCGATCCTCGGGGTGAGCATCGGCAACCCGCCCTCAGGCGCCGCCGGCGGGTACGGCTGGTTCGACCTCGCCGGGCTTCTCCTCGCGCCCTACCTGCTGGCGCTGTTCACTCGCCGGCGCCGGGGCTCTCTCCCCGCGCTGCCCCCGGCGGGCGCCGACGCGCGCTGAGGTCGTGCACCGAGCCCGGGCTGCGGCGGGCCAGGTCGGGGTCGTCCTCGTCGTAGACCGAACCCAGGAAGGCGAGAGCCTGCTCGTGCAACCGTCCGTTCGTCGCGAGGGCGTTGCCGCCGAACGGACCCGGCTTGCCGTCCAGCGAGGTGAACTTGCCGCCCGCCTCGCGGACGACGATGTCCAGAGCCGCCATGTCGTAGACCTCCAGCTCCGGCTCCGCCGCGAGGTCGACGGCCCCCTCCGCGACGAGCATGTGGGACCAGAAGTCGCCGTACGCCCGCGTCCGCCAGCAGCGACGCGAGAGGGACAGGAAGTCGTCGAGCCGGTCGCGCTCGTCCCACCCTGACAGCGACGAGTACGACAGGGACGCGTCGGCGAGGTCGTCGACGTCGGAGACGTGGCACTCGGTCGCCTTCAGCAGTGAGCGGCCGGTCCATGCACCGCCGCCCTTGGAGGCCCACCATCGCCGGTTGAGCTGCGGAGCCGAGACGCAGCCGACGACCACCTCGTCGTCGACCATCAGCGCGATCAGCGTGGCCCAGACCGGTACGCCGCGCACGAAGTTCTTCGTGCCGTCGATCGGGTCGATCACCCACTGGCGCTGGCTGTGCCCCGTGACGCCCTGCTCCTCGCCGACCACGGCGTCCCGGGAGCGTGCCCGTGACAGCGTCCGCCGGATGCCCTCCTCGACGGACTTGTCGGCGTCGGTGACCGGCGTCAGGTCCGGCTTGGCCACGACGTGCAGGTCCATGGCCTTGAACCTGCTCATGGTCAGCGAGTCGGCGTCATCGGCCAGAACGTGGGCGAGGCGGAGGTCGTCGGTAAAATCGGAGGACATGGGGTCAGGCTATGCCCAACCTTGCGCGGGCCGGTCTGCGACACTGCGCCGGTTCCATCTGGTTGAGGCATCTGGACGGGTCTGGACCAGATTGACAGGTTCATGAGAACTGCCCAAGAAGTCGCCATGCTCCCCGGAAGATTTCTGCGGACGCCCCCGGAATGCCCCGTCCGCGCCGTTAGCCTCCCGCTATGCACATTGCCGGACTTCCCCTCCACCCGCTCATCGTCCACGCCGCTGTCGTGCTCATCCCGCTCAGCGCCCTCCTCGCCGCGGTCTTCGCGCTTGCGCCTCGCTGGCGCTGGTTGACCCGCTGGCCGACGGCGGCGCTGTCGGTGGCCGTCGTCGGGATCGGGTTCCTCGCCACCTCCTCGGGCGAGTCGCTGGAGGACGCGGTTCCGGAGCAGACGCATGCGATCCACGAGCACGCCGAGCGCGGGGACCTGCTCTCCTGGTTGTTGGTGGCCTTCGCCGTCGTCGTGGTCCTCGGCGCGTGGTCGCTCTCCGGCGGCACCGCGCTGTCCAGCGGCAAGGGGGAGTGGGCGTCCCGGATGCCCGCGCTGGAGAAGGTCATGCCTCTTGCCCTCGTGCTCGGCGCCCTGGCCGTCCTGGTGATGGTGGTGCTCGTCGGGGACTCCGGTGCCCGGGCGGTGTGGACCAACCACTGACCGCCGGCCGCTTGTCCGCCGACCCGGAACGCGCGGGCAGTCAGGAGATGCTCGTCTCCCTCGGGAGCCCCGGTTCAGCGTTCCACTCGCGCAGACCTCCGTCGTACAACGCGACGTCGCGGTGGCCGAGTCGGATCAGCGCATGCGCCAGGCTCGCCGCGGCAACGCCGACGCCGCTGTAGACGATCACCCGGTCGGCCTCGAGCACGGCACCCACCCTGTCGCGCAGCTCCGGCAGGGGGCGGAACCGGCCCGTCTCGCGGTCGAGCAGCTCCCACGCGGTGACGTTGCGCGAGCCCGGGATGTGGCCACGACGGCCGAACTCTCGGACTTCACCGCGATGCTGTCGACGCCCCAGGGCGTTGACCAGGCACACCCGCGGGTCGTCGATGGCGGCCAGCACCTCTGCTCGGTCCGCGACCAAGCGCTGCCGGGGTACGGCGTGGGCGTGCGCAGGCGGGTAGCCGCAGGGGATGTCGCAGACCGAGTACCCCGCCCGTCGCCAGGCATCCCAGCCGCCGTCGAGGACCGCGGCGTCGTCGAGACCGAAGCACCGCAGCATCCACCAGAGCCGGGCCGCCCACATGCTCTCGCGCCGGTCGTAGAGCACCACGCGGCTCTCGTCGGTGACGCCACGCATGCCCAGCTGCGCCGCGAACCAGGCCGCCGACGGCATGCTCAGCGACCGACGAGGCGCGTGCGGGTCCGAGAGAGCGAAGAGGCTGGCGTAGCCGCTCCCGGGGATGTGCGCCCGGCGCCACTCGCGCATTCCCGTGCGCGCCGTCGACAGCAGCAGCGCACGGCGTACCTGGATCGTCGCGTCGAACACGCGCAGTCGCGGGTCGTCGATGTTGTCGGCGAGCCAGCCCGCCGAGACCAGAGGCTCCACGACACCACCCCTCGACGCCGGACCCGCGGCCGGCGGCCCGACACCTTTCACCGTCGCGGGCCGGCGCACGCCCGGCAAGGGCCGTTCGTCCCTGGGCCTGCCCGAAGGCGCTAGGCGTGGTCCTCCCCGGCCTCCCGGCTGGCCAGCAGTCGGCGGAACGACTCGACACGCGCCTGGTCCACCAAGTCGTCGGCGACCGCTCCGTCCAGGGCGCACTCGGGCTCGCCTTCACCGTGCGTGCAGCCACGCGGGCAGTCGTGGGTCAGCTCGTCGAGGTCGGGGAAGGCCCCGATCAGCTGGGCGGGCTCGACGTGGGCGAGGCCGAAGGAGCGGATGCCCGGTGTGTCGATGATCCAGCCGCCGTCCCCCGGGAGGCGCAGCATCACCGCCGAGGTCGACGTGTGCCGGCCCCGCCCCGTCACCTCGTTGACGCGGCCGATCGCCCGGTCGGCCCCGGGGACGAGCCCGTTGACCAGGGTCGACTTGCCCACGCCGCTGTGGCCGACGAGGACGCTGGTGCGCCCCACGAGGCGCTCGCGGATGTCGGAGAGCTCCCGGCCCCGCTCGGTCACGACGTACGGGACCCCGAGCGGGCGATAGACCGACAGCAGCGTCTCCGGATCGGCCAGGTCGGGCTTGGTGAGGCACAGCAGCGGCTCGAGCCCCGCGTCGTAGGCCGCCACCAGCGCCCGGTCGATCAGGCGGGGGCGGGGCTCCGGGTCCGCAAGCGCTGCGACGACGACGAGCTGGTCGGCGTTCGCGACGATCACCCGCTCGACGGGGTCGGTGTCGTCGGCGGTACGGCGGAGCACGGTGCGCCGCTCGTCGACCTCGACGATCCGGGCCAGCGTGCCCTCTCCGCCGCTCACGTCACCCACGACCTTGACCTCGTCGCCGACCACCACGCCCTTGCGACCCAGGGGACGCGACTTCATCGCCATCACCACGCGCTCGCCGTCGTCGTCCTGGAGCAGGAGCGTGAAGCGCCCCCGGTCGACCGTGACGACCCGGGCGGGGAGGGCGTCCTCGTAGGTGGGCCGGTCCTTGGTGCGCGGACGCGTGCGGCGGCGGGGACGCTCGAAGCGCTCGTGGTCGTAGACGTCGTACCTGCCACCGCCCACCTAGGCCAACCTCGTCCAGGCTTCGGCGAAGCCGGGGAAGGTCTTCGAGGTGGTCGCGATGTCCTCGACCCGTACGCCCTCGACCGCGAGGCCGAGGATCACGCCGGCGTGCGCCATGCGGTGGTCGGCGTAGGTGGCGAAGACACCTCCGTGGAGCCGGGCGGGCCGGATGTCCAGGCCGTCCTCGGTCTCGGTGACGTCGCCGCCGAGCTTCGTGAACTCGCGTGCGAGCGCGCTGATCCGGTCGGTCTCGTGGCCGCGGATGTGGGCGATGCCGCGCAGGTGGGAGGGGGAGTCGGCGAGCAGGCACAGGGCAGCCACCGCGGGTGTGAGCTCGCCGATGTCGTGCAGGTCGAGGTCGACCCCATGCACCGTGCCCGAGCCGCGGACGGTCAGCCCCTCGTCGGTCGGCTCCACGTCGCCGCCCATCAGGGTGAGGATCTCGCGGAGGGCGTCGCCGGCCTGCGTGGTCTCCCGCGGCCATCCACGCACGGTGATCTCGCCACCGGCGACCATCGCCGCCGCCAGGAACGGTGCCGCGTTGGAGAGGTCGGGCTCGATCTCGACGTCGACCGCGCGGACGGTGCTCGGCAGCACACGCCAGCAGTTCGGGTCCGTGTCTTCGACCTCCACGCTGTGCAGTCGCAGCTGCTGCACGGTCATCTCGATGTGGGGGAGCGAGGGGACCGGCTTGCCCACGTGGCGCACGTCCACGCCGTGGTCGAAGCGCGCTCCGGCGAGGAGGAGCGCGGAGATGAACTGGCTCGAGGCCGAGGCGTCGATCGTGACCGTCCCACCCGGCACGCTCCCGGACCCGACGACGGTGAACGGCAGGGAGCCGCGGCCTTCGTCCTCGACGACCACGCCGAGCGCGCGGAGCGCGGTGATGACCTCACCCATCGGGCGCGTGCGGGCGTGCGGATCGCCGTCGAAGACCACGGACCCCTGCGCGAGCGCGGCGACCGGGGGCACGAAGCGCATCACGGTCCCGGCGAGGCCGCAGTCGACCTCGGTGGGGCCGCGAACCCCGTGGGGCGTGACGTACCAGTCCTCGCCCGAGTAGTCGATCTCCGCGCCCAGCGCCGACAGCGCCCGCGCCATCAGCTCGGTGTCGCGCGAGCGGAGCGCCCGGCGTACCACCGAAGGCCCGTCGGACAGGGCGGCGAGCACCAACGCACGGTTGGTCAGCGACTTCGACCCCGGCAGGGAGACCGTGGCACGCACGGGCTCGGTGGCGAGTGGGGCGGGCCAGGGGTCGGCAACGGCAGTGTCGGTCATCGCACCCGAGGGTATCGGGCCACCGACCCCACCTGACCCATCGCGGCTCAGCGGCCCTTGCGAGCGCGCTTGGCCTCCCGGGCAGCTGCCTTGCGGACGTGCTTGGCCTCACGGCGTACGTCGGTGGCTGCGTGCTTCGCCCGCCACGCCAGGCCGGGGCGACCCTGGGTGTCGACCGCGGCGATCATCAGGCCCCCGAGCATCGAGACGTTCTTGAAGAAGTGGTTGCGCTGGTTGGCCTTGGTCTGGGGGTCGCTCTCCTCCCAGAACCGGTGGCCGGCAGCGGTGGTCGGCACCAGCGTCGCGGCGAGCGTCAGGGCGGACAGGCGCGGGAAGCGGCCGGTAGCGAGACTGAGGCCGGCAGCGATCTGGGTCGCGGCGTTGATCCGCACCAGGGTCTTCGGGTCACTCGGGATGGGTGCGTTGGGGGCGACCTTCTGGGCCAGGGGCACGACCGTGTCGGTGACCGGCTTGGCCCGCGTGGCGGCCAGCTCCGTGTTCTTCAGGGCGGTCACCCCTCCGGCGATGAACATCGAGGCGAGCATGGGGCGGGCGAGCAGTCTCGTGACGGTCATGGCACCTTCTTACCCGATCGGTTGCAGAAAACGCGGCGCACCCCCGTGTCGCGAGGGCGGGCTACCGCTCCAGGTCGCTGACCTGGGTCCCCTCGCCCAGGGTCGCGGCCAGCGACGCGCTGCTCCCGCCGGGAAGCCGGGCGTCGAACTCGTACTCGAACACGGTGGCGCCGGCCGCGAGGTGGACCGTGACCACACGAACGTCGTCCCCGGCGTGCGGGGCGCAGTCGTCGGCGTGGCAGAACCGGGCCTGGTTGCCGGTCAGCGTCAAGGTGATGAGATCGCCGTCGCGGACGCCGGCGAAGGACACCTTCACGGTGTAACGGTGGTTGTCGGACCCCTTGCCCTCCGACGCCGTCGTGACGGGAGCCCCCACGATCCGGAAGTCGCCGATGCCACCCGGCTGTGTGTCGCCGTCCGGCAGCGAACCTGTGTCGCCACTACCGGTGCCGCCGCCGGTCTGGCCGCCGGTGTCGCCGCCGGTGCCGCCGTCGGTGCCGCCGTCAGGGGAGCCACCCGTGTCGCCGGACGATCCGCTCCCACCGTTGCCCGTGCCGGTGTCGCTGCCGCCGGACCCCGAACCGTTGTCGCCGGAACCGCCGCTGCCGTCGCCGCCCTGCGAGTCGCCGTCGCCCGTGCTGCCACCTGTGTCTCCACCCGTGGCATCGCCCGTGCCGGACCCCGGCGTGCCGACCGGACCGGGGTCACCGGTTCCGCCGCCGGCTCCGTCACCGGGAGGCGCCGGATCGACGGGCGGCACCGCGGGAGGTGGCACCGGGAGGTTGATCGGTGGCGTGTCCGGAAGGGGGTCCGGAAGGTCGATCGGCGGAATGAGCGGGCCGGAGCCCGGGTTGGAGCCGGGGTCCGAGCCAGGGCCGGAGCCCGTGCCGGGGTCCGAACCAGGGTTCGACCCGTTGCCGTTCCCGTTGCCGTTCCCGTTGTCGTTGCCCGAGCCAGACCCGTTGCCGTCCCCGTTGCCGGCAGCGTCACCCGTGCCGTCTCCGTCCCCGTTGCTGGAGCCGGTTCCCGTGCTGCCGCTCGCGCCCGTGTCTTTGTTCGTCCCGGCGCCCTGTCCGGTGCCCGGGTCGGTGCCCGGGTCGGTCGCGGCGGTGCCGTCGGCCTCGGCCGAGGGCTCGATGACCGCGACCACGACTGCGTCAGAGGTTCCGCCGGAGGGCTCGCGCACTGCCGCGCCGTCGTCGGTGCCCCGGCGGAGCGGAGCGCCGGCATCGCCCGGTGCCTGACCGCCGGCGGACGCACGGTCGGACGGTGCGGTCGTCGTGATCCCGGGCTGTTGCGCCTCGACGACGACCTCCTTGGCGTCGCTGCCGCCGAGGACGAGAGCTGCGGTGGCGACCGCGGCCACACCGGCAGCGACGACGCTTCCGGCGGCCACCATGCCGCCGGTTGTGAACGCAGCCCCGGCGCCGCTCGCGGCACCACTCCCGGTGGCAGCCCCGCCGCTCGTGGCTGTGCTCGCCCCTCCGGACTGGGCGCCGAACGTGTCGCGGATACGTCCGAAGAGGGCGGAGACCCCGGTGAGTCCCGCAGCACCACCCGAGGAGAGGTAACCGGCCGCAGCGGCGCCGAGGAGCAGCGGCCCGATGATCGCGGCCAGGTTGGAGTTGACCTCGTCGAGCTCGAGGTACATCGCTGTGCAGCGGCGGCACCCCTCGAGGTGCTCCTCCACCTTGGTCGTGTCGCGTCGTGAGAGGCCCTTGCGGACGTAGGCGCCGAGGTGCTCGTTGACCCAGCGGCACTCCTCGGTCGGGCAGTCGGCAAGGTGCATGGTCAAGAAGGCCTGGCGCAGCCCCTCCCGAGCCCGGTAGGCGAGGGCGGATACCGAGTTGGCGCTCATCCCGAGCAGCGGCGCGATCTCCGCGGGCTTCTGTCCCTCGACCTCGAGGTGCCACAGCACGAGCTGCCAGCGCTCCGGGAGCGAGCTGAACGCACGAGCGGCCGCTCCGTTCTCGAAGCTCGCCACGGCGGTGTCCTGGAACGGCAGTCCGTCGTCGTACAACGTCATGTCGTCGGAGGGCTGGACCCGTTTCGCGGTCCGGATCCGGTCGACGTGCAGCCGCCGGACCGAGGTGAGCAGGTAGGCACGGAAGGCGACGTCGGGGCCGCCGCCGGACTGGAGCACCTGGAGGGTCTTGGCGAACGCCTCCGAGACGAGGTCGTCCGCGTCGGTCCCGCGAACCAGCTGGCGGCCGAGCCGGCGCGCGGCGTCGACGTGCCGGGCGAAGAGCTCACCGTAGGCAGCCGTGTCTCCCCCGCGGACGCGCGAGATCAGCTCGGCGTCGCTGGGAGTCTCGACCCCACTCAGCAGCTCGGTCATGGCAGGAGAGCAGCCCCCTGGCTCGATCGGCAACACGACTCGTGACGTGCCCGTCTCACGATAGCTGCCGAGGGCGCTGTGTGGTGCGGTGTCCGTTATCTCCCTTTTGCCTGGCTGGACGTCTGGACCCGTCCAAAAAAGGTCGCCGAACCCGCGTCATGGAACCGTCCGAGCCCCGTCTCACCTGCATACGCCCGGAAGTGGGCACGGCGCGCAAGGGGAGGCGATCGGATGACGATCTTCACGTCGCTCGGTCGCCGCAGAGCGACGTCGGCGGACGAGCACCCTGGGCTTGGGCTGCCTGAGGAGGTGCGGCAGGCACTGCCGCCGCGCTTCGAGGCAGTTGGGGAGGCCCTGGTGCTCGCCGCCGACGTTCGACCTGCCTGCGCTGTGGTGGGTCGTGACGTGGCCCGTGACGGTGCCGCCCTGGGTGAGGCACTGGACGGGCTGCGTACGACCTTCGACCTGGTCGCGGGGACCGAGCCGGAGATCGGCGCAGTGGAGGCACTCAGCATCGCCTGGAGCGAGGCGACGCTGGAGTTCCTCCACAGCCTCTCCTGCGAGGACCCCCTGACCGGCCTTGCGAGCTTCGCGCACCTGCGCACGCGGCTGGACGAGCTCTACCGCGAGGCCGACGAGGTCGGCGAGCGGGTCTCGCAGAGCCATGCGCTCGTCGTCCTCCAGATGGCCGCGACCGACCTGCGCCGCCGCACCGAGCACCAGTTCACCCGCGCCCTGCACATCGTCCAGGTAACGCGGATGGCTCGGGCCGTCTTCGCCGGTGGGGAGACCATCGCCCGGCTGAGCCCCGACCGGGCGGCGGTGGTCGTACGCCGCGCCCCGCAGCTCGGCGCCTCGGTGGCGATGTTGCGCGAGCTCCTCGCGGACCTCGACCTCGGGCCGACCGACGTGCGCGTGTGGATCGAGGGCCTGCCCGCCGGCGGCGCTGCGGCAGCGAGCCTGCTCGACGAGCTGTCGCGCTGACCCGGTCCCGGGGGCGCGACGAACTAGCCTGGCCATCATGTGTGGCCGATACGCGTCCAGCCGCCGCCCGGAGGACCTCGTCGAGGAGTTCGAGGTAGAGCAGTCCGAGGTGCGCGAGACCCTGACCGCGGACTACAACGTGGCGCCCACCAAGGAGGTGTACGCCGTGGTGTCCAGGCCGCCCTCGAGGGAGAAGGAGCGCCCGGCGCAGCGACAGCTGCGGGTGCTCACCTGGGGGCTGGTGCCCTCGTGGGCCAAGGACCCCGCGATCGGCAACCGGCTCATCAACGCGCGGATGGAGACCGTCGCCGAGAAGCCGGCCTTCCGGAGGGCGTTCGCCGCTCGCAGGTGCCTGCTCCCGGCCGATGGCTACTACGAGTGGTACGCCCCCGAGCAGCCGGACGACGGTGAGGCGAAGGACGCCGACGACGCCGAGGCACCTGGGCGGCGTACGAAGAAGGCACGTCCGCGCAAGCAGCCCTTCTTCATCCACAACCCCGACGGCTCGGTGCTCGCGATGGCCGGCCTCTACGAGATCTGGCGCGACCCGACGAAGGCCGAGGACGACCCCGACCGGTTCCGCTGGACCTGCACCGTGCTCACCACGACGGCCGAGGACGACCTGGGTCGCATCCACGACCGGATGCCCCTGCTGGTCGACCGGGAGCGCTACGCCGCGTGGCTCGATCCCACGGTGTCCGACCCCGGGACCCTCGGGGGGCTCCTGGTCCCGGCCGCACCGGGGCGCCTGGAGGCATACCCGGTGTCCACGCTGGTGAACAACGTGAAGAACAACGGCCCCGAGCTCGTCGAGCCCCTCGCACCGGAGCCGCAGCTCCCGGCATGATCGACCGATGAGCACTTCACGCACCCTCGACACCCCGCACGGCCCGGCCCGGCTGGAGGTCCACCGGGCCTCTCGGCCGATGGCGACCGTCCTGCTCTCCCACGGGGCCGGCGGCGGGATCGAGGCCCAGGACCTCCAGGCCATCGCCGCCGAGCTGCCGCGGCAGGGCGTCACCGTCGAGCTGCTGGAGATGCCCTGGCGGGTCGCGGGCAGGAAGCTGGCTCCCCGCCCTGCCGTCCTCGACGAGTGCCTGCTCGCCGTCGCCGAGCACCTGCGTCCGCGCACTCCCCGCGTCGTCGGCGGGCGCAGCGCCGGGGCACGGGTGGCGGCTCGCTGCGCCCGCACGCTGGGCGCGGACGGGTGCCTGGCACTGGCGTTCCCGCTGCACCCGCCCGGCAAGCCCGACCGGTCCCGGGTCGAGGAGCTCGAGGGAGCGGCAGTGCCGACACTGGTCATCCAGGGGGAGCGGGACACGTTCGGGCGACCGGACGAGTTCCCTCAGGACGTGGACCTGGCCGTCGTGCCGTCCGCGGACCACTCGTTCCGGGTGCCGCGTCGCGGGGACGTCACCCAGGACGATGCGCTCGGCGTCATCGTCGAGGCCACGCTCGAGTGGGTGGTCCGGGAGGTGGTGGGGAATCGAATCCCGGGTTGAGATGTTGAACCCTGGTGCCGGTCCACCCACCGTCTCGATCGAGAAGGGAGCCTTTGTGCAGGCAACGCAGCCGTGCGAGGGGTCACGCGTCTCGGAGTGGTCTCACCGCCTCCCGGTAGGCTGGGACGCGATGAACGACGCAACCACCCAGCCGGATCCGGACGTGCCGGAGACCGACGAGCAGCGGTCCGCGCGCTTCGAGCGCGACGCCATGCCGTACCTCGACCAGCTCTACTCCGCGGCCATGCGCATGACGCGCAACCCGCAGGACGCCGAGGACCTCGTCCAGGAGACGTTCGCGAAGGCGTACGCCGCCTTCCACCAGTACAAGCCGGGTACGAACCTCAAGGCGTGGTTGTACCGCATCCTCACCAACACGTTCATCAACTCCTACCGCAAGAAGCAGCGTGAGCCGCTCCAGTCGATGAGCGAGGACATCGAGGACTGGCAGCTGCACCGTGCGGAGTCCCACACCTCGTCCGGGCTCAAGTCCGCCGAGATGGAGGCCCTGGAGCACCTTCCCGACAGCGACGTGAAGAGCGCGCTCCAGCAGCTGCCGGACGACTTCCGCCTTGCGGTCTACCTCGCCGATGTCGAGGGATTCCCCTACAAGGAGATCGCCGAGATCATGGGCACGCCGATCGGAACGGTGATGTCGCGGCTGCACCGTGGCCGGCGACAGCTGCGTGAGCTTCTCGAGGACTACGTGCGTGACAACGGGCTGCTGCCCGCGTCCGCCGGGAGCGACGCGAAGGACGGTGCCTGATGAGCTGTGGCAAGCACCATGACAAGGACTGCGCCGAGGTTCTCGAGCGCATGTTCTTCTTCATCGACAACGAGATGGACCAGGCCGACTGTCGGGAGATCGAGCAGCACCTCGACGAGTGCGGCCCTTGTCTGGAGAAGTACGACCTCGAGCGCACCGTGAAGGCGCTCGTCGCTCGCTCGTGCGCGGAGCACGCGCCGGAGACCCTCCGCGAACGGGTGCTGCTGCGGATCCGTCAGGTGAGCGTGGACATCAACGTCGACCGCGCCTGAGACGCCGCCGGCACCCGAGACGACGAAGACCCCGAGCCGCATGGGCCGGGGTCTTCGTCGTGTCTGCGCGTCACGCGCAAGAAACGCCTGGGATCAGGCGTTGGGGCGCTTACCGTGGTTGGCGCCCTTCTTCTTGCGGGCGCGGCGCTTGCGGCCGGTCTTACCCATGGTGTCCTCCTCAACGCGGGACCCGGAGCCAGGGTGGCCAAGGGTCGAGGCTCATTGTCGCAAAGGTCCTACCCCGGCTGCCAATCGAGCCCGGCCACCTCGGCAGGATGGTTCCCATGGAGACCGGACAGTCAGCAAGCCTGGAGTTCGACGTGACCGCCGCCGACACGGCGGCCGACCTCGGGTCCGGGGACCTCGAGGTGCTCGGGACGCCGCGGTTGCTCGCCTGGTGCGAGGCGGCGACCTGTGCGGCGCTCGCGGAGACGCTGGACAGCACGAGCACCAGCGTCGGCACGCGCGTGGCGCTGGAGCACCTGGGCGCGAGCGCAGTGGGGGAGCGTGTCGAGGTCACCGCGACCGTGGCGTACGTCGACGGTCGGCTGGTGCGCTTCTCGGTCGCCGCGAGCAACCTCTCCGACGGCAAGGTCGTGGGCGCCGGCGAGGTGACCCGGGTGGTCGTCGACCGCGAGCGCTTCCTCGCCCGGCTCAGCCGCCCCGAGGCCCGTTGAGGTCGAGCCGGAACGCGAGCAGGTCCACCGAGGGGACCGGCTTCCAGTCCAGGTCAGGGGTGCGCCGGAACCCCACGCGCGCGTAGAGCCGGTGTGCCCGCGCCTGGGCTGTCATGCTGCTGAGCACCAGCGCGGAGTACCCGAGCTCGAGCGAGCGCTCGACGCACAGGCGCACCATCGCCTCCGCGACCCCCTGCCCCTGCGCCTCGGGGGCGACGGCGAGCATGCGGAACTCGCCCTCGCCGGGGCAGGCGAGCTCGCGGAAGCGCGACCCCTCCGGGCAGTACGTGACCGTGCCGAGCAGCCGGCCGTCGTCGGACTCGGCCACGTAGACCTCGGCGTCGCGGAACCGCGGCACCGCGTCGCGCAGCTGCGAGGCGTAGTCGTCCTCGGCCGTCACGAACCCGTCCGCCGCGTAGGCCGACAGCGTCAGCTCCCCGACGGCGGCGAGCTCGTCCTCGTGCGCCGGGCGGATCACCGGACCCATGCAGATCCCCCGCCCGGCACTTCCCTCAGACCCCGAACGTGTTGCGCGGGTAGGCGGCGTCGACGTCGGTGATCACGTTGACGAGGTAGGGCACGTTCGCGGCGAAGGCGCGGTCGAGCGCGGGTCCGATCTGGCGCGGGTCCGTGACGGTCTCGCCACCTCCGCCCAGAGCCTTGACCACCTCGTCGTAGCGCGTCTGCGGCGCCAGGTCGGCCACCACGTCGTACCCGTAGAGCATCTGCATCGGCTGCTTCTCCAGGCCCCAGGCCGAGTTGTTGCCCACGACCATCACGACCGGCAGGTTGTGGCGGACGAGCGTGTCGACGTCCATCAGCGACATGCCCGCTGCACCGTCACCGAACAGGAGGACCACCTGCGACGAGGGGCGCGCGATGCGCGCTGCGATGGCCGCGCCCATGCCGGCGCCGAGGCAGCCGTAGGGGCCGGGGTCGAGCCAGCCGCCGGGCTGCTTGGGCTCGACGTACTTGCCGGCGAAGGAGACGAAGTCGCCGCCGTCGCCGATGACCACCGCGTCCTGGGCGAGCCGGGGGAGCAGCTCGCCGTAGATCCGGGCCGGGTGGATCGGGTCCGCCTCGGCGGTGAGCAGTGCGTTGTCGCGCTCCACCGCCGCGGCGACGCCAGCCTGGAGATCCCCGACCCAGGAGGACCAGTCCGGCTTGCGCAGCTGCTGCTCGAGGGCGCCCTGGACTCCTTCGAGGGCGAGGCCGAGGTCGCCGTACGCCGACGCGGCGAGGTCGGCGTGCGAGGAGACCTGTCCCTCGGAGTCGGCGATGTGCACGACCTTCGCCTGCGGGGCGCCGTCCTTGCCGCCGAAGACGCCGTAGCCGAGACGGAAGTCCAGCGGCGTGCCGACCACGATCACCAGGTCGCTGGTGCCGAGTGCCTTGCCGCGGGCCTTGGTCATCAGCATGGGGTGGCCACCAGGGACGACCCCACGGCCCATGCCGTTGGTGATCGCGGGGATGCCTGCCTCGTCCACGAGGCGCAGCGCGGCTTCCTCGGCGCCGTCGGCCCACACGTCGGTGCCCAGGATGAGCACCGGGCGCTCGGCCTGGCCGAGCAGGGCGCCGATCTCTGCGAGTGCGTCGCCATCGGGCTGGACGCGCTCGCGCGCCGCGGGAGTGGGGCGCTCGACCTCGGCGCGGTTGAAGAACTCGTCCATCGGTACGTCGAGGAAGGTGGGTCCGCGGTGGGACGAGCCGGCCAGCGTGAACGCCTCGTCGAGGGAGGACGCGATGTCGGCCACCGACTGGGCGGTCCGGGCGGACTTGGTGACCGGCGCCAGGACGGCGGGGTGGTCGAACTCCTGGAGGCTGCCCATGCCCCAGCGGTTGGCAGGTGCGCGGCCGCCGATGACGACCAGTGGGGAACCGCTGTAGGAGGCCTGGGTGATGGCGCTGACGCCGTTGGTGACACCGGGTCCGGCGGTGAGGACGGCCAGGCCGGGCTTGCGCGTCAGCTTGCCGAGCGCCTCGGCGGCGAAGACGGCCGTCTGCTCGTGGCGCACGTCCAGCAGGCGCATCGGCGGCGCGGCGTTGACCGCTCCGTCGTACATCGGGAAGACGTGCGCTCCGGACAGGGTGAACATCGTGTCCACCCCGTGGGCTGCCGCCACCGCCACGGCGTGCTCCCCGCCATGACCGTCGACGAGACCGTCGCGGGACTCGTCTGCTGGGTCCGGTGAGGTGTCCCGAGACGCCTCGGGGGAGGTCTGGGCGGCGGCTGTGACGTCGGTCATGCCGGGCATGTTACCCGGCGGTACGTCAGCCGCCCAGGGGGTAGCCGCGGCGCCGTCTGTGGTCAGAGCCCGGCTGTCGCGGAGAGGTACTCCGGGTTGGACTCGCGGAGCCGGTCGAGCAGGGTGAGCAGCAGGTCCGATCGGTTCGCCGGAGGCCTCGGGGCGAGGGCCAGCTGCAGGTGCAGGGCACGCAGGTAGGCCTGGACGTTGCCGACCACGAGGAAGGGGTCGGTCCCGCTCAGCCCCTCGGGTCGGGCGCCCTGGGCGAGCCGGGCCAGCCACGGCTCGAGCACCTCCTGGCTGACCAGGTCGCGACGCAGGATGCGCATGGTGGCACGCGCGAGCCGGTCGGGCTCCCCGTGGACGAGGTGGTACTCGGTCGGGAGCATCAGCCGGTCGGCGAGCACGTCGAGCAGGACGGTGAGCTCCAGCCGTTCCATCGCCTCTGACATCCCCAGCGCGCCCAGGGAGTCCGCGCCGTGCGCGACGGCGTGCGCCCAGCCCTTGCCGGGGACGAAGCCGCGGAGGTCGCGCTCCCGAACCAGCCAGCTCGCGACCCGGTCGCCCCACCGCATGATGGTGCTCGCCGGCATCAGCCTCGTCCGGTTGTCCCGCTCGATGCACTCGCTCAGCACGAGCACCGAGAAGCTCCTGCGGAAGACGGTGTCCGAACCGTCCTGGCCCAGGCCGACGCTCAGGCCCGCGGCCATGCCGTCGCCGAGTCCTTCGAGCAGGTCGTCGTACACGCCGTTGGAGATCCAGGTGGCGAGCGTGGGGTAGGCGATGCCGTCGCGGACGGCCGGGTCGGGATCGCCCAGCATGCCGGTCAGCTCGGTCGTCAGCTCGGTGAGCGGGCGGTCCCCAGGAACCTTGAGGCCGTTGGCCTTCACCTGCTCCCAGAAAGTCGACGACATAGGGGCCATACTGCCACTGCGGCCGGGTGGGCGACGACCTGGACCGACCCTGCCCCTACGCTGGTCCGGTGCCCTCGTTGAGCGACCTGGTCAAGGCCCACACCGAGCTGTCGGAAGCCGACGTGGCCTGGCTCAACCTGCTGATGGCGGACTGGCAGATCGTCGCCGACCTCTCCTTCGCCGATCTCGTGCTGTGGCTGCCCGACCGGGAGGGCAAGGGCTACTGGGCGGGGGCCCAGATGCGTCCCACGACAGGACCGACCGCCTACCTCGACGACCTGGTCGGTGCCTTCGTCCCGCGCGGACGCCGGCCGCTGCTCGACTCGGCGTACGAGCAGCAGCGCGTCGCACGCGAAGGGGACCCCGAGTGGCGCGACGACATCCCCGTCCGGGTCGAGGCGATCCCCGTACGCCGGGACGACCGGATCATCGCGGTGGTCGCCCGCAACACCAACCTCCTCGGCGTACGGACGCCGAGCCGGCTGGAGCTGTCCTACCTGCAGACCGCCACCGACCTCACGCAGATGATCAGCAACGGGTTCTTCCCCTTCCCGGGGCAGCGCTCGGACCACGTCGACTCGCCACGCGTCGGGGACGGCTTCGTGCGGATCGACGCGGCGGGCCGGGTCACCTATGCCAGCCCCAACGCGCTGTCGGTCTACCGCAAGCTCGGGCTGGCGGGCGACCTGGCGGGTCTCGACCTTGCCGAGATCACCCGGTCGCTGGTCCCGCCGCGGCACCGCCCGGACGAGGAGACGCTCAGTGCCGTCCTCTCGGGCAAGCGTCCGCTCGACGCGGAGGTCGGCAACGACGAGGCGACGCTCATCCTGCGGTCCATCCCGCTCCGACCGACGGGGGAGCACCTCGGCGCGCTGGTCCTGCTCCGCGACGTCACCGACCTGCGCCACCGCGACCGGGAGCTGGTCACGAAGGACGCCACGATCCGCGAGATCCACCACCGGGTGAAGAACAACCTGCAGACCGTTGCCGCGCTCCTGCGGCTCCAGGCACGGCGGATGCGGGAGCCGGAAGGGCGGGCAGCTCTCGAGGAGGCGGTACGCCGGGTGGGGTCGATCGCTCTGGTCCACGAGACGTTGAGCCAGTCCTTCGACGAGACCGTCGACTTCGACGAGGTCGCCGACCGACTGCGACAGATGGTGGCGGAGGTCGGCGCTCAGGCCGGCGAGGTGACGACGCTTCGCGAGGGCGCCTTCGGGACCGTCCCCTCAGAGACGGCCACACCCCTGGCGATGGTGCTCACCGAGCTCATGCAGAACGCGCTCGAGCACGGCTTCGGCCAGGACGGCGCCGGGGGTCAGGGCGGCCGATGGGTGAAGCTGTCAGCGCAGCGCCTCGTCGGCCGCCTCCACGTGACGGTGGAGGACAACGGACGAGGGCTGCCCGACGGCTTCGACCCGGACACGTCGACGAGCCTGGGGCTCTCGATCGTGCGCACACTCGTCGAGTCGGAGCTCGAGGGGATGCTGGAGATGGGACCGCGTCCCGGAGGGGGAACCCGGGTGGCGGTGGACCTGCCGGCGCACTGAGCGCGCGCCGGTCAGGTCAGCGCACGAGACTCAGGCGGTACGGACCTTGGCTCGGGCGTTGCGGCGCTTGAGCGCGCGACGCTCGTCCTCGCTCATGCCTCCCCACACGCCGTGGTCCTGGCCGGCCTCGAGCGCCCAGGCGAGGCACTGTTCGCGTACCTCGCAACGACGGCAGACCTGCTTGGCCTCCTCGATCTGGAGAATGGCCGGACCGGTGTTGCCGATCGGGAAAAACAGCTCCGGGTCCTCGTCGAGGCATGCAGAGCGGTGGCGCCAATCCACGGCGACGACTCCTTAGCTTGTGCGGTTGGCCGCTCGCGGGGGTGTGCGAGCCGGTCCTTACGTGCGTCGTGCAAGTGCGTCACGGTTGGTGCGCACTCGCACGGCCCCCGACGTGTACCCACCATGCGCGGGTTGAAATCGAGAGTGAGATCACCGGTTCCCCTCTCTAGGGCAGGGAACCCCGCCTGTCGACCGGTGACGACGTTGATCGTTGCAAGAGACGGGGGTGCAAGCAACCCTTTGGTGAGGTCACTTTGGTCACAGCCGTCAAATTTACGACGTTCTCAGACTTCTCGGACAGCGACCCGCCGAGGCTGCTCGGCAAAGCGGCAGTAGGCTCGGGGCCCGTGACCACGAGCCCCCACGATGCCCTGCCCCCGCCGGGAAGGCCTGCCCCGCTGACCGTCGCCACCTCCGTGGCGGCCCTGGAGGCGCTGGGCTACGTCGGCTACGGACTCACCGAGATCGCCGTGCTCAGCACCGACCGGGCGGAGATGGGCGTGACGACGGCCGCCTTCTTCCTGCTGTACGGCGCAGGTCTGGGCGCGTGCACCTGGGCCGTCCACCGACTGCGGTCCTGGGCGCGGGCGCCTGTCGTGCTGATCCAGATCATCCAGCTGCTGCTCGCCTGGAACTTCCGCGGCGGGGAGACCATGTGGCTCTCCGTCGTGCTCGGCGTCGCCGCCGTCGTCGTGCTGGCCGGGATCATGCACCCGCGCTCCATCGACGCGCTGGCAGATCACGACTGACCAGGAGTGCTCTCCTGCGTCGCTACCGGGCCCGTGGCGTGGCGTCTTCGGTCCGGTTCGACCGCCCGCGGTTCAGCGCGCGAGCGGGCTCCCGCCGTCGAGCGAGGGGTCCTCGGTGAGCCGGTCGCGCAGGTGCGCGAGCGTCTTGTTCAGCAGCCTCGAGACGTGCATCTGCGAGACACCGATCTCGGCGGCGATCTGGGACTGGGTCATCCCGCGGAAGAACCGCAGCGTGAGGATGTGCTTCTCGCGCGGGTCGAGCGCCTCGAGCAGCGGCTTGAGGGACTCGCGGTTCTCGACGTGCTCGAGCGCCTCGTCGTCCTCGCCGATGGTGTCGAGCATGCTGAGCGCGCTGTCCTCCGTGGAGTCGGTCGCGTCGAGGGAGAGGGTGCTGTAGGCGTTGGCCGACTCCAGGCCCTCGATCACCTCCTCGTCCGTGACCCCCACCTTGGCGGCGATCTCGGCGACCGTGGGTGACCGGCCGAGCTCCTGGGTCAGCTCGGCTGTGGCGTTCGAGATGGAGGCGCGCAGCTCCTGGAGCCGCCGCGGCACCCTGATCGCCCAGCTCTTGTCACGGAAGTGCCGCTTGATCTCGCCCACGATCGTGGGGGTGGCATAGGTGGAGAACTCCACGCCCCGGTCGGAGTCGAAGCGGTCGATCGCCTTGATCAGACCGATCGTGCCCACCTGGAGCAGGTCGTCGTAGTGCTCTCCGCGGTTGAGGAAGCGACGCGTCAGGTGCTCCACGAGGGGCAGGTGCAGACGCACGAGGTCCTCGCGTGCCTGGGCCTGCTCCGGCTCGGTGGAGTCTTGAGCGTGGAGGATCACGAAGAGAGCCGCGCTCCGCGCCCGGATGGCGGTGATGTCCGAGTGGTCGGACTCGTCGACCATAGTCAGCTTGTCTCCCCGCTCGTCCGGGACAACGTGACGGTCAGGATGTCACCGTCCACCGAGGAGTCCAGCGAGGAGGTGAGTGCGGAGAGGACCGTCCACGCGAAGCCGTCCTTGTGCGGCGGGCGGGGCGAGTCGCAGTGCGCCGAGACCTCGACCCTCAGCGTGGGCGGCGCGAGGTAGAACAGGCAGCGCAGGTCGGACTCGGGGCGCGCCTGAGGCAGCACGACGGCACACGCCTCGTCGACCGCGATGCGCAGGTCTTCGATGTCGTCCAGGGTGAAGTCCAGCCGAGCCGCGAGACCGGCGGTGGCCGTGCGCAGCACGGAGAGGAAGGCGCCGTCGGCGGGGATCCTCAGCTCGACATCGGGTTGGTTGTCTGCCACGGATTACCTCTTCACACCTGACTGTGGATCGTCTCGTCGCTACTTCGGTGCCCCCGTCGGGTGCGTGCTACCGCCGCCCGTGGGTCACAGCCTAGACGGGGTCGGGCACTTGCGTGCCCGACCCCGTCTCGTGTCGTCCGGTTCACCCTGCCTCAGGGCGCCGGCGGGACTGCTCATCCCTTCTTGGTCTCCCAGAAGATCTCCGCGATCTGGTCGATCTTGGCGAGCAGGTCGTCGGCGGCCTGGGCGTCCATCGTGCCCTTCGTGCCTGACGCGCCGGCCAGCTTCGTGGCCTCGTTGAAGAGGGTGTGGAGCTGGGGGTACTTCTCGAAGTGCGGGGGCTTGAAGTAGTCGGTCCACAGCACCCACAGGTGGTGCTTGACCAGCTCCGAGCGCTCCTCCTTGATCACCACGGCGCGCGTGCGGAAGTCAGGGTCGTCGTTGTCGGCCAGCTTGCCGATGATGCCCTTGATGGACTCTGCCTCGATCCGCGCCTGCGCGGGGTCGTAGACGCCGCACGGCAGGTCGCAGTGTGCGTGAACTTCGAGGGTGGGTGCGAACAGTCGCGAAAGCATCCTGTTGTGTCCTTCCTGTCGATGAACTCGGGGCGTGAAGCCTCCTGCGACACTACTCCCGGTCCAGTCCGCGACAACAGCCAGGCGGTGAACGGTGACAGCGCAGAGGTCCGACCGCCCACGACGCCCGCTTCGGCTCGGGTTTGCCGTGGTTCGTGGGCGCTCCATGCAGCCGACCCTGTACGACGGTGACCGCCTGCTCGTCCTGCAAGGAGGCCGCCCCCGCGCAGGTGGACTCGTCGTCGTACGCCTTCCCGACGGGGTCGTGGCGGTGAAGCGCGCCACCCGCCGTGAGCCCGACGGCTGGTGGGTCGAGCGGGACAACCCCCGTGAAGGGGTCGACTCGTGGCTGGTCGGCGCGATCCCCGAGGTCGACGTGGTGGCACGTGTCCTCGGTCGCATCTGGCCCCTGGTGCGAGGAGTGTCACGTCCGCCACATCGGTACGGGCGCAACCAGGACGTGTGACACACTGTGGCCACGGGAGACCCCCGCTGATCCGCGACGTTCCGCCGCTCCACACAGCGCCGCGTCGAACGCGCACGATTCGCGACGACACGAAGGTCAGCTACATGGTTGCACCCGCAGCAGTTCCCCAGCCTGAGCATCCTCGCGCCGGCGACCCGGTCTTCGACCTGCACGTCGGCGGGAAGATGGAGGTCGCCTCCACGGTCTCCCTCGCGGGCCCGGAGGAGCTCTCCCTCGCCTACACGCCCGGTGTGGCCAGGGTCTGCGAGGCCATCGCCGAGGACGAGACGCTCGCCGACGACTACACGTGGGTCTCCAACACCGTCGCGGTGGTCACCGACGGCACCGCCGTCCTGGGACTGGGGGACATCGGTCCCCGCGCCGCCATGCCGGTCATGGAGGGCAAGGCGGTGCTGTTCAAGCAGTTCGGCGGCGTGGACGCAGTGCCGATCTGCCTCGACACCACGGACCCCGACGAGATCGTCGAGACGGTGACCCGCCTGGCCCCCAGCTTCGGCGGCATCAACCTGGAGGACATCTCCGCCCCGCGCTGCTTCGAGATCGAGGCCCGCCTCAAGGACCGGCTCGACATCCCGGTCTTCCACGACGACCAGCACGGCACCGCGGTCGTCGTCCTTGCGGCCCTGGAGAACGCGCTCAAGCTCACCGGCCGGGCGATCGAGGACGCCAGGGTGGTCATCTCCGGCGCCGGCGCCGCGGGCGTGGCCTGCGCCAAGATCCTGCTCGCCGCAGGCGTCCACGACCTCGCGGTCGTCGACCGCCGCGGCGTGCTCAACTCCTCCCGCGGCGACCTCACGCCGGTCAAGCTCTCCCTGGCGAAGGAGACCGCGGACACCACGGGGCGCGAGGGGCGGCTGGTGGACGCCGTCGCAGGCGCCGACGTCTTCATCGGCGTCAGCGGTGGCACGGTCCCGGAGGAGGCCGTCGCGAGGATGGCCCCCGAGGCGATCATCTTCGGTCTCGCCAACCCCGTCCCCGAGGTCCACCCGGACATCGCCCGGCGGCATGCCCGCGTGGTGGCCACCGGGCGCTCGGACTACCCGAACCAGATCAACAACGTGCTCGCCTTCCCGGGCATCTTCCGCGGCGCCCTCGACGTGCGCGCCACCTCCATCACCGAGGGGATGAAGCTCGCGGCGGCCGACGCGCTCGCCGGCCTGGTCGGCGTCGAGCTCAGCGAGGCCTACATCGTCCCGTCCCCGTTCGATCCCCGCGTGGGACCTTCGGTGGCAGCGGCGGTCGCCGAGGCGGCCCGTCGCGACAAGGTCGCGCGTCGGTAGGGTCGAGGCATGTTCTCCGTCTACGCCGAAGGCTTCTCCACCGAGGACCCCCTGTCCGGACTCGTCGTCGGGGAGCGTCCCGACCCGGTCGCCCCCGACGGCTGGACGACGGTCACCGTCAAGGCGTCCTCGCTCAACCACCACGACCTGTGGTCCCTGCGCGGTGTCGGGCTCCGTGAGGAGCAGCTGCCGATGATCCTGGGCTGCGACGCTGCGGGGTACGACGAGGACGGCAACGAGGTCGTCGTCCACGCCGTGATCAGCGACCCCGCCTGGTCCGGCGACGAGACCCTCGACCCGAAGCGCTCCCTGCTGAGCGAGCGCCACCAGGGCACGTTCGCGGACAAGGTCGTCGTACCGCGCGCGAACGTCGTGCCGAAGCCGGCCTCGCTCTCCTTCGAGGAGGCGGCCTGCCTGCCCACCGCCTGGCTGACGGCCTACCGGATGCTGTTCACCCAGGGCGACCTCAAGCCGGGCGACACGGTTCTCGTGCAGGGGGCCGGAGGCGGAGTCGCGACCGCCCTCATCGCGCTCGCCCACGCGGGAGGGCTTCGCGTCTACGCCACCAGCCGCGACGAGGGGAAGCGGAAGGCGGCTCTGGAGCTCGGCGCGGACGATGTGTTCGAGAGCAACGCCCGCCTGCCCGAGAAGGTCGACGCGGTGATGGAGACCGTCGGGAAGGCCACCTGGTCCCACTCCTTGCGCTCCCTCCGCCCTGGCGGGCGCGTGGTGATCTCCGGGGCGACGAGCGGCCCGAACCCCGACCAGACCGAGCTCAACCGGATCTTCTTCCTCCAGCTCCAGGTCGTCGGCTCGACCATGGGCACCCGCAGCGAGCTGGCGTCCCTGGTGAACCTGCTCGACGTCAGCGGGGTCCGGCCCGTCATCGACCGGGTGCTGCCCATGGAGCAGGCCCGGGACGGCTTCGCCTCCCTGGCCGAGGGTGACGTCTTCGGCAAGATCGTCTTCACCCGGTAGGTTCCCCGGCATGCCGACACATCTCGTGACCGGAGCCGGAGCAGGAATCGGGGCGGCCGTGGCGCGGGCGCTGCTCGATCGTGGCGACGACCTCGTCCTGCTGGCCCGCAGCAAGGAGCGTGCCGACGACCTGGCGACCGAGCTTCCCGGCGCCCGGACCCTGGTGGCCGACCTGGCCGATCCTGCCTCCCTGGCCGAGCGACTTGCTGGCCAGGACCTGCCCGACCGCCTCGACTCGCTCATCCAGTCGGCCGGTGTCGTGGAGCTGGGGTCGGTCGGGGAGCTCGGGGCAGGGGAGTGGAGGCAGACCCTCGACGTGAACCTCCTGGCCCCCGCCGAGCTCGTCCGGATCTGCCTCCCGGCGCTGCGTGCGGCGCACGGGCACGTCGTACTCGTGAACTCGGGGGCGGGGCTGCACGCCAACCCGCACTGGTCCGCCTACGCGGCCAGCAAGCACGGCCTGCGCGCGCTGGCGGACTCGCTGCGGGCCGAGGAGAAGGACTCCGGCGTTCGCGTGACCTCGGTCTACCCCGGTCGGGTCGCCACGGCCATGCAGGCGAAGGTGCACCGGCAGGAGGGCAAGGACTACGACCCCTCGGACTGGATCGCCCCGGAGTCGGTGGCCACCGCCGTCCTGACCGCCCTGGACCTGCCCCGTGACGCCGAGATGACCGACGTGATGTTGCGCCCCGGGCCCTGAGCCTGCCCGGTCCGCCGGGGGTCAGTCGTCGGGGTCGTCCACTCGCGCCAGCCAGGTGGCCAGGCGCTCCACTGCCGTCTCGAACTCGGGGTGGATGTCGGTGAACTCCTGGAGCCGGTCGGCGACCCACGCCAGGGTGACCTCCTCGTCACCCCGGCGCTTCTCGAGCTCCTCGATACCGCGGTCGGTGAAGTACATCTACCCGGCTCCGTCAGCCGAACGCCCGCTGCATCAGCGACTTCTGCTCGTCGACGTGGCGGGACTGCTGGCCCACCGACGGCGACGACGACTCGGCCCGCGACACGAGGTTGAACGGCGTGCCCTCCAGCTCGGGGGCGAGGTTGAGCGCCATGTGCGGCCACGGGCCCATGTTGGCCGGCTCGTCCTGCACCCAGCGGATCTCCTGCAGGTTCGGGTAGCGGCCGAGCTCGGCCTTCAGCTCCTCGACGGGCCGCGGGTAGAGCTGCTCGATGCGGACGATGGCGGTGCGCTCGTTCTCCTGCTTCTTGCGCTCGGCAATCAGGTCCCAGGTGATGCGGCCGCTGCAGAGCAGCACGCGCTCCACCTTGGCCGGGTCGACGGCGTCGTCGCCGATGACCGGACGGAACGTGCCCTCGGTGAAGTCGCTGGGCTGCGACATGGCCTCCTTGCGGCGGAGCATCGACTTCGGTGTGAAGATGATCAGCGGCCGGTGCTCCTCGCCCAGGGAGTGGCGACGCAGCAGGTGGAAGTGGCTCGCCGCGGACGAGGGCTGCGCGACGGTGAACGCCTCGTCGGCGCCCATCGTCAGGAACCGCTCGATGCGCGCGGAGGAGTGGTCGGGACCCTGGCCCTCGTACCCGTGGGGCAGCAGGAGGACGACGCCCGACTGCTGGCGCCACTTGGTCTCGGCGGAGGAGATGAACTCGTCGATCACGGTCTGCGCGCCGTTGACGAAGTCACCGAACTGCGCCTCCCAGAGGACGAGCGCGTCGGGTCGCGCCACCGAGTAGCCGTACTCGAAGCCGAGCGCGGCGTACTCCGACAGCAGCGAGTCGTAGACGTAGAACTGCGCCTGGTCCTCGGACAGGTTCGACAGCGGGGTCCACTCGTCGGCGTTGTTCCGGTCGATGATGGTGGCGAAGCGCTGTGCGAACGTCCCGCGGCGCGAGTCCTGGCCGGACAGCCGCACCGGGCGGCCGTCCATCAGCAGGGAGCCGAAGGCGAGGATCTCGCCGGTCGCCCAGTCGATCGGGCCCTCGGTGATCGCCCCGGCGCGGCGCTGGAGCTGCGGCAGCACCTTGGGGTGCACCAGGAAGCCGTCGGGGGCGTTCACGTGGGCGTCCGAGATCCGCTTGAGCATCTCGGCGGTGATCGCGGTGGTCGCCTCGGTGAGGCCGCTCTTCTCGGGGTAGTCGGGAACGGTCGTCCAGCTCGACGGGGCGCTGGTCGCCTCCCGGACCTCGGTGAACACGCGCTCGAGCTGCTGCTGGTAGTCGCGCAGCACCTGCTCGGCCTCCTCGAGCGTGATGTCACCACGCCCGATGAGCGACTCGGTGTAGAGCTTGCGGACCGAACGCTTCTGCTCGATGAGGTCGTACATCAGCGGCTGGGTGTACGACGGGTCGTCACCCTCGTTGTGGCCGCGGCGGCGGTAGCACACGAGGTCGATGACGACGTCCTTCTTGAACGCCTGGCGGTACTCGAAGGCGAGCCGGGCCACGCGGATGCACGCCTCGGGGTCGTCGCCGTTCACGTGGAAGATCGGCGCCTGGACCATGCGCGCGACGTCGGTGCAGTACAGCGACGAGCGCGAGGACGCCGGCGAGGTGGTGAAGCCCACCTGGTTGTTGACGACCACGTGGATGGTGCCGCCGGTGCGGTAGCCACGCAGCTGGGACAGGTTGAGGGTCTCCGCGACGACGCCCTGCCCGGCGAAGGCGGCGTCACCGTGGATGAGCAACGGCAGCACGGGGAACTCGGCGCCGCGGTTGAGCATGTCCTGCTTGGCGCGGGCGATGCCCTCCACGACCGGGTTCACGGCCTCGAGGTGGGAGGGGTTCGCCGCCACCGAGACCTTGATCTTCGCGTCGGTGCCGGCGGTGAACTCGCCTTCGGCGCCGAGGTGGTACTTCACGTCCCCGGAGCCCTGGACGGTGCGGGGGTCGATGTTGCCCTCGAACTCGCGGAAGATCTGGCTGTAGCCCTTGCCGACGATGTTGGCGAGCACGTTGAGCCGGCCGCGGTGGGCCATGCCGATGGTGACCTCGTCGAGCTCCTCCTCGGCCGCGGCCTCGCAGATCTCGTCGACCAGCGGGATCGTGGTCTCGCCGCCCTCGAGGCTGAACCGCTTCTGGCCCACGAACTTGGTCTGCAGGAAGGTCTCGAACGCCTCGGCCTGGTTCAGCTTCAGCAGGATCCGCAGCTGCTCCTCACGAGGAGGCTTGACGTGCGGCTGCTCCACCCGCTGCTGGATCCAGCGGCGCTGCTCGGGGTCCTGGATGTGCATGTACTCGATGCCGACGGTGCGGCAGTAGGAGTCACGCAGGATGCCGAGGATGTCGCGCAGCTTCATGAAGCGGCGTCCGGTGCCCCCGAAGGACCCGGTCGCGAACTCGCGGTCGAGGTCCCACAGGGTCAGGCCGTGCGACTCCACCTCGAGGTCGGGGTGGCTGCGCTGCTGGTACTCCAGCGGGTCGGTGTCCGCCATGATGTGACCGCGGACGCGGTAGGCGTGGATCAGCTCGAGGACGCGGGCCTGCTTGCTGATCTCGTCGTCGTGGGTGGCCGAGATGTCCTTGGCCCAGCGGATCGGCTCGTAGGGGATCCGCAGCGCACGGAAGATCTCGTCGAAGAAGCCGTCCTCGCCGAGGAGCAGGGCGTGGATCCGACGCAGGAAGTCGCCCGACTGCGCGCCCTGGATCACACGGTGGTCGTAGGTCGAGGTCAGCGTCATGACGCGGCTGACCGCGTTGCGGACGAGGGTCTCCTCGGAGGCGCCCTGGTACTCGGGGGGGTACTCCATCGCACCGACGCCGATGATCGTCCCCTGGCCCTTCATCAGACGCGGGACGGAGTGGTTGGTGCCGATGGTGCCCGGGTTGGTCAGGCTGATCGTGGTGCCTTGGAAGTCGCTGACCGTGAGCTTGTTGTTGCGGGCCTTGCGGACGATGTCCTCGTAGGCGGTCCAGAAGCCGGCGAAGTCCATGGTCTCGGCTGCCTTGATCGACGGCACGAGCAGCTGCCGGGTGCCGTCGGACTTCTGCATGTCGATCGCGAGGCCGAGGTTGATGTGCGCCGGGGTGATCAGGTTGGGCTTGCCGTCGATGACGTCGAAGCCGTTGTTCATCTCCGGCATCGCCTTGAGCGCCTTGACCATGGCGTAGCCGATGATGTGGGTGAAGGAGACCTTGCCGCCGCGCGCACGGGCGAGGTGGTTGTTGATGACCGTCCGGTTGTCCCAGAGCAGCTTCACCGGGACCGAGCGGACGCTGGTCGCGGTCGGCACGCTCAGAGAGGCGTCCATGTTCTGGGCGGTGCGGGCCGGGGCTCCGCGCAGAACCGTCAGCTCGGGCTCGTCCTTGGCCTCCACCTTGGGAGCCTGCCCGGCCTCCTTCGGCACGGGGGCTGCCGCCTTCGGGGCAGGCTTCGCCGGCGTCTGGTCCGCCCTCGGGTTGGCCTTCTTCGCGCTCTTCGCCTGTGGCTTGGGAGCAGGCTTCTGCGTGGACTTCTCCGCCGACTTCTGGGCCGGCCTCGCGGCGGGCTCCTCGGCCTTCTTCTCGACCTTCTTCTGAGCCGGCTTCTGAGCGCTCTGCTCCTGGGTGGTCTGGGCGCCGTTCGGCGTCAGCTGCTTGTCCGTGACGTGCTCACCGGGGCTGTAGTTCTTGAAGAACTCCCACCAGGCCCTGTCCACGCTGTTCGGGTCCTGCTGGTACCGCTCGTACATCTCGTCGACGAGCCACTCGTTGGCTCCGAACGCCGATGCCTCGACGGGGCTGCTGTGGGAAGACTCGGCCACGGCCTGAATCGCCTCTTCCGGTGCGTCTCTTAAGGTGGGTGGACGGCTACAAGGCTAGACCTTTGTGACAAGTTGATGCAGCCCGGACCAGCACTCGGCCGACGGGGTGTAGCCAGGGTCACGCGCAGACGACGCCCGAGGGAGTGACGAGAGTAGTGCAGCAGCTCCGATGTGGTCCGTTGAGGGCCGTCGCCGCAGGGGTCGGCACGGCCCTTCTTCTTGCCCTCGGCGCGGGCTGCACCGGCGGCGAGGACACCCCTGGTGAGGCGGCGTCCTCGCCTCTCCCGAGCAGGTCGGTGGGCGCCCAGCCCACCCTCGACGCCAAGCCGGTGCCGACGCAGGTGACGATCGCCCGGGTGGTCGGCGCGAAGCTGCCCAAGCAGCAGCGCAGCCGACTGGACCGGAACGTCACCCGGGTGCTGTCGCGCTACTTCGACGACGCCCTCCTCGGCGGTGACTACCCACGCAAGGACTTCTCGCGGGCGTTCGCGACGTTCTCCCACGGTGCCGCCCAGCAGGCGCGCGGGGACCGGGCACTGCTGACGAACGCCGAGATCGGAGCGGAGACCGAGGCGGTCGTGCCGCGGGTGAAGTCCGCGCGACTCGACGTGCTGGCGCCGCGGCGTCACGTCGCGGGACTGACCGCGCGGATCCGCGTGGTCTTCGTGCAGGAGAGGAGCGACGGCAACGACCAGCGGGTGACCGTCTCCGGGCGGCTGCTCATGGCGCGCAAGAAGTCCGGGCCGTGGCAGGTCTTCGGGTACGACGTGACGAGGTCCGCCGTGGCCGCGAAGAAGGGAGCGAACCGATGACCCCTCCTGCCTCGTCTTCCCGCAGGTGGCCCTCCAGGCTGCGCAGGCTCCTCCCGCTCTGCCTCGTCCTCGCCGTGACCGCCCTGGTCGTGCCTCCCGCGGCCGTGCAGGAGTCGCCGACGGCGCTGGTCAAGGTCGAGGGCGCGCACGCCGTGGACCATCCGCGCCACGTCATCTGGGTGCTCTTCCTGGGCTCGGACGCCCGGAAGGGGCAGTCGATCACGCGCAGCCGCGCCGACGCGATCCAGCTGGTCGGTATCAACACGCGCACGGGGGCGGCGACCGCGATGGGCATCCCGCGCGACTCCTACGTCGGCATCCCCGGACACGGTCGCAACAAGATCAACGCCTCGATGTACTTCGGAGGGCCGCAGCTGATGGCGCGCGCGGTCGGCGACATGGTGGGGATCAGGCCCGACTACGTCTTCGTCTCCAGCTTCTGGGGCTTCGCGCGCATGGTCGGCGCGATCGGCGGCATCACCGTGACCTCGAAGTACGCGTTCACCGACCCCAACAAGCCGGGTGGCTTCCACGTGGGACGCAACAAGCTGAACGGCATCCAGGCGCTGGTCTTCTCGCGCACTCGCAAGGCCTTCCCGCGCGGTGACTTCGACCGGTCGGCGAACCAGCAGCGGACGCTGCGCGGGATCCTCCAGCAGGTCCGCCACAAGGAGCGCATCCCGGGCTTCATGGAGCGCGGGGTGCTCTCGGTGGTCAAGAACCTCCAGACGCCCAACGTCGGCCCGGCCGAGCTCTACCGGCTGGCCCAGGCGGCGTCGCAGGTCAGGCCTGAGAAGTTCCGGACCTGTGTGGTCGGCGGGGGCACCGGCTACGTCGGCTCCGCGAGCGTGGTGTTCGCGAACGTCGGCCAGGCCCGCAGCATCGCCCGCCGCGCACGCAAGGACGCGACGCTCGAGGGCTCCTGCTAGAGGTCCCGAGCGCCGCGTCCACGGTCGTGATCGAGTCGGCCGTTGCGGTCAGCGCACGATCCTGGCCTTCGCCGCACCGATGTCGAGCACGAGGCCCGATCCGTCGAGCATCGTGACCCGGAGTGCGGTCACCCGGAGTCCGCGCCGGCCGACGTTCTCCCGGATGCCGGACTCCACCTTGGCCAGGCCCGGGATCTCCAGGGTCTCGCCCGGCGGGGGGATCTCCTGGGGCTCGCCATCGACGACGATCGCGCCCACGCGGGTGCCGTTGGTGTTGCGCCGGACCACGCGGCCCGCACGGTTCTGGAAGACGTTGACCTGTCCGACGATGCCCTGGAGCTCGAGCCTGCCCCCGAGGACGATGTCAGCCACCTTGGCCCGGGAACGGGCGACGGCTCGCCCGTCGTCGAACGGCCTGCCGAAGGTCTGTGCCTTCATCGACTCCGCCTGGAGGGCGGGGGTGCCCACCGTGAGGAGGGTGTTCGTGCGCCAGTGGCCGTTGGTGCCGGTGCAGGGAAGTGGCTGGTAGGGGGTGGTCCCCAGGGTGGCGACCCCGTCGGCGGCGTCCGCCGCGAAGCCGTAGGCGTGGCCTGCGAAGACGGCTGCGGGGTCCGCGGTCTGGATCTTGGCCCAGGCTCGCCCGATCGTGACGCGTGAGCCGTTCTCCAGGAGAACCCGGATCCCGAAGGCGTTGGAGGCCGCCATCCGCCGGTTGGAGCGCGTCTTCTGCGAGCCCGCGGGGTAGATGGTGCCCACGCCCGGTACGTCGATGCCGCTGCTGCCCGAGGCCTCGATGACCGATGCCACGAGCTGGTCGTCCGCGGTGTCGATGGCCGAGAGCAGGTCCTCGAGCGGCCCCGGGGTGTCGCTGCCGCTCGGGTCGATGTCGTAGGCGTGGACGTCGGCGATGTCGAAGCCGGCGCGTGCACCGAACCGACCGCGCTTGTTGAAGGCGACCCCTCTGGTGGTGAGAGCGCCGAACTCGAGCCGGGGACCGTCCTCGGCCCCGACCGTCAGGCTGGCCACCTTGTTGACGCTGCGCGATCCGTACTCCTTGCGCGCCGGGCGACGGTAGGTGGAGGTGAGGCTGGTGACCGCACCCACCTCGATCATGGAGTTCGCGCGCAGTCGGGAGACGTCGCTCTGCCCCTCGTGGCGGATCGGCGCCATCTTCGTGCACGCCAGGACCGACCACGCCGTACGCCCGGAGGCCACTCCGCCTTCGTGCGGGTCGCCGAGCGTGACGCGGGAACCGAACGCCGAGCCCTGGTAGGCGAACGGCGTCTCTGCCTTCTTCACCGCCGCCTCGGCGGGTGCCCCCGCCAGGACCACGGCTCCGGCGAGGCCGAGCCCCGCCGCGGTGGCGGTCGCCACCATCTTCTTCAACACATGCGCACGTGAGTACACGTGACCCTCCCCGGTCTCTCCGTCTTGTGAGTGCAGCGCAGCACGGCTCGCCCCGAGTCGGGTCGTGATTCCCTCACGTGACCGACGTCACCGTCGGTCGCCGTGCCAGCCCCTTACCCAGGAGTAACGAGGGTCTAACCCATTCGTCACGGATTGTCGGTAAAAAAACCACCGGTGTCCGTACCGGGGAGGTCGCCAGGTCGCGCGCGGCCGTTGCCGGCGGTGGCGATCGTGGATGCCGGTCTCTGCATGGAGAGGACGTCGCAGGTGGACGTCGGGGATGGCCGAGGGCGGCGAAAAAGGAGAAGATGGGCGCCCCCGGTAGGATTCGAACCTACGCACCCGCCTCCGGAGGGCGGTGCTCTATCCCCTGAGCTACGGGGGCTCATGGGCTGCGCGAAGAGCGTACATGACCTCGCACGACAAGGTGATTGGGGGCCTCGGTGTTCGCAGACCAACCCTTGCGCGCGCTGGTCGTCGATGACTCGGCCGTGATCCGCGAGCTGATCGCGGTGAACCTGCAGCTCGAGGGGTTCGAGGTCTCGACGGCGGGCGACGGCGAGAGCGCGGTCGAGCTGGCCCGCGAGGTCCAGCCCGACGTCATCACGCTGGACGTGATGATGCCGCGCATGACCGGCTTCGAGGCGGTCGAGCTGCTGCGGGCGGACCCGCAGACGTCCGCCATCCCGGTCGTGATGGTCACCGGGCGCGCACAGGCGGCCGACCTGGCCCGGGGCGAGGAGGTCGGTGTCGACGCCTACCTGACCAAGCCGTTCGAGCCGGCCGAGCTCATCGAGGTGGTGACCAGGCTGGCCCGCACCCGACGGGCCTCCCGCTGACGGCGAGACGGGTAGGAGCCCTCAGGCGTGCGCCGATAGTCTTGCCCGGTGACTCCCGAACAGCTCTCCGACCGGATCGTCCACGTCCTCGCCACCCTTGTCGAGGAGGGGTCGCTGACTCTGCCCGAGGTGCCCGCGACGGTGGTCGTGGAGCGACCCAAGGTCCGTGAGCACGGCGACTACGCCACGAACGTCGCGCTGCAGCTGGCCAAGAAGGCCGGTGTGCCACCCCGCGACCTCGCCGGCCTCCTGGCCGAGCGCCTCGGCAAGGAGGAGGGGATCGCGGCGGTCGAGGTCGCCGGCCCGGGCTTCCTCAACGTCCGTGTCGCGGCCGGAGCCCAGGGCGCGGTGGCAGCCCAGGTCGTGGCCGCCGGGGCGTCGTACGGATCCTCGGACCTGTTCGCGGGGGAGAGGATCAACCTCGAGTTCGTCTCCGCCAACCCCACCGGACCGATCCACATCGGCGGGGTGCGGTGGGCAGCGGTCGGCGACGCCCTCGGCCGAATCTTCACCATGACGGGCGCGGAGGTCACCCGCGAGTACTACTTCAACGACCACGGCGCGCAGATCGACCGCTTCAGCCGGTCCCTGCTGGCCAGGGCGAAGGGCGAGCCCGCGCCCGAGGACGGGTACGGCGGCGAGTACCTCACCGAGATCGCGCAGCAGGTGATCGCCCAGGAGCCCGGTGTCCTCGAGCTCGACGACGAGCGTGCCCAGGAGGTCTTCCGGGCGGTCGGGGTCGACCTGATGTTCGCCGAGATCAAGAAGAGCCTCCACGAGTTCCGGGTGGACTTCGACGTCTACTTCCACGAGAACCACCTGCACATGACGGGCGCCGTCGAGCGCGCGATCGCCCGGCTCACCGAGCGGGGCAACACCTACGAGCAGGACGGTGCCCTGTGGCTGCGCACCGAGAAGTACGGCGACGACAAGGACCGGGTGGTCGTCCGGTCCAACGGGATGCCGGCCTACCTGTCCGGCGACCTGGCCTACTACCTCGACAAGCGTGAGCGCGGCTTCGACCGGTGCCTGATCATGCTGGGCGCCGACCACCACGGCTACGTGGGCCGCATGATGGCCATGTGCGCCGCCTTCGGCGACGAGCCCGGGAAGAACCTCGAGATCCTCATCGGCCAGATGGTGAACCTGCTCCGCGACGGCGAGCCGCTGCGGATGTCCAAGCGGGCCGGCACGCTCATCAACCAGGACGACCTGGTCGACGCCATCGGGGTGGACGCCGCCCGCTACGCGCTCGCCCGCTACACCACCGACACGACGATCGACCTCGACCTCGAGCTGTGGGCGAAGCAGACCTCGGACAACCCGGTCTTCTACGTCCAGTACGCCCACGCCCGCCTCGCGTCGATCCTGCGCAACGCCGCGGACCTGGGCATCGGCCCAGCCGAGGGAGCTGACTTCGACCCCTCGCTGCTTGCGCACGAGAAGGAGGGCGAGCTGCTCCGGGCGCTCGCCGAGTTCCCGCGCGTGGTCGCGGCCGCGGCCCAGCTCCGCGAGCCGCACCGGGTGGCCCGGTACCTCGAGGACACCGCCTCGGCGTTCCACAAGTTCTACGAGAGCTGCCGTGTCATGCCGCAGGGCGACGAGGACCCGACGGCCCTCCACCGGGCCCGGCTGCTGCTCGTCGCCGCCACCAAGACCGTCCTGGCCAACGGGCTCGGACTCCTCGGGGTGTCCGCTCCCGAGCGGATGTGAGCCGCTGATGCGAGCACACGAAGCAGGGTGGGCGCACGCCGAGGGCAGCCACCGTGGGCCGTCCTGGCTGCGCGCGCCGGTCGACGTCAACACCCTCGTCACTCCGCTGTGGTCGAGCACGGCCCGCAAGAACGACGCGGGCGCGCTCGAGGTCGGCGGGGTCGACCTCCGCGACCTCGTCGCCGAGCACGGCTCCCCGGCGTACGTCCTGGACGAGGCGGACTTCCGCGCCCGCGCCCGTGCCTTCCGGGATGCGTTCGAGGGCTACGACGTCTACTACGCCGGAAAGGCCTTCCTCTGCACGACGGTCGCCCGCTGGGCGTCCGAGGAGGGCCTGAGCCTGGACGTCGCCTCCGACGGTGAGCTCACCGTCGCTCTCCGTGCCGGGTTCGACCCCGCACGGATCGGCTACCACGGCAACAACAAGACGCGTGCCGAGCTGCACCGGGCGGTCGACACCGGGGTGGGGCGGATCATCGTCGACTCGTTCCAGGAGATCGAGCGGTTGACGGAGGCGACCGCCGAGCTCGGGCGCAGCGCCGCCGTCATGGTCCGCGTGACCGCCGGCGTCGAGGCGCACACGCACGAGTACATCGCCACCGCGCACGAGGACCAGAAGTTCGGCTTCTCGATCACGTCCGGCGACGCGCTCGAGGCCGTACGCCGTGTGCACGAGGCGCCCGGCCTCGAGCTGCGGGGCCTGCACTCCCACATCGGGTCCCAGATCTTCGACAGCTCCGGCTTCGAGGTCGCCGCCCGGCGCGTGCTGACCCTGCACGCCCGGGTCTCCTCCGAGCTGGGCGTGGAGATGCCCGAGATGGACCTCGGCGGTGGCTTCGGCATCGCCTACACCACCCAGGACGACCCCGCCGACCCGGCACAGCTGGCCACCGAGATCACCAAGATCGTGGAGCACGAGTGCCGGGGCTTCGACGTGTCCGTCCCGGCGCTCTCGATCGAGCCGGGCCGCGCGATCGTGGGCCCGGCGATGTGCACCGTCTACGAGGTCGGCACGGTCAAGGCCGTCGAGCTCGACGCTGGCGCGATCCGCACGTACGTCTCCGTCGACGGTGGCATGAGCGACAACATCCGCACGGCGCTCTACGACGCCGACTACTCCTGCACGATCGCCTCCCGCCACAGCGACGCCGCGCCGGTCCTCGGCCGGGTCGTCGGCAAGCACTGCGAGGCGGGCGACATCGTGGTCAAGGACGAGTTCGTGCCCGGTGACATCGCCCCGGGCGACCTGCTGGCCGTTCCCGGCACCGGCGCCTACTGCCGGTCCCTGGCCAGCAACTACAACCACGCACTCAAGCCCCCGGTGGTCGCGGTCAGCGGGGGAGTGGCCACGACCGTCGTACGTCGAGAGACCGAGGACGACCTGCTGCGCACGGACGTGGGGGCTTGATGCACCCGCATCTCACGCAGCGGACGCGCCGCCCCGGCCCTTCGCCGACAGAGGGACATGGCCCAAGATGAACGGCATGGACGGCCAGAGAAACGAGGACCCAGTGCGACCGCCTCTCAAGCTCGCCCTCCTCGGCTGCGGATCGGTCGGCAGCCAGGTGGTCCGGCTGCTCGAGGAGCACGCCGATGACCTGGCCGCACGCGTCGGTGCCCCGATCGAGCTCGCCGGCGTCGCCGTACGCCGTGCCGACGCGCAGCGCGAGGTCGACGTCCCCGCCGACCTGCTGACGACCGACGCCGAGGGGCTCGTGACGCGCGGCGACATCGACCTCGTCGTGGAGGTGATCGGGGGCATCGAGCCGGCCCGCTCGCTGATCCTGTCCGCGCTCGAGAGCGGCGCCTCGGTCGTCACAGCCAACAAGGCCCTCCTCGCCGAGGACGGCAGCACGCTGTTCGCGGCGGCGGAGAAGGCCGGCCGCGACCTGTACTTCGAGGCCGCGGTGGCCGGGGCGATCCCGATCCTGCGGCCGCTGCGCGAGTCCCTGGCCGGGGACAAGGTGCGCCGGGTGCTCGGCATCGTCAACGGCACCACCAACTTCATCCTCGACAAGATGGACTCCTCGGGAGCCGGGTTCAGCGAAGCGCTCGAGGAGGCGCAGGAGCTCGGGTACGCCGAGGCCGACCCGACCGCCGACGTCGAGGGCTACGACGCAGCCGCGAAGGCCGCGATCCTGGCCAGCCTCGCCTTCCACACACGGGTGACGGCCGCGGACGTCTACCGCGAGGGCATCTCCGACGTGACCGCCGCCGACGTGGCGGCGGCCCGCGAGATGGACGCCGTGGTGAAGCTGCTCGCGATCTGCGAGCTCGTCGAGCAGGAGGACGGGCTGGCCGTCTCCGCCCGCGTGCACCCCGCGATGATCCCGCGCAGCCACCCGCTGGCCAGCGTCCGCGAGGCGTACAACGCGGTGTTCGTGGAGAGCGACGCCGCTGGGCAGCTCATGTTCTACGGCCCCGGAGCAGGAGGGGCGCCGACGGCGAGCGCCGTGCTCGGCGACCTGGTCACCGTGGCCCGCAACCGGCTGAACGACGTGCGCGGCGTAGGCGAGTCGTCCTACGCGCAGTGCGAGGTGCTGCCGATGGGGAGCACCCAGACGCGCTACCACGTTGCGATCGACGTCGACGACAAGACCGGTGTCCTCGCCTCGGTCGCCCACGTCTTCGCCGAGCACGGGGTGTCCCTGCAGACCGTGCGGCAGGAAGGGCGCGGGGACGACGCCCAGCTCGTCGTGGTCTCGCACCGGGCGGCCGACGCTGACCTTGCCGCCACCGTCGAGACCCTCGGCGCCAAGGAGTACGTCCACGAAGTGTCGTCGATCATGCGAGTCGAGGGAGACGCCGAATGAGCACGCCGACGGCCCACCAGTGGCGCGGAGTCATGGAGGAGTACGCCGACTGGCTCGACCTGCCCGCGGGCACGCCGACCGTGACGCTGCGCGAGGGCGGCACGCCCCTGGTCGACAGCCGCTGGCTCTCCGAGCTCACCGGCGGCCAGGTGTGGCTCAAGGTCGAGGGGAACAACCCCACGGGCTCCTTCAAGGACCGCGGCATGACGGTCGCGCTCTCGGTCGCCGTCGGCCAGGGGGCCGAGGCCGTCGTCTGCGCCTCCACGGGCAACACCTCCGCCTCGATGGCCGCCTACGCGGCCCGGGCGCGAGTGAAGCCGCTCGTGCTGATCCCCCAGGGCAAGATCGCCGCGGGCAAGCTGGCGCAGGCGATCGTGCACGGCGCCCAGGTGATCCAGGTCAAGGGAAACTTCGACGACTGCCTGCGCATCTCCCGGGAGCTCGCCGAGACCTACCCGGTCGCCCTGGTCAACTCCGTGAACCCGATGCGCCTCGAGGGTCAGAAGACCGCCGCCTTCGAGATCGTCGACTTCCTCGGCGACGCCCCGGACGTGCACGTGCTGCCGGTGGGGAACGCCGGCAACATCTCGGCGTACTGGAAGGGGTACCTCGAGTACGCCAAGGCCGGCCGGAGCTCGCGCAGCCCGCAGATGCTCGGCTGGCAGGCCGCCGGGGCGGCGCCGTTCGTGCACGGCGGTCCGGTCAGCGACCCCGAGACCGTCGCTTCCGCCATCCGGATCGGGAACCCGGCCTCGTGGCAGCTGGCCGTCGACGCGGCCAACCAGTCCGGCGGACGATTCCGCGCGGTGACCGACGGGGAGATCCTCGCCGCGCAGCGACAGCTCGCGCAGGAGGACGGTGTCTTCGTGGAGCCTGCTTCGGCCGCCGGGGTCGCGGGGATCCTCCAGGACCAGGCGGCGGGGGAGAGCCTCGCCGGCAAGACCGTCGTGGTCACCGTGACCGGCCACGGCCTGAAGGACACCGACACGGCACTGTCCACGTTCACCGAGCTCGTCGACACGGTGGTGGCAGCCGAGGTCGACGCCGCCGCCGAGGCAGCCGGGCTCCGCTGACCATGCCGACGTTCGTGACCGGGCCGGTCGAGGTGTCCGTGCCCGCGACCAGCGCCAACCTCGGGCCGGGCTTCGACTCCCTAGGCATCGCCCTGGGTCTGCGCGACATCCTCGTCGGCGAGGTGACCTCCGAGCCCGGCTTCGAGGTGACCGTCAACGGCATGGGCGCAGCCCAGGTGCCCCTGGACGAGACCCACCTCGTCTACCGCGCCATGACCGCGGCGTTCGACGAGATGGGGTGCGAGGTCCCCGGGATCCGCCTTCGGTGCGAGAACCGGATCCCCCACGGACGTGGGCTCGGCTCGTCGTCGGCTGCCATCGTCGGTGGCCTCTGCCTGGCACGGGGCCTCGTCGCCGGAGGGTCCCTTCTCATGGACGACGAGACCGTCTTCGCGCTGGCGGCGGACATGGAGGGGCACCCCGACAACGTCGCTCCCGCCTTCTACGGGGGCTTCACGGTTGCCTTCACCCAGGACAAGAGCGTGCAGGCGACGGCGGTCGCGGTCGACCCGCGGGTGAAGGTCGTCGTGTTCGTGCCTCCGGAGCCGCTCGAGACGTCGGTGGCACGGAAGCTGCTGCCCGACCTGGTTCCGCACACCGACGCCGCAGCCGACGCGGCTCGGGCCGCGCTGCTGGTCCTCGCCCTCAGCGGTCGTCCGGAGCTCCTGCTCACGGCAACAGAGGACTTCCTGCACCAGCGCTACCGCGAGCCCGCGATGCCGCGCAGCCTCGAGCTCATGGGTGACCTGCGACGAGAGGGCATCGCTGCCGTGGTCTCCGGAGCAGGCCCGACGGTGCTGGCGTTCGTGGACGGCTCGACCACCTCCGAGGTGCTCCGGCGGACACCGCGGGGATGGGATGCGCTGGCGCTCCCGGTGGACTCCAGCGGCGCGCAGGTGACCGGCGGATCCTGACGTCAGGACGGAATATCTGACTGTCTCGTCCGCGTTGGACCCTTCAGACACCTGGCGCTGTTGATGGTGCTACGCTGCGAGTGCGCCGCATGATCTGGCCCGGCTTTCGTGCCTGGGTTGGTGCGTGGGGGGCGCAATCTCTTCCTCGTAACGTCTGTCCCGGACGCATGCCGGTCCTCTGAGACGCATGCCCTCGGACACGGCGCGGGAACATCCACAAAAACACCGGCCACCGTTGTCAGCGCGTAGGCCGCAAACGTGGGAAGGACCTCACGTGACAGAAACATCCGAAGCTGCCCCGAAGCGCCGCTCCGGCACAGGGTTGAGCGGCATGCTGCTCCCCGAGCTCAAGCAGGTGGCGGCCGGCCTGGGGATCAAGGGCGTCGGCGGCATGCGCAAGAGCCAGCTGATCGACGCCATCAAGGCCGCTCAGTCCGGTGGCCAGCCGGCCGGCGACAACGCCGCTGAGCCGACCCGGCCGAAGGGGGAGGGGTCTGCGCAGAAGACCCCCGCCGACTCGAAGACTTCTGCGAGTCAGCGCGAGAGCCAGGAGGTCGCGCAGCCCCGAGGGGACAAGCCGCGTGACGAGAAGCCGCGTGACGAGGCCGCGTGACGGAGCAGGTCGCGGCGAGAGCCGCGAGGGCGACCGCAACCAGAAGCAGCGGGGCCAGGGCCGCGACGGCGACAACGACCGTGGCGACAACCGGGGCGACAACCGGGGCGACAACCGGGGCGACAACCGCAATCGCGGCAACGACGACAAGGACCGCGACAACCGCGGTGACAGCCGGGACCGCGGTGGTGACGGAAACCGCGGCGGTGACAACCGCTCCAACGACAACCGGGACCGCGGCGGTGACAACCGGGGCTCCGACCAGCGGGGCAACGAGAACAAGGACCGGGACAACCGCGGCGGCGACAACCGCGGCGACGACAACCGGGACCGCGGCGGCAATCGCGGCAACGACGACCGGGATGGCGGCCGTCGGAACCGTCGCCGCCGGGGCCGTGACCGCAACCGCGAGCGCGGGCCGCGCCGCGAGGAGGCCGAGCCGCAGATCACCGAGGACGACGTGCTCGTCCCGGCCGCCGGCATCCTCGACGTCCTCGACAACTACGCCTTCGTCCGGACCAGCGGCTACCTCCCGGGCCCGAACGACGTGTACGTCTCGCTCTCGATGGTGCGCAAGTACGGCCTGCGCAAGGGCGACGCGATCACCGGTCTGGTGCGCCAGCCTCAGGAGGGCGACCGCAAGGAGAAGTTCAACCCGCTCGTCCGCCTCGACACCATCAACGGTGGCGACCCCGAGGTGGCAAAGAAGCGCGTCGAGTTCTCCAAGCTCACCCCGCTCTACGCCTCGGACCGGCTCCGGCTCGAGACCGAGTCGAACCAGATGATCACCCGCGTGGTCGACATCGTGGCGCCGATCGGCAAGGGCCAGCGTGGTCTGATCGTCTCGCCGCCCAAGGCCGGCAAGACGATGGTGCTGCAGTCGATCGCCAACGCCATCACCACCAACAACCCCGAGACCCACCTCATGGTCGTCCTCGTCGACGAGCGGCCCGAGGAGGTCACCGACATGCAGCGCACGGTGAAGGGTGAGGTCATCGCCTCGACCTTCGACCGCCCCGCGAGCGACCACACCACGGTCGCGGAGCTGGCTATCGAGCGGGCCAAGCGCCTGGTCGAGCTCGGCCACGACGTGGTCGTGCTGCTCGACTCGATCACCCGCCTCGGACGCGCCTACAACCTCGCCGCACCGGCGAGCGGGCGCATCCTCTCCGGTGGTGTCGACTCCTCGGCGCTCTACCCGCCGAAGCGCTTCTTCGGTGCTGCTCGCAACATCGAGGACGGCGGCTCTCTGACGATCCTGGCGACGGCGCTGATCGAGACCGGCTCCAAGATGGACGAGGTCATCTTCGAGGAGTTCAAGGGCACCGGAAACATGGAGCTGCGCCTGCGTCGCGAGTTCGCGGACAAGCGCATCTTCCCGGCGATCGACGTCGACCAGTCGGGCACGCGCCGCGAGGAGCTCCTGATGAGCAAGGAGGAGCTCTCCATCGTCTGGAAGCTGCGCCGGGTGCTCTCGGGCCTCGACGGACAGCAGGCCCTCGAGCTGCTGCTGGAGCGACTGAAGAAGACGCACAGCAACATCGAGTTCCTCATGCAGGTGCAGAAGACCACGCCGACGGCGGGGAACGGTCGCGACAACGACTGACCTGTCGCACGAGGCGACTGACGAAGGGCGGGACGACATGTCCCGCCCTTCGTGTTTTGTCCCCCGATCGGGGTTCGATGTGGATATCCTCGAGCAGTAGGCGGGACAAACCCGGACACATCTCTCTTCACTCGGGGTGCCAATGGCGAAGATCGTCGTCGCTGATGACGATGCCGACATCCGTGACCTCGTGGTCTTCAAGCTCCAGCAGTCCGGCCACGACGTCGTGCCGGTCGGCGACGGCGCGGCCGCCGTGGACGCCTGTCGTGCCGAGATCCCGGACCTCGCGGTGCTCGACGTGATGATGCCCGGCATGAGCGGGCTCGAGGCGTGCAAGGAGCTGCGCGGTGACCCTGGGCTGGCCCGGATCCCGGTGATCCTGCTGACCGCGCGCGCCCAGGAGGCCGACATCGAGCAGGGCTTCAACGTGGGCGCGGACGACTACGTGGTCAAGCCGTTCAGTCCGCGTGAGCTGGCCTCACGAGTGGCGGCGGTCCTGCAGCGCAGCGGCGCGTGACCCAGCCCAGGATCGACAGCTCCGCCAGGATGAGGACAAGCAGCAGCGTCCGTGGTCAGGTCCTCCTGCTCATGTTCAGCATGGTGGTCCTGGTGGCCGTGGTCGCCGGCGCAGGCGGCGCCGGAGTCACCTCCTTGACCGACGACGTGCACGTGCTCGTGGACGATCTGCGCCCTGCGGCGTACAGCAACATCGCGCTGCGCAACGACATGGCCCGAGCCCAGGCCGACGCGCGCGGGTGGGCGCTGACCCGCGAGCCTCGCTTCTTGCGCGACTACCGCAGGGCCGTCAACGAGTCACGCACCGGCCTCGCCCAGCTGCGGTCGATGGCCGAGAGCGACGAGGAGCTCGCGGCGGCCGTCGCGCGTCAGGCGAAGGCGGCGGAGGTGTGGCTTGCCCACTCCGACGAACTCGTGGGACAGCGTCCGCTGCGCCCGTCCGGGGGCGACCTTCTCGAGGGGCAGGCGGCCTTCGACCGCTTCGTGACGTACAACGACGGGGTGTCCTTCCAGGTCAACGCCGGGATCGACCGACGTGGCGACTCGGCACGCGGGCGCGCCCGCGTCGTACTGCTGTTCGTCGCTCTCGCCTCCTTGCTCGGCCTCGCGGCCACGGCGCTCATCAGCCGTACCCTCGTCCGGCGTACCAGCGGTCCGCTACGTGAGATGGAGCGAGCGGTGGACAGGTTGGCCGCGGGGGATCTCTCGGCGCGCGTCGCCGCCGGCGGTCCCCGCGAGATCCGGGGTGTGGCGTCAGCGCTGAACACACTGGCCGAGGAGAACCAGCGCGCACGCGAGATGGAGGAGCGGGTCGTCACGCAGCTGCGACAGCTCGACCGGGCCAAGGACGAGTTCGTCTCGACCGTCTCGCACGAGCTGCGTACGCCGCTGACGAGCATCTCCGGCTACATCGAGCTCTTCGAGGACGGCTTCGAGGACGAGATGTCGCCGCAGCAGCGCGGCATGCTCGGCGTCGTCAAGCGCAATGTGGGCCGGCTGCGGAGCCTGATCGAGGACCTGCTGACCCTCTCGCGGGTGGAGTCGGACGCCTTCCGGACGTCCTTCGACCTGGTCGATCTCAGCCAGCTGACCGTCGATGTCGCCCGGGACGTCGCCGAGATCGCGGCGCGCGCCGAGGTCGAGGTGACCGAGTCCCACCCCGAGCGGCCGCTCCTGGTGCGCGGCGACGCCGGCCAGCTGTCACGGGCGATGCTCAACCTGGTGAGCAACGCGATCAAGTTCAGCCTCCCCGGCTCCGAGGTGCTCATCAGGCTCGAGATGCAGGGCAGCGAGGCAGTCGTCTCAATCCTGGACCAGGGGATCGGTATCCCGGCCGAGGAGCTCGCCACGCTCGGCACCCGCTTCTTCCGCGCCTCCAACGCGGTGGAGGCCGAGATCACCGGGACCGGGCTCGGACTGCGGATCGTGAAGACCATCGCCGACAACCACGCGGGTCGCCTCGAGCTCGAGTCGTCCGAGGGTGAGGGGACGACGGCGCGGCTGAGCGTCCCGCTCGCCGAGTCCGCGGCCCGGTGGAATATCCGTCCCACCGCGGACATTACGGAAGGGTGAGCACAGGACCCGCCGAGACCCGCACCCCGACCGCGCCGCCCCAGTCCGGAAAGCCCGCGCCGCGGGGCGCAGTCGAGGCGCCTGTCGGCCTTCGCTACTTCCGTCTCGTCGTGGTGCTCGGTGCGCTGATCGCGCTGGGGCCGCTGACGATCGACATGTACCTCCCGGCGTTCCCGGACATCTCCCGAGAGCTCCGGGCATCGGACTCGGCCACGCAGCTGACCCTCACCGGCATGCTCGGGGGACTCGCGTTCGGGCAGCTGCTCATCGGACCGCTCTCGGACGCAGTCGGGCGCAAGCGCCCGCTCCTCGTCGGCCTCGCGATGCACGCGGTCGCCTCGGTCCTGGCTGCCCTTGCCCCTACCATCGCCGTCCTCGCCGCTGTCCGGGTCCTCCAGGGGTTCGCGGGGGCGGCGATCTCGGTGGTGGCGCTGGCGATCGTGCGCGACCTGTTCTCCGGGTACGCCGTGGCGAAGCTGATGTCGCGGCTGATGCTGGTCATCGGCCTCGCGCCGATCATCGCGCCGTCGGTGGGCGGCGCGATCCTCGGCTGGACGACGTGGCGGGGGATCTTCGCCGTCCTGGCCGGCATCGCCGTGGTGCTGAGCGTGGTCGCCGTGCTGGGTGTGCGCGAGACCCTTCCACCAGAGCGGCGGCGCTCGGCCGTGCCCGCACAGACGCTGGCGACCTACCGCAGTCTCGTGGCCGACCGGTCCTTCCTGGCGCTGGTCTTCATCGGCGGCCTGATGATGTCGGCGATGTTCGCCTACGTCTCTGGCTCGTCGTTCGTGCTCCAGGACGGCTACGGGCTGGACGAGCAGGCGTTCGGGCTGGTCTTCGGCCTCAACGCGGCCGGGCTCACGCTCACCTCCCAGTTCAACCCGGTGATGATCCGCAGGTTCGGGGTGGTCAACGTCCTGTCCGCGGCGATGCTGGTCGGGATGGCCGCTGCCGTCGCTCTGGTCGTGGCCGGCCTGACCGGGTTCGGTGGGCTCCTGGGCGTCCTGGTGCCCCTGGCCGTAGTCGTGGCGTCCGTCGGGCTGTCGCTGCCCAACACCCCCGCCCTCGCCCTCACCCGGCACGGTGAGGCGGCCGGCACGGCTGCCGCGATGCTCGGTGCGGTGCAGTTCGGCGTCGGAGCCGTGGTGGCTCCCTTGGTGGGCCTGTTCGGAGCGACCTCAGCCGCGCCGATGGGCCTGGTGATGGTCGCCGTGACTCTGCTCGCCACGGCCCTGATGTTCGGCGTGGTCCGCCGCGACTCGACGGTCGGTCTCGACTGAGACTCACCGCGCCAGGGAATTACCACCCGCGCCTCATTGTTTGGCACACTTGAGCGCTGGTTCCGGTTCACGTGTCCCCGTCGGGGACACGACCCGGCGGCCGACAACCGCGAGAGGAACATCATGAAGAAGGACATCCACCCGGAGTACACCTCCACCGAGGTGACCTGCACCTGCGGCAACACTTTCACCACGCGCAGCACCGCCTCGGCCGGCACGATGCACGCCGACGTGTGCTCGCAGTGCCACCCCTTCTACACCGGCAAGCAGAAGATCCTCGACACCGGTGGGCGCGTCGCCCGCTTCGAGGCTCGCTACGCCAAGAAGGACGCAGCCAAGAAGTAGCTTCCTGCAAGCGCCGGTCCCCGCCTCACGCGTGGGCCGGCGCTTTGTCTGTCCCGGGCCGGTTCGTGCCCGGCACACCTCCCGACGCCGTACGACTGCTTGCCAGGGTACGACGTCACCCAGAGTCGAGGGATGCGCATGTTCGAAGCCGTTGAGGGCCTCGTCGAGGAGCACGCCGAGCTCGAGCACCGGCTGGCGGACCCCGGCATCCATGCCGACCAGGGGCTGGCGAAGAAGCTGAACCAGAGGTACGCCGAGCTCAGCGCGATCGTGCGTGCCTACCGGGAGTGGCTGCAGCTCGGCGACGACATCGGGGCCGCGCGCGAGCTCGCGTCCGAGGACCCCTCGTTCGCGGAGGAGGCCGAGACGCTCGCCCGGCGCCGCGAGGAGGCCGGGGAGCGCCTGCGTCGCCTGCTCGTGCCTCGCGACCCGGGCGACTCGAAGGACGCCATCCTCGAGATCAAGTCGGGTGAGGGCGGCGAGGAGTCCGCGTTGTTCGCCGGCGACCTGCTGCGCATGTACACCCGCTACGCGGACCACCGGGGCTGGAAGGTCGAGCCCATCGACGCCACCGAGTCCGGCCTGGGCGGGTACAAGTCGGTCACGGTCGCTGTGAAGGCCAAGGGGACCCCCGAGCCGGGCGAGGCGCCCTTCGCGCTGCTGAAGTTCGAGGGCGGTGTACACCGCGTCCAGCGGGTCCCCGTCACCGAGAGCCAGGGGCGGGTCCACACCTCGGCCGCCGGCGTCCTGGTGATGCCCGAGGCGGAGCCGGTCGACGTCACCATCGAGGACAAGGACCTCCGCATCGACGTCTACCGCTCGTCGGGCCCTGGCGGGCAGAGCGTGAACACCACCGACTCCGCCGTCCGGATCACCCACGTCCCCACCGGGATCGTGGCCTCGTGCCAGAACGAGAAGAGTCAGCTGCAGAACCGCGAGCAGGCGATGCGCATCCTGCGGTCACGCCTCCTCGCCGCGGCCGAGGAGGCGGCGAACGCCGAGGCCTCCGACGCCCGCAGGTCCCAGGTCCGCACCGTGGATCGGTCCGAGCGCATCAGGACCTACAACTTCCCGGAGAACCGGATCTCCGACCACCGCACCGGCTACAAGGCCTACAACCTCGACGCCGTGCTCGACGGCGACCTGGAGCCGGTCATCGACTCCTGCGTCCAGGCCGACCTCGCCGTACGGCTCGAAGCCCTCGAGTCCTGAGGAGACCGCCCGTGAGCGACGAGCCGCACGCGGCGCACGGCACTGCCCTCCCGGTGCGCCGGCTGGTCGCCGATGCGGCTGCCCGCCTCGACGCCGCGGGCGTGGCCTCACCCGAGCACGACGCCCGTGAGCTCCTGGCCCACGTCCTCGGGACGACCCGGCCCGGCCTGATGCTCGTCTCCGGAGTCCAGGAGCCTCAGGCGCGGGCCTTCGAGGCGCTCGTCGCCCGCCGTGCCGCCCGCGAGCCGCTCCAGCACCTCACCGGGACGGCGGCCTTCCGCTACGTCGAGCTCGCCGTGGGCCCCGGCGTCTTCGTCCCGCGCCCCGAGACCGAGCTGCTCGCCGGCTGGGCCGTCGACCGTGCCCGGGAGGCCGCTTCGGGCGGCAGGACTCCCGTCGTGGTGGACCTCTGCACCGGGTCGGGGGCCATGGCCCTGGCGTTGGCCACCGAGGTGCCCGAGGCCCAGGTGCACGCCGTGGAGCTCGACGAGGCCGCTTACGGCTGGGCGGCGCGCAACCTCGAGGGGAGCGGGGTCGACCTCCGACAGGGCGACATGGCCGATGCCTTCGGCGACCTCGACGGCACCGTCGACGTGGTCGTGTGCAACCCGCCGTACATCCCGCTCGAGGCCTTCGAGTCGGTGGAGGCCGAGGCCCGCGACCACGACCCCGACCTCGCCCTGTGGTCGGGTCAGGACGGTCTCGACGCCCTGCGGGTGCTCGAGCGGGTCGCCGCGCGGCTGCTGCGAACCGGAGGAGTGGTCGGCGCCGAGCACGCCGACGCGCAGTGCGAGTCCGCGCCCGCGGTGTTCGCCGCAGCCGGCCGCTGGTCCGACGTACGGGACAACCGGGACCTGGCAGGTCGCCCGCGCTTCGTGACGGCGCGGCTGGCACGATGAGTGCCGTGAGCAACCGGTTCGAAACGCACGAGGAGACCGAGCGGGAGGCGGGCATCGCTGCCGCGGCCCTGGCCGTCCAGCGCGGACAGCTCGTGGTCTTCCCCACAGACACCGTCTACGGTCTGGGCGCCGACGCCTTCGACCCCGCCTCGGTACGCCGCCTCCTTGCGGCCAAGGGCCGGGGCCGGGACATGCCGCCTCCGGTGCTCGTCTCCGCCCCGACCACGCTCGACGCGCTGGCCGTCGGGGTGCCGTCCTATGCGCGGGCGCTGATCGCGGAGCTCTGGCCAGGGTCCCTCACCATCGTCTGCCGCCAGCAACCCTCGCTGCAGTGGGACCTCGGGGACACCCGGGGGACCGTGGCGGTCCGCATGCCCGAGCACGACGTCGCGCTCGAGCTCCTCGGCCGCACCGGGCCGCTCGCCGTGAGCAGCGCCAACCTGACCGGCAAGGACGCGGCCACCACGGCCGACGAGGCCGACGAGATGCTCGGCAACGCGGTCGAGGTACTGCTCGACGGAGGGCCGACCCCGGGGTCGGTTCCGTCGACGATCGTGGACGCGACGGGGGAGACCGGACGTGTGCTGCGGCTCGGGGCGATCTCGCTCGAGCGGCTCAACGAGGTCGTGGAGCCGCTCGGGACCCACATCGACGGCCCGGTCCGCGAGGGGTAGCGTCCACCCGTGCGCGAGTACCTCACCGTCTTCCTCGTCGCGGCCGTCATCACCTACCTGCTGGGGGTGATCGCGCGCGAGGTCGCGTTGCGCACCGGCGCGGTGGCCAAGGTCCGAGACCGCGACGTCCATGCGATCCCGATCCCCTACTTCGGGGGAGTGGCCATGCTCGGCGGCCTGGCGGCCGGGTACGGCGTCGCCCACCAGCTGCCGTTCCTCTCGCTGAGCGACGAGAGCATCTTCCGCGACGCCGGCGTGGTGCTCGTGGGCGGCGCGCTGATCTGCGCGGTCGGCGTGCTGGACGACCTGCTCGAGCTCGACGCGCTGACCAAGTTCGGCGGACAGCTCCTCGCGGCAGGCTTCCTGGTCTTCTTCGACGTGCAGTTCTACACGATCCAGCTCCCGGGGGGCAGCCAGTTCGCCCTGGACCCGACGCAGGCGGCGCTCGCGAGCGTCGTGCTGGTCGTGGCGACCGTGAACGCGGTGAACTTCGTCGACGGTCTCGACGGGCTCGCCGCAGGAGTCGTGGGCATCGGCGCCGTCGCGTTCTTCCTCTTCTCCTACATCATCGCCGACGTGAACGGCGAGACGCTGGCCATCTCGGCGGCGCTGCTCACCGCGGCGCTCGGGGGAGCGTGCGCCGGCTTCCTGCCGCACAACTTCTTCCCGGCAAGGATCTTCATGGGGGACTCGGGCTCCATGCTCATCGGGCTCGTGCTGGCCGGCTCGGCGCTGACCCTGACCGGCCAGTTCCCGCCGGTGGACCTGCGCCAGGGCGCCGGGGGAGCGGACGCCAACTGGCTGCCCACCCTGCTCCCGATCATCCTGCCCATCGCGATCCTGGTGGTCCCGTTCGTCGACCTGCTGCTCGCCGTCGTACGCCGGACGAGGGCGGGCCGCTCGCCGTTCGCGCCGGACAAGCAGCACCTGCACCACCGCCTCCTGGAGATCGGCCACTCACACCGCAGGGCGGTCCTCATCATGTGGCTGTGGGCCTCGCTGATCGCGTTCGGAGGGGTCCTCGCCAGCCTCTACTCGGGCGGCGTCACGACGCTGATCCTGGGCGTCTGGGTGGCGCTGACCGTGGGGTTGACGTTCTTCGTCCCGCGTGTGCACCGTCGAGGGACTCCGGCGCCAGGTCTCTAGACAGCGGATTTTCGCCGCTTCGGGACTTTGTGCTAGTTTTCACAAGCGTTCCTGAGAGGTTCCTGAAAGCCGCTCAGGACGCACATCTCGAGCCCAGCACGGACGACAGAACGGCCGCCTCATGACGACCGCAACGCCGACGCCCCACCCGGGCCGCGCCGTGGTCGTTCCGCTCGTGGTCGGCGTCGTCCTCGGGCTCACGCTCGTCGCCCTCGGTGCGCTCGTCAGCGGGTCCGACGGGGCCGTGGGCGCGGCCATCGGCGCCACCCTGGTCTGTGTCGTCTTCGCCACAGGTGCAGTCGTTCTCGGCGCGGTGGCGCACATCGCTCCGGCCGCTTCGCTGCTCGTGGCCTTGCTCACCTACACCCTCCAGGTGGTGCTGGTCGGGGCCGTCTACGTGGCTCTCCGCGACAGCGGCGCGCTCGGCGGTCCGGTCGACCCGCGGTGGCTCTCGGGGGCGGTGATCGCGGGCACTCTGGCGTGGACGACCACCCAGATCGTGGTGTCCGTGAAGGCCCGCCAGCCCGCCTACGACCTGCCCTCTCACGACCCGGAGGCAGGTGTCAGATGACCAGTCGTGGCTGCTATTGTCCGGTGCGCGATGACTCCGCAGAATCCAAGCTCTGCTCCCGATCACGACTCTCCCCAAGGCGACCCCTGGCATGCCTTCGGGTACCTCGTCGCGGGGGTGGGGTTCTACGGGTTCCTCGGGTGGCTCGCGGACCGCTGGCTAGGGACCTCGTTCCTGGTGGTCGTCGGAATCCTCGTGGGTGCCGGGCTCGGGATCTACCTGACCTTCGCCCGGTTCAACCGCGGGCAGGATCAGCAGCCGAAGCAGGAGAAGAACTAGTGCAGGAGAAGAAGTGAGCTTTACCCTGAGCGCCGCCACCCCGTCCGCGGAGGAGTTCACCCCTCCCGGGCCCGGTGACTTCAACCTGCCGCCCATCGGTCCCGGCGGGGAGTTCGAGTTCCTCGGCCAGTCGATGTACGCCGGCGTCACCAAGCCGATGCTCCAGCTCGTCCTCGCGGCGGCCCTGGTGTTCTGGTTCTTCTACGCCGCCTCCAAGCAGCGCTCGATGGTCCCGTCCCGCCTGCAGTTCGCGGGTGAGGGCGCCTACGGCTTCGTCCGGAACACCATCGGCCGCGACATCATCGGCAGCCAGGACTTCATGCGCTTCGTGCCTTACCTCACGGCGCTCTTCTTCTTCATCCTGATCAACAACTTCTTCGGGTCGATCCCGTTCATCCAGTTCCCGACGCTCTCGCGGTCCGGCATGGTCTACGGCCTCGCCCTGCTGAGCTGGGTCATCTACAACGCCGTCGGCATCAAGAAGCACGGCTTCGGCGGCTACATGAAGCTGCAGACCGTCCCGGCCGGGATCAAGGGTCCGATGCTGCTCCTGCTGGTGCCGCTGGAGTTCATGTCGAACATCCTGGTCCGGCCGGTCACGCTGGCTCTGCGACTCTTCGCCAACATGCTCGCCGGCCACCTCCTGATCATCCTCTTCGCCGTCGGTGGTGAGTACCTCCTCATCCACGGCGCCGGCCTGATCAAGCCGGTCGGCATCCTGGCGTGGGTCCTGTTCCTCGCGATCAGCTTCCTCGAGATCCTGATCCAGTTCCTGCAGGCCTACGTCTTCGTCCTGCTCAACGCCATGTACATCTCCGGTGCTCTCGCTGACGAGCACTGAGAGGCACGATCCGAATCCGTACAACAAGGTAGAAACAACCGAAAGGAAATCGCCGTGGACGGCAACCTCAACATGATCGGCTACGGCCTCGCTGCTGTCGGGCCTGGTGTCGGTATCGGTCTCATCTTCGCCGCCTACATCAACGGTGTTGCCCGCCAGCCCGAGGCGCAGGGTCGCCTCCAGTCGATCGCGATCCTGGGCTTCGCACTCGCCGAGGCGCTCGCCATCATCGGTATCGCCCTCGCGTTCGTGCTCTGAGCCCATCCATCAGCACTGACGAAGGACCACGCCCATGAACTCGATCACCCTTGCGGCTGAGGGAGCCCCCAACCCCCTCATCCCGCACCCGGTGGAGATCGTCCTCTCGCTGGTCGTCTTCGGTCTGCTCTACTTCGCCGTCAAGAAGTGGGTCGTCCCCAACTTCGAGACCACGTTCGCGGAGCGCACCGAGGCGATCGAGGGCGGCCTGGCCGCCGCCGAGACGAAGCAGGCCGAGGCCGACGCCAAGCTGGCGCAGCTGAACCAGCAGCTCAGCGAGGCGCGGCACGAGGCCGCCCGGATTCGCGAGGAGGCTCGCGAGCAGGGCGCGACGATCGTCGCCGAGATGCGGCAGCAGGCCCAGTCCGAGGCTGCCCGCATCGTCGAGCACGCCCACACGCAGATCGAGGCGGAGCGCCAGCAGGCACTCACCTCGCTCCGTGCCGAGGTCGGCACTCTGGCGACCTCGCTCGCCGGCCGCATCGTGGGTGAGGCTCTCGACGACGAGGCACGCCAGAGCCGGGTGGTCGAGCGCTTCCTGGCCGACCTGGAGTCCCAGCCCACGCCGGACGGGGTCGTCTGATGCGAGGCGCTTCTGCCGGCTCGCTCGCGACGCTGACCGACCAGCTCGGTGCGGCTGTCGAGAGTGGCGCCGACGCGTCGAGGATCGCCGAGGACCTGTTCGCAGTCTCGGCGCTCCTCCGGCGCGAGCCCAGCCTTCGCCGTGTGGCGACGGACCTCTCGATGCAGCCCCGGGCCAAGTCCGACTTCGTCCGCGGCCTGCTCGGGAACCAGCTCGACGGCGGCTCGATGGAGCTCGTGGCGAGGGCGGTCGAGCAGCGCTGGGCGGCGACCCGGGACCTCGCGGACGCCCTCGAGGAGCTCGGTGTCATCGCGGTCGTCAAGGGCGCTGAGCACAACGGTCAGGCGGACGCACTCGAGGACGAGCTCTTCGGCCTCGGGCGCCTGGTCTCGGAGAACCCCGAGCTCCGCGACGCCCTCTCCGACCCCGCGCGGTCGAGCGAGGACAAGTTCGCTCTGCTCGACAGCCTGCTCGGCGGTCGCGTGATCGACGCGACCGTGAGGCTGGCCCGTCAGGCAGTGGTGAGCAGCCACCGGACGGTCTCCGTCGCTGTCGAGGAGTACCAGAAGGTTGCGGCGAACAACCGGAACCGCCTCGTGGCGACGGCCCGGGTGGCCCGCGAGCTCCCGGAGTCGGACCGCCAGCGTCTCGAGGGCAGCCTGGCCCGGCAGTACGCCCGGCCCGTGCACCTCAACGTCGTCGTCGACCCCGACGTGGTCGGCGGCGTCAAGGTCGAGATCGGTGACGATGTCATCGACGGCACGGTGGCAAGCCGCCTCGACGACGCACGACGCCGCCTCGCCGGCTGAGCCAGCCGGACCGCAGACCCAGATCTGAACAGACGAAAGAGCAGGGACAACACATGACGGAGCTTTCGATCCGTCCGGAGGAGATCCGGGACGCGCTGCAGCGCTTCGTGTCGGAGTACACGCCCGAGACCGCCGGCCGCGAGGAGGTCGGCACGGTCGCAGAGACCGGTGACGGCATCGCCCGGGTCACGGGACTTCCTTCGGCCATGGCCAACGAGCTGCTCGAGTTCGAGGACGGAACGCTCGGCCTCGCGCTGAACCTCGACACCCGCGAGATCGGTGTCGTCATCCTCGGTGACTTCGAGAAGATCGAGGAGGGCCAGAGCGTGCGCCGCACCGGCGAGGTCCTCTCGGTCCCCGTCGGTGAGGGCTACCTCGGCCGCGTGGTCGACCCGCTCGGTCACCCGATCGACGGCCTCGGCGAGATCGACACCGACGAGCGTCGTGCGCTCGAGCTGCAGGCCCCCGGCGTGATGATGCGCAAGTCGGTGCACGAGCCGCTCGCCACCGGGATCAAGGCCATCGACGCCATGACCCCGATCGGGCGCGGCCAGCGTCAGCTGATCATCGGTGACCGCGCTACCGGCAAGACCGCGATCGCGATCGACACGATCATCAACCAGAAGCAGAACTGGGACGCGGGCGACCCGACGAAGCAGGTCCGCTGCATCTACGTCGCCATCGGCCAGAAGGGCTCGACCATCGCCGCCGTGCGTGGCGCCCTCGAGGAGGCCGGCGCTCTGGAGTACACCACGATCGTGGCTGCTCCCGCGTCCGACTCCGCCGGCTACAAGTACCTCGCGCCGTACACCGGCTCCGCCATCGGTCAGCACTGGATGTACCAGGGCAAGCACGTCCTGATCGTCTTCGACGACCTGACCAAGCAGGCCGAGGCCTACCGCGCCGTGTCGCTGCTCCTCCGCCGTCCGCCGGGCCGCGAGGCCTACCCGGGCGACGTGTTCTACCTGCACAGCCGCCTGCTCGAGCGCTGCGCGAAGCTCTCGGACGAGATGGGCGCCGGCTCGATGACCGGTCTTCCGATCATCGAGACGAAGGCGAACGACGTGTCGGCCTACATCCCGACCAACGTCATCTCCATCACCGACGGGCAGATCTTCCTGCAGTCCGACCTCTTCGCGTCGAACCAGCGCCCGGCGATCGACGTCGGTATCTCGGTCTCCCGCGTGGGTGGCGCCGCGATGACCAAGGCGATCAAGAAGGTCACCGGTTCGCTCAAGGTCGACCTGGCGCAGTTCCGCGCCATGGAGGCCTTCGCGATGTTCGCCTCCGACCTGGACGCCGCGTCGCGTCAGCAGCTCGACCGCGGGCAGCGGCTGATGGCCCTGCTCCGGCAGCCGCAGTACTCCCCGTACCCGGTCGAGGAGATGACCGTCTCCCTGTGGACCGGTACGACGGGCCGCCTCGACAAGGTGCCGACGGAGGACGTGCTCCGCTTCGAGCGCGAGTTCATCGACTTCCTGCGCCGCGAGCAGGGCGGGATCCTCGACTCCATCCGCGAGACCAACAACTTCGGCGACGACACCGAGCAGTCGCTCGAGGGGGCGTACGACGCCTTCCTCAAGCAGTTCGAGACGTCCGAGGGCGGCCTGATCCAGGCCGGCAAGGAGGAGCACGAGGCTCTTCCGGAGGACGAGGTCGAGCAGGAGCAGATCGTCAAGCAGAAGCGGGGCTGACCCATGGCCGTATCGCTGCGTGAGTACCGCGCCCGGATCAAGACGGTCGAGTCGACCAAGAAGATCACGCGCGCCATGGAGCTCATCGCTGCGTCCCGCATCATCAAGGCGCAGCAGCGGGCCCAGGCGGCCGCGCCGTACGCCCGTGAGCTCACCCGAGCCGTGTCCGCGGTGGCGACGTACTCCAACGTGGAGCACGCGCTCACCACGGAGCCGGAGAACCCGAAGCGGGCCGCGATCCTGATCGTGACCAGCGACCGGGGTCTGGCCGGTGCCTACTCCTCGAGCGTCATCAAGGAGGCCGAGCGCCTCGCTGAGAAGCTGCGTGAGGAGGGCAAGGAGGTCGACACCTACATCACCGGCCGCAAGGGAGTTGCCTACTTCAAATTCCGCAGGCGTCCGATCGTGCAGCAGTGGACCGGCTTCTCCGACCAGCCCACGTACGACGTGGCCCGCGAGATCGGCGACCGCCTGATCGAGGCGTTCCTGACCGAGGTCGAGGGCGGGCCGGACGAGAGCGGCGTGGCCGGGGTCGACGAGGTGCACGTGGTCTACACGCGCTTCAAGTCGATGCTGGTGCAGGAGCCGACGGCCGTCCGACTGCTTCCGCTGGAGGTCGTCGAGGGCGAGGAGAAGCCGTCCGAGGAGGACGTGCTCCCGCTCTACGAGTTCGAGCCGTCCGCGGGCGAGGTCCTCGACGGGCTGCTCCCGAGGTACGTCCAGAGCCGGATCTACTTCGCCCTGCTCCAGGCCGCGGCTTCCGAGCTCGCGGCCCGTCAGCGGGCGATGAAGGCGGCGACGGACAACGCCGAGGAGCTCATCAAGAAGTACACCCGTATCGCCAACCAGGCCCGCCAGGCCGGTATTACCCAGGAAATCAGCGAGATCGTCGGTGGCGTGAACGCGCTCGCCGATGCGACTGCCGGGAGTGAGTGAAGGAAATGACTGCCACCATTGAAGAGACGGGGACCCAGCAGGGCCCCGGCGGGGTCGGTCGCATCGCGCGAGTCATCGGCCCCGTGGTCGACGTCGAGTTCCCCGTGGACTCGATGCCCGAGATCTACAACAAGCTCACCGTCGAGTACGACCTCGCCGGCGAGACCCGCACGCTGCCGCTCGAGGTGGCCCAGCACATCGGTGACGGCATGGTCCGCGCCATCTCGCTGAAGCCCACCGACGGCCTGGTCCGCGGCGCGCGGGTCCAGGACACCGGCGGCCCGATCTCGGTGCCCGTCGGCGACGCGACGCTCGGCCACGTGTTCAACGCGACCGGCGACTGCCTGAACCTCAAGGAGGGCGAGCGCCTCGAGGTCAACGAGCGCTGGGGCATCCACCGCAAGGCACCCGCCTTCGACCAGCTCGAGTCGAAGACCCAGATGTTCCAGACGGGCATCAAGGTCATCGACCTGCTGACCCCCTACGTCCAGGGCGGCAAGATCGGCCTGTTCGGTGGTGCGGGCGTCGGCAAGACGGTGCTCATCCAGGAGATGATCGCCCGTGTGGCGAAGGACCACGGCGGTGTGTCCGTGTTCGCCGGTGTCGGCGAGCGCACCCGTGAGGGCAACGACCTGATCGTGGAGATGGAGGAGGCCGGCGTCATCGGGCAGACCGCCCTGGTGTTCGGCCAGATGGACGAGCCGCCGGGCACGCGTCTGCGTGTGGCGCTGTCCGCGCTGACGATGGCGGAGTACTTCCGCGACGTCCAGAAGCAGGACGTGCTGCTCTTCATCGACAACATCTTCCGGTTCACGCAGGCGGGCCAGGAGGTCTCCACGCTGCTGGGCCGCATGCCCTCGGCCGTGGGCTACCAGCCCAACCTCGCCGACGAGATGGGCATGCTCCAGGAGCGGATCACCTCGACGCGTGGTCACTCGATCACCTCGATGCAGGCGATCTACGTGCCGGCCGACGACTACACCGACCCGGCTCCGGCGACGACGTTCGCCCACCTGGACGCGACGACCGAGCTCTCCCGTGAGATCGCTTCGCTGGGTATCTACCCGGCCGTGGACCCGCTCACCTCGACCTCGCGGATCCTCGACCCGCGTTTCATCGGTGACGACCACTACAACACCGCGATCCGCGTGAAGCAGATCCTGCAGCGCAACAAGGAGCTGCAGGACATCATCGCGATCCTCGGTGTCGACGAGCTCTCCGAAGAGGACAAGATCATCGTGTCCCGGGCCCGTCGTATCCAGCGCTTCCTGTCGCAGAACACCTACGTCGCGAAGCAGTTCACCGGCATGGAGGGCTCGACGGTTCCGATCGAGGACACCATCGAGGCCTTCACGAAGATCGCCGACGGCGAGTACGACCACGTGGCGGAGCAGGCCTTCTTCATGTGCGGTGGCCTCGACGACGTCGAGCGCAAGTGGGCAGAGATCCAGAAGAACCTCTGACCTTCTCTGGTGCCATCCAGCCCCGCGGGGCCGGTGGGAACGCCGGCCCCGCGGAGCGGAGCACCAGGACCGAGCAAGTTTCGAACCAACACATGAGGAGTCCGCGTGAGTGACGACCTGCTTCAGGTTGAGCTGGTCGCTGCCGACCGGCTCGTGTGGTCGGGTGAGGCGAAGATCGTGATCGCCCGCACCACCGAGGGTGACGTCGGCATCCTGCCCAACCACGCGCCCATGCTCTCGCTGATGGTGGACGGCATCGTCGATGTGACCACCCCCGAGAACGAGACCTGGATCGCCGCCGTGGACGCGGGTTTCCTGTCTGTGGCGAACAACCGCATCTCCATCCTGTCGGAGCACGCGGAGATGTCTCACGAGATCGACCTCGAGAAGGCACGCGCCGACCTCGAGCGTGCGAAGACCGCCGGTGAGCTGCTGGCGGACCCGGAAGAAGCCGTTCGTCGCGCCGAGGCTCGCATCCGGGCCGTCGAACGGGCATCCTGAGGGTCTCTCGGGGTACGTGACCGAGCCGGAACGACTTCGAGGATGCGGAGGCGATAGATGCCGTGGTGGGCGTGGCTGCTGGACGCGGTCGGTGTCCTACTGCTGCTTGCCCTGCTCTACGGCGTAGCCTTGGTCGTCCGCCGTCGCTGGATCTCCCGCGACGGCGGGACCTTCGAGTTCAGCGTTCGCGTCCGGTCCGCCAGGGCCGGACGCGGCTGGGTTCTCGGGGTGGGGCGCTACAGCGGCGACGTCCTCGAGTGGTTCCGCATCTTCTCGCTCGCCCCTGGCCCGAAGGTCCGTCTCGACCGCAGCGACCTCGAGTACATCGGACGTCGTGACCCCGAGGGGCCTGAGTCCTACTCTCTCTACTCCGGGCACACGATCGCGTGCTGCGAGACTCCAGCCGGACCTCTCGAGGTGGCCATGAGCCCGGAGGCGCTCACCGGCTTCCTGGCCTGGCTGGAAGCGGCGCCGCCTGGACGGCGCCTCCGCCGCCGCTGAGGCTCAGCGCTCGCCGCCAGGCTTCCACAGAACATCGCCCTGCTCACGGTTCGCGTGGCGGGCCAGGATGAACAGCAGGTCGCTCAGCCGGTTGAGGTACTTGATCGCGAGCACGTTCATCGTCTCGCCGTGCTCATCGAAGGCGGCCCAGGCGGCCCGCTCGCCGCGACGGGTGACCGTCCGGGCGACATGCAGCAGGGCAGCGCCCGAGGTACCCCCGTTGAGGATGAACGAGCGCAGGTTCTCCAGGTCCTCGTTGTAGTGGTCGCACCACGCCTCGAGACGGTCGATGTACTCCTGCTCGATGCGCAGGGGAGGGAACTCGGGGTTCTCGACCACGGGTGTGCAGAAGTCGGCGCCCACGTCGAACAGGTCGTTCTGCACCGTGGTCAGCACCTTCACGACGTCCTCGTCGAGTGCGCCCAGAGCGATCGCCGTGCCGATGTGGGCGTTGGCCTCGTCGACGTCGGCGTACGCCTGGATGCGGAGGTCGTTCTTCGACGTCTCGCTCATGTCGCCGAGGCGGGTGCGCCCGGCGTCGCCGGTGCGGGTGTAGATGCGGGTGAGGTTGACCATGGGTCACACCCTAGGGCGGCAGACGACGCGTCGGCAGGTGCGGCGGAGTGGGATACCTCGCAGTATGGTCGTCGGATGCACGATCGCGACGGCCGCGCGGGCCGCGAACCCTCCCACGTCGAGCCCCTGGGCGGCGCACGGAGGCTCCTGGTCTACGGCGTCACCGGGTCGGGGAAGACGGCGGCCGCCGACCGGATCAGTGCCGCGACCGGCATCCCTTGGACGGCCGTGGACGACCTGACGTGGGAGCCCGGCTGGGTGAGCGTGCCCGGGGACGAGCAGCGCAGGCGGATCAAGGAGATCTGCGCCCGCGACGCCTGGCTCCTGGACAGTGCCTACGGGGACTGGCTGGACGTGCCGCTGTCTTGCGTGGAGGTCGTCGTCGCGCTGGACTACCCCCGCTGGTTCTCGCTCCAGCGACTGCTCCGGCGTACCTTCCGTCGCCTGCGAGACCAACGGGAGATCTGCAACGGCAACACCGAGACCTGGCGCCAGGCATTCTCCGGCGACTCCATCATCCGGTGGCACTTCCGGTCGTTCGCCAGGAAGCGTGCGCGGATCCGCGGCTGGGAGACCGACCCGAAGGGCCCCCGGGTGCTGAGGTTCGCCCGTGCCCGCGACTTCGAGCGCTGGCTGGCCGCGTTGCGACCGGCGCAGCCCCAGTCAAAAGTTGGCCCGCAGTCGCCGGTGGAGCACCGGTCGACGGAGCAGGTGGGCTGATGGAGGGCTTCCGGGTTCGTTCCGAGGGGCCGCTCTCCCGCCCGCTCCAAGGTTCGGCGCGCGTCGACGGTGCCAAGAACAGTGCGCTCAAGCTCATGGCCGCAGCCCTGCTGGCGCCGGGGGAGACCGTGCTGACCAACGTGCCCGACATCCTCGACGTGGCCGTGATGGCGCGGCTGCTCGAACGGCTCGGGTGCCGGGTCACCGTCCAGCACGACCTTCGAGGTCGGGTGACCATCGAGGTGCCCGAGCAGCTCTCCGACGAGGCGCCGTACGACCTGGTACGTCGACTGCGAGCCTCGATCAGCGTTCTGGGTCCGCTGCTCGCCCGGTGCCACCGGGCACGGGTGGCCCTGCCGGGCGGTGACAACATCGGCTCCCGGGGACTCGACATGCACATCGCGGGTCTGGAGGAGCTGGGCGCCTCGGTGCACATCGAGCACGGCTTCGTCGTCGCCGAGGCCCCGTCCGGGCTCCGCGGCGCCAACCTGTGGCTGGACTTCCCGAGCGTGGGAGCGACCGAGAACCTCGTGATGGCTGCCGTGCTGACGCCCGGCAGGACCGTGATCGACAACGTCGCGCGTGAGCCCGAGATCGCCGACCTCTGCACGATGCTCGTCGAGATGGGCGCGCAGATCGACGGCATCGCCAGCTCGACCCTGACCGTGGAGGGCGTGGACCGTCTGCGCCCCGTCACCCATGCGACGGTGCCGGACCGCATCGTCGCGGGGACCTGGGCGTTCGCGACCGCCGTTGCCGGCGGCGATCTCGTGGTCGACGGCGGCTGCGCCCGTCATCTCGAGATCGCGCTCGACAAGATGGCCGCGGCGGGGGCCAGTGTCGACGACGTTGAGGGGGGCTTCCGTGTCCGCGTGGACCGCAGGCTGGCCTCGTTCGACGTGGTGACCCTGCCCTACCCGGGTTTCCCCACCGATCTCCAGCCCTTCGCGATGGCGCTCGCCGCGGTCAGCGAGGGCACCGCGATGATCACCGAGAACGTCTTCGAGGCGCGCTTCATGTTCGCCCAGGAGCTCGCGCGTCTCGGGGCGGACCTGCGCACCGACGGTCACCATGCCGTGGTCCGGGGTCGCCCGACGCTCTCCGGGGCGCCCGTGCTCGCTCATGACATCCGGGCCGGGGCCGCCCTGGTGCTGGCCGGGCTGGCGGCCGAGGGTACGACGGAGGTCGCCGAGTCCCACCACATCGACCGCGGCTACCCTCGCTTCGCCGAGACCTTGACTTCGCTGGGGGCGCAGGTGGAGCGCGTGGACCTGGGGGACGTCCCCCTCTGAGGGTTGTCAAGACCGACCGGTCGGAGGCTGGATCGTCCGTTCGGACGATTTGTCGTCTCCTGTCCAAGCCAGATCCCACGTGATCGGGCAGAGGCAACCAAATGCGCGTGAGATGCGTCATAGTGGTTGTCAGGGCGGCCTGTTCATCGGGGGGCTGCCTCCAGCCTGGGAACTGGGGAAGTGCCATGGAGCTCACCGTGAACGACCGCACGCTGATCCTGCACGGGCAGTTCGATGTCAGGTCCACCGGCGTCGTGCGCGAGGCGCTCTACGAACGCATGGAGCGCACCTCGGGCAACGTCGTGGTCGACCTCAACGACGTCGAGGTCGTCGACGCGACGGCCCTGGGAGTCCTCGCCGCGGCGAGCAAGCTGATGGAGCGCGAGGGCCGGGCGCTGATCCTGCGAGGCTGCAGCCCGGCGCTGCGACGAGTCCTCGCCTTCACCAAGCTGCGCCGCCTCATCAACCTCGAGCGGGCCGTGCCTGCCTGAGGTGTGACCTACTCGGCAGGTGAGACAGTTCACACGGTAGTTACCCACGGGTTGGGTTGGTCGTAGTCTCCTGCTCTATGAGCGAGAAGCCGCAGGACGCCATGCCGGAGACGGACCGGCCGCAGCCCAAGGACCGCCCCTGGGTGATGCGGACCTATGCGGGGCACAGCTCCGCTGCCGAGTCCAACGCCTTGTATCGCAAGAACCTCGCCAAGGGACAGACCGGCCTGTCGGTCGCCTTCGACCTGCCCACGCAGACCGGCTACGACCCCGACTCTGCGCTGTCGCGGGGCGAGGTCGGCAAGGTCGGCGTGCCGGTGCCGCACCTCGGGGAGATGCGGCGGCTGTTCGAGGACATCCCGCTCACCGAGATGAACACCTCGATGACGATCAACGCGACCGCCATGTGGCTGCTCGCTCTCTACCAGGTCGTGGCCGAGGAGCAGGCTGTCGCCGCCGGCGGCTCCGACGTGGACTTCGGGGAGGTGCACGCCAAGCTTGCCGGGACCACCCAGAACGACATCATCAAGGAGTACCTCTCCCGGGGGACCTACGTCTTCCCGCCGGAGCACTCCCTGCGGCTCACCAGCGACCTGATCGCGTACACCGTCAACAACATCCCGAAGTGGAACCCGATCAACATCTGCAGCTACCACCTGCAGGAGGCCGGGGCCACGCCCACCCAGGAGCTCGCGTACGCCCTCTGCACGGCGATCGCGGTGCTCGACACGGTCCGTGACTCGGGGCAGGTCGGCCCCGAGGACTTCGGCCGCGTCGTGGGACGCATCTCCTTCTTCGTCAACGCCGGGGTCCGGTTCGTCGAGGAGACCTGCAAGATGCGGGCCTTCGTGCAGCTGTGGGACGAGATCACCCGCGAGCGGTACGGCGTGGAGGACCCGAAGATGCGCCGGTTCCGGTACGGCGTGCAGGTGAACTCCCTCGGGCTGACCGAGGCGCAGCCGGAGAACAACATCCAGCGGATCGTGCTGGAGATGCTCGGTGTGACGCTGTCGAAGGACGCCCGTGCTCGCGCCGTACAGCTGCCCGCGTGGAACGAGGCCCTCGGGCTTCCGCGCCCCTGGGACCAGCAGTGGTCCCTGCGCCTGCAGCAGGTCCTCGCCGTCGAGTCCGACCTGCTGGAGTACGACGACATCTTCGAAGGTTCCAAGGTCATCGAGGCCAAGGTGGCCGACCTGGTCCGCGGGGCCCGTGAGGAGATGGACCGCGTCCAGGCGCTCGGCGGCGCCATCGCGGCGGTGGAGTCCGGCTACATGAAGCAAGCGCTGGTCTCCTCCCACGCCGCGCGTCGCGCCCGGATCGAGTCCGGCGAGGACAAGGTCGTCGGCGTCAACTGCTACGAGTCGACCGAGCCCTCGCCGCTGACGGCCGACCTCGATGCCGCGATCCAGACCGCCGACCCCGAGGCGGAGCGCTCGGCGATCCGCAGCGTCGAGGAGTGGAAGGCGCAGCGCGACGAGTCGGGGGTGGCCGCGTCGCTCCAGCGGCTGGCCGCCGACGCGAAGTCCGGCGCGAACCTGATGGAGGCCACCCTGGCCGCAGCCCGCGCCGGCGCCACCACGGGCGAGTGGGCCGGGACGCTGCGCGAGGTGTTCGGTGAGTTCCGTGCTCCCACGGGTGTGTCCGGCGCGGTCGGGGTCAGTGAAGCGGGCGCGGAGCTGACCCGGGTCCGTGAGCGGGTGAAGGCCACCGGTGACGCGCTCGGCGGCCGGCTGCGCCTGCTGGTCGGCAAGCCCGGTCTCGACGGTCACTCCAACGGCGCCGAGCAGGTGGCCGTGCGTGCCCGCGACGCCGGCTTCGAGGTCGTGTACCAGGGCATCCGGCTCACCCCCGAGCAGATCGTGGCCGCCGCGGTCGCCGAGGACGTGCACTGCGTCGGGCTCTCGATCCTGTCCGGCTCCCACATGGAGCTGGTGCCGGCCGTCCTCGAGGGGATGCGGGAGCACGGCCTGGCCGACGTCCCGGTCATCGTCGGCGGCATCATCCCGTCGGCCGACGGCGCCCGGCTGAAGGAGATGGGCGTCGCCGAGGTCTTCACGCCGAAGGACTTCGGCCTCACCGAGATCATGGAGGGCATCGTCGACGCGATCCGGGGAGCCCACCAGCTCGACTGAGCGCGGGAACACCGCGGTCTTCGGGGCCTCGACCGGGCACACTGGTGGGGTCAGCGTCCGTCGAAGGAGGGCCGATGACCGACCTGCAGTGCCCAGCCCGGTTCCTCGTGTGCGTGGTCGGTGAGGGCGCCGCGCTGGACCTCAGGCACGAGCGGGTTGCCGCGGTCTACGCCGGTACGCCGGACCAGGTGGCGCCTGCGCTGGCCGTCGAGCTCGGCGTCCCGGTGAGCTTCCTGACGCGCGAGGTCTCGGTGGACGCCGTCCTGGCACGCGAGGCGGCAACCATGCAGGTCCTCGCGGAGCTGGCTGACCTCCACCGTGGCGAGACCGTCGTGGTTTCCGCTCGCGGCCGTGCCGGGAGCCCGATCGAGGTGAGCGTGGACGGGGACGGGGCGCGGATCAGCCAGGCGGGCGTGACGTCGCCGTGGAGTTGGGGCAGAACGCCTCCCGCGGCGATCCGGTGTGGATCTCCTCGGGGAACTCCACCGTGACCACGTCGTGGATCAGCCCCGCCCGCTGTGTCTGCAGGCGCACCTCGGTGGCGAAGCTGCCGGCACGGGCCGAGAGCGTCTCGCAGCCGTGCATGTGCATCCGCAGCTCGACGGTCGTGCGCTCGCCGGGCGCGATCGTGAACTCCTCGTGTCCGGCGGCGTCGGTGATCTCGGTGTACCGGAAGAGCCGGGGCTCCCGCCCCAGCGGCGCGATCCCGGTGACCTTCACCGGGATGCGGCCGTCGTTGGAGAGCCGGAACGAGTACACCAGCGTCTTGCGGTCGGCGTAGCGGACCTGACGGATCGTGCGACCGCCGATGCGGAAGACGGCGGTCGCCTCGGTCCCACGGACCTGGGTCTGCCCGTGGGCGTCCAGGGTCGGCGTCGTGCTCGCCACCGCCACGCCGCCACCGGCGGCGAGAAGGACAGCGGCGAGCACCACGGCGAGAACGCGACGCACGGCGACTCAGCCCCTCGACGAGGTGAGGCCGCGGCGGCGCACCGCACCCAGACCGAGCAGCAGTGCGACACCCAGGCCGGTGAGGCCGGTCGCGATCGCGGCCGCGGCTCGTGGGCCCTGGAGCACCGAGCCCGACCCGCCGGAGGACGCTGCGAGTCCGAGCGGCGAACCGCTCGACTCGTCGGTCGGCTTCTCCGGCGTGTCGAACCAGCCGCACTCCGGCGGGTGGCGCCACATGGGGTCACTGCGGTCGTACTGGCTGCAGCTGAGGAAGCCCGCGTCCTTGACCGCGAGGCCCGGGACGAACTGGGATCCGCCGTCCGCGCACGGCCCCGGGTCGACCGCGAAGTTGTCGGTCGGCTCGCCTCGCGAGGACTCGTTCTTCTCCCAGCAGTTCCCGACGCCCTGGTCGTCCCACCAGTGGTCCAGGCCGTTGTGGGCGGTCGAGCCGTTCGGCCGGATGCCCATCTTGTTGGCCACCGTGTGGTTGTGGTTCGAGGTGTCGTAGAGCTTGCCCGGGTCGTACTCGTCGCGCAGCGGCGAGGGGACCCAGAACTGCATGGTGCCGTTGCGCCAGTTGTCGTAGATCCAGTTGTGGTCGGTGGAGTCGTAGTTGCCGCCGGCGATGAGGAGCCCCGTGCCGACGGGGACCGGGACGACCGGGCAGACCGTGCCCTGCATGTAGCCACGGTCCTTCATGGGCTTGTCGCAGACGCCCTTGTCGACGTACTCGGTGTAGTAGTTGGTGTTGTTTCCGTAGATCTTGTTGCGGCTGAACCGGGCGTGGTCCTGGGGGAGGCCCGGGTGGCCCGGGAACAGCGAGTCGGTCGCGATGCCGGTCGCGTTGTCGTAGAAGCGGTTGTTGTAGGCGTGGATCGAGTTCCCCGCCGTGCCGGAGTAGCCCAGGGTGTTGTGGTGGCTGCGGTTGTTGCGGATCACGATCGCGTAGCGCGTGGCCTTGAAGTTCGTGTTGTCCGCGTTGATGTCCGCGCCGGAGCCGGGGTAGATCCCCGAGTCGCCGTTGTAGTAGGCCTCGGTGCGCTGGATGAGCCCGTGATCGCTGGCGAACGCGAGGATCCCGTACTCGTCGTTGGCCCGGGCGACCACGCGGTCGATGACGAAGCCGTCGGTCTCCATGACGTACAAGGCGTTGAACTCGGCCTGCTGCACGGTGAAGTTGCTCAGGTAGACCCCGCCCGCACGGTCGGCGCGGATGGCGTTGAGCTTCTGGAACCGGTTGTCGATCAGGACGTCCTTGCGGGTGGCGCCCGTGCCGACGACCTGGGTGCCGCAGAGCTTGCTGTCGCACTTGATCGACTTGTTGTGGGGGGAGTGGTCACCCATGATCGCGATCAGGTTGAGGTTGTGCCGGCAGCGCAGCTGGTCGGCGTACGAGAGCGCGATGGGGTCGCTCTCGTCGGCACCGGTGTCGGGTGAGCTGAGGCTGCCGATGTACTCCGAGACCGGCAGCGGGTCGTCGGAGGAGGTCTTGAGGTGCGAGCAGTAGTCGCTGCGCTTCTTCGTCGCCCACCTGCGCTCGGTGTAGCGCCCAGGAAGGACGTAGACCGACGTCCTGGGCTTGCGGATCGAGTTCACCGCCGTCTGGATCGAGTGGAAGCGGCACTCGGCCAGGAGCTGCCGGTTGCGCCGCTTCAGCGGCCCACGCGGCATGGCTGCGACCAGGTCGTCGCTGTTGGGGCGGCACACGACGCGGTGCCGCGGGTTGTCGAGACCGAGAAAGGCCGGCCGGGAGCCCGTTCCGTCGGGGAAGACGGCCGGACGCTCCTCGTGGGCGCTGGCCGGGGCGGACAGGCCAACACCGCCGATCAGCAGCCCGCCGACCAGGGCGGTCAGAACCATGAGCACACGCGTTCGTGTTGTTTGCATCACGCACCTCCGATGCCGGTGTAACGAGGGCCCGGGTCCCGGGTTACGGAGCGGGTTTCGTCCCCGTGGCTAGGCTGGGCAGCGCTCGAGGGAGAGGAGGGCTCCATGCCGGGCGCGCACTGGCTCGCGTCTCTGCTCGTCCTGGGGACCCTCGTCTCCGGCTGCGGCGACGCCGGAAACTCCGCCCCGGCCGCCTCGTCCCCGCGCACTCCGGGCGGCCCGAGCATCTCCCCGGCCGCGCCCCCCGGCCACCCCATGGACGACGTGGAGCGCCCGGTCGCCGACCGGCTGGCGCCGAGACTCGAGGACGACGGGCTCACCCTGGAGTACGTCGACTGCCCGGACTGGTCCGGCGCGGTTCCGGCCTCGTTGCGGTGCCGGGCCTTCGTCGACGGTGTCGTGGCTCCCGCGACGGTGCAGATCTCCCGCGAGGGCGGAAGCCGCCTGGTCTTCGACGCCTGGCTCGACCACGGCGTCGTCTCCACCGCCCGCCTGGTCGAGCGCCTCGAGGGTCAGGGGTACGCCGAGGTCGACTGCGGCGCGGTGCCGGCGTACCCGGCCCGGGCGGGCACACGGATCATGTGCGAGGTGGCCGGGGAAGCCGGGGCAGGGCACGTGGTCGCCACCGTCGTGGACGCCCGGGGGCACGTGCGGATCGAGGACTACTGACCTGCCTGCCCGGCATCTCGGGCAGACTCTCCCCATGGCCCGGGTCATCGTCATCGGAGCAGGCGTCGTCGGTCTGTCGTGCGCGCTCCGGCTCCAGCAGGCCGGACACCGCGTCGACGTGGTCGCGCGGGACCTCCCGCTGGAGACGACCTCCGCCGTGGCCGCGGCGCTCTGGTATCCCTACCGGGCCTTCCCCTACGAGCGCGTGACCGCCTGGTCGGGCGCGACCTACCGCGAGCTGGAGAAGCTCGCCGAGGACGCCGACACCGGGGTCCGCCTCGTCGAGGGGACCGAGCTGCACCGTCGCCGGGCCTCCGACCCGTGGTGGCGCAGCGCCGTGCCGACCCTGACGCGGGTGAGCGCGATGCCGCCGCCCTACGTCGACGGCTGGTCCTTCACCGCACCGGTCGTGGAGATGCCGGTGTACCTGGGCTGGCTGGCCACGACCGTGGTCGAGCAGGGCGGCAGCATCACCCGGATGGCGCTCGCCGGGCTGCCCGACCAGGCCGAGGTCGTGGTGAACGCCGCGGGGCTCGGGGCCCGCCTGGTCGCCGACGACCCGAGCGTGATGCCCGTGCGCGGCCAGGTCCTGTACGTCGAGCAGTTCGGTCTGGACCGGTGGTGGCTCGACGGCGACGGCCCGACGTACGTGGTCCCGCGCTCGCACGACATCGTCGTGGGCGGCACGGACGGCGAGGGCGAGTGGAGCCGGACCCCGGACCCGCACACAGCCGCCCAGATCCTCGACCGGGCAGCGGTGCTGGTCCCCGAGCTCGCCCGGGCCCGCGTGATCCGGCACAAGGTAGGTCTACGGCCGGCCCGCCCCGAGGTGCGCCTGGAGGAGGAACGGCTCACGGCTCCGGGGTCGGGTCGGCTGGAGCGAGTGGTGCACTGCTACGGCCACGGCGGCGCCGGCGTGACACTGTCGTGGGGCTGCGCGGACGAGGTGGCAGCGATCGTCGGTCCCGCCTGAGCGGGGCTCAGAAGAGCCGCGCGGACGGGTCGTCCATCCCGCGGAGGTAGTCGTAGTCCACGACGGCGCAGGTGATGCCGCGGTCGGTGGCCAGCACCCGCGCCTGCGGCTTGATCTCCTGGGCGGCGAAGATGCCCCGGACCGGGCGCAGCTTCGGGTCGCGGTTCAGCAGCTCGAGGTAGCGGGTCAGCTGCTCGACGCCGTCGATCTCCCCGCGACGCTTGATCTCGACCGCGACCGATGCACCCTCCCCGTCCCGGCACATCAGGTCCACCGGCCCGATCGCGGTCGGGTACTCCCGGCGTACCAGGGTCAGGCCCTCCCCGAGGTGGGCCGGGTACTCGGCGAGCAGCTCCTGGAGGTGCTTCTCCACGCCGTCCTTCTGCAAGCCGGGGTCGACGCCGAGGTCGTGGCTGGAGTCGTGGAAGATCTCCGTGAGGATGATTCTCAAGGAGTCGCCGGCTGGTCCCTCGCGGCCCGTGACCGTCCACTCGACGTGGCCCTCGTCGCTGGTGCCTTCGACCACCTTGCACGGCGGCGACATCCAGTTCAGCGGCTTGTAGGAGCCGCCGTCGGAGTGGACCAGCACCGACCCGTCGTTCTTGACGAGGATCAGCCGGTTTGCCATGGGGAGGTGGGCGGTGAGCCGGCCGGCGTAGTCGACCTGGCACTTCGCGATGACGAGACGCACGGTAGGGGAGAGTACCTGGTACGGCCGGAACTTTCCGGACCCGTGGGACATGCCGGCAGCATCCTCCCGGGAAGGCGTTCCGACGAGTGAACCACCTCACGGCACCCATCCAGGGGCCGTGCCATGATTCGCCCCATGACAACCGGACGTGACTTCCGCAGTATTGGCGTGATCGGCCTCGGCACCATGGGAGCCGGCATCGCCGAGATCTTCGCCCGCAACGGCTTCTCGGTCGTGGGGGTCGAGCTCACCGACGAGTCCCTCGAGCGCGGACGCCAGCACGTCCAGCACTCGACCGACCGTGCCGTCAAGCGCGGCAAGCTGTCGGCGGAGGACCAGGATGCGCTGGTCGGGCGGGTCACGTTCACCACCAACATCAGCGACGTCAAGGAGTGCGACCTCGTCGTCGAGGCCGTCGTGGAGCACCTCGACGTCAAGCAGGAGCTGTTCCGCCAGCTCGACCAGATCGTGCGCCCCGAGACGATCCTGGCGACCAACACCTCCTCGCTGTCGGTCACCGAGATCTCCACCGCGACCAGCCACCCCGGCCGGGTCGTCGGCATCCACTTCTTCAACCCCGCTCCGGTGCAGAAGCTCGTCGAGATCGTCCGCACCGTCGTCACCGAGCCCGACGTGCTCGACGACGTCCAGTCGGTGGTCGAGAAGCTCGACAAGACCCCCGTCGTCTGCGGTGACAAGGCAGGCTTCATCGCCAACACGCTGCTGTTCGGCTACCTCAACCACGCCGTTTCGATGTACGAGGCGCGCTACGCCAGCCGCGAGGACATCGACGCCGCGATGCGCTTCGGGTGCGGCTACCCGATGGGCCCGCTCGCGCTGCTCGACCTGATCGGCCTCGACACGGCGTACGAGATCCTCGACACGATGTACAAGCAGGGTCGCGACCGGCTCCACGCCCCTGCCCCGATCCTGAAGCAGATGGTCACCGCCGGCATGCTCGGCCGCAAGACCGGCCGCGGGTTCTACACCTACGAGGCCGCCGACAGCCCGGTCGTGGTCCCCGACGCACTCACCCCGTCGGCCGACGACAAGCCGCAGCTGCGCCACCAGATCGCGAAGGTCGGCGTCGTGGGCACCGGCACGATGGCCACCGGCATCGTCGAGGTCTTCGCCAAGGCCGGCTTCGACGTGGTCTACGTCGGTCGCAGCGACGGCAAGGTCGACGGCGTGCGCGCCACCATCGAGAAGTCGCTGGACAAGGCCATCCAGCGCGGCAAGCTCGAGGAGGCCGCCAAGGAGCAGGTCCTCGGTCGCCTCACCGGCTCGACCAGCCTCGACGACCTCGCAGGCGTCGACATCGCCGTCGAGGCCATCGCCGAGGACCTCAAGGTCAAGACGGTGCTGTTCGAGAACCTCGACGAGATCTGCAAGCCCGGCGCGATCCTGGCGACCACGACCTCCTCGCTGCCGGTCATCGAGCTGGCCCGGGTCACCAAGCGCCCGCAGGACGTCGTCGGGATGCACTTCTTCAACCCGGCGCCGATCATGAAGCTCGTCGAGGTGGTCAGCACCGTCAGCACCTCCGACGAGGTCGCCGAGACCGTGCGCGCGCTCTGCGAGAAGCTCGGCAAGGTGGCCGTCTCCTGCGGCGACCGCGCAGGCTTCATCGTCAACGCGCTGCTCTTCCCGTACCTCAACGACGCGGTCAAGATGCTGGAGGCGCACTACGCGAGCGCCGACGCCATCGACACGGCGATGAAGTACGGCTGTGCGCTGCCGATGGGCCCGTTCGAGCTGCTCGACGTGGTCGGCAACGACGTCTCGCTGGCGATCCAGCGGGAGCTGTACCTCGAGTTCCGCGAGCCCGGCTTCGCCCCGGCGCCGCTGCTCGAGCACCTCGTCACCGCCGGCTACCTCGGTCGCAAGACCCAGCGCGGTTTCCGGGACTACTCGGCCCGCTGACCCCGGTCACGGAGGATGGGCGCATGACGACGAGGATCGAGGTCTTTCAGGGCGAGGAGTACGAGGTCCGCAGCGTCACCGGTTCGGCGGCCACCAAGCCCTACCGGTGCCCCGGCTGCGACCAGGTGATCCGCCCGGCGACCCCGCACACGGTGGCCTGGCCGGTGGTGGCGCCGATGTTCGCCTCGTCGGGCCTCGACGAGCGCCGGCACTGGCACACTCCCTGCTGGAAGGCCCGCGACCGGCGCCGCTGACCGCAGCCCCCGTTCCCGGCGGTCTCGGGCACGGGCGAGAATGGGGACATGGCCACGATCCGCGCGAACTCCGTCCTTCCCGCCCGCCGCGAGCCGATCACCCTGCACACCGCGGACGGTCTCGAGCTCGTCGGCGAGCTGGCCCTTCCCGCGGACCGTGAGCCGGTGGCGACGATCGTCTGCCTGCACCCGCTGCCCACGCACGGCGGCATGATGGACAGCCACATCTTCCGCAAGGCGGCTTTCCGGCTGCCGGCCCTGGCCGGCGTCGCGGTGCTGCGCTTCAACACCCGGGGCACCGCGAGCGAGCAGGGCCGCAGCCAGGGGGAGTTCGAGCACGCCCAGGGGGAGCGGTACGACGTGGCCGCCGCCATCGAGTACGCCGAGTTCCACGACCTCCCGAACATCTGGGTCGTGGGCTGGTCCTTCGGCACCGACCTGACCCTGATGCACGCCAACGACCCGGCCGTGCAGGGCGCGATCCTGCTCTCGCCGCCGCTGCGCTTCTCCGACATCGAGCACCTCGAGGCGTGGGCGGAGTCGGGCAAGCCGCTGACGGCCCTGGTGCCCGAGCACGACGACTACCTCCAGCCGCGCGAGGCGGAGGAGCGGTTCGCGATCGTCCCCCAGGCCGAGGTCGTGGGGGTCGAGGGCGCCAAGCACCTGTGGGTCGGCGACGCCGAGAAGGTCCTCGACGAGATCACCCGGCGCGTCGCCCCTGCCGTCGACGTACCCCTGCCGCGGGAGTGGGACGGGGAGATGGAGACCGCCGACACCAGCGCCTACAACGCCCAGAACCTCGCGGCCTTCAAGGACGTGCCGGTCCCCAAGCCGCTGCGCGACTGACCCGCGTCACCGGGCGTCCTGGCGACGCAGGAAGACCTCCTTGGTGATCAGCTGGATCGCCGCGGCCGTCGGGATCGCCATGAGGGCCCCCACCACGCCGAGGAGCGCCGCACCGACGAGCGCGGCGATCACGATCAGCGAGCCGGGGATGTCCACCGACCGGGACATCACCTTCGGGTAGATCACGTAGTTCTCGAACTGCTGGTAGACCACGTAGAAGATCAGGCAGGCCAGCCCGATCTTGGGGTCGGTGGCGAAGCCGATGGCCGTCACGATCACCGCCCCGAGGGTCGCCCCGATCATGGGGATCACGTCGAGGAGGGCGACGACGACCGCCAGCGCCACGGCGTACTCTCCGAGGCCGACGATGAACAGGAACACCAGTGAGCTGAGCCCGGCGGCCATCGCGACGACGAACGCCCCGGACACGTAGCCACCGACGTTGGCCAGGATCTGGTCGCCGAGGTAGGTCACGCGCTCACGGCGGCTGGCGGGAGCGAACCGGTAGGCGAACCGCTTGATCGTCGGCAGCGAGGCCAGGAAGTACAGCATGAGCACGACCACGATGAACGTGTTCGCGATCGCCGACAGCACGGCCAGGCCGACGCCGACGACCCCGCCGAACACGGAGTTCGCCCACTTCCCGCTCTGCAGGGTCGCCTCGGCCTTGTCGAGCAGGTCGTAGCGCTGGTTCAGGTCCTGGACGGTGCGGTTCCGCTGGAACTGACGGAACCATTCGGGTGCGTGGTCGGCGAGCGCGGTGACCTGGTCGCTGATGACCGGGACGATGGCGGTCACGAAGAGCCCGAGGGCGACGAGCACCCCCACGATCACGAGCAGGACCGCCCAGGTGCGTTTCAGGCCGCGCCGCAGGAAGAACTCCACCGCCGGGTTGAGGCCGACAGCCAGGAACATCGCCACGGCGATGAGGATCAGCACCGAGCTGATCGAGAGGATCTGCTGGCCGAGCCAGAGCGCGAGGAGCGCTCCCGCGGCACCGACGAACCCGACGACGAAGGGCGAGTGCCCCTTGAAGGGCCCACCGGGTGGGCCGTAGCCGTGCTCGAGGTGCCCGTCGGGCCTGCGGTCGCGCAGGAACTCCTCCGAGCGCTCCTCGGCGCTCAGGTCGCGCGGGCCGGCGGGGGAACCGCCGTCGTCGCTCGCCTCCGTGGGCCTCTGGCCGGGCTCCGCGGCGTCACCGGACGCCGGTCGGTCGCGCTCGCCGGACTCCCGTCCGGCCCCGTCGTCCGTGCCAGGATCCGGGCCGGGACCTGCTTCGGTCCCGGCCCGCCCGGCGGCTCGTTCCGCCTCGCGCAGCTCCTGCCGGAGGCGGTTGACCTCTTCGTCGGCTGTGGTCACCCCTGCTGGGTGCCCTTGTCGGCGCCTTCGACACCTGCCGACTCGTCCTTCTTCGCGCCGGCCTCCTTCGAGCCCGAGCCCTGCTCGGGGGAGGGGTCGGCGAAGCCGGCGACGACGTCGCGCAGGGCACCGAGCTGGGCGACGATCCCGTCGCGGCGCTTCTGCAGGCGGTCCACCTCGGCCTTGAGGCCGTCGAGCTCGCGCTCGGCCTCCGCCTCGCCCGAGGCGCGCATGTTCGCGGCCTGCGTCTCGGCGGCGTGGACGATCTGCTCGGCCTCACGGCGTGCCTTGGACAGCAGGCGCTCTGCCTCCTGGTTGGCCTGGTCGCGCTGCGTCGTCGCCTGGCTCACCGCCTCGCGGGCCCGCTTCTCAGCAGCCTTGGCGCGCTCCTCGGCCTCGCCCACGAGACGTGCGGTCTCGGAGGTGGCGTTGTTGTGGTGCTCCGCAGCCTCACGGGTCAGGCGCTCCTTCTCGACGGCCAGCGTCCGGCGCGCCTCCTGCACCTCCCGGTCGGCGGCCGCACGGGCCTGCTCGGCCTCACGGCGGGCGCCGGTGCGCAGGGAGTTGCTCTCCTGCTCGGCGGCGAGGCGGATCTGCTCGGCCTCACGGTTCGCGCTGCCCAGCACGTCCTCGGCCTCGGCCTCGGCCGTCCCGCGGGCCTGCTCGGCCTCGGCCATCATCCGGGCCCGCGTCTCGTCGAGCTCCTTGAGCTGGACGATGCGCATGTCCTCGGCGTCGCGGGAGGCGGCTGCCTTGGTCGCCTCGGCGTCCTTGGTGGCGCGGCGACGGATGTCGTCGGCCTGGGTGCGTGCCTGGGCGAGCACCTCGTCGGCCTGCTCCTCGGCGAGACGCAGCATCTCGCTCGCGCGGCCGCCGAGCCCGGCGTACGACGGGGTGTCGTTCTCCGAGACCCGCTTCTTCAGGTCGGCGATCTGCTTCTCGAGCTGGGCGACCTTGGAGCGCGACTCCTTCAGGCTGGCGCTCAGGCCCGCCTTCTCGCCGGCCAGCGTGTGCATCTGGCGGTCGACGGCGGCCTGGTCGTAGCCGCGCCGCACGATCGGGAAGGACCCGCCTCCCGAGGGGTTGCCTCCCGAGGGGTTCCCGCCGCCTGCGGCCTTTCCCTCGTCCACGGCGGAGAAGACCTGCGTGGCGTCGTCGGCGCCGTTGTTGTTGTCATCGAAGATTGACAGCCCGGAGCGGTCGTTCATTGGCGTTTCCCCTACCTCGTTTGCGATGTGAGAAGACTAAGGGTGTCCGAGCGTCCACGGTAATCCCGACAGCCACATCGGACACGTGTCCATGAGAACGGCCGCCGTACCCGTGTTGCTGAAACGGGTACGGCGGCCGGGTGCCGCCGCCGTGACGAGCCCTTGCGGGCAGCCGACGGCAGGTGGATCAGACGCCGCGGAAGCGGTTGATGTCGTCGATGTGGCGAGCGCGCAGCTCCTCGTCGAGCACACCGAGGCCCTCCTCGGGGGCGAGGCAGAGCACGCCGACCTTGCCCTGGTGCTGGTTCTTGTGCACGTCGATCGTGGCCTGGCCGACCTCCGCGAGCGGGTAGGTCTGGGAGAGCGTCGGGTGGATCATGCCCTTGGCGATCAGGCGGTTGGCCTCCCACGACTCGCGGTAGTTCGCGAAGTGCGAGCTGATGATCCGCTTGAGGTTCATCCACAGGTAGCGGTTGTCGTACTCGTGCATGTAGCCGGTGGTCGAGGCGCAGGTGGTGATGGTGCCGCCCTTGCGGGTCACGAAGACGGAGGCGCCGAAGGTCTCGCGGCCCGGGTGCTCGAAGACGATGTCGATGTCCTCGCCGCCGGTGAGCTCGCGGATGCGCTTGCCGAAGCGCTTCCACTCCTTCGGGTCCTGCGTGTGCTCGTCCTTCCAGAACTTGTAGCCCTCCTCGGAGCGGTTGATGATCAGCTCCGCGCCCATGTTGCGGGCGATCTGCGCCTTCTCCTCGTTGGAGACCACGCAGACCGGGGTTGCGCCGCCGTTGAGGGCGTACTGCGTGGCGAACCCGCCGAGTCCGCCGGAGGCGCCCCAGATCAGGACGTTGTCGCCCTGCTTCATGTTGCCGCCGTTGGCGCTGACGAGCTGGCGGTACGCCGTGGAGTTCACCAGGCCGGGGGCGGCGGCCTCCTCCCAGGTGAGGTGCTCCGGCTTCGGCATCAGCTGGTTGGCCTTGACCAGGGCGACCTCGGCGAGGCCGCCGAAGTTGGTCTCGAAGCCCCAGATGCGCTGCTCGGGGTCGAGCATCGTGTCGTTGTGGCCGTCGGGGCCCTCGAGCTCGACCGAGAGGCAGTGCGCGACGACCCGGTCGCCCGCCTTCCAGTTGTGCACGCCCAGCCCGGTCTTGAGCACGACGCCGGCGAGGTCGGAGCCGACGATGTGGTAGGGCAGGTCGTGCCGCTTCGCGAGGGGCGAGATGCGGCCGTAGCGCTCGAGGAAGCCGAACGTCGACACCGGCTCGAAGATCGAGGTCCAGACGGTGTTGTAGTTGATCGCGCTGGCCATCACGGCCACGAGGGCCTCGCCCGGGCCGAGCTCGGGCAGGGGCACGTCCTCGACGTGCAGCGACTTGCGGGGGTCCTTGTCGCGCGTCGCGAGGCCCTCGAACATGTCGACCTCGTCCTTGTGGACGGTGGCGGCCTTGTAGTGGTCGGGGATCTCGAGGGCGGCGAAGTCCTCGGAGGCGGTGTCGCCGGCAAGGATGGCGTCGAGGATCTGCTTCACGAAAAGCTCCTGGGTGGTCGGTGCAGCAGCGCAGGAGGCACCACGTCGTGCCCTGGGACGGGGTCAGAATCTACCCACCAGTAACGGTGAGTGTCAGCGTAGTGTGACCTATCTTGCTCCGACGGTCGCGATGCGTCGACAGTCCGGCTCGCCGAGGCGCCTGAACTGCGGGATCAGCGAGGCGACAGAGCCGTGGTGAGCTGTCGCTCCGCACTGAGGAGGTAGGCCTCCATGCGCCGGGCGGCGGCCTCGCGCCGACCCTCGGCGAGATCTCCGGCGATGGCGGCGTTCTCCTCGAGGTAGGGGCCGTGGAACTCCTCGGCCGGCCCCATCCGGTTGAAGAACAGCCGCATCTCGGCGAGGAGCAGGTCCATCAGGGTGTCGAGGCGTGGGCTCCCGGCCAGTGACACGAGTGCGCGGTGGAAGTGCTGGTTCGCGCTGGCGACGCCGCCCCAGTCGCGCTGGGACGCCGCGGCCCGGCCTTCCGCGATGGCCTCGTCGAGGGTCGCGAGGTCGATCCGGTCGTGCGCCTCGACGGACCGCAGCACGGAGGGTTCGATGATCCGGCGCACCCGGTAGACGTCGGCCACGTCGTCGAGCTCCGGCGTGGCCACGACGACGCCGCGGTGCGGCTGTCGCACGAGGATGCGCTCGGCGACCAGCTGGCTGAGAGCCTCGCGCAGGGTGTTCCGCGAGACTCCCAGGGCGCCGGCGAGTCTCTCCTCGGGCAGTCGTGTGCCCGACCGGAGCTTGCCCTCGACCACCTGCTCACGCACGGCCTGCGCGGCGCGGTCCGCCGATGTGCTGAGCACCGCGCGTTCCCGACGCCGTTCTTGCAGCAGCGTTCCCAGCACGGCGTCCAGGCCGCTCGTCGAGGGGGCGTCGGCAGTCATGGCGGCCAGTGTAGGAGCGGTTCGAGGGCTGGGCGGCGAGCTTCGGGGGACGAAAGGGGTGGACGGGACATTGCAGAATTGTTCAACAATCGCGTAGCGTGCCGGGACTGCGTGTGAGACGGCGCACACACTCTCGGGAGCGTCAGCAGCAGGAGCTCGGCCAGGGCCACGACGAGGGGTCTCGACTGAGGCCTGGGCAGGCGGACCGGTTCCCGAGGGGTGGGTGCCTCGAACGAGAGATCGAGGAGAGACCGATGGCCACACCCGAAGAGACCGGCGGACCAGCCGCCGCGACCGACGAGACCCAGCCCCCGGAACAGGGCGAGACCGGCGTCGGCGCTGACCGACGTGGATCAGGCGGCCGCTCGGCGGTCATGGGCGCCATCTTCCTCATGGCGACGAGCGCCATCGGCCCGGGCTTCATCACCCAGACCGCCTCGTTCACGGTCGCCCTCGGCGCAGCCTTCGCCTGCGCCATCGTCCTGTCGGTGCTCGTCGACATCGCCGTGCAGCTGAACGTCTGGCGGGTGATCGGCGTGTCAGGTCGTCGCGCGCACGAGCTCGGCAACGACGTCCTTCCAGGGCTCGGCTACGTCCTCGCCGCTTTCGTCGTCGCGGGCGGACTGGTGTTCAACATCGGCAACATCGCCGGAAGCGGGCTGGGCGCCGACGCCATGCTCGGCGTGGACCCCATCGTCGGCGGTGCGGTCTCGGCCGCCCTGGCCATCGGCATCTTCCTGAGCCGCCGTGCGGGCATCGCACTGGACCGGGTGGTGGTCGTCCTGGGCATCGTGATGATCCTGGCAGCCACGGCGATGACGCTGACGTCCTCGCCCCCGGTCGGGGAGGCGATGCGCAACGTCGTGCTGCCCGACACCTTCGACTTCGTGGCCGTCACCACCGTCATCGGCGGGACCGTCGGCGGGTACATCACCTACGCCGGCGCGCACCGGCTGCTCGACTCCGGTCGTACCGGGGTCGAGCACGTCCAGGACATCTCGAGGAGCTCGGTCGTCAGCATCCTCGTCACCGGCGTGATGCGGGCGCTCCTCTTCCTCGCCATCCTCGGCGTCGTCGCGGGCGGGGCGAAGCTGGCCACGGACGACCCTGCCGGGTCCGCCTTCCAGGCTGCCGCCGGTGACGCGGGCCTCCGGGTGTTCGGCGTCATCCTCTGGGCCGCGGCGCTGACCTCGGTGATCGGAGCGGCGTACACCTCGGTCTCCTTCATGACCACCTCGCGCACCAGCGAGCGCACCCGCAACCTCCTGACCGTCGGCTTCATCGTGGTGACGGGGGCGATCTACGTGGCCATCCAGGAGGCGCCGGTGACGCTGCTGATCTTCGCCGGAACCTTCAACGGCCTGATCCTGCCCATCGGCTTCGGTGTCCTGCTGTGGGTTGCCTGGCGGCGCCGCGACCTCCTGGACGGCTACCGCTACCCGGCATGGCTGCTCACCATCGGCGCTCTCACCTGGTTGCTGACGCTGTACCTGGGCTACAACGCCCTGCTCCAGCTGGGCACCCTGTGACCCGGGTGGACCTCAACAGCGACGTCGGGGAGTCGTTCGGGCGCTGGGAGCTCGGTGACGACGAGGCCGTCCTCGAGCTGGTGACCAGCGCGAACGTCGCCTGCGGCTTCCACGCAGGTGACCCGAGCACCGTCCGGCGTACCTGCGCGACGGCGGCGGAGCGCGGCGTCGTCGTGGGTGCACAGGTGGGATACCGCGACCTTGCGGGCTTCGGGCGGCGGTTCATCGAGATGGAGCCGGCCGAGCTCGCCGACGACGTGCTGTACCAGATCGGCGCCCTGGAGGGCCTCGCCCGCGCATCGGGGACCCAGGTGCGCTACGTCAAGCCGCACGGTGCCCTCTACAACGCCGTGGTCCACCATCGGGACCAGGCGCGCGCCGTGGTCGACGCGGTCCGCGCCTACGATCCGGACCTCCCCGTGCTCGGCCTCCCCGGCTCGGTCCTGCTCGAGGAGGTCGAGCGTGCCGGGCTGCGCGGCGTCCCCGAGGCGTTCGCCGACCGTGCCTACACTCCGGAGGCCACGCTGGTCTCGCGGCGCAACGCAGGGGCGGTGCTGAGCGACCCCGTGGAGGTCGCTCGCCGGGTCCTCCAGATGGTGACCGAGGGGTCGGTCACCGCGATCGACGGGTCGACGGTGCCGGTGGAGGCGGAGTCGGTCTGCGTGCACGGCGACACTCCCGGAGCCGTCGAGATGGCCGCGAAGGTGCGCGTCGAGCTGCAGTCCGCGGGCGTCGAGATGACGGGCTTCGTGTGAGCGGCGCCGTCGAGCACGTCGTACGCCCGTACGGTGACCGCGCCCTGCTCGTCGAGCTGGGGAGCCCGGCGCGGGTCGTCGGGTACGTCGACGCACTCCGCCACCAGGGCATGGCCGGCGTGGCCGACGTGGTGCCGGCCGCCGAGACGGTTCTCGTCGTGGCCGAGGACGGCGCCGGGCCGGGCGAGCTGCGCTCGGCGCTGGCGGCTCTCACCCCACGGCCTGTCCAGGTGTCCCCGGAGGTCGGGGAGACCGTGGAGGTCCCGGTCCGGTACGACGGAGCGGACCTCGCCGACGTCGCGCGCCTCACCGGGCTCACCGAGCAGGAGGTGGTCGACGCCCACACCGGCTCGCCCTGGCGCGTGGCCTTCGGGGGATTCGCCCCCGGCTTCGGCTACCTCGTCGGCGGTGACCCGCGTCTTCGGGTCCCGCGCCGGGACACGGCCCGGACCGCTGTTCCCGCCGGGGCGGTGGCCCTCGCGGACGAGTACAGCGGCGTCTACCCGCGTGAGTCGCCGGGCGGCTGGCAGCTCATCGGCACCACGGAGGTGACGATGTGGGACCTCCGCCGCGAGCGGCCGGCCCTGCTCACCCCGGGCGCCGTCGTCCGGTTCAGTGCGGTCGACCGGTGAGCGCCTCACTGCGTGTCCACCGCACCGGGCCGCTGTGCCTGGTGCAGGACCTGGGTCGACGCGGGCTCTCGGGCATCGGCGTCGGTCGCTCCGGAGCCGCCGACCGCGGCGCTCTCCGGCGCGCCAACCGCGCCCTGGCCAACCCTGAGGGCACCGCGGGGCTCGAGGTCACGCTCGGCGGGCTCGAGGTCGAGGTCCTGGACGAGCCGGTGTGGCTCTGTGTCACCGGAGCGCCGGCAGCGGTCGAGGTCGACGGACGGTGCGTCGGACCCGACACGGTCGTCGTGGCCGGCCCCGGGGCCCGCATCCGCCTCGGCGCGCCCGAGAGCGGCATGCGCTCGTATGTCGGCGTCCGTGGGGGAGTCGACGTCCCCGAGGTGCTCGGATCCCGCAGCCACGACGTGCTGGCCGGGCTCGGCCCCGCGCCCGTCGCGGTCGGGGACCTGCTGCCGGTCGGGCCGCCGCCCTCGGCGTACCCCGTGGTCGACCACCTGCCGCCGCTGCAGCGCAGGGAAAGCAGCGTGGTCCTCGACGTCGTGGCGGGCCCCCGCGAGGACTGGGTGCGTGACCTCGACCGGCTCGTCACCACCACCTGGACCGCCTCGGACCGGACCAACCGGGTCGGGATGAGGCTGGCGGGCGCGGTGATCGAGCACGCGTACAGCGACCGTCAGCTGCCCAGCGAGGGGGCGCTGCGCGGGGCGATCCAGGTCCCGCCGAGCGGCGAACCGGTGCTCTTCCTCGCCGACCACCCCGTCACCGGCGGCTACCCCGTCGTCGCCGTGGTCGTCGACGAGCACGTGGACCGGGCGGCCCAGGTCCGGCCCGGCGAGAGTGTGCGGTTCCGGTGGGTGACACCGTGAAGGCGAGGAGGGACGGAGAGATGGACCGAGGACGCATGGCGCCGGCGGAGGCACGAGAGCGCTTCCGGTCCGGCCTGGTCACGCCGACCGCCGGCTGGTGCGACGGGTTCGCCCAGGCCAACCTCGTGGCGGTGCCGCGGGACATCGCCTACGACCTGCTGCTGTTCACCCAGCGCAACCCCAAGCCCTGCCCGGTGCTCGACGTCCTCGACGAGGGGGAGGTCTCCGGGCCTCTCTTCGACGGCGACGTGCGCACGGACCTGCCGAGCTACCGGGTCTACGTGGACGGCGAGCTGGTCGAGGAGGTCCCGGACGCCCGCGCGTGGTGGCGCGACGACCTCGTGACGTTCCTCGTCGGGTGCAGCTTCACGTTCGAGTCGGCGTTGCTGGACGGAGGCGTCCCCGTCCGCCACATCGAGCAGGGGACCAACGTGCCGATGTACCGGACCTCGCGCCGCTGCCGCCCGGCGGGCGTGCTCGCGGGGCCGCTCGTGGTGTCGATGCGGCCCGTGCCGGCGGAGCTGGTCGCCGATGCCGTGCGCATCACCGCGAGGTACCCGGCGGTGCACGGAGCGCCGGTGCACGTCGGCGACCCCGCCGCGCTCGGCATCGCGGATCTCGCGAGGCCGGACTACGGCGACCCGGTGGAGCTGTCCCCGGGAGACGTGCCGGTCTTCTGGGCCTGCGGAGTCACGCCTCAGGCAGCCGTGACCGAGTCACGCCCCGCTCTCGCGATCACGCACACGCCCGGCCACATGCTCGTGACCGACGCGCGGGACAGCTCCTTCGTCCAGCCCTGACCCCGTCTGTCAGTGGCCCGTGGCGCCCTTCGCAGGCTCCACCAGCTCGACGAGGACCCCGCCGGCGTCCTTGGGGTGGATGAAGTTGATCCGGGAGTCCGACGTGCCCCGCCGCGGTGCGTCGTACAGCAGGCGCAGGCCGCGCTCGCGCAGGATCTGCGAGACCTGCTCCACGTCGGTCACGCGGTAGGCGAGCTGCTGCAGGCCCGGGCCCGAGCGGTCGAGGAACTTCGCGATCGTGGACTGCTCGTTCAGCGGCGCGAGGAGCTGGATCGAGGATCCGGAGTCGCCCACGGCCACCATGGCCTCGCGCACGCCCTGCTCCTCGTTGGTCTCCTCGTGGGTGACCTCCATGCCGAACGCGTCGCGGTAGAGCGCGATCGCGGCGTCGAGGTCGGGCACGGCCACGCCGACGTGGTCGATGCAGAGGAAGAGGTGCTCGGGGATCTCGAGGCTGGCTGGGTTCGTCATGCCGACATCGTCGTACGACGGGGGCCGGGCTCGCGACCGACTGTGACATGCCCGACACGACCAGCCGTGGAGGCCCCCTCCCTCTGGTCACACGTTCGTGGGTATCGTCCAAGGAAACAGGACTTGTTCGTTCTCCAGGAGGCTCCCCATGTCCGGTTCCGTCATCGTCGCAGGCGCTCGCACCCCGATCGGCCGCCTCTTGGGGGGACTCAAGGACCTCTCGGCGGCCGACCTCGGCGGCGTCGCCATCAAGGGCGCCCTGGAGAAGGCCGGCGTCAGCGGTGAGCAGGTCGAGTACGTCATCATGGGCCAGGTCATCCAGGCCGGCGCCGGGCAGATCACCGCGCGCCAGGCGGCCGTCAAGGGCGGCGTCCCGATGAGCGTCCCCTCCATCACGATCAACAAGGTCTGCCTCTCGGGCCTCAACGCGATCGCCATGGCCGACCAGCTCATCCGCGCCGGCGAGCACGAGATCGTGGTCGCGGGCGGCATGGAGTCGATGACCAACGCGCCGCACCTGCTCCCCAAGTCGCGCGAGGGCTACAAGTACGGCGACGTGAAGATGGTCGACTCGATGGCCTACGACGCCCTCTACGACCAGTTCACCGACCAGCCCATGGGTGGCCTCACCGAGAGCTGCAACGTGGCCGCCGCCCAGCTGTCCCGCGAGGAGCAGGACGAGTTCTCCGCGCGCTCGCACCAGCGCGCCGCCGAGGGCTGGAAGAACGGCGTGTTCGACGACGAGGTCGTCCCGGTCGAGATCCCGCAGCGCCGCGGCGAGCCCGTCGTGGTCTCGCAGGACGAGGGCATCCGTGGCGACACGACCGCCGAGTCGCTCGGCAAGCTGCGCCCCGCCTTCTCCAAGGAGGGCACCATCACCGCCGGCTCGTCCTCGCAGATCTCCGACGGCGGCTGCGCCGTGGTCGTGATGAGCAAGGCCAAGGCCGAGGAGCTCGGCCTGGAGTGGATCGCCGAGATCGGCGCCTCAGGCCAGGTCGCCGGCCCCGACTCGACCCTCCAGATGCAGCCCGCCCACGCGATCGCGAAGGCGTGCGAGAAGGAGGGCATCAAGCCTTCCGAGCTCGACCTGGTCGAGATCAACGAGGCCTTCGCCGCTGTCGGCATCGTCTCGGCGCGCGAGCTCGGACTCCCCGAGGACAAGGTGAACGTCAACGGTGGCGCCATCGCCGTGGGTCACCCGGTCGGGATGTCCGGCGCGCGCATCGCGCTGCACCTCGTGCTCGAGCTCAAGCGCCGCGGTGGCGGCGTGGGTGCTGCTGCCCTGTGCGGTGGCGGCGGCCAGGGTGACGCGCTGATCGTCCGAGTCCCCTCTGCATGAGGCGCTCGTCGCAGTCCGTTCCTGAGCTGGTCGAGAGGGCACGGTCCGGTGACGCCCGGGCCGTCGCCCGCCTGATCTCGCTCGTCGAGGACGCCTCGCCGCTGCTGCGGGAGGTGATGGCCGGGCTCGCGCCGTACACCGGCAACGCGCAGGTCGTCGGCATCACCGGCTCGCCGGGCGTCGGCAAGTCCACCTCGACCAACGCCCTGGTCACCGAGCTGCGCAGGACCGGCAAGCGGGTCGGGGTGCTGGCGGTGGACCCGTCCTCCCCGTTCTCCGGTGGCGCGCTGCTCGGCGACCGGATCCGGATGCAGGACCACGCCCTGGACAAGGACGTCTACATCCGGTCCATGGCGTCGCGCGGCCACCTCGGAGGCCTCTCCTGGACGACCCCGCAGGCGCTGCGCGTGCTCGACGCGGCCGGCTGCGACGTGATCCTGGTCGAGACCGTCGGTGTCGGCCAGAGCGAGGTCGAGATCGCCGGGCTCGCCGACACCACGCTGGTGCTGCTCGCGCCGGGCATGGGCGACGGGGTCCAGGCGGCGAAGGCAGGCATCCTCGAGATCGGCGACGTCTACGTCGTGAACAAGGCCGACCGCGACGGCGCGGAGCAGGTACGCCGTGAGCTCCGGACGATGATCTCGCTCGCGGACCGCCCCGAGGGCAGCTGGAAGCCGCCCATCGTGCTGACCGTCGCCCAGTCGGGCCAGGCCGTGGACGAGGTCGTGGAGGCCATCGACGGCCACCGCGCCTGGATGGAGGCCTCGGGTGAGCTCGAGCGGCGCCGGGTCAGCCGTGCCCGCGACGAGATCGAGGCGATCGCCGTGACCGCGCTGCGCGAGCGCTGGGGCGACGTCCACGGGCGCACCGAGCTCGACGACCTGGCCGAGCAGGTGGTGGCCGGCAAGAGCGACCCGTACCGCGCGGCCGACGTCCTCCTCGACAGCTTCACGGAGCTCGGTTCCGCGACCTGACCGCGTGCCTCCCACATCCGGGAGGTTCCTCTTGGTATCACATGAGATGAGCAGGTCTGCCTGCTCTGCGCTCAACAGAACTCGGGACTGAAAGAGAGCAGCAGATGAAGAAGCCTGTCCTCATCCTTGTCATCCTTTTCCTCGGCTTCTACCTGCTGCGGGACCCGGCCGAGCTGGCGACGTTCGCACAGAACGCCGGAGTGGCCCTGTGGAAGATGATGAGCACCCTCTTCGTGGCGATCATCGAGTTCCTGAACACGTTGCTGGGCTAGGGCGCACGTGGCTGGGTGGTTGCACCGCACGTTCGCCGACCCGCACATCGGCCGGCACCTGCTGCGCGACGAGGGCGAGGTCATCGTCGACGAGGTGATGCACCACTGGGTCGTCTACGTGCGGTCGTTCGCGGAGTTCCTGCTCATGCTCGGGCTGCTGGTCCTCGGGCTGTTCTCGCCGGTCGACATCGCCTGGCTGCCGTGGGTGGTGGCTGTCGTGGTGGGCGTGCACGCCGGCTGGGACGCCCTGAAGCACCACATGGACCGCTTCGTGATCACCAACATGCGTGTCTTCCGCGTGCGGGGCGTCTTCGCCCAGCGGATGGCCACGATGCCGCTCGGCCGGATCCTCGACATCAGCGTGGAGAAGCCCCTCGCCGGACGGATCCTCGGCTACGGGCACTTCGTGTTCGAGTCCGCCGCCCAGGAGCAGGGCCTGCGCGACATCAGGTACGTCGGGCACCCCGACGAGCGGGACCTCACCATCCAGCGCGTCATCGCCCGCGCGGGCCTCCGTGGCCCCCGGGTCAACTAGTCGTCCACTAGGGTCTGGCCTCATGGCGAAGCAGGGGAGGACGGGGAAGAAGCTCGACTTCGACCCCATCGACGAGGCCGCCCGGCAGTGGGGCCTCCGCTGGGGCGCGGTCGAGCAGATGCACGCGGTCACCTCGTTGATGCGCGTCCACCAGCTCGTCCTCGCCGAGCTCGACGAGATCCTCCGACCTCACGGCCTGACCTTCGCCCGCTACGAGGCGCTCGTGCTCCTCACGTTCTCGCGCGCCGGGTCGCTGCCCCTGGGCAAGATGGGGGAGCGCCTCCAGGTGCACCCCACGTCGATCACCTCCATCATCGACCGGCTCGAGTCCGCAGGCCTCGTCGTACGGCGTCCGCACCCGGTGGACGGGCGGGCGGTGCTGGCCGAGATCACCGACGCGGGCCGGTCCGTGGTCGAGGCGGCGACGGCGGGCCTGGTGGAGGCGGACTTCGCCGTGGGCACGCTCGACAAGTCGCAGCTGCGCGAGCTCTCCACGGTGCTGCGCCCCGTGCGCGAGGCCGCCGGCGACTTCTGACCCGCGGTGACCTCCCGCCCGCCGAGTCGGCAGAAGCGCCGGCCGCTTCGGGGTCGAGTCGGCAGAAGCGCCGGACGGTACGTGGTCGAGTCGGCAGAAGCGCCGGACGGTACGTGGTCGAGTCGGCAGAAGTGCCGCTGCTACCAGCAGTTCTGCCGACTCGGCAGGGTCTGGACCCGCAGTTCTGCCGACTCGGCGGGGTCTGGGGCTGCAGTTCTGCCGACTCGGCGGGGTCTGGGGCTGCAGTTCTGCCGACTCGGCGGGGTCTGGAGCGGCAGCAGTGCCGAGTCGACACGGTTAGTTGGACGTCCTACTATTTTTGTATGACCCAGGACACCCCCTCGACCTCGTCCGCGCACCCGACCACGCCGCAGACCTCTGCCTCGGCAGAGTCCGCCCGTCAGCGGTGGCAGGCGCGCTACGAGAAGTCCCGCGTCCGGGAGGCCGACTTCACCACCGTCTCGGGCATGGACATCGAGCCTGCCTACGGCCCGGCCGACGAGAGCGCGTACCCGAACTTCGAGGACATCGGGTACCCCGGCCAGTTCCCGTACACCCGCGGGCTCTACCCCACGGGCTACCGCGGCCGCACCTGGACGATCCGCCAGTTCGCCGGGTTCGGCAACGCCCAGCAGACCAACGAGCGCTACAAGATGATCCTGGGCCGCGGCGGCGGCGGCCTGTCGGTGGCGTTCGACATGCCCACCCTCATGGGCCGCGACTCCGACGACCCGAAGAGCCTCGGCGAGGTGGGCCACTGCGGCGTGGCGATCGACACCGCCGCCGACATGGACATCCTCTTCGACCAGATCCCGCTCGGTGACGTGACGACGTCGATGACGATCAGCGGCCCCGCCGTACCGGTCTTCTGCATGTACCTCGTCGCGGCGGAGCGGCAGGGTGTGGACACCGGCGTCCTCAACGGCACGCTGCAGACCGACATCTTCAAGGAGTACATCGCGCAGAAGGAGTGGCTCTTCGCTCCCGAGCCGCACCTGCGCCTCATCGGCGACCTGATGGAGTACTGCGCGGAGAACATCCCGGACTACAAGCCGCTGTCGGTCTCGGGCTACCACATCCGCGAGGCCGGCTCGACCGCTGCGCAAGAGCTCGCCTACACACTCGCCGACGGGTTCGGCTACGTCGAGCTCGGGCTCTCCCGCGGCCTCGACGTCGACGTCTTCGCGCCCGGCCTGTCGTTCTTCTTCGACAGCCACGTGGACTTCTTCGAGGAGATCGCGAAGTTCCGCGCCGCCCGCCGCATCTGGGCGAAGTGGCTGCGCGACGTGTACGGCGCGGAGTCCGAGAAGGCCCAGTGGCTGCGCTTCCACACGCAGACGGCCGGCGTCTCGCTCACCGCGCAGCAGCCCTACAACAACGTGGTCCGCACCGGCATCGAGGCGCTCGCCGCGGTCCTCGGCGGCACCAACTCCCTGCACACCAACGCCCTCGACGAGACCCTGGCCCTGCCGAGCGAGCAGGCCGCCGAGATCGCGCTGCGCACCCAGCAGGTGATCATGGAGGAGACCGGCGTGGTCAACGTCGCCGACCCGCTCGGCGGCTCCTGGTACGTCGAGGCCCTGACGGACAAGATCGAGGCCGAGGCGGAGGCGATCTTCGACAAGATCCTCGCCATGGGCGGCTCCGACCTGACCTGCAGGGACACCGAGGCGCTCGCCGAGGCCGTGCGCCGGGGCATCGGGACCCCGGACGGCGCCGTCTGGCCGATGACCCGCGGCATCCTCCGAGGGATCGAGGAGGGCTGGTTCATGTCCGAGATCGCTGAGGCCGCCTTCCAGTACCAGACCGCGCTGGAGAAGGGCGACAAGAAGATCGTCGGCGTGAACTGCCACGAGGACTCCATCACCCACGACCTGGAGATCCTGCGGGTCTCCCACGACGTGGAGGTCGAGCAGGTCCGCGAGCTCGGGGACCGCAAGGGCAAGCGCGACGAGGCGACCGTCGAGGCGGCTCTGCGCCACATGGTGGAGGTCGCCCGCACCGAGGAGAACATGATCCCGGCGATGCTCGAGGCCTGCCGGGTCGAGGCCACGCTCGGGGAGATCTGCAACGTTCTCCGTGAGGAGTGGGGCGAGTACCGCGAGCCCGCGCGGTTCTGAGCGGCGCTCACCTCCACCCACTCGAGGAGCGCTTCCATGATCAGCCTGGCGCCCAGGCTGGACCGGCTCACGCGCTGGTACTGGCGCACGACCGGCCGCCCGGTCGACCTGCGCGGTGCCGAGTCCTGGCTGGACGCACCCGTCCACTCGGGAGCGACGGTCGGAGACGGCTGGCTGGCGGCTGCGGCCGCGGCCTTCGGTGGCACGGTCGAGGAGGGACGGCCCGGAGCGGGGCTCATCGCCGACATGGCGGCGCTCGATGGTGAGAGCTTCCGCGCGGCCGACCTGCGTCCCGAGGTCCGCGACTTCTACGAGCACACCTCGCGCTGGCGGATGGAGGTGTGGACGCAGTGGACCCCGTTCTTCCAGCCGGGCGGTGAGCTCGTCTCCCGGCTGTTCGGCCGCCGGGTCCAGCAGCTCGCGCTCGGGCTGCTACTCCTCGCGCCTCCTGCCCGGGTCGAGTCAGCCCAGCGTGCACGTGACCTTCCCGCTGGAGGAGGGCAACGTGCAGGTCTTCCTGAGGCCCTCCGTCCTGCCCGACGGGTCGCTCGAGCTGAGCTCGCCCGCGGGGGAGTTCGGCGCGGACGGTGCGTACGTCGTGGTGCGCGACCCACGTCGAGCGGACCGGACCGACCATGCCGCCCGAGCGCCCATCCACGAACGGTTCCGGGTGTACGTCGACGGTGAGGGCGTGCTGCGGACCGACCACGAGCTCCGCGTGTTCAACGCGACGGCGGTCCGGCTCCACTACAAGCTCGAGCCGCTCACCTGATTCGGGCCGTCGGTCTGACAGCATCCCGGACATGGAGAGTCTTCGTCGCGCCCTGTCCGGCCTCCCCGAGGGGCCGCGGGTGGTCGCGTCCGGCAACTTCGCGACCCCCTGGGAGCTGCTGGCCCAGGTCGACCAGGTGCTTCCGACGTACCGGCTCTGGGTGCTCAACGCCCAGCCCGGCCTGCCCGACCGTGAGGGGGTGGAGCTCGAGACCTCGTTCGTCGGCGTCGGCATGCGGTCCAGCCCTCGGCTGCACTACATCCCCTCACGGCTGTCGCTGGTGCCGCTGCTTCTGGCGCAGGCGAACCCACCCGACGTGGTGCTCCTGCACACCTCACTGCCCCGTGACGGCAAGGTTTCGCTCGGAACCGAGGTCAACGTGCTCCCTGCCGCGATCGAAGCGGTACGCCGCAGGGGCGGGGTCGTCCTGGCGCAGGCGAACCGGCTGATGCCGTACACCTTCGGGGACGCCGAGGTCAGTCTCGACGACGTCGACGTGCTCGTCGAGGTGGAGACCCCTCTGGCGTCCCCACCCCACCACCCGCTCGACGACGACTCCGCCCGCATCGGCGAGCTGGTCGCGAGCCGGGTGCACGACGGCGCCACCTTGCAGGCCGGGATCGGCTCGGTGCCCGACGCGACGCTCGGTGCGCTGAAGGACCGGCGCGGACTGCGGATCTGGACGGAGATGTTCAGCGACAGCGTCCTGGACCTCGAGCGGACCGGTGCCCTCGACCGGGAGCACCCGATCACCACCTCGTTCCTGTTCGGGTCGCCGGAGCTCTACGCCTGGGTGGACGGCAACCCGCGCGTGCGCATGGCGCGCACGGAGACCACCAACGACCCCGCGGCGATCGCCGGCAACGACGCGATGACCAGCGTGAACACCGCGCTCCAGGTGGACCTGTTCGGCCAGGCGAACGCGTCGAGGATCGGGGCGAGGATCTACTCCGGCTTCGGCGGGCAGACCGACTTCATCGTCGGGGCGCTGCACAGCAAGGGCGGGCAGGCACTGATCGCACTCAGGTCGTGGCACCCGAAGGCGGACCGGTCCACGATCGTGCCGCTGGTCGACGAGCCGGTGACGTCGTTCCAGATGACCGCGGTGGTGACCGAGCGGGGAGTGGCCGAGGTCTTCGGGCACTCCCAGAAGGCGCAGGCCCGTCACCTCATCGAGCACGCCGCGCACCCCGATGTCCGCGAGGAGCTGTGGGAGGAGGCCCACGCCCTCAGCCTGGCGTGAGCTCATGTCCGACGCCACTCACGAGGGACTCGGCGCCTTCCCGGATCAGGCGTCTCACACGAAGGTCAGCGCGTGAACAGACCCGCCCACAAGAAGTCCTCGCCGAACACGGGCGAGTCGCCGCGTTGCTGCTCCATCCGGCGCAGCTCGACCGGGTGCATCCAGCCGAACAGGCGTCGCAGGTCCTCTTCTTTGTACGCCACTCCGCCCGACAGCCGGCCCTCCCGGTAGAGGCTCGCATCCGGCGCCTGAGTGCCCATCGAGCCCCAGGCGAAGCACACCAGCCCGAACGCCCCGCCGCGGCGCAGAGCGCGCTCGAGCAGCCAGCGGTAGCTGAGGCGGCGGTGCGGCGGCAGGTGATGGAAGCAGCCGGAGTCGTACACGAGGTCGTATGCCGCGAAGGACTCGTCGAGCTCGAAGATGCTGCCCTCGACGAAGTTCACGTCGACCCCCGCCGAGCGGGCCCTCTCGCGCCCCCAGTCCAGGGCGGTCGAGGACAGGTCGACGGCATCCACAGCGAACCCCTGCTGAGCCAGCCAGATGGCGTTGCGGCCCGGCCCGCAGCCCAGGTCGAGGGCCTTGCCGCCGGCCGACAGCCGCCCCGACTCGTGCCAGGAGACGAGCGACTCGTCGGGAGCCTCGCGGAAGAAGGGGACGCCGCGGTCCCGGTCGCGGTAGAAGCCGTCCCACCACCCGGCGCCCCTGCTCGTCCAGCGGTCCGCGTCGTCGTCGAACAGGGCGTCCATCAGCTCGAGCACGTCCTCGATGCTCGACACGTTGCGTTCCATGCTCCGGGGGCCTCCATCCTCGGATGCGCGTGAGCCTATCGTCGCGTCCACCGGCCGCGGATCTGAGTACAAGAGCGGATGTGGCCCTCGGCGCGCCTCCGCGAGTCTGGGTCCATGGATCACGACAGCCTCGCCAGGACGACGACCCCCTCACGGCTCCGGGGCGTGAGGCGCGCGCTCCTGCTCCTCGTCATCGCGCTGGCCGTGCCGGCGCTGTTCATCGCCGGGGTCGTCGCGGTCGGGGACCTGTCGAGCCACGGCGACGAGTTCGACGGGTTGGGAGCCATGGTGGCCCTGATGGTCGCGGTCCCGACGTTCGTGGTGGCGGCCGGCTGTGCTCTCTCGTTGGTGCTGATGAGCATCCGGCCCGCCGTGGAGCCCGTCGTGACCTTGCTCCTGGGGGGCGTCCTCACGCTCGTGTCGGCGGCAGGCGTCTTCGGAGTCGGGGTGGCCTGGTCGTCGCCGGTGCTTGTGCTCGCGGCAGCCATGGCGGCGACGGCGGCGCCGGACGCCTGGCGGGGGCCGACCGCCCCTGAGCCGACGGCCGGGCAGTACCGACCGCAGAGTCCCGCGGGCTAGGTCGTCGCCTCAGCCATGGCCGGGCGCACTGGTTCGATCGGGGCCAGCCCCGGTCGCTTGGGCGCCACTCCGTCGCCGGAGGAGGTGCCGGTCAGGCGTCGCTTCACCCACGGGACGGCGAAGCCGCGGGCCCAGTCGTAGGCGGCGCGCCGCTCCTCTGCCCGCGAGAGGACCGGGTGGTCCGGGAGCGGGAGTGTCTGGAGGTCGTGGGGGACGCCGAGCGTGTCGAGGACCTCGATGGCCATCCGCTGGTGCCCGGCGGGGGACATGTGCATCCGGTCCTGGTCCCACATGCGCTGGTCGCGGTACTCGTGCAGCCGCCAGAAGTCCACGACGGTCGCGTCGTAGCGGTCGGCGATCTCGCGCACGAGCTCGTTGTAGATCGCCACGCGCCCGCGCAGCCTCCCGAACACCGGCGCCCATCCCAGGTCGAACCCGGTCCACACCAGCACCCTGGCGCCGGTGGCCGCCAGGGTGGCGATCGCGTCGTCGTACCTCTCGGCCAGGGCGTCGATTTCGACGTTGGGGCGCAGCAGGTCGTTGGCGCCGGCGTAGATCGTCACGAGGTCGGGGTGGAGATCGACCGCCGCACCGAGCTGCTCGTCGAGGATCGGACCGAGCAGCCGGCCCCGGATCGCGAGGTTGGCGTACCCGAGGTCGGGGGAGTGGAGGCTGAGCACCTCCGCCAGGCGGTCGGCCCAGCCGCGCAGCCCGTTGGGGCGGGTCGGGTCCGGGTCGCCGACACCCTCGGTGAAGGAGTCGCCGAGGGCCACATAGCGGTGGAAGACGGGCGTGTCGCTCATGGCAACAATCGTGCCACGGCCGCTCGGAGGGGCCGCTCAGCGGGGACGGAGGGCGGGGATGGCAGCCCGTGTAGAGGTTCTCAGGTGTCATCGGCAAAAATGGCCCCCATGAGCACGCCTTCGTTCTCGCGCCCCGGCGCCGTCGACCTGTCCGCCCTGAAGCAGCGCACCGCCGCACCCGCCCCGGGTCAGAGCGCCGGCGGGACCTCGTCCGGCACGGCAGGTGCCTACTCCGTCGAGCTCGACGAGCAGAACTTCCAGGCCGAGATGCAGGGCGTCGGCAACGCGCCCGTCGTCCTGGTCTTCTACTCGAGCCAGTCGTCGGCCAGCGTGACGCTCGCCGACGACCTCGACACGGTCGCCGGCGAGTTCGAGGGCCGCTTCCTCCTCGGCCGGGTCAACGTCGACGACGCACCCGGCATCGCCCAGGCCCTCCAGATCCCGTCGGTCCCGCTCGTCGCGCTCGCCATGGGCGGCCAGCTCGCCCCGCTGCTCCAGGACGCCCCACCGCTCGAGGAGCTGCGCCAGCTGATGAGCCAGGTGCTCCAGGCCGCGGCCGCGCAGGGGCTGACCGGGCGCGTCGAGCCACGCGGCGTCGCCGCCGAGGACGAGGACGGCGAGGAGCAGGTCGACCCCCGCTACACACCCGCGCAGGAGGCGCTCGCCGAGGGAGACGTCGAGCGCGCGGTCGCCGAGTACCAGAAGCTCGTCGACGCGAACCCGGCCGACGCCGAGGCCGCCGGCGGTCTCGCGATGGCCAAGGTGCTCCAGCGCACCGCCCACCTCGACGCGAAGACCGCCCAGGCGGTGCGTACGTCGGGAGCCGAGCGGCCCGAGGACGTCGACGCCCAGACCATGGTGGCCGACCTGGACCTCCTCGGTGGGCACGTCGAGGACGCCTTCGTCCGGCTGATCGACCTGGTCCGGCGTACCTCAGGCGACGACCGGGAGCGCGCTCGCAACCACCTCATCGGTCTCTTCGCCGCGGTGGGCAACGACGACCCCCGGGTCCTCAAGGCTCGTCAGGCACTCGCCTCGGCGCTCTTCTGATCCGGCCCCGACCTACGACGCGGTCACGGCCTCACGCCGGTCCCGGCCGCCCTGACTCGGTGTACGCCGTCCCGCCGCCGTGTGCGTTGGCCAGGGCGGCCTCGACGCGCCGGGCGGTGAAGTCGGCGCACCGCTCGCGCACCTGCTCGGGCGTGCAGAACTCCGCGTCCCGGATCTCGCGGGGCTGCACGACGACCTTGTCGAGGACCGCGGGCTCGTGCACGCCGCCGTCGAAGACGAGGCACAGCGCGTCGTCCCAGCCGCTCCACGAGGGGAGCCAGTCGGTCAGCAGCAGCGACTCGGCGGGGATGTCGAGGGAGAGCTCCTCGGCGACCTCCCGGCTCACGGCGAGATGGGGGGACTCGTGGACCTCCACGACGCCGCCGGGCAGGTCCCAGTCCTCCTTGTAGGTGAGCCGGCACAGCAGGACCCGGTCGTCCGGGTCGCGGACGAGCATCTGCGCGATCGCCCGCTTGCGAGGCAGGAACGAGTTGAGCAGCTCCCGGAAGCCGCCGGGCTCGGTGATGGGCGGGTCGGTCGCGAGCCGTGCGAACAGCACGCGGTCGGCGCGTCCGGTGGGATGCGCGGCGGCACCGCGGACGACCCCCTCACGGCGCAGGCCCGAGCGGGTCGCCACGCGCATGGCGCGGTCGTTGCCGGAGTCGACGTACGCCTCCACCCGCGCCAGCCGCAGCCCGCGGAAGCAGTAGTCCACAAGCAGGTTCACCGCGCGCGTGGCCAGGCCGCGGCCGGTGAAGCCGGGGGAGAGCTCCCAGGTCAGGCGGCCGATGTCGTCGTCGGCGACCGCGACGCAGACGGCGCCGACCTCGGTCCCCTCGTGAACGACGGCGAAGAGGTGCACCCCCTGCTCGGCGGCCTTGCGGCCCTCCCGCGGCTCGAGGACGACCATGCCGTCGGTCAGGTCACCGCTCACCTGCGAACCTCAACCAGAGCGCGCCCAGGGGCGGGACGCTGAGGGTCGCCGACGCGGCGTGCTCGTGCCAGGGCTCCGACGTGGCCGTCACCGTGCCCATGTTCCCCACGCCGGAGCCGGAGTAGGTGTCCGCGTCGGTGTTGAGCAGCTCGGTCCACGCGCCCGCCTCCGGCAGTCCCACGCGGTAGTCGTGGTGCGGGACGGCGGCGAAGTTCACGATGCACGCGAGCTGCGAGCCGTCGGCGCCGCGCCGCAGGAAGCTGAACACGTTGTTCCCGGCGTCGTTGGCGTCGATCCAGGCGAAGCCGTTCTCGTCCTGGTCCAGCGACCACAGTGCCGGCGTCTCGGCGTAGATGCGGTTCATGTCGCGGATCAGCCCCTGCACACCCCGGTGCTCGACGTGGTCGAGCAGCCACCAGTCGAGCTCGCGGCTCTCGGCCCACTCGGCCTCCTGGGCGAACTCCGAGCCCATGAAGAGCAGCTGCTTCCCGGGGTGGGCCCACATGAACGCCAGGTAGGCGCGCAGGTTCGCCAGCTGCCGCCAGCGGTCGCCGGGCATCTTGCGCAGCAGCGAGCCCTTGCCGTGCACGACCTCGTCGTGGCTGATCGGCAGGATGTAGTTCTCGGTGTAGGCGTAGACCATCGAGAACGTCATCTGGTGGTGGTAGTACTGCCGGTGCACGGGGTCGTTCTGGACGTAGCCGAGGCTGTCGTGCATCCAGCCCATGTTCCACTTGAAGCCGAAGCCGAGCCCGCCGAGGTGCGTGGCGCGGGTGACGCCCGGCCAGGAGGTGGACTCCTCCGCGATCGTCATCGCGCCCGGCACGCGCCGGTAGCAGGTGGCGTTCATCTCCTGGAGGAACTGCACGGCCTCGAGGTTCTCCCGGCCGCCGTAGACGTTCGGCGTCCATTGGCCGTCCTCGCGGGAGTAGTCGAGGTAGAGCATCGAGGCGACCGCGTCGACGCGCAGGCCGTCGATGTGGAACTCCTCGAGCCAGTACAGCGCGTTGGCGACCAGGAAGTTGCGGACCTCCCGGCGGCCGAAGTTGAAGACGTAGGTGCCCCAGTCGGGGTGCTCGCCGCGGGTCGGGTTCGGGTCCTCGTACAGCGGCGTCCCGTCGAATCGGGCCAGGGCGAACTCGTCCTTGGGGAAGTGCGCGGGGACCCAGTCCACGATCACTCCGATGCCTGCCTGGTGCAGCCGGTCGACGAGGTGCCGGAAGCCGTCCGGGTCACCGAAGCGCGCGGTCGGCGCATAGTACGACGTCACCTGGTAGCCCCACGACCCGCCGAACGGGTGCTCCATCACGGGCATGAACTCGACATGGGTGAAGCCGAGGTCGGTGAGGTACGGGACGAGCTCGTCGGCGATCTCGGCGTAGGTGTAGGCCCGGCCGTCGAGGTGCTTCTTCCACGAGCCGAGGTGCATCTCGTAGACCGACATCGGCCGCTGGTGCACGTCGGTGCGCTCGGCGCGCTCGGTCATCCAGGTGTCGTCGCCCCAGGTGTAGCCGGAGTCGAAGACCACCGACGACGTCTGCGGCGGGATCTCGGTGTGGTACGCCATCGGGTCGGCCTTCTCGCGCCACTGGCCGTCGGCGCCGAGAATGACGTACTTGTAGCGCGTGCCCGACCCGATGTCGGGGACGAAGAGCTCCCAGACCCCGGACGAGCCGATCTGGCGCATCGGGTGCTCGCGGCCGTCCCAGTCGTTGAAGTCGCCCTTCACCCGGACGCCCCGGGCGTGCGGCGCCCACACCGCGAACGACGTCCCGGTCACGGAGCCGGTCGTGCCGTCGTACCGGCGCACGTGGGAGCCGAGCACGTCCCACAGCTGCTCGTGGCGGCCCTCGTTGAACAGGTGCAGGTCCATCTCGCCGAGGGTCGGCAGGTAGCGGTACGCGTCGTCGACCCGCATCGGCTTACCGCCGGCGTAGGTGACCTCGAGCCGGTAGTCGGGCACCTCGGGCACGTCGAGCACGCCGCACCAGACGCCGCCGTGCTCGTGCTCCAGCGGCACCGGGCCGCCTTCGAAGACGACGGTGACGGAGTCCGCCAGCGGCCGCAGCACCCGCACCGTGACGGCGCCGCCGTGCTCGTGGGCACCGAGAACGGAATGGGGGTCTCCGTGCTCTCCGCGGACGATCTGCTCGAGTACGTGCTGGTCGAGGGGGAGGGCCGTGGCAGTGCTCATCTAGTCGCTCGCCTCCTGGGCTGCGGTGGGTTCCATGGAGCTGGTCAGCCGCTCGATCGCCGCCAGCGGGATCGCCAGCCACGTCGGGCGGTTGCGGGCTTCGTAGACCGTCTCGTAGACCGCCTTGTCGGCCTCGTAGGCCCGCAGCAGGACCCCCTGGTCGGGCGTCGGGGCCACGCTCCCTTCGGAGGTACCCGCGCCGCCGTCGAGGTATCCGTCGAGGAAGGCCTGGCGGTTGCGCTCGGCCCACTCCAGGGCGCGGTAGGCGATCTGCGCTCCGCCGTCCTCGACGTCGGCCTCGACCGCGTGAGCGGCATAGTCGAAGGAGCGCAGCATCCCGGCGACGTCGCGCCACGGGGAGTCGGGGCGGACCCGCTCGGCGAGCGGCCGGGCAGGCTCGCCCTCGAAGTCGACGATCTTCCACCCGCGGACGGTGCGGAGCGTCTGGCCGAGGTGGTAGTCGGCGTGGATCCGCTGGACCCGCACCGGCTCGCCGATGGCGGCGACCGCGTCGAACGTGGCCTCCAGCGCGGCGCGGTGCGGTTCGAGTGCGGGCACCACGGGCAGGGCCTCGGACAGCCGGCGGCGCATCGCCGCGGCGAGGTCGGCCAGCTCGGCCGCGCCCCAGGTCTGCGTCGGGAACTCGTGCGCGAGCGCCTCGTGCACCTCGGCCGTGGCCGTCCCCAGCCGGTGGGACTCGCCCGCGAAGTCTCCCCCCACCTCGTCGGCGTGCAGGTCACCCTCGGCGAACAGGTCGCGCACGCTCGCCAGGGCGAGCTCCCAGCCGTCGCTCGCGGTGCGCAGCAGCTGCTGGAGCATGGCCAGCTGCAGCGGCTCGTCGCTGCCGTGGGCAGGTGCCTCGAGCCAGCCGTAGAGGGCGGCGACGTGGTCGCTCCCGGACCGGGTGAGCGCGTCGTGGATGTCGATGTCGGGGTTGCGCCCCGGCGTCAGCTTCCGGAACACCTTCATCAGGCTGTCCTCGCCGAACCGCACCGACGAGTTGCTCTGCTCCCCGGAGAACAGCGCCGACTGGGCCTCGAGCTCGAGCTCGTGCCCCTCGAGCCGGTGGAAGACCATCTCCTCGCCGACCCGCGACTCCGCGAAGGCGATCAGCCACTGGTGCGTGGACACCCGGTCGTGGAGGGCATCGTAGGCGTGCACCTCGCCGAGCTCCTCGTCCTGCCACACGCCGACAAGGGCGTGCGCGAGCCGCTCCTGCATCTCGGAGTAGTAGGCGAGCGGGACCTGGTAGAGCTCGGTGTCGCCGTCGGCGTAGTCCACGGTGACCAGCTCGACGCGAGCGTGCGGTGTACCCTCCGGCGGGTCGGCCTCCAGCCAGTCCAGCCGTCGTACACCGGAGACGCGCATGTCCCGGCCCTTGCCGCCGAACCACCGCGCCTCGGCGATGTAGGCGGCCAGGTCGTGGAGGACGTGATCGTCGATCTCTGTGGTCACGAAGTGATCTCCTCGTCGGTCGGCTGGGGACGCGGCAGCCGGAACCAGTAGAACCCATAGGCTCCCAGCGTCAGCAGGTACGGCAGCTCGCCGATCTTGGGGAACCGGACCCCTCCCAGGAGCTCGATGGGCTCCACGTCCTCCCACGGCCGCAGGTCCAGCTCGACAGGCTGGGGAAAACGGGACAGGTTGTTGACGCACAGCACCGCGTCGACGCTGCCGTCGGGCGCGACGTACTCCCGGACGTAGCTGAGCACGCTCGGGTTCGAGCCGCCGAGGTCGGTGAAGTCGCCCAGGCCGAAGGCGTGGTGCTTCTTCCGGGCGTGGATCATCCGGCGGGTCCAGTGCAGGAGCGAGGAGGCGTTCTCCAGCTCCGCCTCGACGTTGACGGCCTGGTAGCCGAACACCGGGTCCTGGATCACCGGAAGGTGCAGCTTGCCGGGCGTGGCGACCGAGAAGCCGGCGTTGCGGTCCGGGGTCCACTGCATCGGGGTGCGCACCCCGTCGCGGTCACCGAGCCAGATGTTGTCGCCCATGCCGATCTCGTCGCCGTAGTAGAGCACCGGCGACCCGGGCAGGGAGAGCAGGAGCGCGGTGAACAGCTCCATCTGGTTCACGTCGTTGTCGAGCAGGGGCGCCAGGCGGCGGCGGATGCCGATGTTCGCCTTCATGCGGGGGTCCTTGGCGTACTCGCCCCACATGTAGTCGCGGTCCTCGTCGGCCACCATCTCCAGCGTCAGCTCGTCGTGGTTGCGCAGGAAGATGCCCCACTGGCAGTTGTCGGGGATGCCGGGCGTCTGCTCGAGGATCTCCGAGATGGGGAAGCGCGACTCCCGGCGTACCGCCATGAAGATGCGCGGCATCACCGGGAAGTGGAAGCACATGTGGCACTCGTCGCCACCCTTCTCGAAGTCGCCGAAGTAGTCGACGACGTCGGCGGGCCACTGGTTCGCCTCCGCGAGCAGCACCTTGTCCGGGTAGTGCTCGTCGACGTAGATGCGGACCTTCTTCAGGAACTCGTGGGTCTCCTTGAGGTTCTCGCCGTTGGTGCCGGGGCGCTCGTAGAGGTAGGGGACCGCGTCCAGCCGGAAACCGTCGATGCCCATGTCGAGCCAGAACTTCAGCCCGTCGAGCATCGCCTCGTGGACCTTGGGGTTGTCGTAGTTCAGGTCCGGCTGGTGGGAGTAGAAGCGGTGCCAGAAGTACTGCTGTCGGACCGGGTCCCAGGTCCAGTTCGACGGCTCGGTGTCGACGAAGATGATCCGTGCTTCCTCGTACATCTCGTCGGTGTCGGACCAGACGTAGAAGTCGCCGTACGGGCCCTCGGGGTCCTTGCGGCTCTCCTGGAACCACGGGTGCTGGTCCGAGGTGTGGTTCATGACGAAGTCGATGATCACCCGGATCCCGCGCTCGTGGGCGGCGTCGAGGAACTCGTGGAAGTCCTCGACGGTGCCGCACTCGGGGAGAATGTCGATGTAGTCCGCCACGTCGTAGCCGCCGTCGCGCAGCGGTGAGGTGAAGAACGGCGGGACCCACAGGCAGTCCACCCCGAGCCACTCGAGGTAGTCCAGCTTCTCGGTCAGGCCCTTGAAGTCCCCGACGCCGTCGCCGTTGGAGTCCTTGAAGGACCGGACCAGGACCTCGTAGAACACGGCCGTCTTGAACCAGTCCGGCTGGTGTGTGGGGAGACCCTCCGCTGTCTCCGGTAGGTGCTGGGGCTGAGCACCCTGGCTGCTCGCGGTCTGGGTCACAGGGCAGGCCTCCGAACGGTGAGGATGTGAGCGGGCTGGTGGTGGGGGTCGAGCCGCACGTAGTTGTGCTCCCCCCACGTCCACGACTCGTCGCTGAGCTCGTCGTGGACGGTGAACCGGTCGTGCCAATCCATGCCCAGCGCGGGCATGTCCAGGTTCACGGTCGTCTCGCGGGTGCCGTGGGGGTCGACGTTGACCACCACGATCACCACGTCGTCCTCGTGCCGGTCGTCGCCGGGCCCGGAGGCCGCCTTGCTGAAGACCAGGACGGAGTCGTCGTCGCTGCCGTGCACGGTGAGGTTGCGCAGCAGCTGCAGCGCCGGGTGCCGACGGCGGATGTCGTTGAGCTGGGTGAGGTACGGCGCGAGCGTGCGGCCGCTGCGCTCGGCGCCCTCCCAGTCGCGGATCCGGACCTGGTACTTCTCGGAGTCGAGGTACTCCTCGCTGCCGGGTCTGACCGCGACGTGCTCGAAGAGCTCGAACCCGGCGTACACGCCCCAGGTCGGGGAGGCTGTCGCCGCGATGGTCGCGCGGATCCTGAACGCCGCCGGGCCGCCGTACTGCAGGTAGGCGTGCAGGATGTCCGGGGTGTTCACGAAGAGGTTCGGCCGCATCACGTGGCTGGTCTCGCGGGACAGCTCGGTGAGGTACTCCTCGAGCTCCGTCTTGGAGTTGCGCCAGGTGAAGTACGTGTAGGACTGGTGGAAGCCGACCGTCGCGAGCGCGCGCATCATGGCGGGCTTGGTGAACGCCTCGGAGAGGAAGATGACGTCCGGGTCGGTCGTCTGGACCTCGCTGAGCAGCCAGTCCCAGAACTCCACCGGCTTGGTGTGCGGGTTGTCCACCCGGAAGATGCGTACGCCGTGGGACATCCAGTGCCGCACGATGCGCAGCACCTCGTGGTAGATGCCCTGCGGGTCGTTGTCGAAGTTGACCGGGTAGATGTCCTGGTACTTCTTCGGCGGGTTCTCCGCGTAGGCGATCGTGCCGTCGGCCCGCGTGGTGAACCACTCGGGGTTGCTCTTCACCCACGGGTGGTCGGGCGCCGCCTGCAGCGCCAGGTCGAGAGCCACCTCCAGGCCGAGCTCGCCGGCACGGGCGACGAACTCGTCGAAGTCCTCGAGCGTGCCGAGGTCGGGGTGGATCGCGTCGTGGCCGCCCTCGTCGGACCCGATCGCCCACGGCGACCCGGGATCGCCCGCCTCGGTGACCAGGCTGTTGTTCGGGCCCTTGCGGTTGACCTTCCCGATCGGGTGGATCGGCGGGAGGTAGACCACGTCGAACCCCATCGCGGCCACCGCGTCGAGCCGCTTGGCGGCCGTCTTGAAGTTCCCCGAGACGACCGTGCCGGTGCGCTCGTCGACGTGGGCGCCTTCGCTGCGCGGGAAGAACTCGTACCAGGAGCCGAACAGCGCGCGGGGGCGGTCGGCATAGAACGAGTAGGGCCCCTCAGCGGTCACCTGGTCGCGCAGCGGGTGGCGCGCCAGGATGTCGTCGACCGCCCGCGAGACCGCCGCGGCGTACCGCACGTCGGCGGGTCGGGCGGTGTCCCGCATCGCCTTGACCGCGTCGCCGAGGGTGCGGCGGTCGGCGGTGAGCGTCGGCGAAGTGGCCGGCAGGCTCTCCTTGACCCGCTCGAGGAGCAGCACGCCCTCCGTGAACATGAGCTCGACGTCGATCTCGGCGGGGATCTTGATCTCGGCGTTGTGCCGCCAGGTGGCGATCGGGTCGGACCAGCCCTCGACCGAGAACGTCCACGCACCTTCGGTGTCGGCGCGGACCTCGGCCCGCCACAGATCGGGCTCGACCGGGTCCTTGGTCATGCGGACCCAGGGGCGGCGGTTGCCGTCCGGGTCGGTCAGGACGACGTCGGCGCTGAGCGCGTCGTGGCCCTCCCGGAAGACGAGGGCGGTGACCTCGAAGGGCTCACCGACCGCCGCCTTGGCGGGGTAGCGGCCCAGATCGACCACGGGTGCGACGTCCATGACAGGAATTCGTCCGACCATGACCCCAATCTGTCCGATTGGGGGAGCCTCTGCAAGTGAGGATTGGCGCGGTGCCGGCCTGGGTACGGTCGCCGGTTCCCCCGCCGCCGGTCGAGGCCCTCGTTTTCACAAGGTCCCTCGTGAAAACGTCACTTCCCGTGGGAAATACCCCACGGGAAGTGACGCCTTGCTACGGGAAGTGGATCCCGTCGTGCCGGGTCAGCGGCCGAACACCTCGAGCTCCGCGGCCCGGACCGACAGGTCGCGGTCGGAGGCCGCCTTGCAGTCGGTGTCGTTCAGCGGGTCGTTGTCCTGCTCGCCGGCGTAGCCGCCGAAGCCCGTGCACTGGTTCTCCAGCGCCACCAGCCGCACGTGGGTCGCGCGGGTGTCGGGGACATTGAAGGACCGCATCGTCAGGTTCGGGGCGACGGGCCGCGGTCGGATCGCCGGGAACGCGTTCGCACGGCTGACGTAGATGCGCTTCCACGAGGCGCCCTTGCCGGCGCAGTCGCCGCTGCACACGTCGATCGCGAACCTGCGCAGGGCGGTGAAACGGCTGCCCGAGTCCGGGTCGCTGGCGTCGTCGCCGGCCGGGCGGAGCAGGGCGCTCACCTGCACCCGGCGCACCAGGTGACGACGGCCGGCGAGGTTCACCACGACGAACGGGTGCTTGCCCCGGGCGTCGACGCTCTTCTCCTCGTTGATCCCGGCCCAGTTCGTGCCCTCGGTGTCGTCGATGAGGCTCGCGGCGTTCACCGAGCCCTTGCTGGCGGCGACGACCTTGGCTCCGGCGTGCTTCGAGGCGAGGTTGCGGCTGACGTGCAGGGTGACCGTCCGACGCTGGCCGGCCTTCACCCGGAACCGTGCGCGGTGCAGGCCGGTGCCCTTGCCCTGGAAGAGCAGGTCGTAGGTGCCGGGGACGAACCGGACCGTGGGGTCGAGCCGGGTGCCCTTGATGGTGTCGGCCACCGGGGTCACGCGGGCCTCGTACTGGCCGACGAAGAACCTGCCGGGGGCGTTGCGCTTGCCGACCTTGGCCACGAAGCGCACGGTGCCTGGGCGGACGCCCGGGGCGCGGTAGCCGGGCTTCGGCTCGTCCGAGTCGGCGTTGGGCGTGCGGGCGTCGACGCCCATGCCGTTCGCGGCGAAGGCCTTCCACAGGGTGCGCTGGTTCGAGCCGTGGAAGCGCATCTGGTCGGCCGCGAGCATCGCGTCCCGGGCGTCGAGCATGCTCGTGGCGCCCTGCTGCAGCAGGAAGCCGTCGAACATCAGCTGCACCCAGCGACGGTTGCCCGGGCACCTGTCCGCAGGCAGCGGGGAGCTGGTCGCGGTGCCGTCGGCGCACCGGCGCTGAAGCCGCTTGTTGCCGTAGGGGAACCGGGCGTCGTACCGACGGACCAGGGCCTGGCGCACGTCGTACTGCACGGCGTTCCAGATCTCGCCGTCGGCGTGCACCTCCGGGCCCGTGCCGTCGAAGCCGTAGTCGCCGTACTGCAGCGGGCTGTTGTCGATCGCGTAGTCGCGGATGCCCGTGCGGCTGTTGCCGGTGGCGTAGGGGCCGACCGCCCAGGGGTTGGCCCCGGTCGCGTAGCCGTGCGAGAAGAGGTACTCCGCGGCGACCAGGTCGCCCCACGACTCGCCCATCGCGCCACCCTGCTCGGAGGTGATGCCCTCGTCCGGTCCGCCGATCATGCGGTTGCTGATGGCGTGGGTGTACTCGTGGCCCACGATGCTCATGTCGAGGCCGCCGTCGGCGCAGGGCGCGTAGAAGGCTCCGGCGATCGGCTGGAAGAGGTACTGGTTGGTGATCCCGGGGATGCCGTCCTGGAGCGCGATCTGGTTCGCGTTGTCGCGACCCAGGTAGGACGGCGTGCCACCCGTGAGCGCCCCGGCCTGCACGTCACCGACCTCGGGGTCGTTCTCCCGTGACGGGTCGGCGTTGGAGCCGAGGTTCTTCGCCTGGAGGTTGTAGTTCTCCTCGGTGAAGCCCAGGAAGTAGGAGTAGTCGTGCATCCGGTTGTGCGCGACGAACAGGTTCGCCACCGACGCGTCGATGTCGTTGCCGCCCGGGTGGAGGTTGGTCGGGTCGCACTTGCTGTTCTGCCACGCGTCGGTGAACTCCGGCGAGTAGTTCCGGTCCGGCGCCACCGGTGCCTGGGCGCCGCCGGGAGTCAGCGGGGAGCCCCACGCCTCCCGGGTCATGGCGTTGTTGCCGGTGGTGGTCAGCGTCGGCTGGCCGGTGGTGAAGTCGAAGTCCCACGGCGCCCGGGAGGCGAGGTTGCGCAGGCTCCCCGGCGGCAGGTCACAGCCCGGCACCTTCTCGCCCTGCACCCGGGTCTCCCAGCAGCCGGTGACGCGGTTGCCCGCGACGTCCGTGGTCGAGTAGTTCAGTGCGGGGTTGGCGACGAAGTAGGACCACTTCGGCGGGTACGGCGTACCTGTGGCGGGTGCCTGGGCGTTCGACGTGGTGATCGTGCCGACGTAGTCGCCCGGTGCGGTGAACGGCACGGTGGGGCTGTCGTAGGGGCAGACCTGCGCGCTGTAGGTCCCGGCCGGGATCTTGGCGGCGCTGTAGGTGGCGGTCTCGGGGCTCGTGCCCAGGTCGCCGTTGGTCAGCAGCTCGCCGTTCGGGCCGAAGATCTTGATCACGATGTCGTTGGCCGGGTTGACGGCCGTCGCGGCGACCGCGATCTGCTTGGTGTTGCCGTCGGTGAGCTCGAAGGCGTGCTTGGGGCCGCACTGCGTCGCGGTGATGGCGCCCTGCATCTGGGTCGCGCCCTCGCTGGCGCTGACGTAGGCGTGCTCGACCTGGTTCTCGCGGTGCAGGATGTCGCCGGTCACCGCGTCGACCATGAGCGTGTAGGCCAGCGACTGGCCGCCCCGGACGTCCACGACGTTGGTCTCGAAGACCGGGCGCACGCCGCCGTCGGCGAGCGCGAGCGCCCGGAGGCGGACCTGCTGCTCCTGCGCGAAGCCCTCGACCTTCAGGCGGGTCCAGCCGGTCCGGACGGTGTCGGTGATGGCGTTCAGCGCAGTCTCGCGACCGATGCTCGTCGCCGCGATCTGCCAGGCCTGGACCGGGGTGAGCGTGGCGTCCGCCGGCGAGTCGCTCGTCCGGGTCAGCGACGAGGAGACGTAGACGATGCGCCCGTTGGCGACGCCGACGGTCACGCTGCTCCCGAGGGCGGGGGAGAGGGCGCCGAAGGTCTGCCGCAGCAGGACGGCGCGGGCCGGGCTGTCCGCCAGCTTCTGGCTCGAGACCAGCTCGAGGCCGGCGACCTGGTCACTGCTCAGGCCCAGCACGGCGCGGTGGTCCTGCAACCACGAGCGCGCCGCCGCGACCTCGTCGTCCCCCGTGGCGGGGCCGAGGTCGCCATCGGTCGCGAAGATCGACGAGGGGGTGCCGAAGGTGTTCCAGCGCACCTGCGCGCCCAGCGCCGAGGCGGCCTGGCGCTGAGCGGCGGTCGGCAGCACCGACCCCCTCAGGTCGAGGTCGGGGAGCGCGGGCGGTGCGTCGCCCCACGTGGCGATCGCGGCCTCGGCCGCCGTCTCCTGGATGGTGGGGACCGTGCCGGTCGCGGGTAGCTGGGTCAGACCGAGGAGGGTTCCTGCGGCTGCCAGGGCCGTGACGGTGCGCGCGGCTCGTGGCCTCATGGGCATGATGTGCCTCTCATGATGCGTCGAACGGGTGGTGTCTGTGTGACTCCGGTTGCACCCTCAACGCCGACTCCCCGTCCTGGGTTACGAGCGTGGTCCCGCCCGATCTGTCCAGAACCACACCCCCGCAGGTAGTTGGAACGATCCATTCTGGGTAGGGTCCGGGGGGTGAGAGCTATCCGCCAGTTCACCGTTCGACCCGCTCTGCCGCAGCGGCTGGCCGCGTTGGGCGACCTCGCCAACAACCTCCGCTGGTCCTGGCACCACGAGACGCAAGACCTCTTCGCCTCGGTCGACCCCGAGGCCTGGGCTGCTTCCGGGCACGACCCGGTGCGCTTGCTCGGCACGGTGCCCGTCCAGCGTCTCGAGGACCTCGCCAAGGACGACGAGTTCGTCGGCCGCCTCGACGCCGCGCAGGCAGACCTCGACGCCTATATGACCGGCGCGCGCTGGTACCAGTCGTTGGGGGAGAGCGCGCCCCGCTCGATCGCCTACTTCTCGCCCGAGTTCGGCATCACCGCCGTCCTGCCGCAGTACTCCGGCGGGCTCGGCATCCTTGCGGGCGACCACCTCAAGACCGCCAGCGACCTCGGCGTCCCCATCGTGGGCGTGGGCCTGCTCTACCGCCACGGCTACTTCCAGCAGGCGCTCTCCCGTGAGGCCTGGCAGGAGGACACCTACCCGATCGTCGACCCGGACGGACTCCCGCTGTCGGTGCTCCGCGAGGCCGACGGCAGGCCTGCCCAGGTCTCGGTCGGCCTGCCCGACGGCGACCGGCTCATCGCCCGGATCTGGGTGGCCCAGGTGGGACGCGTGCCGCTCCTGCTCCTCGACTCCGACGTCGAGGAGAACACCGAGGTGCTTCGCGACGTCACCGACCGTCTGTACGGCGGCAACACCGAGCACCGGCTCCGCCAGGAGATGCTCCTCGGCATCGGCGGCGTCCGTGCCCTCCGGGCGTTCTCCCGGATCACCGGCGCGACCCCGCCGGAGGTGTTCCACACCAACGAGGGCCACGCCGGGTTCCTCGGCCTCGAGCGCATCCGCGAGCTGACCGAAGGCCCCGAGGCGCTCGACTTCGACACTGCCCTCGAGGTCAACCGCGCCGGCACGGTGTTCACCACCCACACGCCCGTGCCCGCAGGCATCGACCGCTTCCCGCGCGACCTCGTCGAGCAGTACTTCGGCGGGGACAACATCGCCCACGGCGTGCCCGTCGACCGGATCCTGGCGCTCGGCAGCGAGGACTTCGAGAGCGGCGACCCGTCGGTGTTCAACATGGCCGTCATGGGGCTGCGTCTCGCGCAGCGCGCCAACGGCGTCTCGCTGCTGCACGGCAAGGTCAGCCGCGGCATGTTCGGCGGCCTCTGGCCCGACTTCGACGCCGACGAGCGCCCGATCTCCTCGATCACCAACGGCGTGCACGCCCCCACCTGGGTGGCCCGCGAGGTCTACGCGCTCGCGGCCGAGGCGGGGCTCGAGGACCCGTCGACGGCCCAGCCGGACAGCGCGTTCGAGGCCGCGGACAAGGTGCCCGCCCATCGCATCTGGGAGACCAAGCGCAAGCTGCGGGAGCACCTCGTCGCGGACGCGCGGGCGCGCCTGAGGGCCTCCTCCCTCCACCGCGGCGCGGCCCCGGCCGAGCTGAGCTGGATCGACTCCGCGCTCGACCCGGACGTGCTGACGATCGGCTTCGCGCGCCGCGTCCCGTCGTACAAGCGGCTGACCCTGATGCTGCGCGACCCCGAGCGCCTCAAGCGCCTCCTGCTCCACCCGGAGCGGCCCGTGCAGCTGGTGATCGCCGGCAAGGCGCACCCGGCCGACGAGGGGGGCAAGCGCCTGATCCAGGAGATCGTCCGGTTCGCCGACGACCCGGAGGTGCGCCACCGCATCGTCTTCCTGCCCAACTACGACATCGCGATGGCGCAGCCGCTCTACCCCGGCTGCGACGTGTGGCTGAACAACCCGCTGCGCCCCTACGAGGCCTGCGGCACCTCCGGCATGAAGGCCGCGCTCAACGGTGGCCTGAACCTCTCCATCCTCGACGGCTGGTGGGACGAGTGGTACGACGGCCACAACGGCTGGGCGATCCCCTCGGCCGACGGGGTCGACGACCCGGACCGCCGTGACGACCTCGAGGCGACCGCGCTCTACGACCTCATCGAGAACACGGTCGCGCCGCGCTTCTACGACCACGACGAGGAAGGCGTGCCGGTCCGCTGGATCGAGATGGTCCGCCACACGCTGAAGTCGCTGGGACCGAAGGTGCTGGCCACCCGGATGGTGCGCGACTACGTGCACGAGCTCTACACGCCTTCCGCCACGTCGTCGCGCGCGCTGAACCACGGGCACGACCGGGCACGAGAGCTGGCCCAGTGGAAGCACCGCGTCGCAGACGGCTGGCCCGACGTCGCGATCGACCACGTCGAGTCGAGCGGGGTGGGGGACGCGCCCGAGATCGGCCAGACGCTGCGGGTCACCGTCTACGTCTCGCTCGGCGCGCTGCGCCCGGAGGACGTCGACGTCCAGGTGGTCCACGGCCGGATCCGCCACGACGACGAGCTCGTCGACACGCACGTCGAGTCGCTGGAGCTCGCCGAGTCCTACGAGGCCGGTCGGCACCGCTACGAGGGCTCCATGGAGCTCAAGCAGGCCGGACCCTTCGGCTACACCGCGCGTGTCGTGCCCCGGCACGAGCTGCTGGCCTCACCCGCGGAGCTCGGCTTCGTCATCGCGCCTGCCGACTGAGCGCGCCGGCTGCCGGGAGGCGGCCGACTGCTTCGGGAGCGCCCCGGTCGCCGATGCGGCCGGGGCGCTGTCGCGTCCGGGTCAGATCTGGCGAAGGACCAGCATGGAGCGGGGCGAGATGTGCAGGACGTCGCCGGCCTCCACGCGCTCGCCGACGGGATGCGCCTCGTCGGTGCTGAGCACGACCTCTCCGGCCTTGACCCAGTCCTGGTCGGGGAGGGCGACCACGCCCTGGTCGGGGTGGGCGTTGAACCAGATCAGGAACGACGCGTCCTGCAGCTGCTCGCCACGCGGACCGGGCGCGCGGAGCGGGTCGCCGGAGAGGAACATGCCGAACTGGTGCAGGCCGTCGTCCCCCCAGTCCTCCGGGGTCATCTCGCGGCCCTGCGGGTGGATCCAGGCGAGGTCCTTCGGGCCGCCGCGGACCGTCGGGCGCCCCTCCAGGTAGTGCCGCTGCCGCAGGGCGGGGTGCTCGCGGCGGAGCCGCAGTGCCGCTTTGGTGATCTCGTAGATGTCGAGCCAGGCGTCGTCGGGACGCCAGTCGATCCAGGAGACCTCGTTGTCCTGGGTGTAGGCGTTGTTGTTGCCGCGCTGGGTGCGTCCGCGCTCGTCCCCGGCGGTGATCATCGGCACGCCCGTGCTCAGGCAGAGCGTCGCGATCAGGTTGGCGGCCTGCCGGTGCCGCAGCGCGAGCACGGCCGGGTCGTCCGTCTCGCCCTCGACGCCGCAGTTCCAGGACCGGTTGTTGTCGGTCCCGTCCCGGTTGTGCTCGCCGTTGGCTTCGTTGTGCTTGTCGTTGTAGGAGACCAGGTCGCGCAGCGTGAAGCCGTCGTGGGCGGTGATGAAGTTGACCGAGGCGTACGGGAGCCGGCCGTCGTCGGCGTACACGTCGCTGGAGCCGGCGAGGCGTGAGGCGACCTCAGCGATGCCGCCGGACCGGAGGCGCCAGAAGTCGCGGATGGTGTCGCGGTACTTGTCGTTCCACTCGCACCAGGGCGGCGGGAAGTGTCCGACCTGGTAGCCGTCCATGCTGGCGTCCCACGGCTCGGCGATCAGCTTCACGTGGCGCAGGATCGGGTCCTGGCCGACGGCGGTCATGAAGGGGGCGCTCATGTCGACCGTGAGCCGGTTGCGGGCGAGCGCGGGGGCGAGGTCGAAGCGGAAGCCGTCGACGTGCATCTCGGTGACCCAGTAGCGCAGCGAGTCCAGGATCATCCGCAGCGTGGGCTGCTGCGAGGAGTCGACGGTGTTGCCGCAGCCGGTGACGTCCCAGTAGGTGCCGGGGTCGGCCTGCGGGTCGACGTGCTTGTAGTAGCCCTTGTCGTCGAGACCGCGGAAGCTGAGCGTCGGCCCGAGCGTCCCGCCCTCGGCTGTGTGGTTGTAGACGACGTCGAGGATCACCTCGAGCCCCGCCTCGTGCATGGCCTTGACCATGCTCTTGAACTCCGCCACCTGCTCGCCGCGGTCACCCGAGGAGCTGAAGGCGTTGTGCGGGGCGAAGAAGCCGATCGAGTTGTAGCCCCAGTAGTTGGCCAGGCCCTTGGCGGCCAGCGCCGGCTCGGAGACGAACTGGTGCACCGGCAGCAGCTCGACGGTGGTGATGCCGAGGTCCTTGAGGTAGTCGACGACCGCCGGCGTCGCCAGCCCGGCGTAGGTCCCGCGCAGCTCCTCCGGAACCCGGTCGTGCAGCTGGGTGAACCCCTTGACGTGCAGCTCGTAGACCACGGTGTCGGTCATCTTGACGTGCGGGCGGACCTGCTCGTCGTCGCCCCAGTCGAACTCGTCGTGGACCACGACGCTCTTGGCCATGCTCGGGGCGGAGTCCTGCTCGTCGCGGATGCCCTCCTTGCGCTGCCGCGCAACCTTGTCGTCCCCGGCCTCGGGAAGGACGTGGCCGAAGATCTCCGGACCGGGTACGACGGAGCCGCTGACCGCTCGGGCGTACGGGTCCAGCAGGAGCTTGTGGGGATTGAACCGCAGGCCGTTGGCGGGGTCCCAGGGGCCGTCGGCGCGGACGCCGTACCGCTGACCGCGCGGGATGCCCGCGATCGCACCGTGCCAGATGCCGAGCGTGTGCTCCGTCAGAGCGAACTGGCGCTCCACCTCGCCGCCGTGGCCGTCGTCGTCGAACAGGCACACCCACACCTGGGTCGCCTCGGGGGCGTAGACGGCGAAGTTGGTGGCCTCCTCGCTCCAGGTCGCCCCGAGCGGCTCGTGGTGCCCCGGCCAGACGGCCACATGGTCCTGCTCTTCTGCCCACACTCCCGGATTCACGGGACCATTGTCTCCCCCGACTCTTCGGGACAAACCGGACCCACCGGCTCGTCACCCACCTGTGACCGGAACGCGTCCGCGGTCTAGGCTCCGACGCAGGTTTTCCGGCTAGCAGAGGAGTGCATCGTGAGCGAGTTCGTGCGGGTCGAGGTCGAGGACGGCGTCGCGACCATCCGGGTGGACCGGCCGAAGATGAACGCGCTCAACGAGCAGGTCCAGGAGGAGATCCGTGCCGCGGCCACCGAGTGCGCCGAGCGGGAGGACGTGAAGGCCGTCGTGGTCTGGGGCGGCGAGAAGGTCTTCGCCGCCGGCGCGGACGTCAAGGAGATGGCCGACATGTCCTACACCGACATGGTGCGTCGCTCCGGGGGCCTGCAGTCGGCGTTCACCGCAGTGGCGCGGATCCCGAAGCCGGTGGTGGCCGCGGTCAACGGCTATGCCCTCGGCGGTGGCTGTGAGCTCGCGCTGTGCGCCGACATCCGGATCGCCGCGGAGGACGCGGTGCTCGGTCAGCCGGAGATCCTCCTCGGCATCATCCCGGGCGCGGGCGGCACCCAGCGGCTCACCCGCCTGGTGGGCCCGGCCAAGGCCAAGGACCTCGTCTTCACCGGCCGGTTCGTCAAGGCGGACGAGGCGCGCGCCATCGGGCTCGTCGACCGGGTCGTCCCAGCAGGAGAGGTCTACGAGCAGGCGCTGACCTGGGCGAGGCAGTTCGCCGGCGCTGCGACGTACGCGCTGCGTGCGGCCAAGGAGACCATCGACCGGGGCCTCGAGGTGGACCTCGAGACCGGGCTCGAGATCGAGCGGCAGCAGTTCGCGGCGCTCTTCGCCACCGAGGACCGGACCATCGGGATGAGGTCCTTCGTCGAGCAGGGGCCGGGAAAGGCGGACTTCGTCGGTCGCTGAGCTCGGTCGTCGCGGGCGCGGCCACGCCGGCTGCCCGGCTGCGGAGGTGGTTTGGCCAGCCGTCGGTACGGCTACGTCGCCCCGGCCGGGGTCGGTTATCGTGCCGGTGACCTCGGACAAGGAGACAGAGTGACTGACGCAAGCAAGGGCACCGACAGCACGGAGTCGGGAGCCGCTGCGGACACCGCCCCGGGGCGGCGTGCCGCCGGCGGGGGGACTGCCAAGCTGAAGGCGCGCTCCGACGCGGTGCGCAGCAAGATCGCCACCGTCGTGTGGCTGGTCGCCGTGGTGTGCGCGCTCTTCCTCGCGGTGGGTGCCCTCCTCATCGCGCTCAAGGCCAACGAGGACAACACGGTCGTCTCGTTCGTCATCTCCGGAGCCGAGAGGCTGGCCGGTCCGTTCGGCCTCCAGGACGGCGTCTTCACCTTCCCCGACGACGCGGACGGGCGGGTCAAGAGTGCCCTCACGAACTGGGGGATCGCCGCCGTCGTCTACCTGGTGATCGGCAAGATCCTCGACCGGATCATCCGTCCGTGACCCCTGCGACCACACGTCTCCGAGGGCCCGACAGCGTGTGATCGAACCCACCCGACCGCCTGTTCCTCTGATTGCTACGCGCTAGTAACCTCGGGAGGACACGTGGGCGGACGACCGTCATACCGAGGTACAGGAGGGGCCTTCAAGGCCGAACTGCCATGAACATTGTCGTATGTGTGAAGTACGTCCCGGATGCGACCGCAGACCGGCACTTCGAGGATGACAAGACCGTGGACCGTGTCGGAGTCGACGGGCTGCTCTCTGAGCTCGACGAGTACGCCGTCGAGCAGGCGCTCCAGCTCAAGGAGAAGAACGAGGGCACCGAGGTCACGGTCCTGACCGTGGGCCCCGAGCAGGCCGCCGACGCGATCCGCAAGGGCCTTCAGATGGGCGCCGACAAGGGCGTGCACGTCGTCGACGACGCGATCGCCGGCTCCGACGCGCTCGCCACCTCGCTGGTCCTGGCCGAGGCGATCAAGAAGGTCGAGCACGACGTCGTCGTGTGCGGCATGGCCTCGACCGACGGCACGATGGGTGTCGTCCCGGCGATGCTGGCCGAGCGTCTCGGCCTGCCGCAGATCACCCTCGGCTCCGTCATCGAGATGCAGGGCAAGGAGGTCCGCATCAAGCGCGACGGCGACACCGCCACCGAGGTCATCGGCGGTACCGCCCCCTTCGTGCTCAGCGTGACCGACCAGTCCGGCGAGGCCCGCTACCCGTCCTTCAAGGGCATCATGGCGGCCAAGAAGAAGCCGGTCGAGACCTGGTCCCTCTCCGACATCGGTGTCGACGCCGCTCAGGTCGGCCTCTCGGCCGCCTGGTCGCAGGTGGAGGAGACCGCTGCTCGCCCGCCGCGCACCCAGGGCGAGATCGTCACCGACGAGGACGGCTCGGGCGCCACTGCGCTGACCGAGTTCCTCGCGTCGAAGAAGTTCATCTGAGGAAGGTCGGGTAACAGACAATGAGCGAGATTCTGGTTCTGGTCGACCATGTCGACGGTGCGGTACGCAAGACCACCAATGAGCTCCTGACGATCGCCCGCCGCCTCGGCGAGCCGTCGGCGGTCTTCATCGGCAACCTCTCCGACGAGGCCGCCGCGGCCCTCAAGGGCTATGGAGCCGAGAAGATCTACGTCGTCGACGACGCGGAGATCAAGGGCTACCTGGTGGCCCCCAAGGCCGAGGCCCTGCAACAGCTGGTGGAGAAGGCCGGGCCGAGCTCGGTCCTCATCTCCTCCAACGCGGAGGGCAAGGAGATCGCCGGACGCCTCGCGGTCAAGCTCGACTCCGGCTTGATCACCGACGCCGTGGACGTGCAGTCCGACGGCGGTACGCCGGTCACCACCCAGTCGGTCTTCGCCGGCAGCTACACCGTGCAGGCGAAGGTCACCAAGGGCACGCCGATCATCACGGTGAAGCCGAACGCCGCGACGCCGGAGCAGGCCGAGGGTGCCGCCGCCGTCGAGCAGGTGTCGGTGACCGTCTCGGACGCGGCCAAGACCGCCAAGATCGTGGCCTCGGAGCCGCGCAAGGCGTCGGGTCGTCCCGAGCTCACCGAGGCCGCCATCGTCGTCTCCGGCGGTCGCGGCACGGGCGGGAACTTCGAGCCGGTCGAGAACTTCGCCGACTCGCTGGGCGCTGCGGTCGGCGCCAGCCGCGCAGCGGTGGACTCGGGCTGGTACCCGCACTCGTTCCAGGTGGGTCAGACCGGCAAAACCGTCTCCCCGCAGCTGTACGTCGCAGCCGGTATCTCCGGCGCGATCCAGCACCGCGCCGGCATGCAGACCTCCAAGACGATCGTCGCGATCAACAAGGACGAAGAGGCTCCCCTCTTCGAGCTGGTCGACTTCGGTGTCGTGGGCGACCTGCACGCCGTCCTGCCGGCCGCGACCGACGAGGTCAACAAGCGCAAGGGCTGACCGGCCCAGGGGTCTCCCGGACCCCCGTGGCGGCCGCGGGTCGCCTGAAGCAGACGCCACTCCCCGCCGTGGACTCCACGGCGGGGAGTGGCGTCTCCTACTCCAGCGACAGCACCGGCCCCTGCCACCGTCCACGCAGCCAGCGATCGTGGCTGGCGACGACCACTGAGCCCACTGAGCGCTGAAGGGCCTCCTCGAGCTCCTCGGCAAGCGCCAGGGAGATGTGGTTGGTGGGCTCGTCGAGGAGCAGCAGGTCCGGCTGCCGGGCCACGATCACGGCCAGTGCCAGGCGGCGCTGCTGCCCGATGCTGAGCAGGCCGACCGGGCGGGAGTGGTCGCGGGGATGCAGCAGTCCGAGGTCCGCCAGCGGTGTCGGCGAGCCGGTCGCAGCGTCGTACATCTCCGCGACCGTGCGGTCCGGCCGCGCGAAGGTGACCTCTTGAGGAAGGTGGCCGACCCGGCGGGCCGAGACCTGGAGGAACCCCTCGACGGCGAGGTCGCCGGCGATCGCCTTCAGCAGTGTCGACTTCCCCGAGCCGTTCGCGCCCGTCACCAGCAGGTGCTGGCCGGGCCCGACGTCCAGCCGGGGCACCGCCAGCCGTCCCGGGACGACGACGTCGCGGGCGAACACGGATCCGCCGACCCGCTGGTCGGTCAGCGTGCCCTTGAACGCAAGCGGCTTGGGCGGCTTGGGGACGCGTTCGCGCTCGAGCACGTCGATGCGCCGCTCGGCGTCGCGCACACGCCGGCTGACCGTCCGGGCGACGTTCTGCCCCTTCTTGTAGTAGACGAACTTGTCGTTGTCGCGGGCCGGTCGGTTGTGGCCGACCGACCGCGCCGTCGTGGCTGCCTGCCGCCGGAGGTCGCCGAGCTCGTCCTGCTGGGCCTCGAAGGCCTCCTGCCACCGTCGACGGGAGTCCTGCTTGGCGCGCAGGTAGTCGGAGTAGCCCCCGGAGAACCGGTTGCCCCCGTCGCCGTCGACCCCGAGGTGCATCGGGTCGAGGTCGACGACGGTGGAGCAGACGTTCTCCAGGAAGGTCCGGTCGTGGGTCGCCACCACGACGATGCCCGGAAGCTCTGCCAGGAACTCCTCCAGGAATGCCATCGCCGCATCGTCGAGGTGGTTCGTGGGCTCGTCGAGCAGCACGCACTCCGGCCGACGGGTGACCAGCGCGGCCAGGGCAAGGCGCATCCGCTGGCCTCCGGACATGGAGGCCACCAGACGCTCGCGCTGCAGGTCGCCGAGGCCCAGCCGGGCCGCCGCCGTGTGCGCTCGGTGGTCGGCGTCCCAGGCGTCGTGCATCGTCGCCCAGTCGAGGAGTGCGGCGTACTCGTCCTGGGCCCACGTCCCCTCGAGCAGCGGCGCGAGCTCCTCGAGTCGCGCGACCGCGTCGTGCAGAGGGGCGAGCGCCGAGTCGAGCACGTCCCCGATCGTGGCGCCGGCCGGGAAGTCCGGCTCCTGACCGAGGTAGGCGAGGTCGGCCGGAACGGCGAGCGACCCGCTGTCCGGTTGCTCCACACCGGCGAGGATGCGCAGCATGGTGGACTTGCCGGCGCCGTTCTCGCCGACCAGGCCCAGCGGCGAACCGGGGTTGGCGACGAGGTCGACACCGTCGAGCACGACCCGGTCGCCGTAGGCACGGACCACGTCACGGGCGACGAGCGAGGACACAGAGGAGTGGAGCTGGGTAGACATCAGCGGACACCGTTCGGACGGAGAGGATGCTCGCCGGGCGTGGGCTCCGGAGACGGAGCGGCCGCGGGCGCGAGCAAGGTCGGTGTCAGCTCTTCATGGTGGATCGATGATGGCCCGACCGGCAGGGGAGCGCAACCGGTTTCCGCACATCCGCCGCAACAGCGTCACCCGATGGCGCCGGACTAGGGTCGCAGGCGTGGACGAGATCCGGGTGACGGGCCGCGTCGTGACACCCGCCGGTGTGGTCGACGACGGCGTGGTCGTGGTGTCCGGCGACAGGATCGGGTACGTCGGGCCTGCCGCCTCGTCCGGGCAGGGCAGCGGCGATCTGGTCGAGGATGGCGCGGACCGGTTCGTCCTACCGGGGCTGGTGGACGTGCACGACCACGGGGGCGGCGGGGCGTCGTTCAGCACCCCCGACCCCGAGGCGCTGGCCCTGGCGGCTGCCCATCATCGCGGGCGCGGGACGACGAGCCTCGTGGCCAGCGTCGTGACCGACGACCCCGAGCGGATGCTCGCGGCGGTGGCCAACGCGGCGGACGGGGTCGACGCGGGCATCGTCGCCGCGGTCCACGTGGAGGGGCCGTTCCTGGCCGCACGCCGCTGCGGTGCCCAGGACCCGCGCTTCCTCCTCCCATCCGACCCGGGCCTGGCCGACGAGCTGCTCGCGGCGGGGCGGGGCCACGTCCGCGTGATGACGATCGCCCCCGAGCTGGACGGTGCGGACCTCGTCGTGGAGCGGCTCCTCCACCAGGGCGTCGTGCCGGCGGTCGGTCACACGGAGGCTGCCCCGGCGGTCGTCCGCCGTACCCTCGCGGCCACGCACGCGGCACTCGGGCGTCCCGGCCTGGTCACCCACCTGTTCAACGGCATGCCCCCGCTGCACCATCGGCGACCCGGGCCGGTCGCGGGCGCCCTGGGCGCCGCCGCTGCCGGGGAGGCGATGGTCGAGCTCATCGCCGACGGGGTCCATCTCGCCGACGACAGCGTCCTGCTGCTCTTCGACCTGCTGGGCCCGGAGCGCATCGTGCTGGTCACCGACGCGATGGCCGCGGCCGGGATGCCGGACGGGTCCTACGTGCTCGGTCCGCAGCGGGTGCGGGTCGTCGAGGGGGTCGCACGTCTGGGGGAGACAGCGGAGGGGCCGCTCGCCGGCGGGACCGCCGACCTGCTGGGGGTCGTGCGGCGGTGTGTCGCGGCGGGGGTGCCCCTCGCCGACGCGGTCATGGCCGCGAGCAGCACACCCGCGCGCGCCGTCGGGCTCGATGCCCGGGCCGGCGCCCTGGCTGCGGGACGGCCCGCGGATCTCGTCGTCGTGGACCCCGACCTCAGGCCGATACGGGTCCTGCGCGCAGGCTCGTGGGTCGGGCCCGGCGGGGGCGTGGAGGAGGAGATGGGGACCTGAGACGCCACGCCGTACCCTTGGAGGCGCGATGACCCATCCCACTGTGACCACCGGCGCGCCCAGCGACCGGACCTCCGCACCCACGAGCGGCGTCTACCTCGACCACGCGGCCACCACGCCGATGTACCCCGAGGCCGTCGACGCGATGACCGAGCAGATGAGACGGCGAGGCAACCCGTCGTCGCTGCACGCCTCGGGCCGCGCCGCCCGACGCGTCGTCGAGGAGTCGCGCGAGACCATCGCCCAGGCCGTCAACGCCCGTCCCGGCGAGGTGGTCTTCACCTCCGGAGGGACGGAGTCGGACAACCTCGCGGTCAAGGGGATGTACTGGGCCCGCCGCGCCGCGGACCCGCGCCGCACCCGCGTGCTCTCGACGGCCGTCGAGCACCACGCCGTCCTCGACACGCTGCACTGGCTCGAGGACGAGGGCGCCGAGGTGGAGCTGCTGCCGGTCAACCGGTGCGGGCGCCTCGAGGTGTCGGCCCTGCGGGAGTCGATCGAGCGCGACCCCGAGTCGGTGGCGCTGGTCTCGGTCATGTGGGCCAACAACGAGGTGGGCACCATCCAGCCCGTCGCCGAGGTCGTGGAGATCGCCCACGAGCACGGCATCCCGGTCCACACCGACGCTGTCCAGGCCGTGGGCCAGGTCGAGGTCGACTTCGCCGCGTGCGGGGTGGACGCCCTCACGCTCACCGCGCACAAGCTCGGCGGACCCTTCGGCGTGGGCGCCCTCGTCGTACGCCGGGAGGTCGAGGTGACGCCGCTCCTGCACGGAGGCGGCCAGGAGCGCGACATCCGCTCCGGCACCATCGACGCACCGGCGATCCGCGGGTTCGCCACCGCGGTCGAGCTCTCGGTCAAGCGTCGCCCCGAGTACGCCGTCCGGGTGGCAGCACTGCGCGACGACCTGCTGCGGCGGGTCTCGGAGCAGGTCCCCGACGCCGTCCTGAACGGTGACCGCACGTGCTCTCTGGACAACCGTCTCCCGGGCAACGCCCACATCCAGTTCCCCGGCTGCGAGGGTGACTCCCTGCTCATGCTCCTCGACGCCCGCGGCATCGAGTGCTCCACAGGATCGGCGTGCTCCGCCGGCGTACCCCAGCCCTCGCACGTCCTGCTCGCCATGGGAGCCGACGAGGTGGGCGCACGCAGCGCGCTGAGGTTCTCCCTCGGCCACACGACCACCCAGGCCGACGTCGACGCACTCGTCGAGGCGATCGGCCCGGTCGTGGAGCGGGCCCGCGCCGCCGGAATCGCCTCCGGCTTCGGCGCCACCCCGACCGTTGACTCGAAGGTGGGCTGAGCCGTGCGTGTTCTCGCTGCCATGTCCGGCGGCGTCGACTCCGCCGTGGCCGCTGCCCGCGCCGCGGAGACGGGGTACGACGTCACCGGCATCCACCTCGCGCTCTCGCGCAACCCGAAGTCCTACCGCACCGGTGCCCGTGGCTGTTGCACGATCGAGGACAGCAACGACGCCCGCCGTGCCGCCGACGTCATCGGCATCCCCTTCTACGTGTGGGACATGAGCGAGCGCTTCCACGAGGACGTGGTCGAGGACTTCATGACCGAGTACGCCGAGGGGCGCACTCCGAACCCGTGCCTGCGGTGCAACGAGAAGATCAAGTTCGCCGCCGTCCTGGAGCGGGCCGTGGCCCTGGGCTTCGACGCGGTCGCGACCGGCCACTACGCCCAGCTGACCACGGGGGCGGACGGGCTGGTGGAGATGCACCGCGCCGTCGACATGGGCAAGGACCAGTCCTACGTCCTCGGGGTGCTCACCCAGGAGCAGCTGCGGCACTCGCTCTTCCCGCTCGGCGACTCCCGCAAGGAGGACGTGCGGGTCGAGGCCGAGCGCCGGGGGCTCTCGGTGGCCAAGAAGCCCGACAGCCACGACATCTGCTTCATCTCCGACGGCGACACCGGCGGCTGGCTCCAGGAGAAGCTGGGCGAGCGGATCCCGGTGGAGTCGGGGGAGATCCGTGACCACGCGACCGGCGAGGTGCTCGGCACGCACGACGGGACGTACCGCTACACGATCGGCCAGCGCAAGGGCCTGCGCATCGGCCGGCCGGCCGCCGACGGGCGTCCGCGCTACGTCCTCGACATCGAGCCGGTGAGCGGCACCGTCACGGTCGGGCCGCGCGAGGAGCTCTCCGTGGACCACGTCGCCGGGTTCCGGCCGCGCTGGTGCGGCACCGTGCCGACCGAGCCGTTGGAGGGGACCGTCCAGCTGCGTGCCCACGGCGACGAGCACCGTGCCACGGTCCGGGTGGCCCCGGGCGAGGCGGCCGACGGCGGCGACGCTGTCCTCATCGAGCTGCACGAGCCGGCCCAGGGCATCGCGCCCGGCCAGGCGGCCGTGATCTACGACGGCACCAGGGTGGTCGGCTCGGCAACCATCACGTCCGCCTCCCGCCGCGGGCGGGTCGACGCATGAGGATCGGCGCAACCGGCATCGGCTCCTTCCCGGGCACCGACGCCGACGCCTTCGACGAGGCGACGCGTGTGGTGCTCGGCGAGCTGTCCGACCTCCCGCACCTGCCGGAGATGCCCGGTCGCGGGGCGCACGCCGACATGTGCGGCCGTGCCCTGGCGATGGTGCCGGAGCTCGGGGCGGACCTCCAGCCCGCGGGGTGGAGGCTGACCGGTGGGGGAGTCGGGGCGGACCAGCGGCGTGCCCGGTCGCTGCTCGCGCAGGATCTCGACGTGCTCGAGGAGCAGGCCCAGGGCTACGTCGGGCGGCTGAAGGTCCAGGTCACCGGCCCCTGGACCCTGGCCGCCACCGTCGAACGTCCCCGCGGTGACCGGCTCCTCGCCGACCGCGGGGCGCGCCGTGAGCTGACCGAGGCCCTGGCCGAAGGAGTGGCGGACCACGTCGCGGACGTCCGCAAGCGGGTTCCGGGGGCCGAGGTCGTCGTCCAGCTCGACGAGCCGGCGCTCCCTGCTGTCCTGGCGGGCAAGGTGCCGACCGCCTCCGGGTTCCACCGGCACCGCAGCGTCGATGCCCCGCTGGCCTCCGCTGCGCTGGAGCAGGTGCTGGGTGCGGTCACCGCGAGCGACGCCACACCGGTGGTGCACTGCTGCGCGACGGACGTCCCCTTCTCCCTGCTCACCGGTGCCGGCGCGGCCGGCGTGTCGGTGGACCTGTCGGCTCTGCGGCCCGAGGCGTACGACGACCTCGCCGAGCTGCTCGACGGGGGCCGGATGCTCATGCTCGGGGTCGTCCCGTCCACGGACCCGGCCGCCGACACGGCGTCATGGCCCGACGATCGGGTCCTGACCGAGCGGGTGCAGCGCCTGCTGGAGATGCTGGGGGTCGACCCGGCGGGCGACGAGGCGGGCGAGCTCCTCGTCACGCCCGCCTGTGGGCTGGCCGGTGCCTCCGGCGCGTGGGCGCGGCGCGCCTACGCGCTCAGTGCACGAGTCGCTCGGAACCTCGCGTCCGGCTGAGGCTCACGTCGAGGGCCTGCAGCAGGTCGACGGTGAGGTCGTCGACGTGCTCGAGGCCGACGGAGATGCGGACGATCCCCGCGCCGGGCCGCGCCTCGGGTGCCACCGGCCGGTGCGTCAGGGACGCCGGGTGCTGGACCAGCGTGTCCACCCCGCCCAGCGACACCGCGTGGGTGGCGAGCTCGCAGCTCTCCACGAAGGCGGCAGCGGCCGCGTAACCACCGGTCAGCTCGAGCGCGACGATCGAGCCCGTGCCGTGCATCTGGCGTCCCAGGACGCCGTGGGGGTCGCGGGACGCACCCGGGTAGTGCACCTCCCGGACCGCGTCGTGTGCAGCCAGACGCATGGCGAGCTCGGAGGCGGTCGCCTGCTGTGCGCGCACCCGCAGCGGCAGCGTGCGCAGGCCGCGGTGGAGCAGGTAGGCGGCGAAGGGGTGGAGGATGCCGCCGGTGACCGCGCGCACCTGGCGCAGGGACGCCGCCCACTCCTCGTCACAGGCCACGACGCCACCCACGACGTCGCCGTGACCGCCGAGGAACTTGGTGGCGCTGTGCAGGACCAGGCGGGCGCCGTGCAGCGTGGGCTGCTGGAGCACTGGCGTGGCGAAGGTGTTGTCGACCAGGACCGGGACGTCGCCGGCTGCCTCCGCCACCGCCTCGATGTCGACGAGCTCGCAGGTCGGGTTGGCCGGGGTCTCGAGAACGACCAGACCGGTGTCCGGGCGGACGGCCGCGGCGACCTCGTCCTGGCTCTCGCACCAGGTCACCTCCGTGCCGAGGAGCCCGGTCGCGAGCACGTGGTCGGAGCCGCCGTACAGCGGACGCAGGGCCACGACGTGCGGACGTCCCCGGGAGACCGAGGCGATGAGGCATGCGCTCAGGGCCGCCATGCCGGAGGCGAAGGCCACCGCGTGCGAGGTGCTCTCGAGTGCGGCCAGTCCCTCCTCGAAGCGCGCGACGCCGGGCTGCCACAGCCGCTGGTAGACCGCGCTCTGGTCGGGCGCGAGCGAGTGCCCGGTGGCCAGGTCCTCATAGGCGTCACCACCCTCCTCGACCGAGGGGAGCGGGTTGGTCGTGGACAGGTCGATGGGCGGGACGTGCGAGCCGGAGGCGGTGACGCCGTCCATCCCGGCGTGGACGGCGAGGGTCTCGAGGTGACGGATGTGGGCGCTCATGGACACAGGTCAGCACCATCGCCGGAATGTGACAACGAGCACGCAAGGATCTGCGGGGCGCTAGGCTGATGTGGCCAGAACCTTCGCGTCTGTTGCAGGAGGAGAGGTCGTGGCGAAGAAACCCGTGCTGGACCGGATCGACCGGGCGCTGCTCCGCGCGCTCTCCTCGGACGCCCGTGCATCGGGGGCGGCGCTGGCCACAGCCGTGGGGGTGGCGGAGTCGACCGTCTCGACCCGCCTGCGCCAGCTGCGGGCCAGCGGGCTCATCCGCGGCTACCGCGCCGACATCGACCTCTCGGTGCTCGGCCTGTCGTTGCAGGCGCTGATCGCGGTGCGCCTGGGACAGCACAACCGCCCGGCCGTGGACAGCTTCCGGTCCGCGGCTCCGAGCTGGCCGGGCGTGCTGTCGATGTACCACACGGCCGGGGCCGACGACTACCTGCTGCACGTCGTGGCGAAGGACGCGGAGGACCTGCGTGACTTCGTGCTCACGTACCTCGCCACGCACCCGGCCGTCTCCCACTCGGAGACCAACCTGATCTTCGAGCGCGTCGAGGGCACCGGCTGGCAGGCGCTGGTCGACGACGAGGCCTGACGCACGGCATCGGATCGCCCACCGCGAGTCCCCGCGCTCGTCGAACCGCCACGCGCCAGGGCCGCGGACGGAGCGCCTCAGTCGGGGGCGTGCTCGCGGAGGAAGGCGAGCGACCGGGTGAGGGCCACGTCGTCCCACCTGCGAGCCCGGCGCAGCATGTAGTGCCCCACCCGTCCCATGTCGACGAGCTCGGAGGTCGCCGCGACGCCTTCCGTCCGGCGTACGAAGGCCTTGGTGGCCTTGAAGCTGGTGATCCGGTCCGCCCGTCCGTGGGCCGCCGAGAACCTCCGCCCGGCCAGCGCCGCGACCGGGTCCTCGGCCGGAAGCCACGGTGCGAGCGCGACGACGCCGGTCACGAGCGGGTCGTCGGCCACCGCGACCGCCGTGCGGGCTCCCATCGAGTGGCCCAGGAGCACGACGGGCACCGACCCGAGCTCGCGGCGTACCTGCTCCAGCGCCCACCGGGCATCGGGCACCGGGGACGGCTCCGCCGCCACGCCGGCGTTCCAGCCGCGGTGCCGGTAGCGCAGCAGCCAGGTCCCGACGCCGTGCGCATGGGCGCGGGCGGTGATCCGGCTCTGCATCCACCGGGACCTGCGCCACGAGGCGCTGCGGTCGTCCACCGGCAGGAGGCTGTCGGGCTGGCCGCCGTGCAGCAGGAGCACCAGGCCGGCAGGACGCCCCGGAGCGTCGAGCCGGAGCAGCTGCGGGTCGGGCATGCGGGGAATCCTTTCAGACGGGTCCATGGGGTTCGCCGCGCCCGGGGAGCCGGACTGCCGGACCATGACCCCGTCCTGTCGGGGGCTTTCGGCAAGATAGGCGTCATGAGCGAGAGCCCCGAGCTGCCCGAGTCGTCCGGCGCGACCGCCGCCGAAGCCACCCCCGAGGCGCGCGAGGAGCACAAGGAGGTCGCCGAGCAGGTCGAGGACGCCCGCTGGCGCTACTACGTGAAGGACTCCCCGACGATCTCCGACGCGGAGTTCGACCGGCTGATGCGCCGGCTGGAGGAGCTCGAGGAGCAGTTCCCCGACCTGCGCACCCCGGACTCCCCGACACAGAGCGTCGGAGGCCAGGTCTCCACGGAGTTCACCCCGGTCGACCACGTCGAGCCGATGATGAGCCTGGACAACGCCTTCTCGACCGAGGAGCTCGAGGCCTGGGCCGCCCGGCTGCGACGTGAGGGTGTCGAGGACGCCGATTTCCTGTGCGAGCTGAAGGTGGACGGGCTCGCCGTGAGCCTGCTCTACGAGGACGGCCGGCTGGTCCGCGGTGCGACCCGGGGCGACGGCCGCACGGGCGAGGACGTCACCCCCAATGTGCGGACCATCGACAACGTCCCGCACCGGCTCACCGGCACCGACGAGTACCCGGTCCCGGCGCGCGTCGAGGTCCGGGGTGAGGTGTTCCTCCCGGTCGAGGCGTTCGAGCGGCTCAACGAGTCCATGCTCGACACCGGCCGCGGGCCTTTCGCCAACCCACGCAACGCCGCTGCCGGTTCGCTGCGGCAGAAGGACCCCCGGGTCACCGCCACGCGACCGCTGGCGCTGGTGTGCCACGGCCTCGGCGTGCGCGAGGGCTTCGAGCCGACCCGGCAGTCGGAGTCCTACTCGGCGCTGGCCGCCTGGGGGCTGCCCGTCAGCGACCTCGCCAAGGTGCTGCCCGACCTGGCAGCCGTGCGTGAGTTCATCGACTACTACGGCGAGCACCGCCACGACGTGGCGCACGAGATCGACGGCGTCGTGGTGAAGGTGGACCAGGTGGCGCTCCAGCGTCGCCTGGGGTCGACCTCGCGTGCCCCGCGCTGGGCCATCGCCTACAAGTACCCGCCCGAAGAGGTCAACACCAAGCTCCTCGACATCGATGTCAACGTCGGGCGGACCGGCCGTGCGACGCCGTACGGCGTGATGACGCCCGTGAAGGTCTCCGGCTCCACCGTCGAGATGGCGACGCTGCACAACGCGCACGAGGTACGCCGCAAGGACGTGCGACCCGGGGACACCGTCATCCTGCGCAAGGCGGGCGACGTGATCCCCGAGATCGTCGGGCCCGTGAAGGAGCTGCGTCCGGAAGGCCTGGCGGAGTGGGTGATGCCCACCGAGTGCCCCTCCTGCGGGACGACCCTCGTCCAGGAGAAGGAGGGGGACGCCGACCTGCGCTGCCCCAACCACCGTTCCTGCCCAGCGCAGCTCCGGGAGCGGGTCTTCCACGTCTCCGGGCGCGGTGCCTTCGACATCGAGGGTCTCGGCTTCGAGGCCGCTGACGCGCTGCTCACGGCAGGTGTCCTCGAGGACGAGGGCGATGTCTTCTCCCTGACCGAGGAGAGCCTGATGCGGGCGCCGATGTTCACCCGGGCGCCCAAGAAGGGCGAGGGGGATGCACCGGTGCTGTCGGCCAACGGCGCCCGGCTCCTGAAGAACCTGGAGGAAGCCAAGAACAGGCCGCTGTGGCGCGTGCTGGTCGGACTCTCCGTCCGCCACGTGGGTCCGACCGCCGCGCGGGCGCTCGCCACGCAGTTCCGGTCCATGAACGCCGTACGTGAGGCCGACGTCGAGCGGCTCGCCGGGGTCGACGGCGTGGGCATGACCATTGCCGAGTCGATCCGCCGCTGGTTCGACGGCGAGGAGTCCGGCTGGCACAACGAGATCGTGGACAAGTGGGCACGCGCCGGGGTGACCATGGAGGACGAGGTCGACGAGTCCAAGCCCCGCCACCTCGAGGGTCTCAGCATCGTCGTCACCGGCTCGCTCACCGGCTTCAGCCGCGACCAGGCCAAGGAGGCGATCATCACGCGCGGTGGCAAGGCGGCCTCGTCGGTGTCGAAGAAGACCGACTTCGTGGTGGTCGGGGACTCCCCGGGGTCGAAGTACGACAAGGCAGTCTCCCTCGAGGTACCGGTCCTCGACGAGGACGGTTTCCGGGTCCTGATCGCCGAAGGTCCGGACGTGGCGCGCAAGATCGCCCAAGTTGGGGAATAACACCGCAACCGCTTCCTCGGCGCTGAGCAGCGTGCTCAGATGTCATCGTGCTCGACTCCGCGCTGTGGTTGCTCACGATGACAGCGGTGGTCCTCCTGGTCCCCGCGTTCGCGGCGCTGCTCGGGGTTGAGCGGCACCGGCACCTCGCGCCGTCGGAGGACACGTCCCGGCGTGTCCGGCTCGTCGTCGCTGCCACGCTCGTCGGACTCGCCGCTCTGGGTGTGTCCGCCCTCCTCGATGCCGAGCCCCTGACCGCGGTCGTGGTGGCCGTCGTGCTGGCCGGGTCAGTGCTGGCGTGGGCTCAGATGAGCTCCACCTGGGCGGTCCGCGGAGTCGTGATGTGGGCACTGCTCGTCACCGGTGCCGTCGCTTTCCTCGCCTGGCTGACTCAGCAGATGGTGGCCTCGGACATGGACACCGCCCAGCTCGTCGTCGCCGCTGCCTCCGGGCTGCTCCTGGTCCTGGTTCTCTCGCGCGGGCAGCGCTACGTGCGCGAGAGCATCGGGGCCCATGCGGGTCTCCAGGCGGGGAGCGGTCGGGCTCCGCTGCCCGTCCTGCGCCCCCTGGGAACGCTCGTCGCCCTCCTCGCCGCCGGCGGCGTCGTGGTCGCCGTGGCGGAGGACGGCCCGGGGACACAGGGATCGGGCCCGCAGGCAGGAACGTCCGCGACCGGCGCGGTGACCGAAGGGTCCCCCTCCGGTGGTTCGACGTCGTCCGCGCCGCCATCCGCCCCCTCGTCCGCGCCGACGCCGACGCTCGGTCTCGCGCCCGTCGCGCCGGTTGCGCCCAGCGCCGTCGACGCCGGCCTTGTCGGAGGCGCGACCGTTCCCAACGGCGGCATCCGCGCCACCACGGCAGGCCTGGCGCCCTCCGCGCCCGTCGGAGTGCCGGTGGCCTCGAACCCCGGCAGAGCCGACGGCGGGAGCGGGTCGTCCTCGGCGCCCGGCGGGCATGCGGGTCAGCCGGGCCAGCCGGGTGCCGGCGGGCTCAAGCCGACCCGGCCTCCCGCGGCGAATCCAGGGACGGGCAACGGCGGTTCCGGGAGTGGGTCAGGTACGGGCGCCGGGTCGGGCTCGGGCTCTGGTGGGTCGGGCGGCGGTTCAGGCTCTGGTGGGTCGAGCGGCGCGGGCTCAGGCGGAACCGGCACAGGCGGCTCTGGCACCGGTTCGGGCGCAACGGGCTCAGGGGGAAACGGCTCGGGAGGCACCGGTTCGGGCGCAACGGGCTCAGGGGGAACCGGCTCGGGAGGCACCGGTTCGGGCGGAACGGGCTCAGGGGGAACCGGCTCGGGAGGCACCGGCTCCGGCGGCACCGGCTCCGGCGGCACCGGGGGAGACCCGGACACGGGTACGCCGGATCCGCCCGTCGTCGTGGCGGTCCGCACACCGGGGTACGCCAAGCCGAAGCCGCATCGTCCGATCGACGCACCCTCGCCCGGCCACGGCCGTCTCAACAACCACCTCGACGAGCCCTCGCCTGTCCCCTCGACGACGATGTACGCCCCGCCGCCCACTCTGCTCCCGATCCCGGCACCGACCCCGATGCTGTCGCTGCTGTCGAGCCTTCAGCCGGAGCCGGCCAAGACGCCGGGGTGGGCGAAGGAGAAGCCCAACCGCCCCAAGCTCGTCCCCTAGCGCACGTCTGCCGGGTCTGCCCGTTCGCCGGTTTTCTCCTGAAACGTGTCGAGTACACAATGGCTCGGTGCCCGGCTCCCTGCTCCTGACGCTCACGGCGTCCGCGGTGGCCCTGCTGCTGCCGGTGGTCTTCGGTCTGCTGCGGGCGCAGAGCCCGACGCGGGCGGCCAGACACGCAGGTACGTCGCGGGGGCGCGTCGCGGTGCCCGCAGTCGCGGTGGGGGTGGGCGGCGCCCTGACTGGCGCCCTCGCTGCGCTCCTCCTGGGCGCCGGTCCACTTCTCGTGGTCGCCAATGCGCTCGTACTGGCGGGGGCCGTGGCCGTCCCGGCACGGGGGAGTGGTTCATGGCGCATGCCCCGGGTGGTTGCCTGGGCGCTGCTGATGACCGCCACAGTGGCGTTCCTCGCCTGGCTCGGCCTCCAGGTCCTGGGCGTCGCCGACACCACAGCCACCGTCGGAGGCGCCGTGGCGTGGCTGCTGCTCGGCCTCGCGCTGATGCGCATCACGCCCTACGCGCGCGAGATGGTCGGCAGGAGCTCGCGGCGCGAACCCCTTGCGTCGGAGCCTGCAGCCATGAGTCCGCCCCTGGGATGGCTGGTCACGGGCGCGGCGTCGATGGCGCTGCTGTTGGCCTTCGGCGTGGGCGCCGCGATGGCCCCCGACGAGCAGCCGTCGCAGGCGGCCGAGGAGGACGGCTCGTCCGAGAGCCGTCCGAGCGCCGGCCCCCAGAGCTCCCCCTCCGCGTCGCCGAGTCCTGACCGGCCGTCGCCCACCCTCACCGAGACCGGTACGCCGGGAGGTCGCGCGACCAGGCGGGCCGCGGCGAGCCCCGGACCGGAGCCGGCGACGGCGCCGCAGGAGGCGGAGCCGGAGCAACCTCAGGCGGAGGCGCCCCAGCCGACCAAGACACCGGGATGGGCGAAGGACAAGCCGAACCGGCCCGCGGACGCGCCCACGCCCGGGTCAGGCCGACGCGGCTCGTCCTGACAGCAGGCGGGTCGCGGCGGGGTGCTCGCGCATCACCGCGGCGAGCGCCGCGACGACGTCGGACGTCGTGGTGGCCGCGGCGCCGCGGCTCCGGAGCACCTGGTCGAGCCACTGCGCCGACTCGTCGAAGATGCTCGGGTCGTCCGCGAGCAGCGCCCCCGCCAGCGCACCCACCAGGTGAGGCAGGTGGTCGTCCAGCGCCGGCTGCCACCGCGGAGCTGCCGAGTCTCCGGTGGTCGTGCGCGCGAGCCGCCGGCGGAGGTCGACCGTGAGCTGTTCGAGGTCGGCGTGGATCCCGCGGCCCTCCTCGGCGCCGACGTGCTCCAGGGGCGGAGCGGGCGAGACCGCGGTGGGAATCGCGGCCACGACGCGGACGGCCTCCATCCCCGAGGGGGCGAACGCCGTCGCTCCCAGGACCTGTGCCCGCAGCCCCGCGGCATCGAAGGCGGCCCCGCCCACGACGACCGGCGTCCCGGTCGCTCGCACCGCCTCCACGTGGCGGCGTACCCGGGGGAGCGAGGAACCGAGCGAGCAGCTGAGCAGCACCGCCCGGGGGCCGAGCGCCTGCACGTGCCGCACGAGGCTGTCGGCGGACGCGTTGGCGCCGAGGTAGCTCACCGCGACGTTCGCCGCACGCAGGTGCTCGGCCACCATCAGTGCCGGAAGGGCGTGCCACTCGTGCTCCACGCAGGAGACGATCACGGGAGAACGCGCGTCCCCCGGCGGGGGGACCTGGGACCCCAGCACGTGCAGCACCGCCTCGCTGACGGCCGTGGCCGCGTGCTCCTGGGCGACGCTCCACCGGTCGGCCGCCCACAGCTCGCCGATCTCGGTCTGCACGGGGGCGACGACGTCGGTCATCACCTCGAGCGCGGACACTCCTGTCTGCTGGAGGCTCGCCACCAGGGCGAGAGCTCGGGCACGGTCACCGGCGGAGACCGCGTCGAAGTACTCCGCCGTGGGGGTGCTCACGCCTCACCGGGGACGTTCTGTACTCCGAGGATGGCGATGTCGTCGTGGGCCCGGTCGCCGACGTGCTCGGCCAGCCTCATGGCGACGGTCTCGACGACGGCGTTGGCGTCCGAGCGCGGGGCGCTGACGAGGAGGTCGTGGAGCCGGTCCTCGCCGAACTGCTCCTCGAAGCCGGGAGCCTCGAGCACCCCGTCGGTGAAGAACAGGCAGATGTCCCCGGGGTGCAGCTCGATGTCGGTGGCGGTGTAGCCGTGGTCGTCGAAGAGCCCCAGCACGGTGCCCTCGGCGGCCACCCGCTCCAGCTCGCCGGATGCCCGCATCAGGTAGGGCGGGGGATGTCCGGCGGCCGCGATCGACATGAGCAGGCGGTCCCCGCGCCGGCGCACTCGCGTGCAGAGCGCGGTGACGAAGGTGCCCTCGCCCTCACCGACCAGCACCCGGTTGACGAGGTCGAGCACCCGAGCGGGGTCCCGGTCGACCAGGGCCGCAGTGCGGGCCGCCTGCCGGACCCGGCCGGTGAGCACGGCCGCCTCGACGCCCTTGCCGCACACGTCGCCGAGCACGGCGGTCCAGTCGTCGTCCTCGCCGTGCACGTCGTAGAAGTCGCCGCCGAGAGCCTCGTGCTCGAAGGCCACGCGGTAGTACGTCGCGAGCCGGGCGCCCGGCATCTCCGGGAGCGTCGGCGGCGCCAGGTCGCGGCTCAGGACCCCCGCGACACGGCGGGAGTCGGCGAGGTTGCGGGTCGCGTCGAGGGTGACCGAGAGGCTGTGCGCGAGGTCCTCGAGGAACCCGACGGCGCTCTCGTCGAAGCCCCCGCCACCGCGGCGCGCCAGGGTGAGGGCGCCGAACGTCCGGCCCCGCGCGGAGAGTGGGAGCACCAGCAGGTCGGTGGGTCGGATGCTGTCGACGGCCGGTCGCAGCTCCGGAGCGGGGACGGCGGAGGCGAGCGCCCCGTTGTCCGTCTCGTCGTCGGAGCCCACCGTGATCAGGGAGAGCTCGCGCAGCCCTCGCGAGAGGACCCGGTCCAGGGTCGAGACGCCCGAGCGTGGCGCGGGCACGCTGGCGTGCTGCACGGGACCCTCCGCGAGCGTGGCGTAGCAGTGGAGCAGCCCCGTCTCGCGAAGGACGACCTGCGCCCAGTCCACGACGTCGGGAACCAGCATGCCGAGGATCAGCTCCACGGCGCGGTCGGTGTGCATCGACCCGGAAACCTGTCGCGCCACGCGTGCAAGAAAGGATGCCCGGTCGGAGCTCAGCCGGAGTCGGGTCTCCGTGTCGGGCGTCGCCGGCGTGACGAGCAGGTCGCTCATCGGCTCGTGCAGATCGGAGGTCAAGGTCACCTGTTCCTCAGTGGACGATCCACCCGATCCTGACACAGCGGACAGGCGTGGTCATCCCCGCGCGCATGTGTTCACGCGGCTTGGAGTGAGCGGACGCCGTGTGCTCGACAGTCGACCGTCCACCATAGGATGGACGCCTTCGGGGCCCAAACAGGGCCGGCAAGCAACCAGCACCAGCAGGGGAGCGAGCACGTCCATGCCCGACATCACCCGTGAAGAGGTGGCGCACCTCGCCGACCTCGCGCGGATCGACCTGAGCGACGCCGAGCTCGACCACCTGGCGCCACAGCTCGCGGTCATCCTCGACTCGATCAAGTCGATCAGCGAGGTCGCCGCCGACGACATCCCGCCGACCTCGCACCCGATGCCGCTGACCAACGTCTTCCGCGAGGACGTCGAGCGTCCCGGGCTCTCGGCCGAGGAGGCGCTCGCGATGGCGCCGCAGGTCGAGGAGCAGCGCTTCGCGGTCCCGAGGATCCTGGGGGAGGAGGCATGAGCGACCTGACCCGCCGTACCGCCGCGGAGCTGGCCGACGCCCTCGCCGCCGGCGAGACCACCTCGGTCGAGCTGACCCAGGCCCACCTGGACCGCATCGCCGCCGTCGACGGAGACGTGCACGCCTTCCTCCACGTCGACACCGAGGGCGCTCTCGACCAGGCCCGGGCCTCCGACGGGCGCCGCGCCGCGGGCAACCCGGCCGGCCCCCTCGACGGCGTGCCGATCGCCGTGAAGGACGTGCTGGCCACCAAGGGCCTCCCGACGACCTGCGGCTCGAAGATCCTCGAGGGCTGGGTCCCGCCGTACGACGCGACGCTGGTCAGCCGGCTTCGCGCGGCGGGGCTGCCGATCCTCGGCAAGACGAACATGGACGAGTTCGCGATGGGCTCCTCCACCGAGCACTCCGCCTACGGGCCGACGCACAACCCCTGGGACCTCGACCGGATCCCCGGCGGCTCCGGTGGCGGCTCGGCGGCCGCGGTCGCGGCGTTCGAGGCCCCGCTGGCCATCGGCACCGACACCGGCGGGTCGATCCGCCAGCCCGGCGCCGTCACCGGGACGGTCGGCGTGAAGCCGACGTACGGCGGGGTGTCGCGCTACGGCCTCGTCGCCCTGGCCAACTCCCTCGACCAGGCGGGCCCCGTGACCCGCACCATCCTCGACTCGGCACTGCTGCACGAGGTCGTCGGCGGGCACGACCCCCTCGACTCCACCTCCGTCGACCAGCCGGTGCCGCCGCTGGTCGAGGCGGCCCGCCGTGGCGCGAGCGGCGACCTGAAGGGCCTGCGGGTCGGTGTCGTCAAGGAGCTCACCGGCGAGGGGTACCAGCCGGGTGTGCAGGCGCGCTTCGACGAGTCCGTGCAGCTGCTCGTGGACGCCGGTGCGGAGGTCGTCGAGGTCTCCTGCCCGCACTTCGTGCACGCGCTGGCGGCGTACTACCTGATCCTGCCGAGCGAGGCGTCCTCGAACCTCGCGAAGTTCGACGCGATGCGCTACGGGCTCCGCGTGTTCCCCGAGGGCGTCGAGGACCCGAACGCCGAGCAGGTCATGCGCGCCACCCGCGACGCCGGCTTCGGCGACGAGGTCAAGCGCCGCATCATCCTGGGCACCTACGCCCTCTCCAGCGGGTACTACGACGCCTACTACGGCCAGGCGCAGAAGGTCCGGACCCTGATCAGCCGGGACTTCGCCGCGGCGTTCGAGTCCGCCGACGTGCTGGTATCGCCCACCGCGCCGACCACGGCGTTCAAGCTGGGCGAGAAGCTCGACGACCCGGTCGCGATGTACCTCAACGACATCGCCACCATCCCCGCGAACCTCGCCGGGGTCCCCGGCCTGTCGCTGCCCAGCGGCCTCGCCGACGAGGACGGCCTCCCCACGGGCTTCCAGATCCTCGCCCCCGCGATGGCCGACGACCGCCTGTACCACGTGGGTGCCGCCCTGGAGGCCGCGCTGCTCGACAAGTGGGGGGCCCCGCTGCTCGACAAGGCACCGGCCCTGGCCGAGGCCGCACGCAAGGAGGCCGTGCGATGACCGCCGCACCTGCCCTGATGTCCTTCGACGAGGCCCTCGAGAAGTTCGACCCCACGATGGGTCTCGAGGTGCACGTCGAGCTGAACACCGTCACCAAGATGTTCTGCGGCTGCCCGACCGAGTTCGGCGCGGATCCGAACACCCAGGTCTGCCCGACCTGTCTGGGGCTGCCCGGTGCGATGCCGGTCGTGAACGGCAAGGCGGTCGAGTCCGCGATCCGCATCGGGCTGGCGCTGAACTGCCAGATCGCCTCGTGGTGCCGGTTCGCGCGGAAGAACTACTTCTACCCGGACATGCCGAAGAACTTCCAGACCTCGCAGTACGACGAGCCCATCGCGTACGACGGCTGGACCGAGGTCGAGGTCGACGGCGAGGTGTTCCGGGTCGACATCGAGCGGGCCCACATGGAGGAGGACACCGGCAAGTCGCTCCACGTCGGCACCTCCGGCCGCATCCACGGCGCCGACTACTCGCTCGTGGACTACAACCGCGCCGGCATCCCCCTCATCGAGATCGTCACGAAGCCGATTCCCGGCACGGGCGAGAAGGCGCCGCTCGTCGCGAGGGCCTACGTAGCCCACCTGCGCGAGCTGCTGCTGGGTCTGGGGGTCTCCGACGTCCGCATGGAACAGGGGTCGCTGCGCTGCGACGTGAACCTCTCCCTGGCCCCGAAGGGCGCGGAGAAGCTCGGCACCCGCACCGAGACCAAGAACGTGAACTCCCTGCGCTCGGTGGAGCGGGCGGTGCGCTACGAGATCGGGCGCCAGGCGGCCCGCCTCACCGACGGCGAGAGCATCGTCCAGGAGACCCGCCACTGGCACGAGGACACCGGGATCACCACGTCGGGCCGCGAGAAGTCCGACGCCGAGGACTACCGCTACTTCCCCGAGCCGGACCTGGTTCCGGTCGCGCCGGACGCGGCGTGGGTCGAGGAGCTTCGCGCCTCGCTGCCCGAGCCGCCGCGCGAGCACCGCGCCCGGCTCCAGAAGGAGTGGGGCTTCACCGACCTCGAGATGCGCGACACCGTCGGGGCGGGGGCGCTCGGGCTGGTCCAGGAGACCGTGGCAGCAGGCGCGAGCCCGGCCGCCGCCCGGAAGTGGTGGCTCTCCGATCTGGCGCGCCGCGCCAACGAGAAGGGCGTGGAGCTCGACGGGCTCGGCGTTGCGCCGGCCGACGTGGCTCGGGTCCAGGAGCTCGTGGACGAGGGCAAGGTCAACAACAAGCTCGCTCGCGAGGTGTTCGAGGGCGTCATCGCCGGGGAGGGCACGCCCGACGAGGTCGTCGCCGCCCGCGGTCTCGCCGTGGTCTCCGACGAGGGCGCGCTCAACGAGGCCGTCGACCGGGCGATCGAGGCGAACCCCGACGTGGCCGACAAGATCCGCGGCGGCAAGGTCGCTGCGGCAGGCGCGCTCATCGGATCGGTGATGAAGGACATGCGCGGCCAGGCCGACGCGGGTCGGGTGCGCGAGCTGATCCTGGAGAAGCTCTCCTAGAAGGACCCTCAGCACGTGGCCGACGGTGCCCGGACTCCGCCGAGAGGACCGGGCTCGTCGGCCAGGGGTCGTTCCCGGGGCTTCTTCGCCGCGCCGGCCTCCGCCGACCGCTCACGACTCGTTTGAGGGACCGTCGTCCGGTACGCCGTGCGGCACGGGCGGCGCACCAGGCGGGGACCTCGAGCCGACCCGCGCTCAGCGAAGGGTGATGCGGAGGATGCGGTCGTCCTGGGGCGCGGGGTTGCCGCGCCCGTCACGGTTGCTGGTGGTGAGCCAGAGGCTGCCGTCCGGGGCGACCACCACGGTGCGCAGCCGGCCGTAGTCGCCGACGAAGTAGCTCCGCGGCTTGCCGATCGTGCCGTCGCGGTCGACCGGCACCCGCCACAGCCGCTCGCCCCGGAGGGAGGCCATCCACAGCGATCCTTCGGCAAAGGCAAGACCGGAGGGGGAGGCCTCCGACGTACGCCACTGGGCGAAGGGGTTGCGGTACTCCTTCAGGTCACCGCGCCCCTCGACGAGCGGCCAGCCGTAGTTGCGCGCCTTCTCGATCCGGTTGAGCTCGTCCCAGGTGTTCGCGCCGAACTCGCTGGCCCACAGCCGGTCGCGCTTGTCGAACGCGAGTCCTTGGACGTTGCGGTGGCCCATCGTCCACACCGGCGAGTCCTTGACGGGGTTGCCCGGCGCGGGCTTGCCGTCGGGGGTGATACGCAGGATCTTGCCCGCGAGGGAGTCGGGGTCCTGGGCAAGGTCGGGGTTGCCGGTCTCGCCGGTGGACACGTAGAGGTACCCGTCGGGCCCGAACTGGAGCCGGCCGCCGTCATGGATGTAGCCGTTGGGGATGCCTGTGAGGATCGGCTTGGGCGAGCCGAGCCGGCCTCCGTCGTAGGTCATCGAGACGACCCGGTTGTCGTCCGCGGTGGAGACGTAGGCGAACACCAGCGAGTCCTCGTCGTACGTCGGGGACACCGCCAGCCCGAGGAGGCCCGCCTCGCCCTGGGGACTCGCCTGCGCGATGCGACCCACCTCCCGCACCCGGCCCCCCGACTCGGGAACCGCGAGCACCCGGGTGGTGTCGCGCTCGCTGACCAGAGCCGTTCCGTCAGGCAGGAACGCGACGCCCCAGGGTGCGCGGAGCCCACGCGCGACCGTGCCGGCGACCCGCGGACGGACCGGGCCCTTCGTCCCCGGAGACGCGCTGGGGGAGTCCGTCGGCTGGACGGTTCGCGTGGAGGGCTGCGGGGAAGGCGAGGGCGTGCCCAGGCCGGTCGGCTGCCCCTCGGCCGAGCAGGCTGCCAGGGCCAGCAGAGCGACGAAGGTGGGTGCGACGGCCTTCATGCACCTCAGGCTATGCGGTCGAGCAAGGCGAGGAGCTCGTTGTGCACCGCTTCGGGGTGTTCGAGCTGGACGAAGTGGCTCCCGGGCAGCTCGACGTACACCGCGTCGGGGATGCGCTCGGCGGCGGTCGCCATGTCGTCGGAGCTGGCCAGGAGGTCGAACTTCCCGGCGACGAACGAGGTAGGCACCGCGATGCGGCGCAGGGAGACCCGCGGGTGCGCGGCCGCGGCCAGGGCGAGGTGCATGTACCAGTCCACGGGGGTGCTCAGGAAGTCCTTCACCGCGCGCCGCACGGCCGGGATCTCCTTGGTCGGCATCATGAAGCCGCTGTGGCTGAGCATGAGGGCGAACAGCACGCCGACCGGGAGTCGCGAGGAGACCGGGGTGATCGCGCGGCCGGCCGTCCGTAGCATCCGCACCACGCCCACGGAGAGGGGCCTGCGGGCGACCCGCGGGATCATCAGCGGTGCGCCCATCGAGGCGAAGGTGCCACCCGGGACGCCTGCCACCGCGAAGAGGCCGGAGACCCGCTCGGGGTGCGCCACGGCGAGCTCGAAGGCGGTGTTGACGCCGATCGACCACCCCGCGACCGCGCACCTCTCGATGCCCGCGTCGTCCATGACGGCCAGGGCGTCCTCGAGAAAGGCGTCGATGCCGACGCGCGTCGTGTCGCCCGGTCGGTCCGAGCCGCCGACACCGCGGTGGTACCAGGAGACGACCCGGACGCCGCAGTCAGGCCGCAGGAGCGCGGGCCAGGCGTAGGGGTTGGTGCCCAGCCCGTTGCACAGGAGCACCGTGGGGCCGTCGGCGTCGTTGGTCCAGGCCTGGAGGCGGGTGCCGTCGGCGCTCGTGACGTCGTAGAAGCGCAAGGCCAGCTGCTCGGTGGAGGCGGTCGACATGCGGCCGAGTGTGCCGCACGAAATGCCCGTGATGTCCGAAAGGTGCCCCAGGTCACCCGACTGGTTCAGGCCGGTAGGACGGAGACCTCGATCGTGGCGCCGGCGGCGCGCGCGGCCCGGGCGGCGAGGTACTCCTCGACCTCGAGGAGCTCGTGGCGACGCTCGGCCAGCGCCGTGCAGGCGACCAGGGCGTTCCGGCGGGCCACCTCCTGGCTGTGCACGTGCCACGAACCGAGGGCCTGGACGAGCTTCGCTGCCTTGAACATCGTGGCCTCCCGGGTCGGTGGTGTCGCAGGTGCTGTTGCCGATGTCCCACGACGCTATGCGGGTGGTGCTTCTGGACAGTCAACGTCGTGTGACGACCGTGTGAACACACCGAGGGGATCGGGTCGGTCGGCGTCGCTAGGGTCGACGGATGAGCGACCGACGACCCCTTGTCTGGCTCCCCTTCGACCTGGAGAACCTCGACGACCCGCCGTCCACGCTGCGCTACGAGAGGTTCCGGCCCGAGGAGCACCACCGGCTGCCCGAGTCGGCCGCGGAGGTCGAGTTCTACGTCCCGCCGTACCGCTTCTCCGACGCCGATAGCGAGGTGATCGCCTCGATGCCGCGGCTGAAGGTCGTGCAGACGATGACCGCGGGAGTGGACCACATCCGGCGCTTCGTCCCCGACGGGGTGCTGCTCTGCAACGGCCGGGGCATCCACGACGCCTCCACGGCCGAGCTCGCGGTGGGCCTCACCATCGCGTCGCTGCGGGGGTTCCCGGCGTTCGTGCGAGCCCAGGACCGCGGTGTGTGGGAGCCGTACACCGCAACTTCGCTGGCCGACCGGAGCGTGCTGATCGTCGGCTACGGCGCGATCGGTGCGGCGGTCGAGCGGCGGCTCGCCGGCTTCGAGGTCGACGTGGTCCGGGTGGCGCGCACGGCACGGGAGGGCGTGCACGGGTACGACGACCTCGACCGGCTGCTCCCCTCCGCGGACGTGGTGGTCCTGATCGTGCCGATCACCGAGCAGACCCGCGGCATGGTGGACCGGGACTTCCTGGCCCGGATGAAGAACGACGCGCTCCTGGTCAACGTCGCCCGCGGCCCGGTCGTCGACACCGACGCCCTCGTCGAGGCGCTGGGCACGCGCCGCATCCACGCGGCGCTCGACGTGACGGACCCGGAGCCGCTGCCCGAGGGGCACCCGCTCTGGAGCGCGCCGAACCTGCTGCTCACCCCGCACGTGGGCGGGGCGTCGACCGCGATGAAGCCCCGCGCCTACGCGCTCGTCCGCGAGCAGCTGGGTCGCTTCGCCGCGGGCGAGCCACTCGAGAACGTGATGAGCGGGGCTTACTGAGGCACGACATCCGCGCGTGCGTCCCGTCGGGCGATGACTTCTGCCAAGGTGAGGAGTCCAATGGACGGAACGGGGTGCGTCCGTGCGCCCTGCAGGCAGCGAGCGAGGAGTACGTGCAATGGCGCAGCGTGGTCAGCGGCTGATGATGGTGGGGACCCGGAAGGGCCTGTGGATCGGTCGCGGGGACGAGCAGGGGCGTTCGTGGAGCTGGGACGCGCCACGTTTCCTGATGGAGGAGGTCTACTCCGTCATGGTCGACACCCGCGGTGACTCCACGCGCCTGCTCGTGGGGTCCGGATCCCCGCACTGGGGTCCTCACGTGTACCGCTCCGACGACCTGGGTGAGACCTGGGAGGAGTCACCGAACATCCTGACGTTGCCCGAGGAAGCCGGGACGGGAGTGCAGCAGGTCTGGCAGCTGCGGCCGGGCGCGGAGTCCGAGCCCGACGTCGTGTACGCCGGGACGCAGCCGTCGGCGCTGTTCCGCTCCGAGGACCGGGGCGAGACCTTCGAGCTGGTCCGGCCGTTGTGGGACCACCCGCACCGCCCGCAGTGGGGGGCCGGATTCGGCGGCCAGGCGATCCACACGATCCTGCCGCACCCCAGCGACCCCGAGCGGATGCTCGTCGCCATGTCGACCGGCGGGGTCTACCGCAGCGAGGACTCCCGCGAGTCCTGGGCCCCTGCCAACAAGGGGATCAAGGCGGAGTTCATGCCCGAGGGGCAGCAGTACCCCGAGTTCGGGCAGTGCGTGCACAAGGTGGCCCGCCACCCGCGCGACCCCGAGCGGCTCTTCGCCCAGAACCACGGGGGCGTTTACCGCTCCGACGACGGCGGCGACAGCTGGGTCTCCATCGCCGACGGGCTGCCCTCCGACTTCGGCTTCCCGGTCGTGGTGCACCCGCACGAGCCGGACACCGTCTTCGTCTTCCCCAACGGCGCGGGCGAATCGCGCTTCCCACCGGAGGCCAAGGCGCGCGTGTGGCGCTCCCGCGACGCGGGGGAGAGCTGGGAGGAGCTCGGCGACGGGCTTCCCGACGGGTTCTACTCGGCTGTGATCCGGGACGCGATGACCACCGACGACGCCGACCCGGCCGGGATCTACCTCGGGACCCGCTGCGGCAACGTCTTCGCCAGCACCGACGCGGGCGAGAGCTGGCAGGAGGTCGTCAAGCACCTGCCCGACGTGACGGTGGTCCGCGCCGCTGTCGTCTGACGCCGAGTCGGCAGAAGCGCCGCGTGGATCGGCGTCGAGTCGGCAGAAGTGTCGCGTGGATCGGTGTCGAGTCGGCAGAAGTGCCGCGTGGATCGGCGCTCGGCCGCCGCACTTCTGCCGACTCGGCGGGGTCCGGGGGCCGCACTTCTGCCGACTCGGCGGGTCAGTTGGGCGTGGGCTCGGTCGCGGCCGGCGCCGCCTGTGCCGACCGGGTCGCCCCGATGCTGGCCGCGACCACGCACGCGACCGCAACCCACTGGAGCGTGGTGAGGAACTCGCCGAGCACGAGCATCGCGGCGAACGCCGCCGCCGCGGGCTCCAGGCTCATCAGGACGCCGAAGACCCGGGGCGGGATCCGGCGCAGGGCGTTGATCTCGAAGCTGTAGGGCAGCACCGACGACAGCACCCCGACGGCGAGGCCGAGCAGGAGGATCTTCGGGTCGAGCAGGTCCGTCCCGGCCACCGCCAGCGCAGGAGGCGCCAGCACTACGGCCCCGACCACGCTGGCGACCGCCAGCCCGCTGATGCCCGGCCAGCGTCGCCCCGTGCTCGCGCTCAGCAGGATGTACGCCGCCCAGGCGGCTGCCGCGAGGAGCGCGAAGAGCACGCCGGCGACCGTGACCTGGCCGGGCTCGATGCCGAGCAGCGCGACGCCCGCGCCGGCGAGCACGACCCACGCGAGGTCGGTGGCACGCCGGGAGCCAAGGACTGCGACGGCGAGCGGGCCGAGGAACTCGATGGTGACCGCGATGCCGAGCGGGATCCGGGCGAACGACTGGTAGATCGCCCAGTTCATCGTCATCAGGCTGACGCCGAAAGCGAGGGCCACCCGCCAGTCGGTGGAGGATCTCCCGGCCAGCCGCGGTCGTGCGACGGCGAGCAGGATCAGCGCCGAGGTCAGCAGGCGCAGCCACACCATCGCGGTCGGCGGCACGAGACCGAACAGGTCCTTGGCGATCGCCGCCCCCACCTGGACCGAGACGATCCCGCCGAAGACGAGCCACACCGCGGGGACGCGACCCAGCACGGCGCTGGCGGCGGGCGGGTCGGTGGAGGGCATCGGCTCACCCTAGACAGACGGCTCCTCGGGTCACGTCCCCCGGTCGGGCCGGCGACGGGTGAGCACTCCCGCGACAGGTGAGACGCGACTCCGGCGTACGAGAGTGGCGGCGTAGTCTCCAGGCATGCCCGAGAACGCGCCCTCCCAGGACCACCCGGACATCAAGCCGCGCAGCCGCGACGTCACCGACGGCCTCGAGCGCGCCGCTGCCCGCGGCATGCTGCGTGCCGTCGGCATGGGCGACGAGGACTTCGCCAAGCCGCAGATCGGGGTCGCCTCGTCGTGGAACGAGATCACCCCCTGCAACTTGTCGCTGGACAGGCTGGCCAAGGCGGTGAAGAACGGCGTCCACGCCGGGGGCGGCTATCCGCTGGAGTTCGGGACCATCTCGGTCTCCGACGGGATCTCCATGGGCCACGAGGGGATGCACTTCTCCCTTGTCTCGCGCGAGGTGATCGCCGACAGCGTCGAGACGGTGATGATGGCCGAGCGGCTCGACGGGTCGGTGCTGCTGGCCGGCTGCGACAAGTCACTGCCGGGGATGCTGATGGCCGCGGCCCGTCTCGACCTGGCCTCGGTGTTCCTGTACGCCGGGTCGATCATGCCCGGGCAGGTCGACGGCAAAGACGTCACGATCATCGACGCCTTCGAGGCGGTCGGCGCCTGCCTGGCGGGCCGCATCTCGCGGGACGAGGTGGACCGCATCGAGCGCGCCATCTGTCCCGGTGAAGGGGCGTGCGGGGGCATGTACACCGCGAACACGATGGCCTCGATCGCCGAGGCGCTCGGCATGTCGCTTCCCGGCTCGGCCGCCCCGCCGGCGGTGGACCGCCGTCGCGACGGGTTCGCGCACCGGTCGGGCGAGGCGGTCGTGGAGATGCTGCGCCAGGGAATCACGGCCCGCCAGATCATGACCCGGGAGGCGTTCGAGAACGCCATCGCGCTGACCATGGCGCTCGGCGGCTCGACCAACGCCGTGCTCCACCTCCTCGCGATCGCCCGCGAGGCCGAGGTGGACCTGACCCTGGACGACTTCAACCGCATCGGTGACCGGGTGCCGCACCTCGGCGACCTGAAGCCGTTCGGCCGGTTCGTGATGAACGACGTCGACAAGATCGGCGGCATCCCGGTCGTGATGAAGGCGCTGCTCGACGCCGGCCTGCTCCACGGCGACTGCCTGACCGTCACGGGCAAGACCATGGCGGAGAACCTCGCCGAGCTCGCCCCGCCGGACATCGACGGTGAGATCATCCGCAAGATGTCGGCGCCGATCCACAAGACCGGCGGGTTGACCATCCTCAAGGGGTCACTGGCCCCCGAGGGCGCGGTGGTGAAGACCGCGGGTTTCGACGACGAGGTCTTCGAGGGCACGGCGCGGGTGTTCGACGGTGAGCGTGCCGCGATGGACGCTCTCGAGGCAGGGCAGATCACCGCGGGGGACGTGGTCGTCATCCGCTACGAAGGCCCCAAGGGCGGACCCGGCATGCGCGAGATGCTCGCGATCACCGGAGCCATCAAGGGCGCCGGTCTCGGCAAGGACGTGCTCCTGCTGACCGACGGCCGGTTCTCCGGCGGCACCACCGGCCTGTGCGTGGGTCACGTGGCGCCCGAGGCGGTCGACGGTGGCCCGATCGCGTTCGTCCGCGACGGCGACAGGATCCGGCTCGACGTACAGAACCGGCTCCTCGACGTCACGATCGACGAGGCCGAGCTCGCAGCACGCCGTGACGGGTGGACGCCGCACGAGCCGAAGTACACCAAGGGCGTCCTGGGCAAGTACGCCAAGGTGGTGAAGTCGGCCGCCCACGGCGCGGTCTGCGGCTGACCGGGACGCCGGCGGGGACGGGGCAGGGACGGGCGCCGGGGCGCGACAGGACGGCCCGTGCGTGCCATGGACCCCGCCGCGGGGCAGGCGTTGCATGGAGCAGTACGCCGGGTGACCCACCCGGGCCACCTGGACACCGAAACCTCTGGGAGGTGCTCCATGGGAAAGGCACGTGAGGTCATCGACAGGGCGACCGAGGCGATGATGAACGACGACCTCGAGGCGTTCCGGGCGGTCTATGCCGACGACGTGGTCGTGACCACCCCCGACTCGGGGACGCTGCGCGGCGTCGACGCGCTGTACGCGTGGAACCACGAGTTCGTGAAGGCGTTCTCGGACATCCACTGGGACGAGCTCGCGATCCACGAGACTGCCGACAGCGTGATCTCCCAGGGCGAGATGGTGGCCACGCACACCGGGGACCTCCCTGTGCCCGGCGGCCAGGCGGTGCCCGCGACCGGCAAGCAGATGCGTGTCCGCGAGGCCGACGTGGCCAAGGTCGAGAACGGCAAGATCGTCCGTCACGACTTCTACTTCGACCAGCTCGACATGATGGTCCAGCTCGGCCTGGTGGAGGCGCCCGCCGCGACCCGGAGCTGACCCGCGCGCTCCGACGATCCAACCGGCCTTCGGTACGTCGGAGCAGGCGGACGCAGCGTCCGGGATGTCCGCTACGGGACGAACGGCACTGTCGTGCCCCACCCGCGGCCCGCCACGATGACCGCATGGCGTTGTCGTCCCGGCCGGCTGCGGCGGCGCAGCACGAGGTCTCGGGCGAGGACGTGCTGCGCTGCACCGGCCTACGCCGGAGCTTCGACGACCTCGTGGCCGTGGACGACGTCTCGTTCGCGATCGGCGCGGGGGAGACGTACGGCCTCCTCGGCCCCAACGGGGCAGGCAAGACGACGATCATCTCGATGGTCGCGGGGGTCCTGGAGGCCGACGCGGGGGAGGTCCTCGTGGCCGGGCTGCGGATGCGCCCGGACGCCCTGGACGCCAAGGCTGCCATCGGCTACGTCCCCCAGGACATCGCGCTCTACCCGGACCTGAGCGGCCTCGAGAACCTGCGCTTCTTCTCCTCGCTCTACCACCTGACCCGCCGAGAGGCGCGCGCACGCGTCGAGGACGTGCTCGGCGTCGTGGGGCTGACCGACCGGGCCCGCGACCAGGTGAAGACCTACTCGGGCGGGATGAAGCGACGGCTCAACATCGCGGTCGGGCTGATCCACCGTCCGCAGCTCCTGATCCTCGACGAGCCGACCGTGGGCGTGGACCCGCAGAGCCGCAACTCCATCCTCGACAGCATCGAGCGGCTCAGCGTCGAGGGGATGGCGGTGCTCTACACGACGCACTACATGGAGGAGGCGGAGCGGCTGTGCGACCGGGTCGGCATCGTCGACCTGGGGCACCTGATCGCCGAGGGGAGGCCGCGGGACCTGACCGCGCGGCTGGGGGCGGCCGAGCACATCGTGCTCACCGTCGAGGGCGATGTGGACGCTGCCGCCAAGGCCGTGGAGGCGCTGCCCGAGGTGTCCGGGTCCACGCACGACGAGCAGACTCTCGACGTGCTGGTCACCGAGGCGGAGTCCGCCCTCCCCGCGGTGGTGGAGGCGGTCCGGGCCGCGGGGTGCGCGCTGCACACCGTGACCGTCGAGGAGCCCGACCTCGAGGCAGTGTTCCTCCACCTGACCGGCAAGCGGCTGCGGGACTGAGATGGCCCCGAGCCTGCAGATCGCCGGGAAGGACCTCCGGCAGCGGTTGCGGGACCGCTCGGCGATCATGCTGGCCGTCGTCGTCCCCTTCGCGCTCGCGGCGATCTTCGGCCTCCTGTTCGGTCCCGCCTCCACACCACGCCCGTTCGACTACGCGGTGGTGGACCTGGACCGGACGCCGGTCACGGCGGCCTTCGATCAGCAGGTGCTCGGCTCGCTGGTCGAGCAGAAGGTGGTGACGGTCGAGACCATGGGCGAGGAGTCCGCCCGGGCCGCGGTCGAGAACGGCGACAAGGACGCGGCGTTCATCTTCCCGGCAGGGTTCTCGGCGGGCGTGCGTGGACAGAGCCCGGTGTCCCTCGCGGTGGTGGGAAGCGTCGACTCGGTGACGGGCACAGACGTGGCGCGCTCCATCGCCCGGGCCTACGTGGCCGATCTCAACGCCGCCCGGGTTGCTGCCGGGGCTCTCGCGGCCCAGCGGCCCGACGCCTCGGCCGCGGACCTGTCGGCGGTGGCCGAGCAGGTGGTGCACAGCCGTCCGTCCCTGCGGCTCGAGGACGTCTCGGCCACGGCGCGGGTGCTCGACACCAAGACGTACTTCGCGGCCGGCATCGCGGTCTTCTTCCTGCTGTTCACGGTCCAGTTCGGCGTGTCCTCGCTCATCGACGAGCGCACCGACGGGACCCTGGCACGGCTGCTGGCCGCTCCTGTACGTCGTGCCTCGATCCTGGGCGGCAAGCTCCTCACCAGCGTGGTGCTGGGTGTGGTGAGCCTGACCGTCCTGGTGGTGTCCACCACCTGGCTCCTCGGAGCGTCCTGGGGGAACCCCCTCGGTCTGGCGCTGCTCGTCCTGGCCGGTGTCTTCGCGGCCACGGGCATCACGTCGCTGGTCGCGTCGATGGCCCGGACCTCGGAGCAGGCCGGCAGCTGGCAGGCAGTGGTGGCGGTGACCCTCGGCCTGCTCGGGGGCTCGTTCTTCCCGGTGCAGCAGGCGGGGTCGTTCCTGGCGACGCTCAGCCTGGCGACACCGCACGCCTGGTTCCTCCGCGGCATGGGCAACCTGAGCGGCGGCGGTGTGGCGGACGTGCTGCCCGCCGTCGGCGCGCTGCTGCTCTTCGGGGCGGTCACCGGCGCGGTCGCTCTGCTGCGCATCGACAAGGTGGTGGCGCCGTGACGCCGTTGTCCATCGCGTGGGTGAACCTGCGACGTACGCTCCGGGACCGCACCAGCCTGTTCTTCCTGTTCCTCTTCCCGATGCTGCTGATCCTGGTGCTCGGTCTGGCGTTCGGCGGCGAGTTCGTTCCCCGCGTCGCGGTCGTGTCTCCTGTGTCGACCGGCGTCGCCGGCGACCTCGTGGCAGGGCTCGAGGAGAACGACGGCATCGACGTGCAGCGAGTCGACTCGCGACAGGCGGCGGTGTCGGCGGTCGAGGAGGGCCGGGTCGAGGGAGCGGTGATCCTCCCCGCGGACTACGACAGCCGGGTCCTGGCCGGTGACCCGGTCACGCTCGACTACGTGTCCCGGTCGGACGGGACTGCTCAGCAAGTGGGCACCATCGTCTCCGCCGTGGTGGGAGAGCAGTCGAGCAGGATCTCGGTCGCCCGGGTGCTGGGGGGCGTACTGGGGGACCAGCCGGCCGGCGAGCGGGGTGGCGACCTGCCGGCGATGCTCGCGCTCACCGACACGACCGCAGCGGCGGTGCCGGGCATCGAGGTGCGCACGTCCACGGCCGGGGAGGCGCTGTTCCCCGAGGACCTGGGTCGGTTCGACCTCGGTGCGAGCGGCCAGCTCCTGCTGTTCGTGTTCGTCACCTCGATGACCGCGTCCACGGCGCTCATCGAGAGCCGCAAGCTGGGGGTGTCCCGGCGGATGTTCGCCACGCCCACCCGCGTCGGGTCGATCGTGCTGGGGGAGGCGCTGGGACGGATCACGATCGCGGCCTTTCAGGGAGCGATCATCATGCTCGGCTCGGCGCTGCTGTTCGGGGTCTCCTGGGGCACTCCGTTGGCGGCGGCGCTGCTGATGCTCGTGTTCGCGTTCGTCGCAGGAGGCGCCGCCCTGCTCATGGGGTCGGTGGCCTCGAGCACGGAGCAGGCGGTCGCGGTCGGCCTGCTCCTGGGGCTCGGGATGGGCGCGCTCGGCGGGTCGATGATGCCGTTGGAGTTCTTCTCCCCGACGATGGTGACGGTCGCCCACGTCACCCCCCATGCCTGGGCGAGGGACGGGTTCGCCGAGCTGGTCCGCCGCGACGGGGGACTGGCCGACGTGCTCCCGCAGCTGGGGATCCTGGTGCTCTACGCCGCCGTGCTCTTCGTGGTCGCGGCGTGGGGATTGCGCCGCAGCATCGTGCGACCCTGACCCCATGTGCCAGGATGTGGGATCTCGGTCCCACAGTGCGAGACGCCGGTCACACTTGATTGACGAGTGGTCGCATTGCGGAGAAGGTTGTCGCATGCGTTTCGACATCCTTGTACGCGCACGACGCGGCTGACGGTCCGGCGACACTCACGGACCAGCAGCACTCGCGTCACCCCTCGTCTGCCCTCAGGGCCGAGGGGTTTTTTGTTGGAGGCACCAGGTCGACGGCCAGGTGACGGGAACGGACCAGAGGGAAGGCGAAGATGAGCGAGCAGGCCAACGGCGCCCGTGTGACCGGGGCCCAGAGCCTCGTCATGGCGCTGGAGAGCGCGGGAGCCGAGAACGTCTTCGGCATCCCGGGCGGTGCGATCCTCCCGGCGTACGACCCCCTGTTCGACTCGGTCAAGCTGCGCCACATCCTCGTGCGCCACGAGCAGGGCGCCGGGCACGCCGCCCAGGGGTACGCCGCAGCCACCGGCAAGGTCGGTGTCTGCATGGCCACCAGTGGCCCCGGCGCCACCAACCTGGTCACGCCGCTCGCGGACGCCTACATGGACTCGGTCCCGATGGTGGCGATCACCGGGCAGGTCTCCAGCGGCTCCATCGGGACCGACGCGTTCCAGGAGGCCGACATCCGCGGCATCACGATGCCGGTCACCAAGCACAACTTCCTGGTCACCGACGCCGCCGACATCCCCCGCACCATCGCCGAGGCCTTCTACATCGCCTCCACCGGCCGGCCCGGCCCGGTCCTGGTCGACATCTCCAAGGACGCGCTGCAGGCGCAGACCGTGTTCACCTGGCCCACCGAGCTGCACCTGCCCGGCTACCGACCCGTGACCCGGCCCCACGCCAAGCAGGTCCGCGAGGCCGCCAGGCTCGCCGTCGAGGCACGTCGCCCCGTCCTGTACGTCGGAGGCGGCGTGATCCGGGCACGCGCGGCGAAGGAGCTGCGCGTGCTCGCCGAGATGACCGGCATGCCGGTGGTGACCACGCTGATGGCCCGGGGAGCGTTCCCCGACAGCCACTCCCAGCACCTCGGCATGCCGGGCATGCACGGCACGGTCGCCGCCGTCGCGGGGCTGCAGCGCAGCGACTTGATCATCAGCCTGGGAGCGCGCTTCGACGACCGGGTCACCGGGAACCTCGACTCCTTCGCCCCCAACGCCAAGATCGTGCACGCCGACATCGACCCTGCGGAGATCGGCAAGAACCGTCCCGTCGACGTGCCGATCGTCGGCGACGCCCGCGAGGTGATCGCCGACCTGATCGTGGCGCTCCAGGCCGAGGCCGACGCCGACCGCCGCGGCGACTACGCCGCCTGGACCGAGTTCCTCCAGGGCGTGAAGCAGAAGTACCCGCTCGGCTACGAGACGCCCGAGGACGGCTCCCTCGCCCCGCAGTACGTCCTCGAGCGGCTCGGCAAGATCGCCGGCCCGGAGGCCGTCTACGTCGCGGGAGTGGGACAGCACCAGATGTGGGCCACCCACTTCATCGGCTATGAGAACCCCAACACGTGGATCAACTCCGGCGGCCTCGGCACCATGGGCTTCTCCGTCCCGGCGGCCATGGGCGCCAAGGTGGCCCGGCCCGAGGCGACGGTGTGGGCCGTCGACGGCGACGGCTGCTTCCAGATGACCAACCAGGAGCTGGCCACCTGCGCCATCGAGGGCATCCCGATCAAGGTCGCGGTGATCAACAACTCCTCGCTCGGGATGGTCCGCCAGTGGCAGACGCTGTTCTACAACCAGCGGTACTCCAACACCGACCTGCAGCGTCGCGAGGAGGTCCGGATCCCCGACTTCGTCAAGCTCGCCGAGGCCTACGGCTGTGTCGGACTGGCGTGTGACTCGCCCGAGGACGTCGACGCCACGATCGCCAAGGCGATGGAGATCAACGACATGCCGGTGGTCATCGACTTCCGGGTCCACCGCGACGCGATGGTGTGGCCCATGGTCGCCGCCGGCACCAGCAACGACGACATCAAGTTCGCCCGGGACATGGCGCCCGAGTTCGAGGAAGACGACCTGTGAGGGGCCCGATCCGATGAGCAAGCACACCCTGTCCGTCCTGGTCGAGAACAAGCCCGGCGTCCTGGCCCGCATCGCCGGCCTCTTCAGCCGACGCGGCTTCAACATCGACTCTCTCGCCGTCGGCCCCACCGAGCACTCCGAGATCTCGCGGATGACGATCGTGGTCAACGTCGAGGAGTCGCCGCTGGAGCAGGTCACCAAGCAGCTGAACAAGCTCGTCGAGGTGATCAAGATCGTCGAGCTCGACCAGCCCGCCTCGGTCACCCGCGAGCTGCTCCTGGTCAAGGTCAAGGCCGACGCCGAGACCCGGGGGCATGTCCTGGAGACCGTCCAGCTGTTCCGGGCGAAGGTCGTCGACGTCGCCACCGACGCCGTCACGATCGAGGTCACCGGCAACGCCGAGAAGCTCGAGGCCTTCCTCAAGGTCCTGGAGCCCTTCGGCGTGCGCGAGCTCGTGCAGTCGGGGATGGTGGCGATCGGCCGTGGAGGTCGCTCGATCACCGACCGGACGCTGCGCCCCGTGCCCGTCCCCGCCCCACCCGCGGCGGTCTGACCTCCGCCGTACCCGTTGTGCAACGCGGCCACGGGCGACCCGCGACCGGGCGCCCTGCCGGGACCGATCCCGGCGACCGCGCCAGATGAACCGAGAACCAGAAGGAGAGCCCACCGTGGCTGAGATGTTCTACGACGATGACGCCGACCTGTCCGTGATCCAGAGCCGCAACGTTGCGGTGCTGGGGTACGGCAGCCAGGGGCACGCGCACGCGCTGTCCCTGCGCGACTCGGGCGTCGACGTGCGCGTCGGCCTGCCCGAGGGCTCCAAGAGCCGGGCGAAGGCGGAGGCCGAGGGGCTCCGCGTGGTCACGCCGTACGAGGCCTGCGAGGAGGCCGACCTGATCATGATCCTCGCGCCCGACCACGTGCAGCGGAAGCTCTACAAGGAGGCCGTCGAGCCCAACCTCGTCGAGGGCGACGCGCTGTTCTTCTCGCACGGCTTCAACATCCGCTTCGGCTACATCACCCCGCCCGCGGGCGTCGACGTCGCGATGGTCGCGCCGAAGGGCCCGGGCCACCTGGTGCGTCGCGAGTACTCCGAGGGTCGCGGGGTCCCGGTGCTGGTCGCCGTGGAGAACGACGCCAGCGGCAAGGCCTGGGAGCTCGCGCTCTCCTACGCCAAGGGCATCGGCGGCCTGCGTGCCGGCGGCATCAAGACCACGTTCACCGAGGAGACCGAGACCGACCTCTTCGGCGAGCAGGCGGTCCTGTGCGGCGGCATGTCGGAGCTGGTGATGAAGGGCTTCGAGGTGCTGACCGAGGCCGGCTACCAGCCCGAGGTCGCCTACTTCGAGTGCCTCCACGAGCTCAAGCTGATCGTCGACCTGATGTACGAGGGCGGCATCGCCAAGCAGCGCTGGTCGGTCTCCGACACGGCCGAGTACGGCGACTACGTGTCCGGCCCGCGCGTCGTGGACGACTCGGTCAAGCAGCGGATGAAGGACGTCCTGGGTGACATCCAGAACGGTGCCTTCGCCAAGCGCTTCATCGACGACCAGGACGCGGGTGCTCCGGAGTTCAAGGAGCTGCGGGCCAAGGGCGAGCAGCACCCGATCGAGGCGACCGGCCGCGACCTGCGCAAGCTCATGAGCTGGGTGAAGTCGCACGACTCCGACTACACCGAGGGCACCGCGACCCGCTGACTCGTCGGCCGGCTGGGGGTTTCACCAGGTCCCTGTGAAAGCGCCACTTCCCGTGGGAAACACCCCACGGGAAGTGGCGCTTTGCCGTGTGAAGTGCCCCTGCTGCGAGCCCCCGTCCCACCCTCCGGCACATCCTGGATACGTGCTCTGATCCGCTAGAGTGGATCCACGGGCACAGCGTCGTGCGCGGCCGCCTTCGCAGCAGCGAAGAGCAGGCCTTCAGAAGCCGACTCACAACATTCGAGGGATAACTCGTGAGCAAGCCCGTCGTACTCATCGCCGAAGAGCTCAGCCCCGCCACCGTCGAGGCGCTGGGACCCGACTTCGAGATCCGCACCTGCAACGGGGCCGACCGTGCCGAGCTGCTTCCCGCCATCGCCGACGTGGACGCGATCCTGGTCCGCAGCGCCACCAAGGTGGACGCCGAGGCGCTCGCCGCCGCCACCCGCCTGAAGGTAGTCGCGCGCGCCGGCGTCGGGCTGGACAACGTCGACGTGAAGGCGGCGACCCAGAGCGGCGTCATGGTCGTGAACGCGCCGACGTCGAACATCGTCTCCGCCGCCGAGCTGGCCGTGGCTCTCATGCTCGCCGCGGCCCGCAACATCGCTCCCGCCAACGCCGCGCTGAAGAACGGTGAGTGGAAGCGCAGCAAGTACACCGGCGTCGAGCTGTACGAGAAGACGGTCGGGATCGTGGGGCTCGGCCGGATCGGCGTCCTCGTCGCGCAGCGCCTGTCGGCGTTCGGCATGAAGGTCATCGCCTACGACCCCTACGTCCAGGCCGGCCGCGCAGCCCAGATGGGGGTCCGACTGGTCACCCTCGACGAGCTGCTGGCGGAGGCCGACTTCATGTCGGTGCACCTTCCGAAGACGCCCGAGACGCTGGGCCTGATCGGCGAGGAGGAGCTGGCCAAGGTCAAGCCCGAGCTCGTCCTGGTCAACGCCGCACGGGGCGGGATCGTCGACGAGCACGCGCTGTACGTCGCCCTCAAGGAGGGGCGGGTCGCCGCGGCCGGGGTCGACGTCTTCGCCAGCGAGCCCTGCACGGACAGCCCGCTCTTCGAGTTCGAGAAGGTCGTGGCGACCCCGCACCTCGGTGCCTCGACCGAGGAGGCACAGGAGAAGGCCGGGGTCGCCGTCGCCAAGTCGGTGCGCCTGGCGCTCGGCGGCGAGCTGGTCCCGGACGCGGTGAACGTCCAGGGCGGGGTCATCGCCGAGGACGTGCGCCCGGGGATCCCCCTCGTGGAGAAGCTGGGCCGGGTCTTCACGAGCCTGGCCGGCGAGATCGCCCAGCAGCTCGACGTCGAGGTGCGCGGCGAGATCACGCAGTACGACGTGAAGGTGCTCGAGCTGGCCGCCCTCAAGGGCATCTTCGGCGACGTGGTGGAGGAGCAGGTCTCCTACGTCAACGCGCCTCTCCTCGCCGCCGAGCGCGGTGTCGCCGTACGCCTCGTGACCGACCCCGAGAGCCCGGACCACCGCAACCTGATCACCCTGCGCGGCACGCTCGTCGACGGGACGCAGGTCTCGGTCTCCGGGACGCTCGTCGGCATCGCCCAGCGTGAGCGGCTCGTGGAGCTCAACGGCTACGAGCTCGACATCGAGCCCACCGAGCACCTGGCGTTCCTGCGCTACTCCGACCGGCCCGGCATGGTCGGCACCGTCGGGCAGATCCTCGGCAAGGCCGAGGTGAACATCGGCGGCATGCAGGTGGCGCGGGACTCCAAGGGCGGCCACGCTCTGGTGGCGCTCACGGTCGACTCCGCCATCCCGGTCCACGTCCTCGAGGAGATCAAGGCCGCCATGGACGCCGAGTCGGTGTGCGCGGTCGACCTGACGGAGTGACCTCAGTCCGGAGGGGAGGGCGGGGTCGCTTGCGGCGGCCCGGTCCTTGCCCCGGCCTGAGGCCTCGGGCCACGCTGGTCCCCACAGGGAGGGACTGCCATGATCCGAACCCCGGACCAGCGCCTGCGGGTCTTCGTCTCCTCGACGCTCGGTGAGCTGGCCGACGAGCGGCTGGCGGTACGGCGCGCAGTGGAGCGGCTGCGCCTGACGCCCGTCATGTTCGAGCTCGGCGCCCGCCCCCACCCTCCCCGTGACCTCTACCGGGCCTATCTCGACCAGAGCGACGTCTTCGTCGGCATCTACTGGCAGCGCTACGGCTGGGTCGCGCCCGGGGAGGACGCCTCGGGGCTCGAGGACGAGTACCGCCTCGCCCACCGCCTGCCGCAGCTGCTCTACATCAAGGAGCCGGCGCCGGACCGTGAGGCCGCGCTGGCGACCCTGCTCCGTCGGATCCGGGACGGTGACGGTGCGTCGTACCGCCGCTTCTCCACTGCCGAGGCGCTGGAGGAGCTCGTGGCGCAGGACCTGGCGGTGCTGCTCAGCGAGCGCTTCGACGTCGCTCGCCGCCGGACGGACATGACCCCTCCGGTCACGCTTCCGGCGCTGTTGACCCCGACGGTGGGTCGTCGTGACGAGGTCGAGTCGGTCGTGGAGCTCCTCGAGGGGTCTGCCCGCCTCGTGACGCTGACGGGTCCCGGGGGTGTCGGCAAGACCCGGCTTGCGTTGGAGGTGGCTCACGTCGTGGCTGGACGACCCGGCGCCGACGTGGCCTTCGTGCCGCTGGCAGGGGTCTCGTCCTCGGCGTTGGTGATGGCCGCCGTGGCGGACCGGCTCGGGGTGCGGGGCGCCACGGGGCTCAGCCCGTTCGACTCCCTGGTGGACGCTCTGAGGGAGCGGCCGGTGACTCTCGTCCTGGACAACCTGGAGCAGGTCGTCGCCGTCGGGCCGGAGCTGGTGAGGCTGCTGGAGCAGGTTCCTGGCCTGCAGGTGATCGGCACGAGCCGGCAGGCGTTGCGGGTGGTCGGTGAGCGCGACGTCGCGGTCGGACCGCTCGGCGTACCCGGTGAGGGAGCGAGCCTGGAGGAAGTGCTGCGGTCTCCTGCCGTGGAGCTGCTCGTGGAGCGGGCGCGCGCTCGCGGACTCACCCTGCACCTGGACGGTGAGCGCGCCGCGGCGGTCGCGGCGCTGTGCCGCAGGCTGGCAGGGCTTCCCCTGGCCATCGAGCTCGTCGTTCCCCGGCTTCGGTTCTACCGGCCGGCCGAGCTGCTCGACCGGCTCGGGTCCCCGTTGGACCTGGCGGCGGCGGGGGAGGACCTGCCGTCCCGTCAGCGCACTCTGCGCGCCACGTTGATGTGGAGCCACGCGCTGCTCGACGACTCCGAGCGCACCCTCTTCGCGCGGCTCGCCGTCTTCGCGGGCGGGGCCACGCTCGAGGGTGTGGAGGCGGTCTGCGCGGACACAGGAGGCTCCGTGGAGCAACCGCTGGCGGGACTGCTGGACAAGAGCCTGCTGCGGGTCGACGACCCGCCTAGCGGTGGGGAGCCGCGGATCCAGATGCTCGAGCCGATCCGCGACTTCGCCCGCGAGCAGCTGGAAGCCCTCGGCGGGACGGAGGAGCTGGGTCGGCGTCACCAGGAGTACGTCGCGGAGCTGGGACGTCGCGCGCGGCCGTTCCTGTGCGGCCCCCGTCAACGCGAGTGGGCAGACCGTTTCGATGCGGAGCGGGCCGACGTGCGGGCGGCGATCAGCACGGGCCTGGAGGCAGGGGACGTGGACACGGTCCTTCGGCTGACCTGGGACACCCTGGTCTACTACTACGTGCGTGACGCGCTCGACGAGCCCCGCGTGTGGCTCTCGGAGGTCACTCGCCGTGGGCCGGGACTCACGGTCGTCCAGCGGGCCCTGCTCGACGTGGCGCTCCTGATCGTCGGGGAGCCGGACTCCCGACGCGACCCGGTCCTGGTCCTCGAGGAGGCAGGCGGCGTCTTCGACCGTGCGGAGCTGGCGCTCGAGGCCGCGGTGGCCCGCCACTACCGGGGCCTGCACCTGTGGCAGTCCGGTCGTCATGACGATGCCCGCGCGTCGCTGGAGGACGCCTCGAGTCGCTACGCGGCCATCGACCACGACTGGGGCGTGGCCACGGTCGAGATGACACTCGGGGCCGCGCTGGCGAGCGTGGAACGGCGGGAGCCTGCGCGCGAGCACCTCTCGACGGCGCTGCTCCGCGCTCGCGGTATCGACAACAGCCACCAGGTCGCCCAGGCGCTCCAGGGGCTCGCGCTGGTGGACGCTCTGGACGGGTTCCCCGACGACGCGGTGCGCTCCCTGGCCGAGGCGGTTCCGCTCGTGCTCGCGGACCGGTGGGTCACCGGCGCGACGTACTGCCTCGAGGCCGTGGGGGCCGTCGACCTCGCCCGGGGCAACCCCGCGGCGGCCGTCGACCTCGTGGCTCTGGCCCGCGCGACACGGAAGCGTCGGCAGATTCCCGAGTGGACCGCGGCCTCGGAGGCGGCCGAGCCCGTGCTGCTCGCTGCTCGGCGACTGCTCGGCGATGACGCCTTCGAGGAACGGTGGAGGGTCGGGCGCGAGGACGGCCCGGAGGCCCTCGAGCTGCTCGACGCTCGGCTCCGGCACCTCCTCGGCGAGGGGGACCCCCGCGAGGTCGCGGTCCCCCGAGCCTGAGACGCGCCGCCGAACGTCAGGTCCTGCCGGGCTGTCGCGACGCGGACGGACGCAGCGTCGCGCTCAGCGCTTGGTGGCGATGAGGACTGCCGCGTCGGAGGCGACCATGACCTCGACGGTGGTGAAGCGCTCGTCGGTCAGCCACTGCTCGCGCAGCACGTCGACCCTGCCCTCGAACACCGGGGGCCATGAGGCGCAGGGGGTGAAGTCGTCGAGCACGACGATCCCGCCGGGCTCGACGAGGTCGACCACGGTGTCGGGACCGCTGTTCTTGGGCTCCTTGGCGTCGAGGAAGAGCAGGGAGAAGGGTCCGCGGTCGCGCAGGGTCGACCAGTCCGCGGCGTCGACCTCGACCTGGCTGTCGCCTTCGAAGATCTCGGCGGCCTTGCCGGCGAGACTCGGGTCGAGCTCGGCGCTGAGGATGCGGGTGTCGCCGCGGATGCCGCTGCGCAGCCAGGCCGTGCCCACGCCGCACCCGGTGCCGAACTCCGCCAGCGTTCCCGTGCGGCTGGCCGCGAGTGTGGCGAGCAGACGGCCGGTCTCGTTGCGGCAGAAGGAGACGTACCCGCTGCGCCGCGAGACGTCGAACGCGCGGGAGACAAGGTCGGGGAGCTCGAGGGGTGCGCTCATGGGTGCAGTGTGCCAAAGGCCACAAGGGAGTCCAGTACTCGGTACGGCGTCTCGAATGATGAGAAGGTCTCGCGATTCGCCCTTGCCCACAAGGGTTCCTCGTTTACTGTTGACCCATCATGCGGAGCTTCTTCGTACTTATCAGCCGCCGCGGCGAGGCCTCTTAAGTAAGGCCACCTCGCCGCGGAGTTCGGCGTTGCCTCGGCCCTACGAAGAACCTCCGCAGCGAGAAGCACGAAGCACGCATCACCTGCACCCTTCTCGGAGATATCTCCTCGCAGCAGCGAAACCCGCACTCGAGGATCGAGTCTCATCGGCTCGCAGCGGAGCTGGCCGTCGACCAGGTCACCGGCCCCACGCTCGTCGTCAGCACGACCCCGTGCGAACCCGGGCGAACCACTGCAGCCACCCACCAATGAAACCCCGCGCACCAGCGCACTCGATCCTTGGAGACACCGATGTATGACATGTACCCCGAGTGGGGCCCCACCCGTCACGACTACAACGACGCGGCCACGGAGGCCGCCCTGCAGGCGTCTCTCGACCTGCGGGACAACGGCGGGCAGCGCCCCGACGACAACTAGAGTCGCGCTCCATGACGCAGTCGATGAAGCTCGCCGCCATTCCCGGCGACGGCATCGGTCCGGAGGTCACTGCCGAGGCCCTCAAGGTCCTCGAGCAGGCGACCCCGGACGGTGTGAAGTTCGAGCCCACCCGCTACGACCTCGGGGCCGAGCGCTACCTCGCGACGGGGGAGGTGCTGCCGGACTCGGTGCTCGCCGAGATCAAGCAGCACGATGCGATCCTCCTCGGCGCCGTGGGTGGCAAGCCCGGTGACCCGAACCTGCCTCCGGGCATCCTCGAGCGAGGGCTCCTGCTGCGACTGCGTTTCGAGCTCGACCAGTACGTCAACCTCCGTCCCTCGCGGATCTTCCCGGGTGTGAGCTCGCCGCTCGCGAGTCCCGGCGACGTCGACTTCGTCGTGGTCCGCGAGGGCACGGAGGGGCCGTACGTCGGCAACGGCGGCGCGCTCCGGGTGGGCACGCCGAACGAGATCGCCACCGAGGTCAGCGTGAACACGGCCTTCGGCGTGGAGCGTGTCGTGCGCGACGCCTTCGCTCGAGCCTCGCGCCGTCCCCGCAAGCGGCTCACGCTCGTGCACAAGACCAACGTCCTCGTGCACGCCGGTGCGGTGTGGTCGCGGCTCGTGGCCGAGGTCGGTCGTGAGTTCCCCGACGTCGAGGTGGACTACCTGCACGTCGACGCGGCCACCATCTTCATGACCACCGATCCGTCACGCTTCGACGTGATCGTGACCGACAACCTGTTCGGCGACATCATCACCGACCTGGCCGCAGCCGTCACCGGAGGCATCGGCCTCGCCGCGAGCGGCAACGTCAACCCGGACCGCACCTTCCCCAGCATGTTCGAGCCCGTCCACGGCTCGGCCCCCGACATCGCCGGCCAGCAGAAGGCCGATCCCACCGCCGCGATCCTCTCTGTGGCGCTCCTGCTCGACCACCTCGGGCTCGAGGCTGCGGCGCGCAAGGTCGAGGAGTCGGTGGTGGCCGACCTGGCCGAGCGCGTCGACGCGCCCGCACGCCGTACCTCCGAGGTCGGCGACGCGATCGCGGCCCGCGTAGCCGGCTGACCGGCACCCCAGCGAGGGCGGCCGGTGACCCGGCCCGCCCCGGGTCGGCAACCCGGGTTGCTCTCTCCGTTCGCGACCCAGGTTAGGTACCGTTCACCTCATGGACAGCGCATCCCGAGAAGGCTCCCTGCACATCGATGTCAAGCCCACAGATCGTCCGGTCGACGACGCGACGGTCGCGGAGATCCTCGCCAGTCCGGGCTTCGGGCTCCACTTCACCGACCACATGTTCGTGGCGGAGTGGACACCTGACCGGGGCTGGCACGACGCGCGGGTGACGGCGTACGCGCCGATCTCCCTGGACCCGGCCACCGCGGTCCTGCACTACGCGCAGGAGATCTTCGAGGGCATGAAGGCCTACCGACACGACGACGGTTCGGTGTGGACGTTCCGCCCTGAGGAGAACGCCGCGCGCATGGTCCGCTCTGCCCGGCGCCTGTCCCTGCCCGAGCTGCCGGTCGAGGACTTCGTCGCCTCCGTGGACGCACTGGTCCGCGCCGACGAGCGCTGGGTCCCGGCCGCCGAAGGGGAGAAGAGCCTCTACGTCCGGCCGTTCATGTTCGCCTCGGAGAAGTTCCTCGGTGTCCGGCCCGCCAAGCACGTGACGTACATGGTCATCGCGTCGCCGGCGGGCGCCTACTTCCCCGGTGGACTGAAGCCGGTGAGCATCTGGCTGAGCGAGGAATTCACGCGTGCTGCCGTCGGTGGCATGGGCGCCGCCAAGACGGGCGGCAACTACGCGAGCTCCCTCGCGGCCCAGCAGGAGGCCATCGACCACGGGTGCGACCAGGTCGTCTTCCTCGACGCGGTGGAGCGCCGGTGGGTCGAGGAGCTCGGTGGCATGAACCTCTACTTCGTCCACGACGACGGCACGATCGTCACCCCGGAGCTCTCGGGGACCATCCTCGAGGGCATCACCCGGTCCTCGATCATCGAGCTGTGCCGCCAGCAGGGCTGGAAGGTCGACGAGCGGAAGTTCTCGGTCGACGAGTGGCGCGAGGGCGTCACCTCCGGCCGCATCACCGAGGTGTTCGCCTGCGGTACGGCGGCGGTCGTGACGCCGGTGGGGAAGCTGCGCTGGCGCGGCGGCGAGGCGGGCAACGGCGACGACATCGGGCCGGTCACCCAGCAGGTGCGCCAGGCGCTGGTCGACCTCCAGTACGGCCGCACCGAGGACACCTTCGGCTGGATGCACCGGATCCTCTGAGCTGACTCGGGGTGGGGGGCGGCCTGCCTCACCTCGTGAAGACCGTTCCGGCAGGCAGTCGCAGGGTCAGCCTCCGAGCTGCTCGACCGCGAGAGCGGCCGCGGCGACCGACCCGTCCAGGTGGACGACGCCCGGAGCGAGCCCGTCGGCGTGGGCGCCGCCGGCCGCCACGACCAGGTCCCCGCCGTGCCTCAGCAGCACTTGGGCCGTCTCGGTGGCCGCGGGCCGGTCGCCGTGCGTCGGCACCCCGAGGACCGCGACCCGGGTGGGGAAGGCCTGGACGGACCGTTCCCAGCTCTCGACCGGCAGGTCGGCCCCGACGTACACCACGGCGAGCCCGCGTCGCCGCGCTGCCGTTGCGAAGGCGAGGGCGCCCAGCTCATGGTGGCTTCCCGCAGGGAGCCCCACGAGGATGCGCGGTCCCCGGGCGAGGCTGGAGGCGGCGGCGAACCACTGGCCGAGGCGACGCATGGTGGCGTAGCTGGCGGCGTGCTCGCCGGCGACGTCGACGCGCCCCGACGCCCACGCGTCCCCGAGGGCGCGCATCGAGGGCAGCAGCCAGGTGTCCACGACGGTCTCGAACGTGCCGAGGGTGAACCCGCGGTCGAGCACGGACTCGATGGTCACGACGTCCACGGCGGAGGCGGCGTCGAGCAGCTCCTCGGTCAGCGAGGCCGCCTCGGGGTGTGCCCAGGGGAGGCTCACGGTGTCGTGTGGCACCTCCGGTGGGGTGTCGAGCAGGCCGGTGGCAGGCGATGGGCCTGCTTCGGTCGCGACTTCTCCCGAGGCGAGAGCGGCGGCTGCGTTCGCGGGGGTCCAGCCGTCGTCGACCAGGCGGCGCATGGTGGCCAGGACCGCGATCGCCTCGTCGTCGTACAGGCGGTAGCCGCTCTCCGTACGGCGTGGCTCGACCACGCCGTAGCGCCGCTCCCACGCCCGTAGCGAGGTGACCGGTACGCCGCTGCGGCGTGAGGCCTGCTTGATGGTGTACATGCTGTGTTCAGGTTATGCGGGGTCCAGGCGTTTGACAAACCTTTGACACAACGTCGCGGTGCGCCTACTGTCGTCTACGTGGTGCCGGTCACGCGCAGTACCGGTCAGCAGATCGCACCCACGCCGCGCAGCCGCTCCGCCGGACCTCCCAGACGGCGGAGCGGCTTCGTGCGTCGGAACGCGCGCGTGCGGCTCGACCGGGCCACGATCCGTCTGGGCGCCATGCTGGCCCCGCCATGAGTCGGGACAGCCATGCGGCCGGACCACTCCTGTGCCGGCCCGCGACATCGTGCTTTCAGCACGGGTCGGCGAGCACTGCTCGGTTACGGTAGTGCGGTGAAGATGACCGGCTCCGCGGCGTCCACGCCACCCTCGGGGCTGCGCGTGGGTGACTATCGCCTGCTCGCGCGGATCGGCGAGGGCGGCATGGGCGTGGTGCACCTCGCGCAGGCGACCGACGGGCGACGAGTGGCACTCAAGGTGCTGCGCCCCCACATCATCGGCGACGACGAGGCACGCGAACGGCTGGCCCGAGAGGTCGCCTCGTTGCGACGCGTGCGCAGCCCCCGGATCGCCGAGATCATCGACGCCGATCCCTGGGGTGACACCCCGTTCGTCGCGACCAGGTACGTTCCCGGTCTCTCGCTCCACGAGCACGTCCGCGACGAGGGGCCGGTCGCGGGCGAGGACCTGCGCTACCTGGCCGCCGGACTCGCCGAAGCGGTCCTGGCCGTCCACTCCGTCGGCGTGCTGCACCGCGACATCAAGCCCTCCAACGTGCTCATGGAGGGGCGGGCTCCCGTTCTCATCGACTTCGGGCTCGCCCGGCTCGCCGACGACCCGCGCCTGACCATGACCGGCTGGCTGCTGGGCACCCCGGGCTACCTCGCGCCGGAGGTCCTCTACGGCGACGACGCCACCACCGCCGCCGACGTCCACGCCTGGGCCGCGACCCTGGCCTTCGCCGCGACCGGCACCCCGCCTTTCGGCCGCGGGCCCGCCGTCGCCGTCATGGACCGGGTACGTCGCGGCGAGTACGACCTGGGCGGCGTGCCGGCCGAGCTCGCCCCGGTGCTGGAGGCGGCGCTGGCGCCGGACCCGGAGGCGCGACCGACTCTGGCGGCCCTGCTGGCCGACCTGCGACCCCGCCCGAACGGGAAGCGGCCGGCGCTCGATGAGGCGACGATGCCGCTCGCGCTGGCCTCCCAGCGACCGGACCCCGACGCGACCGACGTGATCCCGGAGGACCCGGCGACCGCGCACCTCGAGGAGGCGCGGACGGTGGCCGAGACGGTCGTCGACGGGAGCCCCATCACGCCGCCGACCACGCCGTTCACGACCGCGTCGCCACCGCCGTCGGCTCCCCCCACGACACCCCTCACGACGTTCCAGCCGGCTGCCCGCGCGCCGTACATGCAGCCACGCCCGCCCTCCACCGACCAGCAGACCGCCCCGCCCGAGGCCTGGCGTCCGCCGCCTGCGGGCACGGCGCGGCTCCAGCGGGGGCTCCTGCTCGGCGGACTGTTCGCGATGGTCGTGCTCGCGTTCGCATGGGCGCCGTACCTCTCCGTCGTGGGCGTCGCGGCCGGCGCCCTCGCCCTGCGCACGTGGTCCTGGACGGCCGAGGCGGTGCGCGAGCGCACCTGGCGTCGAGGCCGGAGGTGGTACGACGTGCCGCTCGCCGCGCTCACCTCGCCCTGGTACCTCCTCGTGGCCACCGGAGGCACGCTCGTCCTCATGCTCTGGTCGGTCGCGCTGGCCGTCCTCGTGGGTCTCGGGCTGCTGGTCTTCCGGGCGCCCGAGACCTCCGGCCTGCTGCTCATGGGGTCGGTCCTGGCGTTCTCGCTCTGGTGGGGACCGGCGAGCAGGAGGCTCCGGGGGCCGACCCGCAGCCTGGTCCTGGCCGCGACCCGGCGACCCGCGGTGGGCTGGGTGAGCGCCCTCGTGGTGGGCGTCGCCGCCGCCGGCTGCGCCTACTTCCTGGTGAGCACGGGTACGTCGTGGGCGCCGATGCCCGGGCCGCCGTGGCGCCAGGGCACCCTCCTCGGCGACCTCGCGCGCTGGCTGTGAGGACGACCGCATCCCGAGACCTGGTTCCGCAGGTCGGACAGGTCTGGCACACTCGACGTGTGACCAGGCAGGAAGTCATTATCAGCTAGCGCGTCGAGCCCCGCTCGGTGCGCTGACCTCTCGTGAACACGGGAGGTTTTTTTGTTGTCCGACGCGACGACCGGCACACCACAGGGGCACCCCACGAGCACGGCAGCAACCTCCCTGCGACGTCCACCAGCCCCGAGGAGCCCACGATGAGCACAGCCGGCAGCCCGTCCGCCGACTTCCACGTCTACGACACGACGCTGCGCGACGGCGCCCAGCAGGAGGGGCTCAACCTCTCCGTCGCCGACAAGCTGACGATCGCCAGACAGCTCGACGGTCTCGGGGTCGGCTACATCGAGGGAGGCTGGCCGGGAGCCAACCCCAAGGACACCGAGTTCTTCCGCAGGGCTCGGGAGGAGCTTCGGCTCGAGAGCGCCGAGCTCACCGCGTTCGGCGCCACACGTCGCGCAGGCATGAAGGCCGCGGACGATCCGCTGGTCGCCGCGCTTCGGGAGAGCGGCGCGAGCGTGGTCACGCTCGTCGCCAAGTCCCACGACCGCCACGTCGAGCTCGCGCTGCGCACGACGCTGGAGGAGAACCTCGCCATGGTGCGTGACACCGTGGCGCACCTCCGGGCAGAGGGGCAGCGGGTCTTCCTCGACGCCGAGCACTTCTTCGACGGGTACCGCGAGAACCGCGACTACGCCCTGGAGGTCGTGCGCACGGCGGCGGAGGCCGGTGCCGAGGTCGCCGCGCTGTGCGACACCAACGGCGGGATGCTGCCGCCCTGGGTCGCCGACGTGGTGAACGACGTCATCGAGAGCACGGGCGTCCGCGTCGGCATCCACTGCCACAACGACACCGGCTGCGCGGTCGCGAACACCCTCGCGGCCGTCGACGCCGGCGCCAGCCACGTCCAGGGCACCCTGAACGGGTACGGCGAGCGCACCGGCAACGCTGACCTGGTGTCCGTCGTGGCGAACCTCGAGCTCAAGCAGGGCCGCCAGGTCCTGCCCGGGGGACGCCTGCGGGATGCCACCCGGATCGCGCACGCCGTCGCCGAGGTCACCAACTTCCCGCCCGCGTCGCGACAGCCGTACGTCGGGGTCAGCGCGTTCGCCCACAAGGCGGGGCTGCACGCCAGCGCCATCAAGATCGACCCGAACCTCTACCAGCACATGGACCCGATGCTGGTCGGCAACGACATGAGGCTGCTCGTCTCCGACATGGCCGGCCGGGCCAGCATCGAGCTCAAGGGGCGCGAGCTCGGGTTCGAGCTCGGACAGGACAAGGACCTCGTCACGCGGATCACCCACCGCGTCAAGGAGCTCGAGTCCCGCGGGTACACCTTCGAGGCGGCCGACGCCTCCTTCGAGCTCCTGCTCCTCGAGGAGGTCGAGGGGCAGCGCCCGGCGTACGTCGACGTCGAGTCCTGGCGGGTCATCACCGACTCGAAGCCCGGGGAGGAGGCCGTCTCCGAGGCGACCATCAAGCTGCGCGCAGGCGGCGCCCGGATCATCACCACCGGCGAGGGCAACGGCCCCGTGAACGCACTCGACCAGGCACTGCGCGAGGCGATCGGCCAGGCCTACCCGGAGGTCGCGAAGTTCGAGCTCATCGACTACAAGGTGCGCATCCTCGACCAGGGGCACGGCACCGACGCGGTGACGCGCGTGCTGATCGAGACCAGCGACGGCGAGCGGTCGTGGGTCACCGTCGGGGTCGGGCACAACGTGATCGAGGCGTCCTGGGGCGCTCTGCTCGACGCGGTGACCTTCGGCCTGCGCCGCCACGGGGAGCGGCCGCACTAGGTATGGCAGATCCTGCCGGGTAGCGCCCCCGCAACAGCGCCGACCGGCGACCTCCCGCCGTACCCCTGCGGGAGGCGGTAGCGTCCCGGCATGGCCGACCTCCACGACCTGACCGCGCTCGAGCAGGGTGCAGCGATCCGCGCGGGCGAGATCTCGCCCCTCGAGCTCGTCGAGCACTACCTGGCCCGGGTCGAGGCGCTCTCCGACACGGTCGGCGCGTTCGTCACCGTCACCGCGGAGCGCGCCCGGGCTCAGGCCGCGCAGGCGCAGGAGGCGATCGCCGACGGGGGCGACCGATCCCCGCTGCACGGGGTCCCGACCGCGATCAAGGACCTCAACATGACCGCGGGCATCCGCACCACGCTGGGCTCCGCGGCCACGGCGGACTACGTCCCCGACGTCTCCGACGAGGTGGTCCTGCGCCTCGAGGCGGCGGGGATGCCCAGCCTGGGGAAGACAAGCGCGCCAGAGTTCGGGTCGCCCTGCTACACCGAGCCGGACGTCGCACCGCCGTCCCGGACGCCGTTCGACCTCGACCGGATGGCCGGCGGCTCCAGCGGGGGCGCTGCCGCCGCCGTCGCCGCTGGACTTGTCCCTCTGGCACAGGGGTCCGACGGAGGCGGCTCGATCCGGATTCCCGCGAGCTGCTGCGGCCTCTTCGGGCTCAAGCCCAGCCGCGGGCGGATCAGCCCCGGGCCGATCTACGGCGACCCGGTGGGCCTCGGTGCGAACGGTCCCCTGACGAGGACGGTGCGCGACGCCGCGGCCATGCTCGACGTGATGGCCGGCCCGGCCGTCGGTGACCCGTTCTGGGCTCCGCCGCTGCCTGCCGGGGAGACCTTCCTCGACGCCTGCTCCCGCGAGCCCGGGCGGCTGCGGATCGGCCGCTTCAGCACCCCGGTGATCGCCACGGCCCAGGTCCACGGCGACTGCCTGCGCGCCTACGAGGAGGCCACCCGGCTGCTCGAGAACCTGGGCCACGACGTGGAGGAGATCGACGTTCCGCTGGCCGCGGACGCCGTCCCGACGTTCGAGACCTGCTGGTCGGTGCTGACCGCGCTCACGCCCGTGCCTGAGGGCAACGAGCGACTGATGCGGCCGCTGACCCGCTGGCTCCGCGGGAGAGGGGAGCAGGTGTCCGGTCCGCAGTTCGGCCTCGCGGTCGGTGAGCTGCGGCGCATCGCGGCAGAGGCGCTGGCCCGCCTCGCGCCGTACGACGCGGTGCTGACCCCGACCCTCGCGCAGCCCCCGTTGCGCGTGGGGGAGATCCGTGACGACGGGGACCCCGCCCGCGACTTCGAGAACCAGAAGGCCTTCACGCCTTACACCTCGGCCTGGAACGTCACCGGAATGCCCGCGGCGTCGCTGCCCCTGCACATGACCCCCGAGGGGCTGCCGGTCGGCGTGATGCTGGCCGCCCGCCCGGCACAGGAGCGGCTCCTGCTGTCGCTGTGCGCCCAGGTCGAGGAGGCAGCCCCGTGGCACGACCGGCACCCGGACTGCTGGTGAGGACGCGGGACTGCTGGTGAGGACGCGGGCGTCTCAGGTGGGTCGACGGGTCAGGCGGAGCGCGAGGGTCGGGCAGCTGCGCACGGCCTCGCGGGCCAGGGGCAGCAGGTCGGGCTCGATGTCCCCGGTGATCACCGGATAGCCCCACTGGTCGAGGGTGACGACCTCGGGCACGAGCTCGAAGCACAGCCCCCGGGCATGGCAGGCCGGCCAGTCGACCCGGATCTGGTGCGTCATGGCAGGGCTCCTCTCTCCAGGGGGTCCCCGCGCGACCCGCGGGCCGCAGCGGCTGCCGCGGCGTAGGCACAGGCGCCCTTCGCGTGCGCCTCGATCTCCTCGGGACAGGCAGCCAGCAGGGACTCCACCATGCGGGCCGTCCCGTCCGGGTGGGCGCAGGCTCCCCTGCGGGTCACCAGGCGGCTGAGGTCGTGCAGGCGGGACGTCGCGGGCTCTCCGTCGTGGGCCTGCCAGACGGCGTGCGCCAGAGCGGGGAGGCCGTTGAAGCACGGACCGCACCTGCCGGCGGACTGCGACGCGAGGTAGGTGGTGATCCTCGCCGTGCGGTACAGCGGACAGTCGCCCCGGGCGAGGGGGAGGACCACCCCGGCCCCGAGAGCGAGCCCTCGCTCGGCCATCGCGACCCGGGAGACGCTCAGGTCGGCGAGCGCCCCGGGCGGTGCCCAGGTGCCGTGGAAGCCGCCCACGAGGACCGGGCGCGCGAGCGACTCGGCCGGAAGCAGGTCGTACCAGGGGGTGCCATGGGCCACCTCGAGTACCCGGGGAGGTTCGCCCCCGTGGAGGGTGACGAGCATCGTGCCGGGCTCCGCGGACGTCCCGTGCTCGCGATACCGGCCGGGGCCTCCGAGCGCCACCAGACCCACCTGCGCGAACGTCTCCGCGTTGCTGAGCAGGGTGGGACGTCCCCGGTAGCCGGAGCGCGCCTCGGGCTCCCAGGCGGTGACCGGGAGGTTCTCCCGGCCGGAGATCAGCTCGATGACGGCCCGCGCCTGACCCGCGACGAAGCGCGGGGCGGCGTGGTGGACCACCCAGCGCAGGCCGCGGTCGCGCTGCTGCCGCTCGGCGACCGCCTTGCGCAGGCGCCTCCCGACGCCCGGCCGGTCCGCGGGCACGACGAGGTGGACCGACCGGGCTCGGAGCGCGCGGGCGACGACGGCGGCTCCGTCGAGGACGAGGTGGGGCCGGGTCAGGGCCAGAGCGGCGTCCTTGAAGCTCGCGGGCTCGCCCTCACTTGCGTTCACCACGACCGTCGTCCGGCCGCGGGTGTCCCGCGCGGTCTCGAGCTTCCTCGCGAAGGGGAACCCCGCCCCGCCACGACCCCGGACGTCGACCTCGTGGAGGCGCTCGAGCAGCTCGGCCGCGGTCCACCGGGGAGCGGCACCGTGGAGCCCGCGATGGTCGGCGAGGGTGGGGCCCACCTCGAGGTGGTGCAGGACCTGAGGTCCTTCGTGCACATGGATGGTCTGGTGCGGGTCGTGGTGGGTGGGGCAGGGCAGGAGCAGGGCGTTCATCGGTGTGGCTCCCAGGCGGTCGGAGGGAAGGACCGGGCGGCTCGGCGGGCGCGCCACGAGGAGTCGGCCGCCCAGAGCGCCCGGACCGACCCGGCGGCCCCGACCAGGGCCACGCACGCCAGGGTCGGCCAGACCATGAACGAGGCGGTCGCATCGGTCCCGATGCCGAGGCCGTGAGCGACGGCGAGGCCCCAGGCTGCGTAGGCGGTCAGGTGCACGGCACGCCAAGGGCGGTGGGGGAGCCTGCGGCGCAGGAGACTGGTGACGGCCACGACGACGATCAGGTCGAGGGCGAGCGTCCCGAGTCCCAGCCAGAGCGGCTTGTAGGTCGCGCCGACGGGAACCAGCGCCTGCCACCAGCGGATGTCGACGTACTCGTCGGCCACAGCGGTCACCACGTGGACGACGAGCAGGGTGACCGACAGCAGGCTCAGGTTCCGGTGCACCGACTGCGTGACGAACCGCGGCAGCCCTCGCCGCTCGTCACTACGCGTAGAAAGCACGCCCATCACAGTCGTGAGGGTCAGCAGGACGAGCAGCACGAGGCCGGTGCCACGGTTGACGTACCAGAGCATCGGACCGTCCATCACGAGAGCTCCTCCTCCGGTGAGAAGGGCAGCCCGGGGGCTCCGGCCGAGGGAAGGGCACAGGGCCAGGAGCCGACCGCGTGGACCGCGCCGGTGTCCGACACGAGCCGCGCGGTCACCGACCGGTCCCGCAGCCACGGCCGGGCCTGATCGCCGAGGACGAGCGCGGCGGTGCTCGCCGTGTTCGCCGCGACAGAGGTGGGGCCTGTCGCGGTCACCGTGCGCCACGGGCCCGTCGTGGGAAGGCCGGTCCGCGGGTCGACGATGTGATGACGGACCGGTCCGCCGCTGCTCCAGCGCCGGACCGTGGTGCTGGACGTGGCCAGGCCGCCACCGGCGAGCCACACGGTCTGACCCCGTCCCTCGCCCGGTCGCTCGGTGACACGCACCGGCCAGCCCGGACCCGACGAGTCCGGTGGTGCGTCGCAACGGATGTCCCCGCCCAGGCTCACGACGACACCGCAGCCGAGACCGTCGACGAGCGTCGCGGCCACCAGGTCGGCCGCCCAGGCCTTCGCCGTGGCCCCGAGGTCGAGGGAGCAGCCGTGCGGGACACGCACCGCCCCGTCCGGATCCAGGCCGATGTCCCGCCACGCGCCACGGCGTGGGGCAGGTGGTGGCCCCGGGCTGGTCGGATCGGGGCTGGTCGGATCGGGGGCGGTCGGCGCGGGCCTCCGGCGTACCTCGTCCAGGTCCGCGTCGTAGCCGAGCTGGACCATCGACCGGCCCAGGCACGGGTCCACCAGGCCGTCGGTGTGCTCGGCCGCCTCCACTGCGACGGACACCGCCGCCACCAGCAGCGGGTCCACCGCGACCCATCGGCCCGGACGGGCGTTGGCCCGCATGAGGTCCGAGTCGGACCGGAACCGGCTGCAGGTGCGGTCGACCTCGGCGAGCACGGCCTGCGCCATCGCCTGCGCGGGTCCGAGCTGCGCCGGGTCGGCGGTGGCGAGGTACACGTAGGTGCCGAGCGCGCGCCAGGTGAGCGACGTCGGCCTCGCCTGCGACGTGGCGGTCATGGTCAGGACCCGCTCGTCGGAGCCGGAGCCGGGGCGGGGGGCGGCGCAGGTGCCGGAGCAGGCGGGGGCAGGGTGCCTGCCGATCCACCGCCTGAGGGGCCGGACGTGGTTCCTCCGGTGGCGTAGCCGCTGACCGCACCACCCGGTCCCACGCTCGACACACCGGACCCGCTCACGCGGTGCACCACGCGCGTGTGCACCACCGTGCGAGTGGGCCGCTTCTTCGTCACCCAGACGACGCGTGGTGGCTGGGCGGCGGCAGCGGCCGCGGTGGCAGCGCGCATGGCCTGTTCCCGTCGTGCCTGTTCCTGTGCGCGCTCCTGGTCGCGCAGGGCGGTCTGCCTCGCGGCGAGCCCGGTGGCGACGCCCGCGCCGGCGACCGTCGCGAAGGCCGCCGTACCGGTCAGCGCCGCCACGAGCCGCAGGAACCGGTCGCGCGAGCGTGCTGTGTAGGTCATGAGGTGTCCCTCCGCAGGGGGCTTCGTGGAGCAGACACTGCTCCTCTCATGCGCAAGCGGTCCTCATCGCAGTGTTAAGCCTCCGTCAGACGCGTCCCCGGTACGCCGGGCACGCGCCCGGCGTACCGGGGACGTTCGGACTCCATCCGACGGTGTCGTTCCTTAACCGGGTCTTGACGTCGTCACGACGCGCCCATAGCCCCGGCCGGGTCACCGTCGCGACATGGGCCCGTGTGCAGCGGCGCCCCCGATCGGAAGGAGCAGCCATGAGAGTCGCAACCGCCATCACCGGGCTCGTCGGAGCCGTGGCCGGGGTGGCCGCCGGGGTGGTGGCCTACCAGAGCGGTGCGGAGCTACCGCAGTCCTCCGACCAGACCGCGCCTGCCGCCGCGCGTCCTGCGCCCGTCGCCTCCACCGCCCCGGTCGTCCGTGCCCGACTGGGCGACTGCAAGCCGCCGACCCGGCTTCAGAACGGTGTCTGCGTCAGGCACGTCCACCGCACCGTGGTCGTGTACGACGCACCGAGCGCCGACGGGCCGGCCGCCCCGCCCGGCTACGGCACCGGGGAGTCCTACGCCGGGACCGCGAGCGGACAGCGCACCGACGAGGCCGAGCACGGGTACGAGTCGGAGCACGGTGACGACTCCGAGCACGGCGACCACGAGTACGGCGCTGACGATCAGGAGCCGGAGGAGGACTGACGGTGTCGTCGAAGGCCGCCGTCCGCTGGGCTCTCCGGCAGGTCGACGCTGACGCGTGTCCCCCCGCCGGGAGCGCTGTCCACCACGACGTGGCCTCCGAAGGCGTTCACCGTGCGTCGCACGATCTGGAGCCCGAGACCGCTGAAGCCTGTTCGGTCGGCAGACGCCGTGGGCCGCGTCGCCAAGCCGGGCCCACGGTCCGCCACCGTGAGCATGAGGTGACCGTCCTCGTGCCGCAGCGTCACGGACAGGGGAGTTGCCTCGGGGGTGTGGGCGAACACGTTGTCCACCAGCACGTCGACGATGTCGCGCACGTCTCCCGCGTCGAGAACGACCGGCGCGCGCTCGGCCGGGAGGTCGACCTCGAAGGGGCGCTCCTGGTCCTCGGCAAGGGCGGACCAGAACGCCGCGCGCTCCCGGACCACGGCGGTCGCGTCGCACCCGGAGCGCATGTCGCTGCGCACCGGGCGCCGGGCTTCCTTGACGATGGCGTCGACCGTGCGCTGCAGCTGACCGATGTGCTGCTGGAGCCGTTCCGCCAGCGCCGCGTCGTCGACGGCCTCCGCGTCGAGCCGGAGCGCGGTCACCGGCGTCCGGAGCCGGTGCGAGAGGTCTCCCACTGCCGCCCGCTCGGCGGCGAGGAGCTCGGTGATCCGGGCGGCGAGGCGGTTCAGCGCCTCGGCCAGCTCCCGGGTCTCGGGCGGCCCGGACGGTTCTGCCCGGGCGTCGAGATCGCCCTCGCGGAGCCGGTGGGCGGCCGCGGCCACGTCCGTCACCGGTGTGCTGACGCGTCTCCCCAGCCGGTCGGCGATCACGACGGCGGCGACCAGGAGCCCGAGCCCGAGCGCCGTGATGCCGAGCCACGCACGAGTCACGCCCTGACGCAGCGTGGCCGTGCTGACCGTGGTGCGGACGACGTCCGTGCCCTCCGGTGTCACCACGGGGACGAGGATCTGCGCGCCCGTTCCGTCGACCACGGTGAACGCCTGTCCGTCCTGAGCCTGCTTCACCCGGGGGTCGTCGGCCATGCCGGGGGCGGGTACGCCGAGCACCTCACCCTGTGCAGTCAGCACGCTCGTACGCGCGGGAGCACGCTGGTCCACCGCCGCGACGAGGTCGGCCAGACGTGGGTTGTCGTACAGGCCCGAGACCAGGATCGCGACGTTGCGCGCCTCCTGGTTGGCGCTGGCGATGCCGCGGTCCTCGGCCATCGAGCGCACCAGGAGGCACAGCGGGATCACGAAGACGAGGACCACCGCTGATGTGGTGGCGGCGACCACCCACCCGATCCGGCGGCGCATCAGGACCTTCCGGTGCCATCGTCAGGTGCCTCACCACCGACGGGTTCGTCCGCCCCCGTCAGGTCCACCCCGAGGGCGTCGTCCTCGAGAGTCGGGGCAGCCAGCCGTATGCCGACACCGCGGACCGTGTGCAGGTAGCGAGGGTGGGCCGCGGTCTCCCCGAGCTTCCGGCGCAGCCAGGACAGGTGGACGTCGACCGTCCGTTCGCCGCCGCCGTAGGCCTGCTGCCACACCTCGGCGAGCAGCGTTCGCTTCGAGACCACCTGGTCGCGGCGGCTGGCCAGTGCGTGCAGCAGGTCGAACTCCTTCCGCGACAGCTCGAGCGGCTCGCCCGCCAGCCGGACGGAGCGCGTCCGTGCGTCGATGGCGAGCTCACCGACCACCACGGGCCCTTCCGGGGAGCCGCTGCTGCCGCGCCGGAGGACCGCCCGGATGCGCGCAGCGATCTGGTCCAGCCCGAACGGTTTGACGACGTAGTCGTCGGCTCCCGCGTCGAGCGCCCTGACGATCATCCGGTCGTCGTCCTGGGCGGTGATCACGATGACGGGGGTGTCTCCGAGGCCCCGCAGCATCGCCAGCACCTGCAGGCCGTCGATGTCCGGGAGGCCGAGGTCCAGCAGGACCACCTCGGGCTCGACCTTGATGACCAGGTCCAGTGCGCTCAGCCCGTCCCTGGCCACGGAGACCGCGTGCCCTCGCTCGCCGAGCCCGCGGGTGAGGGCACCGTGGATCCCAGGATCGTCCTCGACCACCAGGATGCTGGTCATGCTGGCACGCTACGCCAGGATCGCGTCGGGCCGGAGCGGCTTGGTGGGAGAGTGGGCCCATGACCAGGCGACCGGTGCTCATGGGCGCGCTGGCTTGGGTGTCCGTCGTGACGGTCGCCTCGGGCATCACGTGGGTGGTGATCGACAGCGCGGGACAGCAGGCGCTGTTCGACGCGGGCGGCCTCCCGCCGCTGCCGGCGGTGTCGGGGACCCCGGCTGAGGCGGGTGGCGGCACCGGGTCCGATGGGTCCTCCCCGCAGCATTCGGCGCCGGTGGCGTCCTCCTCCGCCGGACCGGATCGCAGCGCCGCCCCGACGTACCGCGAGCGGGCCTGGCAGCGCGAGGCAGGCATCGTCGTCGCCCGCTGCAGCGGAGCAGTCATCGCACTGCAGTCCGCGACCCCGAGCGACGACTACCGCGTGGAGGTCGGTTCGCGTGGCCCGCAGGAGGTCGAGGTGACCTTCGCCGGGGAGGGAGGGCAGGTGAAGGCGCGCGCCGAGTGCGTCGCAGGTGTGCCGTCCTTCTCGCAGGAGGGCGAGTCGTCCGACGACTGACCTCGGAACAAGCCCGGGGTCGTGCAAGGGTGTCGGCATGCCTCTACGCACCAAGAAGCAGTGGTTCGGGGTCGTCCTCGACGCCCCGGACGCCCGTGCCCTCGCCCACTTCTACCAGCGCCTGCTCGACTGGAAGATCTTCGACGAGGCGGACGACTGGGTGACGCTCGCCCCCTCCAAGGAGTCCGGCTACAACCTCGCCTTCCAGCAGGAGGAGAAGTACGTCCGCCCGGTCTGGCCGGCCGTCGAGGGCGAGCAGCAGATGGCGCTGCACCTCGACCTGGAGGTCGACGACCTCGACCAGGCCATCGCGTACGCCGTGGAGTGCGGCGCCGAGGTGGCGTCCTTCCAGCCGCAGGACGACGTGCGGGTCATGCTCGACCCGGCCGGACACCCCTTCTGCCTCTACCTCGACCCGGACGAGGTGGACTGAGCCGCCCCGCGAGCAGCGACGCTAGGCGGCGAGGAGCCGCTCCACCTCGGCGATGAGCCGGGCCCGCAACGGGGCGCCGCGCTCGGCGAACGTGCGCTGCGCCGCGACGTACTCCTGCTTGCCCTCCGGGGTCTCGACGCGCACGGGGGAGTAGCCGAGGTCGGCGAGGTCGTACGGCGAGGCCCGCATGTCGAGGACCCGGATGTCGTGGGCGAGCTCGAAGCTGTCGGCCACCAGCTCGCTCGGGACCAGGGGGCTCAGCCGGAAGGCGTGCTTGTAGAGGTCCATCCCGGCGTGGAGGCACCCCGGCTGCTCGAACTCCGCCCGGTCGTCGCGGCCCGGGTTCAACGTGTTGCGCGGCCGCGCCTCGTCGGTGAAGAAGCGGTAGGCGTCGAAGTGGGAGCAGGCGATGCGGTGCCGCTCGACGACCTCGTCGGTGCCCTCGGCCCCCAGGCGCAGCGGCCACGACGCGTGGCGTACCTCGGACGGGTCGAGCCGGTAGACCATCGCCCACTCGTGCATGCCGAAGCACCCCAGCTGCGGAGGCCGGGAGGCGGTTGCGGTCAGCAGGTTGCGCAGTCCGCGCAGCAGCCGCGTCTGGCCCAGGACGTGCTCGCGGGAGACCGTGATCCCGGCACGGGCCTCGGCGGTCTCGACGTACCCCTTGAGCCCGGCGTACTCACCGGCGTCCTCGAGGACCACGCCGTACCCGGGGTCCCAGCGGCGCAGCGCGGCAGGACGCTGGGAGTAGTAGGTGAACAGGAAGTCCTCGACCGGGTGCGCGCGCTTGGTCCGCCGTCGCTCGAGGTGCGGCTGCACCCACACGTCCACCCGCTCCTCGTGGGCGGCTCGCCGGGCGTGCCACACCGGTGCCTGGAGCACCTCTCGGGTGAGCGTCGCCTGGTTCTCCACAGCCACGAGGGTAGAAGGCGGCCGGGTGGGGCCGCGCAGGTAGGCTCGACCCCGTGCGTATCGCAAGGTTCACCACCGGAGAAGAGCCGATGTACGGCGTGGTCAGCGGCGAGGTCGACGAGCTCGGCATCCCCGCCGACGACGCCATGGTGGTCGCCCTCGCAGGCGACCCCCTGTACGTCGGGGTCCACCTCACCGAGGAGCAGTACCCGCTCGCCGACGTGCGGCTGCTCGCGCCGGTGATCCCGCGGAGCAAGGTGGTCGGCATCGGCCGGAACTACGCCGCCCACGCCGCCGAGCTGGGCCACGACCTTCCTGCCGAGCCACTGATGTTCATGAAGCCGAACACCTCCGTGGTGGGTCCCAACGACCCGGTGTTCTACCCGAGGCAGACCTCGGACCTGCACTACGAGGGCGAGCTCGCGGTCGTCATCGGGCGCATCTGCCGAGACGTCGCGCCCGAGCGGGTGGGTGACGTGGTCTACGGCTACACCGTCGGCAACGACGTCACCGCGCGCGACCTGCAGAAGAGCGACGTCCAGTTCACCCGGGCCAAGGGGTTCGACTCCTTCTGCCCGCTCGGCCCGTGGATCGAGACCGAGCTCGACCCCGCCGACCTGCAGGTCCAGACGCACCTGAACGGCGACCTGAAGCAGGACGGTCGCACGAAGGACATGATCTTCGACGTCCCCACCCTCGTGGCGCACGTCTCCTCCGTGATGACGCTGCTCCCCGGCGACGTCATCCTCACCGGCACCCCTGAGGGTGTCGGCCCGATGAGCCCCGGTGACGAGGTCGACGTGACGATCTCCGGCATCGGGACCCTGACGAACAAGGTGGTATCCCGTGACTGACGCCCCGGCGTCCCCCGTCCGTGTCCGCATGGCGCCCTCGCCCACCGGCAGCCCCCACGTGGGTCTGGTGCGCACGGCGCTCTACAACTGGGCCTTCGCGCGGCACCACGGAGGCACCTTCGTCTTCCGCATCGAGGACACCGACGCCGCGCGCAACACCCAGGAGTCCTACGACAACCTCCTCGACCTCTTCCGCTGGCTGGGCCTCGACTGGGACGAGGGCCCCGAGGTCGGTGGCGACTACGGGCCCTACCTCCAGTCCGAGCGCTTCGACGTCTACCGCGACGCCGCCGGCAAGCTCCACGAGGCGGGTTACGCCTACGACTGCTACTGCACGCAGGAGGAGCTCGACGAGCGGCGCGAGCAGGCTCGCTCCGAGAACCGCATGAGCGGGTACGACGGCCACTGCCGCGACCTGACCGAGGACCAGACCGCGGCGTTCATCGCCAAGGGGCGGATGCCGGTCCTACGCTTCCGGATGCCCGACGAGCCGATCACCTTCACCGACCTGGTGCGCGGCGACATCACCTTCCAGCCCGAGAACGTCCCGGACTACGTCCTGGTCCGCGGCAACGGCCACCCCCTGTACACCCTGGTCAACCCCGTCGACGACGCCCTCATGGAGATCACGCACGTCCTCCGTGGCGAGGACCTGCTCTCCTCGACGCCGCGCCAGGTCGCGCTGCACGAGGCACTCGCCAAGGTCGGCGTCGGCGGTGGGTCGGCACCCGAGTTCGGCCACCTGCCCTACGTCATGGGCCAGGGGAACAAGAAGCTGTCCAAGCGTGACCCCGAGGCGAACGCGCTCGGCTACCGCGACGCCGGCTTCCTCCCAGAGGGTCTGCTCAACTACGTGGCGCTGCTCGGGTGGGCCATCGCCGAGGACCGCGACGTCTTCACGCTCGACGAGATGGTCGAGGCCTTCGAGATCAGCCGGGTCAACCCGAACCCCGCCCGCTTCGACATGAAGAAGTGCGAGGCCATCAACGCAGCGCACATGCGCCTGCTCAGCGTCGAGGACTTCGCCGAGCGGATGGTTCCCTACCTCCAGGCTGCCGGTCTCCTCGGTGACGAGGTCACGGCCGAGCAGCGGGCCCTCCTGGACGAGGCCACGCCGCTGGTCAACGAGCGCATGGTCACGCTGGGGGAGTCGGTTCAGATGCTCGGCTTCCTCTTCGTCGACGAGGACCGGTTCGAGCGGGATCCCGCCGACGTCGAGAAGGTGCTCGACGAGAACGGTCGCGCGGTGGCGAAGGCTGCGCACGATGCGCTGGCCGCGCTGGAGAGCTGGGTCACGCCCGCCATCGAGGCCGCGCTGCGCGAGGCGCTGGTGGAGGGCCTCGGCCTCAAGCCGCGCCACGCGTTCGGGCCGGTGCGGGTGGCCGTCACCGGCAGGAAGATCTCGCCGCCGCTGTTCGAGTCGCTCGAGCTGCTCGGACGCGAGCGATCCCTGTCCCGGCTGCTCAGCGCCCAGGACATCTGATCGAGCGAGGGGGGACTCCATGAGCGACCGACGTCCCGAGAACGGCCAGGAGCCCGAGAACGGCCAACGGCCGTCCGGGTGGGGGCCGCCGCAGGGCCAGCCCTGGCCGCCTCCTCCTGCCTGGGGCGCTCCGCCGCCGCCTGCGGGCCCCTATCAGGGTCCGCATCCGGGATCGTCCCAGGCGCCGTGGCAGGTCCCCCCGGGATGGGGGCCGCCGCCCGGTTGGGGTGGGCCTCCACAGGGGTCACCGCCCCCGCCGGTCGTCTGGGCGCCTCCGCCCCAGAAGCCGGCACTGCCCAGCTTCCCGCATCCGGCGCCTCGCGAGTACCACCAGATGCTGCGCACCTGGAACTACGCGTGGTGGAAGCCGATCGTGGGCGTCCTGCTCGTGCTCGTGGGCCTGGTCCTGGTGGCGCCGCTGCTCCTGATGCCGATCCTGATCGTCGGCGTCATGTTCGAGTCCGGCTCGTTCTGGGACAACTTCCAGGACGCCGCGAACCTGGAGTCGGTCGGGCCTGCGGGTCTGCTCTACCTCAACCTGAGCCTCGGGGCGGGGATCCTCGTGTGCTGGGGAGTCATGCGGCTCCTGCATCGGATGCGTCCACGCTGGCTGTCCTCGGTCGTGCCGAAGATCCGCTGGAAGGTGCTGTTCATCTTCGTCGGCATCTCGGTGGTCGCGCTCGTCGCCCAGATCGTCGTGAGCATGCTGCTGCCGGGATCCCAGGACGCGGACGTCAGCAGCGGGCAGGTCAACCAGATCGGGGCGACCACGCTCCTGCTGGGTCTGATCGTGCTGCTGACCACGCCGCTGCAGGCCGCGGGGGAGGAGTACGTCTTCCGGGGCTACCTGATGCAGGCGATCGGGTCGTTCTGGTCCTTCCAGTCGGTCCCGGCCTGGGTAGCCCGGTGGGTCGCGATCCTGGGCACGGCCACGCTGTTCGCACTGGCTCACGGCGTGCAGAACTTCCCGCTGTTCTTCGACCGGTTCATGTTCGGCCTCATCGCCGGCTGGCTGGTGGTCCGAACCGGGGGCCTCGAGGTCGGCATCGCGATGCACATCCTGAACAACTTCCTGGCGTTCGGCTACGCGCTGCTCTTCTCCGACCTGAGCTCCACGCTCCAGGTCTCGGAGGTGGGTTGGGAGAACATCCCGGTGACCCTGACGCAGGCAGGGACCTACGCCGTCCTGGTCCTGCTCGTGGCCCGCAAGCTCGACCTGCAGCGACGGACGTCCCCGCCTGAGGACCTCGCACCACCTGCCGCACCGGCAAGCCCGGAACCGGTCACGTCCGGAGTCTGATGTGAGGGTCCTCACGGCCTGCCGGAGACCGCGGTGGGCGTTTTGGCCGGGACCGAATGGACGTGTATTGTCATGCCTCGGCTTCGCAAGAAGTCGCAGCAAGATCCCATGGGGTATGGGGTAATTGGCAGCCCGACTGGTTCTGGTCCAGTTAGTCTAGGTTCGAGTCCTAGTACCCCAGCGATTTGGCCGAAATCCCAGCCTGGGCTAGGGTTTCAGTCGCTTCAAAGCCCCCGTTGTGTAGTGGCCTAGCACGCCGCCCTCTCAAGGCGGTAGCGCCGGTTCGAATCCGGTCGGGGGTACCACCCACAGAAGGCCGGCAGCTCGCTCGAGCTGCCGGCCTTCTGGCATTCCAGCGGTCGTATCCGGGCGCTACCGGAGCAGCGGGTGGCCATGTCTGATTTCCGCTAGCCAATCGTGTCGCGGGGGGATGAGGATGGTCGCGTGCTGATCGACGACGCGGAGTCCTGCTACCTGGCGGTCAAGAGCCGTGACCGCCGGTTCGACGGGGTGTTCTACACCGCGGTGCGGACCACGGGGATCTACTGCAGGCCGTCCTGCCCGGCGATCACGCCGCGACGGCGCAACGTCGTCTTCTACAGGACCGCGGCCGCGGCGCAGGCGGCCGGCTTCCGTGCCTGCAAACGCTGTCGGCCCGACGCGACTCCGGGATCGCCGGAGTGGGACGTGGCGGCCGACGTCGCAGGGCGCGCGATGCGGCTGATCGCCGACGGCGTCGTCGAGCGCGAGGGCGTCGAGGGGCTGGCGGGCAAGGTGGGCTACACCTCCCGACACCTGACCCGCCTCCTTGCTCACGAGCTCGGCGCCGGGCCTCTCGCCCTGGCGCGGGCCCGACGTGCCCAGACCGCGCGCATCCTCATCGAGACCACCACGATGCCGTTCGCCGAGGTCGCCTTCGCCGCGGGGTTCGCGAGCATCCGGCAGTTCAACGACACGGTGCGCTCGGTGTACGCGGCCACGCCGTCGCAGATGCGCGGTCGGCAGGGGAGCGTGAACAGCCACGCAGGTGTCCTGGACCTGAGGCTGGCTGTGAGGCAGCCGTTCGCGGTCGACGAGCTGCTGGGATTCCTGGGCCCACGCACGGTGCCCGGTGTCGAGGATGCGGGTCCGGGCTGGTACTCCCGGACGCTCCGGCTCCCGAACGGCCCCGGTGAGGTGCATCTGTCCTTCGACGAGGTCCCGGAGACGGGAACGGTGCACTGCGCGCTCCGGCTGAGCGACCTGCGGGACCTGGGAGCGGCCGTCGAGCGCTGCCGCCGGCTGGTCGACGCGGACTGCGATCCCGAGGCGGTCGACGCCCAGCTCGGCCAGGACCCGTTGCTGGCGGCTCAGGTACGCCGCAGCCCCGGCATCCGCGTGCCCGGGCAGGTCGACGGCGACGAGGTCGCGGTCCGTGCCGTCCTGGGCCAGCAGGTCTCCGTCGCCCAGGCCAGGAAGCTCGCCGCCGACCTCACCCGGAGGTACGGCGACAAGCTCCCCGGCCGCGACCTGTGGCTGTTCCCCACGGCCTCGAGGCTCGCCGACGTCGACCCCGAGGACCTGCCCATGCCACGGACGCGGGGTCGGGCCCTGACGACGCTGTGCGGTGCCCTCGCCTCGGGGGAGATCGCCCTGGATCGCAGCGCTCCGCGCTCCGACGTACGCCAGGCGCTGCTCGCCCTGCCGGGCATCGGCCCCTGGACGGCCGGCCACATCGCGATGCGCGCGCTCGGCGACCCCGACGTCCTCCTGCCGACCGACCTCGGCGTCCGCAGGGGCCTACAGCTCCTGGGTGCAGCGGAGGGCGACGCCGAGGGGATGGGGGAGCGGTGGCGGCCCTGGCGCAGCTACGCCCAGATGCACGTGTGGGGTCTCGCGGCCGACGCTGCGGGACGGGAGGGTGGCCGACCGGTCACCACGACGGAGAGGTGAGAGAGACGATGTGGACGACCATGGACACCCCGGTGGGGGAGCTGCGGATCATCGCGAACAGGACCGCGGTCACGGCCATCGAGTTCGTGGGACCCGCGCCTGCGGGTGCGTCGCCGCGCTCGTCGTCGGTGCGGGCGGCCGAGGTCGCCGCTGGCCGGCCGGTGGGTGACCGCGACGACGCACACCCCGTCCTCGCCGAGGCCGTGCGCCAGCTCGACGGCTACTTCGCCGGCGAGCTCAAGGAGTTCGACCTCCCCGTCGAGCCGGACGGCACGGCCTTCCAGCAGAAGGTGTGGGAACAGCTGCGTCTGCTCGGCTACGGCGAGACGGCGACCTACGGCGCGATCGCGAAGCGTCTGGGGATGACGGCGTCTGCGTCGCGGGCTGTCGGGCTGGCCAACGGACGCAACCCGATCCCGATCGTCATCCCGTGCCACCGGGTGGTCGGCGCGGACGGCACTCTCACCGGCTACGCCGGTGGCGTCGCCCGCAAGCAGGCGCTCCTCGACCTGGAGCAGGGCTCGCTGTTCTGAGACGGACGTCGACGGGTGTCGGGCAGACGACCGCGGCAGGGTCGGCGCGCCCCGCGCCGCCCGCGCCGGGCGGCCTACTCCGCCGCGCGGCGCAGGGACTCCGAGAGCCGCTCGGCAGCGGCCAGCACCGCGGGAGCGTGCATGCGCCCAGGCTGGCGAGAGAGCCGCTCGAGCGGGCCGGAGACCGAGACCGCGGCGATGATCTTGCCCGAGGGCGAGCGGACCGGTGCGGACACCGACGCCACGCCCTGCTCGCGCTCGCCGACGGACTGTGCCCACCCGCGCCGGCGGATGCCGGACAGGGCAGTGGCGCTGTAGGCGGCGTTCTGGAGGCCGCGGTGCATCCGCTCCGGGTCCTCCCAGGCGAGCAGGACCTGGGCCGCGGAGCCCGCACGCATCGTCAGCTGGGAGCCGACGGGGATCGTGTCGCGCAGCCCGCTGGGGCGCTCAGCCGCTGCCACGCAGACGCGGTACTCGCCCTGGCGCCGCCACAGCTGAGCCGACTCCCCGGTGATGTCGCGCAGTCGGGCGAGCACGGGGCCGGCGGCCGCCAGGAGCCGGTCCTCGCCGGCTGCCGCCGAGAGCTCGGCCAGGCGCGGGCCGAGCACGAACCTGCCCTGCATGTCGCGCGCGACGAGCCGGTGGTGCTCCAGCGCCACGGCCAGGCGGTGGGCGGTCGGACGTGCCAGTCCGGTGCCTGCCACGAGTCCGGCAAGGGTCGCGGGGCCCGCTTCGAGCGCCGAGAGAACCAGTGCGGCTTTGTCGAGAACGCCGACTCCGCTAGAGTTGTCCATATCTTGATAATGCCGTCTCGCATCCTGGGATGCAAGCCAGGATGGCCCGGATCGCTCGGGCAAGACGGTGACCATGAACACGTGAAGGGAGCAGGCAGTGGGGAAGACCCTGGCTGAGAAGGTGTGGGACGAGCACGTCGTCCGCAGTGCGGAGGGTGAGCCGGACCTGCTCTTCATCGATCTTCACCTCCTGCACGAGGTCACCTCGCCGCAGGCGTTCGAGGGGCTTCGCCTCGCCGGGCGACCGGTACGCCGGCCGGACCTGACGTTGGCGACCGAGGACCACAACGTCCCCACCCTCGACCTCGACAAGCCGATCGCCGACCCGGTCTCCCGAACCCAGGTCGAGACGCTGCGCCGCAACTGCGACGAGTTCGGCGTCCGCCTGCACCCGCTCGGCGACGTCGAGCAGGGGATCGTCCACGTCGTGGGTCCCCAGCTCGGTCTCACGCAGCCGGGGATGACCATCGTGTGCGGCGACTCGCACACCTCCACGCACGGCGCCTTCGGGGCCATCGCGTTCGGCATCGGCACCAGCGAGGTGGAGCACGTCCTCGCCACGCAGACGTTGACCCAGGCCAAGCCGAAGACCATGGCGGTGACCGTCAACGGCTCGCTGCCCGAGGGCGTCACGGCCAAGGACCTGGTGCTCACGCTGATCGCGCACACCGGCACCGGTGGCGGCCAGGGCTACATCGTGGAGTACCGCGGCCCGGCCATCGAGGAGCTCTCGATGGAGGCGCGCATGACGATCTGCAACATGTCGATCGAGTGGGGCGCCAAGGCGGGCCTGATCGCGCCCGACGAGACCACGTTCGACTACATCGAGGGACGTCCCGAGGCGCCTTCCGGAGACGCCTGGGGCGAGGCCGTGGCGCACTGGAGGACCCTCGTCACCGACGACGACGCCACCTTCGACAAGGAGATCGTCCTCGATGCCTCGCAGATGACCCCCTTCGTCACCTGGGGCACCAACCCCGGCCAGGGCGTCCCGCTCGGCGCAGCCGTGCCCGACCCCGCCGAGTACACCGACGAGGGTGACCGGGTCGCGGCGGAGAAGGCCCTGCAGTACATGGGCCTCGAGGCCGGGACGCCGATGCGTGAGATCAAGGTCGACACCGTGTTCGTCGGCTCCTGCACCAACGGGCGCATCGAGGACTTGCGGGCGGCGGCCGAGGTGATCAGCGGTCGCAGGGTCGCGCGCGACACTCGCCTCCTCGTCGTACCCGGGTCGGTGCGCGTGCGGCTGCAGGCCGAGGAGGAGGGGCTCGACGTCGTCTTCAAGGAGGCAGGCGCCGAGTGGCGAGGCGCCGGGTGCTCGATGTGCCTCGGCATGAACCCCGACCAGCTGCAGCCGGGTGAGCGCAGTGCCTCGACCTCCAACCGGAACTTCGAAGGCCGCCAGGGCAAGGGTGGGCGCACGCACCTCGTCTCGCCGCTCGTCGCGGCCGCCACTGCGGTGACGGGACGGCTCTCCACGCCGGCCGACCTCCCCGCCGTCGACGTCACCTCGCAGGCCTGAGCCGGAAGGAACACGCACATGGAGAAGATCACCACCCACACGGGCACCGCGCTCCCGCTGCGACGCAGCAACGTCGACACCGACCAGATCATCCCGGCTGTCTACCTCAAGCGCGTCTCCCGGACGGGCTTCGACGACGGGCTCTTCGGTGCCTGGCGCAACGACCCCGAGTTCGTCCTGAACAGGCCCGAGCACTCCGGCGTCTCGATCCTCGTCGCGGGCCCCGACTTCGGCACCGGCTCCTCGCGCGAGCACGCCGTGTGGGCGTTGATGGACTACGGCTTCAAGGTCGTGCTGTCCTCACGCTTCGCCGATATCTTCCGCGGCAACTCCGGCAAGGCGGGACTGCTGGCAGCGCAGGTCGAGCAGGACGTCGTCGAACGGATCTGGGCGCTGGTGGAGGCCGACCCTGCGACGTCGGTCACCGTCGACCTCGAGGCTCGCGAGGTGCGGGCGGGCGACGTCGTAGCGCCCTTCCAGATCGACGACTACACCCGGTGGCGCCTCCTCGAGGGGCTCGACGACATCGGCATCACGCTCGGCCACGAGGAGCACATCGCTGCGCACGAGGCGAAGCGCCCTTCGTGGAAGCCTGCGACTCTCTGAGCTCTTTCGAGAGGCTGGTTGACGGCGAATCCCTTTGCCTGCAAGGGGATTCGCCGTTTCTCGTGTGCGCACGTGCTCGTGTCGAAGCGCGTCGACTTGCGGAATCAGACCGAAAACGCGCAAAGAAAATGGCTGTTTTCATGCGCGCGGTGATTGTGACAGGGCTTACTTTTCCCTAGCGTGCAAAGGGAAAAGTCGAGCACAGGCTCGGCCACATGGGTTCACGAAAGGGATGCCAGTGAACAAGAGTCAGCTGATTGACACTCTTGCGGCTCGTTACGAGGGCAACCGCAAGGCCGCCGCTCACGCGCTGGAGTCGGTGCTCGACACCATTACTCGAGAGGTCGCCAAGGGCGAGAAGGTCGCGATCACCGGGTTCGGGTCGTTCGAGAAGCGCATCCGTCCTGCCCGCACGGTCCGCAACCCTCGCACCGGCGAGCGCATCCGGGCGAAGAAGACCGCCGTGCCGAAGTTCAACCCCGGTGCGGACCTGAAGGCCGTGGTGTCGGGCGCGAAGAAGCTGCCCAAGCTCACGCTCACGGCCGCGGCCGGTACGGCCAAGGCAGCCGGCGGGACTGCGAAGGCTGCAGGTGGGACCGCGAAGAAGGCCGCCGGGACAGCGAAGAAGGCGGCAGCGAGCAAGGTGCCTGCCAAGAAGGCGCCCGCGAAGAAGACAGCCACCAAGTCCACGGCAACGTCGACGGCGAAGAAGTCGGCCCCGGCCACGAAGAAGACCGCGGCCAAGTCGACGCCGGCGAAGAAGACCACCACGAAGTCGGCACCGGCGAAGAAGACGGCGACCAAGTCCGCTTCTGCCAAGAAGACCGCGGCCAAGTCGACGCCGGCGAAGAAGACCGCCGCGAAGTCCACGACGGCCAAGAAGTCGACGCCGGCGAAGAAGGCGCCCGCCAAGAAGTCGGCCTCGTCGTCGACGACGGCCAAGAAGGCTCCTGCCAAGAAGACGAGCACCGCCAAGAAGACCACGGCGAAGAAGTCCGCATAGCTCGCCACAAGCACGAAAAACAGAAAGCGCCATTCTCGGCAAAGCCGAAGAATGGCGCTTTCTGCTGTCAGCGAGCCGTCAAGACATGGGGTCAGGAAAGCGTCAGGATCTGAAGGCGACGCACGACCGGGCTCTCGGTCCCCTGCGCAGTTTCGAGCCGGACCCGCTGACCGGGACGCAGAAGTCGAAGACCGCTGCCGAGGAGGGCCTCACCCTCGAACGGCAGCTCCACGCCGTCGTCGAGGAGCACGGTCCCCGCGCCGCTGCGCGGGTCGAAGGACGCCACTGTCGCCTGCATGCTCAGAGCCTATGCCTCGAGACGGCCTCCGCCGTGCGTGTCCCCATGCCGAGCCGGCGTGCCCACTCGAGGTCGGCGGGGGTGTCCACGTCCCGGCGCAACGTCGGTACGTCGACCTCCACGATCTCGTGTGCGCCCTGGTCGGCATGCTCCGCGCGGGAGTCCGCGCCGAAGCATGGCGTGAACTCCTCCAGCGACCTCGCGGCGTACAACGTGGTGCCCTTGCCGACCGCGTCGGCCACGAACGAGGACGGGTGGCCGGCGGCCTCGGCCAGGGCGGAGCCGAGATCGGCGGGGGCGAGGGCGGGCAGGTCCGCACAGATCGCCGCGAGCCCCGCATCGGGCCAGCGACGGTTCGCCTCCGCGGCAGCCTGGACGAGTGCCCCGTTCAGGTCGCCGGCGACTCCGTCGGGCAGCACCCGGACGTCGGTGCCGCGCAGTGCCGCCGCAAGCAGGTGGTCGTCGGTCACCACCATCACCGCCCGTACGCCGGGAGCACCCTGTGCCGCTGTCACGGTGTCGTGGGCGAACGCCTGCACCAGCGCACGACGGACCTCGTCGCCGAGGTCGGCGAGGCGGGACTTCGCACGCGCAGGGGGTTTCACCGGCACCAGGACGACGAAGCCGCGCGGGGGCGTGGAGGACATCTCACCGATCCTGCCATCGCCGACGCGGCGCCGCACATGCACCAACCCCGCTCGGGCAGTACGCTCGGTCGAGCATCGAAGCCGACCGAGGGAAGAGGTGGCCGTGGCGAAGCCGCGTCAGCTGAGACAGAAGCGCGGATGGGCGTTCGCCGTGGCCGTCGCCATCCTCAAGCCACTGCTCCTGCTCTTCACCAAGCGCCGCTGGTCCGGCGTTGACCAGGTCCCTGCCGAGGGCGGGTGCCTGCTGGTGGCCAACCACATCTCGCACGTCGACCCGCTGACGTTCGCGCACTTCGTCTACGACAACGGACGGCTTCCGCGCTACCTCGCCAAAGCGGCGGTGTTCGACGTCCCGGTGGTCGGCGCCATCGTCCGCGGCGCCGGGCAGATCCCGGTCTTCCGGCTCAGCCGCGACGCCTCACAGGCGTTCAGCGCAGCCGTGACCGCCGTGCAGAACGGCGAGTGCGTCGTCGTCTACCCGGAAGGCACGATCAGCCGCGACCCGGGCCTGTGGCCGATGACCGGCAAGACCGGGGCCGCGCGCATCGCGTTGAGCACGGGTGTCCCGGTGGTCCCGGTCGCGCAGTGGGGCGCCCAGGAGATCCTGCCGCCGTACACCAAGAGGCCGCACCTGATCCCGCGCAAGACCATCTCCATGAAGGCCGGCGACCCGGTGGACCTCGAGGACCTGCGCTCCCAGCCACTCAGTCCAGCGGTCCTGCACGAGGCAACCGACCGGATCATGGACTCGCTCACCGCTCTGCTCGCCGAGCTGCGCGGAGAGGAGCCGCCCGAGATGCGGTTCGACCCCCGCGCGGCGGGCGTGCGCGAGATCGGGAATCCCAACGTCGACGACAAGCGTCGGTCGCGAAACAACGAGGACGGGAGGTGACCGTGGCCAAGGTCGCGGTGATGGGGGCCGGATCCTGGGGTACGGCGTTCTCGATCGTGCTCGCCGACGCCGGGAACGACGTGACGATCTGGGCGCGACGTGAGGACGTCTGCGACGCCATCAACAGCCGGCGCGAGAACGTCGACTACCTCCCGGGGATCGAGCTTCCGGCATCGATCGTGGCGACCCACGATCCGGGCAAGGCCATGGAGGGCGCGGACTTCGTGATCCTGGCGGTGCCCTCCCAGACGTTGCGGGAGAACCTCACCGCCTGGGTGCCGGTCCTGCCCGAGGACGCCGTTCTCGTCTCCTTGATGAAGGGGGTGGAGCTCGGCAGCCTCAAGCGGATGAGCGAGGTGATCTCCGAGGTCACCGGCGCCGGATCCGAGCGCATCGGCGTAGTCAGCGGACCGAACCTCGCCAAGGAGATCGCACGGCGCGAGCCGGCCGCCGCCGTCGTCGCCTGCGAGGACGAGGAGGTCGCCAAGCGCCTGCGCGACCTGTGCCACTCACCGGCCTTCCGCCCCTACTCGAGCGTGGACGTGATCGGCTGCGAGCTCGGTGGGGCCTACAAGAACGTCATCGGCCTGAGCGTCGGGATGGCCGTGGGTCTCGGCTTCGGCGACAACACCACCGCGTCGGTCATCACCCGTGGCCTGGCCGAGACGGCCCGGCTCGCCATGGCGCTGGGCGCTGACCCGATGACGCTGATGGGGCTCGCTGGGCTCGGGGACCTGGTCGCCACCTGCTCCTCACCCCTGTCCCGCAACCGCACGTTCGGCGAGAAGCTCGGACGGGGCATGACGACCGCGGAGATCACCGCGTCCACCCGACAGGTGGCCGAGGGGGTCAAGTCGTGCTCGTCCCTCCTCGACCTGGCCCGCCGGGCAGAGGTCTACGCCCCGATCGTCGAGCACGTGCATGCGGTGGTCGAGGGCGAGATGACCGCCAGCGACATGCTGCGGAGCCTGGTCGACCGCGACACCAAGCACGAGCGCGACTAGGGTCGAGCGCGTGCGGGGTGCGGGTGCTCAGGAACCCGCGCCCGGCGCCTCCGCAGTCAGCTGGTCGAGCGCCGTGGCCAGGTCGTCCCACAGGTCGTCGACGTCCTCGATGCCGACCGACATGCGTACCAGTCCGTCCGGGATGGTCGCCGGCTCGAGCTTCCACCGGCGCCGGCGCTCGAATGTCGACTCCACGCCGCCGAGGCTCGTGGCGTGCACCCAGAGGCTCGTCTTGCGGGTCAGCAGGTCCGCGGCGAGCGCGCCTTCGGCCAGCACGATCGAGATGATCGCGCCGAAGCCCGGGTAGCGCACCTCGCCGATCGCCGGGTGCCCCTCCAACCGGCGCACCAGCTCCTGGGCGTTGGCCTGCGCTCGTTCGAGCCGCACGTGCAGGGTGCGCATGCCGCGCAGGGCCAGCCAGGTCTCGAAGGTGCCGGGCACCGCGCCGAGCATGTCTCGGCGCTTCTTGAGCACGTCGAGGAGCTGCAGGTCGCGGGTCACCAGGGCGCCCAGCAGCACGTCACTGTGGCCGGAGAGGAACTTCGTCGCCGAGTGCAGCACGATGTCGGCGTCCATGGACAGTGGCTGCTGGAGCAGGGGAGTGGCGAAGGTGTTGTCGACCACGACGTAGGCACCGGCCTCGTGGGCGGCCTTGGTGATCGCCTCGATGTCGGCGACCTCGAGGGCCGGGTTGGTCGGTGACTCGACCCAGACAAGGGAGGCGTCCTCGCAGGCCTCGCGCACAGCGTCGGTGTCCGAGATGTCGACGAGCACGACGCTGATCCGCCCCCGCGCCTCGAGATCGGCCATCTGGAGGATGCTGCCGTTGTAGGCGTGGCGGGGGGCCACGACCTTCTGCTGGTGGCCCACGAGGTCGAGCACCGTCGCCGCCGCGGCCAGGCCAGAGGAGAAGGCGAGGGCTCGCCCGCCTTCGAGGTCACCCAACGCGTCCTCGAACGCCGACCAGGTCGGGTTGCCGTACCTGCCGTACTCCAGGTCGCCGCCCGCGACGTACGTCGAGGCTAGGGTGACGGGCTGGTTCAGCGGGTTGTCGGGCTCGTGGGCGGGACGTCCCGAGGCGACGACGCTGGTCGCCGGGCGCAGGGTCTTGACGTCGTGGGCATCAGATGACATGGCCCCACAGTAGGCGGCGCGCTGTCGGCAACGAGCCCGGGTCGGGGTAGGGTTCCCTCGCTATGGAGACCTCCCCAAAACGTCCTCGCGTCGCCGTCGTCTTCGGTGGCCGCTCCAGCGAGCACGCCATCTCCTGCGTGACCGCGGGGAGCGTTCTGAAGGCCATCGACCCCGAGAAGTACGACGTGTTCCCGGTCGGCATCACGCCCGACGGCCGCTGGGTGCTCGAGTCCGGCGACCCCGAACGCCTGGCTCTCACCAGCCCCGACCGGCTGCCGGAGGTCGACGGGTCCCGCGCGACCGTGGCGCTCGCGAACGAGGACGGGCGCAGTGAGCTCGTCGTCCACGAGTCGGCGTCCGTGCCCCGCACCCTGGGCGAGGTCGACGTGGTCCTCCCGCTGCTGCACGGTCCGTGGGGCGAGGACGGCACCATCCAGGGCCTGCTCGAGCTCGCCGGTGTCCGGTACGTCGGAGCGGGCGTCCTGGCTTCGGCGGTCGGGATGGACAAGCACTACATGAAGGTGGTGTTCCAGGCCCACGGCCTCCCCGTGCTGCCCTACGCCGTGATCACCTCCCGGCAGTGGCAGCACGACAAGGCCGCCTGCCACGAGACGGTCGACGCGCTGGGCTACCCGGTCTTCGTGAAGCCCTGCCGGGGAGGGTCGAGCATCGGCATCAGCAAGGTGCACGACGCCTCGGAGCTCGACGAGGCGGTCGAGGAGGCCCGGAGGCACGACCCCAAGGTGCTCGTCGAGGTGGCCGCCGTCGGCGGTCGCGAGATCGAGTGCGGCGTCATCGAGGGATCCGACGGCACGCCTCCGCAGGCCAGCGTCGTCGCGGAGATCAGCATCGGGGGAGAGCACGAGTTCTACGACTTCGCGGCGAAGTACCTTCCCGAGGAGCACACCGAGCTCGACGTCCCCGCGGACCTTCCCGACCACGTGACGAAGCGCGTCCAGGCGCTCGCGGTGGAAGCGTTCGAGGTGCTCTCGTGCGAGGGCCTCGCGCGTGTGGACTTCTTCGTCCAGCCCGACGAGCGGGTCGTCATCAACGAGATCAACACCATGCCCGGCTTCACGCCGTCCTCGATGTTCCCGCGCATGTGGGCGGCGAGCGGCGTGGACTACCCCGAGCTCGTCGACCGGCTGCTGCAGCTCGCCCTGGCCCGCAGCACCGGGCTCCGCTGATCGGTCCTGACACCCGGTCGCACGCAGCCGACTAGACGCAGGGAGACTCCTCGGTCGTCGCCTGCTTGATCGCGGGGGCGAGGTCGACCATCGCCGCCGCCGGCGGCCAGTGCTCCGTGGGAAGGCGCACCTCCACGTTCACGTCCCGCCCGATCGTGGTCATCGTGATCGGCCCGGGCTCACCGGTCATCTCGTCCTGGGGGATGAACCAGCCGACGCCGTTGGTCACCTGGCACGTCGCGAACCTGTCGAAGGCGTCCGGCATCGGCACACCACAGCGCAGCACGATGGGCGGGTCGCCCCAGGCGCCCGCGGGGGCGCCCTCCGGTTCGATCTCCGTCCGTCCGGCACCGTCCACGCGGTCCGGGAGGGATCGCACCAGATCGGCGCACGCCTCGGCCGCGGTGCCGCTCAGCTCCGGGGCGTCGACCTCGACCGGACCGAGGGAGCAGCCCGACGCCAGCAGGCCGACAACGCTCAGACACACCGCGACGCCCGCCCTCGAAGGAGAGGACGGGCGTCGCGAGTAGTTCGTGGCCTGTGCCAACGTCAGATGTGGACCACGGGGCAGGTCAGTGTCCGGGTGATGCCGCTGATGTTCTGCACGCGCGCGACGACCAGCTTGCCGAGCTCGTCGACGTTGCGGGCCTCGGCGCGCACGATCACGTCGTAGGGGCCCGTCACGTCCTCGGCGAGGGTCACGCCCTTGACTTCCGCGATCGCGGCGGCGACCTCGGCAGCCTTCCCGACATCGGTCTGGATCAAGATGTAGGCCTGAACCACCATGTGCTCTCCTGCGGTCTCGAGGGGCGTCGGCCCCTGATGGTGCCGGGCCCGACGCTCGTTTCCGGCTCAACCTATCGCGTCGCGTCCCCCTGCAGGAACAGAGCCCGTGGATCGGATTGAATAGCCCCATGACTTCAGCCTCCCTCCCTGCCGACGCAACGCTGTCCGACCTCGGCGAGTTCGGTCTCGTCGACGCGCTGGTCGAGAGGCTTCCCCAGGGCGAGGACGTCCTGATCGGCCCCGGCGACGACGCCGCCCTCGTCTCGTTCCCCGGAGGCCGGGTCGTCGTCTCCACCGACGTCATGGTCGGAGGCCGGCACTTCCGGCGCGACTGGGCGTCTGCCCTCGACATCGGGCACCGTGCTGCGGCCCAGAACCTCTCGGACATCAACGCGATGGGCGGCCGGGCGACGGCGCTCACGGTGGGCCTCGCAGCACCACCGGACCTGCCCGCCTCGTGGGCCCTCGAGCTCGCCGACGGGATCGCGGAGGAGGCAGCACTCGTCGGCGCCTCGGTGGTCGGGGGCGACGTGACCCGCGCCGACGAGGTGATGATCTCGGTCACCGCCCTCGGCGTGGTGGACGGGGAGCCCGTCCGGCGTACCGGTGCCCGCGTCGGCGACGTGGTCGGGATCGCCGGCCGTCAGGGGTGGGCAGCGGCCGGCCTCGCGGTACTGGCCCGGGGCTTCCGCTCTCCGCGGGTCCTGGTGGAGGCCTACCGCCGCCCCGAGCCGCCGTACGCCGCGGGCGCGGTCGCCGCGCGAGCGGGCGCGACCGCGATGATCGACGTCTCCGACGGGCTGCTCGCCGATCTCGGCCACATCGCCTCGGCGAGCGGCGTGGCGGTCGACGTGTCGACCGGCGCGTTCGAGGTCCCCGAGCCGTTCCGCGCGGTCGGTGCGGCGCTGGGGGCGGACCCGATGCGCTTCGTCCTCACGGGCGGCGACGACCACGCCCTGGTCGCCACCTTCCCGGCCGAGACCGGCCTCCCCGACGGCTGGACCCGGATCGGTCAGGTCGCCGAGGGGAGCGGGGTCACCGTGGACGGTGAGGCCTACGAGGGCGCCACCGGCTACACCCACTTCTGACAGGTCCGGGGACGCACCGAGGGCCGCTCCCTACGGGAGCGGCCCTCGAGGTGTGCGGGGGTCAGGTCAGCGAGTGACCTTGCCGGCCTTCAGGCAGCCGGTGCAGACGTTGAGTCGCTTCGGGGTGCCGTTGACCGTCGCGCGGACGCGCTGGATGTTGGGGTTGAAGCGTCGCTTCGTAATCTTGCGCGACCACGGCCGGTTGTGACCGAAGCCCGGCTTCTTGGCGCAGATGTCACAGACGGCAGCCACCGTGAACTCCTGAGAACTAGATTGCTCGTACCACTGATGAGTTGCCTCTGTGATCGTGCTCGGTGACGCACATGGACGCAAAGCATCCCAGCGTCGAGGCAACCGCACCAGAGTATCCGACGGGGCCGCAGGGACGCCAATCGGTCCGCCGCACTACCCTGACACACCTCCCGTGACCGAGTACGGGGGCCAACCGAAGCGAAGGGGTGATCCTCGACGATGTCCGACGAGGCGGTCGCCACCTTCGACCTTCCCACCATCCACCGGTTCGCCCACACCGCGCTCGAGGCGCTCGGCGCCGCGCGCGAGGAGATCGACGCCCTCAACGTCTACCCGGTGCCCGACGGCGACACCGGCACCAACCTCTTCCTCACCCTCGAGTCCGCTCGCACCATGATGCTGGAGCGCACCGAAGGCGATCCCGGGTGTGACCTGCGCGCGGCGCTCGCCGCCTACTCCCGGGGTGCCCTGCTCGGTGCCCGGGGCAACTCCGGCGTGATCATGTCGCAGCTCGTCGGAGCCCTGCTCAAGTGCATCGGGGAGGCGGGGCCGGGCGACCGCTCGGCCGCGGTCTTCGCCGAGGGGATGAGGCGGGCCACGGACGCCAGCTACGCGGCGGTCGGCGAGCCGGTCGAGGGCACCATCCTCACCGTCGCGCGGGCCGCCAGCGACGCCGCGCTCGCGGCGGCGGAGCGGCCCGACAACCGCCTCGGCGACGTGATCACTGCTGCGGCCGCATCGGCCCGGGAGGCGCTGGCCCGCACTCCCGAGCAGCTCAAGACCTTGCGGGACGCCGGTGTCGTGGACGCGGGTGGTCGCGGGCTCTGCGTGGTCCTGGACGCCGCCGAGACGGCCGTGACGGGGAGGCGCCCCGTTCGTGCCCCCGGTGTCCTCGGCGTCCACGCGATCCCGGTCCCGCTGCCGACCGACGACCTGCGCCCGGACGGCCCGGCGTACGAGGTGATGTACCTCCTCGACGCCGACGACGCCGCGATCCCGTCGCTCCGCGCCGACCTCGCCCCGCTGGGCGACTCGCTGGTCGTCGTGGGCGGGGACGGGCTGTGGAACGTCCACGTCCACGTCGACGACGTGGGCGCCGCGGTCGAGGCCGGGATCGACGCCGGACGTCCCTACCGCATCCGTGTCACGCACTTCGCCGAGCAGCTCGCCCGGCTCGCCCGCAGCGGGGAGCAACGACGCGGCGGAAGCCGCGAAGGACGCAAGGTCGTCGTCGTGGCGGCCGGGGCCGGCCTCGAGCGGCTGTTCTCCGACGCCGGCGCCGCAGTGGTCCCGACGGCCGGGCGACGCCCCTCGACCGGGGAGGTGCTCACCACGATCACGGCATCGGGCGCCGAGGAGGTGATCGTGCTTCCGAACGACCGCGACTCGGTCGCCGTCGCCGAGGCGGCGGCGCAGACCGCGAGGGAGGACGGCGACATGCGCGTCGCGGTCGTCCCGACCAGCGCACAGGTGCAGGGCCTGGCAGCCCTCGCCGTGCACGAGCCGGGACGCACGTTCGAGGACGACGTCCTCCGGATGACCTCGGCAGCGCGCCACGCGCGGTCCGGTGCGGTCACCGTCGCCTCCAAGCAGGCGATGACCACGGGAGGCCCGTGCGAGCCCGGGGACGTGCTCGGTGCCGTCGAGGGCGACTTCGTCGTCGTGGGGGAGGACCTCTACGACGTGGCCGTCGACGTGATGGAGCGTCTGCTCGGAGGTGGTGGCGAGCTCGTCACCGTGGTCACCGGCTCGGGAGGAGACGAGCTCGCCGACCGGTGCGCGGCCCACCTGGCGTCGCACCACCCGACTGTCGACGTGGTGGTGTATGACGGTGGCCAGGAGAGATACCCGTTGCTCCTGGGAGTGGAGTAGGACAGGCAGTGCCGACGATCAGGTGGGACTCCAAGCTCGAGAGCGTCGCTGGTGCGAAGGCCTCCAAGATCGAGAAGGCCTTCGGCTGCACGACGGTCGGCGACCTGTTGCGCCACTACCCGCGCCGTTACGTCCCCAAGGGCAGCCTGAGCGACCTCGGCGGCCTGGTCGTCGACGAGCACGTGACCGTGATCGCGCAGGTGCTCTCGGTCCAGCAGCGGTCCTACCCCGACCGCCGTACTCGCCGGCCCGCCTTCCGCCTCGAGGTCGCGGTAGCCACGGGTGATCACGAGCTGATGCTGACGTTCTTCGACAAGAAGAAGCACATCGCCGACTGGCGCGAGAAGAGCATCCAGCCCGGGATGCACGGGATCTTCTCGGGCAAGGTCGGTCGGTTCCGCAACCGCTGGCAGCTCACCAACCCGCAGACGCAGCTGTTCGCCGAGGACCAGGAGGGCGGCCTCGACCGCGTGCGGGAGAGCTGGGAGAGCCAGCCCGACCTGATCACCCTGTACCCCGCGACAGCGGGGATCCAGAGCTGGCAGCTGCAACGCGTCATCCACCTGGCACTCGACCTGGTCGAGGACGTGCCCGAAACGGTCCCCGCGGCAGTCCGGCTCGCCCACGGCCTCCTCGGATCCCGGCAGGCGCTGGAGTGGATGCACCGTCCCGACACCACCGAGGACCAGCAGGCCGCCGAGCGCGCCCTCCGGTTCGAGGAGGCCTTCGTGACCCAGGCTGTGCTCGCCCGACGGCGTTCGGAGCTCGCCGCGCTGCCGGCGCACGCCCGCACGGGTACGTCGGGCGGCTTGCTCGACCGGTTCGACGAGCGGCTGCCCTTCGCGCTGACCGACGGCCAGCGTCAGATCGGCGCGCAGATCCTCGAGGACCTCGCCGGCGCCCACCCCATGCACCGGCTGCTCCAGGGCGAGGTGGGGTCCGGCAAGACCGTGGTGGCGCTGCGGGCGATGCTGAGAGTCGTGGACTCCGGCGGACAGGCCGCGCTGCTCGCACCGACCGAGGTGCTGGCCCAGCAGCACCACCGGTCGATCACCGCGATGCTGGGCGACCTCGCAGGGGCGGGCATGCTCGGCTCGGCCGACGGGAGCACCCAGGTGGCCCTGCTCACCGGTTCGCTGGGGGCAGCCGCCCGGCGTGAGGCCATGCTCGACGCAGCCTCGGGATCAGCCGGGATCGTCGTCGGCACGCACGCACTGCTCGAGGAGAAGGTGCAGTTCGCGGACCTCGGGCTCGTGGTCGTCGACGAGCAGCACCGCTTCGGCGTGGAGCAGAGGGCGAGCCTCGCCGCCAAGGCCGGGGACGTCCGGCCGCACGTGCTCGTCATGACGGCCACGCCGATCCCGCGGACGGTCGCGATGACGGTCTTCGGTGACCTCGAGACCTCCACCCTGACCGAGCTTCCGGCGGGGCGCGCGCCCATCCAGAGCAGTGTCGTGCCCCTGCGCTACCAGCCGTCGTGGCTCGACCGTGCATGGCAGCGGGTGCGCGAGGAGGCCGAGAAGGGCCACCAGGTCTACGTCGTGTGCCCGAAGGTCGATCCGGACGAGAAGGCCGCCGCAGGTGAGGTGCGCCTTGCGGCCGTGGAGGAGGTCGGCCCCGCGCTGGCCGAGGGGCCTCTGTCCGGGCTGAAGGTCGAGGTGCTCCACGGCCGAATGGCTCCCGAGCGCAAGGACACCGTCATGCGCGCCTTCGCCGACGGCGAGGTCGACGTGCTCGTCTCCACGACCGTGATCGAGGTCGGGGTGGACGTCGCGAACGCGACCATGATGGTCGTCCTGGACGCCGACCGGTTCGGCGTCTCCCAGCTCCACCAGCTGCGGGGCCGCGTGGGTCGAGGCGGCCTGCCGGGGCTGTGCCTCCTGGTCAGCCAGGCCGAGCAGGGCAGCGCGGCGCTCGAGCGGCTGGCCGCCGTCGCGGGCACCACCGACGGGTTCGAGCTCTCCCGGGTCGACCTCGAGCAGCGGCGCGAGGGTGACGTCCTCGGTGCAGCCCAGTCCGGGAGCCACTCCGGGCTCCGGCTGCTGTCGGTGCTCGAGCACGAGGACGAGATCGTCGCGGCCCGCGAGGCTGCCGCCGAGGTGCTCGCCGCCGACCCGGCCCTCCAGGCCCACGCCGCGCTGGCGGAGGCGATCCGCCGGCTCGACGAGTCGGAGCAGGCCGACTACCTGGAGAAGGCATGACGCACTCCGTCGAGCGGAACGGAGGCACCCGGTGACCAGGATCATCGGGGGCGTGGCCGGAGGGCGACGGCTGCGCGCCCCGGCCGGAGACCGCACGCGCCCCACGTCCGACCGGGTGCGTGAGGCCCTCTTCTCCAGCCTCGACTCGAGCCTGGGGTCGCTCCAGGGCCTCAGGTTCCTCGACCTGTACGCCGGTTCCGGCGCGGTAGGCCTGGAGGCGCGTTCGCGGGGCGCTGCCGCGGTGACCCTCGTCGAGCACGACAGACGGACCGCGGCGCTGATCCGCGACAACGTCCGCGTGCTCGGCTTCGCGGACGCGTACGTCGTGGCGGGCGCGGTGGCGCGGACGCTCGCCGAACCGCCGCCCGCGGCGTACGACGTGGTCTTCCTCGACCCGCCGTACCCCCTGGGGAACGCCGTGGTGGGCGCGGACCTCGCGGCGCTGTGCACGCACGGATGGCTCGCCGACGGGGCCGTCGTGGTGGTCGAGCGCTCGAGCCGCAGCGGCGAGCCGCCGTGGCCCCCGGGCATCGAGCCCGCCCGGTCGAAGAAGTACGGCGAGACGACGCTTTGGTACGGTCACGCATCGGCGCAGGACGGCCGAACCGGTCCACCCGACGCCGAGACATCGCCGTGAAGCGAGGAGCAGCAGTGCGCAGAGCCGTCTGTCCCGGGTCCTTCGACCCGGTCACGAACGGACACATCGACATCGTCTCGCGAGCCTCCGGGCTCTTCGACGAGGTCACCGTGGCCGTGCTCATCAACAAGTCGAAGAGAAGCCTGTTCTCCGTCGACGAGCGCATCGACATGCTGACCCAGGTCTGCTCGGAGTTCCCGAACGTCAAGATCGACTCGTTCCACGGACTCCTCGTCGACTTCTGCCGCGAGCGGGACATCCACGCCATCGTGAAGGGCCTGCGGGCCGTGAGCGACTTCGACTACGAGCTGCAGATGGCCCAGATGAACTCGAGCCTCGCCACGGTGGAGACGGTGTTCGTGCCGACCAGCCCGGAGTACTCCTTCCTGGCCTCGAGCCTGGTGAAGGAGGTCGCGACGTTCGGGGGTGACGTGTCGTCTCTGGTGCCCCCGCTGGTGCTGGACCGGCTCACGGCGCGCCTCGCTGAGCGGCGTGCGGAGTCGCAGGGGTAGGCGGGAGCCGGAGGCTCCGGGGTGGGGCCGCCGCGCGGAGCGGCAAGACTGTGACGAACGCCCTAGGGGCGTCGTATGGTTCAGGTGGGGGTTACTGGGTCGTCTCTGGGTAGAAGACGAGAGTTCCCTGCCAGTTTGTCAGAAAGGTCAACGTGGACGTGCGTGTCAAGCTTGCCGAGGTCCGGCAGGCGGTCGAACAGGCTCGGTCGATGCCGATGTCGGCATCGGCGGTGGTGAACCGCGCCGAGATGCTTGCGATGCTCGATGACCTTGCTGCCGCGCTGGAGCAGGCCTTCAGCGAGGCGGACGAGCTCAAGCAGAAGCGCGACGAGGTCATCGCCGACGGGCGACGGGAGGCGGACCGGATCATCGCCGAGGCGCGCAACGAGCGGGAGCACCGGGTCTCCGACACCGAGGTGTTCCGGATCGCGCAGCGGCAGGCCGACGAGGTCATCGCGGAGGCCCAGGCCGATGCGGAGGGGCTGCGCAAGGAGACCGACGACTACGTCGACGAGAAGCTCGCGACGTTCGAGATCACGCTCGAGCGCACCATCGAGGCGGTCAAGCGGGGTCGTGAGCGGCTCGCCGGCAGGTCCGCGCTGCACTCCCTGACCGAGGACGAGGTCGACCAGATCAAGCTCCCCGAGCACCTCGAGGGCTGACAGCGACGCGTACCGGTCGGCGCTGAGGCCTCGTTTTGGTCGCCGATGCCCGCAGACGCTAGGCTTGTGGTTGGTTCGCCATGCGCGTTCCGAGTTCGATCCGCCCCGTGTGGATCGGACCGGTCCGGGTACGGGGAACTGAGATCTGTTGTGCCCGATGACGGAAGTGACGTACCTGTGTCTCTCGACCCGAGAGCGCCGCTCGTGCTCGACACCCGCGAGCTCGGCCGCCGCCCGGGGTCGCAGCGTCAGGTGTCTCTCACGGCACCGGCGCCGGCGGATCTCGGCATCGAAGTGCTCCGTGTCCCCGAAGGGGCGCCGGTCGACCTCGACCTGCGGCTCGAAGCGGTCATGGAGGGCGTCCTCGTCACCGGCACCGCGCGTGCCGACCTGACGGGGGAGTGCGTGCGGTGCCTGGAACCGATCCGCGACGACGTCGAGGTCGATCTCCAGGAGCTCTTCGTCTACGAGGAGAGCGACTCCGCGACGGACGACGCCGACGACGATGTCAGCCGGTTGGAGGGCGACCTGCTCGACCTCGAACCACTGCTGCGGGATGCGGTGGTGCTCTCACTGCCGTTCCAGCCGCTGTGCCGGGAGGACTGCCCGGGGCTGTGCACCGAATGTGGCGCCAGGCTCGCAGACGACCCGGGACACCAGCACGACGACGCGATCGACCCCCGGTGGGCGGCGCTGCAAGAGCTGGCAGAACAGACCGAAGAACAGCTCGGCCGTGAAACCGGCCCGACCAAGGAGTGAGATAAGTGGCAGTCCCGAAGCGGAAGATGTCGCGCAGCAACACGCGTCACCGTCGCTCGCAGTGGAAGGCTGTTGCGCCCTCGCTGGTGACCTGCAGCAACCCTGCCTGCGGTGCTAAGCACCTGCCCCACCGCGCCTGCGCCGAGTGCGGTCAGTACGGCGCTCGCGCGGACCGTCGCCAGGTTCTCTGACGGATCCCGTCATGAGCGAGGCGTCGTACGACGACTTGCGGTCAGCACTCGGCAACCCTGAGCTGGATGCCGAGCTGCTGGACCGCGCCATGACGCACCGCTCCTACGCCTACGAGAACGGCGGCCTGCCGACGAACGAGCGGCTGGAGTTCCTCGGGGACTCCGTCCTCGGCGTCGTCGTCACCGAGACGCTCTACCGGGCGCATCCCGACCTGTCGGAGGGGCGCCTGGCCAAGCTGCGGGCCGCCGTCGTCAACGCCCGTGCACTCGCCGAGGTCGCACGGATCGTGGGTCTGGGCCAGCACATCAAGCTGGGCCGTGGCGAAGAGTCCACGGGGGGTCGCGACAAGGCGTCCATCCTCTCCGACACGGTCGAGGCCGTGATCGGGGCTGTGTACCTCAGCGGGGGCTTCCCCGCCGCCGCTGGCATGGTGCACCTGCTCTTCGACCCGCTGATGGAGGCCGCCGCCGGTCTCGGGGCGGGACTCGACTGGAAGACCAGCCTGCAGGAGCTCTCCGCTGAGCACTCCCTGGGCGTCCCCGAGTACGTCATCGAGGACGAGGGGCCCGACCACGAGAAGACCTTCACCGCGCAGGTCCAGGTCGCCGACGCCCTCTACGGCCGTGGCACGGGGCGCTCCAAGAAGGAGGCCGAGCAGCAGGCCGCGGAGACCGCCTACCGGGCCATCGCGGCCGAGCGCGGGGTCGGTGTGCGCGCCATGGTGGAGGAGGCCGCGTCGGAGGCGTCGGCCGCCTCCGACGGCTGACCCGTCTTGCCGGAGCTTCCGGAGGTCGAGGTCGTCCGCGCTGGGCTCGAGGCTCATGTCGTGGGGGCGACCATCGGCGCCGTGGACGTGCTGCATCCACGCCCTCTGCGCCGTCACCCCGAGGGCCCGACAGACTTCGCCGACGCCGTTGCCGGACGGACGGTGACCGCTGCGCGGCGTCGCGGCAAGTACCTCTGGCTCCCCCTGGACAGCGGGGACGCCGTCCTGGCGCACCTGGGCATGAGCGGCCAGATGCTCGTGCAGCCGGCATCCGCGCCGCCCGAGCGACACCTGCGCGTCAGGTTCGCCCTCTCCGGAGGTCCGAGCGGCTCATCTGGTTCCGAGCTCGGGCCGCTCGATCTCCGGTTCGTCGACCAGCGGATGTTCGGGGGGCTCTCCCTGTCCCGCGGTGGCGCTGAGCTCCCCGGCGAGATCGCCCACATCGCCCGCGACCCGATGGATCCGGACTTCGACGACGACCTCTTCGTCGCCCGGGTCCGACGGCGCAGCTCGGCGATCAAGCGCCAGCTCCTCGACCAGACGCTGGTCTCGGGCGTCGGGAACATCTACGCGGACGAGGCGCTGTGGCTGGCCGAGACCCACGGCGAGCGTCCCGGCGACAGGCTCCGGCGTACCGACGTGGTGACCCTGCTGGCCGGTGTCCGGACGGTGATGGCTGCCGCGCTGGCCCAGGGCGGCACCTCCTTCGACGCGCTGTACGTCAACGTCAACGGCGAGAGCGGCTACTTCGACCGTTCGCTGGAGGTCTACGGCCAGGAGGGCGAGACGTGCTCGCGTTGCGGTACGCCGATCGTGCGGGTGGCCTTCATGAACCGGTCGTCCTACTTCTGCCCGCGATGTCAGCGTCCTCCCCGGCGGCGTTCCTCCTGAACCGCCTGCGGCACGACCCCGGTGTGGTCGATGGGCGTCCACGGCTCGGAGGCGACCCACTCGCTGCCGCACCCGGAGCACGCGAAGAGGGGCTCCTGGTCGAGGAGGCGTTCCGTTCTGGCCCAGCTGCACAGGCGGCGACACGCGGCGATCTCGAGTCGGCTCATGCCGCGACGGTACCGAGTCTGAGGTAACGGGCATCGGGTGGGATTGACCCTGAGGCGGGGGAGTGCGATTCTGGGAAGACACTCACCACCTCTCCCGGCCACAGCCGGTCCCGCGGTGTGACCTGACTCTTCCTCCGGAGGACACACATGGCCAAGGCGCTTCTCGGCTACATGAGCAGCACCGATCCCCGCGCACTCGCCCACCTCATGGCCGAGAACCGTCGCCTCAAGCGACAGGTCGCCGACCTCGAGGCATGCGTGCTTCGACTTCAGAAGGAGAACGACTCCCTCGCGGCAGCGGCCGCGGAGGCGCATCTGCTCTCGCTCGACGAGACCATGCAGCCTGCCTGACCTGCATCTGCGCAGGTCACCGGTTCACCCCCCCGCTCTCGGGGACCTTCACCCTTCCGTCGGCCCGTAGGCTCGCGGCATGGCTCTTCCCGCGACGCTGACCCGGGGCGCGGACGCCCTGCTCGACCGCTCGGTCGTGCTCGGCTACACCCGCATCGGTCCGGCGCTGCGTCGTGCCTGGTGGCCGGCGGACGCCGCCCCCGGTGCGCTCGCCGGCGAGGTCGTCGCGGTCACGGGCGCGAACTCCGGGCTCGGCAAGGCAACTGCCCTGGGGGCCGCGGGCCTCGGCGCCGAGGTGCGCATGCTCTGCCGCGACGTCGAGCGCGGTGAGGCGGCTCGGGCGGAGATCCTGGAGAGCGTGCCCGGCGCCACCGTGCGCGTGGACCACTGCGACGTGAGCGACCTCTCCGCGGTCGCGCAGGTGGGTGCAGACCTCGCGGAGCAGCTGCCGCGCCTGCGAGCCCTGGTCCACAACGCCGGTGTCATGCCGCCCCACCGGACCGAGACCCCGGAGGGGCACGAGCTCACGCTCGCCACGCACGTGCTCGGCCCGCACGTCCTCACCGACGCCCTGCGAGGCTCGCTGGCGGCGGGTGGAAGCGGCCGGGTGGTCTTCGTCGTCTCCGGCGGGATGTACACGCAGCCGCTCCCCGTCGACGACCCCGAGCTGACCCGGTCGGCCTACTCGCCGACCGTGGCCTACGCGCGCACCAAGCGGATGCAGGTGCACCTCGCGGAGCTGTGGGCCCGCGAGCTCGAAGGGGAGGGCGTCGCGGTGCACAGCACCCATCCCGGGTGGGCGGACACTCCAGGGGTGCGCACGTCCCTGCCCACCTTCCGCAAGGTCACCGGGCCGTTCCTGCGCTCGCCCGAGCTGGGGGCCGACACGAGTGTCTGGCTGCTAGCCGCCGAGGAGGCCCACGAGCGGACGGGGCTGTTCTGGCACGACCGACGACCGAGGCCCACGTCGTACCTCTCGCGGACCGTGCCCACCGCCGACGAGATGCGTCGCCTGTGGGAGTACGTCGTGGTGACGACCGGTGTGCCGGGTTTGCGTGACCTCGCTGACGGGTAAGTCGTTGGGTCAGTGACGTCGTTCACACCTGGCAGCGGGAGGGACCCCATGACCACGACCCCTTGGCGCGCTCTGCTGCGCTCGGTGGCGACACTCGCCCTGGCAGGCGCGCTGAGTGCGCTGTCGCTGAGTCCCGCGTCGGCCCACTCGGACAAGGAGCGCATCGACAAGATGCGGTCCGAGTACTCCGCGGGCACCAACATCCCGCTGATCAACAGCCCCAACGTGAACCTCGTCGCCTCCAACCCCGGCTCGGCCGGCATCTCCGGCTGCTTCATGAAGTCCGCGCCCATCTTCGTGATGTCGAACCTCGACTCCGTCCGCGTGTTCGACGTCAGCGACCCCCTCTCGCCCGAGCTGGTCGGCGTGCTGCCCAACCTGGTGTTCGAGAACGAGGCGCTCAACTGCGGCGAGCGCAAGTCCGGCACCGGCACCGAGCGCTTCGTCCTGATCGGGGTGGACCTCTACGACGTCTCGACGGACATCCAGCACACCAGCGACGCGCTGCTCGGTGACGAGCTGATCGTCGTCGACGTCACCGACCCGACGGAGCCGCACATCCGGTCCAGCGCTCCGGCAACCACGAGCACCCACACCGTCGCATGCGTGGCCGACACCGCCTGCGACTACGCCTACTCGGCCGGGAGCGGGTCGGGCAAGACGTTCTCGATCATGGACCTGACCGATCTCGACAACCCGGTGGAGGTGGACAGCGACCCGAGCACTGCCGGGACCCAGCCGTTCGCCTCGTCGGCCGCGGGCCACAAGTGGAACTTCGACGGGGCCGGCTACGGTACCCACACGGGCTATGACGGGTCGGCGATCTTCGACGTGACCGACCCGACCGCGCCGCGGATGGTCGCCAGCACCGGCATGGCCAAGGACGCCGTGGACCCGAGCGGCGAGGGCGGGTACGACGACTTCATCCACCACAACTCCTTCCGGCCCAACGCCAAGGCGTTCCGCGCGGACGCGCCTCCGTCGCTCGCGAACGGCAACATCCTGCTGGTCACCGAGGAGGACTACGAGCAGACCGACTGCACGAAGGCAGGCTCCTTCCAGACCTGGCACATCAAGCGGCTCGACGGCGGCCCGGGCTCCATCGTCCCGCTCGACAAGGTGGAGCTGGCCGACCTGGGGTCCTTCCCGGTTCCCGAGTACGCGTTCTGCTCGGCGCACTGGTTCGACTACCACCAGTCGGGCATCGTCGCCGTGGGCTACTACGGCGGCGGCACGCAGTTCGTCGACGTCAGAGACCCCCGCGAGATCAAGCCCTACGGCCACGCGACCTGGGGAGTCTCCGAGGTGTGGGACACCTACTGGGTGCCGGTCTACAACAAGAACGGGGTGGCCACCGGGAGGAAGACCAACCTCGCCTACTCGGTGGACGCCGTCCGGGGACTCGACGTCTACGCCGTCGACCTGCCGGGAGGCACCGAGCTCACCGGCGCAGTCTCCCTGGCGTCCACGAACCCGTTCGAGGTGTTCTCCTGGCCGGAGGACGCCGTGCCGATCACGCTCGTCGGCTTCGGCTTGGCGCTGTCCCTGGTCCTGCGGCGTCGAGCGGCCAGGCGACCGGCTCGGAATCGCTGACGCCGTGGCTCGGCTTGGGTAGCCTCGGCCGGCGTGAGCGCCGATGTTCGACTCGAGCCGATGACCGAGGCGGAGTACGCCGACTACCGCCTGGAGGCGGAGGACGAGTACGCCCAGGAGATCCACGCGTCGGGTGCGATGTCCGAGGCGGAGGCCCGGAAGAAGTCACGTGAGGACTACGCGCGGCTGCTTCCGCAGGGCCTCTCCTCGCCGGGCTGCCACCTCTGGACGGCGTACGACGGCCCGAAGCCCGTCGCCCTGCTCTGGCTGAAGGTGACCGAGCGGCCGGAGGGGGCCTCGGCCTTCGTCTACGACGTCCAGGTGCGCCCTGAGTGCCGTCGCCGGGGCTACGGTCGCGCGGTGATGCTCGCGGCGGAGGAGTTCTGCCGCGAGAACGGCGTGACGTCCCTGGGGCTGAACGTCTTCGGTGGCAACCTCGCTGCCCGGTCCCTGTACGAGCAGCTCGGGTTCACGACGACCGCCGTGCAGATGGTCAAGCCGCTCGCCCTGCCCGGTTCCGGAGACTCCAGCGGGTAGGCTGCTGCCTGCTGACTTCCCCACGGCATGATTTGCTCGACCCGACCACTGGCGCACCCGTGAGGAGCCAACGCACGTGTACCTCAAGACCCTGACGCTCCGAGGGTTCAAGTCGTTCGCCTCGGCGACGACACTCCAGCTCGAGCCAGGGATCACCTGCATCGTGGGCCCCAACGGCTCCGGCAAGTCCAACGTCGTGGACGCCCTCGCCTGGGTGATGGGTGAGCAGGGCGCGAAGTCGCTGCGCGGCGGCAAGATGGAGGACGTCATCTTCGCCGGCACCTCCGGCCGGCCGCCGCTGGGTCGCGCCGAGGTCGCGCTCACCATCGACAACGCCGACGGCGCACTGCCGATCGAGTACGCCGAGGTGACGATCAGCCGCACGATGTTCCGCAACGGCGGTTCGGAGTACGCCATCAACGGCCAGTCGTGCCGGCTGCTCGACGTCCAGGAGCTGCTCTCCGACTCCGGCATCGGCCGCGAGATGCACGTCATCGTCGGTCAGGGCCAGCTCGACAGCATCCTCCACGCGACCGCCGAGGACCGGCGTGGCTTCATCGAGGAGGCCGCCGGTGTCCTCAAGCACCGCAAGCGCAAGGAGAAGGCGCTCCGCAAGCTCGACTCGACCGAGGGCAACCTGACCCGCCTCAACGACCTGCTCAGCGAGATCCGCCGTCAGCTCAAGCCGCTGGGGCGCCAGGCCGAGGTGGCGCGCAGGGCTGCCGTCGTGCAGGCCGACGTCCGTGACGCGCGCGCCCGCCTGCTCGCGGACGACCTCGTGACGGCTCGGACCTCCCTGCAGCAGGAGCTCGCGGACGAAAGCGTGCTGATGGAGCGGCGTACCGAGCTCGAGGCGGCCATCGAACAGGCCCGGCAGACCGAGTCCCGGCTCGAGGCCGAGCTCCGCGAGGACCTGCCCGCACTGTCAGCGGCGCAGGACACCTGGTTCGCGCTCTCGGGGCTGCGTGAGCGGCTCAAGGGCACGGCGAGCCTGGCGGCCGAGCGTGCCCGCAACGCGCACGAGGCGGCCGCAGAACCCTCGGGCGGGTCCGGTCGTGACCCCGAGCAGATGCTGGCCGAGGCCGAGCGTGTCCGTGCTCAGGAGGCCGAGATCGGCCGCGAGGTGGAGCAGAACAGGACCACCCTCGACGAGGCGGTGGCCACCCGTCAGGAGGTCGAGTCCCGGCACGCCGAGGAGGACCGGCGCGTCGCCGGCCTGCTTCGTGCCGCCGCGGACCGCAGGGAGGGTCTGGCCCGCCTGCACGGCCAGGTCAACGCCCTCAAGAGCCGCTCGGCGGCCGCCGCCGACGAGGTCGGCAGGCTCACCACGGCCCGTGAGGAGGCTGCCGCTCGGGCCGAGCGTGCGCAGCACCAGTTCACGCAGCTGGAGACCAAGGTCGCGGGACTGGACGCGGGGGAGGAGGGTCTCGACGCCGAGCACGAGGCGGCCGCCGCCGCGCTCGCCGACATCGAGGAGCGGCTCGCCAAGACCCGCGAGGAGGCCCAGGGCGCCGAGCGGCAGCAGGGGGCGCTCGCCGCCCGCAAGGAGGCGCTCGAGCTCGGCCTCAACCGCAAGGACGGCGCCGGCGCGCTGCTCGCCGCCAGCGACACGGTCTCCGGGCTGCTCGGATCCGTGGCCGCGCTGCTCTCGGTGCGACCCGGGTACGAGGCAGCGATCGCCGGAGCGCTCGGCGACGCCGCCGATGCCGTCGCCGTCGAGCACGTCGACGCGGCGCTGGTGGCCATCACGCACCTGAAGACCGACGACCTCGGCCGGGCCGGGATCCTGCTCGGAGGGGCGGGGGTCGACGACACCGCCTGGCCGGGCCTGCCCGGCGGCGTGGTGTACGCCGCGGACGTCGTGGACGCTCCCGAGAAGATCCGCCCGGCGCTCGCGCGGCTGCTGTTCAAGGTCGCTGTCGTGGACGACCTCGACGCCGCCCGCGCGCTCGTCGCCGACCTCCCGGACGTCACGGCCGTAACCCGGGACGGCGACCTGCTCGGGGCGCACTTCGCCGCCGGCGGGTCCTCCGCGCAGCCGAGCCTGATCGAGGTGCAGGCGGCCGTCGACGAGGCGACCGAGAAGCTCTCCGAGGCGACCCACGCCTGCGAACGGCTCACCTTCGAGCTCTCACGCCTCGAGGAGGAGCGCGCCGAGGCGCAGCAGCGCGTGGACGTCGCGCTCGCCCGGCTCCACGAGTCCGACGCCACGCTTGCTGCGGTAGCCGAGGAGCTGGGGCAGTACGGCTCCCAGGCGCGGTCGGCGCACGGGGAGGCCGAGCGTCTGGAGAAGGCCATCGCCGCTGCCGAGGCGGCCCGCGACAAGGATCTCGCCGGGCTCGCGGAGCTCGAGCAGCGGCTGGCAGCCGCGGAGGACGCTCCCGAGGAGGAGCCGGACACCGCCGAGCGCGAGCGGCTCGCCGAGGAGGCCCGTTCCTGCCGGCAGAAGGAGATGGACGCCCGGCTGGCGCTGCGTACGGCAGAGGAGCGCGCCCGGGCCCTCTCGGGTCGCGCCGACTCGCTGGTGCGCTCCGCCCAGGCCGAGAAGGACGCTCGGGCCAAGGCAGCCGCCCGGCGCGAGCGGGTGATCCGCGAGGGGCAGGTCGCCGACGCCGTGAGCCGCGCCGTTGCCGTCGTGCTTCGCCGCCTGGAGGTCTCGGTCGAGAAGGCCGCGGCCGAGCGCACGGCGGTGGAGCAGGCGCGTCGTGGCCGCGAGGAGGACCTGATGGCGGTCCGGTCCCGGTCCCGGGACCTGCTGAAGGAGCACGACGAGCTGGTCAACGCCGTGCACCGCGACGAGATGGCCCGCGCGCAGCAGCGCATGCGCATCGAGCAGCTGGAGCAGCGCGCGGTGGAGGAGCTCGGCCTCGACCCCGACGTCCTGGTCGACGAGTACGGCCCCCACAACCTGGTCCCCCCGACCGAGACCCCGGACGCCGCGACGAGGAAGGTCGACCCGGCCGACGGAGGGGAGGCGGCCGAGAGCCGTCCCGACGGCGAAGGGGAGGCGCCCGAGAGCCGTGCCGACGGCGAAGGGGAGGCCGAGGCGCCGGAGGGTGTGCCGTTCGTCCGCGAGGAGCAGCAGAAGCGGCTGCGTTCCGCAGAGCGCGCGCTGTCGATGCTGGGCAAGGTCAACCCGCTCGCCCTGGAGGAGTTCAACGCTCTCGAGGAGCGACACAAGTTCCTCACCGAGCAGCTCGAGGACCTCAAGCGGACCCGACGCGACCTGCTCGACATCGTCCGCGAGGTCGACCAGCGCGTGGAGCAGGTCTTCACCGAGGCCTGGCAGGACGTCCGTGACGCGTTCGACCACGTGTTCAAGCGGCTCTTCCCGGGCGGTGAGGGCAAGCTCGTGCTCACCGACCCCTCGGACATGCTGACCACGGGCATCGAGGTCGAGGCCCGTCCGGCCGGCAAGAAGGTCAAGCGGCTCTCGCTGCTCTCGGGCGGTGAGAGGTCGCTCGTGGCGGTCGCGTTCCTCGTCTCGCTGTTCAAGGCCCGCCCGTCGCCGTTCTACATCCTCGACGAGGTGGAGGCCGCGCTCGACGACACCAACCTCGGCCGGCTGCTGGAGATCTACGAGGAGCTGCGCGAGAACAGCCAGCTGCTGGTGATCACGCACCAGAAACGGACGATGGAGGTCGGCGACGCGCTCTACGGCGTCACCATGCGCGGCGACGGCGTGTCGGCGGTCATCTCGCAGCGGCTGCGCGAGAGCGCGGCGTCCTAGGCGGGGCGGTCATGACCGAGCGGACCGGGCCGCCGAGCCGCGGCGACTTCGTGGTGTGGCGGCGGGCGACGACCCGGTGGGCCGACGACGACGCCTACGGGCACCTGAACAACGCCCGCTACTACGAGCTCTTCGACACCGCCGTGAACGCCTACCTGTTCGAGGCCACCGGCGTGAACGTGCGCCGGCTGTCGGCGATCGGCGTGGTCGCAGAGACCTCGTGCCGCTACTTCCGGGAGATCGGCTTCCCCGAGCCGATCGACATGGGGCTGGCCGCCGAGCGCGTGGGCACCTCCTCGGTCATCTACCGGATCGGACTCTTCCAGGGGGAGTCGGACCTTGCCGCGGCGGAGGGCCGGTTCGTCCATGTGTACGTCGACAACGCCGACGGCCCGGGCAACCGACCGGTGCGACAGCTCCCGGACGAGATCCGCGCCGTGGCCGAGCCGCTGCTGCGGTCCCCCGGTGCGGTGGGCTGACACGGCTCGCGAGAAGATAAGCGCTTGTGCGTTTGGTAGCCCCCGCTGAGGGCTACCCAACCTGGGTCTTCTTCAGCGGAACACTTCTCGGAAACGGTGCTCATGCTCTCCATCCTCGTGACCATGTTCGTCATCATGGCTCTCGCCGGAACGATCGTCCTGTACGTCGCGTTCCCTCACCGGGGCGAGGAGATGCCGCACGTTCCGTGGGTCGGCGACGCCATGCGCAAGGGGGTCGAGCGGCTCCCCACCCTGGACAACCTCGAGCAGCGCGAGCACGCCGACGCCTGACGCCTGGTCGAGGCGTTGGTCTGGTCTGGTTGGATGGGGCCCGTGGGTGAGTACGTCTATCTGATCATCGCCATCGCGGTCATCGCGTTGGCCCTCGTCGTCGGGCTCGTCGTGAGCCGGTCCGGTGCCCGCCGCGGTGGGGCCGGGACCGCTGAGGGCCGACCCGCCGACACCGCGGTGGGCGCTCCTCCCGAACCCACGGTGGGGGAGGACGCCGAGACCCCCCGGGACACCCCGACCCGGACGATCGAGGACTCCGGACTTCCGGAAGCCACGGTCGAGCCGCCGGTCGAGGAGGCCGCCCCGCCGCTGGAGAAGCCGGAGTCGGCCTCGAGCCGACTGGTCCGACTGCGCCAGCGCCTCTCGCGGTCCCAGGGCCCCCTGGGGCGGGGCCTCCTGGCACTGCTGTCCCGCGACGTGGTCGACGAGGACACGTGGGAGGAGATCGAGGACACGCTCATCACCGCCGACGTCGGGGTCGGACCGACCCAGGACCTCGTCGGGCGGCTGCGCACCCGCATGAAGGTCGAGGGCAAGACCGCCTCCGGCATCGAGGAGATCCTTCGCGAGGAGCTGCTGGCACTCGTCGACCCGACGATGGACCGCAGCCTCCAGGTGAGCCGCAACGAGGGGCTGCCGGGTGTGGCGCTCGTCGTGGGGGTCAACGGCACCGGCAAGACGACGACGGTCGGCAAGCTGGCGCGCGTGCTGGTCGCCGAGGACAAGCAGGTCGTGCTCGGTGCCGCCGACACCTTCCGAGCCGCCGCGACCGAGCAGCTGGCCACGTGGGGCGAGCGGGTCGGCGTACCGACCGTCCGCGGGCCTGAAGGTGGTGACCCGGCGAGCGTGGCCTTCGAGGCCGTGAAGACCGGCGTCGAGCAGGAGGCGGACGTCGTCCTCGTCGACACCGCCGGTCGGCTCCAGAACAAGGCCGGCCTCATGGACGAGCTCGGGAAGGTACGCCGCGTCATCGAGAAGCAGGCCCCGGTGACCGAGGTCCTCCTGGTCCTCGACGCCACGACCGGCCAGAACGGCATGGTCCAGGCCCGGGTGTTCAGCGAGGTCGTGAACGTCACCGGCATCGTGCTCACCAAGCTCGACGGCTCCGCCAAGGGCGGGATCGTGGTGGCGGTGCAGCGCGAGCTGGGAGTCCCCGTGAAGCTGGTCGGCATCGGCGAGGGCGCCGACGACCTTGCGCCCTTCGAGCCGGAGGCGTTCGTCGAGGCGTTGCTGGGGCACACTTCCTAGTCGGCGGTGATCCCCCTGATCGTCAGCTCCACCAGCGCGGGAACCTCGTCCAGGGTCGGCAGCGGCCGCTGTGTGATCGCGCGGTTGACGATGAGCCCACCCAGCCACTGGACGCTGTACTCGAGGTCCACGTCGACGCGGATCTCGCCCCGCTTCTGTGCGCGCACGTACATCTGTCGCGCCTGGTCCTCCGCGCGCTGGGTGGCGGTCCGGTAGAGCGCGGCGATCCGCTCGTCGCGGACAGACTCCGCGATCGACATCTGCAGGTAGGCCGCCCCCTCAGAGGTCTGCAGGAACGTGAGCACGGACCGGTAGCTCTCGGTCAGGTCGCCGCGGAGCGAACCGGTGTCGACATCGGGGAACTCGACGGAGTAGAGCCGCTGCATCGCCGCGACGGCGAGGTCGTCCTTGCTCGGCCATCGCCGGTAGACCGTCGCCTTGCCGACGCCGGCCCGGGAGGCCACGTCGTCGACGGTCATCCGCTCGAAGCCTCGTTGGCGCAGCAGGTCCGCGGCTGCGGCGATGATCTGCTCGTCCGTCCGGGGATCCCGCGGCCGTCCGCGGCTCCGGCGTCCCGACTCGACGTCGCGGGTGCTGTCGCTGTCGCTCATGGGGAAAACGATACTCACGTATCCGAGACTGCGCCCGAGGGGTGGGGCCAGAAAATCTGTCACTCAGTCGTAACACCCGCCCAGAAGACGTCACATGGCTGCAACAGGGGCCGACACCAGGTGAAACCTCGCGCCATCAAGGTGTTCGGCATCCGGGTAGGCCCGTAGCGACGACGAGGTCGTGGCGGGCCTCGCCCTTTCCTGAGAGCAACTTCTGGAGGTTCCATGGACACCGGCCACGCAGCCTGGGTTCTCACCTCCGCGTCCCTGGTCCTGTTGATGACGCCTGGTCTGGCGTTCTTCTACGGCGGCATGACGCGGTCCAAGTCCGTCCTCAACATGATGATGATGTCCTTCGGCGCGATGGGCATCGTCACGGTCGTCTACATCCTGTGGGGGTGGTCGATGTCCTACGGCACCGACGCCTTCGGTGCAGGTGACGCCGGCCTGTTCGGCAACCCGTTCGAGCTCTTCGGTCTGGAGGGCGTCGCAGCGGGTGACTACGTGGGCATCGCGTTCCAGCTGACGTTCGCGATCATCACCGCCGCGCTCATCAGCGGTGCGATCGCCGACCGGGTGAAGTTCTCGACCTGGATGGTCTTCGTGCCGATCTGGGTCACGCTGTCGTACTTCCCCCTCGCGCACATGGTCTGGGGCGGCGGGTTCCTGAGCGGGGCTCCGGGGGCCCTCGCGACCTGGTTCTTCAACGACGCGGCGCCGGTCGACTACGCCGGCGGCACGGTCGTCCACATCAACGCCGGTATGGCCGGTCTCGTGCTCGTCCTGGTCATCGGGGCACGCCGGGGCTTCGGCAAGGAGGTCATGCGACCCCACAACCTGCCGTTCACCATGCTGGGCGCGGGCCTGCTGTGGTTCGGCTGGTACGGCTTCAACGTCGGCTCGTTCGTGCCCACCGCAACCGCCGGTGTCGCTGGTGAGTCCGGCGCGTTCGTCGACAACTCCGTCCAGTTCGCGACCAACTTCGTGGGGGAGACGGGGTTGGTCTGGGTGAACACGACCGCAGCCACGGCAGCCGCGATGCTCGGCTGGCTCCTGGTGGAGAAGATCCGGGACGGCAAGGGCACCAGCCTCGGTGCCGCCTCCGGTGTCGTGGCCGGTCTCGTTGCCATCACCCCCGCCTGTGGCTCGCTGAGCCCGGTCGGCTCGCTGATCCTCGGCGCCATCGCCGGTGGCATCTCCGCGCTCGCCGTCGGCCTGAAGTACAAGTTCGGGTACGACGACTCGCTCGACGTCGTGGGCGTGCACCTCGTGGCAGGTCTGGTGGGCACGATCGCCATCGGCTTCCTCGCCACGTCGGACGGCCTGTTCTACGGCGGCGGCTTCCAGCAGCTCGTCGTCCAGACGATCATCGCCCTGTTCGCGATGCTCTGGTCCGGGGTCATGACGCTGATCGTGGCCCTCGTGCTCAAGTACGCCATGGGCTGGCGCATCACCGAGGAGGAGGAGGTCGAGGGCATCGACTTCGTGGAGCACGGCGAGACCGCCTACGACTTCGCTTCGAGGTCGGGCGCCGTCCGCGGGAGCGGTGGTGCCCTCGCCGGCGCCGGCGCGTCCGCCAAGAGTGAAGGAGCCAACGCATGAAGCTCGTGACCGCGGTGATCAAGCCGCACAAGTGGGAAGAGGTGCGTGAGGCCCTCGAGACCTTCGGAGTCACCGGGATGACGGTGAGCGAGGTCAGCGGCTACGGCCGGCAGAAGGGTCACACCGAGGTCTACCGGGGCGCCGAGTACGACGTCGCCCTGGTGCCGAAGATCCGCATCGAGATCGTCGTCGAGGAGGAGGACGTCGACGACGTCGTCGGGATCATCGTCAAGAGCGCCCAGACCGGCCGGATCGGGGACGGCAAGGTGTGGGTGGTCCCCGTCGAGGGAGCCGTCCGGGTCCGTACAGGGGAGCGTGACGAGGCCGCGCTCTAACCGGCGGTGATGAGCCGGGCGGGCAGCCGGAGGTGGCAGGTGTCACAGATCCGGCTCCCGTCTGGTTCACACGCCTGTAACAAATCGGGGGTCACTGTCACACGAGCGAAACACTCCGGCTTCGGGGAGGAAATCTGCGGCCCCGACAGTGAAGCGGCCGACCCCGCGGAGCCGCCGCGGGGCACGACCCGAGGTGACCACCCGCGATGATCGACACCGGCGACACCGCCTGGCTCCTGGCCTCCTCCGCCCTGGTCCTGCTCATGGCTCCGGGGCTGGCCCTGTTCTACGGCGGCATGGTCCGCGCCAAGAGCGTCCTCAACATGATGATGATGACCTTCGGCGCGCTGGGCGCGGTCACGGTGGTCTGGGCGCTCGTGGGCTACTCCGTGGCGTTCGGTGACGACCTCGGGCTGGGGCTGGTCGGCAACCCGGCCCAGTACCTGGGGCTCTCCTCCCTGCTTGAGGAGGGTGCGAACGGCGACAGCACGGTCCCGTTGATCCTGTTCGCTGCGTTCCAGGGCCTGTTCGCGGTGATCACCGGGGCGCTGGTCTCGGGAGCCATCGCGGACCGGGCCCGCTTCGGCACCTGGATGGTGTTCGTGTCGGTGTGGACGGTCGTGGTCTACGCACCGGTCGCCCACTGGATCTTCGACTTCGACGCGCCCGGGCACGCAGGTGGGTGGATGGCCAACTCCCTCGGCGTCCTCGACTTCGCCGGCGGCACCGCCGTCGAGATCGGCTCCGGCGCCTCGGGCCTCGCGGTCGCGCTCGTCCTCGGCCGACGCGTGGGCTTCGGCAAGGACCCCATGCGCCCGCACAACCTGACCCTCGTGATGCTCGGCGCCGGCCTGCTGTGGTTCGGGTGGTTCGGCTTCAACGCGGGCTCCGCGCTCGGCGCCAACCACACCGCCGCCGTGGTATTCGTCAACACGCTGCTGGCCGGCTGCACGGGTGCGCTCGCCTGGCTCGCGGTCGAACGGTTCCGCGACGGCCACGCCACCTCGCTCGGCGCCGCCTCCGGCCTCGTCGCCGGCCTCGTGGCGATCACCCCGAGCTGCGCCTCCTTGTCGCCGGTCGGTGCGATGGTCATGGGCGTGCTCGCCGGCGTGGTCTGCGCTCTCGCCGTGGGCCTGAAGTACCGGTTCGGGTACGACGACTCGCTCGACGTGGTGGGCGTCCACCTCGTCGGGGGTCTGGTCGGTACCTTCGGAATCGGGCTGCTCGCCACGGCAGCGGCTCCGGCAGGCGTGAACGGCCTCCTGTACGGCGGAGGGGCGGACCAGCTGGGCCGCCAGCTCCTCGGCGGGGGTGCGGTACTCGTGTTCGCGTTCGGGATGTCCTACCTGTTGGCCCGCGTCCTGGACGCGACGATGGGCTTCCGGGTGGATCCCGAGCACGAGGTCAGCGGCATCGACCTGGTGGTCCACGCCGAGACGGCGTACGACCTGCACGCCACAGCAGGCCCCCGGGCGGGGAGCACCGTCCACACCGGCAGCGCACTCAAGACCTTGGAGAGGAAGGACCAGTCATGAAGCTCGTGACCGCGGTGATCAAGCCGCACAAGTGGGAAGAGGTGCGTGAGGCCCTCGAGACCTTCGGAGTCACCGGGATGACGGTGAGCGAGGTCAGCGGCTACGGCCGCCAGAAGGGTCACACCGAGGTCTACCGGGGCGCCGAGTACGACATCGCCCTGGTGCCCAAGATCCGGCTCGAGATCGTGGTCGACGACGCGGACGCCGACGACGTCGTGGAGGTCATCGTCAAGAGCGCGCAGACCGGCCGGATCGGGGACGGCAAGGTGTGGGTGGTCCCCGTCGACACCGCTGTGCGGGTGCGCACCGGTGACCGCGACGAGTCGGCTGTCTGAGTCCTGTGACCGCCGCCGAGCGTCAGGAACGCGCGGACGCCGCCGACGCCCTGTGCACGGCGGCGTTCACGCACGCCACCGGGGGTGACGCGGCACAGGCGGCGGAGGAGACCGGGATCGCGCTGGTCGCGGTCGGCGGCTACGGGCGTCGGGAGCTGGCACCCCACTCGGACCTCGACGTCGTCCTCGTGCACACCGAGGACGCCGACGTGGAGAAGGTCGCGACGGAGGTCTGGTACCCGCTCTGGGACGCCGGCCCCGCCCTCGACCACGCCGTCCGGGCCTTGCCGGAGGTGACTGCGGCCGCGGAGCGCGACGTCCGCGTCGCCCTGGGCCTCCTGGACGCCCGTCACCTCGCGGGTGACCCGTCGGTGACGCTGCGGATGCGCTCGACCCTGCTCGCTCAGTGGCGCCGCGAAGCGCGCGAGCGCCTGCCCGAGCTGAAGGAGATGGTGGACCGCCGGGTCGAGCGGCTCGGGGAGCTCGCGCACGCCACCGTGCCCGACCTCAAGGAGTCCGGGGGCGGGCTGCGCGACGCCACGATCCTCAACGCACTCGTCGCCACCTGGCTCGTCGACGTGCCGCACAGCGATCTCGAGCGCAGCCGCCAGGCACTGCTCGACGTCCGTGACGCGCTGCACGAGGTGGCCGGTCGGGCCTCCGACCGGATCGGACCCGAGATGTGGGGGGACCTCGCGGCCCGCCTCGGCCACGACGACGCGGCCGTCACTCAGCGGCTCGTCCGTGAGATCGGGCGCCGCACCACCCACATCTCCCGCCTGACCTGGCGTCGCGTCGACGCGGTCCTCGCCCCCGCACCCGTGGGGGTACGGCGGAGGCCCGGCCCGGCCATGACGCCGATCGGTCACGGCCTGGCCGTCGCCGCCGGCGAGGTGGTCGTCGAGCGCCGCGCGCCCGTCGAGCCCACGATGCTGCTCCGAGCTGCCTCCGAGGCCGCCGAGCGCAACGCCATCCTCTCCCCGCACACCGCGGCGCGACTCATGCGCGAGTGCGCACCGCTGCCCGACCCCTGGCCAGAGGAGGCGCGCCAGCTGCTCGTGCGGCTCCTCGCCGCGGGCCCCGGACTGCTCCCGGTGTGGGAGACCCTGGACGAGACCGGCGCGCTCGCCCGACTGGTGCCCGAGTGGGAGCGCGTGCGTCTGCTCCCGCACGCCTCCGTCGTGCACCGGTTCACCGTCGACCGGCACCTCGTGGAGACCTGCATCGAGGCGTCCCGCCTGATCCGCCGCGTGGCCCGGCCCGACCTGCTCATCGTCGCCGCCCTGGTCCACGACATCGGCAAGGGCGGCTTCCAGGAGCACAGCCTGGCTGGGGAGCCGATCGCGGCCGCCCTCGCCCGACGCCTGGGCTTCGGCTCGCGCGACGTCGAGGTGATCGCCGCCCTGGTGCGCTGGCACCTGCTGCTGGCCGAGGTCGCCACCACCCGCGACCTCGAGGACCCCGCGACGGTCGAGCACGTCGTCGAGCGCCTTCCGGATCCGCTCGTCTTCGACCTCCTCGTCGTGCTCACCGAGGCCGACGCCAAGGCCACCTCTCCGAAGGCGTGGACGCCCTGGCGCGCCACCCTCGTCGCCGAGCTCGCCTCGCGCGTGCGGTCCTCGATCCAGGAGGGACCGGCGACCGCCGAGGACGACGCCGACGTACGGCCCGTGGTCGTGCCGGAGGCTCTGCGGCGTGACACCTCTCTCGTCGACGTGCGCGTGGAGCCCGGCGAGCACGGGGCCGAGGTGACCGTCGTGACCGGGGACCGCATCGGTGTCCTCGCGGCGGTCTCGGGCGCGCTGGGTCTGATGCGGGTGCCGATCCGCGCTGCCCGGGCCTGGCTCCAGGACGACTTCGCCGCGTCCCGCTGGTACGTCGAGGACCCCCTCGTCGACCCCGCGGTGCTCCGTGGCCGCGTGGAGGCGGTGCTGGCGGGACGGCTCGACCCGGGCGACCGGCTCCGGCGTACCGCTCTGAGCGACCTGGCCCCCTCCGTCGCGGTGCGGCACGAGCTCTCTGCGCAGTCGACCGTGCTGGAGGTCCGTGTCGAGGACCGCCCCGGCGTCGTGCACCTGGTGTGCCGCGCGCTGGCCGACATCGACGTGGCGGTCCGCTCGGCTCACGTCGCCACGGTGGGCCCCCAGGCGGTGGACGTCTTCTACGTGCAGGAGGAGGGAGCCGGTGCGCTGGGCGACGAGCGCTCCGCCCGGGCCGCCCACGCCGTACGCGACGCGCTCACCGGCCCGGTTACCCTTGACCCCTGACCTCCCGGCTCGGCTCGACCGGGTGGTTCGCAGCCTGCGACGTCGACACGAGGACTGACCACCATTGTTCGCGACTCTCTCTGACCGCCTTGCCGATACCTTCAAGAACCTCCGGGGCAAGGGCCGGCTCTCGGAAGCCGACATCGACGCGACCGCGCGTGAGATCAGGATCGCGCTGCTCGAGGCCGACGTCGCGCTCCCGGTCGTCAAGGAGTTCGTGGCGGCGGTCAAGGAGCGGGCCCGGGGCGAGGAGGTCAGCCAGGCGCTGAACCCCGCCCAGCAGGTCATCAAGATCGTCAACGACGAGCTGGTCACCATCCTCGGCGGCGAGACCCGCCGGCTGCGCTTCGCGAAGACCGCGCCGACCGTCATCATGCTCGCCGGCCTCCAGGGCACCGGCAAGACGACCCTGGCAGCCAAGCTGGCGCTCTGGCTGAAGAACCAGGGCAACAGCCCCCTGCTCGTCGCCGCGGACCTCCAGCGGCCCAACGCGGTCAACCAGCTCCAGGTGAACGGCGAGCGCGCCGGGGTGAAGGTGTACGCACCCGAGCCGGGCAACGGGGTCGGTGACCCGGTCGCGGTGGCGCAGGGTGGCATCGACGAGGCGCGCCGCACCCTCCACGACGTGGTCATCGTGGACACCGCCGGCCGCCTCGGTCTGGACGAGGAGATGATGCAGCAGGCGCGGGACATCCGCGACGCGGTCACTCCCGACGAGGTGCTCTTCGTCGTCGACGCGATGATCGGCCAGGACGCGGTGAACACCGCGCAGGCATTCCTCGACGGAGTCGGCTACGACGGCGTCGCCCTCACCAAGCTCGACGGCGACGCCCGGGGTGGCGCGGCGCTCTCCATCGCCTCGATCACCGGCAAGCCGGTCATGTTCGCCTCGGCCGGCGAGAAGCTCACCGACTTCGACCTCTTCCACCCCGACCGGATGGCCTCGCGCATCCTCGACATGGGCGACATGCTCACCCTGATCGAGCAGGCCGAGAAGGCGTTCGACCAGGAGCAGGCGGCCAAGACCGCGGCGAAGCTCACCGGACAGGGCGGCGACTTCACGCTCACCGACTTCCTCGAGCAGATGCAGCAGATCCGCAAGATGGGGTCGCTGACGAAGATCATGGGGATGCTGCCCGGGATGGGTCAGTTCCGTGACCAGCTCGAGAACTTCGACGAGCGCGAGATCGACCGCATCCAGGCGATCATCCAGTCGATGACCCCGGGTGAGCGGGAGAACCCCAAGATCATCGACGGCTCGCGTCGTGCGCGCATCGCCAACGGCTCCGGCGTCCAGGTCTCCGACGTCAACCAGCTCGTGGACCGGTTCTTCGAGGCCCGCAAGATGATGATGTCCATGGCCAAGGGCGGCGGCATGCCGGGGATGCCAGGCATGCCTGGCATGGGCGGGATGCCGGGGACGGGCAAGCGGGGCAAGGCCAAGCAGGCACCCAAGAAGGGCAAGAAGAAGCGCGTCTCCGGCAACCCGGCCAAGCGCGCGCAGCAGGAGAAGGCCGCGTCCGAGAAGCCGTCGCAAGGCGCCGGCGCCAACCCCTTCGGGCTGCCCGACGGGCAGGGCGAGGCCCAGCCCGAGGACTTCGAGCTGCCTTCTGAGTTCTCCAAGTTCCTGAAGTAGCAGGTTCCTGGAGCAGCAGTCACCGGCCCGTCTCCCCGGACGGGCCGCACACGGTAGCGTCGGGCGCCATGAGCGCACTCAAGTTCCGCGGTGTCGTCCTCCCCGACGGTGAGGCTCGCGACCTGTACGTCGTCGACGGTCGGGTCACCTACGAGCCGGTCGCCTCGGCGGACCTGGTGGCCGAGGGGTGGATCGTCCCGGGTCTCGTCGACGCCCACTGCCACATCGGCCTCGACGAGAACGGCGCCGTCCCCGAGGACGTGCAGGAGAAGCAGGCGCTGACCGACCGCGACGCGGGCACCCTGCTGATCCGCGACTGCGGGTCCGCCGCCGACACGTCGTGGATCCACGAGCGCGACGACCTGCCCCGGCTGATCCGGGCCGGGCGTCACCTGGCCAGGCCCAAGCGCTACATCCGCAACTACGCCCACGAGATCGAGCCCGAGCAGCTGCCCGCGTACGTCGCTCAGGAGGCCGAGCGCGGCGACGGCTGGGTGAAGCTGGTCGGCGACTGGATCGAGCGGGACGCCGGCGACCTGACCCCCTCGTGGACCCGCGCGTCGCTGGACGCGGCGATGAAGGTCGCCCACGAGCACGGCGCACGGGTCACCGCCCACGTCTTCGGTGAGGAGGCGCTGCCCGACCTGATCCACTCCGGCATCGACTGCATCGAGCACGGCACCGGGCTGAGCACCGGCCTCATCGACGACATGGTCGCCAACGGCGTCGCCCTGGTGCCGACGGTGCGCCAGCTCGACAACTTCCCGAACTACGCCGCGGCGGGGGAGCAGAAGTTCCCGAAGTACGCCGAGCACATGCGGGCCCTGCACGCGCGGCGACGCGAGACGATCGGCGCCGCCTACGAGGCGGGAGTGGCGATCTACGCGGGCACGGACGCCGGCGGCGTGCTCCCGCACGGGCTCATCGGCGAGGAGGTGCTCGAGCTCGCGACGTACGGGCTCAGCCCCGAGGACGCCCTCGGCGCCGCCTCCTGGCGGGCCCGGGAGTGGCTCGGACTCGACGGCAACCTCGCCGAGGGGACCTCCGCGGACTTCGTGGTGTTCGAGCGCAACCCGCTCGAGGACCTCGGCGCGCTCAAGGAGCCTGCGCGGGTCGTGCTGCGCGGTGCCGTCGTCGCCTGAGACGGGTCCCGACCCTGATCTCCGGCGAGTGTGGGCGCCGATTGGAGAGGACTGGGGGAGGTCTGGCAGAATGACCGACCGAGTCCTGCGTGGTCGGACCCTCTCACCCGACCGACGCAGTGTCCGCCGAGCGAGCCGGCCCGGACCCCACCTGGTTCGGCGCGTTCACCCACACACAAGCATTCAAGGAGACACCACACTCGTGGCCGTCAAGATCCGTCTTAAGCGCATGGGCAAGATCCGTGAGCCGCACTACCGCGTCGTCGTCGTCGACTCCCGCAAGAAGCGCGATGGCAAGGTGATCGAGGAGATCGGGCAGTACCACCCCAAGGAGGAGCCCTCGATGATCGAGGTGCGCTCCGAGCGGGCTCAGTACTGGCTCGGCGTCGGCGCCCAGCCGAGCGAGGCCGTTGCCGCGATCCTCAAGGTGACCGGCGACTGGCAGAAGTTCAAGGGTGAGTCGGGCGCCGAGGGCACCCTGCAGACCCGGGCCCCCAAGAAGGACAAGGCCGAGATCTTCAACGAGGCGCTGAAGGAGGCCGCCAGCGAGCCGAAGGCCGAGGCGGTCACCAAGAAGTCCAAGAAGTCCGAGGCTCCGAAGGACGAGGCTCCGAAGGACGAGGCTCCGAAGGACGAGGCCCCGAAGGACGAGGCCCCGAAGGACGAGGCCCCGAAGGACGAGGCCCCGAAGGACGAGGCCCCGAAGGACGAGGCCCCTGAGGGTGCCGACGAGAAGTCCGAGGGCGAGGAGGCCAAGGCCTCCGAGGACAAGGCCTGACCGGCATGCTGACCGAAGCGCTCGAGCACCTCGTCCGGGGCGTCGTCGACAACCCCGACGACGTCACCGTCCGCGACAAGCAGCTGCGTCGCGGTTCGCTCCTCGAGGTTCGCGTCAACCCCGAGGACCTGGGCAAGGTCATCGGACGTGGTGGGCGCACCGCGACCGCCATCCGCACCGTCATGGGTGCGCTGGCCGGGCGCGGCGGCGTCCGCGTCGACTTCGTCGACGTGGACCGCAGGCGCTGAGCGTTCGAGCAGAAGAGTCGTCACGAGTGGGGAGGCCGGTGTGGCCTCCCCACTCGTGTGACATCCAGGGGTTGCCCCACGCCGGACCTCGGTACGGCGAGACGGCGCGGGCGTCCCTCCTGGTTTCCTGAGCACCCGAGGAGGGGCGAAGCGTGGGAACAGAGGTCGTCGTCGGCAGGATCGGCAAGGCCCATGGCATCAAGGGCGAGGTCTCGGTCGAGCTGCGCTCCGACGAGCCCGACCGCCGGTTCGCCAACGGGGCGGTGCTGCGTACCCAGACTCCCTCAGGCGGTGAGCCGCACGGGCCGGGACGGCCCGCGTCGCTGACCGTCGCCTCCACCCGCTGGCACCAGTCGCGTCTGCTCGTGACGTTCAAGGAGACCCGCGACCGCAACGCCGCCGAGGCCGTGCGCGGACTGCTCCTCGCCGTCGAGGTGGACCCGGACGAGTCCCCGGAGGACCCGGAGGAGTTCTACGACCACCAGCTCGTGGGACTGCGCGTGGTCACCACGGCGGGCACCCAGGTCGGTGAGGTCATCGAGGTCCTCCATGGACCCGGCCAGGACCTTCTCTCGGTGCGCGCCGACGACGGCGAGGAGGTGCTGGTCCCGTTCGTCAACCGGCTCGTCCCCGAGGTCGACGTCGCGGGCGGCAGGGTCGTCGTGGCCGACGTACCCGGTCTGCTCTCCCCGGCCGCCGACGAGGAAGGCGGCGCCTGAGCATGCGCATCGACGTCGTCTCGATCTTCCCCGACTACCTGTCCCCGCTCGGGCTGTCCCTGGCCGGCAAGGCACAGGCGTCGGGGCTCCTCGACGTCCACGTCCACGACCTGCGCGGCTGGACCCACGACCGGCACCACACGGTCGACGACACCCCGTACGGCGGAGGCGCCGGCATGGTGATGAAGCCCGAGCCCTGGGGGGAGGCGCTGGACGACATCACGGCGGCTGCTGAGGGGGACCCGTTGCTGCTGGTGCCCACCCCCTCGGGGGAGCGGCTCACCCAGCCGATGGCCGAGGACCTCAGTCGCGAGGAGTGGCTGGTGTTCGCCTGCGGCCGCTACGAGGGCATCGACCAGCGCGTGATCGACCATGCCAGCGGCCGGATGCGGGTCCGCGAGATCTCGATCGGCGACTACGTCCTCAACGGTGGGGAGGTCGCCGCCTTGGTGGTCGTGGAGGCCGTCGTACGTCTGCTGCCCGGGTTCATGGGCAACCCGGAGTCCCTGGCGGAGGAGTCCCATGGGCGCGACGGGCTGCTGGAGTACCCCGTGTACACCAAGCCGCCGAGCTGGCGCGGGCTCGACGTGCCCGAGGTGCTGTTCAGTGGTCACCACGCCCAGATCGCGCGGTGGCGACGCGACCAGGCGCTGCGACGTACGGCGGAGCGGCGGCCCGACCTGATCGCAGGGATGTCGCAGGAGACCCTCTCCGAGCGCGACCGGGAGGTCCTCGCCGATTTCGCCGACGAGTGAGCGCTGTGGCAGACTTGATCCTCGGTCCTGAGCATCACGGCTGCGCGAACCGCACTGGTGTCGCGAGTCGACGGTCCACCTGCCACAGGGGGCGAGCCGTCCGATGGTCCGCGTGAGCGGGCAGGGCCGACATCGATCCCGCACGAACATCATCCGTGGGTGACCTGTGGCGCCGACGAGGAGAAGACATGACGAACGCCATCGACACGCTTGCAGCCGCGACGAAGCGCGACGACATCCCGGCCTTCCGCGCCGGTGACACCCTCAAGGTCCACGTGAAGGTCGTCGAGGGCAACCGCTCGCGTATCCAGGTCTTCCAGGGCGTGTGCATCCGCGTCCAGGGCTCGGGTGTCGGCCGCACCTTCACCGTCCGCAAGGTCTCCTTCGGTGTCGGCGTCGAGCGCACCTTCCCGCTGCACTCCCCGATCTTCGACAAGATCGAGGTCGTCACCCGCGGTGACGTCCGCCGCGCGAAGCTGTACTACCTGCGCAACCTCCGCGGCAAGGCCGCCAAGATCAAGGAGAAGCGCGAGGCGACGCCCGCAAGCTGACCTGGCGTTGGTTAGGCTCACCGCGTGACCGACGACGCACCGCAGAACGTAGACCGCGATCCCGTGAACGGGTCGCGGTCTTCTGCTTCCCGACGACGCCGCCGCGACGACGGGGCGGGCGCTGACGAGGCCGCCCGATCCGCACGCGGCCCCGGGCAGCGCAAGCAGCTGCCGATCTGGCAGGAGATGCTGGTGCTCGTGGGGATGGCCCTGGTGCTGGCCATCGTCATCAAGGCGCTGTTCGTCCAGGCGTTCTACATCCCGTCGGGCTCGATGAACGACACGCTCGTCCTCGACGACCGGATCCTGGTGCAGAAGGTCTCCTACTGGGCAGGGCAGCCCGAGCGCGGGGACATCGTCGTCTTCTCCGACCCCGGCGGCTGGCTCGGCCCCGACGAGGTGCGCACCGCGAACAGTCCGGTGGCCAAGGGGCTGGAGATGTTCGGTCTCTACCCCACGGGCGGGCACCTCGTGAAGCGGGTGATCGGCGTCGGCGGTGACCACGTGGTCTGCTGCGACAAGCAGGGCGACATCACCGTGAACGACGTGCCCCTGCACGAGAGCTCCTACCTCGCAGCAGGGGAGAAGCCCTCCCTGATCCGCTTCGACATCGAGGTCCCCAAGGGCTACATCTGGGTCCAGGGTGACAACCGCTCCAACTCCGCGGACTCCCGTGTCCACCTCGGTGACCCCGGCGGGGGCTTCATCCCCGTCAAGGACGTCGTAGGCAAGGTGTTCCTGGTCGTGTGGCCGTGGGACCACGCCACCGTCATGAAGCGCCCGGCGACCTTCGACGCGGTGGGCGCCGCACCGTGAGCGTGCTTCCTCGGGGCCTCACCGTCCGGCGCGACGCCGGACTCTACGGCTACGAGCGTGCGCTGCGCCGTGCCGGGCTCGCTCCGATCGCCGGGGTCGACGAGGCGGGACGTGGTGCGTGCGCCGGTCCGCTCGTCGCGGCCGCCGTGGTCCTCCCGGAGGGCCGGCGCGGGGAGGTCCCCGGGCTGGCGGACTCCAAGCTGCTGACCCCCCTTGCCCGCCAGCGCTGCTACGACCAGGTCCTGGCCAGAGCCGCTGCCTGGTCGGTGGTGGTGGTCGAGGCCGAGGAGTGCGATCGGATGGGCATGCACGTCGCCAACATCGAGGCACTACGTCGCGCCCTCGCGCGCCTCGACGTGCGTCCGTCGTACGTCCTCACCGACGGCTTCCCGGTCGACGGGCTGGAGGTGCCGGGGCTCGCGGTGTGGAAGGGCGACCGGGTGGCGGCCTGCATCGCCGCGGCGTCGGTGGTCGCCAAGGTGACGAGGGACCGGATCATGGCCGCGCTGCACGAGGTCCATCCCGTCTACGACTTCGCCACGCACAAGGGCTACATCACGGCCAGCCACACCGCGGCGCTCCGGGAGCACGGCCCCTGCTCCGCGCACCGTCTCCGGTTCGTCAACGTGCGCAGGGCGGCCGGGCTCGAGGACAATGACCAGGACAGGACCGCGACACCGGTTCGAGAAGCGGAGGATGCACGATGAGCGCCGAGGATCTCGAGAAGTACGAGACCGAGATGGAGCTCCAGCTCTACCGCGAGTACCGCGACGTGGTCGGCATCTTCAAGTACGTCGTGGAGACCGACCGCCGCTTCTACCTCTGCAACCAGGTCGAGGTGAAGGCCCGGACGGAAGCCGGTGACGTCTTCTTCGAGGTGTCCATGACCGACGCCTGGGTGTGGGACATGTACCGTCCCGCCCGGTTCGCCAAGAACGTCAAGGTCCTCACCTTCAAGGACGTGAACGTCGAGGAGCTCAGCGAGAGCGACCTCGAGCCGCCGAAGGGCTGACTCTTTTACCTTTCCGAGGTTTTTGCCCGATGTGAGGTGGGTAACTTCCGGTTCGCGCGTGGTTGCCTAGCCCGTCCTTGAGGGGCGAAGAACGCCGCGGCAACCGTGGCATGGATTGCGGGGGGTCTTGCTGACCGGTCCTTGGGAGGGGACCGGGGAGAGTCCGTCTTTGGGAGGGGACGACTTGAGAAGCATTCCCGCGCGCCCGTGGGGTCGCCGGCGAAACCAGCAGGGCGCCGTGGTGGTCGAGGCCGCTCTGGTGATCTCCTTCTTCCTGATCCCGATGCTCGTCGGCGTGCTCACGCTCGGGGAGCGGTTGTGGCAGGCGCAGAAGGTGGATCCGTACGAACCGCGTATCGCGCCCTCCCAGATCGTCGGCATCTTCGACTGCACGCAGATCGTCGACCGGGTGAAGAACACGGTGGCCAACAACATCGCCGGGCTCGGGGTTCCGGTCGACCCGAGCTGGGTCAGCGCCCGGGTCGTCGAGGTCGCCCCTGATGCCGGTGTGCTCGTCGACGTCTCCGTCACCGTGCCTCCGCCGGACGGGACCGGCGACCCGATCACCACCGACGCCGCGATCCAGCTCGACAACGCGACCCTCACCGTGAGCGTCTGCGGATGACCGGCGGCCTCGGCACACCGGTCAGGCGCCGACGTGACGAGCGTGGCGTGGTGGCCCTGGTCTCCGCCCTCGTCGCCCTCGTCCTGATGCTCGTGGGGGCGCTGGTCATCGACCTCGGCAGCACCTGGGCGCGTCGAGGGCAGCTCCAGGTGCAGGTCGACCGGGCCGCGCTCCTCGCCGCGCAGCGGCTGCCGGCGACCGACGGCCCGTCCCGGATGACGGCCGCCAAGTACGTCGCCTACTACGTCGCCTGCCACGTGCTGCCGGGCCAGCGACAGCTCAACCCCGAGATCCCCGCGTGCCCGTCCGGAACGACGCCGAGCTCGGCAGCGATCCTGACCTACGCGCAGCACCTGCTCGACACGGGAGCGGTGACCTTTCCGACCACGACCCAGGTCCGGGTGGTGTCCCCCGAGGCCCGCGTCGACTACAGCTTCGGTCCGTTGGCGGGGGTGGACGGCAGCACCCAGCACAAGGTCGCGGTCGCCAAGGTCAGCTCTCCGGGCCAGATCGCCCCTGTCGGCCTGTCGCTGCCGTGCCTGCTGAGCGCCGCGGGCAACGTTCCCAATGGCGGCGACGAGATCGACGGGATCCTGCCGATCAACTACGTCACCGCCGGACCTCTCGCTCCCGGGGCGGCCCAGTCGACCCTCTGGCCCAGCTCCTACGCGACCGCCGCCTCGGGTCCGGTGCTGTCCTCGGTGAACACCGTCCCCGATCCCGTGGTGTCCGGCTCGCCGCCGGCGACCTTCACGCTGACCGGGTCCAGCTGGGGCAGCCTGAGCGACGTCCAGGTCTGGTTCCACAAGGGGCCTGACACCGGGGCGCCCGTCCAGGCCGTGTCCGTGAACCTCCCGGTGGCCGACCCGGTGACGGGGACTACGACGGTCACCGGAGTGCTGCCCGACCCGGTGATGCAGTCTCCCGGAACCTGGGAGGTCAAGGTCGGCGTGGTGCCACCCCTCTCGGGCACACGCGAGTGGTCGGCCCCCATGTCCTTCGACGTGACCATGGCGTCAGGACTCACCGAGGCGATCGGCTGCGGTCGGCTTCTCGACAGCCCGCGCGCCGACGAGGCCGATCCGGCGCTGTCCCTCCAGAAGAACCTCCAGCTCGGGCTCGACCACCCCCTGGGCGAGCATCCGAACCTGGTCTCGGTGACCGCCCCGTCCCTCACCCCCGACCAGGCGGTGGCGACAGCCTCGGACCCCACCAACGCCTTCGCATGCTCGTCCGCGCCGCCGCACATCCTCGATGTCCCGAGCCCCGCCGGAACCCCCAACTGCGTGCGTCTCGAGGGGAACGACGCGTGGGTCGGAACCTCCTTCACCGAGGGCATGCTCGGCGCCGAGAGCGGGGGACTGGCGGGTCGGCTCGTCTGCTCGTCGACCCACCCCTGCACCGGCCCCACGACGACGGTGCGCGGGGTCCAGATCAACGACGACAGCTTCGAGCAGTTCGTCGTCGACCCATCCCTGCTGCGGAGCAGGATGTTCTTCGGGCTCAGCACCTATGTGACCAACGGAGTCCCGGTCCTGAGCCCCCAGAACGCGCTCAGCGAGGACCTGTACGACTCGCACCGGTTCATGTGGGCGCCGGTGATGAGCACGCCGCTGACCCCGACGTCGGGTGGTGACTACCCGACCCTGACGTTCCGGCCGATCTTCATCAGCCAGGACGCCGCCTCCGGCTGGACGCCGTACGACATGCTGTGGGACCAGGTCGACACGGTGCTGGCCTCGCTGGGCCTGGCTCAGAGCGACGTGCAGCACGGACTGCTCATGAGCGACGACGGCCAGACGCTCGAGGCGTTCCGCTTCATGACGATCGAGCCGACGTCCCTCCCACTGGTGTCCAACAGCTACTCCGGCCCCACCACGGACTACGTCGGCGTCGGACCCAAGATCGTGGGGTTGACCAAGTGAGGCGCCAGGTCCTGCCCCGTCACGTCACGCGCCGCCTGGCGCGCCGGCTCGCCCACCGGATCGCCCAGCAGCCTTCGCGGAACCGTGGAGAGCACGGCGCCGCTGCACTCGAGTTCGGGCTGGTGCTGCCCGTCGTCATGCTCGCGATCTTCGGGATCATCCAGTACGGGTACCACTTCTGGTCCCTGGAGACCGCCGCCGCCACCGCCCGCGAGGCCGCTCGACGGCTCGTCGTCGGGAGCGACTGGACCTGCACGCAGGCGGAGGCGGTCGGCCAGGCGAGCGGGCCGGCCGTGGGATCGGCCCAGCCAACGGTCACCCGCCGCTACCACACCGAGGGCGGTGCCACCCAGGCCTCGCCGGTGGTCGGCTCCCTCGTGACGGTGACCGTGACCTTCCAGTCGCTGGACATGGGTCTTCCGATCCTTCCCCTGCCCCACAGCGGGCTTGTGACCCAGACCGCGACGGGTCGGATCGAGGCCGTGCCCCCGCGCCGTCTCATGTGTGACGAGTCCCAGAACTACGTGGCAGGCACCGGAACCTACTGAGCCCTCAGGCCCGGTTCCGTCCCCAGGATCCGCCGACGGAGGGGATCTCCCCAGGCCCCGAAGCATCGCTGGGTCCGGACAGGTCACTGCGCGAGCCTTCTCAGCAGGAGGTTCGCGATGACATCGACTGCACGACAGCGCTCCACGCTCGGGGCGTACGGCGAGGCGCTCGCCGCCCGGCACCTGACCGACCAGGGGATGGTGGTCCTCGACCGCAACTGGAGGTGTGACCTCGGGGAGATCGACCTGGTCCTCCGCGACGGCCGCGTCCTCGTCGTCTGCGAGGTCAAGACCCGCTCGTCCCTCGCCTTCGGCTCGCCGCTCGAGGCCGTGACCGAGCAGAAGGCAGCGCGCCTGCGCCGGTTGGCGGCACGGTGGCTGGCCGACCACGCCGTGCGTCCCGGCGACGTCCGCATCGACCTCGTGGGGGTGCTGGTGCCGTCGGACGCGCCGGTGGACATCGACCACGTCCGGGGTGTCGCCTGATGGGCTTCGCGACCGCACGCTCGATCACGCTCCAGGGAGCCAACGGCCACGTCATCGACGTCCAGGTCGACGTGTCCCAGGGCGTGGTCAAGACCGCCATGGTCGGACGGCCCGACGCCTCGATCAGCGAGGCAAGGGACCGGTGCCGCGCCGCGGTCACCAACAGCGGCTTCGTGTGGCCCTCGACCCGGCGGGTGACGATCCTGCTCTCGCCGGCCGACCTGCCCAAGCGGGGACCGCACTTCGACCTCGCGATCGCCGTCGCCACGCTCGCGGCCTCCGGCAAGATCCCGGTGGCGGCTCTTGCGGGGGTGGTCTTCGTCGGTGAGCTGACCCTCGACGGCAGGCTCCGCGCCGTACCCGGCGTGCTGCCTATGGCGATGGCCGCACAAGCGCGGGACATCTCCTGCGTCGTCGTCCCCGAGTCGCAGGCCGAGGAGGCCGGCATGATCCCGGGCATGACCGTGCTCGGGGCCCGCTCCCTGGCCCAGGTGGTCGCGCTGCTGCGCGGCGAGCAGGTGCCGGACGCTGCGCCCGTGGCGCCGCTTGCCCCCGGGCCGCTGCTCGCGTGGCGCGGTGAGGACCGGATGGACGACGTGGACCTGTCCGACGTCCTCGGCATGACCGACGCGAAGTACGCGCTGGAGGTCGCTGCGGCAGGAGGGCACCACGTCATGCTCAGCGGTCCGAAGGGAGCGGGGAAGACCACGTTGGCCGAGCGGTTGCCGGGGCTGCTTCCGGATCTGACTCTCGAGGAGGCGCTCGAGCTGAGCGCGATCTACTCGCTGGCGGGGTGCCTCCCGTCGGGCGGCGGTGTCATCACGCGGCCGCCCTTCCGCGCTCCGCACCACTCCGCGACCCGTACCGGCGTCCTCGGGGGCGGATCCGGGCGTGTGCACCCCGGCGAGGTGAGCCGGGCCCACGTGGGTGCGCTCTTCCTCGATGAGTTTCCACTCTTCAGGTCCGACATCATCGAGGGGCTCCGCGAACCGTTGGAGAGCGGTGAGGTGACGATCGCCCGGGGTGAGGAGATCGCGACGTTCCCGGCACGCGCGATGTTCGTGCTGGCCTGCAATCCCTGCCCGTGCGGCGAGTACCACCCCACGAACCGTGACAATCGCTGTGACTGCCCCGAGGTGCGGCGGCGCGAGTACCGGCGCAAGATCAGCGGGCCGATCGCCGACCGGATCGACATCACCCGGCACGTCGCCCCGCTCACCCGGACGGAGATGCACGACCCCCTGGCGACGAACGAGAGCTCGGCGGAGGTCCGGCAGCGCGTCGCCTCCGCCCGGCAGCGGCAGACGGACCGGTTCGCCGGCACCCCGTGGAGGCTCAACAGCGCAGTCCCCGGGCCGGTGCTCCGCGAGCGCTGGCCGCTCCCGCCCGATGCGGACAGCCTGGTCGACGACAAGGTGTACGCCGGGGTGCTGACCCGCCGTGGGGCGACTCGCGTCCACCGCCTTGCGTGGACGATCGCCGACCTTCGCGGCGTGGCCCGACCTGGCGCAGCAGAGGTCGACACCGCACTGCGGCTTCGTCTCGGTGAGCCGCTGGCCCTGCGCACCGTCGAGGCGGTGGCCGGATGAGCGAGCGGCTGGCCCGTGCGGCCCTGAGCCGGCTCTGGGAGCCGGGGGACCTGCGGCTCTCCCGGCTGGTGGCCCGGCACGGCGCGAGCACGGTGTACGAGCTGCTGCGCGAGGAGCGTGACGTCGGCGGTGCCCTGACCGACGTCGCGGCGAGGCTGCGCGGAGTCGATCCACAGCACGAGCTGGAGGCGGCCGAAGCCCACGGCATCAGGTTCGTGTGTCCCGGCGACCAGGAGTGGCCGGGCAGTCTCGACGACCTGGACAGGGCCGAGCCGTTGCAGGGAAGGGGTGGCACGCCGGTCGGACTCTGGGTGAAGGGGTTCCGACGGCTCGACGAGGCGTCTGCGAGCGCAGCCGCTGTGGTGGGCTCCCGCTCGGCGACCACGTACGGGGCTGCGGTCGCCTCCGACGTGTCCGCTCATCTCGCCGATCACGGCACGACGGTGGTGTCCGGTGCCGCCTTCGGGATCGACCAGGCGGCACACCGAGGCGCTCTCGCCGCGAAGGGGGTGACCGTGGCGGTGCTGGCCTGTGGCGTCGACCGGGCCTACCCCTCCGCCCACCGCGCCCTGCTCGACTACATCGCCGACACCGGCCTGGTCGTCTCGGAGGCACCGCCCGGGTGCGCTCCGACGCGAGTGCGCTTCCTCGCGCGCAACCGACTCATCGCCGCACTCGGGCGCGGAACGGTCGTCGTGGAAGCGGCCGTGCGCAGCGGCGCCCTCAACACCGCGAGCTGGACGAGTCGCCTCAACCGAGTGCTCATGGGCGTACCCGGCCCCGTCACGAGCGCACCCTCCGAGGGGGTCCACGACCTGATTCGCAGCCGCGGGGCGGCGCTCGTGACCTGTGGGGACGACGTGCTCGAGCTGGTCTCGCCGAGCGGCTCGTTCGTGAGCGAGCTCCCTCGTGCGCCGGCGATCCCGGAGGACTCCTTGGACGACTCGGAGCGCCAGGTCCTCGACGGTGTTCCTGTGGTCCGGCCGGCCATGCCGGACTCGATCGCGCGCGTCGCCGGTGTGTCCGAGGCCAAGGCCCGCGCGGCGATGGGTCGGCTGCGTGACCTGGGGCTGGTGGAGGAGACGACCGAGGGGTGGCGGCGCACCTCGGCCTCCGCCCGGTCCGTGCCGCGGTCGTGAGGACCACGAGCGAGGCTCCGCGCCACGGGCGTGAGAACCACACTGGCGAGGGTCGGGCCCCTTAGGCTCGGGTGGTGACGTCGAGCCAGCCACCCGAGACCGACGGCCGCGAGGAGCAGGCGGCGGCGCCCGAGGACCATGACCTGCCCGAGGCGATGGCCGGCGCTCTCGCGGCGTACGAACGTCACCTGCGCTCCGAGCGCGACCTGACGCCACACACGGTCCGCGCCTACCTGGGGGATGTCTCCGGGATGCTGCGGCACGCGGCGCGGCTCGGGCACACCGACGTGGCCGGGCTCGATGTGCGAACGCTGCGCAGCTGGCTGGCCACGCAGCAGACTCTCGGCAAGGCACGAACGACGCTGGCGCGGCGAGCCACCGCGGTCCGGGTCTTCACGGCGTGGGCGCTACGCACCGGCCTCGCGACGAGCGACCCCGGTGCGCTGCTCGGGTCGCCCAAGGCGCACCGGACGCTGCCCCCTGCGCTGCGCCGTGACGAGGCCCGGGAGCTGCTCGAGGCGGCTGCCGCTCACGCAGACGACGGCAGCCCGGTCGGCCTGCGCGACGTGGCGATCCTCGAGCTCCTCTACGCGACCGGCATCCGCGTCGGTGAGCTGTGCGGCCTCGACGTGGACGACCTCGATCGCGAGCGGCGGGTGGTCCGGGTCATGGGCAAGGGGCGCAAGGAGCGTTCCGTGCCTTTCGGAAAGCCCGCTGAGCGCGCCCTCGACGCCTGGCTCTCAACGGGACGCCAGAGGCTCGCCGGCCCGGGATCCGGGGCAGCACTGTTCCTGGGTGCACGCGGTCGACGGATCGACCCGCGGGCCGTCCGGACGATGGTCCATCGACGCCTCGCCGACGTTCCAGGCGCCCCGGACCTTGGGCCACACGGACTGCGCCACACCGCGGCCACCCACCTCCTCGAGGGCGGCGCGGACCTGCGCACCGTGCAGGAGCTGCTTGGCCACGCATCGCTGGCCACCACCCAGATCTACACGCACGTCACCACCGACCGGCTGCGCCAGGCGTACCGCCAGGCGCACCCCCGAGCGTGATCCGAAGGAGAACCCGTGTCCATGTCCAGCAGCTCCGAGCCCAGCACCGCGTCGACGGCCATGTCCTTCGACCGCCGTCTGGTCGCTCCCACCGTGCGACTCCACCAGTCGTGGCTCGAGTCGCGGGACGAGTGGGGCGTCGGCGTCCACCAGGCTGGATCCGGACTGTGGAGGGCAGGGGACCTCGACGTGGAAACGACCGAGGGGTTCAGCGACTGGCTCGAGCTGCTGCGCAGGGAGAGCGACCCGACGGTTCCGCCCGAGCCCGGGATGGTGCCCGCGACGTACTGGTGGATCGTCGAGGGCGACTGCTACCGAGGCGCGATCACGCTGCGGCACTCCCTGAACGACTTCCTCCTCCAGGAGGGCGGCCACATCGGGTACGGCATCAGACCGTCGGCGCGGGGTCGGGGGTTGGCGAGCTGGGCGCTCGGCGAGGTGTTGGGCGAGGCGAGGAACCGCGGGCTGCCGCGGGTCCTGCTGACGTGCGACGACGACAACGTGGCGTCGGCGAGGACGATCGAGAGATACGGAGGCAGCCTGGAGGACATCCGCCGGACCCCAGCTGGTCTGAAGCGGCGCTACTGGATCGACCTCTGACCGGGTGTCTCCCCATTTCGGGACTCACCGGCTTCCCTTGACCCCCTGTTGAGGGTGCTTGGTTGCCTTCCAGCCGCCACCCGACCTAGCGGAGTGGTCTTGTGCTGGTTCCGACCCAGGGCCCCTTCGTGGTGCGGGGTGGCGGCCGGCTCTTGGCCCGGCCCATCCGGGTGCAGACGCAGGTAACGTGCGTCAGGCGGCCACGGGAAGCGGCGGTACCGGGCATCCGGCACGCCCTCTGCCGGTCCCAGTCGCCGAGGCTGACACCCGGCCCCCCGGGGCGGATCGCCGCGGCGGTGAGGGCGTCCTGCACAAACGGCAGCACGCGGGGCAGACGGGCCCGCGGCTCAGAGTCCGGTGGGCGGGCCTGGTAGCAGGGGCAGAAGGCGGACCGGCCCGGCGTCCACCAAGGTGAGCGGGTCGAGATACGTACTGCCTTCGATCAGCCCCCAGTGCAGGCAGGTGGCGGGTGAGCAGTGGCTTCGCGAGGCCTGCAGCCTTCCGAGGACCGTCCCCGCGTCGACCAGATCGCCGACGCGCACGGTGGCCCGGACGGGCTCATAGGTCGTGCGCGTCGGACCGTGGCTCACCACGACGACGCCGCGGCCCGCGAGCGATCCGGCGTACGTGACTCGCCCTGCCGCGGCGGAGCGGACCGACTGACGGACTGTGCCGGCGAGGTCGACCCCGCGGTGCCCCGATCCGTAGGCGGTCGCGGGCGGGTCGAACCCGGCGACCACGCTCGGGCGTGGCGAGAGCGGCCACGCGGAGGCGGGCGAGCCCGGTGCGAGTCGCGGTGAAGTGCCAGGGGCGCCGGCGGTCAGTGGGCTCGCCGCGGGAGCGGGTCGGTGCAGGGCACCGGTGCCGTTTGCCGGACCGCCGCCGGGAAGGGTCGCGGCGGGGCCGAACGAGAGCGACGGAAGCGCAGCGGTCGTCAGCAGCAGGCCGAGGAGGTGAGGAGCGGGGAGCGGCATGACCCCAGGCTCTGACGCCGAGTGGGGGAGTGCCAGGCAGCGGGTCGTGCCTGTGGGCCGCTGCCAGACCCGGGCAGGCTGTGGACCGACACTGGCCCAGCCGCCCAGCCGCCCAGCCGCCCAGCCGCCCAGCCGCCCAGCCGCCCAGCCGCCGCCAGCCCGCCCAGCCGCCCAGTCACCGCCCAGCCGCCCCCGGTCCGACCGCCGCGGCACGATTCGCCCGACCGGCCGGGTCTGATCTAGACTCGCGGGTGGCAACCCGTGTGAGAGCACAGGTTGTACTTCGCACGCTCGTCTCCGTGTCGGATCGGCTCGCCGATCTGCCGCGGGCGTCGTCCCCGTCGGTCCCCTCGGCCCAGGTCGCAGGGGTGGTGGACCCGCCGAGCGTCAGGGCAGCAGACACCCGTCTCGCTGCGACAACTGACAGCGACCCGCTCGCGCGGGTCGGTGCACGCGGTGACTGTAGAGGTCCACGCGTGCGCGCAGGCACGCGCGAGGGGTCATACGACCAGGAGGAACGATCGGCATGGCCGTCGTCACCATGCGCCAGCTCCTTGAGAGCGGCGTCCACTTCGGGCACCAGACCCGTCGCTGGAACCCCAAGATGAAGCGCTTCATCATGACCGAGCGCAACGGCATCTACATCATCGACCTGCAGCAGTCGCTGGCCTACATCGACCGCAGCTACGCCTTCATCAAGGAGACCGTCGCCAAGGGCGGCACGATCATGTTCGTGGGCACCAAGAAGCAGGCCCAGGAGGCGATCGCCGAGCAGGCGACCCGCGTCGGCATGCCCTACGTCAACCAGCGTTGGCTCGGCGGCATGCTCACCAACTTCCAGACGGTGCACCAGCGCATCAACCGTCTCAAGGAGCTCGACGAAATCGACTTCGACAACGTCGCGGGCAGCGGTCGCACCAAGAAGGAACTGCTGCACATGAAGCGCGAGCAGATCAAGCTCGACAAGACGCTGGGCGGCATCCGCGACATGACCCGCACCCCGTCCGCGGTGTGGATCGTCGACACCAAGAAGGAGCACCTCGCGGTCGAGGAGGCTCGCAAGCTCCGGATCCCGATCATCGGCATCCTGGACACCAACTGCGACCCCGACGAGGTCGACTACCCGATCCCGGGCAACGACGACGCGATCCGCGCCGTCTCGCTGCTGACCCGCGTCGTGGCCGACGGCGTCGCCGACGGTCTCATGGCTCGCTCGGGTGCGAAGTCCGGCGACGCCGCGACCGGTGCTGAGCTCGGTGGCGAGGAGCCGCTGCCCGAGTGGGAGCGTGAGCTCCTCCAGGGCGACGCCGACAAGGCCGCCACCGAGGCCACCGGCGGGTCCGCCGACGAGGCCCCGGCCTCCGAGTCGACCGGTGCCTCCACGGAGGCCACCGAGGCTGCCGCTCCCAGCGACGCCCCCGTCTCCGGGACCGAAGAGAAGTCCTGATCCAGCGGTGAGTGCGGGTACGGCGGCTCAGCCGCCGTACCCGCCCACCACCCGCCCGCGGCCCTGGCCGCACCTCCACCGAACCGACTCACGAACCACGAGGGACTGAGAACACTCATGGCGAACATTTCCGCCTCAGACGTCAAGCGTCTCCGCGACCTCACCAGCGCGGGCATGATGGACAGCAAGAAGGCCCTCGAGGAGGCCGACGGCGACTTCGACAAGGCTGTCGAGATCCTGCGAGTCAAGGGCACCGCCAAGGCGGCCAAGCGCGGCTCGGAGCGCACCGCGTCCGCGGGTCTCGTCGCCAGCGTCGGCACCGCCCTCGTGGAGCTCAACTGCGAGACCGACTTCGTGGCCAAGAGCGACGACTTCGTCGCCGCCGCCCAGCAGATCGCGGAGGCCGCCGCCGAGGCGAAGCCCGCTGACGCCGAGGCGCTCAAGGGCGTCAAGCTCGGCGACAGCACGGTCGGTGAGACCGTCGAGGGCCTCGCGGTGAAGATCGGCGAGAAGATCGAGCTCGGTCGGGTCGCCGTGTTCGACGGCCCCGTGGCCACCTACATGCACCGTCGCGCCGCGGACCTCCCGCCGGCCGTCGGTGTGCTCGTCGAGTACGTCGGTGAGAACGAGGACGCCGCCCGCGGCGCCGCCATGCAGATCGCCGCGATGCGCCCGCAGTTCGTGTCCCGTGACGAGGTCCCCGAGGACGTCGTCGCGAAGGAGCGCGAGATCGCCGAGGCGACCGCCCGCGAGGAGGGCAAGCCCGAGCAGGCCATCGCCAAGATCACCGAGGGTCGCCTCAATGGCTACTTCAAGGAGGTCGCCCTCCTCGACCAGCCGTCGGTCCAGGACAGCAAGAAGACCGTGAAGGCGGTCCTCGACGAGGCCGGCGTCACCGTCAAGCGTTTCGCCCGCTTCGAGGTCGGGGCCTGATCAACTAGGGTTCAGGCGAAGACGAACGACTCGAGGAGGCCGGTCCGTGGAGCTCAGCACAGCATCCGACGGACCGGCCTTTTCGTTCGTCACGAGGACACCATGGTCGCGAAGGAGAACAGTGTGACGGGGTACAAGCGGGTCCTTCTCAAGCTCTCCGGAGAGGTCTTCGGGGGCGGCAAGATCGGCGTGGACCCCGATGTGGTGAACCAGATCGCCGGGGAGATCGCCGACGTGGTCCGGTCCGGCGTCCAGGTCGCGGTCGTGGTCGGTGGCGGCAACTTCTTCCGGGGTGCCGAGCTCCAGCAGCGCGGCATGGACCGCACGCGCGCTGACTACATGGGCATGCTCGGCACGGTGATGAACTGCCTCGCCCTCCAGGACTTCCTGGAGAAGCAGGGCGTCGAGACGCGTGTTCAGACCGCGATCGCGATGGGCCAGGTGGCCGAGCCCTACATCCCGCGCCGCGCGATCCGCCACATGGAGAAGGGGCGCGTGGTGATCTTCGGCGCCGGCGCGGGCATGCCGTACTTCTCCACCGACACCGTCGCCGCCCAGCGGGCGCTCGAGGTCGGGGCCGAGGCCATCTTGATGGGCAAGCAGGGTGTCGACGGCGTGTACGACGCGGACCCGAACGTCCACCCGGACGCGGTGAAGTTCGACCGGCTCAGCTACGACGAGTTCCTCGCCCGGGGGCTCAAGGTCGCCGACGCGACCTCGGTGAGCCTGAGCCGCGACAACGACATCAGCATGATCATGTTCAACCTTTCCGAGGAGGGCAACATCGCCCGGGTCGTGGCGGGTGAGAAGATCGGTACGACGGTCTCGCGGACCGTCTAGACCGCATGAGGGCCTGAGGGGCGGCCCGGAAGAGCCCCACCGACGAGCAACGGACGAGTACAAGGAGCAGCCGTGATCAACCAGACCCTCAACGAGGCCGACCAGAAGATGGACAAGGCCGTCGAGGTCACCCGTGAGGACTTCGCGGCGATCCGCACCGGCCGCGCGCACCCGTCGATGTTCCACAAGATCACCGCTGAGTACTACGGAACTCCGACGCCGCTGCAGCAGCTGGCCTCCTTCACGGTGCCGGAGGCTCGCGTCGTCATCGTGGCGCCTTACGACATGGGTGCGATGGGTGCCATCGAGCGGGCGATCCGTGACTCCGACCTCGGCGTGAACCCGGCCAACGACGGCAAGACGCTGCGCATCGTCCTCCCCGAGCTCACCGAGGAGCGGCGCAAGGAGTACATCAAGCTCGCGAAGTCCAAGGCCGAGGACGGCAAGATCGCCATCCGCAACATCCGCCGTCACGCCAAGCAGGCGCTGGACAAGATGGAGAAGGACGGCGAGGCCGGCAAGGACGACGTGACGGGTGCGGAGAAGCGCCTCGACGGTCTCACCAAGCAGCACACCGACGCCATCGACGAGATGCTCAAGCACAAGGAAGCCGAGCTGCTCGAGGTCTGAGCACCGAGACTTGATGACCACATCCCAGACGCCGTCGGGCGCTCCGGCCCCGACCGGACGCGCCGGACGCAACCTTCCTGCCGCCATCGCCTCGGCCGTCGTGCTGCTGGCGCTGATCGCAGGCTCCCTGTACTTCTGGAAGGCCGCCTTCGTCGGTCTCGTCGTCGCGGCGATCGTGCTCGGTGTGTGGGAGATGCGCCAGGCCCTGGCCGAGAAGGACATCGCCCTTCCCTTCGAGCCGTTGGCCGTGGGCTCCGTGCTGATGCTCGTCGGCGCCTACCTGTGGGGCCTGCCTGCGATGGCGACCCTGCTCGCGGTGACCGCCTGGGGGCTGATGCTGTGGCGACTGCGCGGGGGAGTGGAGGGCTTCGTCCGCGATGCGACCGCCGGGGTGTTCACGGCTGTCTACATCCCGTTCCTCGCGGGCTTCGTCTGCCTCCTGCTGAAGCCGGACGACGGACCGCTGCGGGTGCTGACGTTCATCCTGGTCACGATCGCCTCCGACATCGGCGGCTACTTCGTCGGTGTCCTTGCGGGCAAGCACCCGATGGCGCCGGTGATCTCTCCCAAGAAGTCCTGGGAGGGCTTCGCCGGATCGGCGCTCTTCTGTGTCGGCGCCGGCTGGGCGAGCGTCGTGTTCCTCCTGGACGGCGACTGGTGGGTCGGCGTGGTGCTGGGCCTGGTGACCGTCGTGATGGCCACCCTGGGTGACCTCGCCGAGTCGGTGATCAAGCGTGACCTCGGCATCAAGGACATGTCCGCGATCATCCCTGGACATGGCGGTCTGATGGACCGGCTCGACTCGTTGCTCGCCACGGTTGCCCCGATCTGGCTGCTGCTGTTCTACCTGGTGCCGGTCTCCTGAGGCGGCGTCTCCACCTCGTCCGCCACGGTCGCTCGGTCATGGAGCGGGGACTCCCGCCCCACGAATGGGGCCTCGACCCCTCCGGCCATGGCGCGATCGACGCGCTGCGCAGCTCCGGTCGGCTTCCGGACGTGGCGCACTGGTACTCCTCGCCGGAGGTGAAGGCTCTCGACACGGCGCGACGGCTCACCGACGAGGCCATCACGGTCGTCCCGGACCTGCGAGAGCACGAGCGGCGCACGACCACGTGGTTCGAGGACTTCCCGGCCGTCGTACGCCGTGCGTTCGAGCGGCCGGAGCAGGCAGCCGCGGAGGGCTGGGAGCCGTTGGCGACCACTCGCGACCGGATCCTCCCCGCCGTACACCGGATCCTGGCCGACCACTCCGGCGACGAGGTCGTTCTGGTGGGTCACGGCACCGCCTGGACGGTGCTCAGCGCGGAGCTGACGGGCCGGCCTCCGGACCTGGACGCGTGGGCGCGGCTGGAGATGCCGGACCTGTGGGTGGTCGAGACCGACGTGAATTGACACTCATCAGACTCTTGTCAGCGAGGTTTACAGTCGCTACCTTCTTGTAAACCGCTGGTGCGGCGCCGGCGGAGTGAGGAGCGACGACATGGCAGTGCAGTCCGTGTCCGCCACCGAGGTCGAGTGGCGCGACGGCAAGCGGTACCGGTGGATCCTGGGCGCGATCATCCCGCTCGTGCCCTTCGCTGCTTGGGGCTTGGTCACCGCGTCGGGCCTGGACGTCTTCTGGTGGTTCGGTCCCGTGTTCGTGTTCGGCGTGATCCCGCTGATCGACATCCTGACCGGCCTGGACCGCAACAACCCGCCGGACGAGGTCATCGAGAGCCTCGAGAACGACAAGTACTACCGCTGGGTGACCTACGCCTTCCTGCCCATGCAGTACGTCTCGCTGATCTGGGGCGCCTGGATGCTGGGCAACGGCGGACTCGACGTCGTCGACAAGATCGGCCTGGCTCTCGGCCTCGGCATGGTCGCGGGCATCGCGATCAACACCGCCCACGAGCTCGGCCACAAGAAGGAGAAGCACGAGCGCTGGTTCGCGCGCATCGCCCTGGCCCAGACCTTCTACGGGCACTTCTTCATCGAGCACAACCGCGGACACCACGTCCGGGTCGCGACGCCTGAGGACCCGGCCAGCTCCCGGGTCGGCGAGACCGTGTGGGGCTTCCTCCCGCGCACGATGTGGGGCAGCCTGACCAGCGCCTGGGGCATCGAGAAGCGCCGTCTCCAGCGCCGCAAGCAGTCGCCGTGGACGCTGCGCAACGACCTGCTCAGCGCCTGGGCGATGTCGGTCGTGCTGTGGGGCGGTCTGCTGCTCGCCTTCGGGTGGGGCATATTCCCCTACCTCGTCATCCAGGCCTTCGTGGGGATCTGGCTCCTGGAGTCGGTCAACTACCTCGAGCACTACGGCATGCTCCGGCAGCGGACCGAGTCGGGCCGCTACGAGCGCGTGAACCCCAGCCACAGCTGGAACTCCAACAACATCGGCACGAACGTGCTGCTCTACCACCTGCAGCGGCACAGCGACCACCACGCCAACCCGACCCGTCGCTACCAGGCGCTCCGCGACTACAAGGAGTCGCCGGTGCTGCCGACCGGGTACGCCGGGATGATCGTCCTGACCTGGCTGCCCGCCATCTGGCGGAAGGTGATGGACCCGCGCGTCCTCGCCCACTTCGACGGCGACATCACGCGAGCCAACCTGCACCCGCGCAAGCGCGACAAGATCATCGCGAAGTACGCCGACGCAGGCACCTCCAGGGCCACCGCAGCATGAGCCGGTTCGTCTGCCCCAGCTGCGAGTACGTCTACGACGAGGAGAAGGGCGACCCCCACGAGGGCTGGCCGCCAGGCACGCCGTTCGACCAGATCGATCCGGACTGGTGCTGCCCCGACTGCGGCGTCCGCGAGCAGCAGGACTTCGTGCCGCTCGACGACGAGTCGCGGGTGTGATGCTCGACGCTTGGCGGACGAGACTGTGGCGGTCGCGGATAGCCTGGTGACATGACCGTCGATGCCTCCTCCACCTTCCGCGACTCGGTCCGCAGCCTGCTGCGCGACCGGTTGCTGGACGCCGCTGCGTCGATCACGGCCGCTGAGGGGTGGGGCGCGGTCACGATGGCCAAGCTCGCCGACGAGGTCGGGGTCAGCCGGCAGACGGTCTACAACGAGCTCGGCTCGAAGCCCCGGATCGCCGAGGAGCTGGTGATGCGTGAGCTCGACCGGTTCCTCGACATCGTCCGGAGCCGGATGAGTGCCGAGACCGACCTGGTCGAGGGGCTGCGCAGCGCGTGCGAGGGCGCGCTCGAAGCGGCCGCCGCGAACCCTCTGCTCAAGGCGATCCTGGAGTCCGCCCACACCGGGGGAAGTGACCTGCTGCCCCTGCTGACCACGGAGGCGCAGGGTCTCATCGAGAGTGCGAGCGCGGTGGTCCGGGAGACGCTGCGCGAGCAGGGGTTCGACACCGGTCTCGACGAGGACGAGGAGCGGGGCGCCCTGGACGCGATCATCCGGCTCGTGCTCAGCCACGTCATGCAGCCGGCCAAGCCCCCGGCCGAGGCGGCTGAGGACATCTCGCGGATCGCGGGTCACGTGATCAACGACGCCGCGCGGGCACGCGCCGAGAAGGGCGCCTGAGCAGGGCTCCGTCCTGCCTGGGCGCCGGTCGCCCAGAAGCGCCTCGGCGCGCGACTGGGTCGGCGTTCCGTCGTACCGGTCGGCTGCGATTCGGCGCACGCGGGCCGCAGTGGGAGACTGGGCGGGTCATGTCTGACCAGAACCCCAAGTCTCTTCCCCTCGTCTTCGACGAGCCGCGTGGCCGCAAGAAGCCGCCGCGCCACCTCGCCGACCTCTCTGCCGCTGAGCGCAAGGAGCTGGTCTCCTCGCTGGGGCTGCCCGCGTTCCGCGCCCGGCAGCTGTCCACGCACTACTTCTCCCGGCTCGTCGACGACCCGGCGCAGATGACCGACCTGCCCGCGGCGGACCGCGAGGCGATGGTCCACTCACTGCTGCCGGACCTGATGACGCCCCTGCGCACGACCGAGGCGGACAAGGGTGCGACCCGCAAGACGCTGTGGAAGCTCTTCGACGGCGCGCTCGTGGAGTCGGTGCTGATGCGCTACCCCGGCCGCGTCACCATGTGCGTCTCCTCGCAGGCCGGCTGCGGCATGGCCTGCCCGTTCTGCGCCACCGGCCAGGGTGGTCTGCAGCGCAACATGTCCGCCGGCGAGATCGTCGAGCAGGTGGTCGCCGGAGCGCGTGCCCTCGCCCGTGACGAGGTCGCGGGTGGTCCGGGCCGGGTCTCGAACGTGGTCTTCATGGGCATGGGGGAGCCCCTGGCCAACTACAAGGCCGTGATGGGCGCGGTGCGTCGGCTCACCGACAAGGCGCCCGACGGTCTCGGCATGTCGGCGCGCGGCGTCACCGTCTCCACCGTGGGGCTGGTGCCGCGGATGCGCCAGCTCGCCGACGAGGGCATCCCCGTCACCCTGGCACTGTCCCTGCACGCTCCGGACGACGAGCTGCGCAACGAGCTGGTGCCGATCAACACCCGCTGGACCGTGCACGAGGCCGTCGAGGCGGCGTGGAACTACGCCAAGGTCACCAAGCGTCGCGTCTCGATCGAGTACGCCATGATGTGCGACATCAACGACCAGGCCTGGCGCGCGGACCTCCTGGGCGACGTCCTCAACTCCTACGGCGACTGGGGCTGGGTGCACGTCAACCTCATCCCGCTGAACCCGACCCCGGGATCGAAGTGGACGGCGTCCCGACCCGAGGTCGAGCGGGAGTTCGTCCGGCGCCTGGAGGCCAAGGGGATCCCGACCACGGTGCGGGACACCCGCGGCCAGGACATCGACGGCGCCTGCGGGCAGCTCGCCGCGAGCGAGGCCTGACCCAGTCCGGACCAAGTCCTGACCCGGCCCGGACTGTTCAGCCGGCCAGGACCGTTCAGCCGGCCAGGACCGGGGGAGCGGCGACGAGCAGCTCGACGTTGCGACCCTCGACGTCGCCACGTCGCGACGAGTCACGCTCCTGCCAGTCGTTGACGGCGAGCTCGCGCGCCAGCCCTGCCAGCACCAGCGGGTCGCCGGTGCGTCCGCCGTACGCTGCCGGACCGTCGTGGTCGAGCATCGTGGCAAGGATCGACAAGGTGCCGTCACGGTTGTCGACCACCTCGATCAGCCGGGACTGCTGGGGCCAGTCGATGTGGGCGGCGGTGTTGATCTCCCAGAACCCTCCGGGGTTGCCGTCCTCGCCGCGGTGCGCCCAGACCTGGTTGCGGTGGGTGTGCCCGTCGACCATCGCCACGACCTGCGGGTGCTGGAGGAGCAGGGCTCGCAGCTCGTCGCCGAGGACCCGCGGCTCGGCGTCCGCGCCGGTGCCGACCAGCGGGTTGTCCATGGTGTCCAGCGTGTGGTGGCAGGCCACCAGGACCACCCGGTCGGCCGAGGCGGCGAGTATCTCCTGGAGCCAGGCGAACTGCGTGGCGTCGAGGGAGCCGTTGGCCTCCCCGTTGGGGTTGACCGTGTCGAGGACGACGACCCGCACGATCCCGTGGTCGAAGGTGTAGTACGCCGTGCCGTCGGCGCGGTTCTGCTCGGTGAAGCCGTGCCCCTGGGGTGTGCCCAGCGTGGTGAAGTGCTCCTCGACGATCTCCGCCCGGCCGAGCACCCGACGCTCCGGATCAGGGGTGACCGGTCGGACGTAGGGGGTCGCGGCAAGGCTCGCCAGGAAGCCCGCATAGTCACCCTGGAGAGCGCGCAGAAGGTCGTCCTGGCTCGACCCCGCCGGAGGGGAGACCAGCTTCAGGGCACCCTCGGCCACCTGGGTGAGCTGCAGCGTGGCGGGGAAGTTGCCCTGGACCAGGGAGTCGTGGTTCCCGAAGGCGGTGTACCAGGGCATGGCGAGCCCGGAGGCCTGGAAGGGGCGGCGTGCCGCGTCGAGGAGGCCGGGGACCACGGGGAAGCCGTACGCCGTGCGTGGCAGGTCGTCGCTTGCGCCGGGAGGCGTGCCGTGCGGGTGCCAGTAGTGCACGTCGTACCAGAGCGGGTCGATGTCGTCGACGCCCTCGAACCGCGTCAGGTCGCCCGAGTCCGGACGGACCGCCGCGCCGTCGAGCACGTCGATGTTCCAGCGGGTCTCGTTGTGCTGGGCGTTGTCGACGTTGTCCCCGGTCTGCAGGGCGAACGCCAGGGGCGCCCCCGTGACCGGCCCGACCCCGACCCGGTTGACCGCCTGCACCATCGCCTCGGCGACGTGCGCGGTGAGCATCTCCTGCGGCCGGTACGCCGCCCCGAACAGACCGGGGCCTCCCGCGCCGTCCTCGTAGCGGTCGAGGTACTCCACCCGCATGGGCGACTGGACGTCGACGACGTGCACGTCGGTGAGGTGGGCGAACGTGAGCAGGGGGCGCCGCCTTGCCGCGCGCCTCGTGCCGGGGATGACGCCGAGGTCGGTGCGTACGACGTGGGGCTCGCCGGGGGCCACGACGACCGGGGCGTAGCCGCCGACGCCGGGGCTCCCGCGCAGCAGCGTCCGCTCGAGGGTCGTGCCTCCGGCTGCCCGGGAGCCCGGCGCCGACCATGCCGGTGCCGGGCCCAGCATCGCGCGTCCGCCGATCGCGCAGGCGGCCGCGACGGCCCCGGTGCGAAGGAGGTCACGTCGGGTGAGATCCATGCCACATCAACGATCCGCGCGCTTGCGGGTCACGCGGTCTAGCGTCTGCGGGGTGACACCTCCGGCAGGCAGCGACTACGACACCGAGGCGTCGGTGTACGACGAGACGCGCGGCGGACGCGACCGTGCGGCGGCGCTGCGGAGGCGGTTGCCTCGCTGGTGCCTGCGCGAGGCGTCGCGCTCGACGTCGCCGGGCACCGGCATCGTCTCCGCCGAGCTCGCCGCCCGTGGCCTCGACGTCGTGGTGGCCGATCTCTCCCGCGGCATGCTCACCCTGGCCGGTGAGCGGCTCCCTGGCCGGGCCGTGGTGGCCACGGCGGCGCGGCTGCCGGTGGCTGACGCGGCGCTGGATCTCATGACCATGGTGTGGCTGCTCCACCTGTTGCCGGTCCCGGTCGCTGACGCGGCCCTGGGCGAGGCTGCTGGGTGCTGCGCCCCGGAGGTCATCTGGTCACGACCGTCGACAAGGACCTCGCGCACGGGCGTGTACGCCGCAGCGATGCCGACGCCGCCGACCGCGTCGGGGCGCGCTTGGCGTGCCTGGGACTCCACCTCGCGGGACACGCGTCGTTCAGCGGCCGGAGTGCCTGGGGCTCGGCCGACGATGGTGACCCCGTGTTCACGCTCGCCGCCTACCGCAAGGCCGGTTAGCCGAGCAGGTCGGGGACCTTCGCCACGCTGTCGACGAGGTGCACCGCGCCGGACATGTCCCGGTCGCGGGCGAGCGCCTCGAGCAGCGGCCAGGCCGGGAGGGTACGGGTCCAGTAGTCACGGCCGACGAGCACCATCGGCGCCAGGGACGAAGGGTCCGCGTAGTAGTTCTCGCACGCGTCCTGGAACACCTCCTGGACCGTGCCCGCGGCGCCAGGGAGGAAGACGATGCCGGCGGTGGCGAGATGGAGCAGGATGTCCTCGCGGACGGCGTTGCGGAAGTACTTCGCCACGTCGGTGGCGAACGCGTTCGGAGGCTCGTGCCCGTAGTGCCAGGTGGGGATGCCCAGCGAGGTCGTCCCGTCGGGCCAGCGGTCGAGCACGTCGAAGGCGGTCCGGGCCCAGTGCTCGACCGACGGGGTGAACCCCGGGGCCCGACCCAGCAGGCCCAGCGCCTCGTCCAGCGCAGCCTCGGGCTCAGCCGAGAGGTAGGCGCCGAGGTTGGCGGCCTCCATCGCCCCGGGACCTCCACCTGTGGCCACCAGCAGGCCCTCGGCGGCGAGCACGCGCGACAGGCGGGCCGCGTCGGCGTACCCGTCGCTGCCGCGGGGCAGGGAGTGGCCGCCCATCACCCCGACCGGCCGAGTGCCTCGGACCAGGTCGCGCAGCGCGTCGTCGATGGCGTGGTCGTGGATGGCCCGGGCCAGGCTCGTTCCGACCGTGGATTCCTGGCGCGACCAGGCATAGACACGCGCGTCGAGGGTCTGCTCGTAGGACACGTCGAGGCCGTCGTAGAGCTCGCGGGACGTGTAGAGGGACGCCCGGTAGGCGTCGAACGGCACGTCCGGGACCTGCGGGAACACCAGCGCGCCGCGCGCACGCAGGCTCTCCTCGTCCGCATCGTCGAGCGCGCAGCCGAGGAAGAGCGCGCCGCGGGGGTCGAGCGCTCGCAGCTGCGGCCCCCGCTCGCGCAGGTCCACGGCCTGGAAGTGCCACCCGTCCATGCGCGAGGCACCGGAGGCCACCCGCTCGTCGAACTCCTCGAGGCTCTCCACCTCGACCGTGCGACCGCGCTGCTCCCTCACGCGGACGAACCTACCCACATCCGGCACGCGTGGGGGCAGCGCGGTCACCGTCCTCCCTGGCCACCGCCTCGTGGAGGCGGGCTCAGAACGCCGAGGCGAGCAGCTCGGCGTACAGGGCGTGCTCGTCGACCTCCAGCCCCCGCGCGACGAACCACGCGCAGACGTTGTGGCAGTCCCGCATCAGGAAGTCCAGTCCCGCGGGATTGCCGACGATGTCCACCGCCTGAGGAAGGTCGATGATCACCAACCGCTCTCCCGCCGCGAGGATGTTGTACGGCGACAGGTCCCCGTGGGCGACGCCGTCCGCGGCGAGGAGGGCCATCGCGTCGCGCAGCTGGTCGAAGTAGGAGACCAGCAGGTCCCGGTCAGGCCGGGTCTGGGCGAGTCGGGGCGCGACCTCGTCGCCGACGGTGACCAGCTCCATGAGGATCTCGGTCCCGTCGATCTGGACCGGGTAGGGGACCGGGACGCCCGCGGACCAGAAGCGCTTCATCGCATCCCACTCCGCCGCGGCCCACTGCCCGGCAGCGACGGCACGCCCGTGCGCGGTGCGCTTGGCCACGGCCCGGGCGTCGCGGGAGTTCCGCGTGCGTCTGCCCTCGGTGTAGGCAGTGCTGCGGTGGAAGCTGCGGTGCTCCTCGCTGCGGTATCGCTTGGCGGCCATCACCGTCGAGGGGCCCGCGCCGTCGTCGGAGGGCACGGCCCGCTCGAGCAGGAAGACGTCGGCCTCCTTGCCGGTCTTGAGGATGCCGAGGTCCGTGTCGACCGCGGCCCGGTCGGTCACGACCCAGCCGGGCAGTGGCTGCGGGCCACGACACAGGCGCTCGACGTCCCAGTAGGTGCTCCAGCGGTGGCCTGCCTCGGGCGAGCCGTCGCCGTCGACCTGGTCCGCCGGGTCGTCGAGGGGCTGGAAGTCGAAGACGAAGAAGGGGTCGATCTCGGGGTCGACCTCGCGGGACCGCTCCGGGTGCCGCAGGTCAGAGGAGTCGTGCTCCTCGAAGAAGACGTCGGATGACATCGGTGGGTGTACTCCATGAGTGAGAGGAACGGTGGGCGTCGGACACGCCACGGACAGTGATCGACATGTCACGCTCCTCTCGTCATGGGCGACCGCGTGCCGCCCGGCAGGTCCTCACAGCCTGGCGGGGGCGGGCGGCTCGGTGCAACAGGTTTTCGCGCGGGGTGCTCAGCCCAGCCGGACCGCGGTCCCGGACGCGCTGACCATGAGCATGTTGCTGCCGACGGTCTCGTAGTCGATGTCGACACCCACGACAGCGTCGGCGCTCAGGTGCGCGGCCTGCTTCTCCAGCTCCTCCAGCGTGCCGGCGACCCCCCGGCTCAGCTCGTTCTCGTACGACCGCGAGCGGCCGCCGAACACGTTGCGCATCCCGGCCGCCATGTCCTTGAACGCGTTCACCCCGAGGACCGACTGGGCGCAGACGACGCCGAGGTACTCCTCGACCGGGCGGTTCTCGACGGTGTTGGTGGTGGTGACGATCATGGGTGCTCCTGGGCGGTCGCGGGTACGGCGTGCACGGACACGAGCCGGCCCCAGCCCTGGACCCGGCCCGGTCCCATCGTGGCGCTCCCGGGACGCGCCCCGCACGACCCGGGAGAGCCATTTCTCCGTGTCCGGCGAACCACGACGTCTCCCGGTGACGCCGGCCCGGGCCGCGCGCAACGAGCCGCCGGTTCGCCGGTGGGCGACGAAGAGGGGCCGCTGACCGCACGATCGCATCCGCTGGCCGCGCCCACCCGACCGATCCGGTGGCCGCGTGTGCGGACCTGGCCCAGGATGGGGCCATGGGATATCGCGAGGAGCACCACCGCAGCATCACCGACCCCGAGGGCTACTGGGCGGAGCAGGCCCGGCTCGTGGACTGGATCCGCAAACCCAGGACGGTCCTCGACGACTCCCGCAAGCCGTTCTACCGCTGGTTCCCCGACGGTTCGCTGAACACCTGCTACAACGCGCTCGACCGGCACGTCGTCGCCGGCCACGCCGATCGGACGGCGCTGATCTACGACAGTCCCGTGACCGAGACCCGGCAGCGGTTCAGCTACGCCGACCTCCTGGAGAAGGTCGCGTCCTTCGCGGGGGCGCTCCGCGGGTTCGGGGTGGAGAAGGGTGACCGGGTCGTCATCTACATGCCGATGATCCCCGAAGCGGTCGTCGCGATGCTCGCGTGCGCGAGGATCGGGGCCGTGCACTCGGTGGTCTTCGGGGGCTTCGCGCCGCACGAGCTTGCGATCCGCATCGACGACGCCCAGCCCAAGGTCGTGGTCTCAGCGTCCTGCGGCATCGAGCCGACGCGCGTCGTGGAGTACAAGCCGATGCTCGACCGTGCCCTCGAGCTCGCCACCCACGAGCCGGGCACCTGCGTCATCAAGCAGCGCCCCCAAGCCGTGGCCGACATGACCGAGCCACGTGACGTGGACTGGGACCTCGCGATGAAGGCGGGGGCCGGCAACCCCGCACACTGCGTCGAGGTCGCGGCCACCGACCCGCTCTACGTCCTCTACACCTCCGGGACCACCGGCAAGCCCAAGGGCATCGTCCGGGACAACGGCGGCCACGCCGTCGCGATGGCCTGGTCACTGCCGAACGTGTACGACGTGCACGCCGGCCAGGTCTGGTGGGCCGCGTCCGACGTCGGTTGGGTCGTCGGCCACAGCTACATCGTCTACGCCCCGCTGATCAGCGGGGCCACGACGGTGCTGTACGAGGGGAAGCCGGTGGGCACGCCGGACGCCGGTGCCTTCTGGCGGGTCGTCGCGGAGCACGGCGTCGAGGGCCTGTTCACGGCGCCCACGGCGATCCGCGCCATCAAGAAGGAGGACCCGAGAGGCGAGCTCCTCGCCCAGCACGACGTCTCCTCCCTGAGGACACTCTTCCTGGCAGGGGAGCGGCTGGACCCCGACACCTACACGTGGGCGACCGAGACCCTCGGGGTCCCCGTGGTGGACAACTGGTGGCAGACCGAGACCGGCTGGCCCATCGCGTCGAACTTGCGCGGGCTCGCGCCGATGCCGATCAAGGCGGGCTCCCCGAGCGTCCCAGCGCCCGGGTACGACGTACGCGTGCTCGACGACAAGGGGGAACCGGTCGCCGCGAGGGAGGAGGGCGCGATCTGCATCCGCCTGCCACTTCCGCCCGGGACCCTGCCCACGCTGTGGGGCGACGACGACAGGTACGTCGCGTCCTACCTCTCGGCGTACGACGGCTACTACCTCTCCGGCGACGGCGGCTACCTCGACGAGGACGGCTACCTGTACGTCATGGGCAGAACCGACGACGTCATCAACGTCGCCGGCCACCGGCTCTCCACGGGCTCGATGGAGGCGGTCATCGCCCAGCATCCTGCCGTGGCGGAGTGCGCGGTCATCGGGGCGGCGGACCAGCTGAAGGGCCAGCTGCCCCGTGGCTTCGTGGTCCTCAAGGCCGGCGTCACCGACGACCCCGACGACATCGCGCGAGAGCTGATCGCGATGGTGCGCGAGGAGATCGGTGCCGTCGCGGCGTTCAAGGACGTCACCGTGGTGGGCGGCCTGCCCAAGACGCGCTCGGGCAAGATCCTGCGCAAGACCATGCGCGAGATCGCCGACGGCAAGGAGGCGCAGGTTCCGTCGACGATCGAGGACGAGGGCGTGCTGGAGACGATCCGGCCCGCGCTTCGCCGCGACTGAGGCCCGGCGCTTCGCCGCGACGGAACGGACGAGAACGGCCCCGGTCCCGGCGCGAAGCCGGGACCGGGGCCGTCACCGTGCTGACGGGTGCGGCGCCCGCGGTCAGGTCGTGGCTCGCTCCTCGACCGGGACCTCCTTGATCTCACCGCTACGCAGACCCTCACGGAAGCTGCGCAGCTCCTCCTTCACCTTCGGCAGCAGGATGTAGCAGCCGAGAAGGTTGACGATCGCGCAGACGAAGAGCATCGCGTCGGCGAAGGAGAGGACGGAGGTGAACGTCATGACCGTCCCGACCACGGTGAAGAGGCAGAAGACGACCTTGAAGGTCAGCTCGCTGCGGGGCGAACGACCGAAGAGCGTCGTCCAGGCCTTCATCGTGTAGTAGCTCCACGTGATCAGCGTCGAGAAGGCGAAGAGCGCCACCGCGACGGCGAGGATGATCGGGAACTGCGGGAGGAAGGTCTCGAACGCGCGCGAGGTGACCACGACGCCGTCCGCGGGGTCACCGCCGGCGGCGACCTTCTCGCGGGCCTCCTGGTAGAAGGCGGGGTTGGCGATGACGATCGTCAGCGCGGTCATCGTGCAGACCACGACGGTGTCGATGAACGGCTCCAGCAACGAGACGAAGCCCTCCGAGACCGGGTGACGGGTCTTCACACCGGAGTGGACCGTCGGCGCCGAGCCGACGCCGGCCTCGTTGGAGAAGGCAGCGCGCTGGAAGCCGATGATGAGAACACCGAGCACACCTCCGGCGACGCCTTCGGGGTTGAAGGCGCCGGAGAAGATCGTGCCGACGGCGGCGGGGACCTCGCCGATGTTGCCGACGATGACGAGCAGGCAGGCGGAGAGGTAGAGCACCGCCATGAACGGGACGAGCTTGCCGGTCACGGCGCCGATGGACTTCAGCCCGCCGAGGATCACCAGGCCGACACCGAGTGCCAGCAGCACACCGAAGATCAGGGCCGAGCCCGAGGAGCCGAGGATGCCGTCGTCCCCGCCGGTGACCTCACGGGCCTGGGCGAAGGTCTGGTTGGCCTGGAACATGTTGCCGCCGACCGCTCCGAAGAAGAAGAGCGCGACAGCGAAGACCGAGGTCAGCGTCTTGGAGGTGGCGGAGCCGAAGCGCTCGAAGGCGACGGGCAGGTACTTGAAGGGACCGCCGGTGATGGTGCCGTCCTCGTGCACCTCGCGGTACCGCACGCCGAGCGTGCACTCGACGAACTTGGTGCACATCCCGAGAAGGCCGGCCAGGATCATCCAGAAGGTGGCGCCTGGTCCGCCGACGGTGACGGCGACACCGACGCCGGCGATGTTGCCGAGGCCCACGGTTCCCGACACCGCCGAGGAGAGCGCCTGGAAGTGCGTCACCTCGCCGGGGTCGCTCTCGCGGGAGTACTTCCCGCGGACGAGGCTCACGGCCATCGGGAATCCGGTCGCCTGGATGCCACGGAAGTAGACGGTGAAGATCGCGGCCGCGGCGACGAGCCAGAAGACGATGAGGGGTACCTCGACCCCGAAGATCGTCGGCGAGTAGAAGATGACGCTGCTGACCGCGTTGGCGATCGGGTCGAAGGTCTTGTTGATGGCGTCCTCGACGGCGGCGAGCCAGGGCCACGTGGTGGCTGAGTCCGCGGCTAGGACGAGCGTGTTCGGTTCCGTTCCCATGGTCGGGGGACCCTTCCTCATGTCCGGCATATCCGGCAACCCCGGTTCCGGCCTCGGGCCGGATCGTGATTGCGTCGTGATCTACCCCACAAGCGCGAACCCCAAACCCTCCCAAGCGAGGGCAGAAGGTGACGGACCCCCGTTCGGAGGATCGTGACGAGATGGGTGGTGGGGGCCTGCCGCGGCGACAGCCGGCGCGCTCAGTGCCCGCCGACGAGGGGGGACATCACCCGGGCGACCAGGCTCGGTCGTCCGGTGAGCCGCTCCTCACGGTCGGCGGTCGCCATGGCGCGCAGGCCCGCGTTGACGCCGAGCCAGCGCAGCGGCTCCGGCTCCCAGCGGCGGGACCGGTGGTCGACCCACGGCAGTCGAGTCAGCGTGGAGTCCCGGCCCAGGACGAGGTCCCGCAGGGTGCGGCCGGCCAGGTTCGTCGTACTCACGCCGTCGCCGACGTACCCGCCCGCCCAGGCCAGGCCGGTGGAGCGGTCGAGACCGACCGACGCGCACCAGTCGCGCGGCACACCGAGCACCCCGCCCCACGCATGGGTGACGTTGGCCGTGCGCGCGGCCGGGAGCATCGCGCGCAGGGTCGACCAGAGCGCGGCGAAGACCCGCGGGTCGCGGTCGAAGGCGGGGGAGACGGCCGACCGGAAGTGGTACGGCGCCCCGCGACCGCCGAACACGAGGCGACCGTCGACCGTGCGCTGGCCGTAGACGATCAGGTTCCGGTGGTCGGTGAACGTCTCGCGGTCACGCAGGCCGATGCTCTCCCAGACGGTGTCGGGAAGGGGCTCGGTGGCGATGACGAGCGAGTAGACGGGTGCGACGGTCCGGGTGTGACCGGCCAGCTGCGGGGTGTAGCCCTCGGTGGCACGGACCACCACCTCGGCTCGCACGGTGCCGTGGTCCGTGCGCACCTTGTGCGGCGCGATGGCGCGGACCCGAGTGCCCTCGTGGATCCGTCCGCCGCGGCTGGACTCGACCACCTCGGCGAGACCGCGGACGAGACGCGCGGGGTGGATGGCCGCGCAGTCGGGGGTGTACGTCGCACCCCGCGTCGACGTGGCGTCCAGGCGGGCGCGGGCGTCCTCGGCGGAGAGCAGGTCGATCTCGTCGGGTCCGCGGCCCCAGGACCGGGCGTGGTCGACCTCGGCACGGGCGGCCCGCAGCTGGGAGCGGCTCCGGGCCAGGCTGATGGTCCCGCCCTTGTGGAAGTGGGCGTCGATGCCCTCCGCCGAGGCGGCCCGGCCGACCTCGTCGACCGAGGCTCGCATGGCAGCGTGCAGGGCCAGTGCGGCCTCACGGGACGAGCCGGGGAGACGGGCGACCTTGTCGAGCGAGGCGGGGAACAGGGCCGACGCCCAGCCGCCGTTGCGACCGGAGGCGCCGAACCCGGCGGTCTCGGCCTCGAGCAGCACGACGCGCAGGGTCGGGTCCTCGCGCAGGAGGTAGTAGGCGGTCCAGAGACCTGTGAAGCCGGCGCCGACGATCGCGACGTCGGCGCGCATGTCGCCGCTCAGGGGGTCACGGGGTACCCAGTCGTCACCCGCCGTGTCGTGCCACAGCGAGAGAGAGCGGTAGTCGGTCAGCGGACGCCCCACGAGTAGGTCTGCTTGCGCAGCCTGAGGTACATGAAGGTCTCGGTGGAGACGACGCCCTCGATCTTGCGGATCTGGTGGGAGAGCACCTCGAGCAGGTGCTCGTCGCTCTCGCACACCACCTCGGCCAGCAGGTCGAACGACCCCGCCGTGATGACGACGTAGTCGACCTCCTCCATCTGCGCGAGGCGGTCGGCGATGGGCTCGAGCTCGCCCTCGGCGCGGATGCCGATCATGGCCTGGCGTGCGAACCCCAGCTCGAGGGGGTCGGTCACCGCCACGACCTGCATGACGTTGTTGTCGATGAGGCGCTGCACGCGCTGGCGGACCGCGGCCTCCGACAGCCCCACGACCTTGCCGATCGCGGCGTACGAGCGGCGTCCGTCCTGCTGGAGCTCCTCGATGATGGCCTTGGAGACGTCGTCCAGCTGTGCGCCGTTGCGCTCGGACCTGGTTGCTCTGCTCACACCGGAGATAGTCTCAGCCTGGTGCGAGGACGTCAAAGAAACGCGCGGACATACTGAGGGAATTCGTTGCGAGCGCTGTTTCAGATCTACGGAATCCCTTGTGGCCCCGGTGCTCCTTTGACAGTATCCACACAGATCACGTCCCCGCCTTCCGGACGGCCTCCAGGAGGAACGCACATGTCCCAGCACTCTCGAACCGGCCTCGAGCCTCTCGCGGCAGCCGCCCAGCGGCGCGGGATGAGCCGGAGGGGCTTCCTCCGGGGCGCCTCGCTGTCCGCACTGGCCCTCAGCAGTCCCAGCCTGCTCGCCGCGTGCGGCACCGAAGGCGCGAAGCAGACCGCGGAGTCCTGCGTCACCAAGGACCTGTCCGTCCTCGCAGAAGACCCTGAACTTCTCCAACTGGCCGTCCTACATCGACGAGAAGACGGTGAAGGTCAACGGCAAGAAGAAGACCGTGCTGCCGACCCTCGACGACTTCGAGAAGCAGAGCGGCATCGACGTCACGTACAACACCGACGTCAACGACAACAACGAGTTCTTCGCCAAGGTCCGCAACCAGCTCGCCGCGTGCGAGCCGACCGGCCGCGACATGTTCGTCCTCACCGACTGGATGGCCGCGCGCATGGTCGGCCTCGGATGGCTCCAGGAGCTGGACCACCAGAACATGCCGAACGTCGAGGCCAACCTCAACGAGAGCCTGAAGTCGCCGCCGTGGGACCCCGAGCGCAAGTACAGCGTGCCGTGGCAGAGCGGGCTGACCGGCATCGCCTACAACGCGAAGTACACCGGCGAGGTCGGCAGCATGGAGGAGCTGCTCACCCGCAGCGACCTGAAGGGCAAGGTCAGCCTCCTCAACGAGATGAACGACACCATGTCCTTCATGCTGCGGATCGTCGGCCACGACCCGCAGGACTTCACCGACGACCAGTTCAACGAGGCGCTCGACAAGCTGCAGGAGTACGTCGACTCCGGGCAGATCCGCCGGTTCACCGGCAACGACTACATCCGTGACCTCAACGCCGGCAACATCGCCGCCTGCGAGGCCTGGTCCGGCGACGTGATCCTCATGCAGTACGACAACCCCGACATCAAGTGGGTCGTGCCCGAGGAAGGGCTCTCGCTCTGGTCGGACAACATGCTGGTGCCGAACAAGGGTTCCCACAAGGCCAACGCCGAGAAGCTCATGGACTACTACTACGACCCCGAGGTCGCGGCCCAGCTCGCGGCGTGGGTCAACTACATCTGTCCCGTCGACGGCGCGCAGCAGGCCATGGAGAAGGTCGACCCGAGCCTCGTCGACAACCCCCTGATCTTCCCGACCCCCGAGTTCCTGCAGGTGGCGTTCGCCTTCATGTCGGTGGAGGAGAAGAAGCGCGAGACCTACGAGACCGAGTTCTCCAAGGTGATCGGAGCGTGACCCGTCCAAATGGCTGACGCAGACCTCGTCCTGACCTCCGTCACCAAGCGGTTCGGATCCTTCACCGCGGTCGACGACCTCCATCTGACCGTCCCCGAGGGGTCGTTCTTCGCGCTCCTGGGGCCGTCCGGGTGCGGCAAGACCACGACGCTGCGGATGGTCGCGGGACTCGAGGACCCCTCGAACGGCACGATCCGCCTGGGGGACAACGACATCACCCACCTGCGTCCGTACAAGCGGCCGGTCAACACCGTCTTCCAGAGCTACGCGCTCTTCCCGCACCTCTCGACCTTCGAGAACGTCGCCTTCGGGCTGCGGCGGCGCGGGGCGGACAAGGTCAAGGACAAGGTCCGCGACATGCTCGAGCTGGTCGAGCTCGAGCAGTACGCCGGGCGCAAGCCGACCCAGCTCTCCGGCGGCCAGCAGCAGCGGGTGGCACTGGCGCGGGCGCTCATCAACCGCCCCCAGGTGCTGCTCCTCGACGAGCCCCTCGGAGCCCTCGACCTCAAGCTGCGACGGCAGATGCAGATCGAGCTCAAGCGCATCCAGACCGAGGTCGGGATCACCTTCGTGCACGTGACCCACGACCAGGAGGAGGCCATGACGATGGCGGACACCATCGCGGTCATGAACGCGGGCGTGATCGAGCAGATGGGTGCGCCCGCCGAGCTCTACGAGAGCCCGGCCACGACGTTCGCGGCCAACTTCCTGGGGCAGTCGAACCTGGTCTCCGGTCGGGTCCTCGAGCGGTCCGGGCAGAACGTCCTGCTCGACGTCCAGGGAAGCAAGCTGGTGGCTCCGCTGGACCGGGTCCGCGGCAGCAAGACCGACGTGTGGGTCGGCGTACGCCCGGAGAAGGTGTTCCTCTCGCACGCCGATGCCGAGACCGACGACGGGTCGAACGTGCTGCGTGGCGCCGTGGTGACCGACGTCAGCTTCGTCGGCGTCAGCACCCAGTACCTCGCCAAGCTGCCGTGGGGTCAGGAGCTCATGATCTTCGAGCAGAACACGGGCGCCCGCGAGTCCTTCCGTGCCGGCGAGACCGTCGACCTGCACTGGATGCCCGGGCACACGTTCCTGCTCGACGCCGCGCAGGACGCGCTCGCGGGAGTGGGGCAGGAGGAGGACGCGTGAGTGTCGCCGCTGCCCAGCTCGGACCGGCGGAGCAGCAGCGGGCGCCCGAGCAGCCTCCTCGCAGGGGCGGCCTGACCGGCTACCTCCTGCTTCTGCCGGGTGCGCTGTGGCTGCTGGCCTTCTTCGTCGTACCGACGATCACACTGATCAGCACGAGCCTGTACGACCCGTCGGGGTCGATCGAGACCGGCTACCAGATGACGTTCCACTGGCAGAACTACGCGCAGGCCGTCCAGGACTACGCCCCCCAGCTGTGGCGGTCGTTCCTGTACGCGTTGACCGCCACTGCGGCCTGCGTCATCCTCGGCTACCCGCTCGCCTACGCGATCGCGTTCAAGTCGGGACGGTGGAAGAACTTCCTGCTCGTGCTGGTGATCGCCCCGTTCTTCACCAGCTTCCTGGTGCGCACGCTGTCGTGGCAGCTGCTGCTCGGGGACAACGGGTTCCTGGTCGGGACTCCTCCAGGCGATCGGCATCCTCGGCGCCGACGGTCACCTGCTCGCGACGCCGTTCGCCGTGGTGACCGGCCTGACGTACAACTTCCTGCCGTTCATGGTGCTGCCGCTCTACGCCAGCCTGGAGAAGATCGACCCCCGGCTTCTCGAGGCGGGCAGCGACCTGTACGCCGCGCCGCTCACGACGTTCCGCAAGGTCACGTTGCCCCTGTCCATGCCGGGACTCGTCGCGGGCACTCTGCTGACCTTCATCCCCGCCGCCGGGGACTTCATCAACGCCGAGCTCCTGGGGACGCCGACGACCCGCATGGTCGGCAACGAGATCCAGGACCTCTTCGCGGCGGGCGCGTACCCGATCGCCGGCGCGCTGTCGGTGACGCTGATGGCCGCGATCATCACGCTCGTCTTCATCTACGTACGCCGCTCCGGGACGGAGGACCTGGTATGACCGGGCTCGTCAGCTCCCCCCGGAGGGCAGACGCGTGAGCACAGCGACGTTCCGGAGCCGCCGCTGGGTCAGCGACCACCTGGTGCTCTTCTACGGCTTCCTGGTGCTGCTGTACATGGCGGCGCCGGTGTTCGTGGTCATCCTCATGTCCTTCAACGACCCGGCGAACCGGCAGAGCTACGAGTTCGACGGGTTCACGCTGGACAACTGGACCAACATCTGCGGGCCCTACCAGCTGTGCTCCTCGGTGGCGACCAGCCTGAAGATCGGCCTGCTCGCCACCGTGATCGCCACGGCGCTCGGGACGCTCATGGCCTTCGGCATGGTGCGGCACAAGTTCCGCGGCCGCGCGGCGACGAACGTCGCGATCTTCCTGCCGATGGCGACGCCCGAGATCGTGATGGGCTCCTCGCTGCTCGCGTTGTTCGTCAGCGCCAACCTCGCCGGTGTGCTCGGCTTCTGGACGATCTTCGTGGCCCACGTGATGTTCTGCCTGTCCTTCGTGGTGGTCACCGTCAAGGCGCGCCTCAGCGGCCTCGACCCGCGGCTGGAGCAGGCGGCGATGGACCTCTACGCCAACGAGTGGCAGACCTTCTGGCGGATCACGTTCCCGCTGGTCTTCCCGGGCATCCTGTCGGCAGCGCTGCTGAGCTTCTCGCTCTCCTTCGACGACTTCATCATCACCAACCTCAATGCTGGCCAGACCGTCACCTTCCCCATGTTCGTCTGGGGCTCGGCTCAGCGCGCGATCCCGATGCAGATCAACGTGATCGGCACGATCATGTTCCTGACCGCGCTCGTGCTCGTGCTGCTCGGCGAGTTCGGTCGCCGGCGGCGGACAGTCGCCTAGGTCGTGGGGCGGCTCGAGACCTCCCGGCCACGTCGAGGCGAGTCTGCGGTGGACTCCGCCCTCGCCGGGACCAAGGACGCGGTGCTGTGGCTCGACGACCCCGTCCGGCCAGACGCCCTGCCCGCTCTCGGGCACGACACCGAGGCCGACCTCGTCGTGGTGGGTGGTGGCTACACGGGACTCTGGACGGCACTCCGCGCCAAGGAACGTGACCCCTCCCGCGGCGTCGTGCTCCTCGAGGCGGGCCGCTGCGGCGACCAGGCCAGCGGCCGCAACGGCGGCTTCGCCTCTGCGAGCCTGACCCACGGCTTCGCCAACGGCCTGGCGAGGTGGCCCGAGGAGCTCGACCACCTCGACGACCTCGGTGCCCGCAACCTCGCCGAGATGGCGGAGACCGTCCGCCGCCACGGCATCGACTGCGGCTGGGAGGAGACCGGTGAGCTCACCGTCGCTACCCGGCCCCACGAGGTCGAGGAGCTCGCCGAGCACGGCGTTCGGCATGCGCGCCGCGGGCCACGACGTCGAGCTGCTCGACGCCGCCGAGACCCAGGCCCTGGTCCGCTCCCCGACGTACCTCGGGGGGCTGCTGCACCCGACGGGGACGGCGATGGTGGAGCCGGCCCGGCTCGCCTGGGGGCTGCGCGCGGCCTGCCTCTCGCTCGGGGTGCGGATCCACGAGGAGACGCCGGTGACCGGCCTCGCGCGGTCCGGAGCGGGTGTCGAGGTGCGTGCCGCCCGCGGGAGGGTCCGGGCCGGACAGGTGGCGCTCGGGACCAACGCCTTCCCGTCCCTGCTGCGCCGGCTGCGGCTGATGACCGTGCCGGTCTACGACTACGTGCTCGCCACCGAGCCCCTCTCGTCGAAGCAGCGCGACTCCCTCGGCTGGCAGGGCCGCCAAGGCGTGGGCGACGCGTCGAACCTGTTCCACTACTACCGGCTCACCCGCGACCACCGGGTCGTGTGGGGCGGGTACGACGCGGTCTACCACTACGGCAGCCGGATCCGGGGCGACCTCGAGCGGGGCGCCCCGACGTACCGGCTGCTCGCGGAGCACTTCCTCGACACCTTCCCCCAGCTGGAGGGCGTGCGCTTCACCCATCGTTGGGGCGGCGTGATCGACACCTGCACCCGGTTCAGCGCGTTCTTCGGCACTGCGTACGACGGGCGCGTCGCCTACGCGCTGGGCTACACCGGGCTGGGGGTGGCGGCGACGCGGTTCGGCGCCGACGTGATGCTCGACCTGCTCGCGGGGGAGGAGACCGAGCGCACCCGGACCCGGATGGTCCGCGAGAAGCCGCTGCCCTTCCCGCCCGAGCCGCTGCGCTACGCCGGGGTGCAGCTCACACGCTGGTCCCTGGCTCGGTCCGACGATCGCGAAGGCCACCGCAACCTCTGGCTGCGCTCCCTCGACGCCCTCGGCCTCGGCTTCGACTCCTGACCCTCTGGGGCCCTGGCCCGGGAGTCTTCACAAGATCCCTGATGAAACCGCCGACAACCGACGGGCCCCCTCAGGTGCCCCAGCGCTCGGTGCTCTGGAAGGGGCGCATCGGCGGTGCCTCCGTGACCTCCGTGGGCTCGTCGGGCAGGATGCTCCAGGCCTTCTCGAGCACGACCCGGACCTTCTGCTCGATCTCGTCGAAGTGCTCCTGGTCGCAGATCAGCGGGGGTGCGAACTGGATCACCGGGTCGCCCCGGTCGTCGGCGCGGCAGTAGAGGCCCTCGTCGAACAGCGCCTTGGACAGGAAGCCCCGCAGCAGCTTCTCGGCCTCGGCGTCGTTGAAGGTCTGCTTGGTGGCCTTGTCCTTGACCAGCTCGATCCCGTAGAAGTACCCGTCGCCGCGGACGTCGCCGACGATGGGCAGGTCCTTGAGCTTCTCGAGCGTGGCGCGGAACGCCCCTTCGTTGTCGCGCACGTGCTCGAAGATCCGCTCGTTCTCGAAGATGTCGAGGTTCGCCAGGGCCACCGCGCTGGAGACCGGGTGGCCGCCGAAGGTGTAGCCGTGGGCGAACATGTTCGTGCCCTGGAGGAACGGCTCGATCAGCCGGTCGGTCGCGATCATCGCGCCCAGCGGTGAGTAGCCCGACGTGAGGCCCTTGGCGACGGTGATCATGTCCGGCTGGTAGCCGTACCGCTCGGCGCCGAAGGCGTAGCCGAGACGGCCGAATGCGCAGATCACCTCGTCGCTGACGAGCAGCACGTCGTACTCGTCGCAGATCTCACGGACCCGCTGGAAGTAGCCGGGCGGGGGAGGGAAGCATCCTCCTGCGTTCTGGACAGGTTCGAGGAAGACAGCGGCCACCGTCTCGGGGCCCTCGTTCTCGATGGCGATCGCGATCTGGTCGGCCGCCCAGCGTCCGAACGCCTCGGCGTCGTCACCGTGCTCGGGGGCGCGGTAGAGGTTCGTGTTCGGTACGCGGAAGGTCGAGGGCACCAGTGGCTCGAAGACCGCCTTCAGGGCCGGGAGGCCGGTGATCGAGAGGGCGCCCTGCGTGGTGCCGTGGTAGGCGATGGCACGGCTGATGACCTTGTGCTTCATCGGCTTGCCGGTGAGCTTGAAGTAGTTCTTCGCCAGCTTCCACGCCGTCTCGACCGCTTCACCGCCGCCGGTGGTGAAGAAGACCCGGTTCAGGTCCCCCGGCGCCATGCCCGCGACGCGCTCCGCGAGCTCGATGGCGGTGGGGTGCGCGTAGGACCAGAGCGGGAAGTACGCAAGGTCCGAGGCCTGCTTGGCCGCGGCCTGCGCGAGCTCGGTGCGACCGTGCCCGAGCTGGTTCACGAAGAGTCCGGCGAGCGCGTCGAGGTACTTGCGACCTTGAGCGTCCCAGATGTAGGGCCCCTCGCCCTTGACGATGACCGGCACGTCGCCGTGGTCGTAGCTGGACATGCGGGTGAAGTGCATCCACAGGTGGTCGCGGGCGGCCTTCTGCATGGTCGCGTAGTCGTCGCCGTTCATCGCCTGGTGTACGGCTGCGCCGCTTGCCTGGTCCATCGCCTCGAATGACATGTGATGCTTCCCTTTGCGCGTGGGGGTAGACGCGTCCCATCTTGCAAGGAAGGTCGCGGACGTGCAAGCGATTCCGTCGCCTGTCTACGGCAAACGTGGGCATGTCGTATCTCTGATATCCATGACACTACGGATTCCGAAGGTGGAGGTGGGAGTGTGGGCGAGCGGCCCGTGGTGTTCTGCAACGGTGGCGCCTTCGACGGCCGGCGGCACCGCCCGGGAACGGGGATCGTGGTGTCCGGCGGACGGGTGCGTCAGGTGGCGTCGGACGGCGACCTGGTCGTGCCTGCGGGGGCCGAGGAGGTCGACCTCGCGGGCGGTCTGGTGCTCCCTGGTTTCCAGGACGCCCACGCGCATCCCGTCCAGGGTGGGCTCGAACGCCGGCGCTGCGACCTCGCGGGCCTGCACGGACGGGAGGCGCACCAGGAGGCCGTCCGCCACTACGTCGACAGCAACCCCGACGCTCCCTGGGTCCTCGGTGGCGGCTGGTCCATGGCTGCGTTCGGGGTCGAGGGACCCACGGCGTGCGAGCTCGACGCCCTCGTGGCCGACCGGCCCGCCTTCCTCGTGAACGCCGACCATCACGGCGCCTGGGTGAACACGCGGGCCCTGGAGGTCGCCGGCATCGACCGCACCACACCCGATCCGGTGGATGGACGGATCCAGCGCGACGCCGCCGGCAATCCGACCGGGATGCTCCACGAGGGTGCGATGGCCCCGGTCCAGCGGCTGCTCCCGGACGCCACGGAGGTGGAGCTCGACGCCGCGCTGCTCGAGGCGCAGGCGTACCTGCACTCCTGCGGCATCACGGCGTGGCAGGACGCGATCCTGGGGGCGTACGCCGGGCACGACGACCCCGCGCCGGTCTACGTGCGGGCCGCCGAGGCGGGTCGGCTGACAGCCCGCGTTCGGGGCGCACTGTGGTGGCGGCGTGACCAGGGGCTCGAGCAGGTCGAGGATCTCGTCAGGCGGCGCAGGGAGCTGCGCCGCACCAGGCTCGACGCCGGGGCGGTCAAGGTCATGCAGGACGGCATCGCGGAAAACTACACCGCCGCGATGACCGCGCCCTACCTCGACGGGTGCGGCCACCCGACCTCCAACGCAGGTCTGTCCTTCGTCGATCCCCTGGTGCTCCGCGAGGCCGTGGTGCGCCTGGACGCCGAGGGGTTCCAGGTGCACTTCCACGCCATCGGCGACCGGGCCGTGCGCGAGGCACTCGACGCGATCGGCGCGGCGCGGTCGGCGAACGGGCCGAACGACCTGCGCCACCACCTCGCGCACATCCAGGTGATCCACCCCGATGACCGCCCGCGTTTCGCCGCACTCGACGCCACGGCCACCATGCAGCCGCTCTGGGCGGCGTTCGACGAGGCGATGGTCGACCTCACGCTGCCGTTCCTGGAGTCGGAGATGGCCGCCTGGCAGTACCCCTTCGGCGACCTCGCCCGGCTCGGGGCCAGGCTCGCGGCGGGCAGCGACTGGCCCGTGAGCTCGCCGGACCCCCTCGCGGGCATCCACGTCGCGGTGAATCGGACGGTTCACGGCGAGGATGGCCGTGCCGGGACGGAGCGCTTCCTGCCGGAGCAGGCGCTGACCCTCCAGCAGGCGTTCGCCGCCTACACCGCGGGGTCGGCGCACGTGAACCATCTCGACGAGACGGGGCGGCTCGCGCCGGGGATGCTCGCCGACCTCGCCGTCCTCGACCGCGACCCGTTCCTCCGTGACCCGGGCGAGGTAGGGGCGAGTCGCGTCCTGGCCACGTACGTCGAGGGGACTCGCGTGTTCGGCTGACAACGGTTGGGGGTCGGCGCCGCTAGGGTCCCCGCATGGGGATCTCGGACACCGTGACCAGCAGCAGCGAGACCGATCCGGAGGCGGGCGCCGGGCTTGCGCGGCGTGCGGACCTCGTCCTCGAGGGTGGGGGAGTCAAGGGCATCGCGCTCGCCGGCGCTGTCGTCGGGCTCGCCGAGGCGGGCTACCGCTTCCCCCGGGTGGCCGGTACGTCGGCCGGCGCGATCGTCGGGGCGGTGCTGGCCGCGCTGGAGAGGCGCGATGAGCCGCTGACCCGGCTCGTCGACATCGCGCGCACCCTGGACTACGGCCGGTTCCGAGACCGCGGCTTCCCCGGGAGGTACCTGGGGCCGCTCGGGTTCGTCGCCGACGGCCTGTCGGTGCTGCTGGAGGGCGGTGCCTACGAGGGCGAGTACCTCCATGACTGGCTGACCGGGGTGCTCGGCGACCTGGGCGTGGAGACCTTCGCCGACCTCCACACCGACGACCCGGGCGACGACGGGGCCATCCACCACCGCTACTCCCTGGTCGTGATCGCCAGCGACGTCTCCCGTAGGCGCATGGTCCAGCTCCCCTGGGACTACGGCGAGTACGGACTCGACCCCGACGAGCAGCGGGTGGCAGACGCAGTGCGCGCCTCGGCGTCCATCCCGTACTTCTTCGAGCCCGTCACCCTGCGCGGCCGCCGGGGGACCTCCACGCTCGTGGACGGCGGCCTGCTGTCGAACTACCCGATCAGCACCTTCGACCGTGCCGACGAGCTCCCACCGCGCTGGCCGACCCTCGGTGTGCGCCTCGACGCGCTCGGCCTCGACGGATCGGGCGACGGCCCCTCACCCGTACGCAATCCGCTGGCGATGGGGGTCGCTCTCGTGCAGACCGCGATCGAGGCGAACCAGGCCGAGCACGTGCTCGACCCGTGCAACGTGGCTCGGTCGGTCTACGTCGACACCGCCGGGACGAGCGCGATCGACTTCGACCTGTCCGAGGCAGAGCAGGACCGGCTGCTCGAGGCGGGCGCCACCGCCGCGGCGGACTTCCTCGGCGCGTGGGACTTCGACGCGTGGCTGGCGACCTGTCGCTGACCGGTCGAGCGGCCGGTGCGCGATTGGATCGAAGTCAATGGTTCTGCGTGCGGTACACCGAGCATTTCGTGAGTCGAAGGGTGATTGCTATACCGATTCCGTAGTGACGTGGTTAGGCTCGTCCCGTCGGGCCGATGTCCGACGTACCTGATCTCGACGCGTCCCGCTGGGCCGGACCAGGCAGCCGGGGGCGAGCAGACGAAAGGCGCACAGGGATGGCTGACAAGCAGTTCCGCAACATCGTCGGAGGGAAGGCGGTCGACTCCGCCTCCGGTGAGACCTATGACGTGATCAACCCGGCGACGGGCGAGAAGTACGCGAGCGCTCCGGCCTCGGGTCCCGAGGACGTCGACCGGGCCATGAAGGCGGCGGCGGGGGCGTTCGAGGAGTGGGGCGAGACCACCCCGGCCGAGCGACAGATCGCGATGCTGAAGATCGCCGACGCCCTCGAGGCGCGGGCTGACGAGTTCGTCCGCGCCGAGTGCGAGAACACCGGCAAGCCGATCCAGCTCACCGCCGAGGAGGAGCTGCCGCCGTCGGTCGACGAGCTGCGCTTCTTCGCCGGTGCCGCGCGCGTGCTGGAGGGCCGCTCGACGGGTGAGTACATGCGGGGATACACGTCGATGGTCCGGCGGGAGCCGATCGGCGTCATCGGCCAGGTGACGCCGTGGAACTACCCGCTGATGATGATGATCTGGAAGATCGCGCCCGCTCTGGCCGCGGGCAACACGATCGTCCTCAAGCCCTCCGACACCACGCCGGCGACCACGACCATGTTCGCCGAGCTGGCGCAGGAGTTCCTGCCGCCCGGCGTCTTCAACGTCATCTGCGGCGACCGCGACACCGGCCGCGCCATCGTCGACCACCCGACTCCGGAGATGGTCGCGATCACCGGATCGGTCCGTGCCGGAAGCGAGGTCGCCCAGTCGGCCGGGACCAAGCTCAAGCGCACCCACCTCGAGCTCGGCGGCAAGGCTCCCGTGGTGATCTTCGACGACGCCGATCTCGAGGCCGCGGCCGAGGCGATCGCGGTGGCCGGGTACTTCAACGCCGGCCAGGACTGTACGGCGGCCACGCGCGTCCTCGCGGCGCCCGGCGTCCACGACGACTTCGTCGCCGCCCTCACCGAGCAGGCCCGCAACACCAGGACGGGGATGCCCGACGACGAGGACATCCTCTACGGCGCGCTCAACAACGAGAACCAGCTCACCCGGGTCAGCGGCATGGTGGACCGCCTTCCTGACCACGCCAAGATCGAGATCGGCGGCTCCCGTCAGGGCGATCGCGGCTACTTCTACCGCCCCACCGTCCTCTCCGGACTGCACCAGGACGACGAGGCGATCCAGGAGGAGATCTTCGGGCCGGTGATCACCGTGCAGCGGTTCAGCGACGAGAAGGAGGCGCTGCGCTGGGCGAACGGGGTGAAGTACGGCCTCGCCTCGTCGGTGTGGACCAAGGACCACGCCCGCGCCCTGCGGATGGCCAAGGGGCTGGACTTCGGTGCGGTGTGGATCAACACCCACATCCCGTTCGTCTCCGAGATGCCGCACGGGGGCTTCAAGTACTCCGGCCACGGCAAGGACCTGTCGTCGTACAGCCTCGAGGACTACACGCGCATCAAGCACGTGATGTCCTACATCGGGGAGTGACCCGGTGCGGATCCTGCTGGTCGGCGCCGGCGGCGTGGGTGCGGCGTTCGCCGCCATCGCGCAGCGGCGGAGCTTCTACGAGTCCGTCGTGGTCGCCGACTACGACCTGGCGCGCGCGGAGAAGGCGGCCGCCGCGGACGACCGGTTCGTGGCGGCGCAGGTCGACGCGTCGAGCGCAGAGGCCGTGGCAGAGCTCGCCCGGGCTCACCGCATCACGCACGTGATGAACGCCGTGGACCCCCGCTTCGTCATGCCGATCTTCGACGGGGCGTTCGCGGCGGGCGCGGACTACCTCGACATGGCGATGAGCCTGTCGCGGCCGCACCCTGAGTCGCCCTACTCACAGCCCGGCGTGAAGCTGGGCGACGAGCAGTTCGCGAAAGAGGGGGAGTGGGAGGCGTCCGGGCGGCTGGCCCTCGTCGGCATCGGGGTGGAGCCCGGGCTGTCCGACGTCTTCGCCCGCTACGCCGCTGACCACCTCTTCTCCGAGATCGACGAGCTCGGCACCCGGGACGGCGCGAACCTCACCGTCGAGGGCTACGACTTCGCGCCGTCCTTCAGCATCTGGACCACGATCGAGGAGTGCCTCAACCCGCCGGTGGTCTGGGAGGAGGGTCGCGGCTGGTTCACGACCGAGCCCTTCAGCGAGCCAGAGGTCTTCGACTTCCCCGAGGGCATCGGACCGGTGGAGTGCGTGAACGTCGAGCACGAGGAGGTGCTCCTGATGCCGCGCTGGGTCGGCGCGCGGCGGGTGACGTTCAAGTACGGCCTCGGCAACGAGTTCATCGAGGTCCTCAAGACGCTGCACAAGCTCGGCCTCGACCGCACCGACAAGGTCCGGGTGGGAGGCGTTGAGGTCTCCCCGCGCGACGTGGTGGCCGCCTGCCTGCCCGACCCAGCCGCTCTGGGCGAGCGGATGCGGGGCAAGACCTGCGCCGGCCTGCACGTCACCGGCACCGGCAGGGACGGCCAGCCTCTCTCGACGTACCTCTACCACGTGGTGGACAACACCTGGTCGATGGATGAGTACGGTCACCAGTGCGTGGTGTGGCAGACCGCCGTCAACCCGGTGATCGCCCTGGAGCTGCTCGCCTCGGGCACCTGGAGCGGGCGGGGAGTGCTCGGTCCGGAGGCGTTCGACTCGGTGCCCTTCCTGGACCTGCTCACGGAGTACGGCGCGCCCTGGGGTCGGCGGGACGGCTGAGCGGGCTCAGAAGCTCGGGGTGACCCACCAGCCCATGTCGACCGGTCCGGCCGCGAGGTCGGAGCGGTCCCAGCAGAGCCAGTGCGGGTGGGTGCCCACGACCCACTCCAGGTGGTAGCTGCGGAAGTTGCTCCCGGCCAGGTCGTTGCACCGGGACGAGGCGGCGCCGTACAGCACAGGGGTGACCACCGGGCCGTACGCGTAGAAGGCGAGTCCGGCGATCACGCCCAGCGCGATCGCCGACGTGCGGATACGCGCCAGGGAGCGTCCTGACGCCCCCACCACCGACACACCCATGCCTGCCTCCGTCTCCCGGCTCGCGGCCCCCCGCCAGATTCGGGCTTTCCACCCAATGTATCTCTTCGAGGACGACTCGGGCGAGGCTTTCAGGCAGTCGCGTCGAACGCCTCGGCGACGACGTCGAAGGCCTCCGCGAGGAGGTGTTGGGGCATGACCAGCGGGGGGAGGAAGCGCAGCACGTTGCCGTAGGTGCCGGCGGTCAGCGTCACCACACCGCGGGCATGGCAGTACGCCGAGATCGAGCCGGCGCGGACGGGGTCAGGGGTTCGCCCGTCCGCGCCGGTGATCTCGACCGCCATCATGGCCCCCCGGCCCCTGATGTCGGCTGCCGCCGCGTGGCGCTGCGCGATCGCCTCGAGACGCTCCTGCATGGCCAGGCCCAGCTCGCGGGCCAGGGCGCCGAGGTCGTGCTTGCGCATCGCCTCGATGGCCCCGACTGCTGCCGCGCAAGCGACGGGGTTGCCCCCGTAGGTGCCGCCCAGGCCGCCCACGTGCACGGCGTCCATGACCTCGGCCCGCCCGGTGACCGCGGCGAGCGGAAGGCCACCGGCGATGCCCTTCGCCGTCGTGACCAGGTCTGGCACCACGCCCTCGTGGTCGCAGGCGAACCAGTCGCCGGTCCGGCAGAAGCCGGTCTGGATCTCGTCGGCGACGAGGAGGACGCCCTGTTCCTCGGTCCAGGCGCGCAGCCGCGGCAGGAACCCGTCGGCGGGGACGACGAAGCCGCCCTCACCCTGGATGGGCTCGACCACTACACATGCGAGGTTGCCGGCACCGACCTGCTTCTCGAACAGCTCGATCGCCCGGTCCGCGGCCTCCTCGCCGCTGATCGGCGTCGGCTCCCGGAAGGGGTAGGACACAGGTGCCCGGTAGACCTCGTTGGCGAACGGGCCGAAACCCTGCTTGTACGGCATGTTCTTCGCGGTCATCGCCATGGTCAGGTTGGTCCGGCCGTGGTAGGCGTGGTCGAAGACGCCCACGGCGTCACGACCGGTGAAGGACCGGGCGACCTTGACGGCGTTCTCCACGGCCTCGGCGCCGGAGTTCAGCAGGGCGGACTTCTTCGCATGCTCGCCGGGGGTCAGCTCCGCGAGCAGCTCGCAGACGTCCACGTAGCCGTCGTACGGGGTCACCATGAAGCAGGTGTGCGTGAACGCCGCGACCTGCTCGGTGACCCGGCGGGCCACCTCGGCGGCCGCGTTGCCCACGCTCGTCACGGCGATGCCGGAGCCGAGGTCGATGAGGGAGTTGCCGTCGGCGTCGACGAGGACGCCCCCTCCGGCCGCCTCGACGAAGACCGGGAGCACCGTGCTCACCCCGGCGGCGACGTGCTCCTGGCGTCGGGCGAGCTTGGCGCGGGAGACAGGTCCGGGGATCTCCGTGACCAGCCGGCGCTCCTGGGGGAGGCCGGGGCCGCCGTAGGGGTGCGAGGTGCCTGCGTCGTCCATGCGACAAATCTAGATTGCATGATCGCGATTTGGCTACGGATTGAACTGCCCAACCTCAGGATGTGTGAGGAAACCATTGCGAAGTGGCTAGACGAGTAAGGAATTCGTAGTCTCGTAATTCGAGTGGCGACCACAGCGTCGGCGCGGGCTTCGGCGATGGAAGGATGGCTTCCATGAGCTCGCGCCGTGACGTCGTCATCCTCGGATCCACCGGCTCCATCGGCACCCAGGCCCTCGACGTGGTGCGGGCCAACCCCGACCTGTTCCGCGTCGTCGCGCTCACCGCCGGGGGCTCGAACGAGTCGCTGTTCCGGGCTCAGTGCGAGGAGTTCGCCCCGGGCCTCTCCGGCCTCGGAGAGACAGCGTCCGTCGAGGCAGCCGGGCTGCCGTGTGACGTCGTGCTCAACGGCATCACAGGTGCCGTCGGCCTACGGCCCACCCTGGCCGCTCTCGACGCCGGCAACACCCTGGCCCTGGCCAACAAGGAGTCGCTGATCATCGGCGGTCCGGTGGTCACCTCCCGCGCCAAGCCCGGCCAGCTCGTGCCCGTCGACAGCGAGCACAGCGCGATCGCCCAGTGCCTGCGCGGTGGTCGCGCCGAGGAGGTACGCCGGCTCGTCCTGACTGCGAGCGGCGGGCCCTTCCGGGGGCGCACCCGCGACGAGCTCCACGAGGTGACGCCGGAGCAGGCGCTGGCGCACCCGACCTGGTCGATGGGGCCGGTGGTCACGATCAACTCCGCCACGCTGGTCAACAAGGGCCTGGAGGTGATCGAGGCGCACCTGCTCTTCGGGATCCCGTTCGCCGACATCGACGTCGTGGTCCACCCGACCTCGGTCGTGCACTCGATGGTCGAGTTCCACGACGGCTCCACGCTGGCCCAGGCGTCGCCGCCGTCGATGATGATCCCCATCGCGATGGGCATGGCCTGGCCCGACCGGGTCCCCGGCGCGGCACCCGCCGTCGACTGGACCAGGCCCGAGACCTGGGAGTTCTTCCCCCTCGACGACGAGGCGTTCCCTGCTGTGCGCCTGGCGCGGGAGGCGGGCAGCCAGGGCGGCACGGCTCCGGCGGTCTACAACGCCGCCAACGAGGTGTGTGTGGAGGCGTTCCTGGCGGGCATGATGCGCTTCACCGACATCGTCCCCACGATCGAGGCCGCCCTCGGGCGGCACCACGTACCCTCGTCTGAGAACGATCTGTCCGTCGAGGACGTGCTCGCCGCTGACGCGTGGGCACGCACCACGACTCACAAGGAGCTGGAGCGCCGTCGATGACCATGGTGATGTACGCCTTGGGCGTGCTGCTGTTCGTGGTCGGCGTCGCCGCCTCCATCGGCCTGCACGAGGTCGGGCACCTGCTCCCGGCCAAGAAGTTCGGGGTCAAGGTGACCCAGTACTTCATCGGCTTCGGCAACACCGTCTGGTCACGCCGCAAGGGTGAGACCGAGTACGGCGTGAAGGCGATCCCGCTGGGCGGCTACGTCAAGCTCGTCGGGATGCTGCCGCCCGGGCCGCAGGACGGCGATGACGAGGGTCAGCTGCGGATCCGCAAGAGCAACACGGGCCTGTTCACCCAGATCATCTCCGACGCGCGCGCCGCCGAGTACGAGCTCGTCGAGCCCGGCGACGAGGACCGCCTCTTCTACCGGCTGCCGTGGTGGAAGAAGGTCATCGTGATGGCCGGCGGCCCGACGGTGAACCTGGTGCTCGCCTTCCTGCTCTTCGGCGGCGTCTTCATGATCCACGGCGTCCCCGAGGGCACCACGACCGTCAAGAACGTCTCTGACTGCGTCATCGCCGCGAGCGAGGCCACGCCCGATCGGGCCTGCACGTCCTCGGACCCGGTCGCGCCGGCGAAGAACGCCGGTCTCGAGGCCGGGGACACCATCGTCGCGATCAACGGCACGCAGATCACCTCCTGGGAGCAGCTGACCCGGTTGATCCGCGCCAACGCCGACGGCCAGGCCACGATCGTCTACGAGCGTGACGGCGAGCGCCGCACCACCACCACGAACACCACGGTCTCGCCGCGCCCGGACCTGGAGAACACCGACGAGTACGTCGAGGTGGGCTTCCTGGGCGTCGAGCCGGAGACCGTCCTGGTGCAGAAGGGCCCCGGGTTCGTCGTCTCCACGATGGGCACCTACACCTGGGAGACGCTCAAGGCGCTCGGCACCCTGCCGGTGAAGCTGTGGGAGGTGGGCAAGGCCGCCGTGGGCATCACGCCCCGTGCCGACGACAGCCCGATGAGCGTCGTGGGCGCGAGCCGGGTGGCCGGCGAGGTGGCGTCGAACGACGAGACGCCGATGAGCGACCGCTTCGTCGGCCTGCTCATGCTGCTCGGCGGCATCAACCTCTTCGTCGGCATGTTCAACTTCGTGCCGCTGCTTCCGCTGGACGGGGGGCACATCGCCGGCGCGCTCTTCGAGGCCGTCCGTCGTGGCTTCGCCCGCCTCCGCGGTCGGCCCGATCCCGGCTACTTCGACGTCGCCAAGCTCCTCCCGGTGGCCTATGTCATGGCCGGCGTGATCCTGGTGATGAGCGTGGTGCTGATCTACGCCGACATCGTCGCCCCTGTCCGACTCGGGTAACGTCAGGAGGCGGTGGTCGGGCGCCGGTCCGGCCCTGCGAGAGCCCTCGAAAGACCCGCCCGGAGAACTGTGAGAGAAGGAACCGCCCCATGACCTCGGTCGACCTCGGAATGCCCGCCGCCCCGCCGCCGGTGCTCGCCGAAAGGCGCCGGACCCGTCAGATCAAGGTCGGCAAGGTCCTCGTCGGCGGCGACGCTCCGGTCTCCGTGCAGTCGATGACGACCACGGTCACCTCCGACGTCAACACCACGCTCCAGCAGATCGCCGAGCTGACCGCGGCCGGCTGCGACATCGTCCGGGTGGCCTGCCCGTCGCAGGACGACGCCGACGCCCTGGCCGAGATCGCGGAGCACTCGCAGATCCCGGTCATCGCCGACATCCACTTCCAGCCGAAGTACGTCTTCCAGGCGATCGAGGCAGGCTGCGCCGCGGTCCGGGTCAACCCCGGCAACATCCGCAAGTTCGACGACCAGGTCAAGGAGATCGCCAAGGCGGCCAAGGACCACGGGACGTCGCTGCGCATCGGCGTCAACGCCGGCTCGCTCGACAAGCGCCTGCTGGAGAAGTACGGCAAGGCCACGCCCGAGGCGCTCGTGGAGTCCGCGGTCTGGGAGGCGTCCCTGTTCGAGGAGCACGACTTCCACGACTTCAAGATCTCGGTCAAGCACAACGACCCGGTCGTCATGGTGCAGGCCTACGAGATGCTCGCCGAGCGGGGGGACTGGCCGCTGCACCTGGGCGTCACCGAGGCAGGACCGGCCTTCCAGGGCACCATCAAGTCCAGCGTCGCGTTCGGGGCGCTGCTCTCCCGCGGCATCGGCGACACCATCCGGGTCTCCCTCTCCGCGCCTCCGGTCGAGGAGGTCAAGGTCGGTCTACAGATCCTCGAGTCGCTCAACCTGCGTCCGCGCCGGCTGGAGATCGTCTCCTGCCCCTCCTGCGGCCGCGCTCAGGTCGACGTCTACAAGCTCGCCGACGAGGTCACCGCCGGGCTCGAGGGTCTCGAGGTGCCGCTGCGGGTGGCGGTCATGGGCTGCGTCGTCAACGGCCCCGGGGAGGCGCGCGAGGCGGACCTCGGTGTGGCCTCCGGCAACGGCAAGGGCCAGATCTTCGTCAAGGGCGAGGTGATCAAGACCGTGCCTGAGTCGAAGATCGTCGAGACGCTCATCGAGGAGGCCATGCGCATCGCCGAGGAGATGGGTGAGCCCGTCGACGGCGAGGGCGGCGCGCCGAGCGTCACCGTGAGCTGAGTCGCTGCAGGAGGCGTGTCCACGGTCCCTGATCCGGGGATCGATCCGGACCCGAAGGACTGGGTCGGTGCCGTAGGCTCCCGTACGTGCTCCGAACCCAGCACGGCCTGCGCCTTCTCGGGCCCGCCGACCTTCCCGCCATGGCGGAGCTCGTCGCGCGCGACCCGGTGGTCAACGTCTTCGTCGACTACCGCAGCCGGGTCACGCAGCTCGACCCGCGCTGGATGGGCGGGGAGATGTGGGGGTACGTCGAGGACGGCGAGCTGGTCTCGGCCTGCCATGCGGCGGCGAACCTGGTTCCCGTGAATGCGACGCCCGACGCGGTCGCTGCGTTCGCCGCGCGAGGGATCCGGCAGCGGCGCCGCTGCTCGACGATCGTGGGGCCCAGGGAGTCCGTGGCGGGCATGTGGGAGCACCTCGCCGAGCACTGGTCCCGGCCCCGCGAGCTCCGGTGGCACCAGCCGCACCTCGAGATCAGCGGCCCTCCGAACGTGGCCCCGGACCCCGCCGTGCGCCGTACGACGCCGAAGGACCTCCCGGTCCTGTACCCGTCCTGCGTGGCCATGTACACCGAGGAGGTCGGGGTCTCCCCCGAGCTCGGCGGCGGCGCCGACATGTACCGCGCCCGCGTCGCGCAGCTGATCGCCAAGGGCTGGTCGTTCGCGCGGATCGAGGACGGTCGGGTGGTGTTCAAGGCGGAGATCGCCGCCGCGTCGCCGTACGCCTGCCAGGTGCAGGGGGTCTACGTCGACCCGGCGCGGCGGGGCGAAGGCCTCGCGACCGCGGGGATGGCCGCCGTCGTGCGCTACGCCTTGCGCGACATCGCCCCGGTGGTCTCGCTCTACGTCAACGACCACAACGCCCCGGCCCGGGGCGCCTACGCCGCAGTGGGCTTCGAGCAGACCGCGGTCTTCTCGACCATCATGTTCTGACCCGGTCGTCGGGGGTGGACGGGCTCAGTGCTCGGCGAGCCAGGCGTCCCAGGAGCACGGGGCCGCGTCCTGCTCGACCTGCCTCACGATCTCCTCGGTCATCCAGGCCCGGAACCGACGCATCTCCGCCGGCGAGGACAGGGTGAGCAGACGCTGCTCGTCACAGAGCCGGTCGGCCTCCCGGACCGCCTGGTCGAGCCGGCGCACCGAGCCGCTGAAGTCGCGGGGCATCGCCATGTGCACGTCCACGGCCTCCTCGCCGCGCTGGAGCGCCTCCTGCGCCTGGCGGCGCCCTGCGAGCCGGGCGTGCGCCGGGGTGAGGAGGACCGCCTCCAGCCGGCGCACCAGGTCGGCCGACTCGCTGTTCTCCTTGTCCACGCTCATCAGGCTCAGCTCTCGGACGAGCTCGTCGAGGTGCTGGTCCTGGCGCAGGCTGAGCTCTACGGGACAGCCGGCCAGCCTCACCTGGTGCCAGCCGTCGGGCAGCGCGGAGCCGGGGTCCGTGTCGGGCGTCGAGCCGGGCCGGTGCGACGCGGTCGCTGCCGGTCCGTCGGAGGTGTCGCCGTCGCGGTCGCCCGCGCACAGCTCCGCCCACACCCGCTTGCGGGTGTCGAGCTCCTCGACGCCCCAGTCGCTGGCCAGGACCGAGACGATCGCCAGCCCGCGGCCGGTCGCCGGGGCGCTCAGCAGCCGGTCCAGCTCGTCGAGCTCGGCGTCGAACGCGTCGTCGAGACCGGGAAGCGAGGTGCGGGGAGTAACGGCCGACACGGGGGCGACACCGTCGTCCTCCACGCACAGCCGCACGGCGTGCGCGAGGTCGTGCACCGAGACCTCGATGTAGCTTCCGTTGCCGTGCAGTGCCGCGTTGCCCGCCAGCTCGCTGACGCAGAGCGTGGCGTCGTCGACCAGGGAGTCGTGCCCCCAGGTGCGCAGCCCTTCCGCCACGAAGCGTCGGGCACCCGGGACACTGGCCGCGTCCGCCGCGAGGCGGACCCGGAGCTCGCGTTGCGCGCGGGTGAGCTGGTCCTCTGACACGGGGAGAATCATGCCAAATGACCGAACGGTGGCTCAGACATTTCCGCCATGCGGAGCGTCGGTAATCGGTGTGCGGCGGCGTGAGAGGGGTCGGTAGCCTTGCGCGCATGATCATGCGGATGTCGACCCTGTTCGTTCGAACCCTCCGAGAGGATCCGGCGGACGCCGAGGTGCCGAGCCATCGGCTCCTCGTCCGGGCGGGGTACATCCGACGTGCCGCCCCCGGCATCTACAGCTGGCTCCCGCTGGGGCTGCGCGTGCTCCGCAACATCGAGACCATCGTGCGCGAGGAGATGGACGCCATCGGAGCCCAGGAGCTGCAGTTCCCCGCGCTGCTGCCGCGTGAGCCCTACGAGGCCACCGGCCGCTGGACCGAGTACGGCGACGGCATCTTCCGCCTCAAGGACCGCAAGGACGGCGACTACCTCCTCGGCCCCACGCACGAGGAGCTCTTCACCCTCGTGGTGAAGGACCTGTACTCCTCCTACAAGGACCTCCCCGTCTGGCTGTACCAGATCCAGACCAAGTACCGCGACGAGGCGCGTCCTCGTGCGGGGCTGCTCCGCGGCCGTGAGTTCGTGATGAAGGACTCCTACTCCTTCGACACCTCCGACGAGGGACTGGAGCGTTCCTACGCCGCGCACCGGGAGGCCTACGTCAAGACCTTCGACCGTCTCGGCTTCGAGTACGTCGTGGTCAAGGCGACCTCCGGCGCGATGGGTGGGTCGAAGTCCGAGGAGTTCCTGGCCAAGGCCGACGTGGGCGAGGACACCTACGTCCGCTGCACCTCCTGCGACTACGCGGCCAACGTGGAGGCCGTCGAGGTGCCGGCGCCGGCACCCGTGCCCCACGACGGGGTCCCCGCCGCGCACGCAGAGGACACACCCGCGACGCCCACCATCGAGACGCTCGTGGACCACCTCAACGCACACTTTCCGCGTGAGGACCGCTCCTGGGAGGCCGGGGACACGCTCAAGAACGTGCTCGTCACGCTCAAGCACCCCGACGGCACCCGGGAGCCCCTGGCGATCGGCATCCCCGGCGACCGCGAGGTCGACGCGAAGCGTCTCGAGGGCCAGCTCGAGCCGACCGAGGTCGAGCCTTTCGACGAGAAGGACTTCGCCGCGCACCCCGCCCTGGTGAAGGGCTACATCGGTCCCGGCGTCCTGGGCGAGCAGGACGAGTCCAAGATCCGCTACGTCGTCGACCCGCGCGTCTCCGAGGGGACCCGCTGGGTGACGGGCGCCAACGTCGACGGGAAGCACGTGATCGACCTCGTCGCCGGCCGCGACTTCACCCCCGACGGGACGATCGAGGCCGCGGAGGTCCGCGACGGCGACGCCTGCCCCGCCTGCGGCGGCACGCTCGCGACCGCTCGCGGGATCGAGATGGGCCACATCTTCCAGCTCGGCCGGAAGTACGCCGACGCCCTCGACCTCAAGGTGCTCGACGAGAACGGCAAGCTCGTCACGGTCACGATGGGCTCCTACGGGATCGGCGTCTCCCGCGCCGTGGCCGCCATCGCCGAGAACACCCATGACGAGCTCGGACTGGTCTGGCCCCGCGAGGTCTCGCCCGCCGACGTGCACCTGGTCGCCACCGGCAAGGACGAGGCGGTCTTCGTGGCAGCCGCGAAGCTCGCCGGCGAGCTGGAGGCGCAGGGCCTCACCGTGCTGTACGACGACCGTCCGAAGGTCTCGCCGGGCGTGAAGTTCAAGGACGCCGAGCTGATCGGCGTGCCGACGATCGTCGTGGTGGGCAAGGGGCTGGCCGACGGCGTCGTCGAGGTCAAGGACCGGGCCTCGGGCGAGCGTGAGAACGTCGCCGTCGAGGACGCCGCGGGCCACCTCGCCGGTGTCGTGCGTGGCTGAGTCGCAGGGCACCCGGCCGCCGCTCGAGGCGGTCATCTTCGACTGGGGCGGCACCCTCACGCCGTGGCACGCGGTCGACTTCCGGGCCGAGGCGGAGGCGCTCGCCGAGGCGGCGGTGGACGGGGACGAGCGCGCCCCGGAGCTCCTCCTGGCAGCCGGGAGCGCAGTGTGGGGCCGGTCCCGCGACGAGCACAGGAGTGCGACGATCGCGGACCTGTTCGACCACGCGGGGCTCGCCCACGACGAGGACCTGCTCGCGGCATACCGGGAGTTCTGGGAGCCCCACACGCTCACGGACCCCGACGCGCCGGGGCTCTTCGAGCGGCTGCACGCGGACGGCCTGCGCGTCGGTGTGCTGTCGAACACGGTGTGGCCCCGGCAGTGGCACGAGTCGTTCTTCGACCGCGACGGCGTCCTCGGCCTGATCCACGGCGCCGTCTACACCAGTGAGGTGCCCTGGACGAAGCCGGCGCCGGAGGCCTTCCGTGCCGCGGTGGACGCGGTGGGGGCCACGGACCCGAGCGCGTGCGTCTTCGTGGGGGACCGCCTCTTCGACGACATCTGGGGTGCCTCCAACGTCGGGATGCGCACGATCCTCGTGCCGCACAGCGACATCCCCACCGAGCAGGTCGGTCACAGCGTGGGAGAGCCGGACGCCGTCGCACATCGGCTGCGCGAGGTGCACGACGTCGTCTCCGCCTGGCGCTGACGGGGCTTCGCGTCCGGAAGGCCACGCCAACCAGGGAGGCCCGAAAGGACCGGACGCTCAGAGCTCCCCGATGCCGGGGAAGGCCTCCGGCTCTCCCCCGAACCCGAGCAGCCGCACGGCAGTGTCCTCGAGCGCGTCCAGCGCCCACTGCCGGTTCGCCCCCCAGGTGCTGCCGACCATCTCGGCGTAGACCGCGGAGCACCGCTCCTCGACCGTCAGGGCCGCGTCCTCGAGCTGCTGCGGGGTGGTCGCGGGGTTGGGCAGCTCGTAGCTCGGCTCGGCCGCGACCGGCTCGGCGTCGACCGCCCGTACCATCGCCAGCACCTGGTCGCGTCGCTGCACGTGCGCCGTGTACGCGTCGCGCACGCGGCGCCAGAGGGTCTCCTGCGCGGAGAGCGACACGCGACCGCCGATCACGCCGTACAGGTAGACGGCGGCGTGCTCCCCGGCCAGGGTCTGCTGCAGCGCCTCGAGGGGCTTCATGAGCTCTCCTTCCCCGACGACAGCACCACGGCGTACTGGGCGGACGCCGCCGCCATGCTGCCCAGCAGGCGCGCGAAGGCGCCGCTCTGGGCCCGGAAGGCGTGCCTCTTGGTGGAGGTCGCCAGAGCGCGCTCCGCGGCCACCACCTGTGCGAGGGCGCGGCCGCGCTTGCCGGGGACGGCAGGTGTGGTCGTCGCGCCCGGGGAGGCTGTCCCCTCCGGCGACGGGTCGGCCGAGGTCGAGGGGGCCTGGCTCGGCGAGGACGAGGGCGAGACGGGCATGTCGTAGGGGACTGCCCGGGAGAGCATGGCCGCGTGGGATCGATGGGCGTCGACGGCCGGGGCGAGCTCGGCCCGCAGTCGTGGATGACGGTCCGTGGTGGCCTCGAGGAGGGCGAGGACCTCCCGCTGGTTCGCCAGCGCCTCGGCCGCGACCGCGACGTCGGGGTCGACACTGGGCTCAGGCGGCTCGGGTGCGGTGTCGCGTCCCTTCCGGTCGTCCGACGGCGACGTGCATCCGACCGTGATGCCGCCGACGGCTGCGACCAGGGTGGCCAGGGCCGCGCGGCGGGTCAGGCGAGGGCCTGCCGTGGGGCGGGAGGGAGTGGGCACGAGAGCCGACTCTAGCGCCGCGGAGGGCTCGCCCGGTACCGAGCCGGTCGCGCAGTCGCCGCGGCGCCACGCTATGGTGAGGACACAGGCGAGGCACGTCCTCGGCAGGGTTCTGTTGCGCCTGAGTGGTACCGACAACAGCACAGCAGGGAGGATGCCCGTGAGCACCGATCAGACCCGGGACCGACTTGCAGAGGTGCTCACCGAGCCCCTTGCCGCCGCCGGCCTCGACGTCGAGGCCATCGAGCTCACCCCAGCGGGTCGGCGCCGACTTCTCCGCGTTGCCGTCGACAAGGACGGCGGCGTGACGATGGACGACATCGCCGATGCCACCCGGCAGGTCTCGACGCTCCTCGACTCGAGCGACGTGATGGGCGAGCAGCCCTACACCCTGGAGGTCACCTCGCCGGGCACGGACCGGCCCTTGACGCTCCCGCGCCACTGGCGCCGCAACCACTCCCGCCTGGTGAAGGTCACGACCAAGGACGGCGCCACGGTCACCGGGCGCGTCCACAGCAGCGACGAGAACGGCGCGACGCTCGACGTGGACGGCACCGAGCGCGTGCTCGCCTACACCGATGTCGCGAAGGCTCGCATCCAGATCGAGTTCAACCGGAAGGAGAGCTGAGCCGTGGACATCGACATGATGGTCCTGCGTTCCCTCGAGCGCGAGAAGGAGATCTCCTTCGAGGTCCTGGTGGAGGCCATCGAGCAGGCCCTGCTCACGGCGTACCACAAGACGCCGGGCGCCCAGCAGAAGGCCAGGGTCGAGCTCGACCGCAAGTCCGGTCACGTCACGGTGTTCGCCGCCGAGACGGACGAGGAGGGCAACGTGGTCGGTGAGTACGACGACACGCCCGCCGGCTTCGGCCGGATCGCCGCGACGACGGCGAAGCAGATCATCTTGCAGCGCCTGCGCGACGCCGAGGACGACGCCAAGTTCGGCGAGTTCTCCGGCAAGGAGGGCGACGTCATCTCGGGCATCATCCAGCAGGGGCGCGACCCGCAGGACGTCCTGGTGGACCTCGGCCGGCTGGAGGCCCATCTTCCGCAGGTCGAGCGGGTCCCGGGCGAGCGCTACGACCACGGCACGCGGATCAAGTGCCTCGTCGTCAGCGTCCGGAAGGGCATGCGCGGTCCGCAGGTGACGCTCTCGCGCTCGCACCCGAACCTCGTGAAGAAGCTCTTCGCCCTCGAGGTGCCCGAGATCGCCGACGGGACCGTCGAGATCTGTGCGATCGCCCGCGAGGCGGGTCACCGCACCAAGATCGCGGTGCGCTCGAGGATCCCCGGCGTGAACGCCAAGGGCTCCTGCATCGGCCCGATGGGGCAGCGCGTCCGCAACGTCATGCACGAGCTGCACGGCGAGAAGATCGACATCGTGGACTGGTCCGACGACCCTGCGGAGCTCGTCGCCCACGCGTTGTCGCCGGCCCGTGTCTCGAGCGTCGAGATCGTCGACCTGGAGGCGCGCTCCGCCCGCGTCGTCGTACCCGACTTCCAGCTCTCCCTCGCCATCGGCAAGGAGGGCCAGAACGCCCGGCTCGCCGCAAGGCTCACCGGGTGGCGCATCGACATCCGCTCCGACGAGGCGCCGGCGACCACCGTCGCCTCCGGTGAAGGGGAACAAGGCTGAGGCCGATTCTGTTTGAGACATCGAAACCGCTAGACTCGTTGTCGGTGGCTCGAGTTCACGCGGTCGATTCATGCACGCACACACCTGTGCGGACCTGTGTCGGCTGTCGCGGCCGGGCACCGAAGCAAGAGCTGCTGCGCGTGGTCGCCCGCGGTTCGGGTGACGGTCTCTCCGTTGTCCCGGACCCGGAGGCACGGGCACCGGGACGGGGAGCCTATCTCCATCCCACGCCCACCTGTCTGGATCACGCGTCACGTCGCCGGGCGTTCTCCCGGGCCCTCCGGGTCCAGGGGCGGCCCGGTGAGTCCCGGCTCCGGGACTACCTGCAGCTCGCGCAAGAAAAATGACCGTGGCTCCCCGCCGGGGAGTCCACGGGGGGCAGACCCCCGTGTGTACCGACAGAAGATGGAGCAGCAGCTCATGAGCACTCGATGAGTACTTCGCGATGAGCATGCACACCAGCTAACGGTCCGGCCATCAGGGCTCGGACCAGAAGGAGAAGCGTGGCTAAGGTCCGAGTCCACGAGCTCGCCAAAGAGTTCGGAGTAGAGAGCAAGGTCGTTCTGGCCAAGCTCGGAGAGATGGGAGAGTTCGTCAAGTCGGCTTCGTCGACGGTCGAGCCTCCTGTCGTCAAGCGTTTCACCGACAAGTTCGGTGACGAGCTGAAGTCCGCCTCGGAGAAGAAGGCGGCCAAGAAGGCTCCCGCCAAGAAGGCAGCGGCGAAGTCCGCGGAGAAGGCCCCCGCGGCCGACGAGGCGCCCGCCGAGGCACCCAAGCCCGCCGAGAAGGCGCCGGCAGCGGAGGAGAAGGCTGAGCAGACCCCGGCGAAGTCCGAGCCGGCTCCGGTCGAGGCGGAGGCTCCCGCAGCACCTGCGGCGCGTCCCGCCCCCACCCCCGGCCCGCGTCCCGGCCCGAAGCCTGGTCCGAAGAAGCCGCCGAGCCGGCCGAGCCGGCCGAGCCGGCCCCCGCAAAGCCCGCCCAGCGTTCGGCGCCGGAGGCTCCGGCAGCCCGCGCCGAGACCCCGGCACCCGGCCCGCGTCCGTCTGCCCCGCGTCCCGGCGGCGGTCGCCCCGGCGGCGGTCGCCCCGGCGCACCGCGCCCGGGCAACAACCCGTTCTCCTCGACCCAGGGCATGGGGCGTCGTCCCGCTGCTCCGCCGCGCGGAGACCAGTCCGGCGGCGAGAACCGTCCGCCTCGTCCTCCCGCCTCCCGCGAGGGTGGCGGAGCGCCCGGGCGTCCGGGCATGCCCCGTCCCAACCCCGCGATGATGCCCAAGTCCCCGGCGGCGTTCGGCGCCGGTCCGGGTGGGCGTCAGGGCGGCGGCGGCCGTGGCGCTCCCGGTCGTGGTGCTCCGGGCCGTGGTGCTCCGGGCCGTGGCGGCCCCGGTGCCCCGGCTCGTCCCGGCGGCTTCGGCCCCGGTGGCGGCGGTCGCCCCGGTGGCGGGCGTCCCGGTCAGCGTGGCCAGACCCAGGGTGCGTTCGGCCGTCCCGGCGGCCCGTCGCGGCGTGGCCGCAAGTCGAAGCGGCAGCGTCGTCAAGAGTTCGACAACATGCAGGCGCCGACGATCGGTGGCGTGCGCGTCCGCAAGGGTGACGGCGAGACCGTCCGCCTGGCCCGTGGCGCCTCGCTGACCGACTTCGCGGAGAAGATCAATGTCGACCCCGCGTCGCTGGTGCAGATGCTCTTCCACCTCGGCGAGATGGTGACGGCGACCGAGTCGGTCAACGACGCCACGCTCGAGCTGCTCGGTGACGAGCTCAACTACAAGGTGCAGGTCGTCTCGCCCGAGGACGAGGACCGCGAGCTGCTCGAGTCCTTCGACCTCGAGTTCGGCGAGGACGAGGGGTCCGAGGAGGACCTCACGGCCCGTCCTCCGGTCGTGACCGTGATGGGTCACGTCGACCACGGAAAGACCAAGCTCCTCGACGCGCTTCGCAAGGCGAACGTGGTCGCCAAGGAGGCCGGTGGCATCACCCAGCACATCGGCGCCTACCAGGTCTCCACCGAGGTCGACGACCAGGACCGCAAGATCACCTTCATCGACACCCCGGGTCACGAGGCCTTCACGGCCATGCGTGCTCGTGGTGCGCAGGCCACGGACATCGCGGTGCTCGTGGTCGCGGCGGACGACGGTGTGATGCCCCAGACCATCGAGGCGCTCAACCACGCCAAGGCGGCCGAGGTCCCGATCGTGGTCGCAGTCAACAAGATCGACAAGCCCGACTCCGACCCGCAGAAGGTGCGCGGCCAGCTCACCGAGTACGGCCTCGTGCCCGAGGAGTACGGCGGCGACACGATGTTCGTCGACGTCTCCGCGAAGTCCGAGCTCAACCTCGAGGGGCTCCTCGAGGCGATCGTCCTCACCGCGGACGCTTCGCTCGACCTGCGGGCCAACCCCGAGCAGGACGCTCAGGGTCTCGTCGTCGAGGCGCACCTCGACCGCGGGCGCGGCCCCGTGGCGACGGTCCTCGTCCAGCGCGGAACGCTCCGCGTCGGAGACTCGATCGTGGCCGGTCCGGCCTACGGACGAGTCCGGGCGATGCTCGACGAGTTCGGCGATTCCGTGGAGGAGGCCGACCCGGCGCGTCCGGTGATGGTCCTCGGTCTGACCGCGGTCCCGGGTGCCGGCCAGAACTTCATCGTCGTGGCCGACGACCGGATTGCCCGGCAGATCGCCGAGAAGCGTGAGGCGCGTGAGCGCGCGGCCATGCAGGCCAAGCGTCGCGTCCGCCGTACGCTCGAGGACTTCATGGCCTCCATGGAGAAGGGCGAGAGCCAGGAGCTCAACCTGATCCTCAAGGGCGACGTGTCCGGTTCGGTCGAGGCCCTCGAGGACTCGCTGTCCAAGATCGACGTCGGCGAAGAGGTCAGCATCCGGGTCATCGACCGCGGTGTCGGTGCGATCACCGAGACCAACGTCGACCTGGCCGCCGCCTCCGACGCCATCATCATCGGCTTCAACGTCCGGCCCCAGGGCAAGGCGACCGAGATGGCCGAGAAGGAAGGCGTCGAGATCCGGTACTACTCGGTCATCTACCAGGCGATCGAGGAGATCGAGGCGGCCCTCAAGGGCATGCTCAAGCCGGAGTACGAGGAGGTCTCGCTCGGCCAGGCCGAGATCCGCGAGATCTTCCGCTCCAGCAAGATCGGCAACATTGCCGGCTGCATGGTCACCAAGGGCGTCATCCGCCGCAACGCCAAGGCGCGACTGCTGCGCGACGGCAACGTGGTGGCCGACAACCTCGACGTCGCTTCGCTGCGTCGCGAGAAGGACGACGCCACCGAGGTCCGCGAGGGCTTCGAGTGCGGTGTGGTCCTGCGTGGCTACAACGACATCAAGCAGGACGACATCATCGAGTCGTTCGAGATGCGGGAGATCCCCCGCGCGTGATGTTCGATCGCGGGCCGGGCGCTGCGGCGCCCGGCCCGCGACCCACGCACCGCCCCGGCGGGAGCCAGAACAGCAGACGCGCCGACTCGGCGTAGGAACCAGGAGAACCAACCATGAGCTCGCCCCGCGTCCGCAAGGTCGCCGATCGCATCCAGGTCATCGTGGCCGAGATGCTCGAGCGCCGGATCAAGGACCCGCGGCTCGGGTTCATCACGGTGACCGACGTCCGCGTCACCGGAGACACCCAGAACGCCACGATCTTCTACACCGTCCTCGGTGAGGGCGACGACCTCGCGAGCACGGCGGCCGCCCTCGAGTCCGCCAAGGGCGTCCTGCGCTCCGAGGTCGGCAAGCAGCTCGGCATGCGTCACGTGCCGACGCTGGAGTTCATCCACGACGCGCTCCCGGACAACGCCCGCCACCTCGACGAGCTGCTCGCCAAGGCGCGCGAGTCCGACGCGCGGGTGGCTCAGGCGGCGGCCGGCGCCCAGTACGCCGGAGAGGCGGACCCCTACCGCAAGCCGCACGAGGACGACGAGCTCGAGAACGAGGAGCTCGACGAGGAGTGAGCGCACAGACGCCTCCCGGGCTGCTCGTGGTCGACAAGCCCGCGGGGATGACGTCGCACGACGTCGTCTCGCGGGTACGACGGCTGGCCGGCACCCGCAAGGTCGGGCACGCCGGGACCCTCGACCCGATGGCCACGGGCGTGCTGCTGATCGGGGTCAACCGGGCGACCCGGCTGCTGGGGCACCTGATGCTCACCGAGAAGGCCTACGACGCCGTCGTGCGCCTGGGGCTCGCCACCACGACCGACGACGCCGAGGGTGAGGCGACCGGGGAGGCATCCGCCTCCGGGGTCACCGACCAGCAGGTCCGCGACGCCTTCGGGGAGCTCGTGGGCGACATCGAGCAGGTTCCTTCCTCCGTCTCGGCGATCAAGGTCGACGGACAGCGCGCCTACGCGCGCGTCAGGGCGGGGGAGAGCGTCGAGCTGAAGGCTCGGCCCGTGACCGTCCACGGCATCGACGTGGGTGCGATCGAGCGTCAGGGGGACGTCGTGGACGTCGAGGTCTCGGTGCGCTGCTCGAGCGGTACCTACATCCGCGCGATCGCCCGTGACGTGGGCGTCGCCCTCGGAGTAGGCGGGCACCTCACCGCGCTGCGCCGTACCGCTGTGGGGCCTTTCACGCTGGCCGATGCCCACACCCTGGAAGAGCTCGCCGAGCATGTCGCCGTGCTTCCGATAGGCGAGGTGGCGCGCCGAAGCTTCCCCTCTCGCGACGTCGGCGAGGAGGACGCGGCGTCGGTCGTGGTCGGCCGCAAGCTGGCGCTGGACCTCGCGGCCGAAGGGCCCGTGGCGCTCTTCGGCCCGGCCGGGGAGTTCATCGCCCTGTACGAGCAGGCCGGCGAGCTGGCCAAGCCGGTGGCGGTCTTCGCCTCCTGACCTGCTGACAGGTCGGCCCGGTGTGGCAGCATTTCGACGTGTTGGGTGAATCCGTCCGCGAACAGGAGTGGTGACACGTGCGTACCTGGCGCTCGCTCGACGAGGTCCCCGGTGACCTCGGCCGCACCGTCGTCACCATCGGGAACTTCGACGGGGTGCACCTCGGCCACCAGCACGTGGTCCGGCGGGCGCGCGAGGTGGCCGACGAGCTGGGTGTGCCCGACGTCGTCGCCGTCACCTTCGACCCGCACCCGATCGCCGTGCTCCGTCCTGAGCACGCGCCGCCGACGCTCACCAGCGTCGAGACAAGGGTGCGGCTTCTCGACCAGGCCGGTGTGGACGACGTGCTGGTCATCCCCTTCACCCGCGAGCTGGCGACCTGGTCCCCGGAGCGGTTCGTGGAGGAGATCATCGTCGACAGCCTGCACGCCAAGGCCGTCGTCGTCGGTGCGAACTTCAGGTTCGGTCACAAGGCGGCCGGCGACGTGGCGACGCTGGAGCGCTCGGGGGAGGAGCACGACTTCGTCACGGTCGGCATCGCGCTCGACGGCGGGCCTCAGGTCTGGTCGTCGACCTACGTGCGCAACTGCCTCGCTGCGGGCGACGTCGAGGGAGCAGCCGAGGCGCTAGGACGCCCCTTCACCGTGCGGGGCGAGGTGGTCCGCGGCGACCAGCGCGGCCGGGAGCTGGGCTACCCCACGGCCAACGTGCCGACCTCCGGCATGGCGGCTGCTCCGGAGGACGGCGTCTACGCGGGATGGCTGCGCCGCCTGGACGGCCACGACGCCGAGACCCTGCCGGCCGCGATCAGCGTCGGCACCAACCCGACCTTCGAGGGGGACCGCGAGCGGCGTGTGGAGTCGTTCGTCCTCGACCGAGACGACCTCGAGCTGTACGGCGTACCCGTCGAGGTCTCGTTCGTGACCCGGCTGCGCGGGATGCGCAAGTTCGACTCCGTCGAGGAGCTCGTGGCGACGATGGCCGACGACGTACGGCGTGCCCGCGAGGCCCTCGCCGACACGGAGCCTGCATGAGGCGGCGTCCGGAGGAGGCGACCGTCGAGGCCGCCGAGCTCTGGTTCGTCCGGCACGGACTGCCCTACTTCGTCGACTCCGAGCGTGAGGCCGCACGCCGCGGCATGGCGCCGGCTCGGCTGCTGACGATCCTGGCGGGCGCGGCGCTGCTCGGCGTCGCCGCCGGTGTGCTCGTCGGCTGGCTGCTCGACCCGTCCCTGGGCGTCGCCACCGGGATGGTCACCGCGGCTGCCGTCGCGGGGGTCTACGCCGCCACCACGCTGAGGATGACCGCGATGGCCCGCTGGGCCGTCACCCGCACGCTCGCCAGCCTCGGGCTTCTCTTCCCGCTGGTCACCCGTGCTCTGCCGCTGCTCCTCGTCTTCGTGATGTTCCTGTTCATCAACGCGGAGGTCTGGCAGGTCGGGGCGGCGCTTGACGGCGGCGTGCTGTGGGTGACCGTGATGCTCTTCGCCGGGCTGGCAGTGGCGTTCCTGCTCGCCCGGCTGCCCGAGGAGCTCGACGCGGTCGCCGATGAGGTCGAGGGCGATCGCCTGGTGACGCTCACCAGGGGGACCCCGCTCCAGAAGGCGGCCGAGCAGATGGTCGAGTCCGGAGGCGGCGCACCGGTGCGGCTGGCGGAGGACGCGAGTGTGCGCGGCTTCCAGAAGGCGAACCTCGTCGTCGTCCTCCTGGTGGCGCAGATCGTGCAGGTGTTCCTGCTCTCGCTCTCGGTGCTCGCCTTCTTCCTCGCCTTCGGGGCCGTGGCGATGAAGGACTCCGTGGTGCAGTCGTGGATCGGTGACCAGCAGCTGCACCCCTGGCACGTCGGCTACCTCAGCGTCGAGCTTCTCCAGGTGTCGATCTTCCTCGCCGCCTTCTCGGGCATGTACTTCACGGTCGCGGCGATCACCGACGAGGTGTACCGCGCCCAGTTCTTCACCACGATCACCCGGGAGCTCGACCGCGCGGTGGCGGCGCGGGCGGTCTACCACCACCTCAAGGCCGGGTCCTAGCACGACCTCCGACGAGGGCGCCGCCGGCTGTTGCCCAGGGCCCCCCTCGGGGAGACAGACTCCCTGGACGCAGGCCCCGCAGACCCCGATTCCTTGGACGCAGGGTCCGCAGACACAGAGAGGCGGCTCCGAAGCAGCGGAGCCGCCTCCCGGTCAGCTACCTGCGGGTCAGGCGTCGAGGTCCTGCTCCACGAGCGATGCGATCTTCGCGAGCGCCTGCTCGTCGTCGCTGGAGACCTCGACCGTGTCACCCTTCCCGGCGCCGAGGGTCATGATCAGCAGCGCCGAGCTTGCGTCGACCGGGTCACCGCCCGGGGTGGCCAGGGTGACCTCGGCGTCGAGCTCACCGGCCGCCTCGGAGATGAGGGCAGCGGGACGGGCGTGGAGACCGACAGCGGATCCGACGGTCACGGACTTGGTAGGCATCTGGTGTTCCCTTCGTCGTAGCGATGTGGGTGCGGATCACACGATCGCAGACTCGGCGATCTCGTCGAGCTCCTCGATCTCTTCCTTGCTCTCGGTGAAGGTCTTCAGCGCGATGACCAGGCCCGAGGCGAGGAGGGTTCCGGCGACCAGGGCCACGAGGAACCAGAGCACGTTGCCGACGGCGAAGAGGACGAAGATGCCGCCGTGCGGCGCGCGCAGCGTCACGTCCGTGGCCATCGCCAGCCCACCGGTGAGGGCCGACCCCGCCATGATGGAGGGGATCACGCGGATCGGGTCGGCCGCGGCGAACGGAATCGCGCCCTCGGTGATGAACGAGGCGCCCATCAACCAGGCTGCCTTGCCGTTCTCACGCTCGGGCTCGGAGAACAGGCCGGGGCGGACGACCGTCGCCAGAGCCAGGGCCAGCGGCGGCACCATGCCGGCGAGCATGACGGCGGCCATGATCTTCAGCTCCGGTGCCGCTCCGGTGGCCGTCGCAGCGGCACCCAGGCCGGCGGTGGCGAACAGGTAGGCGGTCTTGTTCAGCGGCCCGCCCATGTCGAAGGCCATCATCAGCCCGAGGACCACGCCCAGCAGGACCCCGGCACCGCTGGCGCTCATGTCCTGCAGGCCGTTGGTCAGGCCGTCGGTGAGCGCGATCAGAGGCTTGCCGAGGACGATCACCATGATCGCGCCGGTGATCAGGGTGGCCAGGAGCGGGATCACGACGACCGGCATCAGGCCGCGGAACCAGTTCGGGACCTTCCAGGACGCGATCCAGTGCGTGACCAGACCGGCGAGGACGCCGCCGATCATGCCGCCGATGAAGCCTGAGCCGAGCTGTCCGGCGATCGCGCCCATCACGAAGCCCGGGGCGATGCCGGGCCGGTCGGCGATGGCGAAGGAGATGTAGCCGGCCAGCGCCGGGACCAGGAAGCCGAAGGCGACCCCGCCCAGGGTGAACATCAGCGCCCCGAGGTAGGCGAAGAGACTGCTGCCGAAGAGCGCGTGATCGAGCCCGTACGTCGTCAGGTCGGGGAGGTTGAACAGCGTGTAGTTGGCGAGGATGTCGCCGGCGTTGTCGACCTCGGCGCCGTTGATCGTCGACTTGTTCGCGATCTCGTAGCCACCGAGCAGGAACGACAGGGCGATGAGGAGACCGCCCGCTGCCACGAACGGGATCATGTACGACACGCCCGTCATCAGCACCCGGCGGATGCGGAGGCCCCAGGACTCGTCACCGGTGCCGGTGTGGGCGTGCGCGCCGGAGCCGGAGCCGCCGCCCGCGCCCTCCACGCGAGGAGCGTCGGGGTCGTCGGCGCTCGCGAGTGCCTGCGCGATCATGCCGTCGGGGTCGTCGATGCCGCGCTTGACGCCGCCGGCGGCGAACGGCTTGCCGGCGAACCGGGCCCGGTCCTTCACACCGACGTCGGCGGCGAAGACCACGGCGTCCGCCTGGTCGATGACGCTCTGCGGCAGCGGCTGGCCGCCGGCCGATCCCTGCGGCTCCACCTGGATGTCCACACCGGCGCGGGATGCGGCGGCCTCCAGCGACTCGGCGGCCATGTAGGTGTGTGCGATTCCGGTCGGGCAGGAGGTGACCGCGACGACCCGGCGGCGAGCGGCGGGTGCGGCCTGGGTCTCTGCTGCCGGTGTTGCCTTCTCCGCCGGGGGAGCGGCGGGGGCAGCCGAGGCGGAGGCGGGGGGTGCCTGCACGACCCCGCTGACCAGGCGCACGATCTCCTCGGGGGTCTCGGCCGCCCGCAGCGAGTCGGTGAACTCCTTCTTCACCAGGGACCGCGCCAGCTGGGTGAGCAGCTGGAGGTGGGTCGCGTCGCCGCCGGCCGGGGCTGCGATGAGGAACGCCAGGTCGGCAGGGCCGTCCTTGGCGCCGAAGTCCGTGGGCGGGGAGAGCCGGGCGAACGCGAGCGTCGGTACGTCGACGTGCTCGGTTCGGCAGTGCGGGATGGCGATGCCGCCGGGAAGCCCCGTCGCGGAGGTGCTCTCGCGGGCGAGGGCGTCCTCGGCGAGACCGTCGGCGTTGCCGCTGCGGCCCGCGTCCGCCATCACGGCTGAGAGCGCCCGGATGACATCCTGCTTGGACTGGCCCAGTGTGGCGTCGAGCCGCACCAGGTTCGGGGTGATCAGTTCGGACATGTCGCTCCTCAATCTGCGGTGAGCACGAGCGCGTGGACGTCGACGAGCTCGGGACGGGTGTGGTGGGGGCCGGGGATGGTGGTGCCCGGCAGGGCGGCAGCGGCACTGCCGTAGGCGACGGCCATCCGCAGGCGCTCGGGCGGGGGATCGCCGCGGAGCTCTGCGAGGAGGTAGCCGAAGAGGCTCGAGTCGCCGGCACCCACCGTGCTGACGACCTTGGTCGGGGGAGGGTCGGCCAGCCAGGCTCCCTCGGCCGTGACCAGGACGGCGCCGTTGCCACCGAGCGTCACGAGAACTGCTTCCACGCCCTGGGCCACGAGGACGCCGGCCGCGCGGGCTGCCGCCGAGGGGTCGTCCTCGAGCCGGTCGGGGTCCTCACCGGTGAGTGAGGCGAGCTCCTCACCGTTGGGCTTCATCAGGTGCGGTGCCGGGCCGCCTCGTGCGACCTGCTCGGCGAGCGACCTCAGGGGGGCGCCCGAGGTGTCGACGGCGACCTTGGCCGTCGTGCCGGCGAGGTCGTCGACGAGCTCGGCGTACCAGTCGCTGGGTGCTCCCGGGGGCAGGGACCCGGCCAGCGCGACCCAGCGGGCCTGCTGCGCGCGCTGGTGCAGCGCCTGCTCGAGCCGGTCGAGGGCGGGGCGGTCGACCTCGGCGCCCGGGGTGTTGATCTTCGTGGTGGTGCCGTCCGGCTCGGTGATGGTGATGTTGACGCGAACCGGTCCCACGGGCGGCTCGGGACGGCAGTCGATGCCGTCGCGGAGCAGCTCGAGGACGTACGGGTCGTCCTTCTCCGCGGGGAGCACGGCGATGGTCTGGATGCCCGCCGAGACGGCCGCGCGCGAGATGTTCACGCCCTTGCCGCCGGACTGGGAGGTCACCGACTCGGCGCGGAGCACGGCGCCGCGCTCGAGGGTCGAGGTGAGGGCGACGGTGCGGTCGACGCTGGGGTTCGGGGTGAGGGTGACGATCATGCGACCAGCACCTCCACCCCGTAGTCCTCGAATGCCTTCCGGGCGGCGTCGGTGATGCCGGCGTCGGTGACGAGCACGTCGATCTCCTCCAGCTTGGCGAAACGGACCGTGTGGTCGACCCCGACCTTCGAGGAGTCGGCCAGGACCACCACACGGCGACCCGCTGTGACCATGGCCCGCTTCGCGGCCGCCTCGGAGTGGTCCGGGGTGCTGAGACCGTGGTCGATCGAGATGCCGTTCGTCCCGAGGAAGGCCACGTCGATGCGCAGCCGGGAGAGCGCGGAGACGGTGTCCTCGCCGACCGCTGCCTGCGTCGTGCTCCGGACCCGTCCCGGAAGCAGGTGCAGCTCCACGCCGGAGAGCCCTGCGAGCCGTCCGGCGACGGGCACCGCGTTGGTGACTACCGTGAGCCGGCGGTCGAGGGGGAGGTGGGTGGCCAGTCGGGAGGTGGTCGTGCCGGCGTCGAGCAGGACGCTGCCGTCGCTCGCCGGCAGCAGGGTGACGGCGGCCTGCGCGATTCGGTTCTTCTCGTCGGCGTGCGAGAGGTCGCGGTCGTTGACCGCGATCTCCAGCCCGCTCAGGGCGTCGGCCGGCACGGCGCCGCCGTGGACCCGGCGTACCAGGCCCGCCTGCTCCAGCGCGGAGAGGTCGCGGCGTACGGTCTCGGTGGTGATGGCGTAGGCCTCCGCGAGCTCGTTGACCGAGAGGCGCCCCCGCTGGGTGATCAGGGCGGCTATTGCCTGGCGGCGTTCTTCGGCGTACAACCGGGGCTCCTGGGGTGAGGGCGAGTGGTGAATCTTTGTATCTGTTGTTTTACGCCCGAACGTGTTGACTGTCAAGGGGGCTGCGGGCTTATCGTGGGAGGTATGAACCTTCGAGGCACTCCCGTCGTCCCTGGTGTGGCCTACGGTCCGGTGATCGTCGCCACCGCACGAATCTCCCAGCACGCCATCGACGCCTTCGACAAGCTCGCGCTCGGCGAAGAGGAAGCGATCGAGGCGTACGACGGAGCCGTGACCCTTGTCGCCGACCGGCTGACCGGACGTGCGGAGAAGGCGAGCGGGTCCGCCGCCGAGGTGCTCACCGCCACGGCGGGTCTCACGCGCGACAAGGGGCTGCGCTCCGCCGTCGTCAAGAGGGTCAAGGCCGGCGACCCCCTCCTGTCGGCGCTGGGCTCCTCGGTCGAGCAGTTCGCCGAGCTGTTCACCTCGATGGGTGGCCTGATGGCCGAGCGTGTCACCGATCTGCGTGACATCGAGAAGCGTCTGACCGCCACGCTCGTCGGGGAGGCGGAGCCGGGCGTGCCCGAGGCCAAGGAGCCGTCGATCCTGGTGGCCGAGGACCTCGCCCCGGCCGACACCGCCGGTCTCGACGCGAAGCTGGTCCTGGCGCTCGCGACCGAGAAGGGCGGGCCCACCAGCCACACCGCGATCATCGCTCGTCAGCTCGGGATCCCGTGCGTCGTCGCGGTGCGCGACCTGATGGACCTCGCCGGTGGCACCGCGGTGCTCGTCGACGGCACCACCGGCCTCATCGAGGTCGAGCCGGACCCTTCGGAGGCCGCCACGCGGGTCGAGGAGAGCGCCGCGGCGCGTGCGGCCCTGGACTCCTGGACCGGGCCCGCGAGGACCAGCGACGGGACTCGCGTCAAGCTCCTCGCCAACGTCGCCGACGGGGAGTCGGCGAGATCCGCGGCCGGAGGGCCGGTCGAAGGCGTCGGACTGTTCCGTACCGAGCTGTGCTTCCTCAACCGCAAGGACGAGCCGAGCGTCGCCGAGCAGACCGAGGTGTACGCCGAGGTGCTCTCTGCCTTCGGCGCCGACCGCACCGTCGTGGTCCGTACGCTCGACGCGGGTTCCGACAAGCCCATCGCCTTCGCCACGCTGGAGGGCGAGGAGAACCCTGCACTGGGCGTGCGCGGGCTGAGGCTGGCGATAGAGAACCCCGGCCTGCTCGAGCGGCAGATCCAGGCCATCGCCGCTGCCGCGCGCCAGACCGGGACCGAGCCGTGGGTGATGGCGCCCATGGTGGCCACCGTGCAGGAGGCCAAGGACTTCGCCGAGCAGGTGCGCGCCCACGGGCTCCAAGCCGGGGTGATGATCGAGATCCCCAGCGCCGCGTTGCAGGCCCACAAGCTCCTCGAGCACGTGGACTTCCTGTCCATCGGCACGAACGACCTCACCCAGTACACGATGGCCGCCGACCGGATGGCCGGCGAGCTCGCCCATCTCACCGACGCGTGGCAGCCGGCCGTGCTGGCGCTGATCGCGATCAGCGCCGAGGCGGGCAAGCAGGCGGGCAAGCCGGTCGGCGTCTGTGGCGAGGCGGCGGCCGACCCCGCCCTGGCGACAGCACTCGTCGGCATGGGGGTGACGTCGCTGTCGATGGCGTCGGCGGCGGTGAGAACGGTGGGCGCGCAGCTGTCCGCGGTGTCGATGGACACCTGCGAGCACGCGGCGGAGGCCGCCCTCGCGGCGGTCGACCCGATGGTGGCGCGCCAGGCGGTCCGCGAGGCCCTCAACGGCTCGTGAGCCCGCACGGGCGGCCGGCCGCAGGCAGGTTCTCCGGTGCGTGGTGCTTCGGTGCCTCTCAACGAGCCGGACCGGCGCCCTGGCCGTGGTCGCCCTGCAGTGCCATCAGTCGGGTGAGGATCCACACCAGTCCCACCTGCCAGGCCACCGCGAGCAGCACGAGCACCGGCCACCACTGCTCCAGCTGCGGTGCGCTCGCCAGCCGGGGGAGTGCGGCGAGCAGGAAGGTCAGGATCGGGACGGCCACGGAGAGCCCGATCGCGGCTGCGCGGTACTCCCGGCTCCGGTCTCGCGGTGGCACGATGCCGAGGGCGCTCATGTCCTGGGGCGGAAAGTCCTTCAGCATCTGTCGCTCGGAGCCGTAGACCCGGGTGTGTGGGTAGGCGCGGGCGAGCATGCGGCGAGCCCGGGACCCGGCACGGGGCGTCCAGCGCACCACGGCCGGGAGGGCGACGGCCTCGATGCGTGCCTCGGCCGCACGGAAGCCGCGGTCACCGAGGATGCAGCGGCCGCGCGCGGCGACGACCGCACTCGCCGGGCCCACCGAGACGGTCGCGCTGCCCGGTAGGTACCAGGCGTAGAGCCCGCACTTGCAGTCCGCGGCAGGCGGGCGGTGATCGGCACCTGCCGCGCAGCGCGCGCGCTCGAGCAGACCGTCCCACGGTCCGGAGCCCGTGAGCACCATCGGGTAAAGCCCGTCCGCGCGCAGCTCGAACTGTCGGTACCCGCGCAGCTCGCCCGGGACCAGGGCCGGCTCGGAGCGAGGCTCCGGCGGGCCGCCGGCCATCACGACATCCGCGACGGCGTGGTCGGACGGGACGCAGTTCCGGTGGTGGACGCTTTCGTCGGCCCGGTGGCAGGCGCCGTCTCGGGCCGGGTCGCCGGCTCGGGCGCAGGTTCGTTCAGGGGATCGTCGGTCAGCGGCTCGAACTCGACCTCGCGGTGCTCCCGGCCGATGTCACCCATGTCGCCCTCCTCCTCCGCGCTCGGCCGACCTGTCCCCGAAGTGGCGGGGCGCTGGCCCGAGCCGGATCTGCTGCTCCTTCCATGGTCGGCAGGTCAGCAGGAGTTGTCGAGGCCCCACCGGGAGCAGTTCAGCCGAGCGGCGCTGGCCTCAGCCCGAGTGCGCGGTGGCGCGGTCGCCTTCGCCGATGTCGGCTCTCGCCGCCGCGGCGGCGACGGTCACCGGCACCCCGTTGAGCACCGCGTTCCCGCTGGCCTCGTCGATGACCGACGGGTCGGTGAGGTCGTTGATCGAGGGGCCCGGGACCTCCGCGGCACCCGCGAGGAGCACGCCGTCGCGCTGGTGGCCGTACCCGTGTGGAAGGCTCACCACGCCCGGCATCACGTCGTCGGTCGCCTGTACCTCGGCCTCCACCGTGCCGACCCGCGAGGTGACGCTGACCGTCGTACCGTCCTCGATGCCGCGTGCGCTGAGGTCGTCGGGGTGCATGAGCAGGTGGTGGCGGGCTCGCCCCTTGGTGAGCCGCTCGGTGTTGTGCATCCAGGAGTTGCAGTCGCGCTGGTGCCGACGGCCGATGAGCAGGAGCTCGTCGGGGCCGGGCGCCTGGCGGGAGGCCGTCTCCAGCCGGTCCAGGTCGGCGAGCACGAGGGGTGGCGCCGCGTGGATGCGACGGTCCTTGGTGCGGAGACGGCCCGGCAGGGACGGCCGGAGCGGGCCGAGGTCCACGCCTTCGGGCCTGCGACGGAGCTTGCGGAGCGAGAGCCGGGACCTGTCGGTGCGCAGCAGCAGGTCGATGGTCCGCGTGGGGGAGAGGCGCAGCCGTGCCTCCGAGACCAGCCGCTTGCGCCACGACTGCCGCGAGCCCAGCCGTTTCGCGGTGCGCAGGGCGATGTCGCGGTAGATCTCCCAGTCGTGCCGGGCGCCCTTCGGCTTGGGCAGCAGCGCCGGCGTGAACCGCGCGGTGTTGCGCACGGCCAGCGTGTGGAACACCAGGTCGTAGTGGTCGCGCTCCAGGGCCGAGGTGGGCGGGAGGATCACGTCGGCGTGCCGCGTGGTCTCGTTGACGTAGATGTCGATGGCGGCCATGAAGTCCACGCCGGCGAGGGCGCCGTCGAGGCGGGCACCGTCCGGGGTGGAGAGCACCGGGTTGCCGGCCACGGTGAGCATGGCGCGCACCTGCCCCTCACCCGGGGTGAGGATCTCGTCGGCGAGCGTCGAGACCGGCAGCTCGCCCCCGACCTCGGGGAGGTCGCGGACCCGGCTGCGCCAGCGGTCGCGGTGTCCCTTGCCGATGAACCCACGCCCGATCACGTCGATCGCCGGCGAGGTGAACATGACCCCGCCCTCGTGGTCGAGGTTGCCGGCCACGATGTTGATGCACTGGATCGCCCACTGGCACACCGACCCGAACTGCTGGGTCGAGACGCCCATGCGGCCGTACAGCGCGGCTGCCTCCGTGGCCACCAGGTCACGTGCGAGGCCCCGGATCGTCTCGGCGGGGACGCCGCTCACGGTCTCCGCGCGCTCCGGCGTGAACGGCGCGACGGCGTCGCGGACCTGCTCGAGCCCTTCGACGTACTCCGGTGCCCGGTCGAGCCCCTCGTCGAGGACCGTGTGCAGCATGGCCAGCAGGACCAGCGCGTCGCTCCCCGGACGGACGAAGTGGTGCTCGTCGGCAGCCTTGGCGGTCTCGGTACGCCGGGGGTCGAGCACGACCATCCGGCCGCCGCGGGCGCGCAGCTCGCGCAGCCGGCCGGGGAAGTCCGGCACGGTCATGAGGCTGCCGTTGGAGGCCATCGGGTTGCCTCCGACGACGACGAACAGCTGGGTCCGGTCGATGTCGGGGACCGGCAGGAGGAGCTGGTGCCCGTACATGAGGTGGGCGACGAGCTGGTGGGGGAGCTGGTCCACCGAGGTGGCGCTGTAGGTGTTGCGCGTGCGCAGCGAGCGGACCATGGCGGTGCCGTGGGTCATCGAGCCGAGGCTGTGCACGTTGGGGTTGCCGAGGTAGACGGCCACCGCGTCGCGGCCGTGCTCGGTGGCCGTGCGGGCCAGGTTGTCGGCGACCAGGTCGAGGGCCTCGTCCCAGCCGATCTCCTCCCACCCCGTCTCGGTACGCCGCACCGGGCGGCGAAGCCGGTCGGGGTCCTCGTGGATGTCCGGCAGGGCCAGCGCCTTGGGGCAGACGTGACCTCGGGACAGCGGGTCGTCTGGGTTGCCCCGGACCGAGGTCACCCGGTCGTCCTCGAGGGTGATGCGGAGGCCGCAGATGGCCTCGCAGAGGTTGCACACGCCCAGCTTCGTCACGGGCCCTGCCGGTTGCCGCTTCGCCATGTCGCCGATCCTGTCACGTGTGCGGTGCCTCGTCGTGGGCAGCCGCAGGTCGGGATTCGGAGAATCAGACGGGCCGCTGATAGTCTTGACCGGTTGCCCCGGCCTGGGAGCCGGAGCAGTCACATCGCCGTATGAACGGCCGCGGATCCAGAGTGCCCGGGTGAACAGGCCCCGGCGCGCCGCGCAACGAGACAAACCGAAGGGAAGTCGCGTGTCCAAGGGTACCGACGCGGAGACCAAGAAGAAGATCATCGCCGAGTACGGCACGACCGAGGGTGACACCGGCTCTCCGGAGGTCCAGGTTGCGCTGCTGACGCACCGCATCACTCACCTGACCGAGCACCTGAAGAGCCACAAGCACGACCACCACAGCCGTCGTGGTCTGCTGCTCCTCGTCGGTCAGCGCCGTCGCCTTCTGAACTACATGCAGAAGGAAGACATCAACCGCTACCGCTCGATCGTGGAGCGCCTCGGTCTCCGCCGTTGATGCGAGCAGATTCCTGAGCAGGAGCGACCCCTTGCGTGCCACGTCGGCAACGCCGGGAGGTCGCTCCTGCTGCATGATCGCACCATCCTCCGACTAGGCTCGGAGAAGCACCGCACAACTGAACACACACCAATCACAGGAGCGACCGCGATCGTCCGGCCCGGTCCTCGGTAGTGGCCTTCGGGACAGCCTCCGCGAGGAGAGCCCCGCGGGCCTCGATCGAAGACCGGCCCCTGAGCCAGCGGAGCCGTGCGCACCACGTGGCATCAGATGTCTATGGGCGCCCTCGCGAGATCGCTCCGCGAAAGAGAAAGGGGTGTCCCATGGAGGAACCCACCATCTCGGCGGTCGAGACCGTCATCGACAACGGCAAGTTCGGCAGCCGCACCGTCAAGTTCGAGAGCGGGCTGCTGGCCCGCCAGGCTGCCGGCTCCGTCACCGCCTACCTGGACGACGAGACCATGCTCCTCTCGGCCACGACGGCCGGGAAGCACCCGAAGGAGCAGCTCGACTTCTTCCCGCTCACCATCGACGTCGAGGAGCGGATGTACGCCGCGGGCCGCATTCCGGGCTCGTTCTTCCGGCGTGAGGGTCGTCCCTCCGAGGACGCCATCCTCACCTGCCGCCTCATCGACCGGCCGCTGCGCCCGACCTTCAAGAAGGGTCTGCGCAACGAGGTCCAGGTCGTCATCACGGTCATGGCCCTCGACCCCGACACGCCGTACGACGTGCTCGCGATCAACGCCGCCTCGATGTCCACCCAGCTCTCCGGCCTGCCGTTCTCCGGCCCGGTCGGCGGCGTGCGCGTCGCGCTGATCGACGGCCAGTGGGTCGCCTTCCCGACGCACAGCCAGCTCGAGGACGCCGTCTTCGACATGGTCGTCGCGGGCCGCGTCACCGAGACCGGCGACGTCGCCATCATGATGGTCGAGGCCGAGTCGACCGAGTCCACCTGGGACCTGGTCCGCTCCGGCAAGCAGGCGCCGACCGAGGAGGTCGTCGCCGGCGGTCTCGACGCCGCCAAGCCGTTCATCAAGCAGCTCGTCGAGGCCCAGGTGGAGCTGGCCAAGCAGGCCGCCAAGCCGATCGCCGAGTTCCCGATCTTCCTCGACTACGAGGACGACGCCTACGACGCGGTCGAGAAGGCCGCCTCCGCCGACCTCGCGCAGGCACTGACCATCGCGGGCAAGCAGGAGCGCGAGACCCGGATGGACGAGGTCAAGGCCGCGGTCATCGAACAGGTCGCTCCCGACTTCGAGGGTCGCGAGAAGGAGCTCGGTGCTGTCTTCCGCGCGCTCACCAAGCAGCTCGTGCGCGAGCGCGTGCTGCGCGAGAAGATCCGCATCGACGGCCGTGGGCTCGCCGACATCCGTCCGCTGTTCGCCGAGGTCGGCGTCATCCCGCGCGTGCACGGCTCGGCGCTGTTCGAGCGCGGCGAGACCCAGATCCTCGGGGTCACCACGCTGAACATGCTGACGCTGGAGCAGAAGCTCGACACGCTCTCCCCGGAGACGACGCGTCGCTACATGCACAACTACAACTTCCCGCCGTACTCCACCGGTGAGACCGGCCGCGTGGGCTCGCCCAAGCGTCGCGAGATCGGCCACGGCGCCCTTGCCGGGCGTGCGCTCGTGCCGGTGCTGCCGACGCGCGAGGAGTTCCCGTACGCGATCCGGCAGGTCTCCGAGGCCATGGGCTCCAACGGCTCCACCTCGATGGGCTCGGTCTGCGCCTCGACGCTGTCGCTGCTGCAGGCCGGTGTCCCGCTGCGCGCCCCCGTGGCGGGCATCGCGATGGGCCTGATCTCCGGTGAGCTCGACGGCAAGACCCAGTACGTCACCCTCACCGACATCCTCGGTGCGGAGGACGCGTTCGGCGACATGGACTTCAAGGTCGCCGGCACCCGCGAGTTCGTGACCGCGCTCCAGCTCGACACCAAGCTCGACGGCATCCCGGCCGACGTGCTCGCCGGTGCGCTGACCCAGGCGCGCGACGCGCGCATGGCGATCCTCGACGTGATGGGCGAGGCCATCGACCAGCCCGAGGAGATGTCGCTCCACGCGCCGCGGATCATCACCGTCAAGGTGCCCGTGGACAAGATCGGCGAGGTGATCGGCCCCAAGGGCAAGGTCATCAACCAGATCCAGGACGACACCGGTGCGCAGATCAGCATCGAGGACGACGGCACGATCTACATCGGCGCCACGAACGGCGAGTCGGCCGAGGCCGCCCGCTCGATCATCAACGGCATCGCCAACCCGACGATGCCGGAGGTGGGCGAGCGCTACCTCGGCACCGTCGTGAAGACGACGAACTTCGGTGCGTTCGTCTCGCTGCTCCCGGGCAAGGACGGGCTGCTGCACATCAGCAAGCTGCGTGCCCTGGCCGGTGGCAAGCGCGTCGAGGCCGTCGAGGACGTCGTCTCGGTCGGTCAGAAGGTCCAGGTCGAGATCGCCGAGATCGACGACCGCGGCAAGCTGTCGCTGGTCCCGGTCGTCGAGGAGTCCGCTGACGCGGAGGGCTCGACGGACGAGGACGGCTCCGACGACGGCGAGAAGTGACGACTCCCTTCAGCGCGGCACACCAGAGCCCGGGCACGACCCGGACTCTCCTGGTCGAGAAGGACTCCGGCGGATCTGTGGTCTCACAGGTCCGCCGGACCGTCCTCCCCGGTGGGCTCCGGGTCGTCACCGAGACGATGCCCGGTGTCCGATCGGCCACGGTCGGAGCCTGGGTGGGTGTCGGGTCGCGGGACGAGACGCCGGACCTGCACGGTGCGTCGCACTTCCTCGAGCACCTGCTGTTCAAGGGCACCCCGACCCGGTCGGCGATGGACATCTCCGTCGCCCTGGACGCGGTGGGCGGCGAGTTCAACGCGTTCACCGCGAAGGAGTACACCTGCTTCCACGCGCGGGTCCTCGACCAGGACCTGCCGCTGGCCATCGACGTCCTCGGGGACATGGTCACCTCCTCGGTGATCTCCGCGGAGGACGTCGAGGCCGAGCGTGAGGTGATCCTCGACGAGATCGCCATGCACGACGACGACCCCGACGACGTGGTGCACAACCTGTACGCCGAGAAGGCGTGGGAGGGCACCACGCTCGGACGGCCGATCGCCGGTACTACGTCCTCGATCGCGGCGCTGACGCAGGCGCAGATCACGGACTTCTACCGCAGCCGGTACCGCCCCGAGAACATCGTGATCGCGGCCGCCGGCAACGTCGACCACGACGCCGTGGTGCGTCTGGTCGGTGAGGCCTTCGGTCGAGCCGGGTTCCTCGCCGACACCTCGGCCCTGCCCAGCCCCCCGCGTCGCGGGGAGCAGCAGCACCGCACTGCTGCCGGCTCCGTTTCTCTGACCCGCCCGTTCGAGCAGGTCAACCTGGTGCTGGGCGTCAACGGCCTGGTCCGCACCGACGAGCGTCGCTACACCCTCGGGGTCCTCAACGCAGTTCTGGGCGGAGGAACTTCGTCGCGCCTCTTCCAGGAGGTGCGCGAGCACCGCGGGCTGGCCTACGCGGTCTACTCCTTCGCCTCGCACTACGCCGACAGCGGGATCTTCGGTGTCGGTGTGGGCTGCCTTCCGGCGCGGGTGGAGGACGTCCTCGACGTCGTACGCGTCGAGACGGCCCGCCTGGCCGAGCAGGGGATCACCCCCGAGGAGCTGGAGCGTGGCAAGGGGCAGCTGCGCGGCGGCCTCGTGCTCAGCATGGAGGACTCGGGCACCCGGATGTCCCGCATCGCCAAGGCGGAGATGTTCTACGACGAGCTGCCCGGCATCGACGACGTCATCGCGCGGGTCGACGAGGTGGGCGTGGACGCGGTCCAGGTGCTCGCCAAGGAGCTCTTCGACCAGCCCGAGACGCTGGCGGTCGTGGGCCCCGAAGCCGTCAGCTGAGCCCCCGGTAGGTTGGCCCCGTGACGTCGAAGATGAAGGTGGGCGTGCTCGGCGCCCGCGGCAAGGTCGGTGCAGAGGTCTGTCGCGCGGTCGAGGCCGCCGACGACATGGAGCTGGTGGCGGCGGTCGACGCCGACGACTCCCTCGAGGAGCTGGTCTCGGCAGGGGCCACGGCGATCGTGGACTTCACCCACCCCGACGTGGTGATGAAGAACCTGGAGTTCTGCATCGAGCACGGCATCCACTGCGTCGTGGGGACCACCGGCTTCGACGAGGGCCGGCTCGACCAGCTCCGCACCTGGCTGTCCGAGTCCGACGGCACCGGGGTGCTCATCGCCCCCAACTTCTCGATCGGCGCGGTGCTGATGATGCGCTTCGCCGCGGAGGCGGCACCCTTCTTCGAGTCGGTCGAGATCGTGGAGCTCCACCACCCTCAGAAGGCCGACGCCCCGTCGGGAACCGCGCGCCGCACCGCGTCCCTCATCGCGGACGCCCGCCGCAAGGCCGGGTCCGGCCCCATCCCCGACGCGACCTCCACCTCGCTCGAGGGGGCGCGGGGAGCAGACGTCGAGGGGGTGCGCGTGCACGGCCTGCGGCTGCGCGGGCTCGTCGCGCACCAGGAGGTCCTCCTCGGCGGGCCGGGGGAGACCCTCACCATCCGCCACGACTCCCTGGACCGGGTGTCCTTCATGCCCGGCGTCCTCCTCGGGCTGCGCACCATCGCGTCCGCGCCGGGCCTGACCGTCGGCCTCGAAGAGTTCCTGGGCCTGGATTGATGCGCACCAAGGCCGTCATCGCCGTGCTCGTCGGCATCCTGGTCTTCTACGCGGTCCTCATCGGGTCGAAGGGCGTGGCGTTCGTCGCCAGCGGCGAGCCCGTGGCGGTCCTGCTGGGCATCGGGGTGCTCGTGCTCCCGGTGCTCGGGCTGGGCCTGGCGTGGCGTGAGATCGCCTTCGGGCGGAGGTCTGCTCAGCTCGCCTCGGCGCTGGAGGCCGAGGGCGGGCTCCCGATGGACGACCTGCCGCGCCGGCCGTCGGGGAGGGTGGACCGCGACGCGGCCACGGAGGCCTTCGACGTACGCCAGGCGGAGGTCGAGGCCGCTCCCGAGAGCTGGCAGGCGTGGTACCGGCTCGCGCTGGCCTACGACGATGCCGGGGACCGCACGCGCGCCCGCTCCGCCGTACGCCGCGCCATCGAGCTGTACGACGCGGAGCCTCGCACGGCCTGAGACCCGGCCGGTCCTGGGGGAGCCGTGGGACAGAATGTCCCTCATGCATGAAGTCGCACCCAATTTCTCCATCGTCACCCTCGGCGTCTCCGACCTCGACCGATCGATCCGCTTCTACCGCGATCTCGGCTGGGAGCAGCGCGGTGACGCCGCCAACGGGATCGTGTGGTTCAAGACCGCCGGCACCTGGATCGGTCTCTACGGCTACGAGTCGCTCGCCGACGACGCGCACCTCGACGCGCTGCCAGCGGACGAGCAACCTCGGTACCGCGGCGTCACGCTGGCGATCAACCTGTCGTCGGAGGACGCGGTGGACCTGGCTTTCGTCCGAGTGCGCGAGATCGGCGGCGTCATCGTCAAGCCGGCGACCCGGGCGGAGTGGGGCGGCTACTCCGGCTACTTCGCCGACCCCGACGGGATCCTGTGGGAGATCGCCTACGCGCCAGGCTTCACGATCGACGAGCACGGCCGGCTCGACATCCCCTGACCCTGAAGGTCACGACGGCGGTCCGAGCAGGCCGATCTCGGCGGCGTGCCGACGTACGGCGTCGCTGTCGGCCGCGACCACGAACGGCACGTCGTGGCTCCACTCCGCGGTGACCTGTTCCACGCGCCCGTCGCCCGGGTCGAGGCGGACCTCGCGGATGTACACCGCGCGGATCCGCCCGGGGTTGGCCCTGACGATGTCGGCGTAGATCTGGGGGTCCTTCTCCCCGGAGTCGCCGATCAGGACGAACGGCAGCTGCGGGTGCAGGTCGAGGATCTCCTGGATGCGGCCGTGCTTCTGCTCACTGCCCGCGGCAGCCCCGAGCAGGTCGCGCAGAAGCACCGGCCCGAGGGGGAAGTCCCGGTGCCGCAGGAATGCCAGCAGGAAGCTGTGCAGGTTCCAGGGGCTCGACGAGACGTAGAAGACCGGGTTCGCCTCCGCCGCGAGGTCGCGGTAGAGCTCCGGGGCGCCCGGGAACGGGGTCCTCGTGAGTGCTGATCCGGTGAAGGTCCGGCGGATCATCTGGCCGACCCGTTGGACGCCCGTCTCGAGGATCGTGTCGTCGATGTCGGAGAGGATCCCGAACCTGGCGTCGGGCCCCGGGACCCGCGCCTCCAGCGGGGTGGTGTGCGCGTCTGTCAGCCCCCGGTACTCGCCGGCGAGCTCGACGGTGCCACGGGTCCAGGGGCTCGTGAGTCCACTGGTGGCCGGTTCCAGGACGGTGCGGAAGTAGCCCTCCGCGTCTGTGGTCACGTCCACGCTCACGCCGGCGATCCTCACCCGCAACGGCACGCCAGGCAGCTCGTCGGTCATGAACCCGCTGAGCGTCCGGCGTGCGGCTGCGACGGCCCCCTCGCCGTCGGATGCCACGGAGAGCGGTGGGTCGTCCAGGACCCGGCCGCGCAAGACGAGCCCGTGGGGTCCGCCGTGCCCGACGTACGGCTCGATGCGGAAGTGCGCGGGCGGACGCGACCGCGCTCGCCTCAGGCGTGCCGCGTCCCACGCTCGTTCGAGGCCGAGGACCCAGCGCCGCGCACTCATCCCGCCACCCTAGGCGCGCGGGAGTGTGTGCGATCTCTTGATGCGTTCAAGACAGAGGAGCATACTGCCCAGCGTGCCCACGTCCACGGACTTCGAGCGCATGCTGCGCGAGGCCTCGCTGCGGGTGACCCGCCCGAGGCTGGCGGTCCTGGCCGCCGTGCAAGCGCATCCGCACGCCGACACCGGCGCGATCTTCGGTGCCGTGCGGCAGGAGCTTCCCGACGTGTCCCACCAGGCGGTGTACGACGTGCTGCGTGCGCTGACGGACAACGGGCTGGTACGCCGCATCCAGCCGTCCGGCTCGGTGGCCCGCTACGAGTCGCGGGTCGGGGACAACCACCACCACGTGGTGTGCCGCTCGTGCGGCGCCATCGCCGACGTCGACTGTGCCCTCGGCGAGATCCCGTGCCTGACTGCCGCCGACGACCAGGGCTTCTCCATCGACGAGGCCGAGGTCACCTACTGGGGCATCTGCCGCGAGTGCGCGGCGGCGCCCGCAACGACGTGACGACCACACACGTGACAACCACACAGAAGAGACAGGAGAGGGGCCGACGTGACTGATCGCGGCAGCGAGAGTGAGAACCCTGTAATCCCATCCCCGAGTGCGACGGCGACCCGGCCCAGGACGAACCGGGACTGGTGGCCGAACCAGCTGAACCTGAACGTTCTCCACCAGCACTCGCCGCGATCCAGTCCGCTGGGCGGGGACTTCGACTACGCGGAGACGTTCAAGAGCCTGGATGTGGACGCGCTCAAGCGGGACGTCCTCGAGGTGATGACGTCTTCGCAGGACTGGTGGCCGGCCGACTACGGCCACTACGGGCCGCTGTTCATCCGGATGAGCTGGCACGCCGCGGGGACGTACCGCATCGAGGACGGCCGCGGCGGTGGCGGCGACGGCTCGCAGCGTTTCGCACCGCTCAACAGCTGGCCCGACAACGCGAACCTCGACAAGGCGCGCCGTCTGCTGTGGCCGGTCAAGCAGAAGTACGGCCAGAAGATCTCGTGGGCCGACCTGCTGGTCTTCGCCGGGAACGTCGCCCTGGAGTCGATGGGGTTCAAGACCTTCGGGTTCGGCTTCGGGCGCGAGGACATCTGGGAGCCCGAGGAGATCTTCTGGGGGCCCGAGGACACCTGGCTCGGGGACGAGCGGTACAGCGGCGAGCGAGACCTCGCCAATCCCCTGGGCGCGGTGCAGATGGGCCTGATCTACGTGAACCCGGAAGGCCCGAACGGCAACCCGGACCCGCTGGCCGCCGGCCGCGACATCCGGGAGACCTTCCGCCGGATGGCGATGAACGACGAGGAGACCGTCGCGCTGATCGCCGGCGGGCACACCTTCGGCAAGACCCACGGCGCGGGCGACCCCAGCCTCGTCGGCCCCGAGCCCGAGGGTTGCCCCGTGGATCACATGGGCCTGGGGTGGAAGAGCACCTATGGCAGCGGCAAGGGCAGGGACGCGATCACCAGCGGGCTCGAGGGCGCCTGGACGCCGACGCCGATCACCTGGGACAACAGCTTCTTCGAGACGCTGTTCGGCTACGAGTGGGAGCTGACCGAGAGCCCCGCCGGCGCCAAGCAGTGGACCCCCAAGGGCGGCGCCGCAGCCGACGCCGTACCCGACGCCGAGGACCCCTCGGCCAGGCACGCGCCCATGATGCTCACCACCGACCTGGCGCTTCGGTTCGATCCTGTCTACGAGCCCATCTCGCGGCACTTCATGGAGAACCCGGACGAGCTCGCGGTCGCCTTCGCCAAGGCCTGGTACAAGCTCCTGCACCGCGACATGGGACCCGTCACCCGCTACCTCGGTCCGTGGGTGCCTGAGGCGCAGCTGTGGCAGGACCCCGTCCCGGCCGTGGACCACGAGCTGATCGGGGACGAGGACGTCGCCGCACTCAAGGCAAAGCTCCTCGAGTCCGGTCTGTCGGTCGCCCAGCTCGTCTCGACGGCGTGGGCCTCGGCGGCCAGCTTCCGGGGCACCGACATGCGCGGCGGCGCCAACGGGGCGCGCATCCGCCTCGAGCCGCAGAAGAGCTGGGAGGTCAACGAGCCCACCGAGCTCGCCTCGGTGCTGGAGACCCTCGAGCAGGTCCAGCAGGACTTCAACGCCTCGCAGTCCGGGGGGAAGAAGGTCTCGCTGGCGGACCTCATCGTCCTCGCGGGCAGCGCGGGCATCGAGCAGGCGGCCAGGGACGCCGGGTACGACGTGAAGGTCCCGTTCGCCCCGGGTCGCACGGATGCCTCTCAGGAGCAGACCGACGTGGAGGCGTTCGCGGTGCTCGAGCCGCGGGCCGACGGGTTCCGCAACTACCTGCGAGAAGGCGTGAAGCTGCAGCCGGAGACCCTGCTGCTCGACCGGGCCAACCTGCTGACGCTGACGGCCCCGGAGATGGCGGTCCTGGTCGGCGGCATGCGGGCCCTGGGCGCGAACGCCGGGCGATCCCGGCACGGCGTACTCACCGAGCGCCCCGGCACGTTGACCAACGACTTCTTCGTGAACCTGCTCGACATGAGCACGGAGTGGAAGCCGTCCGCGTCGACCGAGACCGTGTACGAGGGCAGCGACCGCAGCACCGGCGAGACGAAGTGGACGGCCACCGCGGTCGATCTCGTGTTCGGCTCGAGCTCCCAGCTGCGAGCCATCGCCGAGGTCTACGGCGCCGAGGACGGGCAGGAGAAGTTCGTCCGTGACTTCGTGGCTGCGTGGGTCAAGGTGATGAACCTGGACCGCTTCGACCTTCGCTGACGGGAGGGCCCCGGCCACGACAGCGTGGCCGGGGTGGACGGCCTGAACGAGGACGAGGCCAGGCGCCGGCTCGTCCCTTCCAAGACCACCCTTCTCGGCCTGGTCAAGCACGCCACGTTCGTCGAGCAGGTCTGGTTCGACGAGGCGATCACCGGTCGTTCACGCGCGGAGATCGGCTGCGCCGCAGGACCCGACGAGTCCTTCGACCTCGGCCCTGACGACACGATCGAGTCGGTGCGTGACGCCTACGTCGTCGCCTGCTCGCGATCGCGTGCAGCCGCGGCCCCGCTCGGCCCCGACGACGTGGTCACCGGCAACCGCCGCGGTCCCTTGCCCATGCGGTGGATCTACCTGCACGTCCTGCGCGAGTTGGCCCAGCACTGCGGGCACGCGGACATCCTGCGCGAGCAGATCCTTGCCGCCCGGGGGCCCTCTTCCACCTAGGTGGACGCGCAGCTGCTGGCGGCGATGGACACGGGGGTCCCTTCTCCCTGCCGAGAGCGACCGCTCGCAGGTCTTCCCGTGGGCTCCTACCTGGCGGGCTCGTCGTTCGGCTGGCCGACGGTGTCCCGCAGTGCGTCCTCGGGATCCGTCGGCACGTTCCCGGCGATGGCCGCGGCCGGGTCCAGTCGGCGACCGCAGTCGGTCTCCTGCTCCGGGTCGCAGGGCTGGAAGCGGGTGACGCCGCCGAAGTTGCCGGTCCACACCGACCCGTCGGGTCCGATCGTGGTCGCGGCATAGAAGCTGTTGCTCATCGGGAAGGCGGTGGTCTCCACGGTGAGCGCCTCCGCACCCGTTTCCCAGTCGAGGCCCTCCAGGGTCCAGACCCCGTCGCGTGCCCCGATCCCGTAGATCATGCTCGTCGCGGCACTCATCGTGGGGATCCCGTTCGGGATGGACACGTCAGGATTCGACCAGACCACGTCGCAGGTCTTGGTCTCCGGATCCCACGCGAACCGTTCGATGCCTGCAGGGGCGTTGCCAGGCAAGCCCGACAGCAGCTGGGAGTACGGCGCGACCTGCGACGGCAGCTGGCCCACGACCGGGTCCATCTTCTGGAGGTTGTTGACGACGACCGCGCTGTGGCCTCGAACCAGCACCGACTGCTCCGACAGCGAGCGGTCCGCGGACTCGTCCCCGAAGGTCACCGGGATCTCGCAGGCGATACGAGGGTCGGCTCCCGCTCGGATCGGATTCCATCCGGCTGGGATCTCATCGCGCCACATCAGGTCCAGGTGCATCAGTTCCTGCCCGTCGGTGATGACCACGAATCTGTCGTCGTCTGGCGCCGTACCCATCAGCGTGGGGGTCGAGCCGGACCCGGCGCCGAGACGCCCCCCACCGGAGCCGCCTGCGCCCGCGTAGCCCGATCGCCAGCCCTGCGACAGCTGAGTTCCGTCCCAGTCGATCCGGTACAGCGCGTGGCTGGTCACTACGTAGAGGCCGCCGTTCTCATCGGCCGCGATCGAGTTCGACACCGTCTCGACCTCACCCTCCGGCCCGCTGGCACAGTCCTCGCCGTTGATGGAGAAGGTGCGCAGGTGCTCGGCGTCCATGCGCTCGGGCTGGCGGGGTACGACACCGACCACGCCGTTCTCGGTCGCGAAGGCGACGTGCCCGTCGTAGGTCAGCGTGATTCCGACGAGCTGGTCGTCGCCGCACAGAGCCTCGGCGGGGAGCTCGAAGCGGCGCAGCAGAGCGATGGTGGAGTCGCGCTTGCCCGGGACGGCGTCACCGTAGACCTCGAGTGCTCCCGCCTGCCCGACGTGGAGATGGTTGTCGACATCGACGAGGTTGTAGGCGCCGGAGACCGAGTTGGTGCCGGGGCCGGCCCCCTCCTCAACCTGCGGGATGTACTTGTCGATCACCGTGACCGTCTCGGGATCGATCTTGAGGATCTCGTTGGTGAGCCCGACGGTGGAGGCCCAGATCGCCCGACCGCCGTCGCGGTACTCGGGTGAGAACGACAGCACGATCGGCGCGGACGCGAAGCTGTCATGGTCGACGTTGACCTGCTCAGCAGGGGCGGTCGGACCCGGGAACGGGGAGGACGCTTGCGCGTAGGAGTTCCTGTGGTTGCCGGCCCACGGCGAGGCCGCCAGATGGGGATTGCAGGGCGGCTCCGCGCCGTCGGCGGTCCGTGGTGTCCTGCAGCCCGGCGGGCCTGGCGCGAGCGGCCAGGCCCTTGCCGATGTGGGGCGTGACTCGGCCACTCCCGACGCTTCGGCCGACGGGGACAGTGCTTGGGCGGCGGGCGAAAGGGCTACGGCGGCGGCGAGGGCGGGCAGCAGGATCTGGGCAAGCACGTCGACTTCCTCGGGTAGGTCTTCGTCCAGGTGCATTCGTGACGGGGAGGCCCGGCGCGCTCAGCGTGCTCGTGCGCCGCGCGGTTCTGCTCGCACTCCGCCGTCTCGTGATCGGAAACGATCCCCTCGTCGCTCGGGTTACGGATTCACAGCACGATGAATGCGATCCAGTCGCCTGGGCGGCTGACCGCGGGCTGCGGACCGGCTCATGAGCTGCTCACCTGGAACGGCGGACCGGCCCGGTCCGCCGTACTCAGAGCAGTCGGACGAGTGCTGCGGTGACGGCAGCGACCAGAACGACGACGATGAACGGAGCTCGGAGGAGCAGCGCGATCACCGCCGCAGCGAGGCCCAGGACGCGTGCGTCGAGCGTGAGGGAGGGGCCGGTGGAGAAGACCTGCACCGCCACGAGCGCGGCGAGGAGCGCCACCGGCATCAGGTCAGCGATGCGGTGCACCAGCGGTCGCTCGAGGACCGTGGCCGGGATCGAGAGTCCCGCCAGCTTGAGCAGGTAGGCGCCGACGGCCGTCACGATGATCGCCGCCCACATCATTCGTGCTCACCCCCGCTCGCCAGGTCGTCGCGGTCGGGAATCTCGGTGGCGTCCTGGTCGCTCCGGGTGGCGAGCCCGATGCTGATGGCGACCAGCCCCGCCGCGAGAACGGGTACGCCGGCGGGTGCGATCGGCACGAGGAGCAGGGCGAGCGCCACCGCGAGCACGGCGGTGAGCTGGTTGTCACGGTCGCGGAGGCGGGGCCACAACAGCGCCAGGAACGCCGCGCCCACGGCGGCATCGAGGCCGTAGGTTCGCGGGTCGCCGAGGGCCTCCCCGGCGAGTGCCCCGCCGAGCGTGGCCAGGTTCCAGAGGGTGAAGACGGCGAGGCCCGTGCTGAGGAAGCCGACCCGGGCCGCCTCGCGGGTCTCCCGCGTCACCGACATGGCCGTCGACTCGTCGATGAGCAGCTGGGCGGCGGCCGCACGGCGCCAGCCCCTCCAGCCCAGCAGAGGTGCCAGGCGCAGGCCGTAGAGGGTGTTCCGGGTTCCGAGCAGGAGGCCTGTCAGGGCTCCGGAGAAGGGGGCTCCCCCGGAGGCGACGACGCCGACGAGCGCGAACTGGGAGGCGCCGGTGAACACCAGCAGGGAGAGCGCGCAGGTCTGGAGGACCGAGAGTCCGGCGGCGACGGAGATGGCGCCGAACGAGATGCCGTAGGCGCCGGTGGCGACGCCGACCGCGATCCCGTCCCGGACGATCGTGCGGTGAGGGACGTCGGCGGACACCCGGCGAAACTACCGGAGCCGGTGGCGTCGGAGGTGGTGGGGCTGCGCGACGGTGTGGGACTGGTGGATCAGCAGGTAGGCGGCGACGGCCCCGAGGCCGAGCCCGATGCTGGCGCCGGCGCTGAGCAGGATCGGGTAGGGGAGCACGAAGGCGGCCCAGGCTCCGCCGACGATGAAGACGAGCATCACGACCGTCGACACGGCCACGCGGTACAGCTTCGGCAGCGGTCCCAGCACTTCACCAACTCCGATCCCTCGTGCCCGTGGTCGGGCACCCCCTGTCTGGTCTGACGAACCAGCCGCCGCGGAGGTTGCCTGATCGGGCAGATTCAAACGTACGACTTTCGTCTGTGCCGCCCAAGGGGCGCGCCAGTCACCCACGGCTGTCCTCAGGGCGCCCCGCGTCCCCCGTCGGGGCTCAGTGCTCGGCGGGAACCTCGTCCAGGGCGGTGTGCAGGCGTACCTGCTTGACCATGACGTCGCCGTCGCCGCGCAGGTCGAGCTCGCGGTGGGCGCCGTCGGGAGCCCAGCCCGCCTCGGTGAGGAACTGCCGGAGGGCGTCGTCGGTGCTGTTGAGCCACAGCACGGCGCGCGTGAACTTGTCGGCGCGCAGGGTGTCCGCGCAGGCCTGGACCAGGCGCGACCCATGTCCCTGGCGGGTGTGGTCCGGGTCGACGGTGATCTCGGAGACCTCCCCGTCGAGGATCGGGTCGGAGTCGGGATCGGGGGAGGGCGAGGTGATCGCGAATCCCCGCACAGTGTTGCGCTCGAGCGCAACGAGAACCCGGTTGCGGGCATCTTTCGGCTTGTTCAGCGACTCCGTCCAGGCGGCCGCGAACTCGGCGGGGTCGAGCTCGGCGAGCAGGTCTGCCGGGAAGAGGCCGTCGTACGCCTGCCGCCAGGCTTTCACCTGGACCGCGGCGATGGCCTCGGCGTCGTCCGCCCAGGCCACGCGCACGGAGACGTCTGCGGTCGGGGTGCCGGGGGAGGTCATGGGCCCATCCTGGCAGGAGGCCGCGTGTTACACCTAAACGGCCGCCGGGAGGCAAAGGTGTAACACGCTTTGTTAGGGTGGTCACATGTACGGCAACGACTTCCAGACCCCCGAGCAGCGCGCCGCCGGCCGCGCGGCCGCGCCGGGCGAGCCTCCCGCCGACCCGCCGGGCTTCCAGGAGCTGATCGACGCCGACGGGCGCATCGAGCCGCGTGACGAGATGCCGGAGGCCTACCGCAAGACGCTGATCCGGCAGATCGCGCAGCACGCGCACTCCGAGATCATCGGCATGCAGCCCGAGGGCAACTGGATCAGCCGTGCACCCAGCCTGCGTCGCAAGGCGATCTTGATGGCCAAGGTTCAGGACGAGGCCGGCCACGGGCTCTACCTGTACGCCGCGGCCGAGACGCTCGGGGTCGACCGTGCCGACCTGCTCGACGCCCTGCACGAGGGGCGGCAGAAGTACTCGTCGATCTTCAACTACCCGACTCTCACGTGGGCCGACATCGGCGCGATCGGATGGCTCGTCGACGGCGCCGCGATCGTCAACCAGGTGCCGCTGTGCCGCTGCTCCTACGGCCCCTACGCCCGAGCCATGGTCCGGGTCTGCAAGGAGGAGTCGTTCCACCAGCGGCAGGGCTTCGAGGCGCTCTACTCGCTCGCGCACGGCACCGCGCAGCAGAAGGCGATGGCCCAGGACGCCGTGGACCGCTGGTGGTGGCCGAGCCTGATGATGTTCGGCCCCTCCGACGCCGAGTCCACGCACTCCGAGCAGTCGATGAAGTGGGGCATCAAGCGGTTCTCCAACGACGAGCTGCGTCAGCGCTTCGTCGACATGACCGTGCCGCAGGCCGAGGCGCTCGGGCTCACGCTGCCCGACCCCGACCTGCGCTGGAACGAGGAGAGCGGCCACTACGACTTCGGCGAGATCGACTTCAGCGAGCTCTTCGAGGTGATCAAGGGCAACGGGCCCTGCAACAAGCAGCGCCAGGAGCACCGGGTGCGTGCGCACGAGAACGGTGCCTGGGTGCGTGAGGCGGCGGTCGCCTACGCCGAGAAGCAGCAGGCCAAGTCGGCCGCGAGTACGACGGGAGCAGTCGCGTGAGCAGCAGGAACTGGCCGCTGTGGGAGGTCTTCGTGCGCTCGCGCCGGGGACTGTCCCACGGGCATGTGGGGTCGTTGCACGCGCCGGACGCCGAGATGGCGTTGCGCAACGCTCGCGACCTCTACACCCGGCGTCAGGAGGGCGTCTCGTTGTGGGTGGTGCCGGCCTCGGCGATCACGGCGTCGAGCCCGGACGAGAAGGACTCCTTCTTCGAGCCCGCCGGCGACAAGATCTACCGGCACCCGACCTTCTACGAGGTGCCCGAGGGCGTGGAGCACCTGTGAGCGAGCCTTCGACCGTCTCCCGCGAGGCACATGTTCGCTACGTCCTCGCGCTTGCCGACGACGCCCTGGTGTCCGCGCAGCGCCTGGGGGAGTGGATCGCCACGGCGCCAGAGCTCGAGGAGGACGTTGCTCTCGCCAACATCGGCCTCGACCTGCTCGGTCAGGCGCGCGCCCTGCTCACCCACGGCGGGGAGCTCGAGGGCGAGGGCCGTGACGAGGACGCGCTCGCCTACTTCCGCGACGAGCGGGACTTCCTCAACGTCCAGCTCGTCGAGCGCGACAACGGCGACTTCGCGGTCACCATGGCCCGGCTGCTGCTGCTCTCGACGTACCTCCACGAGCTCTGGACCGCCCTGCTGGCAAGCAGTGACGAGACTCTGGCCGCGATCGCTGCGAAGGCGGTCAAGGAGGTCGACTACCACGTCGACCACGCCCGGATGTGGGTGCTGCGCCTCGGCGACGGCACCGAGGAGTCGCACCGTCGCATGCAGGCCGGGCTCGACGCCGAGTGGCCGTACGCCGGGGAGCTGTTCGACACAGCCCACGTCGACCCCACGCTCGTTGAGGCCGGCATCGCCGTGGACCCCTCCACGTTCCGCGACGCCTGGATGAATCGTGTCGAGGCCGTCGTCGCGGAGGCGACCCTCGACGTCCCCGACGTCCGCCCTGCCGTCACGGGCGGCCGCCGCGGCATCCACACCGAGCAGATGGGCTACCTGCTCGCCGAGATGCAGCACCTCGCCCGGTCCCACCCCGGAGCGTCCTGGTGACGGGCACCGGCGCAGGAACCGGCGGAAGCAAGCGGACCGGTGGACGCGGACGGACCGACGTCGAGGGGTCGGCCGTGGATGGGACTGGCCGGGTCGCGACGAAGGAGCGACCCTGGATGGACGGCCCCTCGGCGTCGGGGAGTTCGCGGGAGCCGCGGAGCCTGCGGGAGCAGGGAACCACGCCGGCCGGCCGCACCCGGTCCGCCCGCTCTGCTGCCCATGCCCGGGCTGCGGCCGCTGCAGTGCCTGACCCGGAGATTCCCGTTCTCACGATCGAGGACCTCGGCATCCTGCGTGACGTCGAGGTCGGCGACGGCGGCCGTGTCCGGGTGACCATCACCCCGACGTACTCGGGCTGCCCCGCCATGGACGCGATCCGGGCGGACGTCACCGCGGCGCTCGCGGACGAGGGGTACGACGACGTGAGCGTCGACCTGGTGCTCTCCCCGGCGTGGACCACCGACTGGATGAGCGAGGAGGGCAAGCGGAAGCTCGTCGAGTACGGCATCGCGCCCCCGACCCACCGCGAGCCCGGAGTGCCGGTCTCTCTGACGCTCTCCCTGCGCTGCCCGCACTGCGGTTCGCCCGACACCCGCGAGCTCAGCCGGTTCGGCTCCACGGCCTGCAAGTCGTTGTGGGTGTGCAACGCCTGCCGGGAGCCGTTCGACCACTTCAAGACGATCTAGGAGTCCCTCGCAGTGAGCAGCAGCCATGCGGTGTTCCACCCCCTCGCGATCGCCTCGATCGAGCCGCTGACCGACGACGCGGTCGCAATCACCTTCGACGTGCCCGACGACCTCCGCGACGCCTACGCGTTCACCCAGGGCCAGCACGTCACCGTGCGCACCGAGCTCGCCGGCGACTCCGTACGACGCAACTACTCGATCTGCGCTCCGGTCTCCTCCGGCGCGCTGCGGATCGCGGTCAAGCGCCTGCCCGGCGGGGCGTTCTCCGAGCATGCGCTCGAGCAGCTGCGCCCCGGCGACGTGATCGACGTGATGACACCGAGCGGGCGGTTCTTCACCGAGCTCGATCCGGAGAACGCCAAGAGCTACGTCTGCGTCGCGGCGGGGTCGGGCATCACCCCGATCCTCTCCATCGTCGCCACCACGCTCGAGGCCGAGCCGCAGTCGCGGGTGACGCTCGTCTACGCCAACCGGACCCATGCCTCGGTGATGTTCCTCGAGGAGGTGGAGGACCTCAAGGACCGCTACCCCGACCGGTTCGCTCTCTTCCACGTGCTCTCCCGGGAGCAGCAGGAGGTCGAGCTCTTCTCCGGACGGCTCGACGTTCCGCGGATGCAACGCTTCCTCGACTCGCTCGTGCCTCCGGAGGACGTCGACGAGTGGTTCCTCTGCGGGCCCTACGAGATGGTCGCGTCGCTGCGCAAGCAGCTGATCTCCGAGGGGGTCGTCAAGAGGGCGATCCACGCAGAGGTGTTCCACGTCGAGAGCACGCCGCCCGCGCGGCGTACGCCGGTGCGGACGGACGGCGACGCGTCCGGCGCCCAGGTGACGATCACGCTCGACGGCCGCCGTTCCACCTTCACGCTTGCTCCCGAGGGACCCTCGGTCCTCGAGGCCGCACTGGCGGTTCGCCCTGACGCGCCCTTCGCCTGCAAGGGCGGTGTCTGCGGCACCTGCCGGGCGAAGATCGTCGAGGGGACGGTCGAGATGGACACGAACTGGGCGCTGGAGCCGGACGAGGTCGAGCGCGGGTACGCCCTGACCTGCCAGTCGCACCCCACCTCCTCGAAGGTCGTCCTCGACTACGACGCCTGAGCCCGCCGCCTGCCTACTCGAACGGGGACGGGTCGCCCGCGCCGCGTCGTACGACCTCGGGTGCGCCGGAGGAGAAGTCCACGACCGTGGTCGGTTCGGTGCCGGCGTCTCCTGAGTCGATCACAGCCTCGATCTGGTGGTCGAGCTGCTCCTTGATCTCCCACCCCTGGGCCATCGGCTCCTCCTCGCCCGGGAGCTGCAGTGTCGTGGTGACGATGGGCTCGCCGATCTCGGCGAGGAGGGCCTGGGCCACCCGGTGCTCGGGGATGCGCACACCGACGGTGCGCTTCTTGGGATGCAGCAGCTTGCGGGGGACCTCGCCGGTGGCCGGGAGGATGAACGTGTAGGGGCCGGGAGTCGCGGCCTTGACCGCTCGGAACACCGCGTTGTCGAAGTGGACCAGCTGACCGAGCTGCGCGAAGTCGCGGCACAGCAGGGTGAAGTGGTGCTTGTCGCCGAGGCCGCGGATCGTGCGCATGCGCGCGAGGCCGTCCTGGTTGCCCATCTGGCAGGCGAGGGCGAACCCGGAGTCGGTCGGGTAGGCGATGATGCCGCCCTCGCGCATGATCTGGACCACCTGGGCGATGGAGCGGGGCTGTGGGTCGACCGGGTGCACGTCGTAGTAGGTCGCCATGGTTCGAGCCTCCCACACCGCATCGCCGCGCACCGCGGGCCGGCGCCGGCCCGCGGTGCGCGGCCGGCCATCATCCGGGTCGGCTCACGTGGCGCCGCGTCGGCCCGTTCTGGGGGTGGGCCGGTGCTAGTTTGGCCCGGTGCAGCAGTACCTCGACCTCCTCCAGCGGATCCTCGACGACGGTGTGGAGAAGGGTGACCGCACGGGCACCGGGACGCGTTCCGTGTTCGGCCACCAGATGCGCTTCGACCTGCGTGAGGGATTCCCGCTGGTCACGACCAAGAAGGTGCACACCCGGTCGGTGTTCGCCGAGCTGTTGTGGTTCCTGCGCGGCGACACGAACGTCAAGTGGTTGCAGGACCGGGGCGTGACGATCTGGGACGAGTGGGCCGACGAGAACGGCGACCTCGGGCCTGTCTACGGCTACCAGTGGCGCTCCTGGCCGACCCCCGACGGTCGCCACGTCGACCAGATCGCCGAGATGGTCGAGGCCATCCGCCGCGACCCCGACTCACGGCGGCACGTCGTCTCGGCGTGGAACGTCGCCGACATCCCGACGATGGCGCTCGCGCCCTGCCACGCGCTGTTCCAGTTCTACGTGGCGCAGGGGCGTCTGTCGTGCCAGCTCTACCAGCGCTCGGCAGACGTCTTCCTCGGCGTGCCCTTCAACATCGCCTCCTACGCACTGCTCACGCACATGGTGGCCCAGGTGACCGGCCTCGAGGTCGGCGACTTCGTGCACACCCTGGGGGACGCGCACCTCTACCTCAACCACCTCGACCAGGCGCAGCTCCAGCTGACGCGTGAGCCCCGGCCGTTGCCCACGCTGCGCCTCGACCCGGAGGTCACCGCGCTCGACGCCTTCGACCTCGAGCACATCTCCGTGGAGGGCTACGACCCACACCCGGGCATCAAGGCCCCTATCGCGGTATGACCGACGCGCACCAGGCCGGCTCCACGGAGGAGACCGCAGGCTCCACCCGTACGTCGCAGCCGCGCGTGGTGCTCGTCGCCGCCGTGGCCGACAACGGCGTCATCGGGCGCGACGGCGACATCCCCTGGCGCATCCCGGAGGACATGAAGCACTTCCGGGAGGTCACGCGAGGCCACCCCGTGGTGATGGGGAGGCTGACCTTCGAGAGCATCGGCCGGCCGCTGCCGCAGCGGACGAACATCGTGGTCACCCGGACGCCGGGCTGGACCGCGGACGGCGTCACGGTCGTCCCGAGCGTCGAGGCCGCCCTCGAGGTGGCACGAGAGGTCGGGGGAGACGTGATGGTGATGGGTGGGGCCCGCATCTACGAGGCGGCGATGTCCCTGGCCGACGTACAGGTCCTCACCGAGGTGCACCGGAGCCCCGAGGGGGACACCTACTACCCGCCCTTCGACAGGTCGGAGTGGGTGGAGACCCGCCGGGAGCCCCACGACGGCTACGACTTCGTCTGGCTCGAGCGGCGCTGACGCAGTCCCACGTCGGCCCCGGGCGCCGGCGCCCACTCTGCTGGGCCGCCCGCCGGGTGCGCGGGGGTGACACGTCCGCGCCTACCGATAGCCTGACCTCATGACTTCCGCCGCTCTTCCGCCCGCGCCGTTCGGACGGGTCCTCACCGCGATGGTCACTCCGTTCGCCGACGACGGTTCGGTGGATCTCGAGGCGGCCGCCCGGGTGGCCACCCACCTCGCCGACCACGGTCACGACGGCGTGGTGGTCTCCGGCACCACCGGCGAGTCGCCGACCACCAGCACCGCCGAGACCGGCCAGGTCCTGCGCGCCGTGGTCGAGGCCGTGGGCGACCGCGCGAAGGTCGTGGCAGGCGTCGGGACCAACGACACGGCTCACTCCATCGAGCTCGCAGAGCAGGCGTACAAGACCGGCGCCGACGGAGCGCTCCTGGTGACGCCGTACTACAGCAAGCCCACGCAGGAGGGGCTCGCGGCGCACTTCGAGGCCGTTGCCGCGGCCACCGAGCTGCCGGTCATGCTCTACGACATCCCGGGCCGGACTGCGATGCAGGTCGCCGAGGACACCTACAAGCGCCTGGCCGACAACCCCCGCATCGTGGCGGTCAAGGACGCCGTGGGCGATCTGTACCGCGGCGTGCGGATCATGGAGGCGACCGGCCTCGCGTTCTACTCCGGCGACGACGTGCTCAACCTCGGCTGGCTGACCCACGGCGGCTGCGGGGTCGTCTCCGTCGTCGGCCACGTCGCCGGCGACGAGTACGCCGCCATGGTGCGTGCGGTGGAGGCGGGCGACCTCGCCGAGGCGCTGGCGATCTACCGCCGCCTGGTGCCGCTGGTGGACGTGATCATGACCCGCGCCCCCGGCGCCATGATGGCCAAGGCCGCGATGCAGCTGCTCGGCGTGCTGGACAACCGCAACATGAGGCTGCCGCTGGTGCCCGCGGGAGACGACCTCGTCGCCGTGCTGCGCACCGAGCTGGCCGCTGCTGGACTTCTGGAGAACTGAACACCGTCATGAAGGGCATTGCATGAGTCACCCCCACCCCGAACTGTCCGCCCCGGGCCCGCTCGCCGAGCACGGCCTGAGGGTCATCCCACTCGGAGGGCTGGGCGAGATCGGTCGCAACATGACCGTCTTCGAGTACGACGGTCGCCTGCTGATCGTGGACTGCGGGGTGCTGTTCCCTGAGGAGAACCACCCCGGGGTCGACCTGATCCTTCCGGACTTCGAGCCGATCCGGGACCGCCTCGACCAGATCGAGGGCCTGGTGCTCACCCACGGGCACGAGGACCACGTCGGCGCCGTCCCCTACCTCCTGCGCGAGAGGGGCGACATCCCTCTCGTCGGATCCCAGCTCACCCTCGGGTTCGTCTCGGGCAAGCTGCGCGAGCACCGGCTCAAGGAGACCGTGCAGCACGTCGTGAAGGAGGGCGACACCCTCACGCTCGGCCCCTTCGAGCTGGAGTTCGTGGCGGTCAACCACTCCATCCCTGACGGTCTGGCGATCGCGATCCGCACGGGTGCCGGCCTGGTCCTGCACACCGGTGACTTCAAGATGGACCAGGTGCCGCTCGACGGCCGGATCACCGACCTGCGTGCCTTCGCCCGGCTCGGCGAGCAGGGCGTGGACCTGTTCATGGTGGACTCCACCAACGCCGAGGTCCCCGGCTTCACCACCTCCGAGCGCGACATCGCGCCGGTCCTCGACCGGGTCTTCCACCAGAGCGACCAGCGCGTCATCGTGGCCTGCTTCGCCTCCCACGTGCACCGCGTCCAGCAGGTGATGGACGCCGCTGTGGCGCACGGCCGCAAGGTCGCGTACGTCGGACGCTCGATGGTCCGCAACATGGGTGTCGCCCGTGACCTCGGGTACCTCCACGTCCCGCCGAACACCCTCGTCGACGCCAAGGAGCTCGCCGACTACCCGCCGGAGAAGGTCGTCCTGATCTCGACGGGGTCCCAGGGCGAGCCGCTCTCGGCGCTGGCGCGGATCGCCCAGCGCAACCACAGCTTCGTGCATCTCGAGGAGGGCGACACGGTCGTCCTCGCCTCGTCGCTGATCCCCGGCAACGAGAACGCCATCTACCGCGTGATCAACGGCCTCTCGCGCTGGGGCGCGAACGTCGTGCACAAGGGCAACGCCCTGGTGCACGTCTCGGGCCACGCCTCCGCCGGCGAGCTGCTCTACTGCTACAACATCGTCAAGCCGAGCAACGTCCTGCCCGTGCACGGCGAGGTGCGCCACATGCGGGCCAACGCCGATCTCGCCAAGCAGACGGGCGTCCCCAACGTCGTCATCGCCGAGGACGGCGTGGTCGTCGACCTCGTCGACGGCAAGGCGAACATCGCGGGCAAGGTCGACGTCGGCTACGTCTTCGTCGACGGGTCGTCGGTCGGCGACCTCACCGAGTCCGAGCTCAAGGACCGTCGCATCCTCGGCGAGGAGGGCTTCATCTCGGTCATCGTGGTCGTGGACTCGGTGACCGGCAAGGTCTCCGCCGGGCCGGAGATCCATGCCCGTGGCTTCATCGAGGGGGAGTACACCTTCGACGAGATCGTCCCGGGCGTGATCGACGCGCTGGACAAGGCGATGGCCGAGGGTGTCGACGACAACTACCAGCTGCAGCAGACGATCCGGCGCGTCATCGGCCGGTGGGTGAGCAGCAAGCACCGTCGCCGGCCGATGATCGTCCCGGTCGTGCTCGAGTCCTGAGCCGGAGGCGACGGGGGTCAGCTGCACCGGCCCCCGTCCCCGGACGGGCTTCCGTCCGCGGCCAGGTCCCCGTCCCTGGCCGGCTTCCGGACTGGTCGGCTGACGCTCAGCGGGCGACCATCTCGGGGGTCGCGCCCAGGTCGAGCACGCGGTCGACCCGGTCGAGCCCCACGGTGCCGTGGGTGATCCACACGACGGTGCGCGCACGGGCCGCGTCGAGCAGGTCCTCGGCGACCGCCTCCGCCGTCGCGGCGTCCAGGTGGGCAGTCGGCTCGTCCAGCACCAGCACGGGCAGGTCCGCGAGGACGGCCCGGGCCATGCCGATGCGGGCCCTTTCCCCTCCCGAGACATGGGCGTGACCGTCGCCGAGCATCGTCTCCAGGCCGTCCGGGAGGCCGTCGAGCCAGCCCCCGAGCTGGACCGTGCGGAGTGCCTGCTCCACGTCGTCGGCCGTCGCCTCGGGCCGGGCGAGGCGCAGGTTCTCGAAGACCGTGGACCCGAACACGTGCGGGTCGTCGTCCACGAGACCGACCCGGGCCCGCACGTCGTCGAGCCTGAGCGCCGCCATCGCGACGTCCCCGAGGGCGACGGTGCCGGTCTGGGGGTCCAGGAACCGCAGCAGCACCGCAGCCAGCGTCGACTTGCCCGACCCGGACGGGCCGACGACCGCGATCCGGGTGCCGGCGGGCAGATCGAGGTCCAGCGCGCTGAACGCGGCTGAGGTGCCCCAGCCGGCGGCCACGTGCTCCAGCCGCACCGCCGGCGTCGGGTGCGCACGCGGGGCCGGCAGCGGGTCGGCGGGGTCGGACACCGCGGGGGTGGTCTCGGCCAGCGCCGCGAGGCGGCGGTCGGCGGCGTTGACGCGTACCTGGAGGGCGCCCACATCGGCGAGGGGGCTGACCACCTCGAGCAGGGCCAGGGGGAGCAGCACCAGGAGCGCGACCATGGGGGCCGACACCTGGCCGCCGGCCAGGGCGGGACCTGCCACCCAGGCGGTTGCGGCGACGCCGAGTCCCATCACGACGAGGGCGAGCGCGCGCCCGGTCGCGACGGCGCGGGCACTCCTGGCCGCCGCTGAGGCCACGGTCCGCCCGGCTGCGTCGACAGAGGCGACCGACCTGCCCTCGGCCTGCCACATGACGAGGTCGGGAGCGCCCTGGAGGGTGTGCATCACGGCAGCCGACAGCGCACCGCGCCCTTCGACGTACCGCTCCTCGGCGCGGGCAACCCCCAGCCGGCTCACGCCATGGGCGAGGACACCGCCCACGAGGAGGGCGAGCCCGCTCACGATTCCCGCTGCCGGGAGCACCCAGGCCGCGAACACCGTCGCGCCGACCGCCACGGCGGCGTAGGTGACGAGGGGTGAGCGCACGCGCAGGTAGCGGTCCACCAGCGAGTCCACGTCGTCCACGACGGTGGCGAGCACGTCACCGCGTTGCCGGCCCAGACGGCCCGGGACCAGCGGCACGAGTACGTCGTACACGGTGGCGCGACGCTCGGCGAGGAGGCGCAGCGCCACGTCGTGGGAGACCAGGCGCTCGGCGTACCGCAGCACCGGCCGCGCGAGGCCGAAGGTGCGGACGCCCACGATCGCCACCATCAGCAGGAGGACGGGCGGGTGCTCGGCCGCCCGGGCGATCAGCCAGCCCGCAGTGGCGGTGAGCGCGACACCGGACCCGGCGGCGAGGGCGCCGAGCGCGGAGCCGAGAAGCAGGCGGCCGCGGGCACGCCCCGCCGAGCCCGGAGCGCTCGTCCGCTCACGGTGCCCGTCCGCCGTACTCGCCGACGCGCAGGCGTCCGCTGCCGATGCTGGCGACTCCGCGGCGCGCACGGACCTCTCGGTACGCCGGAGCGGCACCTCGACGACGCGGTCGGCACGGGCGACCAGCGACGGGCGGTGGGCCACCACGACGACGCTGCTGTGCTCGCCGAGCCAGCTCACCGTCTCGGCGATGATCGACTCGGTCAGCGGGTCGAGGTGGGCGGTCGGCTCGTCGAGCAGCACGAGCGGACGCTCCGCCACGACGGTCCGGGCCAGCGACAGGCGCGCACGCTCGCCCGCGGAGAGCCCGGCGCCGTCCTCGCCGAGGACCTCGTGGATCCCGCCGGGCAGGCTGGCCACGACCTCTCCGAGCGCCACGCGCTCCAGCGCGGCCCAGATGGCCGGCTCGTCGGCGTCGGGACGTCCGAGGCGGACGTTGTCGGCGACCGAGGCGGTGGCGATCCACGGGCGTTGGGAGACCCACGCGACCTGACCGCGCCACTCCCTGCTCGACGGGTCGAGCTCCTGGCCGCCGATGCTGAGGCGGCCGCTCCACAGCGGCAGGTGTCCCATGAGCGCCGCGAGCAGGGTCGACTTGCCGGCGCCCGAGGGGCCCACCACGGCGGTGACGCCCCGGGTCGGGATCGTCGTGGTGAGACCGGTGAGGACCGGCTCCGTGCGGCCCGGGTAGCCGACGGTGACACCGTCGAGCCGGATCTCGCCGGCGAGTGGTGCCGAGACGACGGCGCCCGTGGCGTGGTCGGCGGCCGTCAGTTCCGGCGACGCGCTGTCGCCGTCGTGGGACGCGCCGAGGATCTCCTCGGCGGCCTCGAAGGTCGCCGTGCCCTCGGCTGCGGCGTGGAACTCCGCGCCCACCCTGCGCAGCGGCCAGTAGGCCTCGGGGGCAAGCAGGAGCACCACCAGTGCCGTGCGCAGGTCGAGCGCCCCACCGGAGAGACGCAGGCCCACCGTGACGGCGACCAGCGCGACCGAGATGGTCGCCACCAGCTCGAGGACCGCGGAGGAGGCGAACGCGAGCTTCAACGTGTCGTTGGTGGCGCGGCGGTACCGGTCGGTGACCGCACGGATGGAGGCCGACTGCGCCTTCGCGCGGCGGTACGCAACCAGGGTCGGCAGACCCCGCATGACGTCCACGAAGTGCCCGGACAGCGACGCCAGCGAGCGCCACTGGCGGTCGGCACGGTCGCGGGTGGCGAGGCCCACCAGGACTGCGAAGACCGGCACCAGCGGCAGCGTGGCGAGCACGATTCCCGCGCTCAGCAGATCCTGCGTGGCGATCGCCAGGATCGTGAGCCCGGGCAGCACCGCGGCCACGACGAGCGCGGGGAGGTAGCGAGTCAGGTACGGGTCGACCGCGGAGACGCCGCGGGTGGCCAGCAGGGCGACCTCGCCGCTGCGGCGACGTGACAGGCCGGACGGGCCGAGCGCGAGGGCGGCCTCGAGCAGCCGACGTCGCAGCGTCGTGGTCACGGTCGCGGACGCCCTGGCGGAGAGCATGTCGACCAGCCAGGACGTCGCGGCACGTCCCACGGCGACCAGCCCGACGGCCACGGCTGCACGCACGGCGCCGTCCCACGACTGCTCGCCGGAGGCGGCGGCGAACAGGCCGGTGATCAGCTGCGCGACCGCGAACGCCTGGGCCACCAGGAGCAGGCCCGAGGCGGTGCTCGCCACCACGACTCCGGCCAGGGAGGCCCTGGCCGGAGTCAGGTGCGGCAGGAGCCGGGGGTCGAGTGGCTTCATGACCCCTGCTGCGCCGCCACGGCGGTCGGGATGTGGTGGACCGAGATGCGCTTGCGGAACACCCAGTAGGTCCAGCCCTGGTAGAGCAGCACGATCGGCGTGAACAGTGCGGCCACCCACGTCATGATCGTCAGCGTGTAGTGGGTCGCCGAGGCGTTCGTCGTGGTGAGCGAGTACGCCGAGTCGAGCGTCGAGGGCATCACGTCGGGGAACAGCGCCACGAACAGGCCCGCCACGGCGATCCCGATCGCGGCGAAGGTGCCGACGAACGCCCAGCCCTCGCGGGTCCGCCACGCGGCGTAGAGCGCCCCCACCAGGGCGAGCGCGGCCAGCAGGAAGAGGGCTGACGAGGCGAGGTCGCCGGTGGACAGCTGGGTCCAGGTGAGGAAGACCACCGCCACGGCCGCGGTCGGGATGCCCACGACGAGGGCGAGCTCGCGGGCCCGCTTCCGGATGTCGCCGTCGGTCTTGAGCGCCAGGAACAGGGCGCCGTGGGTGAGGAACAGTCCCAGCGTGGTCAGCCCGCCGAGCAGGGCGTACGGGTTGAGCAGGGTCAGGGTCGTCCCGACGTACTCCTTGTCGGCGTTGATGGGCACGCCGTGCACGATGTTCGCGAACGCCACGCCCCACAGCACGGCGGGGAGCAGCGAGCCGAAGAAGATCGCCCGGTCCCAGCGCGCCCGCCAGGTCGCGTCGTCACGCTTGGCTCGGTACTCGAACGCCAGTCCCCGGACGATGAGCGCCACCAGGATGATCAGCAGGGGGAGGTAGAAGCCGCTGAAGAGGGTGGCGTACCACTCGGGGAAGGCCGCGAAGGTGGCGCCGCCGGCGACGAGGACCCAGACCTCGTTGCCGTCCCAGACCGGGCCGATGGTGTTGATCATGACGCGGCGCTCGGTGTCGTCGCGGGCCAGGACAGGGAGCAGCATGCCGACGCCGAAGTCGAAGCCCTCCAGCACGAAGTAGCCGATCCACAGGACGGCGATGAGGCTGAACCAGACGGTGGTCAGTTCCATGGGAAGTCTCTCTCGTGTCTCAGTAGGCGAAGGTCAGCGGCTCGTCGGACTGCTCGCGCAGCGTCGGCGAGGGGGGCTCTTCGAACGGCTCCGCGCCCTTGCGGACGTAGTGGAGCATCAGCCCCACCTCGATCACCATCAGCACGGCGTAGACGAGGGTCAGCGTGATGACCGAGGTCCACGCCTCCCCGACGCTGACGCCGGGGGAGACCGCGTTGGCGGTGGTCATCAGGCCGAAGACCGCCCACGGCTGGCGGCCCATCTCGGTGAAGAGCCAGCCGAACGAGTTGGCCACGACCGGGAGCAGCGGCAGCGAGACCGCCACCCACACCCACGCTCGGCCGCTCGGGACCCGGCCCTTCCGCGTCGCCCAGAGCAGGGCGGCGGCGAAGGCGGCGGCGAGGACTCCCAGGCCGATCATCAGCCGGAAGGTCCAGTACGTGATGGGGATGATCGGGGTGTAGTCGCCGGGGGAGTAGTACTTCGCTCCCGGGTCCTCGCCATAGGTCTGCTCGTACTGCGCGCGCAGCTCGTTGATGCCGACGACCTCGCCGTCCGTGGTGCCGGTCGCGAGGAAGGAGAGCAGGTTCGGGACCTTGATCGAGAAGACCTCCTCGGAGCCGTCGAGCGACCCGATCGTGAACAAGGAGAAGCTCGCCGGCGCCTCGGTGTCGTACAGCGCCTCGGCGGCGGCCATCTTCATGGGCTGCACCTCGGTCATCACCTTGCCCTGGAAATCGCCGGAGACCGCGACCCCGAGGCCCGCGACCAGCGCGACCACCGAGCCGATGCGCACCGCCGTGCGGTACATCGGGCGGTCGCCCTCCGGGGTGCTCCGGCGCATCATCAGCCAGAACGCGACGCCGCCGATGAAGGCGGCACCCGTCATGTAGGCGGCCAGCACGGTGTGCGGGAAGGTGACCATCTGCACCTTGTTGGTCATCACCGCCCAGAAGTCGGTGAGCTCGGCGCGGCCGGTGGCGGGGTTGAACTCGAAGCCGACCGGGTGCTGCATCCAGGAGTTCGCCGCGAGGATGAAGTACGCCGAGAGCAGCGTGCCTATGTGCACAAGCCAGATGCAGGCGGCGTGCAGGCCGCGCGGCAGCTTGTCCCAGCCGAAGATCCACAGACCCAGGAACGTGGACTCCAGGAAGAACGCCAGCAGGCCCTCGATGGCCAGCGGCGCTCCGAAGATGTCGCCCACGAAGCGTGAGTAGTCGCTCCAGTTCATGCCGAACTGGAACTCCTGGACGATGCCGGTGACGACGCCGATGGCGAAGTTGATCAGGAACAGCTTCCCGAAGAACTTGGTCAGCCGGAGGTACTCCTCCTTGCGCGTGCGGACCCACATCGTCTCGAAGACCGCGATGATCGCGGACATCCCGATGGTGATGGGGACGAACAAGAAGTGGTAGACGGTGATGATCCCGAACTGCCATCGGGCGATGTCGACGACGTCCACGTAGGTTCCTCTCGGAGCTGAAGGGGCGCGCGGCAGCGACGCCGAGGTGCTCCGAACGTATGCCGGGACCGCGGTGTCTCATCAGGGACTTTCGACCCACGTGCCGACAGCGGAGGTCCCAAGATCGGGGCGAACCCCCCGATACGGTCACGAGGTGGTTGCACAAAGGTCGCGAACCGGTCTCGGTGGAGTCATCCGCCTGCACCCCCACACCCCACGACCGGCGTGTGATCCCTGGGACCGGTGGTGCGGTCGCATACCCTCGTCACCATGGCGACCCGTACGTCTTCCCCACCGGCGTCGCGGGGCAAGACTGCCTCCAAGACCCGCTCGTCCGGAAGCCAGACCCGTCGGAAGCCCTCGTCGTCGGCCCGCTCGTCCTCCAAGGCGAAGCAGAAGCGGCCGGCGCCCCGGGCGGTCCGCAACGGGCCTGGCCCCATCGCGACGCTGTTCGCTGCCCTCGGCAGGGGGGTCGCAGCCGTCTGGCTGGGGATCGCGCACGCCGTCGGAGCGACGGTCCGCCACATCGGCCACACCGCGCGTGAGCTCGACCCCGAGCACCGCCGGGACGGGGCCGGACTCTTCCTGATCGGCCTGGCGCTCGTCGTCGCCGCCTCCGTGTGGTGGCAGCTCCCGGGCGGCGTCGGCCACTTCACGCGCACCGTCGTCAACGGCTCCGTCGGGCTCATCGGCTGGTTCGTGCCGCTGCTCCTGGTCTTCATCGCGGTCCGCAACCTGCGCAACCCCGAGAGCAACGGCCCGGCCGGCAGGCAGGTCATCGGCTGGGCGGCGCTCCTGTTCGGCGTCCTCGGGCTCGTGCACATCGCCCACGGCATGCCCGAGCCCCGGCTCGGTGACACCTCCGACCTGCAGCAGGCCGGGGGAGCCCTCGGGTTCGTCATCGCGTCGCTGTTCATGGACCTGCTGCGCAGCACCTTCGTCGTCGTACCGCTGCTGGTCCTGCTCGCGGTCTTCGGCGTGCTCGTCATCACCGCGACGCCGGTGTACCAGATCCCCACCCGCCTGGCTGCGGCCCGTGACCGCATGCTCGGGCGCACGCCTGCCGCCGATGCGGAGGACGCCGACGAGCCGACCGCGCCGCTCAAGCGCAGCCGCCCCCGCCGCCGGGTGGGTTCCATGTCCGGGGACGACATCGACCCGGACCGGGACAAGCCCTACGACACCCCGGTCCTGGAGGACCGCGCGTTCAAGAAGCGCGGCAAGAAGGCGGAGGCCGAGAAGGAGGACTCCGCCGAGCCGGAGACCACCGGCAAGGGCGACCTCGAGCCGCCCCCGCACGCACCGCTCCCGGCGCGGGTGGAGCAGCTCGCGCTGTCCGGCGACGTCACCTACTCGCTGCCGGCCAACGATGTGCTCAAGCCGGGCAGCCCGCACAAGGCCCGCTCCAAGGCCTCCGACGACGTCGTCAGCCGCCTGACCGAGGTGCTCGAGCAGTTCGACATCGACGCCCAGGTCACCGGCTACACCCGCGGCCCGACGGTCACCCGCTACGAGGTCGAGCTCGGCCCCGCGGTGAAGGTGGAGAAGGTCACCGCGCTGGGCAAGAACATCGCCTACGCCGTCGCCTCGGCGGACGTGCGCATCCTGTCGCCGATCCCCGGCAAGTCCGCGATCGGCATCGAGATCCCGAACACCGACAAGGAGATCGTCTCCCTCGGCGACGTGCTCCGGTCGGCGAACGCCCGCAACGACCACCACCCGATGATCGTCGGGCTCGGCAAGGACGTGGAGGGCGGCTTCGTGGTGGCCAACATGGCGAAGATGCCGCACCTCCTCGTGGCCGGTGCCACCGGCTCCGGCAAGTCGAGCTTCGTGAACTCGATGATCACCTCCATCCTCATGCGCTCCACCCCCGACGAGGTCCGGATGATCCTCGTCGACCCCAAGCGCGTGGAGCTCAACGTCTACGAGGGCGTGCCGCACCTGATCACGCCGATCATCACCTCGCCCAAGAAGGCCGCCGAGGCCCTCCAGTGGGTCGTGCGCGAGATGGACATGCGGTACGACGACCTGGCCGCGTTCGGCTTCCGGCACGTCGACGACTTCAACAAGGCGGTCCGGGCGGGCAAGGTCCAGGTTCCTCCGGGGAGCGAGCGGGTGCTCGCGCCGTACCCGTACCTCCTCGTGGTCGTCGACGAGCTCGCCGACCTGATGATGGTCGCTCCGCGTGACGTGGAGGACGCGGTCGTCCGCATCACCCAGCTCGCTCGTGCGGCCGGTATCCATCTCGTGCTCGCGACGCAGCGGCCGTCGGTCGACGTGGTCACGGGTCTGATCAAGGCCAACGTGCCGTCGCGCCTGGCCTTCGCCACCTCCAGCCTCGCCGACAGCCGGGTCATCCTCGACCAGCCGGGCGCGGAGAAGCTCGTCGGACAGGGTGACGGGCTGTTCCTCCCGATGGGCGCGGGGAAGTCGGTTCGTGTCCAGGGGTCCTGGGTCACCGAGGCCGAGATCAACCAGGTGGTCTCCCACTGCAAGAACCAGCTCGAGCCGACGTACCGCGAGGACGTCACCGTCCCGCAGCAGGCCAAGAAGGACCTCGACGACGACATCGGCGACGACATGGACCTCGTGATCCAGGCCGTCGAGCTCGTGGTGTCCACCCAGTTCGGGTCCACCTCGATGCTGCAGCGCAAGCTCAGGGTCGGGTTCGCCAAGGCAGGTCGTCTGATGGACATCCTGGAGAGCCGCGGTGTCGTCGGGCCCAGCGAAGGCTCCAAGGCACGCGACGTGCTGATCAAGCCCGACGACCTCGAAGAAGTCCTCGCAACCTTGCAGGGGGAGCAGTGAGCGCCATGCCAGCCGGTCGAAGCGAGCAGCGCGTCGTCGAGCAGGACCACGAGCCGGAGCGTCCGGCGGCCGTGCGTCCCGACGGCTCGGACCATGTCGGGGTCGCGGGCAGCCCGGTCGTCGTGCGCCGCAACGCCGGTGTGGCGGTCCTCGTGGGCGGTGCCGCCTCGGCGGTCGCCATCGCCTACCTGTGGCGGGCCGCCCAGACCATGGCCCCCCTCGACTGGGGCCTCTTCGCCGCGATGGGCCTGATCGCGGCGGTCCATCTCATTGCCCTGGTCGACGCGAAAACTCCCCTGCTCGTCGCCGACGACCTGGGCGTGCGAATCCGCCTCGGGGACGAGTGGCGGGGTCTGCCGTGGGAGGCCGTCGGCCAGGTCGTGGTGCACCCTCGCCGCGGCCCGCTGCGCGACGGCAGGCTCGTGTTCAGCCCGCACAGCCTCGCCCGGGCCCTGGACGGCGTCGAGGGCAAGGCACGTCGCCAGGTCGTGCTCAACCAGAAGATGTACGGCGCCGCGCTCGCGGTGCCGCTCGGCGCGACGACCCGGATCTCCACCTCCCGCAAGAGCAACGTCGCCGACGAGATCGCGGCGCTCGCGCTGGGCCGGGCCGAGGTCGTCGAGCTCGACCCGCAGACGCTCGAGGTCGTCGACCGCGAGGCACGCGGACGAGACCAGTCGACGCAGCCGGAGCCGGCCCCCACGCGCGAGGCGCGGAAGCCCGAGGTCGACCTGCCCGACGGCGCGGTCGACGCGGCTGACGAGGGCGCCGCCTCCGAGGCGCGCGCTGACGGGCCTTCCGATGACGCGCCGGCCGGTCAGGTGCGACGCGAGGTCTTCCCGCGGGTGCACGACGAGACGAGCCTGGGACTCCCCGACCGGCGCCACGGGCGCCGACGCGGGCCCGGCGAGCGGGCTTGGGGAGCCTGGCGCAGCGGGGGTCGACTCGCACGCCGGTCCGGAGGCGGTGGGTGCCCCGGCGTCCCGGCCGCAGCTGCGCGCCATGCTGGGCGGGATCGGCACGATCGTCTCCCGGGTGGCCAAGGGTCGCTCCCACGACGTCGACAGCCCCGGCGCGGCGTCCGACGGCACTGCCGCCGCCTCGACCGACGAAGCCGCAGAGGACGCAGACGGCCCGGCGGTCCCGCCGATCGGGTCTGCCGCCCCTGCCGCGCTCCGCGAGACCCGTCCCGGCCTGCGCGCCGAGGCCACCCTCGACCTGTCCACCCCGGGCGGCGCGGCGCTCGATCCGGCCGTCGACGAGCCCGCCGCCACGGACGGCCGCGAGCTGCGCCGGCCCGGAAGCGTCGACCTGGTGTTCGAGCGGGTCGACGTCGACGAGCGGGTGCGTCCCATCTCGACGCTGGGCGACCCGGTCGAGCCGCTGGTGATCGACGACTACGCCACCGAGCCCGCCTACGACCCCGTGATCGGCCCCGAGCTGACCGCGGCGCGCACACGGCTCGGGCTCAGCGTGGACGACCTCGCCGAGCGCACGCGGATCCGCCCGCACGTCATCGAGTCCATCGAGGTGGACGACTTCGCGCCGTGCGGCGGGGACTTCTACGCCCGCGGCCATCTGCGCACCCTGGCGCGCATCCTCGGCAAGGACCCCGAGCCGCTGCTCCGGATGTTCGAGGAGAAGTACGCAACGGCGCCCATCAACGCCCGCCGGGTGTTCGAGGCGGAGCTCGCCACGGGCATGACCGGAAGCATGCGCGCCACCGTCGGGGGACCGAGCTGGACCCTGCTTCTCGGAGTCGCGCTCACACTGATCCTGGTCTGGGGCGTGCTGCGGCTGTTCAGCACCGACCCTGTCGAGGTGCCGACGCCCCTGATCCACGGCGCGGCCGTGGTCGGGTCAGCCCCCGAAAGCCTGCCCGGAACGGTTCCCGGCCCGGCCGCGCCCACGCTCCTGGTCTGACCGGCGACCCCGCCTGCGGGCGGGCTCGGACGGGCATCCGACGGGCGCGGTTCGCGGTGCGCGGGGTAGGCCCGTCATACTCGTACCCGGTTATGACTACTTCTCCAGACACCACTGCGCCCTCCGAGGCGGACCTGACCACCGTCGCGATGCTCACCCTCGGGTGCGCTCGCAACGAGGTGGACTCCGAAGAGCTCGCCGGCCGCCTCGAGGCCGGGGGCTTCCGCCTCGTCGACGACGCCGCCGAGGCCGAGACCGTGGTGGTCAACACCTGCGGGTTCGTGGAGGCCGCGAAGAAGGACTCGGTCGACACGCTGCTGGAGGCTGCCGACCTCAAGGACGCAGGTACGACGAAGGCGGTCGTGGCCGTCGGCTGCCTCGCCGAGCGCTACGGCAAGGACCTCGCCGAGTCCCTTCCGGAGGCCGATGCCGTGCTCGGCTTCGACGACTACCCCGACATCGCCGGCCGTCTGCGCTCCATCCTCGCCGGGGAGCAGCACCACCCGCACACGCCCCAGGATCGCCGCAAGCTCCTTCCGATCTCGCCCAGTGACCGGGGCGCCCAGGCCGACTCCGTGGTCCTGCCGGGCCACACGATCGCGGCCCCCGACCTCCCGGAGGGGGCGGCGCCCGCCGCCGGCCCCCGGGCGGTTCGCAGGCGGCTCGACGGCGGGCCCATGGCACCCCTGAAGCTCGCGAGCGGATGCGACCGCCGCTGCGCCTTCTGTGCGATCCCTGCCTTCCGGGGTTCGTTCGTGTCACGACGGCCCTCCGACGTGCTCGGCGAGGCCCGGTGGCTCGGTGAGCAGGGGGTCAAGGAGCTCTTCCTGGTGAGTGAGAACTCCACCTCCTACGGCAAGGACCTCGGGGACCTCCGCCTGCTGGAGACGCTGCTGCCCGAGCTGGCGGCTGTGGACGGTGTCGAGCGCGTCCGGGTCTCCTACCTCCAGCCGGCCGAGACCCGTCCCGGGCTGGTGGGCGCGATCGCCGGCACGCCCGGCGTCGCGCCGTACTTCGACCTCTCCTTCCAGCACGCCTCGAACGCCGTGCTCCGGCGGATGCGCCGCTTCGGTGACCCGGAGAGCTTCCTCGCCCTGCTCGAGCAGGTTCGCTCGCAGGCCCCGCTCGCCGGTGTGCGCTCCAACGTCATCGTCGGCTTCCCGGGGGAGACCGAGGAGGACCTCGAGATCCTGTGCGACTTCATCGAGGCCGCCCGCATGGACGCGGTCGGCGTCTTCGGCTACTCCGACGAGGACGGCACCGAGGCTGCGTCGTACGACGGGAAGCTCGACGAGGAGGAGATCCGGGCCCGCACCGAGCACGTCACCCGGCTGGCCGAGGAGCTCACCGCCCAGCGCGCCGAGGAGCGGATCGGCGAGCACGTCGACGTGCTGGTCGAGTCGATCGCGCACGACGGGACCGCCGAGGGGCGAGCAGAGCACCAGGGCCCCGAGGTCGACGGCTCGACGACGGTTGTGGACCTGCCGACCGGGGCATACGTGGGGGAGATCGTCCGGGCCTTGGTGACGGCCTCGGACGGAGTGGACCTCGTGGCCAGCGCCGCGACCGACGAGAGGTGACCTCACAGTGTCCGCGGACGTGAAGCCGAGCAACTGGAACATCCCCAACGCGCTGACCACGCTGCGCATCGTGATGGTCCCGTTCTTCGCCTGGGCACTCCTGATCGACGGCGGCGAGTCGGTGCTCTGGCGCACGGTGGCGTGGGCGATCTTCGTCGCCGCCATGATCACCGACAAGATCGACGGTGACCTCGCCCGCAAGCACAACCTGGTCACCAACTTCGGCAAGATCGCCGACCCGATCGCCGACAAGGCCCTCACCGGCATGGCTTTCATCGGTCTGTCGATCATCGGCGAGGTGTGGTGGTGGGTGACCATCCTGGTCCTGCTGCGCGAGTGGAGCGTCACGCTGATGCGCCTCTCGGTCGCCAAGCACGTCGTGCTCGCGGCCAACAAGTCGGGGAAGCTGAAGACGATGCTCCAGGCGTTGGCACTCGGACTGCTGGTGCTGCCGCTGCGCCTGGTCGAGGGGCCGCTGGAGGTCCCGGCGCTCGTGCTGTGGTGGGTCGCCATGGTCCTGCTCGCCGCTGCCGTGGCGATGACGGTCTTCTCCGGCTACGAGTTCTTCCGCGACGCCTTCAAGCAGCGCCGCCACCACAAGGCAGCCGCCTCGGTCTGACCTGCCTGCTGACCCTGCCGCCTGACCGCGCCGCTTGACCCAGCCGCACGACCGCGTCTGAGCTGGCCTCGGTCAGCCGGGCGAGGTCTGGTCCGGTCGCGCCGCGGGATCTTCGTCGCGTGGATCCGCCTCGGCGAGGTCCACGGCGGCCCCGACCAGAGCGAGGTGCGAGAACGCCTGGGGGAAGTTCCCGACCATCCGCTCGCCGACCGGGTCGTACTCCTCCGCCAGGAGGCCGACGTCGTTGCGCAGGGCCAGCAGCCGCTCCATGAGGGCGTGGGCATCGTCGAGGCGGCCCGCCTTGGCGTAGGCCGAGACCAGCCAGAACGAGCAGGCGAGGAACGGGTGCTCGGTACCGGAGAGGCCGTCGACGCCGGACTCGGTCCGGTAGCGCTGGACGAGACCGGTCTTCATCAGGTCCTGCTCGACTGCGGCGATGGTGCCGAGCATTCGCGGGTCGTCGCCGTCGACGAAGCCCACCAGTGGCAGGACCAGCAGCGAGGCGTCCACCTCGCTGGTGTCGTAGTGCTGGGTGAAGGTGTTGCGCTCGGCGTCGAAGCCGTGGGCGAGGATCTCCTCGCGGACCTCGTCGCGCAGCTTTCGCCAGCGAGCGACCGGGCCGTCGAAGCCGTGCACCTCGACGGCGCGCACCGCCCGGTCGAAGGCGACCCAGACCATCACCCGCGAGTGGGTGAAGTGGCGCCGGGGTCCGCGCACCTCCCACAGGCCGTTGTCCGGCTGGTCCCAGTTCTCGGCGAGGTCCTCGACCAGCACCCGCTGGAGCGCCCACGAGTCCTCGGTCTCCGACACGCGCAGCTCGCGCGCCATCTGCAGGGCGATCATCACCTCGCCCAGCACATCGGTCTGCATCTGGTCGACTGCACCGTTGCCGACCCGGACCGGGCGGGAGCCCTCGTAGCCGGCGAGGTGCTCCAGCTCGCGCTCCGGCAGCTCCCGGGCGCCGTCCACGGCGTACATGATCTGCAGGTCGCCGGGGTCGCCCGCCACCGCGCGCAGCAGCCAGTCCCGCCACAGGCGTGCCTCGGCCCGGTAGCCGCACCCGAGCAGCGCCTCCAGGGTCAGCGAGGCGTCGCGGAGCCAGCAGTAGCGGTAGTCCCAGTTGCGCTCGCCGCCGAAGTCCTCGGGGAGGGAGGTCGTCGGCGCGGCCACCATGCCGCCGGTGGCCCGGTGCGTCATCAGGCGGAGCGTGACCAGGGATCTGACCACCGCCTCGCGATAGGGGCCCTCGTACCGGCACGCGGACGCCCATCGCTGGCTGCGGGCCACCGTGGCCTCGATGCGGGAGTCGAACTCGAGGAACTCCGGCGGCGGCCTGTGCGAGGGCACCCAGGTGAGCGCGAAGGTCATCTTCTCGCCGGCGGCGAGGTCGAACCGGTCCTCGTGGTGGCCGTCGACCGCGCTCGGGAGGCGGTCCCCGCGGAGCACGAACTTGTCCGGGCCGGCGATGGCCACGATCACGTCGGCGCCGTAGACGCGCTGGCGGGTCACCCAGGGCACGACCTTGCCGTAGGCGGGGCGCATCACCCACTCGTGCCGCAGGTGCACGGTGCCCTCGAGCCCCTCGACGCGACGCACGATGTCGGCCCGCTCGTCGGCGATCGGCATGACGTCGATGACCCGCGCCCGCCCGGTGGGAGTGGTGTACGTCGTCTCCAGGACCGCCGTGTCGTCGACGTACCGGCGGGTGCTCGTGTGCTCGCCCTCCGGTCCGATGAGCCAGCGGCCGTTCTCGGGGCTCCCGAGCAGGGCGGCGAAGCACGCGGCGGAGTCGAACCGCGGAAGGCACAGCCAGTCCACGGACCCGTCGCGACCGACGAGGGCAGCCGTCGCGTGGTCGCCGATGAGGGCGTAGTCCTCGATGGGGAGCGCCATGGAGCCCACCGTAACGGGAGGTGTGCGACGGGCCGACCGCACGGAGGTTTCGGAACGCGTGGCGTGGCTACCATGAGCGCGGTGAGCCCGAAGCGGGTGGACGGTGCCGACACGTACCAGGAGGAGCGCATGTCCGAGGTCCGGCAGGCTGCAGGCAAGGCCGGCAGCGACGCCGGGGCAGAACCCGGGTACGTTCCGGCGAGCGACCAGGGCAGCGTCGCGGCCGCGCTCCAGGCCGAGCTGCTCCGGCGTTCGGCCGTGGTGGCGACGGCGGAGTCGCTGACCGGGGGACGTCTGGCGGACGTGCTCAGCGCGGCGCCTGGTTCCAGCGACACCTACCGAGGCGGCGTCGTCAGCTACGCGACCGACGTCAAGCGCAGCGTCCTCGGGGTCTCCGAGGAGACGGTCGAGCGGTACGGCGTGGTCTCGGCCGAGTGCGCCGAGGAGATGGCCTCGGGAGCTCGCAGGCTCGTGCACGCCGACTACGCCGTGAGCACCACGGGCGTCGCGGGGCCGACCACCCAGGAGGGCAAGCCGGTCGGCCTTGTCTTCGTGGGCGTCGCCGGCCCGGGCGGGGTCACCAGCCGCCGTTTCGAGATGGAGGGCGACCGTGCGGCGATCCGGGAGAAGGTCGTGAAGGCGGCCGTCGACCTGGTGCTCGAGGTCGTCACCGGAGCAGGCGCCGCATGAATCCAGCAGTCCGACGGCTGGTCCACCGGCGGGAAGTTTCCCCGGACCGGTAGCGTTGTCCGGAACACGAAGTCCTGAAAGGAGCAGCGGCATGGTCCTCTTCCGTCGCCTGCTCGGCGAGGTCCTCCGTACGCGGCGGATCCGCCAGGGCCAGACGCTGCGCCAGGTGTCCGCCGAGGCCCGCGTGAGCCTGGGCTACATCTCCGAGATCGAGCGCGGTCAGAAGGAGGCGTCCTCCGAGCTGCTCGCCTCGATCTGCAGCGCCCTGGACGTGCCGCTCTCCGAGATCCTCGCCGAGGTGAGCGACGCCGTGGCGCTGGAGGAGGCCGCCCTCGCGATCGCGGTCGACGAGGCCACCTCGCCTGCCGCCGGCGACGGTGACGTGGTCGCCTCCGCAGCCTGAGCCCCGGCCCAGGTGCAGCACCCGGAACAGCACGCCGGCGCGGCTCGCGCCGCGACGCGTCACGCGGCGGTCGCTACCTCGACCGTTCGACGCGCGAGAAGTCCCATCACCACGCTGCCCATCAACGGCAAGGCGGCCACGAGCAGGAGCGCGTCGGGGATGGTCGTCGCTGCTGCCAGCACGCCCACGACCATGGGGCCGCCGCCGAGCCCGAGATCCAGGAAGACCGACGTGGTGGCCGCGGCGCTCCCACGCTGCTCGGCCGGCACGACCGAGAAGATGGACGCGAACACTGCGGGCGTCACGAAGGCTATCCCGGTGCCGAGGACGAACGTCCCGAGCAGCAGGCCGACCGGTGATCCGGCCGTCGCGACCAGGATCAGCCCGATGCCGACCACCGCGAGCGCGGCCGCGGCGACACGACGAGCACCCACCCGGTCGGGAAGCCGCGCGAAGACGAGCCGGCACACGATCACCGTGGCTCCGAACAGCAGCAGCACCAGGCTCCACTTCTCGATGCCCAAGGCCTGTGCCCGGAGCACCGCGAACGCCAGGAACCCCGCCATCGCTGCCACCCCGCAGAACAGCGCCGCCCCCGGCAGGAGCGCCGCACGGTGGATCAGCGGTGCGGGCGGGCCGACCTCGTCCCCGGGCGGGTGCGTCTCGGGGACCCGGAGCGCGATGGCGGCCGCTGACGCCGCCAGCACGACGGAGCCGATCCAGGCGACCTGGAACCCACCCCAGTGCAGGAGCGTCTGGCCGAGGAGCGGGCCGAGTGCCGTCCCGGCGTACAGGGCCAGCGAGTTGAGGCTGAGCGCCTCGCCTGCCCGTTGGGGCGGCGCCAGGTCGGCGAGAGCGGCGAACCCGGCCACGAAGTAGGTCGCCTCCGCGACCCCGAGGAGCAGTCGGAGCGCGATGAGGCCCGCGACGCCGTCCACGACGAGGTAGCCGAGGGTGACGCAGGCGAAGAGCGCGGCACCGCCGACCAGGAGCCGTCGGCGGCCGTGACGGTCGGTCCAGCGTCCGGCCCACGGACGTAGCAGCAGGGTGCTGACGCTGAACGCGCCCATGGCGAGGCCGACCGCGCCCGCGCCGCCGCCGAGCGGGCCGACGACGAACAGCGGCGTCACAGCGAGCAGGATGCCGCCGGCGGTGAAGTAGGCGAGGTCCGACAGGGTCAGCGCCACGAAAGCCGGCGTGAGCAGCCTGACCTCGTCGGTCTCGGCCATAGGCCCGAAGGTACGCCGATCGTCGCGCCTGGGCGGCGAGTCGGCGGCTGGTACAGCCCTGCCGTTGCGGGTGAGGTGTTTGTGACCTAGCCCGGGTCTGTCTAGCCTGACATCTGTACTTTTCGCTTCTCATGAGGGGGAACATGTGCACTCGGGTCGCATCCCTGCTGGCCGCAGTCGTCCTGGGCCCCGCGCTGACCGTCACGCCCGCCGCGGCGACGACGACGCCACCGACTCCGGAGCCTCAGCAGCCGGGAGACATGTCCAACAGCCCCACCGAGGGCACGCTCGGCGTAGCCAACGTCGCCCATCGCGGCTTCAGCGTCGCAGCACCTGAGAACACCATGCCCGCGGTGAGCCAGGCGATCGCCGAGGAGAGTGACTTCCAGGGCATCGATGTGCACCGCACCGCGGACTCGAAGCTCGTGGTGCTGCACGACCGGAGCCTTGCGCGGACCACGAATGTCGAGAAGGTCTATCCGGACCGTGCCCCTTGGGACGTCGGTGACTTCACCTACGACGAGCTCCAGCGACTCGACGCCGGCTCCTGGTTCCACTCCTCCTACCACGGCACGCGCATCCCCACGCTCGCGGAGATGCTCAACGACCTGGACCAGGCACCCAGCGGGGTCTACCTCGAGGTCAAGCAGCCGTCCGAGTACCCCGGTATCGGGGACCAGGTGGTCCGGGCCATCCGCGACAACACGGACTGGTTGGAACCCGGGGGGACCGACCACCGGCTGGTGGTGCAGAGCTTCGACGAGGACTTCCTGCGCGACCTGCACGACCGGTACCCCACCGTGCCGGTCGGCGCACTCGGAGCCTACGAGCAGTCGGACCTCGACTGGCTCGACCAGATCAACGTGCACTACACCCAGCTCGACCGGGACGAGGTCGGCCGCGCCCATGATGTCGGCGTGCAGGTCAGCACGTTCGTGGTCAACGGCAAGGACGACATGGAGACCATGCTGGACACCGGCGTGGACGCGATCAGCACCGACCGCCCGAGGCTCCTCCATGATGTCCTCGTCGAGCGCGGCCTTGCCATGCCGCATCCCACGTACGACGCGCGCCGCGCCTCTCTGAGCGGGACCGCCTGGCAGGTCTCGGCGCCGGAGTCGGCCCGGCTCGCCACCCGCGTCCCGGTGAGCGCGAGCCTGGCGGACGAGAGCGGCAGGCCGGTGCGGTGGTCCTGGACGACGCTGGAGACGTACTACCAGGGCTCGTGGCACCCCATCCAGCACCGCGCGACCGGCGCCGACGGTCAGGTCTCCACCAGCCTGTGGCTCCGCCGTGACGTCAAGGTCCGATGGGTTCCCTCGCAGGAGGCGCCCACGGGCGCCGGGCCTTCGGCAGCGGAGCGCATCGACGGCGTGAAGGCGCCCACCGTCGCGCGGCTCGGGGGGCCCCACCGCATACGCAAGGGTGCTCGTGCCCGGCTCACCCTGCGGTGGCACAACGACCTGGGACGGCCGGTCACGGGTCGCGCTGCGCTTTGGGCGCGACCTCGCGGAGCCGACCACTGGTCGAGGCTCCGGACGCGCCGGGTCACCAAGGGCTACCGGACCTTCACGGTGCGGCCGCGTCGCACGGTCCGGTACCAGGTCCGCGCCGCGCCCGGGTGGTGGTGGCGCGGCGACCGCAACCTGCACCGGGTGGTCGTCCGCCGGTAGTGGGCGTGTCCGGGTGGCGCTGCCCGTCCGGGTCGCTTCCCGAAGCGGGATCAGGCGAGGGACGACGGCTGACAGGTCGGGCACCAGTACGTCCCCTGCTCCTTGCCCTCCGGACCCTGCATGGCCACCTCGACCGGAGTGTCGCAGCGACGGCAGGGCTGCCGCTCCCGGCGGTAGACCCAGACCTGACGACCTCGCCGGGTGTCGCCGGTGGTGGTCTGGGCGGTGCGCATCTTGTTGGCCTCGAGCACCCTCTGCGCCTTGCGGAGCAGCGCCGCCAGGTCGGGCACCTCGTGGACCGGGAGCCACGGATGGAGTCCCAGCAGGAAGCACAGCTCCGACTTGTACATGTTCCCGATGCCGGCGACGTTGCGCTGGTCGAGGATCGCTTCGCCGACCGGTCGGTCCGGGTCGCCGGAGACACGGCGTACCGCCTCGTCGAGGTCCCAGTCCGGGCCGAGCAGGTCAGGACCGAGGTGACCGACGACCGCCTCCTCCTCGCTGCGCGCAAGGAGCTCGACGATGCCGAGCGAGAACCCCACCGCCGTCCACTCCTCGGTCTGCAGGACCACCCTCGCCTCGTGTGCAGGCCGGCGCCACCGGGTGTCGCGGCGGTAGAGGTGCCAGGCGCCCTCCATCTTCAGATGGGTGTGGAGCGTGACGGCATCGGTGCCCTCGCCGATGCGGGTGAGCAGGTGCTTGCCGCGCGCCACGGTCTCGGTCACCGGACGACCGGACAGGTCGGAGGTGGCGAGGGCCGGAACCCGGAAGTCCGTGGCGACGAGCACCTGGCCGGACAGCGCACGGTCCAGGTGGTGGGCGGTGCGCCAGACGGTGTCCCCCTCAGGCACGCAACCGCAACCCTCTCGGCGTGGCCACGAACCCTGCCGACTCCAGTGCGTGGCGCAGGCCGCTCGAGCGCTCGCCGAGGCCCAGGATGTGCTCGCCGTCCGCACGCTCCACCGTGAGGCGGCCGAGGGCTCCGTGGCGGACTGCGCTGGCGAGGGCCTGGGTGGCGGGACCGAGCAGGTCCGGGTCGTCACCGAAGGTGAGCAGGGTGCGACCGCCGCGCTCGACGTACAGCATGAGGTCGCCGTCCACGAGCACGACGAGCGCTCCCGCCTTGCGGCCGGGTCGGTGAGCGCGCGTTCCGGTGCCGTCCCCTGTGGTCGCCGCGTCGTCGACGACCCGCTCGGGCCAGGGCAGGGCGGCGCCGTACGGGTTCGCGGGGTCGGTGGCCGCGAGCGCGACCGCCTCCGGCTTGGTGCCGGGCTCGGACCCGGGCTCACGGGAGTAGGAGCGCAGCCGGTCGACCGCACCTGGCACGCCGAACTGGGCGGCGCCCAGGGAGGCGACGAAGTACCCGCGCCGGCACCGCCCGGAGTCCTCGAAGGCCGAGAGGACCTTGTAGACGCCGGCGAAGCCCCCGGGGACGCGCTCGCTGGTGACCGCGCCTCGGGTGACGACACCGTGCCGCTCGAGCAGCGCCTCCGCGCTCGCGTGCGCTCGCCGGGTCACGTCCGGCTCGAGCTCGGGCAGGAGCGCCCAGCGGCCCGCCACGGTCGGCGGTCCCGTGCGGCTCGGACCTCGTCCCGGCCTGGGAGGACGCCGCGACATGGAACGCGCCCTCGGCGAGCTGCGGCGTGCGCCGGTCGCGCGATGGGCCGTCCGCCCCGTGCTCGTCAGCGCTCGCAGCGGCGCCAGCGTGTCTCCGGCCACCCGGCCTGCCCAGACGAGGTCCCACAGCGCGGACTGGATCGCGGGGTCGTCGATCACGCCGATCTTCGCCTGGGCAAGGTCGGCGAGCTGTCGGTAGAAGAACGCGCCGCCGCCGTCGAGGGCGTCGAGGACCGCCTCGTGGACCGGGGTGGTCTCCAGCTCGCCGTGGTCGGGGAGCGTCAGGTGCGCGGAGTCGGCGAGGTGCAGCGAGACCCAGCCGTCCGTGCCCGGCAGCTGTCCGTGACCTGCCCAGAGCACCTCACCACCGGCGGTCAGCTCGTCGAGCATCGCGGGGGAGTAGTCCACCACCCGGCTGCCGAGCACCAGGGGCTCCAGGGCGGAGGCAGGAACAGCGCACCCGGCCAGCTGCTCGACGACGCTGAGCACCCCGTCCACGCCGCGGAGGCCACGACCGTTGCCGGTGACCACGTTCTGCCACGCCGGCAGGAACCGCCCCAGCGTCGCGGGCTCGACGGGCTCGACCTCCTTGCGCAGGGCGGCCAACGAACGGCGCCGGAGCCTGCGCAGCACCTCGGCGTCGCACCACTCGGCACCGACACCCGCGGGACGGAACTCGCCCTCGAGGACGCGCCCCTGTGCGGCGAGTCGGTCGAGGGTCTGCTTCGCGACCGCCACCCCGAGCCCGAGCCGTGCCGCGACGTCCGCCGTCGTGAAGGGGCCGTGGGTGCGCGCGTAGCGCGAGACCAGGTCGGCCAGGGGGTCCGCGACGGGCTCGGTGAAGGTCTCAGGTGTGCCCGGCGGCACGGGGACCCCCAGGCCGTCCCGAAGCCGTGCGACGTCCTCGACCACTGCCCAGCGGTCCTCGCCGGCGACCCGGACCGGGAACACGCGGCGGGCGTCACGGAGCAGCTCGAGCCAGGAGGCGGCCTCGTCGCGTACGGCGTCCTGCGTCCGTTGGGCGACTTCTGCGGTCGACAGCGGGCCCAGCAACCGGAGCAGGTCGGCGACCCCCTCGGCGTCGCGGGCCCGCCGGTCCTCGGTCAGGCGCTGCAGCTCGGCCTCCACCTCGGCCAGGACGTCCGGGTCCAGCAGCTCGCGCAGCTCTGCGCGCCCGAGGAGCTCGGCCAGCAGACCCTGGTCGAGGGACAGTGCGGCAGCACGCCGTTCGGCGATGGGGGAGTCGCCCTCGTACATGAACGCCGCGACGTAGCCGAACAGCAGCGACCTCGCGAAGGGGGAGGGCTGCTGCGTCGCGACGTCGACCAACCGGATGCGGCGCGACGCGACGTCCTTCATCAGGCCGACGAGCGCGGGGACGTCGTACACGTCCTGGAGGACCTCGCGCACCGCCTCCAGCACGATCGGGAACGACGGGTACTTCACCGCCACCTCGAGCAGCTGCGCGGAGCGTTGCCGCTGCTGCCACAGGGGCGAGCGCCGCCCGGGGTCCCGGCGGGGGAGCAGGAGCGCCCGGGCCGCACACTCGCGGAACCGGGAGGCGAAGAGCGCGGACTCGCCGACCTCCGCGGTGACGATCTCCTCGATCTCGTCGGGCTCGAACACCACGACCTCGGCGCCCGGCGGCTCCTGGTCGGTCTCCGGCACCCGCAGCACGATGCCGTCGTCACCGGGCAGCGCCTGGGCGTCGATGCCGTAGCGCTCGCGCAGGCGGACCCCGATCGCGAGCGCCCACGGCGCGTGGACCTGGGTCCCGTAGGGGGAGTGGACCACGATGCGCCAGTCACCGAGCTCGTCGCGGAAGCGCTCCACGAGCACGGTCCGGTCGCTCGGCAGCGTGGTGGTGGCCTCGCGCTGCTCCTCCAGGAACGTCACCAGGTTGTCGGCCGCCCACGCGTCCAGACCGGCCTCGCGGCCGCGGTCGACCGCCTTCTCGCGGGGCAGGGCGACGAGCTCCCGGGTGAAGGCCCCGATCGCGGCACCGAGCTCGGCGGGACGCCCGAGCTGGTCCCCCTTCCAGAACGGAAGCCGGCCCGGCTGTCCCGGAGCCGGGGAGACGAGGACCCGGTCGTGGGTGATGTCCTCGATCCGCCAGCTCGTGGCGCCGAGCGCGAAGACGTCACCGACCCGCGACTCGTAGACCATCTCCTCGTCGAGCTCCCCGACACGCGAGGCCTTCTCGCCGACCAGGAAGACGCCGAAGAGTCCACGGTCGGGGATGGTGCCGCCGCTGGTGACCGCGAGCCGCTGGGCGCCCGGGCGTGCGCTGAGCGTGCCGTTGACGCGGTCCCACACGATCCGCGGACGCAGCTCGGAGAACTCGTCGGAGGGGTAGCGACCCGAGAGCAGGTCGAGGGTCGCGTCGTACGCCGAGCGGGGGAGGTTCGCGAACGAGGCGCTGCGGCGCACGAGGTCGAACAGCTCGTCGACGTCCCAGTCGTCGAGCGACGTCGCGGCCACCACCTGCTGGGCCAGGACGTCGAGCGGGTTCGCGGGGACCCGCATCGACTCGATCTGGCCGGCCCGCATCCGCTCCACCGCGACGGCGGTGTGCACCAGGTCGCTGCGGTGCTTGGGGAACAGGACGCCCCGGGACACCTCGCCGACCTGGTGGCCGGCGCGGCCCACTCGCTGCAGGGCGCTCGCGACCGACGGCGGTGACTCGATCTGCACGACGAGGTCCACCGCACCCATGTCGATGCCGAGCTCGAGGCTGCTGGTGGCGACGACGCAGGGGAGGACGCCGCGCTTCAGGTCGTCCTCGATGAGCGCGCGCTGCTCCTTCGAGACCGAGCCGTGGTGGGCACGGGCGATGACCGGCGCCGCGCCGTACGACTGGCCGGACTGCGCCATGATCTCGGCCGGGCCGCCGAGGCCGGGCTGCGCGGCGGTTTGCTCGGGAGCGGCAGTCTCGGTGCGTTCGGCGGCGATCTCGTTGAAGCGGGCGGTCAGGCGCTCGGCGAGCCGCCGGGAGTTGGCGAAGACGATGGTGGAGCGGTGCTGCTCGATCAGGTCGACGACCCGCTCCTCGACGTGCGGCCAGATCGAGCCGCGCCGCTCCGCGGAGCCCGCGGCGGGACCTTCCGGCACCTCCTCCACCTGGGCGAGGGCGAGCTCGGTCATGTCCTCGACCGGCACCACGACCTGGAGGTCCCAGCGCTTGGGGGAGCCGGGAGCCACGAGCTCCACCGGCCGGGAACCGCCGAGGAAACGCGCTACCTCCTCCATCGGCCGCACCGTCGCCGACAGCCCGATGCGCTGCGCAGGCGCGTCGAGCAGCGAGTCGAGGCGCTCGAGGCTCAGCGCCAGGTGGGCGCCCCGCTTGGTGCCCGCCACGGCGTGCACCTCGTCCACGATGACCGTCTCCACGCCCCGCAACGCCTCGCGCGCCTGGGAGGTGAGCATGAGGAAGAGCGACTCCGGGGTGGTGATGAGGATGTCCGGAGGCGAGGTGGCGTGCCGGCGCCGCTCCTGGGCGGTCGTGTCGCCCGAGCGCACGCCGACGGTGATGTCACGCACCGGCGTACCGAGCCGTTCGGCCGTCTGCCGGATCCCGATGAGCGGAGCCCGCAGGTTGCGTTCCACGTCTACAGCGAGCGCCTTGAGCGGCGACACGTACAGCACCCGGCACCGCCGCAACTTCTCCTCGGGCGCCGGGTGCGAGGCGAGACGGTCCAGGGACCAGAGAAAGGCCGAGAGGGTCTTGCCGGACCCGGTGGGGGCGACCACCAGCGCGTTCCGCCCGGCGGAGATGGTGCCCCACGCGCCGACCTGGGCGTCCGTGGGCGCGGCGAAGGACGCCTCGAACCAGGTGCGGGTCGGGGCGCTGAAGGTGGTGAGTACGCCGGAGGCCTCCGACCTGCCTTCTTCGCGGGCCACCCCACCATCCTTGCTCATCGCGCCGACACCCTCGGAACGGCCGCGGCGCACAAAAGCCGGTGAAAACTGTCCCAGCCGCACTCTAGGGTTGAGTCTTGTGTCACATCCTCACACCGAAGCCGGCGCCATGACCTCCCAGGACACCCCACCCGCGAAGATCCGGGCCCGTGGGCTGCGCAAGTCGTTCGGGGACTTCGAGGCGGTCCGGGGCATCGACGTCGAGGTCCGACCGGGGGAGTCGTTCGGCTTCCTCGGGCCCAACGGCGCCGGCAAGTCCTCCACCATGCGGATGATCGCCGCGGTGTCCCCGCCGAGCGGTGGCGAGCTGAGCATCCTCGGCATGGACCCGGCGACGCAGGGGCCGGCGATCCGCGCACGGCTGGGTGTGTGCCCGCAGGAGGACAGCCTCGACAGCGAGATCAACGTCCGCGAGAACCTGGTCGTCTACGGCCGCTACTTCGGGATCCCCAAGGCCGACGTCCTCGCCCGCGCCGACGAGCTCCTGGAGTTCGTGTCGCTGACCGACAAGGCGAAGGCGAAGGTGGAGGACCTCTCGGGAGGCATGAAGCGGCGGTTGACGATCGCCCGGTCCCTCGTGAACAGCCCGGACCTGCTGCTGCTGGACGAGCCCACCACCGGTCTCGACCCGCAGGCGCGCCACCTGCTGTGGGACCAGCTGTTCCGGCTGAAGCACCAGGGCGTGACGCTCGTGCTGACCACGCACTACATGGACGAGGCCGAGCAGCTGTGCGACCGGCTGGTGGTGATGGACCGGGGCCTCATCGTCGCCGAGGGGTCGCCGCTGGAGCTGATCCGCGCGCACTCGACCCGCGAGGTCGCCGAGCTCCGGTTCGGCGTGGGGGAGCACGAGGACTTCGCCGCCAAGGTGGAGGACCTCGCCGACCGGATCGAGGTCCTGCCCGACCGGCTGCTGCTCTACACCCACGACGGCGAGGAGGCCCTCGCGAAGGTGCACGAGCGGGGGCTCACTCCGGCCGCCGTGCTGGTGCGCCGGTCCACGCTGGAGGACGTCTTCCTGCGCCTGACCGGACGGACGCTGGTGGACTGATGAGCACCACCAGTCCCTCTGTGCCGGGAGTCCCGGGACGGATCGCCCTGGTCCTGCGCCAGCGTGACTACTGGGCCACCGTGTACCGCCGCACCTGGAAGGGCTCGGCGATCAGCTCGTTCGTCACGCCCCTGCTGTACGTCGCGGCGATGGGCATCCTGCTCGGCGGGTACATCGACGCCCGTGGCGCCGACCTCGACGGGGCGCCGACCTACCTTGCCTACATCGCTCCCGGCCTGCTGGCGGCCCACGTCATGCAGACCGCCTCGGGCGAGGTGCTGTGGCCGGTGATGGGCATGATCAAGTGGAACAAGACCTACTACGGCATGATCGCCACGCCGTTGTCGATCTCCGACATCGTGGCCGCCCACCTGATGTTCGTCCTGTTCCGGGTCGCCACCACGGGGGCGGTCTTCATGGTGGTGCTGGCGTTCTTCGGCGTCTACGCGTCGGTGCTCGGCGCGGTGCTCGCCTTCGGCGTGCAGCTGCTGATCGGGCTGGCGTTCGGGGCGGTCATCTACGGCTACACCGCCGGCCTGTCGTCCGAGGCGGGGTTCGCGCTGATCTACCGGCTGGTCATCGTGCCCCTGTTCCTGTTCTCGGGCGCGTTCTTCCCGATCTCCAACCTGTCGGCGCCGCTGGAGTGGCTGGCCCGGCTCACGCCCTTGTGGCACGGCGTGGACCTCACCCGGATGCTCACGCTCGGCTCGGTCGACGCAGGGGCAGCGCTCATCCACATCGCCTACCTGGCCGCCATGTCCGCCATCGGCTGGTGGTGGGCTGTCCGCCGACTCACGAACAGGCTGATCGACTGATGGCTCTCACCGGACTTGCCGCCACGCGGATCGAGCGGCGCCCGCTGGGGAGGACCGCTGCGTCATGGCGGCTGGTGGACCGCAACTACCGCGCCTACATCCGCAACTGGATCTTCTTCGCGACCGGCTTCCTCGAGCCGGTTCTGTACCTGTTCTCGATCGGCGTCGGGGTCGGTGAGCTCGTGGGCGAGTCCTTCAGGTTCAACGGGCAGAGCATCGCCTACGCCGCCTTCGTCGCCCCGGGCATGCTCGCGGCATCGGCCATGAACGGCGCCGTCATGGACTCCACCTTCAACATCTTCTTCAAGCTGAAGTTCGAGAAGCTCTACGACTCGGTGCTCGCGACGCCGATGCGCGTGGGCGACGTCGCGCGCGGCGAGATCATCTGGTGCCTGCTGCGCGGCGGGGTGTACTCGGCCGGCTTCCTCCTGGTGATGGTGCTCCTGGGGCTCGTCGACTCGTGGTGGGCGGTGCTCGCGCTGCCGGCCGCCCTCGTCATCGGCTTCGCGTTCGCGGGCGCCGGCATGGCTCTGACGACGTTCATGCGCTCCTGGCAGGACTTCGAGTTCATCCAGCTCGCGATCATCCCGATGTTCCTGTTCTCGGCGACCTTCTTCCCGGTCACGCGCCTCGACGGGCTGGCTCGCTGGGTGGTCGAGGCGACCCCCCTGTACCGCGGCGTGGTGCTGTGTCGTGAGCTGACCACGGGTGCGCTCTCCTGGGACTCGCTGGTCTCGGTCGTCTACCTGGCGGCCATGGGCACGATCGGCCTGCTGGTCGCGTCGCGCCGGCTGCACAAGATGCTGCTCTCCTGAGGATCAGGCGGCCGGCCCGTCCGCGGCCTCGGGTTGCGCGTTGATCCGCTCCCCGGCGCGCAGTCCCTGGTCGTAGGCGAGCGGGTAGACGTTGCGCGCGCGGTCGTCGTCGAACAGGCCCAGGGGGTTGTGACCGGCGAGCCGGGCGATCTCCCGGTTCGGCCGCACCAGGTGCACGGAGCTGTCCGGGTGGCGCGAGCGCCAACGGTGCAGCTCGCGCTCGAGCAGGAACCCGGCGGTCCTGCCCATCGGACCCAGGACGGATCCCGCGAGAGGCGCGACCACGATCACCTTGTCCGCCTCGGCGGCGGCGTCGACCGAGGTCGCCGACCACATCCCGCCGTCGACGTACAGCCTGCCTTCGATGCGGTGCGGAGGCAGCAGACCCGGTACGGCGGACGACGCGGCGACCAGGTCGGCGAGCTGGTAGACCCCGCCGTCGAGGATGTGGCGGCGCTGGGTCCGCACGCAGACGGCGGAGACGGACACGAGGTGATGGGTCTCGTCACCGAACATCTCGCGCGCGATCTCGAGCACGACACCGGGGCGCAGGTTCGGCACGTGGGGGCTGCGGACGTCCGAGAAGTCCCCGTACTCCATGCCGAGTGCCAGCGCGGAGGCGGTCCAGGAACCGGCGGAGGTGCCCAGCGACGGTGCCGTGGCAACGGCGATCCCCTGCTCGGCGAGGCCGACTGCCACGCCGTACGTGTAGGCGATCCCGAAGACGCCCCCACCGCCGTAGACCATGGCGAGCGGGTGCCGGTGGGCGACCAGCTCGGGACTGCCGTCGAGGTCGACGCTGCCGGGGCCGCTGTGCTCGTGCGCCATGCCACCTCCTGCCCCCTGTACCAAGAGTGTCCCCGGGACCGCCCCCGTTCGAGGGACGTTCGGCCCGACGCCCTGGACCATCGTCCCCGGACCGGGGGGCGACGAGAAGGAGGAAAGGGGCGGACCGGTCAGCTCGGCAGGATGATGTGCGCCGGCGGTGGTACGTGCTGCGCGGGGTGCAGCAGCTTCTGGAACCACAGCACGTCGATCCACTGGTCGAACTTGTAGCCGACCTCGCGCATCTGCCCCACCTGCTCGAACCCGCAGTGCTCGTGGAGGCGGACGCTTCCGGGGTTCGGCTGGGCGACCAGAGCCACGGCGGTGTGCACGCCCGACTCGGCCATGGTGTCGAGGAGGGCGGGGTAGAGCAGCCGTCCGATCCCCTTGCCACGCACGCTGGGGTCCAGGTAGATCGAGGTCTCCCGGGTCAGGCTGTACGCCGGGCGCGGGCGGAAGCTCCAGGAGTAGGCGTAGCCCACCACGTCGTTGTCCCCGTCGACCGCGACCAGGAGGTGGTCGCCGGGGTGGTTTCCCGCCAGCTTCTCGTGCCAGTACGAGGAGTCGGGAGGCTCGAGGTCGAAGGTGGCGACGCTGTTGGCGATCTCGTGGGCGTAGATCGCTGCTATGTCGGGGAGGTCGCCCTCGATAGCCGGACGGATCTCGAACTCGGCTGGCATGGGGGTCATTCTCGCAGCACCACCTCCGACGTACTCTCGTGACCGACGAGACGAGCAGGTAGGAGGTGGCATGCGTCACACCGAGTTCTGGGCGCGCATGGACGAAGCCCTCGGTTCGGCGTACGCCCGGACGTGGTCGCGTGAGCACGTCATCGCGGACCTGGGTGGGCGCACGGTCGACCAGGCACTGGAGGCGGGCGAGGCCCCCAAGGCGGTGTGGCTGGCGGTCTGGGGCAACCTCGGCCTGCCGGCCTCACAGCGCTGACTCCGCCCTGAGGCCACGACCGGGATCTGCGGAACACACGAGGGGATGCTCGAGCCTCCGGGCTGATCTTCCGGCTTCCCGGCCCGAGATGCTGGGGTCGTGCACGAGGAACCCGGCCGCCGGGTTCGGGCTCGGTGAGAGCATGGCGGCTGTGAGCAACATGGAGCCGTCGAGGCGGGCGGGCCGCCGCCTCGCCGGATGGGCGGGGGAGAGCGCCTCGGGTCTCGCGCGAGGTGTCGTGGGCGGCGTCCGCTGGCCCGACCACAAGATCGAGCAGGTCCAGCGTCGGACCCTCCGCACCCTGGTGGCCGCCCAGGCCCTGGGTGGGCTCGGCATCACCATCGGCATCGCCGTCGCGGCGATCCTTGCGGAGCAGATCTCCGGCTCCCCCGACCTGGCCGGTCTCGCCCAGACCATGCAGGTGCTCGGCGCTGCGGTCGCCTCCTTCCTGCTCGCGCACATCATGGGTCGCCGCGGGCGCCGGGTGGGCCTCCTGCTCGGCTACGTGCTCGGCGCGACCGGTGCGGTTCTCTGTGTCGTCGCGGGCATCGTGGGCTCCTTCGCCGTCCTGCTGGTCGGTACGGCGCTGCTCGGGTCGACCACGGCGGCGAACAACCAGTCCCGCTACGCGGCGACGGACCTGGCGCGACCGCACCACCGGGCCCGGGCCCTCTCGCTCGTCGTGTGGGCCACGACCATCGGGGCAGTGGCCGGACCGAACCTGACCGGCTTCGCCGGGGGAGTGGCGGACTCGATCGGGCTCCCACGCCTGACCGGGCCGTTCCTGTTCGGCGTGGTGGCCATCCTGGCGTCGGCCCTGGTGATCGGTGCGTTCCTCCGTCCCGACCCGCTGCTCGTGGCGCGACAGGCAGCGGTGGACACCGGAGCCCGGGCCACGGCTTTCACCTCCACGAAGTGGTCCCGGGTCCGTGAGGTGGTGCGCACCCGCACCAACGTGGCGGCCGGCATCGCGACCCTGGCTCTCGCGCACGCCGTGATGATCGCCGTCATGGTGATGACGCCGCTGCACATGCACCACGGGGGCGCTGAGCTGGAGATCATCGGGGTCGTGGTGAGCGCCCACGTCCTCGGAATGTTCGCCTTCGCCCCTGCGGTGGGCTGGGCGGCCGACCGCTTCGGACGAGCCCCGATGATGATGATCGGAGCGGTCATCTTCCTCGTCTCGCTCGGTCTGTCCGGGACGTCGCCGTCCGGAGCGTCGTGGCAGATCGGTGTCGGGCTCTTCCTGCTCGGGTTGGGGTGGTCGTTCTGCACCGTGTCCGCCTCGACGCTGCTGTCGGAGTCCGCCCCGATCGACGCCCGCACCGACATCCAGGGCGCTGCCGACCTCGTGATGGGCCTCGTCGCCGCCGTGGCAGGGGTGACGGCGGGCCTCGTGATGGGCTCGCTGGGCTTCGGGGCGCTGAACGTGTTCGCGGCGCTGCTGGTCACGGGGATCGTCACCGCGTCGGAGTTCGCGCGCCGCACCGGGAGGGGTACGCCGGGCAGCGGCGGCTCCGGGGACGACGCGCTCTCCCTGTGATCGCCGAAAGGCCGACCTGAGGCCCTCGCCGGGCCGTGTCTGTGGTGTCCACCCCAATCGCGGGCGTGTCGGGGTTGATCGAACAGGTGTTCGGGTTAGTGTGGGTCCACAACCACGATGCAGAGGCTGGCTTCCCACAGACGAGCACGTGCGATCTCGAACTGTCGGAGGTGCCCTCTAGTGTCAACCGCGATGAAGAAGAGCTCAGGTTCCGCGAGCAGGCGGACAGACGGACGGATTACTTCTATGGCTGGTGGAGACCGCGACAAGGCGTTGGACGCCGCGCTGGCGAACATCGAACGGCAGTTCGGCAAGGGTTCGGTGATGCGTCTCGGAGACGAGACCCGTGCACCGCTCGAGGTCATCCCGACCGGTTCCATCTCCCTCGACGTCGCGCTCGGCATCGGCGGACTGCCGCGCGGTCGAGTCGTGGAGATCTACGGTCCGGAGTCCTCCGGCAAGACGACGGTCGCGCTGCACGCCGTGGCCAACGCCCAGCGCGGCGGCGGCATCGTCGCCTTCATCGACGCCGAGCACGCGCTCGACCCGGAGTACGCCAAGGCGCTCGGGGTCGACACCGATGCGCTCCTGGTCTCCCAGCCCGACTCCGGTGAGCAGGCGCTGGAGATCGCCGACATGCTGATCCGGTCCGGGGCGCTCGACCTGATCGTCATCGACTCGGTGGCTGCCCTGGTGCCGCGAGCCGAGATCGAGGGCGAGATGGGTGACAGTCACGTCGGCCTCCAGGCGCGGCTGATGAGCCAGGCGCTGCGGAAGATGACCAGCGCCCTCAACGGCGCCGGCACCACGATGATCTTCATCAACCAGCTCCGCGAGAAGATCGGCGTCATGTTCGGCTCGCCCGAGACCACGACCGGTGGTCGGGCGCTGAAGTTCTACTCCTCCGTCCGTCTCGACGTCCGCCGGATCGAGACGCTCAAGGACGGCCAGGAGATGGTCGGCAACCGCACGCGGATCAAGGTCGTCAAGAACAAGGTTGCCCCGCCGTTCAAGCAGGCGGAGTTCGACATCATGTACGGCCAGGGCATCAGTCGCGAGGGTGGCTTGATCGACGTCGGCGTGGAGGCAGGGCTCGTCCGCAAGGCGGGTGCCTGGTACACCTACGAGGGCGACCAGCTCGGCCAGGGCAAGGAGAACTCGCGGAACTTCCTGCGGGACAACCCTGACCTCGCCAACGAGCTCGAGAAGCGCATCCTCGAGAAGATGGGCATCGGGGCTCAGGTCGACAAGCCCGGCGACGAGGCCCCCGCCGCGCCGGCGGAGCCGACCGGAGTCGACTTCTGACCTTCTTCATGCCGAATCCAGCATCCGACCGTCCGCATGGTTCCCCCGACGGGGAGCATGCGGACGGTCGTATTTCCCCGACGGACCGCACTCGCCCTGAGGGCTCCCTGGCCGAGCCTGACGCGGGGGTGGCGGTTGAACCCCCCCAGGACACTGCTCTCCTCGGACCCGACGCGGACGCCGAGGAGGTGGCGCGCAAGATCCTTCTCGACCAGCTGACCGGACAGGCGCGCAGTCGCGCCGAGCTGGCCACGAAGCTGGCCAGGAAGCGAGTCCCCGAGGACGTCGCCGAGCGGCTGCTGACCCGGTTCGAGGAGGTCGGCCTGATCGACGACGCAGCCTTCGCCCGCCTGTGGGTCGAGTCCCGCCAGCCGGGCAAAGGCCTCGGGCGCAGGGCGCTCGCGCAGGAGCTCCGACGCAAGGGGATCGATGACGAGGTCGCCCGTGAGGCGCTCGAGGAGGTCGACTCCGAGGACGAGGAGGAGGCAGCCCGCGCTCTGGTCCGGCGCAAGCTGCGGACCCTGCGTGGAGTCGACCACGCCACGGCGACCAGGCGCCTGGCAGGAATGCTCGCCCGGAAGGGCCACACCGGCGACGTGGTGTGGCGCGTGGTCCGCGAGGAGCTCGACGAGGCGGGCCTCGACGGCGCCTCCGAGGGGGAGGACTGGGCGCTCTGAGGCTGCTTGACCGGCCCCCCTGCGCGACCTAGCCTCGAAAGTATCCGAGCAATCGGACCCGAGTAGACATTGACCCGGCGCAAGCCGGACAAGCGCGACCCGAACGTTCGAAAGCCGGCGGCACTTCTTCTGTCGCTGCGTTCGTCGTACCCAGTCGCGTTCATAGTGACAGGAGCCTGGGATGAACGGACTTGCCTTCTCGGCGGACCAGGCTGGTGGGGCCACCCCTCTGTTCCTCGGCAGCATGGTCGAGTGGCTCGTGGCGATCATCGCCCTTCTCGTCGTTGCCGGGGTCGCCACGCTCGCGGTCGTCCTGGTGAACCGTCACCGAGCGGGGAAGCACGAGCAGGATCTCCATCGGGACCTCCAGGAGCAGCGTCAGGACATCGAGCGTCGCGAGCACCGGCTCGGCGAGCGGGAGGAGCGGCTCGACGTCGAGTCGGAGCACCTCCGCGAGAGAGCACAGGAGGTCGCCGCGGCCGAGGCGCAGGTCGAGGCCCGGCGGGCGGAGCTTCTCGACCTCGAGGAGGACCGTCGTCGCATCCTCGAGCGAGTGGCCGGGCTGACGGCGGAGGCGGCCCACGACCAGCTGGTGGAGAGCATCGAGGCGGAGGCTAAGCGCGCCGCCGCCATCTCGGCGCGCGACATCGAGCGCATCGCCCACGAGGAGGCCGACGCTCGGGCCAAGAGGATCCTGGCCACGGTCATCCAGCGGCTCGCCTCCGACCAGACCACCGAGTCGGTCGTCTCGACCGTGCATCTCTCCGGTGACGACATGAAGGGCCGGATCATCGGGCGGGAAGGCCGCAACATCCGCTCGTTCGAGCAGATCACCGGCGTGAACCTCGTCGTCGACGACACCCCGGGAGCCGTCCTCCTGAGCTGCTTCGACCCCGTGCGCCGCGAGATGGCTCGCATGACGCTCGAGGAGCTCGTCGCGGACGGACGCATCCACCCGACGCGCATCGAGGAGGTCCACGAGAGGTCCTGCCTCGAGGTGGATCGCCTCTGCGTGCGCGCAGGTGAGGACGCCGCCCTGGAGATGGGTATCACCGACCTCCATCCCGAGCTGGTCGCCACGCTGGGCAAGCTGAAGTACCGCACGTCGTACGGGCAGAACGTGCTGCGGCATCTCGTCGAGTCCGGTCACGCGGCAGGGCTGCTCGCCGACGAGCTGGGCCTGGACCGGGTCGCGTGCGTGCGGGCGGCCTTCCTGCACGACATCGGCAAGGCGCTGACGCACGAGGCAGAGGGGTCGCACGCGATCGTGGGCGCCGAGCTCGCTCGGAGGTACGGCGAGAGCGAGGACACCGTCCATGCCATCGAGGCGCACCACAACGAGGTCGAGCCACGCACGGTCGAGGCGGTCATCACCCAGGCGGCCGACGCGATCAGCGGCGGACGGCCGGGTGCCCGTCGTGAGTCGCTGGAGTCCTACATCGAGCGGCTGCACCGCCTCGAGGAGATCGCGATGGCCAAGCCAGGGGTGGAGCGTGTCTTCGCCATGCAGGCCGGCCGTGACGTTCGGGTCATGGTGCTGCCCGACGAGGTCGACGACATCGCGGCCCAGGTGCTTGCTCGCGACATCGCCAAGCAGTTCGAGGAGGAGCTGACCTACCCCGGTCAGATCAAGGTCACGGTCATCCGGGAGTCGAGGGCCACAGAGATCGCGCGCTGAGACGGGCTGGCGCTCCTAAGTTACCTGCGGGTAATGTTCGCGTCATGCCGAACGTGATGGACCTGTACGAGCAGGTCGGCCGGCTGCCCGCCGGCAAGAAGCTGTTCTCGCTCATCTTCTCCAAGAAGGCGCCGTACTTCGCGACGATCCGACCTCGCTTCGTCGAGCTGCGTCCGAACTACGCCGAGCTCCGGATCAAGAAGCGGCGGGGCGTGCAGAACCACATCGGCACGGTGCACGTGATCGCGATCTGCAACGGCCTCGAGGCCGCCATGGGCGCGCTTGCAGAGGTGACCATCCCGGCGGACAAGCGCTGGATCCCGAAGGGGATGGAGGTCAGCTACACCGCGAAGGCGACGAGCGACATCGCGTGCATCGCCGAGACGGACCCCGAGGCGTGGACGGGCGACAACCCCGATCTTCCGGTGCGGGTCCGCGGTGTGCGCGAGGACGGCACCGTCGTCGTCGAGGGCGTGATCAAGCTCTGGGTCACGAAGAAGCCTGAGAAGGCGCAGGCGGTCTCGAGCTAGCGGTTCTTCATCGCCTTGCGTCGCTTTCGCCAGTCGAGGACTGCAAAGATCGCCCGGGCGATGCCGTAGTCCTGGTGGCCGATGCGGTGGGGGCCACCATGGTCGGTCCACTCCACCATGTGCGCGGGGTCGTTCGGGTCGAGTTCGGGGCTGTTCTCCCCGGGACGCCGGTTAGGGTGCTGGGTCATCGTCTGCCTCCGTTCGGTGCCCCCGTGCGGCACGACCTCACTTCACCACACAGATCGGCTGAATGAGGCGATCTCGCCCATACCGGCCGCGGCCGTGTCCCAGCCCAGGAGTCGGACCGTCTGCGCGGGTCAGCCCGTGCGACTCGGACCGACACGAGTCGGAGTGATCCGGATCAGCACCCGCCGGTCGCGCCGCATCGCCTCGCGGTACTCGTCCCAGTCGTCGTGCTCGCCCGAGATGGACCGGTAGTAGTCGACCAGCGGTTCCATCGCCTCCGGAAGGGAGACCACCTCGGCCTCGCCCTCGACGTACACCCACGGCCCGAAGAAGCGCTCGGACAGCACGCACACCTGCGCCCACGGGTCCTGTCGAAGGTTGCGCGTCTTGTACGCCGCCTCCCGGCTGCTGACGACGACGCGTCCCTCAGGGTCGAGCGCGACGAGGACCGGACTCTGCTGGATGCCGCCACCTGACGTGCGGGTCGCCAGGACGGCGTGATGGTGCCGGCCGACGAACTCGCGCGCTGCCTGGAGGTCCATGGGCGTCAAGCGTGCGCCGAAGTCACGCGGACGCGCCCGAGGCGTCGGTGCCGAACACTGCGCTGTCGTCGATCCTCTTCTCGCCGACGAACCGGCGCTGCACCCAGGTGGCGACCCAGGTCAGCAGCAGGTTGACGAGGATGTAGAGCGCCGCAACCACGATGACGGTCTGGAACTGGTTACCGAATTCGAGGTAGAGGGCCTTGGCCACGCGCGTGAGGCCAGGGGCCAGGATGTAGGCGCCGAGGCTGGTGTCCTTGAGCGCGACCACCATCTGGCTGATGATCGACGGAAGCATGATCTTGACCGCCTGCGGGAGCAGGATCAGGGTCATGACCTGGGTCTTGCGCATCCCGATGGCGTAGGCGGCCTCCGACTGTCCCCGTGGCACTGCGTTGAGCCCGGCCCGGAAGACCTCTGCGAGCACGGAGCCGTTGTAGAGCGTCAGGCCGATGACGACCGACCAGAAGGACCCGATGCCGTCACCGGTGCCGTAGGCGAAGAAGATGTAGGTGATCAGCAGCAGCAGCGGGACGGCGCGGAAGAACTCCACGACCGCCCAGCACGGCCATCGGATCCAGGCGTGGTCGGAGAGCTTGCCGATGCCGAAGACGAGCCCGAAGACCACCGCGAAGATGATGGAGAAGAACGCCATCTGCAGCGTCTTGAGCAGGCCGTCGACCAGGATGACCTGGATGTAGGCGGGCGTGACGAAGGGTTCCCACAGTGCGGGTTCGAACTGCCCCGTGTCGTACATCCGCCACACGACGGCAGCTCCGGCCGCGAGGAGCAGGAGTGACGCGACGACCGAGTAGGTCCGGTGCCGGGCGACGGTGCGGGGTCCGGGGTTGTCGTAGAGAACACTGCTCATCGTGCGGCCCTCCAGCGGCGCTCGAACGCGAAGGCACCGGCGGACATCACTTCGACGATGATGATGTAGCCGAGCGCGAACGCGATGAAGACCGTGGTGCGCTCATCGGCATTCCGGTCGAGGAAGAACTTCATGCGGGCGGTCGCCTCGAGAAGTCCGAACGCAGCGGCGATGGAGGTGTTCTTCGCCAAGGCGATGAGGACGCTGGCCAGCGGAGGCACCACCGCGCGGAAGGCCTGGGGCAGTACGACGAGCTGCATGGACTGGCCGAAGGTCAGCCCGATGGCACGGGATGCCTCCGCCTGCCCGAGGGACACGGAGTTGACGCCGGACCGCACGGCCTCGCAGACGAAGGCGGAGGTGTAGAGCGTCAGCGCCACGACGCCTTTGACCACGAACGGCGTCTTCACGAACCATCCCAGCTCAGGTGCCGCGACGAAGATGAAGGTGAACACGATCAGCAACGGGGTGTTGCGGAGAATGCTGACGTAGACGGTTGCGAACTTGGCCAGCACCGCGACCGGGCCAACCCGCATGGCGCCGAGGATCGTCCCCAGCACCAGGGACGCCAGGCCGGACAGCACGAGCAGCTGGATCGTGAGCCAGAACGCCTTCAGGAACAGGTCGGAGTTCGAGATCATGTCTTCCACGTGCTCACCTCCTCAACTCGTGCCCGTTGGACGGGCGTCGGGGGGCGCCCCTTTCGGAGCGCCCCCGATCGTGCTCCGTCGGAGCTTTAGCCGTTCTCGCTGCAGTCGTCCATGGCCGGCGGCTCGGGGGTGTCCACACCGGACTTGCCGAGCGTGGCCTCGAACGCCTTGGCCCAGGTTCCGTCGTCCTCGGCCTTCTTGATGGTGTCGGTGATCCACTGGCACATCTCGGGCGAGTCCTTCGAGTACCCGATGCCGTAGCGCTCCTCCGAGAACGGGTCGCCCACGACCTCGAGGTCGTCGGGGTGCTCCGCGGCGTACCCGAGCAGGATGGCGCCATCGGTGGTCATCGAGTCGACGGTGCCGTTGAGGACCTGGTCGACGCACTCGGAGTAGGTGTCGAAGCCGCGCGGCTTCGCGCCCTTGGCCTCGACGTTGTCGAGCGAGGTGGAGCCGGTGACCGAGCAGACCTCCTTGCCCTTGATGTCGTCGACGCTCTGGATGTCCGAGCCCTTCTTCACCAGCAGCTGCTGGCCGGTGACGTAGTAGGGGCCGGCCTGACCGACGACGGCGCGGCGGTCGTCGGTGATGGAGTACGACGCGATCACGAGGTCGACCTCGTTGGACTGGAGGAACGGCTCGCGGTTGTCGGAGATCGTCTCCTTCCAGGTGATGTCCTCGGGAGCGATGCCCAGCGAGGCGGCCAGGATCTTGCCGATTTCAGGGTCGAAGCCCTTCGGGATGTCGTCGGCAGCGCCCTTGAATCCGATGCCGGGCTGGTCGAACTTCACGCCGATGGTGACGTCGCCGGAGTCGGCGAGCTCCTTCATCTGGGTGCCGTCGTCGAAGTTGTCGGCGGCGTTCTCGGTGACCTCGACGTCGACGCTCTCGTCGCTTCCTCCGCCGCCGGCGTTGCCGCAGGCAGCGAGCGCGATGGAGAGTCCCGCCGCGACCGCTACTGCCTTCGTTCTCATGAACCGCATCTGTTTTCCCCTTTTCATCTTGGTCGGAGGCATCTGCTGCAACCGGCCGAGTCGGTGGTGAGGTCGATCAGTGCTTGATGATCTTGCCGAGGAAGTCCTTGGCACGATCGGACTGGGGGTTGGTGAAGAACTCGTCGGGGGTGTTCTCCTCGACGATGCGTCCGTCGGACATGAAGACCACCCTGTTCGCCGCCGTGCGCGCGAAGCCCATCTCGTGGGTCACCACGATCATGGTCATGCCGCGCTCGGCGAGGTCGACCATGACATCGAGGACCTCTTTGATCATCTCCGGGTCGAGCGCGGAGGTGGGCTCGTCGAAGAGCATGACCTTCGGCTCCATCGCCAGCGCGCGGGCGATGGCCACCCGCTGTTGCTGGCCGCCCGAGAGCTGGGCGGGGTACTTGTGGGCCTGGTGGCCGACGCCCACGCGGTCGAGCAGCTCCTTCGCGCGCTTCTCCGCGTCCTCCTTGGACTTCTTGCGCACCTTGATGGGGCCGAGCGTGACGTTCTCGAGGATCGTCTTGTGCGCGAAGAGGTTGAACGACTGGAAGACCATGCCGACCTCGGCCCGGAGGCGTGCCAGGCCCTTGCCTTCCTTCGGCAGCGGCTCACCGTCGAGGCTGATGGCCCCCTTGTCGATCGTCTCGAGGCGGTTGATCGCCCTGCAGAGAGTCGACTTGCCCGACCCGGACGGGCCGATGACGACGACCACCTCGCCCTTCTTGATGGTCATGTTGATGTCCTGGAGGACATGCAGCTGGCCGAACCACTTGTCGACGTGGTCGAGGACGACGAGCGCGTCATGGGAGGCATAAGGTGCGTCTGAGGACGATGCTTCCGCGGCAGTCATGAAGGCACGGTATCGAGTCGAGGGTCCCGGTGCCTACATAGAGGGGAACTCGGGACCGTTTCAATACGATTACGCAGGGCACACAGACGCGTCGTCGACCGAAGGGAATGACGTGGCAGCGAAGAACCCCATGGGCAGATTCACCGAGTCCGCACTCAACACGCTGAAGGATCCCAAGAAGGCCGTCGGCCAGGCCGTGGACCGGGCACGCGGAGCAGCGGAGGTCGGTCGGGCGGCAGCCTCTTCCGCGGGGGCGGCAGTAGGTCGCGCGGCGGGGGCGGCATCGAGCAGGGTGTCGGACGCCGTCGGCCGGCGCCCCCACCAGAAGCGTCCGGCGACGGACGCTCCTCCCGTTCCTCCCGCGCGTCCGGGTGGGTTGCGCGCCGTCCCGGACGTGAACGAGCCCGCGGCCCCGCAGCCTCCGGCCGCAGAGCCGACACCGCGGAAGTCGTCGGCACCCGGTACGCCGGAGGCGCGAGCGGGCGGGCCGGCCGTCACCCGGACGAGTGCCGGGGCAGCCGAGGAGGCAGGGGCTACAGCGAGTCCCGCGAAGAAGGCCGCTGCGAAGAAGACGCCCGCGAAGTCGGCTCCGGCGAAGAAGGCCGCCGCGAAGTCGGCTCCCGCAAAGAAGACCGCGGCGAAGAAGACCGCGGCGAAGAAGACCGCCACGAAGCAGACGGCGGCGAAGAAGGTTTCGGGGGACGCGGCGCCCGCGGAGAAGCCCGCAGCGGAGGTGACGCCCGTCAAGAAGGCGGTGGCGAAGGACGCTGTCTCGGATACGGCCCCGGCGAAGAAGGCGAAGAAGTCCGCCACGAAGAAGGCTCCGGCGAAGAAGTCCGCCACGAAGAAGGCTCCGGCGAAGAAGACCCCGGCCAACAAGGCCACCGCGAAGAAGGCGGCTTCGGCTGACTCGCCGACCGGGCAGGCCCCGGTCACGGAGGCGGCCTCCCCGACGAGCTCGCCGGGCCAGGACGTGCCCGGGGACAAGCTGCCGCCGAGGAAGCCGGAGCCTGCACCTGCCGGGGAGTCGGGCGCCTCGTCGCCGGCGTCCGAGCCGGCAGCGTCGTCGCCCGACACCGCCGGCGCGGCCCCGATCGGCACGGACCATCAGGCCTCGCAGGACGAGCCGAACCGGCAGAGCCCGACCGAGTAGCGAGCGGCGGATCGCTGGCCCTGTGGTGCTCGCCGAGCACCACAGGGCCTTCGATTCCGCACAGGGGGCGGTCACGCCGTACCCTTGAGGCGCTATGTCTGCAACGTCTTCCCGCACGTACGAGGTCCGCACCTACGGGTGCCAGATGAACGTCCACGACTCCGAGCGGCTCACCGGCCTGCTCGAGGACGCCGGATACGTCAAGGCGCCGGAGGACGCCCAGGCGGACGTCGTCGTGTTCAACACCTGCGCGGTGCGGGAGAACGCCGACAACAAGCTCTACGGCAACCTCGGCCACCTCGCGCCGATCAAGGCCAAGAACCCCGGCATGCAGATCGCCGTGGGCGGGTGCCTCGCGCAGAAGGACCGCGGGGAGATCACCAGCCGGGCGCCCTGGGTCGACGTCGTCTTCGGGACGCACAACATCGGCTCGCTGCCGGTGCTCCTCGAGCGCGCACGCGTGCAGGAAGAGGCCCAGGTCGAGATCCTCGAGTCACTCGAGGTCTTCCCCTCCACGCTCCCGACCAAGCGCGAGTCAGCGTACGCCGCGTGGGTGTCGATCTCCGTGGGGTGCAACAACACCTGCACCTTCTGCATCGTTCCAGCGCTGCGCGGCAAGGAGAAGGACCGCCGTCCCGGCGAGATCCTGGCCGAGATCGAGGCGCTGGTCGCCGAGGGCGTCACCGAGGTGACCCTGCTCGGCCAGAACGTCAACACCTACGGCGTCGAGTTCGGTGACAGGCTCGCCTTCGGCAAGCTGCTGCGTGCCTGCGGCGAGATCGAGGGCCTGGAGCGGGTCCGTTTCACCAGCCCGCACCCCGCCGCGTTCACCGACGACGTCATCGAGGCGATGGCCGAGACACCCAACGTGATGCCGCAGCTGCACATGCCGCTCCAGTCGGGCTCGGACAAGGTGCTCAAGGACATGCGCCGCTCCTACCGGCAGAGCCGCTTCCTCGGCATCATCGACCGGGTGCGCGCGGCCATGCCCGAGGCGGCGATCACCACCGACATCATCGTCGGCTTCCCCGGCGAGACCGAGGAGGACTTCCTCGAGACGATGAAGGTGGTCGAGCGGGCCCGCTTCTCCGGCGCCTTCACCTTCCAGTACTCAAAGCGTCCCGGGACCCCTGCCGCCGTCCTGGAGGAGCAGGTCCCGCGCGAGGTGGTCCAGGACCGCTACGAGCGGCTGGTCGCGCTCGTCAACGACATCGCCTGGCAGGAGAACAAGAAGCTCGTCGGCCAGACCGTCGAGCTCCTCGTCGCTGAAGGGGAAGGGCGCAAGGACGAGCAGACCCACCGCCTCACCGGCCGGGCTCGTGACAACCGCCTCGTGCACTTCAGCCCCGTGGACCACGACGGCCGCACGGTCGACGTACGCCCCGGCGACATGGTCGAGGTCGAGGTGACGTACGGCGCCCCGCACCACCTGGTCTCCGACGCCCCCGTGAGGTCGGTACGCCGTACTCGCGCCGGCGACGCCTGGGAGGCGCGCAACGCCGCCCCCGACCAGAGCCCCGACGTGATGCTGGGACTGCCGCAGGTCGGCGTGCCCGACCCGCTCCCGGCCGCCGAAGGCTGCTCGCTCTAGGACCCGCCTCCGCTGTCGGTGCAGTCGATGAGCCAGCCGATGGTGCAGGGGAGTGGGGCGGACTCCGCCTGGGCGACCGGGAATGCCTGAGGAACGACGACGGCCCGGGAACCGTGATGGTTCCCGGGCCGTGCTGTCTACCCGCTCAGAGCAGCCGGCTCAGTTGATGCGGCGGCTCACTTGATGAAGCCCTGCTCCTTCAGGTAGTTCTCCGCGACCACGTCGGGTGCAGTGCCCTCGGCGCTGACCTGCGTGTTGAGGTCCTGCATGACCTCGGTCGTCAGGGAGTCGGCCAGCGGCGTGAGCACCTCGAGGATCTCCGGGTGCTGCTCGTCGGTCTCCTTCTTGACGATCGGCACGCCGTTGTAGAGCGGGAAGAAGGCCTTGTCGTCCTCGAGGACCTTCAGGCCGAGCGCGGAGATGCGACCGTCGGTCGTGAAGATCTCGCCGAAGTCGCAGTTGCCCTTGTCGAGCTGGGTGTAGATGACTCCGATGCCCAGGCTCTTCACCTGGCCCTGGGTGATCCCGTAGGCCTTCTTGAAGCCGGGGTAGCCGTCCGGACGAGCGGCGAACTCCGACTCGACGCACACCGTCGCGTCAGGGTTCTTCTCGAGGTAGGCCGCCATGTCGGAGTGGGTCTCGAGGTTGTTCTCCGCGGCGAAGTCCTCGGTGGTGGCGAACGCGTAGGTGTTGTTGAACGGCGCGAGCGGGCCCCAGACGAGGTTGTTCTTCTGGAGGTCCTCCTCCTTCACCGCGTCGTACTGCTTCTGCGCGTCCGTGATGGGCTTGTCGTGCTCGAGGTAGTTGATCCACCCGGTGCCGGTGTAGTCCCAGTAGACGTCGCTGCCACCGCGGAGCAGCTTGTCGCGCGCCTGCGTGCTGCCCTTGGTGTTGGTCTCGTCGACCGCGTCGGCGCCGGCGGCGCACATCATCTTCAGGGTCAGCTGACCGAGGATGAGCTGCTCGTCGAACTCCTTGGAGCCGACCTTGACCTCGACGCCGTCGAGGGCACTGGCGTCGACGTCCCCTGCCTCGACGCCCTCGCACGGGCCGCCACCGGCAGAGGTGGAGCTCTCGCTCAGCCCGCAACCGGTCAGTGCAAGGGCGGCAGCCAAGGTGACGCCCCCTGCTGCGATCCGTCGGGCGGTTTTCGTGGATGAGATGTTCATCTTTTCCTTTCCATTCCGTGCGACATGCGAAGGGGCGGGACCAACGGGGTCAGCGGATGCCACGAGGTGTCGCGGCTCGCTGGAGCACCCCGGCGACCCAGTCCATGAGGAGGGCGAGCGCGGCGATCATCACCGCGACTGTGAAGGTGACGACCGGTCGGTTCGTCTTGATGGCACCGAACAGCGGCAGCCCGAGCCCGCCGGCGTTCAGGGCGTACCCGAGGGGGACGGTTCCGACCGCCAGCACCAGGGCCGTGCGCGCGCCCGCCCCGATGACGGGAACGGCCAGCGGCAGCTCGACCTTGAAGAGGACCGCAGCGTTCGACATGCCCATCCCCCGGGCGGCGTCGAGCACCCCTGCGTCGACCTGCTGGAGGCCGACGATGGTGTTCCGGAGCACCGAGAGTGCGGTGTAGGCGGTGAGGATCCACACCACGGCCCAGAAGCCGACCGTGTAGATGCCGACGAGGGCGAGCAGTCCGAGGCTCGGCGCTGCCTGGCCGACGTTCGCGACGCCGATCACGACCGGGGCCAGGCGACGCGTTCGCGGGCGGGTGACCACGATGCCGAGGGGCACCGCGAGCGCGAGGACCAGAAGCGCGATCGTCACGCTGAGCCGGATCTGCTCGGTGGTCGCGGTCATGAGCGTGTTCCCGTTGAGCACGTTGCTCTCGATGGTGTCGAGGTCCTGGTTCGCCACGTAGAACCAGAGCAGGACGAGGCCCAGGAACACGACGAGGGGCGTCAGCAGGTCACGCCACGTCAGGACCTGCGACCCGTGGGGCGCGCCGACCGTCGTGGCCTGAACTTCCGCCTCCTCCTCACGCTGGAGGTCGTTGGGCTCGGTCGCGGTGCTCATCGTTCACCCACCGCCTCCGCCCCGTGCGAGGAGGTGTCGGACTCCTCGCTCGCCTCATGGGCGCGCTGGAGGATCGCCTTGACGGTGATCTCGCCGACGGGCTTCCCGTCCTGCATCACCGGCACGACCGCCAGCCCCTTGCCGACCATCAGGTCGAGCGCGGCGTGCAGGTTCGTCGAGACGTCCACGCTCTCCTTGGCGGGCGCGGCGGCCGGCTCGCCCAGGGGAAGGGAGTCGACCCGCTCGAAGTGGAGGCGCTTGAGAGCGGCGCCCTCGCCGATGAAGCCCGACACGAAGTCGTCCGCCGGTGCGGCGAGGATCCGCTCGGGGGTGTCGTACTGGGCGATCTCCGAGCCCTCGCGGAGCACGGCGATCCGGTCACCGAGCTTGAGGGCCTCGTCGAAGTCGTGGGTGACGAAGACGATCGTCTTGCCCAGCGTCTTCTGCAGCGACAGGAACTCGTCCTGCAACCGGCCACGGGTGATCGGGTCCACGGCCCCGAAGGGCTCGTCCATGAGCATGATCGGCGGGTCCGCGGCGAGGGCTCGCGCGACACCGACGCGCTGCTGCTGGCCGCCGGAGAGCTGGCGCGGGTAGCGGTGGGCGTACTCCTTCGGGTCGAGGCCGACCACGGTGAGCATCTCTTCCACACGTGCGTTGATCCGCTTCCTGTCCCACTTCAGCAGGCGGGGAACCAGGGCGACGTTCTGAGCGATGGTCAGGTGCGGGATGAGACCGATCTGCTGGATGACGTAGCCGATCCGGCGGCGCAGGGTCACCGCGTCCAGGCCGGTGACGTCCTCCCCGCCGATCATGATCTTCCCGGACGTCGGCTCGATCATCCGGTTGATCATCCGCATGGTCGTGGTCTTGCCGCAGCCCGAGGGGCCGACGAGCACGACGATCTCGCCGGCGGGGACCTCCATGGTGACGGCGTCCACGGCCGCCCGCTCGGTGTCCGGGTAACGCTTGGTCAGCTTGTCGAGGATGATCGGTACGCCGTGCGTCGACTCGGCGGGCGCGGGATTGGGCTTGGTGGTCTCGGCGTCAGGCACGGGCCCCCCTCGGGGTGGTGAAGCGGCGGACAAGGACGAAGGCGGCGTCGAAGACGAGGGCGATCAGCGTCACGAAGAGCACGCAGACCAGCGCCTCGTTCTGGGTGTTGACCGACCCGAGGTTGTCGAGGGCGGAGAACCCGTAGGTCCCCAGACCGACGTCGTCGACGAACGCGGCGATCGCGACGATCCCGACAGTGAGCTGGGTCGAGACCCGGATGCCGGCAAGGATCACGGGCCACGCGATCGGCAGCCGGATCTGCCACAGCAACCGGAACCGTCCCACGCCCATGCCCTGGGCAGCGTCGATGACGCTCGGATCGGCCGACTGAAGGCCCACCACGCTGTTGCGCACGATGGGCAGCAGCGCGTAGAGGATGATCACCGGGAAGACAGCCAGCAGGCTCTGCCCCACGAACGAGACGAGGAAGCCGAACAGGGCGACCGAGGGCAGGGTGAAGGCGACTGCGGTGGCGCCGATGACGAGGTCCGCGCGGACCTTGCGGCGGTACGTGGCGATGGCGATCAAGACGCCGACCACGGTGGCGATGGCCACGCTGTACAGCGCAAGAAGCGCGTGCTGCTGAACCCGGAAAACGATGTCGTCCTGGTACTGGGACAGGTACTCGCTGAACGGTAAGCCTTCCAAGTTCACTCTCCAGTTTCGTTGTTACTCCACGGTTCGTGACTCTCGGACATTACCGCAGGGCGCAGTTGCGGCCGGACCCCCCGTCGGCCCATATGCGCCGGATGCCCGTCTCATAAGCGTGCAGCCCCGGTCTGGACCGGACCTCTTCCTCGCCGCTGTCCCCCATGTGGGTCGTGTGGCTGCGGGGGCGGACGGTGCGGGGAGTCAGAAGCCGTGGGCGAGGATCGGCGGCAGTGTGCCGTCCCGGAGCCCTTCGATCACCACGAGCTCGTGGGGCACGACGGGGCTCGGCAGCGCGTCGAGGTCGAACCAGCGCAGGTCTGCGCACTTGTCCGGCTCGACGATCGTCGGCTCGCCCGACCAGGACGTCGCCTGGAGGAAGTAGTCCACCCGCTCGTCGATCGGGTCGCCGGTGCGCCCGGTGCGGTGCATGGCGGTCAAGGGTGTGAGCTCGAGGTCTCGGACGCCGAGCTCCTCGGCCGCCTCCCGGGCCGCGGCGTCGAAGACCGACTCGCCCTTCTCGATGTGGCCGGCGGCGGCCGCGGCCCAGTGGCCGTCCATGTAGCCGGTGCCCCGGCGCAGCTGGAGGAGAACCTGCCGGCGTCCTTGGCCCTCGCGTGTGAGAAGGACGTAGGACGCGGGCACGACGGCGAACCTGTCGGTCATGCCCGCACCCTATGACCCACCTCGACCACGTGGTCGAGGTGGCTCAGCGCCTCCGGGAGGTCAGCCGCCGGTGTGTCCCGGGTTCTTGTTGGAGAGCTTGTGGGAGGGCACCTCGGCCGGGTTCTCGCTCTCGTCGCTCCCCGGGAGCTCGGGGCCGCCGGTGGTCGGCTTGCTGCCGTGGGTGCCACGCCTGGCCGAGCCGACCGTCCCGGTGCCCTCGAAGCCGGAGAGGTCGCCCAGTCCGCTGGTGCCGGTCTCGTCGGCGGGGCCGGTGCGCTCGCTGCTGATGCCCATGTCGCCCTCGAGGCCTGAGGAGCTCGCGGCGTTGGGGTTGGCGCTGTCGGCGTCGAGCTCTGCCATCTCGAGGTCGTGCGGCGTCACGTCCGCCTCGCCGGTCGTTGGGTCGTACGCCGTCCCGGTCTCGGGAGACTCGGTGTCCTGGTCGGCGTGGTACTCCTCCGGGCTGGTGCTCATCTGATCCTCCTCGGTTCGTTGACGCGGGGGTGGGTCATTCGCCGCCCGAGTCGTCGGACGGCTCGAGCTGCGAGCTCTGTGCGTTGTCGTCCCCGGTGAGGACGGGAGGCGGCTGCTCGTCCGGCCCCGGCTCCTGGACGCGGTGCTCGGGTCGCTTCACCTCCTGAGGCTCGCCCGGCTGTGCAGGTGTGCCTGGACCACCCGGGGTCACCGCGCCCGTCGGTGCGTCGCTGCGTAGCGGGCCGCCCGGAGGGCTGGGCATGTCCATCGAGTCGGACCCCTGGGGGTTGGCGGGTCCGGCCTTGGTCGTGCCGCCCTCGGAGGAGCGGGCTCCTGAGGTCTCCTTCTCCGATGCTGCCATGGCGACGGCGTACCCGACAGGCCCTGCGGCAAACAGGTTCCCGGCCGGTTTGGGAGACTCTGGGACATGAACCTCGAGCCCGAAGATCCGGCTGGCGGGCTGGTCGGCGCGCCCGCCCCCGGGCCGGACCCTGACCCGGACCCCGGGCCCTGCCCTGGGCCCCCCGTGGTCGCTGTCGTCGGCCCCACCGCCGCGGGCAAGAGCGACCTCTCCCTCGACCTTGCCGAGGCGCTGGGGGGTGAGGTGGTCAACACCGACTCCATGCAGATCTACCGCGGCATGGACATCGGTACGGCGAAGCTCCCGGTCGCCGAGCGGCGGGGCGTCCGGCACCACCTGCTCGACGTCCTCGAGGTCACCGAGCCCGCGACCGTGGCGGAGTTCCAGGGCTGGGCGCGCGAGGTGATCGACGACTGCCGCGTCCGGGGAGTCACGCCGATCCTGGTGGGCGGCTCGGCGCTGTACACCCGCGCCATCCTCGACCGGTTCGAGTTCCCGGGAACCGACCCGGCGGTACGTGACCGCCTCGAGAGGGAGCTGGCCGAGGTGGGGCCGGAGGCGATGCACCGACGGCTGGTCACCGAGGACGCTGCTGCCGCGGAGCGGATCATCCCGTCCAACGGCAGGCGGGTCGTGCGAGCGCTCGAGGTCATCGCCATCACCGGCAGGCCCTTCAGCGCGACGCTTCCCGAGATGCGGTACGCCGTCAGCGACGCGCACCAGGTCGGCGTCGACATCCCACGCGAGGTGCTCGACGAGCGCATCGCCCTGCGGGTGGAGCGCATGTGGGAGGCCGGCTTCGTCGAGGAGGTTCGCCGGCTCGCCGAGCACGGCCTTCGCGAGGGGCGGACCGCCAACCGCGCGCTCGGCTACCAGCAGGTGCTCGCCTTCCTCGACGGCACGATCACCGAGGAGGAGGCCAAGGAGCAGACAGTCACCGGCACGCGGCGGTTCGCCCGCCGTCAGGACAGCTGGTTCCGCAAGGACCCGCGGATCACGTGGGTGGCCTGGAACGACCCCGACCGCGTGGAGAAAGCGCTGGCCGTGCTGGGCGCGCGATCTCGCGCTGAGTGAGCCTCCCGGCGTCAGGCCGCGCCTCGGTGCGAGATGCCGGTGTTCTCGAGCACCTCGAGCAGGAAGACCGCCGCGTCGCAGCGGGTGCAGCAGTACTCGCACCCGTCGGAGCAGCCCTCGTCGACCGCGACGAACAGGCCCTCGTCGCCACACTCGGCACAGAAGGCCACCACGCCGGTGAGCATCAGGTTGTCCGATGTGTTCTCCATGTCCGAAACGGTAGGAGGCCGCACCGACAGAATCGCCGCCGACGCGCCCGATACGCTGGAGCGGTGCCTCACACCACCCCCGACCGCTTCCCGTTCGTGAAGGGCCACGGCACCGAGAACGACTTCGTGCTGCTGCCCGATCCCGACGGGACCCTCCATGGCGGCCTCACGCCCGAGCTGGTCGCCTTCCTGTGCGACAGGCGCGCCGGCATCGGCGGCGACGGCGTCATGCGGGTGGTCCGGACCGAGGCGTACGACGACCCGTCGGCCGTGGCGGCGCGGGACCTCGCCGAGTGGTTCATGGACTACCGCAACTCCGACGGCTCGGTGTCGGAGATGTGCGGCAACGGGGTGCGGGTCTTCGCGCGCTACCTCGCCGACCACGAGGGTGTGGACACCTCCCTGCCCCTTCCGATCGGGACCCGGGCCGGCATCAAGACCGTCGTGTTCGAGGGCGACGGGCGCGTCACCGTCGACATGGGCTCGCCGACGCTGGACGGAGAGACCAAGGTCGGCGTGGGGGAGCGCAGCTGGCCTGCCGTCAACATCGGGATGGGCAACCCGCACGCCGTCGCCTTCGTGGACTCCCTCGACGACGCCGGTGCGCTGCTCGACAGTCCCGACTACGACCACGCCGTCTACCCCGCGGGGGTGAACGTCGAGTTCGTCGTCCGTCGCGGCGACCGTCACGTGGCGATGCGGGTCCACGAGCGCGGATCCGGCGAGACGAGGTCGTGCGGCACCGGCGCCTGCGCGGTCATGGTGGCGAGCGCGCTCGCCGACGGCGCGGGCAGGGGTACGACGTACCGCGTGGACGTGCCGGGCGGGGAGCTCGACGTGACCTGGACCGACGACGACCGCCTGCTGCTCACCGGCCCCGCCGTGCTCGTCGCGGTCGGAGACGTCCTCAGACCTTGATCCGCGCCGAGGTGGGGTCGTACATCGGTCGCAGCGACACCTCGACCGGGTAGCGCCTGCCGACGACGTCGACCTCCCAGGTGCCCGCCTTCAGCCAGTCAGGCGTCACCGGTGCGCCGCCGCCGGAGACCATTGCCAGGCCTACCGCCCCGCCGAGCGTCCAGCCGTACGACGCGGCGCGGACGTAGCCGACCTCGACGCCGTCGCGGTAGACGATCTCGGCGTGGTACAGCAGCGGCTCGGGGTCGAGGACGCGCAGCTGCACCAGCCGCTGGGCCATCCCGCCGGCCGCGGCGTTGGCCTGCTTGCGGGCCAGCACAGCCTCGCGGCCGACGAAGCCACCGGGCTTGTCCATGGCCAGCGCGAAGCCCAGTCCCGCCTCCAGCGGGCAGTCGGTGTTGTCGATGTCGTGGCCGAAGTCGCGGTAGGCCTTCTCCATGCGCAGCGACGCGAGCGCCTTGAGCCCGACGGGCCGGATCCCGTGAGAGGTGCCGGCCGACAGCAGGGCGTCGTACACCGTGACAGCCTGGCCGGCCGGCATGTAGAGCTCGTACCCGAGCTCGCCGAGGTAGGTGATCCGGACCAGCAGGACCTGAGCGCCGGCCAGCTCCACCCATCGGGCGGTCCTGAACGGGAAGGCCTCGGTCGACAGGTCGGCGTCGGTGACCGCCGCCAGCACCTCGCGGGACAGCGGGCCCTGCACGTTCAGCTGGCCGTACTCCTCGGTGACGTCGCTGACCGTGACGTCGGAGCCGGTCGCCGAGACGTACCGCTCCAGCCACGCGAGGGCGTGTCCGTGGGAGGTGTCGGAGGCGACCACCCAGAAGTCCTCCTCGCCGAGCTTGGTGACGGTGAGGTCGCCCTCGATCCGGCCGTCCTCGTCGAGCCACTGCGTGTAGGTGATCGTCTCGGCCTTCTCGTCGACCGCACCGACCGCCACCCGGTCGAGCACCTGCGCGGCGTCCGGGCCCTGCACCCGGAACTTCGCCATGAAGCTCATGTCCATCAGGCCGACGCCCTCACGCACCGCCCGGTGCTCGGCCTCCCACTGCGCGAACCACGGCGCCCGGCCCCAGGTGGGCTCGGCGGTCGGCGTCTCGCCGCGGCCGGCGAACCAGTCGGCGCCCTCCCAGCCCGAGACTTCGCGCAGGTAGCCGCCGTGCTCGACGAGCCGGTCGTGGACGGGGGAGAGGAGCACGTTGCGGGCGCTGCGCAGCTGCTTCCCGGGCGTGTGTGCCGCGTACACGGTGCCGAGGATCTCGGTGGTGCGGGAGGCGCGGTAGGCGTCGTCGGCCTGGTAGGGGCGGAACCGGTCGACGTTGAAGCCGGTGACGTCGACGTCGGGGCGGCCGTTCGTGATCCAGTGGGCCATCACCCGGCCGAGGCCGCCGGCGGAGAGGATGCCGACCGAGTTCATGCCCGCGGCGACGAAGTAGTTGCGGATCCCGGGCGCCTGCCCGACCGCCGGCGCCAGGTCGGGGGTGAACGACTCAGGCCCGCAGAAGAACGTGCGCACGCCTGCCTCGAGCGTGACCGGCACCCGTGCCATCGCCTTCTCCAGGAACGGCGCCATCCGGTCCCAGTCGGGCGGGATCGTGCCGAAGGAGAAGTCGGAGGGGATGCCCTCGACCCGCCACGGGGCGGCCTGCGGCTCGAAGAGGCCGACCATCATGCCGCCGCCCTCCTCGCGGTAGTAGCCGTACGACGCCGGGTCCTCGAAGACGGGAGCGTCCGGGTCGAGCCCCTCGATGGTGTCGGTGATCAGGTAGTAGTGCTCGGCCGCCTGGTTGGGGATCACCAGCCCGCTCCGAGCGCCGAGCTCGCGGGCCCACATGCCGGCGCAGTTGACGACGTACTCCGCCTCGACGGTCTCGCCGTCGGCGGTGCGCACCCCGGTGACCGCGCCATCCTCGGTGAGCACGTCCTCGACCGCGACGCCCTCGACGATGCGGACGCCGAGCCGGCGGGCGCCCTTCGCGAGCGCCGTGGTGACGTCGACCGGGTTGACCCGCCCGTCGCCGGGGACGTGGAACCCGGCGAGCAGGTCGTCGGTCCTCGCCCACGGGAACAGCTCGGCCATCTCCTGGGGCGAGATCTCCTCGATCTCCAGCCCGAGGTGGCGCTGGAACGCGGCGACCCGCCGGTACTCCTCGAGCCGGTTCTCGTCGGCGGCCGCCTCGATGAGCCCGACCGGCTTGAAGCCGGTCGCCTGCCCCGTCTCCGCCTCGAGCCGCGCATAGAGGTCCCGCGAGTAGAGCCGGATGTTCGTCGACGTCTCCGAGAACGAGCCGAAGCACGTCATCAGCCCGGCGGCGTGCCAGGTCGTGCCGGAGGTGAGCCGGTCGCGCTCGATGAGCACGACGTCGGTCCAGCCCTCGTGGGCCAGGTGGTAGGCGATCGAGCAGCCGATCACCCCGCCGCCGACGATGACGACGCGGGCTCGGGTGGGGAGTGTGCGTGCGCTGGGGGAGGGCGACGAAGTGGTCACCGGCACAACCTACTCGCGCGCTGTCGCGACAGCACGGACGGGAATGGTGCGAGGCCGGAGGGCGTTTGCACGATTAATCGGGTCGCACCAGCGGTGACCCGGACCTAGTCTGAGAGGCATATGACGAACGCACACGAACACCGCGAGGTCGACCCCGTCCGCCCCGTCGACGAGTCGCCCGAGGACTTCGACCTCGACGCCGAGCTCGCCGAGACCGAGGGCTGGGAGTCCGGGTACGCCGAGGAGGACCCCGAGGACGGCGAGGTTGCCGGGAGCACCGGTGACCTGGACCTGGCCGAGCGGTACGCCTTGCGCCGCGTCGCCGGACTGTCCACCGAGCTCGAGGACATCACCGAGGTCGAGTACCGCCAGCTCCGGCTGGAGCGCGTCGTGCTCGTCGGTGTCTGGACCGAGGGGTCCGTCGGGGACGCCGAGAACTCGCTGGCCGAGCTCGCGCTGCTCGCCGAGACCGCCGGCTCGCAGGTCCTCGACGCCATCTACCAGCGTCGTCAGAAGCCCGACCCGGCCACCTTCATCGGCCGCGGCAAGGTCGACGGACTCCGCGAGATCGTGCAGGCGACCGGCGCCGACACCGTCATCTGCGACGGCGAGCTAGCGCCCTCCCAGCTGAGGAACCTCGAGGACCGGGTCAAGGTGAAGGTCGTCGACCGCACCGCGCTGATCCTCGACATCTTCGCCCAGCACGCCAAGTCCCGCGAGGGTCAGGCCCAGGTCGAGCTCGCCCAGCTCAGCTACATGAAGCAACGCCTTCGTGGCTGGGGCGGCAACCTGTCCCGCCAGGCCGGTGGTCGTGTCGGCTCCCAGGGCGGCGGCATCGGCGGCCGTGGACCCGGTGAGACCAAGATCGAGACGGACCGGCGCCGGATCAACACCAAGATAGCCAAGCTGCGCCGCGACCTCGCGCACATGCGCACCACCCGGGACACGAAGCGCACCGAGCGGCGGCGTCACGAGGTTCCGTCCGTCGCGATCGCGGGCTACACCAACGCCGGCAAGTCCTCGCTGCTCAACCGGCTCACGAAGGCCGGCGTGCTCGTGGAGGACGCCCTGTTCGCCACGCTGGACCCCACCACCCGGCGTACGACGACCTCCGACGGCCGCGTCTACACCATGTCCGACACCGTCGGCTTCGTGCGGCACCTGCCGCACCAGCTCGTCGAGGCGTTCCGCTCCACGCTGGAGGAGGTCGCCGACTCCGACCTGATCCTGCACGTCGTGGACGGTTCCCACCCGGACCCCGAGGGCCAGATCGCCGCGGTGCGCGAGGTGTTCGCCGAGATCGGCGCCGACAAGGTTCCCGAGCTGATCGTAGTGAACAAGGCCGACGTCGCCGACCCCCTCGTCATCGCGCGGCTACGCCAGCGCGAGCCGCACTCGGTGGTGGTCTCCGCTCGCACCGGTGAGGGCGTCGCCGACGCGTTGCTGGCCGTCGAGGCGGACCTGCCGCGTCCCGGCATCGCGTTCGAGGCGCTGCTGCCCTACGAGCGCGGGGACCTGCTCAACCGCATCCACGAGCAGGGCGAGGTCGAGCGCATCGAGCACACCGGCGACGGCACGGTCGTCCACGGCCGGGTGCACGCCGGCCTGGCCGGCGAGCTCACGCCGTACCTCACCTCGACCGCGACGACCTGACGGGACGTCAGCCCGACCCGGCCTGGTCCTCGTGGACCGCGACGGCGGCCAGGAACATCCCGTGTGACCACAGCAGGGGGTGGGCGCTCGGCCCCCAGCGCTCGTCCCACTCCGCGAGCCTGTCGGGCGCCAGCCGGGGCGACACCTGCTCGGGCAGGAGCAGCTCGTCGTCCGCCGTCGAGACGGCCCAGTCCAGGAGCGCGGCAGCACGGTTCTGGGCACCTGTCCGGGCGTGGTGCCAGGCCAGCAGGCAGGCGAGGACCGGCCACTGGCCCCCACCGTAGAACGTGTCCGCCTCGTAGCGGTGCACGCCGCCCGCGGTCAGCCTGCGCTCGACCTCGTCGACGGTGGCCGTGACGACCGGGTCCTCGATGTCGAGCACGTCGTACACCGCGGCGACGGCGACCAGCGAGGCGTCGAGGTCGTGCCCGCCGAGCCACTTCACGAGCCGGCCGTCGCGGATCCCCTCGCGCAGGATGTCCGCGCGCGCCGACTCCGTCACGGCTGAGGCCGCTTCGGCGAGGTCGGGGGACAGCGTGCCCATGCGCGCCGCGGACGTCAGCCCCGCTGCCACGCCTGCGAGGGTCGTGACGTGGCGCTGGTCGCGGTTCTCCTCCCACCAGTCCCGGCAGGTCCCGCGGCCCGTCGCCACGAGGTAGCGCACCGCCACCTCGATCGCGTCCGCGTGGCGCTCCGGAGAGCCACCCGTGCGGCCCAGATGACGCTCCAGTGCCCACATCCAGGTGCCGTACCCGTCGACCTGGAAGTTCCACCAGTCGTCGACGTGGCGCTCACCGGCGAGCGTGTACCGCGCCGGGAGGTACTCGTCGTCGGAGATCTCCTCACCCCGGTGGGTGGCGGTGACCACCGCGTCGACGGCGGCACGCTCGCGGACGAGCACTCGCGTGCACCACTCGTGGAAGCCGTCGGCCTCGGCGTGGAGCCCGGCGGCGGAGGCTCCCTCCGCGACGAACGACCCGTCGCGGAACCAGGAGAACTGGTACGGCGCGAAGCCCGGTGACGCGGGCCAGGCACCGCCTTCGGCCTGGTGCTGCCGCAGGAGGTCGCACGACCGTTTCGCGAGGTCTGTCCAGGAGTGGACCGGTCGGTCAGGGGGGTTGACATGGCTCTGCATGTGAGCGACGTTACGTGATGTAACCGGTTTCTGAAACCGTTTACATCGTTCGTCCAACTCTCGGGAGGAGAGCCGTGCGGCCCACGATCCGCGACGTCGCCAGGCGCGCCGGCGTGTCCATCGCGACCGTCTCGCGCGTCGTCCGCGACCACGACAGCGTCACCCCCGCCACCCGCGACCGGGTGACCTCGGCGATCGAGGAGCTGAAGTACACCCCCAGCCAGCTCGGGCGCCAGCTCGCGGAACGTCGGCACGCGGCCAACGGCATCGTCTTCCCCGACCTGTCGGGTCCCTACTACGCGGAGGTGGTCCTCGGCTACGAGGCCGTCGCCGCGGAGCTGGGGCGGTCGGTGCTGATCCTCTCGACCTCCGGCCGTGCCGCCGCCGAGTCGATGGTCACGGACATGGCGGGCCGCTGCGACGGGCTGGTGATCCTGGGACGGACCGTCCCGGACAGCGTCGTGGAGCGTCTCGCCTCCCAGGGCGCACCGCTGGTCCTCTTGGCGCGCCCACCGCTCGCGGGCCTCGACTCGGTCAACGCCGAGAACTCCGACAGCGCCCGACGGCTCGCCGAGCACGTCATCAGCACCGGCGCCCGCCGGCTGGTCTTCGTGGGTGACCCCGAGGGCTCGCCCGACGTGGCCGAGCGCTGGCGAGGCATCGAGGAGGCGGCTGCCCGGCATCCCGAGGTCACCCTCGTGCTGCACCGCAGCTCCGAGTACGGCGAAGAGGCGGGCGGGGCCATTGCCCGGGCCTTGCTCGCCGCCTCCACCCCGAGACGCGGACCGGGCAGCGACGCCGGCGACAACCCTGCGGCCAAGCTGCCGGACGCCTTCCTGTGCGCGAACGACGAGCTGGCCCTCGGTCTGATGAGCCAGCTGAAGGCCGCCGGGATCGACGTACCCGGTCGCGTGCGCGTCACCGGCTGGGACGACGTGATGGCGGCTCGCTATGCGGGGCTCACCACCGTCCGCCAACCCATGCGCCAGCTCGGGGCAACCGCCGCCCGACTGCTGGACGAGCTCATCAACGGCTTGCGCACCGAGCCGCGACACGAGCTGCTCCCCACCGAGCTGGTCGTCCGGACCAGCACGGCCAACCTGTGAGAGGAAGACCCATGAGAAGAAGCACCTCCCTGGTGCGCACCCTGGCAGTGCTCGCCGTCACGAGCCTGGCCTTCACCGGCTGTGGCCGCGAGGCGGCCTCCGACGGTGGAGGGCAGGAGCAGGGGCAGGGCGAGACGCTGTCCGACGGCCCCGCGACCGGCACCGTCGACGTCTGGGCGATGGGGACCGAGGGCGAGATGCTCGGCGACTTCGTCAAGGCCTTCGAGAAGGAGAACCCGGACGCCGACGTCAAGGTCACCGCTGTGCCGTGGGAGGAGGCGCACAACAAGCTGGCCAACGCGATCGCGGCCGGCAACACCCCTGACGTCAGCCTGATCGGCACCACCTGGATGGGCGAGTTCGCCGAGGCGGGCGGGCTGGACCCGACACCGGAGAACCTGGTCGACGAGAGCGACTTCTTCGACGGCGCCTGGGGATCCACGGTCGTGGGCGACACCTCGTACGGCGTCCCGTGGTACGTCGAGACGCGCGTGCTCTACTACCGCACGGACCTGGCAGAGAAGGCAGGGTGGGACGAGGCCCCGACCAGCTGGGACGAGCTCAAGCAGTTCGCCCAGGACATGAAGAAGAAGGCCGGGGCCGAGTGGGGACTGAACCTCCAGCCCGGTCAGACGGGCTCGTGGCAGACGATGCTTCCGTTCGCGTGGTCCAACGGCGCCACCGCCACCTCAGACGACGGCTCGGAGTACACCCTCGACTCGCCGGAGATGAGCGAGGCGCTGGAGTACTACAAGACCTACTTCGATGAAGGCCTGTCTCCGACACGGGTGCTCGACCCGGGTGAGCTCGAGAGCGGCTTCGCCAAGGGCACCTACGCCGCCTTCGTCTCCGGGCCGTGGCACACCGGGCTCGTCGAGGACGCCGGGGTCTCGAAAGACCAGTACGCCGTCGCGCCGCTGCCCGGCAAGGACTCGGCACCTGGCACCTCCTTCGTCGGCGGCGGTGACCTGGCGGTCTTCTCGGACTCCGACAACAAGGACGCCGCCTGGAAGCTGGTGAAGTGGCTCTCCGAGCCCGAGGTCCAGCAGGACTTCTACGAGGCCGTCGGCGACCTGCCCGCAGTCAAGGAAGCCTGGGAGACCGGCGACCTGGCGAACGACCCGCAGCTCCAGGTGTTCGGCCAGCAGCTCGAGACCACCCAGGCGCCTCCGGCGGTTCCCACCTGGGAGCAGATCGCCGCGGTGATCGACTCCGACGTGGAGAAGGCGGTCAAGGGCGCCGTCCCCGTGGACGAGGCGGTCAGTGACATGCAGGCCCAGGCCCAGCGGATCGGCACCGGGCTGAGCTGATGTCCGCCACCACCGCCAAGGTGCGCCACGTCGACCCCACGCGGCGGCAGCAGGCTGTCGCCGCGTGGGTGCTCGCCGTGCCGTTCATGGCGCTCTTCCTGGTCTTCACCGCCGGGCCCGTGCTGGCGAGCCTGGGGATGAGCTTCACCGACATCCGCAGCACGGACATGAAGAGCCCGTTCGCGGTCTCCTTCATCGGAGTGGACAACTACGTCCTGCTGCTCGGGGACCCGCTGTTCCAGAAGGTCGTGGTCAACACCGGCCTGTACGTCGTCCTCGGAGTTCCGCTCACGATGGCGCTGGCCCTGGCGGTGGCGCTCGGGCTCAACAGGGTGAGCTTCCTCAGGGGGCTGTTCCGGGTCGGCTACTACCTGCCGGTCGTCACCAGCATCGTGGCGGTGTCCGTGGTGTGGAAGTACCTGCTGCGCGGCGACGGGGGCCTGGTGAACACCGTCCTGTCCTGGATCGGCGTCACCGGCCCGTCCTGGCTGGACAGCACGACCCTGGCCCTGCCGTCGCTGGTGGTCATGGCCGCCTGGCGCAACCTCGGCACCTTGATGGTCATCTTCCTCGCCGGGTTGCAGACCATCCCCGAGGAGGTCCGCGAAGCCGCTGAGGTCGACGGTGCAGGAGCGTGGAACCGGCTCTGGCACATCACGCTGCCGATGATGCGCCCCACGCTGCTCTTCGGAGCGGTCATCACCGGCATCGGCTACCTCCAGTTCTTCGAGGAGGCCTTCGTGATGACCAAGGGGGGACCGCTCGACTCGACGCGCTCGGTCACCTTCTTCACCTACGACCAGTTCAGCTTCGGCAACTACGGCGTCGCGGCGGCCGCGAGCTACCTGCTCTTCCTGGCCGTCGTGGTTCTGACGTTCCTGCAGTTCAAGCTGTTCGGCCAGAAGGACTGATCTGATGAGCTCGACCACGATCGACCGTGACCAGCCGTCGACCGAGCTGGACGACGGGCGAGAGGCCGAAGCCTCGACGGCATCCTCCGCGTACCGGCGGGGTCCGGTCTGGCTCTACGGCGTGCTGACGCTCGGCCTGATCCTCATGGTGGTGCCGTTCCTGTGGATGCTGATGTCGTCGGTCAAGCCCGAGGGAGAGGTGATGGCCGTCCCGGCGACCTGGTGGCCCTCGACGTTCACGCTCGACAACTACGCCTCGTTGTTCACCGGGTTGGACTTTCCGACGTACTTCCTCAACTCCATGCTGGTGGCGCTCGCGGTGACCGCCGGCAACGTGCTGTTCGGCACGATGCTCGGCTACGCGCTGGCCAAGCTCCGGTTCCCCGGCAAGCGGTTGGTGTTCAGCCTGGTCCTCTTCACGCTGATGATCCCCGGCGTGGTCACCTTCGTCCCGCTGTTCGTGCTCACGACGAACCTGGGGCTGACCAACACGCTGCCCGGGATGTTCCTGCCGTTCCTGGCCGCACCGTTCGGTGTCTTCCTGATGCGGCAGTACATCCTCGGGCTGCCGGACGAGCTGATCCAGGCCGCCCGCGTGGACGGCGCCGGCGAGCTGCGGATCTTCCTGTCCGTGATCGTGCCTCTGTGCGGGCCGGCCATGGCGACCCTCGGCATCCTGACCTTCCTCGGTTCGTGGAACAACTTCCTGTGGCCGCTCGTGGTGGCGCAGTCCGAGGACAAGTACACGCTGCCCGTCGCCCTGGCGCTCTACTCGGTCGGCCAGAACGCGACGAAGTACGGGCTGCTGCTCGCCGGTGCCGTGGTCGTGGTGGTGCCGGTCGTCGCGGTCTTCCTCGCGCTCCAGCGCTACATCATGCAGGGCATCGCCATGACCGGGATCAAGTAGCCGACCTGCCGACCCCCACAAGTCTCACCACGCATCGACAACATCTCGGGAGATCTGATGAGAACACCACCGAAAGCAGCGGCCGCGCTCGCCGCGATCACGACAGTCGCACTGGGCGCCGCGCTGACGATCACGCCGGCCACCACCGCCAGTGCGGCACAGCCCACTGGTCTGCTCAGGAACTACGCCGAGGACACCTGGCGCTCCTTCGAGGCGATGACGGTCGAGGAGACCGGGCTGCCCGACGACAACATCGGTGGCGACCTGTCCCCGGCGAGCCGGGGCGGTTACACCTCGCCGACCAACATCGGCTCCTACCTGTGGAGCACGGCGGCTGCCCGGGACATCGGGCTCATCTCCGCCGAGGAGGCTCATACACGCATGAGCACGACGCTCGACACGCTCGCCGAAATGACCCGGCACGAGCCGAGCGGCATGTTCTACAACTGGTACGACCCCGAGACGGGTGAGAAGCTGCGCGAGTTCCCCGGGAGCGGTGACCCGATCGCTCCGTTCCTGTCGAGCGTGGACAACGGCTGGCTCGCGACGGGCCTGCTGCTCACGAGCCGCGCCGACCCGTCGCTGGCCGACGAGGCCGACTCGATCCGCGAGGGCATGGACTTCGGCTGCTACTACGACGAGGACGTGAACCAGATCCGCGGCGGCTTCTGGGACGAGGATCCGGGCAACCCGTCGCTGCCCCAGGGCGACTACTGCGACATGGGGGCCGACGTCTGGTACACCGGCCACCACTACGGCGCCTTCAACACCGAGCCGCGGATGGCGTCGTACGTGGGCATCGCCGAGGGCCAGATCCCGGCCAAGCACTACTTCGGCACCTACCGCACCTTCCCCGACGACAACTGCGACTGGGCGTGGACCGAGACCAAGCCCGTGGGGGAGTGGAAGGAGTACGACGGCGTCCGCGTCTTCGAGGGCGCGCTTCCCTACCGGGGCATGGACATCGTGCCGACCTGGGGCGGAAGCATGTTCGAGGCCCTGATGGTGCCGCTGTTCGTCCCGGAGGAGGAGTGGGGCCCCAAGTCCTGGGCGATCAACCACCCGCTCTTCGTCCAGGGGCAGATCGAGCACGGCATGAAGGAGGCGGGCTACGGCTACTGGGGCTTCTCGCCCTCGAGCAACCCGGCCGGCGGCTACCGTGAGTACGGCGTGGACATGCTCGGCCTGGACGGCCCGGGGTACACCTCCGACCAGGAGCGCACGAGCTGGGAGCAGCCCTACGACGGGTGTCGCGAGGGGCAGCCGAAGCCCACGGAGTACGGCGACGGCGTCGTCACCCCGCACGCCTCCTTCCTCGCGCTGCGCTACGCGCCCCGGCAGGCCGTCACCAACCTCCAGCGGATCCGTGACGACTTCGACGCCTACGGCCCGGGTGGGTTCTACGACGCGGTGGCCGTGCGGAGCGGGAAGGTGGCCAAGCGCTACCTCTCTCTCGACCAGGGGATGATCATGGCCGCCCTCGGCAACGCGCTGACCGGCGACCGTCTGCGGGACTACGTCTCGCAGGGTGCGATGAAGCAGAAGCTCGAGCCGCTCATGGGCATGGAGGAGTTCAGCGCCCGCCCGCGCGGCTGAGGCGGGTCCGCTCCGATCCCCGACCAGACCAGAGGCGGCCGGCGGGCGATGCCCGCCGGCCGCCGCGGAGGACATCCCGTGGCAACACGCCCCAACATCCTGCTCGTCGTGGCCGACGACCACGCCGCCAACGCCGTCGGCTGCTACGGCGGGCCGCACCGGGTGACACCGAACATCGACCGCATCGCCGCCGAAGGCATCCGGTTCGACGCGTGCGGGTGCACCAACTCCCTGTGTTCGCCGAGCCGGGCCACGATCCTGACCGGCACGTACAACCACGTGAACAAGGTGACGACCCTGTCGACGGAGTTCGACAACCGGCAACCCACGTTCCCCGAGATGCTGCGATCCGACGGCTACCGGACCGCGCTCGTGGGCAAGTGGCACCTCGGGCACGGCGGGGTGCACGACCCCCGTGGCTTCGACCACTGGGAGGTGCTGCCCGACCAGGGTGACTACCACGACCCGGAGTTCCTCACCATGGACGGCGCCAGCCACGTGCGCCCGGGGTACGCAACCGACCTCATCACCGACCTGGCGCTGGACTGGCTCGAGCGGGAAGGGAGCGACGGGGAGCCGTGGTGCCTCCTGGTCCAGCACAAGGCGCCCCACAGGCCCTGGGAGCCGGCGCCTCGTCACGCCGAGCTGTTCGAGGACTCCGAGATCAAGGCTCCCGGCAACTTCTTCGACGACTACGCCGACCGGTCCCGGGCCGCGTCGGAGGCGCGGATGCGCATCGCGCGCGACCTCGTCGCCGAGGACCTCAAGCAGGAACCCCCGGCCGGTCTCACCGGCGACGACTACGCCCGGTGGGCGTTCGGCCGCTACATCGCCGACTACCTTCGGTGCGTCGTGGCCGTCGACGAGGGCGTGGGACGGCTCCTCCAGCACCTCGAGGACACCGGTCAGGCGGAGGACACCATCGTGGTCTACACCTCCGACCAGGGCTTCTTCCTGGGGGAGCACGGCTGGTACGACAAGCGCTTCATGTACCGCGAGTCCCTCCAGATGCCCCTTGTCGTCAGGTACCCGCGTCTCGTCGAGCCGGGGTCGGTGAACGACGACCTGGTGCTCAACGTGGACTTCGCCCAGACCCTCCTCGACCTCGCCGGGACCGAGGCCCATCCGCGCATGCAGGGCAGGTCCCTGCGGCCCCTGCTGGAGGGACGGGACGGCGAGGAAGTCGGCTGGCGAACGGCGGCGTACTACCGCTACTGGGAGCACCTCGATGGCTGCCACAACGTCGCCGCCCACCGGGGCGTGCGGACCCGGCACCGCAAGCTGGTTCACTACTACGGCTCCGGCTGCGGACAGCCCGGTGCCTCAGACCGGCTGACGACCCCCGAGTGGGAGCTCTTCGACCTCGACCGGGACCCCGACGAGATGCACTCGGTCGCCGACGACCCCGCCTACCGGGCAGACCTCCACGAGTTCCGCGACCTCCTGGACACGCTGGCACGCGAGGTCGGCGACGACATCCCCGCGCTCGACCACGCCGCGCAAGGGGCAGAACAGCAGACGTGACACCCACGACGACGCATCAGCACGAAGGAGAAATCTGTGAGCACAGACGCCCGCACTGACTGGGAGCAGCGGATCGGCATCCGCTCCGGGGAGGCGACGAGCGCGAAGGCGCCGCGGCTCGACCCGCCGCACGGGGTCCGGGCGCAGCCCGGCCGCGCGCAGGTGACCCTCGACTGGGACGAGGTGGAAGGCGCCGTCGGCTACCAGGTCTACGTCGCCGACCGTCCCGACGGCGAGGCCGTCCGGCTCGACCACGCCGGACGCGACGTCCTGGCGGTGCCGCATCCGCCGTACGCCGACACCACCGGCGAGGTTGGCGTTGCGCGGTGGTACGCCGTGGCCACGCTGTCGGACGTGGGCGTCGAGGGTCCGCTCTCCGCGTGGGTCGAGGCCACGTCCACCGGTGACGGACCGGACGAGAGCGTGGCCGTGCACCTCGTCGTGGACGCTGCAACGGACGACGGCGAGCTGCCCCGCCCCTGGCGACCGATGATCGGCAGCGAGCACCTCTCGCACGCGGTGTCGGAGGAGACCACAGGCGGCCGCGTGATCGGGGAGGAGCTGTCGGCGGCGCTGACGGCCGCGCGCGAGGAGCTCGGTGTGGAGGCGGTACGCGCCCACGGGATCCTCTGCGACGACCTGGGCGTCTACCGGGAAGTCGACGGCGACCCGGTCCACGACTTCTCGGGCGTGGACCGGGTCTATGACCACATCCGCTCTCTCGACCTCTACCCGGTGGTGGAGCTCTCCTTCATGCCGCACGACCTGGCCGACGACCCCACCAAGACGGTCTTCGACTACGGAGCCATTGTGTCGCCCCCCAAGGACTGGGCTCGTTGGCACGACCTCGTCCGCGACCTGACCGAGCACGTCGTCGACCGGTACGGGCTGGAGGAGGTCCTCACCCACTGGTCGTTCGAGGTGTGGAACGAGGCGAACCTCGAGGTCTTCTGGTCCGGGACTCCCGAGGAGTGGATGCACCTGTACGACGTGACGGCGGCCGCCGTCCGGTCCGTGCATCCCGAGCTGAGGGTCGGGGGACCGTCGTCGGCGGCAGCCGGCTGGGTCGAGGAGCTGCTCGCCCACGTGGAGGGCTCCGGCGCCGCGCTCGACTTCGTCTCCACCCACACCTACGGCGCCCCGCCGCTGGACTTCCGGCCCTCGCTGGAGAGGTACGGCCGGGCCGGGACGCCCATCTGGTGGACCGAGTGGGGGGTCACTCCGACCCACTTCAACGAGGTCAGCGACCAGGTCTTCTCCGCGTGCTTCCTGCTGCGCGGCATGGCGTCGGCGATGGGGCGCATCGAGGCGCTGTCCTACTGGGTCGTCTCGGACCACTTCGAGGAGCTCGGCAGGCCCCCGGCGCTGCTGCACGGCGGCTTCGGGCTGCGCACCGTGGGTGAGCTCAGGAAGCCGCGCTGGTGGGCGCTCGCGCTGCTCGAGCGGCTCGGCAGCACACGCCTGCCGGTCACGCCCTCCGGCGACGGCGCCGCGTCTCTCGTCGAGTGCCTCGCCGCGCGGGAGGAGAGGGAGGTCTCGGTCCTGGTCTGGAACCTCACGTTGGACCAGACCAAGGCGGGGGGAGACCCACGACTCTCCCGCTCCGTCCGGGTGGTCGTGGACGGGCTCGAGCCCGGCGCGACGTACACCCTCACGCACCAGCGGGTCGACCACGAGCGCTCCAACATCGCGCGGGTCTGGGAGGAGCTACGCTCGCCCGGACAGGCCTGGCCGACCGATGAGCAGTGGGACCGCCTGCGCGAGGCGGACCGGCTGGAGACGCTCGAGCCCTCCCAGCGGGTGGCGTCGGACGAAGCCGGCCGGGTGAGGGTGGAGTTCGACCTGCCGATGCCGGGGATGAGCTTCCTGGCACTCGCCCCGATCTGATGCGTGGCCCCGGCGCCTCCGGGTTGGGACCGTCGAACTACGCTGTGACCTGAATCGCAAACTTTACTATTCACCAGATCGCGGCGGGGCGAGGTTCGGTGCCCACCGCGCATAAGGAACGATAAGCCCCATGTCTCGTGCTGCACTCACGCGCCTGATCCTCGCGCTGCTCATCCTTGCCGGGTCCATCGCCGTGGCCGTCTCGGCCACCCCGCGCCTCGGACTCGATCTCAAGGGCGGGATCCAGATCACGCTCGAGACTCAGGACACGCCCACGGTCAAGGCGGACGCCGAGGCCACCGACCGGACCCTCGAGGTCCTCCGCGGCCGCGTCGACGCGCTCGGTGTCTCCGAGCCCACGCTCGCCCGCGCCGGCGACAACCGGATCATCGTCGAGCTGCCGGGCCTGCAGGACCCGCGTGAGGCCGCCCGGGTCATCGGCAAGACCGCCCAGCTGAGCTTCCACCCCGTGGCCGACGTGGCCACCCCCAAGACCAAGCCGAAGAACGGGCAGGAGGTCCTGCCCGACGAGTCCGGCCAGAAGCTCCTGCTCGACAAGACCGTTGTGCCCGGCAACCTCGTCTCCGGCTCCAAGCCGGGCAACGACCCCGCGACAGGCACCGGCTGGTTCGTCACCGTCGACTTCAAGGGCTCCGAGGGGCGCGACGCCTGGCGCAAGCTCACCGCCGACGCCGCGTGTGCCCCGATGGGCTCGCCCCAGCGGCGCATCGCGATCGTGCTCGACAAGAAGATCATCTCCTCCCCGGAGGTCGTCGCCGACATCCAGTGCGGCGCCGGCATGCCCGGAGGGTCGACCCAGATCACCGGCAACTTCACCGCCGACGAGGCCAAGAACCTCTCCATCCTCATCGAGGGCGGCGCCCTGCCCGTGCCCGTCAAGGTCATCGAGCAGCGTCAGGTCGGGCCCACCCTCGGCGCCGACGCCATCGACGCGTCCGCCAAGGCGGCGATCATCGGCCTCATCATCACCGGCGTGTTCATCATGCTGATCTACCGCCTGATGGGCCTCCTCGCGACCATCGCGCTCGCGACGTACGCCGTCATCTCGTACGCAGCCCTGGTCGTGCTCGGCTCGACGCTGACGCTGCCGGGACTGGCCGGATTCGTGCTGGCGATCGGCATGGCCATCGACGCGAACGTCCTGATCTTCGAGAGAGCCAGGGAGGAGTTCGCCGCCTCGGAGAAGACAGGGCTGGTGAAGGCGCTGTCCGTCGGCTTCAACAAGGCCTGGTCGGCGATCATCGACTCCAACGTCACCACTCTGCTCGCGGCGGCGCTGCTGTTCTTCCTCGCCTCCGGGCCGGTCAAGGGCTTCGGTGTCACGCTGTCCATCGGTGTTGTCGCCTCGATGGTCTCGGCGCTGATCATCGCCCGTGTGCTCACCGAGCAGGCCGCGCGGACGAAGTGGCTCCAGAAGCACCCCAAGGCCAGTGGCCTCGCCAGCACCGGCCGCGTGCGCCAGGCGCTCCAGCGGGCGAACCCCGACATCATGGGCCGCCGCAAGCTCTGGCTCGCGATCTCCGGTGTCGCCCTCGTCCTCGCCCTCGTCGGCATCTTCGGCAAGGGCCTCAACCTGGGCGTGGAGTTCACCGGCGGGCGGCTGATGGAGTTCTCCACCGCACAGTCGATCTCCGCGGAGCAGGCCCGCACCGCCGTCGAGGACGCCGGCTTCCCGACCGCCGTGGTCCAGAAGACCGGCGAGGACAACGTCTCGGTCCGCACCGGGCAGATCTCCAACCAGCAGGTCGTCGAGATCAGGGACTCGCTCGGGGAGGTGTCCGGGGACGCCACCACGCAGCGCGACGAGCTGATCGGTCCCAGCCTCGGCGACGAGCTGCGCAACAAGGCGCTGATCGCCTTCGGCATCGCGCTGCTGGTGCAGATGCTCTACCTGGCGATCCGGTTCAAGTGGACGATCGGCGCCTCCGCGGTGGCCGCGATGTTCCACGACGTGATCATCGTGACCGGTCTCTTCGCCTGGCTCGGCAAGCCGATCGACGGCATCTTCCTCGCAGCGGCGCTGACGATCATCGGTCTGTCGGTCAACGACTCGGTCGTGGTCTTCGACCGGATCCGAGAGGCGTGGCAGACGAGCAAGGAACGCGACCTCGCCAAGGTGGCCAACCAGGCCGCGATCGACACCATGCCGCGAACGGTCAACACCGGCCTTGGTGCGATGTTCATCCTGGCGGCGCTGGCCGTCCTCGGTGGCGAGTCGCTCCAGGACTTCTCGATCGCGCTGCTGCTCGGTCTGCTGATCGGTACCTACTCCTCGGTGTTCACGGCGACGCCACTGTCGCTGATGCTGCACGAGCGCTGGCCGTTGCCGAAGGCCGAGGCGCAGAAGCAGCGCAAGGTGGCGCGCGACCCGCGCGACACCGGCGCCGTGGTCTGACCCTGAGAGAGAGCCCACCGATGCTGTGGAAGCCTGTCCTGCCGCGCCGGCAGGACAGGCTAGGGTTCTGCGGTGCCTGACAGCCCGCTGACCGTGAAGCACGTCCTCGCCGAGGTCGTGGAAGAGCTCGGCGGCCAGGAGCGTCCCGGGCAGATCCAGATGGCCGAAGCCGTCGGCCGCGCCATGTCCTCGGGCGAGCACCTGCTCGTCCAGGCGGGCACCGGCACCGGCAAGTCGCTGGGCTACCTCGTCCCGGCCCTGCTCCACGACCGCCGCGTCGTCGTCGCGACGGCGACGCTCGCTCTCCAGCACCAGCTCGTCGAGCGCGACATCCCGGCACTGGTCGAGGCGGCCGGGGACGAGCTCGGCGACAAGGCGTCCTACGCCGTGCTCAAGGGGCGCGGCAACTACGCCTGCCTTCACCGGATCCGGGAGGGCGTGCCGGACGACCAGGGCGTTCTGGTCGACGTACCCGAGGGGTCGATGGCCTCGGAGGTACTGGCACTCCGCTCCTGGGCGGAGGAGGAGTCCGAGCGTGGTGGCCCCGGGGACCGGGACTCGGCCCCGAAGCACACCGACCGGGTGTGGCGGCAGGTGTCGGTCAACCACCGGGAGTGCCTCGGCGCCAGCCGGTGCCCCTACGCGCTCGAGTGCTTCGCCGAGCGGGCGAAGGAGCGGGCGGCCCAGTCCCAGCTGGTCGTCACCAACCACTCGCTGCTGGCCATCGACGCGATCGAGGGTGTGCCGATGATCCCCGAGTACGACGTGGTGGTCATCGACGAGGCCCACGAGCTCTCCTCCCGGGTCACGCAGGCCGCCACCGACGAGCTCTCCGTCCCGGAGATCGAGCGGGCCGCCCGACGCTCGCAGAAGCACGTCGACGGGGCCGAGGCCGACGAGCTCGCCGACGCAGCCGACATGCTGCGCGACGCTCTCGACGAGACCGACCCCGGGCGGATCGACAGCCTCCCCGTGGCGCTCTCCGACGCGCTGAACCTCGTCCGCGACTCCGCCCGAGCGCTCATCTCCGCCTTCCCGAAGGAGAGCGGGGGATCGGACGGCGGCGACGGTGATGCCGGCCGGACCCAGGCCAAGGGCTGGGTGCAGGAGATCTTCAAGACCGCCGAGCGGATGGCGGCGAACCTCGAGTCCGACGTGCTGTGGCTCAGCGACCGCGACCCGTCCCGAGGAGGCAGCAGGCTGCACGTCGCGCCGCTCCAGGTGTGGGGGCCCCTGCGGGACAAGCTCCTCCACGACAAGACGGTGGTGTTCACCTCCGCGACGTTGATGCTCGGCGGCGACTTCAACTCGGTCGCGACGAGCATCGGCCTGAAGCCCAGCGAGCGCGTCGACCACTCCATCGACGCGCCGGCAGAGGGGTCGGCAGGCGACGCCGCGTCCGGCTCGGTGCCGGATGCTGCCGAGGCCGACGACGAGTCCCTGCCCTGGCGTGGCATCGACGTGGGCTCGCCGTTCGACTACCCCCGGCAGGGCATCCTGTACGTCGCCCGCCACCTGCCCCCACCCGGCCGCGACGGGCTCGGCGCCCCGCAGATCGACGAGATCGCCGACCTCGTGGACGCAGCGGAGGGACGCACCCTCGGGTCTGTTCTCGAGCCGTCGGGCAGCCGAGGCGGCGGCCGAGGCGCTGCGAGAGCGGCTGCCGCACCTGACTGTCCTGGCGCAGGGGGAAGCGCAGCTGCCCGAGCTCGCCCGTCTCTTCGTGGAGGACCCGCACGCCTGTCTGTTCGGGACGCTGAGCCTGTGGCAGGGGCTCGACGTCCCGGGGGAGACCTGCCAGCTCGTCGTCATCGACCGGATCCCGTTCCCCCGCCCCGACGACCCGCTCATGTCCGCGAGGCAGCGCGCTGCGGACAAGGCCGGTGGCAACGGGTTCATGTCGGTGGCCGCCACCCACGCCGCGCTGCTCCTGGCCCAGGGCGCCGGCCGGCTGATCCGTACGACGGACGACCGCGGGGTCGTCGCCATCCTCGACCCCCGGCTCGTGACGGCGCGCTACGGCGGCTTCCTCCGCGCGTCACTGCCTACGATGTGGCCCACCACGGACCGTCAGGTCGTCCTCGACGCGCTCAAACGGCTGGCGAAGTCCGCCTAGGCGATCCCTCGGACGAGCGCCGTCAGCCGGAGGCGCCGTAGGAGACGTCGGTGCACGGGTCGGTCGCAGCGGAGCGCGACCCGGTCGTGATGCTCTCCGGCAGGGGCTCGACGCGGGCCTTGACCGACTCGTCCAGCGCCCGCATCCGGTGCCGCGTGCCGAGGACCAGCTGTAGTCCGGGCTCGGGGACCTCTTGGGTCCGGGCGCCCGCGAACGCCGCCGCCAGGGCCCGGGCCTGTCCGGCCTGGTCCGGCCCGTACAGCACGACGGTGCGCTCCTGGGCGGCCGCGTTGCCGACCTCGTCGATCTCGATACCTGCCTCGCCCAGGTCCTTCGCTGTCTTTCCGGCCAGTCCGGGGACTCCCGCGCCGTTGAGCACCCGCACCGGCACGTCGACGCTGTCGAGCTGCTGGGCGACCGTCCGCTGCTCGTGCCGGGGCTTGTCCTTCCCGGAGGAGTCGAGGGGCTCGTCGGCGTCGAGCGCGGCCCAGAGTCGGTCGACGTCCGGGTGCACCAGGGCGACGCGTGCTCCGTCGTACCGCCACGGTGTGGTCACGAAGACGACGTCTTCCGGCGCCATGTGGCGCAGGCTCAGCACGAACGCGAGGAGCTTGCGGGCGCTCCCGAGTCCGTCGTCCACGGTGAGGTTCTCCGTCGCCGCCTCGGCCAACGGCAGGATCTTGGTGGGTGTCATGCCTTCGGCCCGCACCTTCGTGACCACGCTGGCGAGAAACGCCTGCTGGCGCCGCATCCGGCCGATGTCCGAACCGTCGCCGATGCCGTGGCGCAACCGGACGTAGGCCAGTGCCTTGGCGCCGGAGACGTTCTGCAGCCCCTCGTGGAAGACCATGTTCCCCTGGGACCCGAGGTTGGGGTTGATGTCGCCCTGGTAGATCGGGTTGGGCAGGCAGACCGGCACCCCACCCACGATCTCGGTCATCGCCGCGAACCCGGCGAAGTCGGCGACGATGGTGTGGTCAACGCGCATGCCGGTCAGCTTCTCCACCGTGTTGACGGTGCAGGCGGGGTTGCCCTCGGGGGTCTGCCCTACGGAGTAGGCGGCGTTGAACATCGCCTGCGGCTGGGGCTGGGACCAGCTTCCGTCCGGGAGTCGGCAGGGCGGGATGTCGACGAGCGCGTCCCGGGGGATGGAGACGGCGACAGCGCGTCGTCCGCCCTCGTACACGTGCACGAACAAGGTGGTGTCCGAACGCCCCACCGCGTCCCCGGCGCCGCCGAGCTGCTCGTCCTCCCCGGCCCGAGAGTCCGACCCGATCAGCAGCAGGTTCTGGCCCTGCACGGTCGGGGGAGGGCGGTGCGCGCTGATGCCGCTGTCGTTGAACGTGTTGATCTTGCGATCGATGCGCACGTAGACGACCGCGCCGGCCACGAGGACCAGCGAGATGAGCGCCGCGAACGCGATCAGCGTGACCTTCAGGGCACGTCGGCGGCGCGGGTGGGTCGACGGCCCATCGCCGTCGTCCGGCACGCTGGGGTCACCAGACACGGCACGGCCTTTCCGCGGTTCGATGCTGTGCCCAACTTACATCCCCCGGGCCCGCAGCACGCTGCGCCGCGAGGCGGCAGGGGGACTGCACTCGGCGTGGTCGAGACCTCGGGTCTGCCACGCCGGCCCCGAAGACGCGGCTGGCGCAGATCACGCGGCTGCCGGGGCAAGCCGTCCTAGAGTCGGGCGTGCCCGTCGTACCCGCCGCGCGGCTCACCCAGACCGAAGAACCGGCCGACCGTCGGCGCCACGTCGATCGTCGCCGCGGGAGCCGTGGAGGTGCCCTTCGACACGACACGATGGCCACCGGTGATGAAGAACGGGATCGGGCGGCTCGCCGGGTGTCCGTGGTTTCCGGGGATGGGGTTGCTGTACTGGGCGGGATCGCTGAACCGCCAGCCCGAGCGGCAGTACACCACCAGGTCGCCGGCGATCGCCCCGAGTCGCTGCTGGCGAGGCCGCTTCGTGGAGAGCACCCCGGGCATCGCGAGCGCGATCTGGCGCATCCGGTCCACCGCATCGGCACGCCGGCGGCCCGGACCGGTCCAGTAGAGCAGGTCGGCGCCGCCGTTCTGCGCGATCTTCACCCTGCCCGCGAGCAACGGATCGGCGTCGAAGGCGGGCTGGAGGGAGATGATCCGGTCCGGCCGCGACCAGTCCATGGAGTGGTCGGACAGCACCATCACCAGCGACGAGGACCAGCGACCGGTGGACTTCAGCATGTCGACGAACCGCCCGACCTGCGTGTCCGCGTCCACCAGCGCCGCCTGGCGGGCCGCCTTCACCGTCGTCCCGGTGACGTCACTGTGGCCCATGCGGTCACAGTCACCGAGGTTGACGAAGACCAGGTTCGGGTCGAACTGCTCGACCATGCCGATCGCGGCGTCCATGGTGAACGCGTCGGGCGCGTGGCCCGAGATGGGGACGACCGGCTGCGGCTCCCAGCGGTGGGTGGCCCGCTTGCCGAAGACGCCGTAGAGGTACTCCTTGCTCAGCACCGTGCCGGTGGTGAATCCGTTGCGGTTGAGCCGCTCGATGACGGTGGGGAAGCGCAGGTCGGAGGCGCGGTCGAGGTCGCGCACCGCCTGTTCGTCGCGGTCGTAGACCGAGTTGGCAGGGACGCCGCTGCGGTCAGGGCGTACGCCGGTCATCATCATCACGTGGTTCGGGATGGTCTCCATGACGGGCATGGAGTGGGCCCGCGGGAAGTTCCGACCGCTGTCGCGGAGCGCCTGGAGGTTGGGCATCAAACCGCTCCCGATCTCACCGGGACGGCATCCGTCGACGACGAGGACGTAGGCGCGGCGCTTGCGACCGGTCGCCGCCTCGGCCACGGGGGCGCCCACGGCGGAGGAGAACAACAGGGCAGCGCCGGCAGCACCGGTGACGGTGAGGAAGGAGCGGCGGTCGAGGTCGTGACTCATCGGCGCTCCCTCACCGGGTGGTCGACCGCGTGCACGGCCTGGCTGTTCGCCCGCGTCGCCCAGGAGGCCGTCCACGAGGCGGAGGCGTCGGGGTCGGTCTTGTCGCTGATCACGAAGTAGTCCATCTGCGTTCGAGCCGGCGTGACGTCGAGGACCGAGAAGCCGTGGTCGTCGAAGTTGAGGTACTTCACGTGCCGGTTGTTCGCCTGGATGCCCGCCTCGACGGCCAGGCTCGTCGTACGCGGGGGGCTGCCGGTGATGTCGTCGAGGTTGTCGCTGGTGATCGACGTGCACACGAACTCGGTCGCCACCGAGCGTCCCGACTCGAGCGGGTAGGTGCCGGCGTCGAGGGGGAGGTCACACGCCCAACCGGAGTGGATGTCCCCGGTCAGGAACACCGTGTTCTGCACCCCGTTGTCGGCGAGGTGGCGGAACACCTCGCGCCGGTCCGCGGTGTAGCCGTCCCACTGGTCGACGTTGTAGGAGGCACCGTCCTCAGGAAGGAGACCGGTGAAGTCGTTGACCTGGTGCGTGAGGTCCGAGGGCAGCGGCGGGAAGACGACCGGCGCGATCATCACCGGGTTGCCGACCAGCTTCCACTGAGCCCGGTCCTCCTGGAGGGAGTGCTTGAGCCACCTCATCTGACCGTCGCCGGTGATGGTGCGGTCGGGGTCGCTCACCGTCGGGTCGGGGGAGGGCGCCGGAGTCGCGGCGAGCTCTGCCTGCTTGGACCGGTAGGTGCGCAGGTCCAGCATCGAGAGCTCGGCGAGGTTGCCGAACCGCAGACGCCGGAACAGGCGGGTGCCGTCGCCGAGCGCGGCGGTGCTGCCCATGCGGATCGGCATCCACTCGTCGTACGCCCGCGCGGCACGTCGGCGACGGGCCAGGAACCGCCCCTCCGTCTTCGGGTCGTGGTTCTCGGCGCCGCGTCGCCAGGTGTCGTTGGCGACCTCGTGGTCGTCCCAGGTGACGATGAACGGGTTCTTGGCGTGCAGGTGCTGCAGGTCGCGGTCCCGCTTGTACTGCGCGTGCCGGCGTCGGTAGTCCGACAGCGAGACCATCTCGTGGGCAGGCACGGGCTTGCGCACGTCGCCGTACTCGCCGGGACCGTACTCGTACAGGTAGTCCCCGAGATGCAGGACCGCGTCGAGGTCGTCGCGCCGGGCGAGGTGTCGGTACGCCGAGAAGTACCCACCCGGCAGGTTGGCGCAGGAGACGACGCCGAAGCGGAGGTTGTGGGGGTTCGAGTGCGGCGGGGGCGCCGTCTTGGTGCGCCCGATGCGGCTGGCCACTCCCTTGTAGAGGAAGCGGTAGAAGTACGTCGTGCCGGGACGCAGGCCCTTGGCCTCGAGCTTCACGGTGTGGTCGCGTGCGGGGCCGGTGCTGAACCTGCCGTGGGCGACGACCTGGCTGAACCGCCGGTCCTTGGCGACCTGCCAACGGACGGAGACGCGCGGCCCCTTGCCCGAGCCGGGCGTGGCGTGCCGGCTCGGGGTGACCCGGGTCCACAGGATCACGCTCGTCGGGTGCGGGTCGCCGGAGGCGACACCGTGGCGGAAGTAGCGGTTCCCTGGTCCGCTCGCGGCAGCCTCGGCGTCGCTGGGTAGCGCAACGCCCAGGGCGACGGCGCCGCTCGTGGCAGCGCCGGCGACGAGGAGGGAGCGGCGGTCGATGTCCATGCTGGTCACGTGGGGTCCAACGACCGCGGTTTCGAATCGTGACGCGAGGTTCCTGTTGTTCATCTCTCGTTTGGAGAAGATGGACCCATGGGATCGCGCTACGTGCTCAGCGACGTGCACGGCTACGTCGGCGACCTGGTGCGGGGACTCGAGCAGATCGGCTTCGGCGGGGACGACGAGCTGTGGGTGCTCGGCGATCTCTTCGACCGGGGGCCCGATGGCATCGGGGTCCTCCACCTCCTGCGGTCACTGCAGCAGCAGGCGCCCGGGCAGGTGCACGTCCTGATGGGGAACCACGAGATCCTTGCCTTGGGGCGCTATCGCTTCCCGGGGTCGAGGTTCGCGCACTCCTGGGTCATCAACGGGGGACAGCGGCGTGACCAGCGAGGACTGAGCGATGAGGACGCCGAGTGGCTCGCGTCGCTGCCACTGCTGGGGCAGTCGGGTGAGTACCTGCTCATGCACTCGGACACGGAGAACTACCTCACCTGGGGCGAGAGCGTCGACACCGTCAACCAGTCGGTCCGCGAAGCGCTGTCCGACCCCGACGACTTCGAGGCCCACTGGGACGTCTGGGCCAAGCTCACCAGCCGCTACGACTTCGCGGGCCCCGACGGCGCCGAGGTCGCGCGCAGGATCCTCGCGACGTACGGCGGGGAGGTGATCGTGCACGGGCACAGCATCATCGGCACGCTGCTCAGGGTTCCCTCCAACGAGGTCGAGCAGCCGCTGCTCTACGCGGAAGGTCTCGTCCTGGCGATCGACGGCGGTCGGTACGACGGGGGACCGCTGCTGCTCATCCAGCTCGATTGAGCCGCGCATTGCCCCGAGGTGGGCTCACACCCGACGCAGGACTGCGGTGACCTTGCCGAGGATCGTCGCGTTGGTGCCGTCGATGGGCTCGTAGGCGGCGTTGTGCGGCAGCAGCCAGACCTTGCCGCCCTTGCGCTGGAAGGTCTTGACCGTTGCCTCGCCGTCGATCATGGCGGCCACGATCTCGCCGTTCTCGGCGGTGGGCTGCTGGCGGACCACCACGTGGTCGCCGCTGCAGATCGCGGCGTCGATCATCGAGTCGCCCACGACCTCCAGCAGGAACAGCGTCCCCTCGCCGACCAGGCTCTTGGGCAGCGGGTAGACGTCCTCGATGCGTTCCTCGGCCAGGATCGGACCACCGGCGGCGATCCGGCCGACCACCGGGACATAGGTGGCGGCGGGGACAGGGTTGACGGCGGCGTCGCCGGTGCCGGTCTCCGCGGACTCGTGCGGCGAGAAGACCTGCATCGCGCGGGGACGGTTGGGGTCACGCTTGATGAACCCCTTCTCCTCGAGCGTGCGCAGCTGGTGCGCGACCGAGGAGGAGCTCGTCAGTCCGACGCGCTCGCCGATCTCTCGCATGCTCGGCGGGTAGCCGCGGCCTTCGATGGACTCCCGGATGACCTCGAGCACGCGCTGCTGGCGCGGGGTCAGGCCTGAGGCGTCGGGGGGACCGTCGGGAAGCTCGGAGACTGGTCTGCCCTTGCCTGCTGCCATCGTGGATGCCCTTCTACGTGGTGCGCCGTCGGCCCGCCCTGATCGGCTGGTCACAAGGTAGACCCAGGAGCCCTCATCTTTCAAACATCTGTTCGAACAGGCGTGTCTGCTTAGGTTCCTCCATGACGTCGATCACATCTGTTGTAGTCACCGGGGGAGCGCGCGGCATCGGGCGTGGCATCGCCGAGCTCATGGTGGGCCGCGGGCACAAGGTCGTGCTGACCGACGTGGACGGGGACGCTGCTCGCCGTACCGCCGAGGAGATCGGGGCGGTCGCAGGGCTGCAGCAGGACGTGCGGGACGAGGACTCTCACCGGGAGGTCGCCACGGAAGCGGCGCGGCACGGTCGGCTCACCGCCTGGTTCAACAACGCCGGCGTCGGCAACGACGGCACGCTCATGGATCTCTCGTCCGCGTCGGTCTCTCAGCTGGTCCAGGTGAACCTGATGGGCGTCATCTGGGGAACCCGCGCCGCCGTGGACGCCTTCGGCCCCGAAGGCGGCGACATCGTCAACACCGCGTCACTGTCCGGTCTCGGGCCGGTTCCTGGCCTGTCGGTGTACGCCGCGACCAAGGCGGCTGTCGTCTCCCTGACCACGTCGGTCAACTGTGAGACGCCCGCGAACGTTCGGGTCCACGCGCTCTGCCCTGACGGCGTCTCCACGGCGATGGTGGATGCCATGAAGGAGGAGGGTCGGGCCAAGGCGCTGGTGCACTCGGGCGGCGGGCTCCTCACGGTCGACGAGGTCGCTCGTGCCGCGGTCGACCTGGTCGGAACCTCACGGGTCGTCCGCACGCTGCCCGGTTGGAGGGGAGCGCTCATGCGCGTCACGTCGGTCACGCCCTCGGTCTCGATGAAGGGGGAGAAGCTCTTCCTGTGGCAGGGGCGGCGCGTCATGCGCAAGCTCTCCTGACCCGCCCCGTTCGGCGCCCCTGTTCGACCGATCGTTCGAACATTTGTTCGGCGTGTCTCTTGTGCCCTCGCGGCTTCGACCTTATGTTCGTACACATGTTCGATCGAACACGGGTTCGAACGGCCGCCTCTCGAAACTGTCGGTGGCCCTCGATAGACCTTCGTTCATCGACGTACGGTCCGACATCTCCGAGGAGGTCTCATTCATGAGCACCATCGCAGCCGCCCCTGGCTTCTCCCTGAGCCGCGCAGGCGCCATCGCTCCTGCTCGCGGGACGGCGGTCCGGCTGACCCGGCGCGGTCGACTCGTGCTGCTGGCGCTGTTCGTCCTCGTCGGCTTTGTGCTGGTCAACCTCGTCGGTGGTCACTCCGCGGCGACGGGTGAGAGCGGCAAGCCGGTTGAGACGCGGACGGTCGTCGTCGGCGAGGGCGACACGCTGTGGGGCATCGCCGCCAGCGTCGCCGAGCCGGGCGAGGTGCGCGAGATGATCCGTTACATCCAGGAACTGAACGCGATGCCGACCGTGAGCCTGCAGCAGGGCCAGGAGATCGCGGTCCCCGTCGAGCAGTGACACAGGCTTGGGGCCGGCTTCCCTCGACCCGAGGCCGGCTCCGAGGGGAAGAGCGAGGGCGGGCCGCTACGCGCAGGCCCGCCCTCGTCTTGCGTCAGTGGCCGGCCCGAGCCGCCGCGGCGGTGCCTTCAGCGATCAGAAACTGTCCAGCCGTGTAGGTCGCCATGACTGCAGACTCCAGTCGGGGAGAACGCTCCTTGCGCAGGAAGTCCTGGAAGCCGAGGAGGCTGTCGGAGAGCAGGAAGAGCGAGGTTCCTGCCAGGATCCGTCGTCGAGCACTCGCCGGCAGGGTGTCGCGCAACATCGTGGACGTGGCGAACATGGTTGCCAGGACACCTGAGTACGCCGCGACCGGCACCCTCAGGTTCGGGTCCTTCCGTCCGGCGGCGAACGCCATCACAGGGGCCGTCGTCACCCACACGGCAGCGGCTGCCTTGGCCCCTGGATCGTCGAGACGCGCCTTCGGGTCGCGAGAGCTGGTGAAGCCGCCGATGTAGCAGAGGTGCGCGACGAAGAACGACCCCACGCCCGTGAGGAACGCATTGTTGCTCTTGCCCAGGAGCGCCACGTCCCCGCCCCACGAGAACGCCTGGGCGGCCTCGGTGCCGCGGAGCAGGACCTTGGCGCCAGTGGTGCCGCTGTCGCCGTCGCTGCCGTTGGTCGGTTGAGCGGCCAGCTTCGTCGACGCCGCGAGTGTCGGCATCAGCAAGGGCTTCGTCACGAACCGAGCCCTGCGAGCGGCGGGCCTGTCCTTGCCGGCCAGGTAGGTGTCGAGCGCCGCGAGGCCGAGGTAGCCGAGCTTGGCGAGGAGGCGTTGGTTGCGCATGTCTCATCCTGGCGCACCGAGCGGCGGGACGGCGGACGGTCTCACCTCTCGTGCTTTCGGGTCAGGGTCGACTACTCGTAGTTGCCGGAAAGCGTGGGGGTGGCTTCGCTGACCTCGAGCGAACCTTCGGGGCCCAGCACCGTGACGGTCTCGTCGATGTCTCGCCACGAGCCGCCGTTGACCCGGAACCGCGCCGTGTACGTGACGTCCACACGAGGTCGGACGGTTGTGTGCGCGTTGGAGTAGCGGTAGGTGATCTCCTTCGACGGGTACGGCTCGCCGGGCGACGAGGTCTCGGTGGTTGTGCCGTCACCGTGGCGCCAGGTGTACCTGGTCGGCTCGGCCACTACCTCGACCTGCTGCCCCAGAAGCGTCACCGTCGCGGAGAAGGGCTGCGCCTCGGTGTAGAAGATCGTGTCGAAGTTGACGAGGGTCGTGCCCTCGGGCTGGGTGTGGGTGGCGAGGTGGGGAAGGCCGATGCGCCGGATCTCGTTGAGCACCATCGCGGGGGTGATCCTCGGGCGTGGTGCGTCCGCGGCCGTCGGAGCCTGCCCGAAGCATCGGGTGTTCAAGGGAATGCCAACGCCGACGGATTCTCGGTGCTGCCCCCAGAGCCGAAAGCGGCGGTCCTGTGGGTCGGCGCAGACTTGGGCAGCGCGACAGTCGAGTTCGGTAGCGGCTCAGCGAGTGCTCGACGGGCTGCGTGCAAGCGATGACCCACTGGTACTCGACGTACGCGGGTCTCGTCTCGACTGTGTGGCGCCTCGCGATTCCGTCGCCTGTGCCTTCGTCCGCGTCACTCGGCTCGACGGCCGAAGGAATCCCGAACTGTCGCCGTCTGCTCGTCCGGCACGTCCGGGTCTGCCGAAGCAGGAGTCGACAGGCGGCAGCAGCGCCAAGCGGAGCGACGACCAGTAGCCCAGGAGACGTGCGCGAGCGATCGGCGCGATCATGCGGACCTGGTCCCAGCGCGCGACCGTCCACGATGCTCGAGTCGTGCCAGCCGAAGATCCAGGTCATGGGCCGGCTTGCCACCGTGAAGGCCTTGGCGTCGCGCCCCTCGCGTGACTACGCACGTCTGCTGGCGAGTGCACAACCGACGTCGAACGATCGGCTGCGGTCGCTCGCATGGGCACGATGTGACGATCGAACGACTTCGACAGTCCATCCCTTGCCTCGAGATTTCGCCGCCCGCTGCTGTAGACGTCTTCGATGTTGATCGACGATGGCCGTGCAGAGCCTCGCACGCGGGAGTCATCGAGTCGTGAGAGGCGAGCGCGTCGCCGGCGGCCATCGGCGTAGTTGACCACGTCGATGTAGTGGCGGACGAACGCCTTGGCGGCGGCCTTGCTCGTCCCCTTGGCCTCCGGCGGCATCGAAGGTGCCGGGGAGGAAGGAGTCGCCGAGGGGGAAGGCGTGCTCGCGGTGTCCTCCAGTGGCGGCGGCTCCGGGTTCGCTTGGCAGCCGGCCAGACCCAGCGATGTTGCGGCCACGGCAACAGCGACACGGACTGCAAGCGGGCGGCCGTGACCGCGCAGACTCATCCGAGACATGAGTTTTCGACCCCCAACGGGACTTGGATCTCCGAGACGCCGAGCCCGAACAGAGGGGACGGAACGGGACTGCGGCGTGCAGCAACCTACTGAGGCTTCTCGTGCCTCGGCTAGGCCCGGCGACGTAGCTGTGGACAACACCACAGCACAAACGGGCCAACGGGAGATCGGTTACGTCGACGCTGCCCTGGCTCGGCCGATCAGCCAAGGAATCGGCGCCGAGCGATGGTCCTCGATGCAGCTTCCCTTGACGCCGTGGTGCCGAGCCAAGGCCTCGGAGCACCCTCGAACGGGTACCTTTCGCCCACGGGGTGCAATCGTCGGACGACGAGCAGGGGAGCGGGATGGGAACACGGGCGAACTTCGTGGGCGACCGGCTGCGCGACAGCTACTGGTTCGTCCCGACCCTCATGCTCGTCGGGGCGGCGGTACTCGCCTGGGTCACGACGAACATCGACGACGCGACGGACCCGGAGAACATCCGTTGGATCGGCGACCTGATCTACTCCGGCGGACCCGCCGGGGCGCGGGAGGTCCTCGGCACGATCGCCTCCTCGATGATCACGGTGGCGGGGGTCGTCTTCTCGATCACGATCGTCACGCTCCAGCTCGCGTCGACCCAGTTCGGTCCGCGGATGCTGGCGAACTTCGTTCGGGACCGTGGCAACCAGGTGACCCTGGGAACGTTCGTCGCGGCGTTCCTCTACTCGATGCTGGTCCTCCGCACGATCAACACCGAGAGCGCGCATCCCGTGCCGCACCTGTCGGTGACCTGCGCCCTGGTCCTGGCCGCGGCGGGCCTGGTCGTGCTCATCTACTTCATCCACCACATCGCGACGACGATCCAGGCGCCGAACCTGGTCAACGCGATCGCGGAGGAGCTTCGGCGCGGCGCTGACTCCCTCTTCCCGGACGTCGAGGCCGTGGAAGACGTGGGGAAGGCCCGCTCGCCGACGCCCCTGCCCGACGACTTCGAGCAGCGGACGAACCTGGTCGGAGCTCCCGCTGACGGCTACATCGAGGTGATCGATGTGGAGAACCTCGTCAAGGTCGCCCACGACCACGACCTCGTCGTCCGGTTGCGGCTGCGCCCCGGTCGGTTCGTGGTGGAGGGGACGCCGTTCGCCGAGGTGTATCCGCGGGAACGGGTCGACGACGCAGTCGAGTCAGCGATCGCCCGGACTCTGGTCGCCGGGGCGCGGCGTACTCCCCAGCACGACATCGAGTTCCCGATCCGGCAGATGGTGGAGATCGCCGTACGTGCGCTCTCGCCGGCGGTGAACGACCCGTTCACGGCGAGCACCTGCGTGGACCAGATCGGTGCGTGCCTGTGTGACCTCGCGCGCAGAGCACTCCCGTCGCCCTACCTCGTGGACTCCGACGGCGCCCTCCGGGTGGTCGACGGGGACCCGGTGACCTGGCGCCGGCTCGTGGGTGCCTCCTACGACCAGGTACGTCAGAGCGCTGCGTTCCACACCCCGGTGTACGCGCACATGCTGGAGGCGCTCACGCGGGTGGCACAGTGCGTGCGCGACGCCTCACGCCTGGAGCCGATCGGGGACGAGGCACGCCTGATCATGGAGGCGGCTGAGCGGAACGTCGCGACCGTCGAGGACCTCGCCGTGGTCCAGCGACGCTACCGGGAGCTCCAGGCGGTCGTGAACGACGTCGCTGTGTGAAGCCAGGAGGAAGCCAGGAGGGCTACTTGCGACGTCGCGCTGCGGCCCGGCGAGGCTTGTAGTCGGGCATGAACCCCAGTGTGCGCAAGGCCCGGCCGACGAGTGCCAGCACCAGCACCAGGCAGCCGACCGCGCCGAGCCCGGCGCCCGCCGTGAAGAACCATGCGGCCGACTGGCCATGAGCGGCCGCGACTCCGAAGTCGATCGCGGCGTGGACGAGGAAGATCCATACCACCGCGCTCAGGACGATGCCGGCCCCGTACGCCGTCAGCTGGAGTCGCGGGTCCGAGCCGGCGCGGGAACCGGTCGGTCGTTGAGCGCGACGGCCCTCAGCCACGGCGCCGCAGCATCGAGCGGACCTGACTGACGAGCACCGCCACCGGAGCGAGGATCAGCGCGATGCCGAGCGCCAGGGAGAGCACCCCGACCAGGGACTCGCCCCCGGAGAGGGCAACGACGCCGAAACCGGCCAGCTGGAACCCGAGGTAGGCCAGCACCGCCCCCACGGCGACCACGACGACCGCCGCGGCGACCGTGCTCATCCGTCGTTGTTCCTTGCCCTGTGCCACGGGCGGAACTTTATCCGGCTACTCGGTGCTGATCGCTCTCAGGACGTCGAGCCGCGCGGCGCGTCGCGCGGGGAACACTGCCGCGAGCACCCCGACCAGCGCTGCCAGGATCACGAACAGGCTCAGTCGCAGCCACGGGACCGAGAGGACATCGATCCCCTCGTCGGCGATCGCGCGCTGCAGCGCGACACCGAACGCGATGCCCAGCACGATGCCGAGGACCGCTCCCAGGACAGCCACGATCACCGACTCCAATCGCACCATCCGCCGCAGCTGGGGTCGTGACAGGCCCACCGCCCGGAGCAGGCCGATCTCCCGGGTGCGCTCGATCACCGACAGAGCAAGCGTGTTGACGATGCCCAGCACGGCGATGATCACCGCGAGCCCCAGGAGGGCGTAGATGATGTTGAGGAAGAAGTTGATCTGGTTCTTCTGCTCGTCGGCGAACTCCCCAGGATCCTTCAGGGTCACCGTTGGCAGGTCGGCGAGGATCTTGTCCACGTCGGCTCGGACCGCCTCGGCGTTGGCCGTGGGGGTCTTGTTCACGAAGACGTAGGAGTCGAGCGGTGCCAGGCCGCCCTTCTCGAAGCTGTCCAGCGTGGTGAGGAAGCTGGACGGGATGGCGCCGCCGGTCTGGAAGATGCCCGCGACCTCGAGGTCCACGGTCCCGCCCTGGAACTTCACGGGCAGCGTCTCGCCGACCTCGTAGCCACGGGACTCGGCCGTCCGGGAGTCGACGAGCATCGTGCCGGGGCGGAGCGCCGAGAGCACGCCCTGGATCATCGGGACGTCCAGCGCCGCACCCAGGTCGGCGGGGTCTGCCGCGCCCATCCAGGCACTGTCGCCCCGGATCGAGGCAGATCCCTGTCGGAACGACGCCACCGTCTGGACACCGTCGACCTCGCGGATCTGGTCTGCGATCGACGGGGAGAACGGCGTCCCCACCACGTTGGAGACGATGAACTGCGACGTCACCGCCTTCTCCAGCGCCTTGTCGGTGCTGGCCGACGCAGAGGCGCCGAGGACGGACATCAGCGAGACCAGCGCCAGCCCCAGCATCAGCGCCGATGCAGTGGCGGCGGTGCGCCGAGGGTTGCGCTTGGAGTTCTGGGCGGCGAGCTGGCCGACCGTCCCGAACATCCTGCGGTACGCCGCACCGAGCAGCTCGACGAGCGGCCGACCGATGACCGGGCTCATCAGGGAGACGCCGATCAGGATCGAGAGCATTCCACCGCCGATCATGCTCAGGCCGGTGCTGCCCTCACCCGCGAAGCCGGCCACCATCAGGCCACCTCCGCCGATCACCATGAGGGTGCCGACGATGACACGGCGGTGCAGGGAAGCCTCGGGCAGCGCCACGTCGTCGCGCATCGCGGCGACGGGTGGGATGCGGGAGGCCCGGCGCGCCGGCAGGTAGGCGGCCAGCATGGTCACGACGATCCCGACCGTGTAGGAGACGATCACCGTTCTCGGCTCGACGGGGAAGGTGGCGCTCGAGAGGTCGAGCCCGATCGCCCCGAAGAGCGCCCGCAGCCCTTGGGCCAGAAGGTACCCGACCCCCAGGCCGACCGTGGCGCCGATGATGCCGATCACGAAGGCCTCGCCGAGAACCGACCGCGACACCTGGCCACGGTAGGCCCCCATCGCCCGCAGCAGGGCGAGCTCGCGGCTGCGCTGGGCGACGAGGATCGAGAACGTGTTGATGATCAGGAAGGTGCCCACGATCATCGCGACGGTCGCGAAGACGAGCAGGAACGTGTTGATGAAGCCCAGGATCTCCTGGAGGCCCTCCTCGTTGGTCTCCACCATGCTGTCGCCGGTCCGGGCGGTGATGCCCTGCGGCAGCACCTTCGCGGCAGCGTCGCGGAGCTCCTGCTGGCTCACGCCGTCGGCCGCCGTCAGGGAGACCCCGGACCACTCGGTGCGGCCGTCGAAGAAGAGCTCCTGCATCGCCTGGGCGTCGAACAGGGTGAGCGTCGCGCCGGCCAGCGAGCCTTCGCCGAAGTCCACGATCCCGACGAGCTTCGCCTGCATGGAAGGCGGGTCGCCCGGCGTGACGAGCTTGACCGTGTCGCCGACCTCGTACCCGGCCTTGTCAGCGGTGGCGGTGTCCATGGCGATCTCGTCAGTTCCCTGGGGGCGATCGCCCTCGACGTAGCTGATGATCTTCTTGCCGGTCAGCGAGGTCGTGTCGTTGTCGGTGAATGCCAGCCCGGGTGGGCCGTTGCCGCCGACGACCTTGCCGTCCTTGCCGATGACGTAGAGCGACTGGAGCTGGTTGTACGGGTTGACGGCCGCCGCCTCGGGGAGCTCGTCGAGACGTTGCACGACCGCGTCGGGGACGGTCCGGGTGTCCTGCACCGAGCTGAAGTCGTTGGCACCCTTCGGCGCGACCTCCACGTCCGCCGTACCGCCGCTGATGATGCCGCTGAAGGCGCCGCCCATCGCGTCGGTGAAGATGAAGGACCCGGAGACGAAGGCGACGCCGAGCACGATCGCGAACGCGCTCAGCAGCAGGCGGACCTTGCGAGCCACCAGATTGCGCCAGGTGACGGTCCACATCAGCGCATCGCCCTCGCGGTGAGCTTGCCCATCTCCTCCAGCACACGCTCGCGCGTCGGGTCGCGCAGCTCGTCGACCACCTGACCGTCGGCGAGGAAGACGACGCGGTCGGTGTACGCCGCGGCCACCGGGTCGTGGGTGACCATCACGATCGTCTGATGGTGCTCGTCGACGCTGCGTCGCAGGAGGCTGAGCACCTCCGCCCCCGAGGTCGAGTCGAGGTTGCCCGTGGGCTCGTCGGCGAACACGATCTCGGGTCGGCTCATCAGCGCCCGCGCCGAGGCAACCCGCTGCTGCTGGCCGCCGGAGAGCTCGTTGGGACGGTGGTCGAGCCGGTCCCTCAGCCCGACGGTGTCGATGACCGCGTCGAACCATTCCGGATCGGGCCTGCGGCCGGCGATGGAGAGCGGAAGCTCGATGTTCTCCTTCGCCGTCAGCGTGGGCACCAGGTTGAACGACTGGAACACGAAGCCGACCTTGTCGCGTCGCAGCTCGGTGAGCGCCTTGTCCTTCAACGAGGACAGGTCCACGTCGCCGAGGTAGACCTTGCCGTCGGTGGAGGAGTCGAGGGCGGCCATGCAGTGCATGAGGGTGGACTTGCCCGAGCCGCTCGCGCCCATGACAGCGGTGAACTCCGAGGCGTAGAAGTCGATGTCGACGCCGTCGAGGGCCACGACAGCGGCCTCGCCCGCGCCGTACACCTTGGTCAGTCCCACCGCTCGCGCCGCGATCGTCCTGGCGCCGGTGGGGGTGGTGTCGGAGGTGGTAACTCGTTCGCTGGTCACCGGTCCAACCTAGGTGACCCCGCCGACGGTCGCATGACGTTTGTGAGCGGTTGGGGAAAGACCAGGGAGAACCCTGAGACCGCTCGCGGCGAACCCGGCACAGACGGGCCGATGGCGCCGCGGCGGCGCAGGATCCCGCCTTCACCATTTCAGGGGGTGTCGGTGGGCCGCCCCTTGTGACATCTTTGTCTCCGAAATTGTCGGAAGTGTCATGGATGCTTCACCGACATCACTTCATGCGGCCATCTCGTGCAGCTCGGATGGCCGTGTTCAGCCACGGGGGAGTTCTCCCCCTGTCCAGGGAGCAACGATGAGAAGAACACACCTGGGCCGCGCCGCCGCGGCCTCCTTGGCAACCGCGTCCGCGGTCGCCCTCACCATGGCCGGCTCGCTCGTGCCGGCCGGCGCGGCCCCAGCCAAGCCGGGGACCCCGGACGCGGCGAAGCCGCTCGAGGTCCAGCTGCTGGCCATCAACGACTTCCACGGCAACCTCGAGCCGCCGAGCGGCTCCAGCGGCCGGACGCAGGTCGGCGTCAACTCCGACGGCTCGGCCATCAACGTGAACTCCGGCGGCGTGGAGTACCTCGCCAGTGAGCTCGCGACCCTGCGGCAGGAGGCGAAGAAGCACAACACCATCACCGTCGCCGCGGGTGACCTGATCGGCGCCTCGCCGCTGCTCTCGGCCGCCTTCCACGACGAGCCCACGATCGAGGCGCTCGGCCTGGCCGGGCTCGACTACGCCAGTGTCGGCAACCACGAGTTCGACGAGGGCGCCGACGAGCTGCTCCGCATCCAGAACGGCGGCTGCCACCCCATCGACGGGTGCGCCGACGGTACGCCGTACGCAGGTGCGGACTTCCAGTACCTCTCCGCGAACGCGTTCCGCACCGAGACCGGTGAGCCGCTGCTCGCGCCGTACGCCATCGACAAGATCGAGGGCACCAAGATCGGCTTCATCGGCATGACGCTCGAGGGCACCAAGGAGATCGTCAGCCAGGAGGGCGTCGCGGGTCTCGACTTCGCCGACGAGGTGGAGACGGCCAACAAGTACGCCGCGGAGCTGCAGGCGAAGGGCGTCGAGACGATCATCGTGCTCCTGCACCAGGGCGGCCAGCAGACCGGCACGAACTCTTGGAACGTCAACGGCTGCAACGGCATGACCGGGCCGATCATCGACATCGCCGAGGGCATGAGCGACGCCATCGACGTGGTCGTCTCGCGGCCACACGCACCAGGCCTACAACTGCGAGATCGGCGGCAAGCTGGTCACCAGCGCCAGCTCCTTCGGGCGCCTGGTCACCGACATCGACCTCTCCATCGACCGCCAGACCGGGGACGTGATCACCGCCGCGGCCGAGAACGTCATCGTGGACCGCACCGAGGCCAAGGACCCGGCGCAGACCGACCTCATCGCGCGCTACCGCGAGGCTCTCGGCCCGATCGCGAGCCAGGTCGTCGGCACGACCGCCGAGCCGCTGACGAAGGCCCAGGAACACGCTGTACCAGGCGGGCATCAACGAGGACGACGAGCCGGTCTACGCCGACGGTGAGTCCGCTCTCGGCAACGTGATCGCGGACGCCCAGCTGGCGGCCACGGACGACGAGGCCGGTGCGGTCGCGGCGTTCATGAACCCCGGTGGCGTGCGCGCCGACCTCGACCAGGGCGAGGTCACCTACGAGGAGGCGTTCACCGTGCAGCCGTTCACCAACAACCTGGTCACCCTGGACCTCACCGGTGCGCAGCTGTACTGCATGCTCGAGCAGCAGTTCCAGGTGGGCAAGACGCTGTACCCGTCGAGCTCGGTCTCCTACACCGTGGACTCGGCGGGTACGACGGCCGCGGCCGGCGCCGACCCGTGCACGGGCACCCGTGTCGTGGCCGGCAGCCTGGAGCTCGGCGGCACCCAGGTGATGCCGACCAGACCTACCGGGTCACCGTGAACAACTTCCTCTCGGGAGGCGGTGACGGGTTCTCCGTGCTCACCGGTGGCACCGACGCGGTGACCGGACCGATCGACCTGGACGCGTTCACCGCCTACCTCGGCGACAACTCGCCGGTCAGCGCACCGTCGCTCGACCGGATCGTCACCACCGAGGAGCTCGCGGCCGCGGGCTGATGCTCGAGGCGGCGTGAACCCTGAGCCGGCGGCGACCCTCCTGCGGGTCGCCGCCGGTTCGCGTTCTCACGCTCGCTGTTACCGGAGGTCCGGCCGGAGGCGGATGATCGACATGGCACGAAGTTTCGTAACGTTCCGGCATGCAAGCGATGACATAGCCACGTTTGCGTGAAATGTTCTTTATGCACCGTGCGCCTGCTTCAGTCGGGCGCCTCCGTGGCGTTGGACCGAAGTTGCGTCGCGCGAGTCGGTCGACGGCCACGATCTGGCATCGAGGCTCGTGTGCGGGACCAGAGGGCGGTGACGGTTCCAAGAACAGGACCTGGCAGCGGTTCCTCTGGAAGACCACACGGAAGAGCAAGTTCCAGGTCGTCTGGACGGCAGACGGCAAGGCTTGGGGTGGGAACCTGCAGTTCTCACACGAACAGGCCAAGTCCCCGTACCTCAACGCCAAGTTCGACCAAGGCGAGGGTTTCATGGGCCAGACGAAGACGATCTGGGTGTTCAAGAAGCAGCGGCAGCGTTGCTACGAGCAGGCTTACGCGATCAAGGAAGGCTACTGGTACGACACCGGCAGGACCTGGCTGACGGGCAGGAAGCGTTGGAAGGCGAAGTTCTGGGAGGGCGGAAACCGGGACTTCGCCAACGGACTCTGGTGGCACTGCGACCCGGCCTACCGGACCGTCATCGACCACGAGGTGGGTGTCGAGCAAGGTAAGACGGCCATGCACGGTGGCGGCTTCAATCTTGCAGGGTTCAGTGCAGACGTCACACAGACGACAGCAACCAACGTCACCTGGTCGATGGGACCAGGTGGCAGGTTCAGCCGAGCGCGGGTCTGTGGTCGAGGCAACTACCTCATGAAGGCTGCACAGGTAAGAGAAGTGGCCTGGTGAAACGCCTGGCGGTAGCCCTGGTCGTTGCCGCGGTGCTCGCAACAGGCGTGGCCGTCGCTGCTTTCGACCGCAGCAGCGGTGAACTGCCGTCCGGGCCCATGGAGAAGCCGAACCAGCACGCCTGGGGCATTCATGCCGAGTCCGGTGTGCCGTTCACCGACGGGTTCGAGACCATCGCGCTCAGGGGTCGTCGGTCGGCCGAGATCGTGAGCATCGAGGTGGACGGCGACGACGGTCTCGACACGCTTGGATTCCGACTCGTCGGGCCTGACCGTGGGTTCGGCAGCATCCAGAGCATGAAGGGCTGGCCTCCGCAGGACGACGAGCTCGACCCAAGCTCGAGCTACCCGGCCATCGGGGCGGAGCTGCTGACGTGGAAGGCACTCGACAGGCGTGGGTATGAGTTGCTCATCGGCCACAAGGTCGACGAGAAGGGCTACTTCGTCCGGAAGGGCTTCTGGGTCACGTACGCGGTCGAAGGAGTGGAGTACAGGCAGTACTTCCCGGCTGTGCTGGCTGTGTGCAACGGAGTGCACCTCGAGAAGCGGGACTGCCCGGCTCCGCAGGGCTGGGCCGACTTTCCGGAGCACGATCAGCCAGCGCGCTGATGCTCGACGCGGCGTGAACCTGAGCCGGCGGCGACCCTCCTGCGGGTCGCCGCCGGTTCGCGTTCCCCGAGCCTCCTGCGCGCTCCAGCCTCGTCGAAGGCGTCCCGCTCAGTGGTGGACCATCTCCGGCGCGGGCTCCTCGGTGGCCGAGAAGTCCTCATCGCGCTTGAGCCACAGCTTGCTGGGCCACCAGATCCTGCGACCGAAGTCGAGGTTCAGGGCGGTGACGAGCACAGAGCGGACGACCAGCGTGTCCAGCAGGATCCCGATCGCGACCGTGGTCCCCAGCTCGGCGAGGAACACCAGCGGGATGCTGCCGAGCACCAGGAACGTCGCCGCGAGGACGAGGCCGGCCGAGGTGATCACCCCACCGGTGGAGGTGAGGCCGATCAGGGCGCCCGGTCGCGTCCCGACGCGCTGGGACTCCTCGCGCACCCGGGTCATCAGGAAGATGTTGTAGTCGATGCCCAGGGCCACGAGGAACACGAACGCGAACAAGGGGAAGCCGGGGTCGGCGCCTGCGAAGCCGAAGACGTACTCGAAGAGCACGGCGGCGATGCCCAGCGCGGCCCCGAAGGACAGGATCACCGTGGCCAGCAGCATCAACGGTGCTGCAACGGCCCGGAGGAGCGCCATGAGGATCAGCACGACCATGAGCAGGATGATCGGGATGATCACGATGTTGTCCCGGTTGGCGGCCACCTTGGTGTCGAGGTAGACCGCCGACCAGCCACCAACGAGCGCGTCGGCGCCGTCGATCTTGTGCACCGCTCCGCGCACCGCCTCGACCTGGTCGAACGCCTGCTGTGAGGAGACGTCGCCGGTCACCGTGGCCTGGACGAAGGCGACTCCGTCCTGGGCCACGGGTCGGCTGGGCAGGCCGATGCCGTCGATGCCCACCATGGCCTGCCGCACCTCCGCTCCGCGGTCAGCATTGGCGACCACCTGGACGGTGTTCGACGCGTCCGCCAGGCCATGCTCGGCGAGCATCTGCTGTCCGGTGATGGACTGGAACTCCCTCGTGTAGCTGTCCTCGGTCGGGATCCCGCCGGTGTCGAGCCGGGTCCAACCGAGGCAGGCGATGGCCAGCAGGACGCTGGTGACCACCCAGACCCGGCGCGGCCGAACCGCGATCCGCCGACCGATCCTTGCCCACACCCCCTTCGTCATCGGCTCCGGGGAGCTGTACGTCGGGCGCTTGGGCCAGAACACCCAGCGGCCGACGACCACGAGGAGGGCGGGCAGCAGCGTCACCATGACCAGGTAGGTGACGGCGACGCCGATGGCGGCAACGGGGCCGAGGCCTGCCGTGGAGTTCAGCTCGGCGAAGAGCAGGCAGAGCATGCTGACCACGACGGTCGCGCCGCTGGCGAGGATCGCGGGAGCGGCCCGATGCAGGGCATACGCCATCGCCTCGTGCCTGTCCTCGTGGCGTCTCAGCTCTTCTCTGTAGCGAGCCACGAGCAGCAGCGCGTAGTCGGTCCCCGCACCGATGACGAGGATGGTGAGGATGGCCTGGCTCTGCCCGTTGACGGTGAGGTCGGCGTACTCGGCGAGGAAGTAGATGAGTCCCTGCGCGACCGTGAGGGCGACGACCGCGGAGAACAGCGGCAGCATCCAGAGCACGGGGCTCCGGTAGGTGAACAGCAGGATCACGATGACGACGCCGAGGGTGGCGAAGAGCAGTGTCCCGTCGATGCCCTCGAACACCTCCGAGCTGTCCGCGGCCTGGCCGCCGGGGCCGGTGATGTAGGTCTTGACGCCGTCGATCGCGGAGATCTCCCGCAGCCGGTCGGCGGTGGCGGGCATCTCCGTCCACCCGTTGGCGCCGAAGTTGAAGCTCACCAGGGTCTGCATCGCCTGGCCGTCCTCCGACACCATGGGTCCGACGACCTCGCCGGTGACACCGTCGATCTCGGCGAAGTCCGCCGCGTCCGCCCTGGCTGCGGCGATGTCCTGCTGTGTCAGTCGGGGCTCGCGTTCGTAGGCCACCACGGTGGGGATGGTGTCCGGGTCCTGGAAGGGCACGAGCTTCTCGAGCGCCTTGGTGGACTCCGCACTCTCCGGGAGCCAGGACGAGGCCTCGTTGTCCTGGACGTCGGTGAGCTGCTGGGCGAAGCCCGCCATGACGCCGAAGGTCACCAGCCAGAAGGCCAGGACGATCCACTTGGTCTTGGAGCCGGTGAGTCGGCCGGCGACTCGAGCGTGCATGGCACCACTCCATCAGTCGGCGCCGTCTGGGCGCATGAGCAATTCGTCACTGGTGAAGACCACTGCCGAACCAGTCCTGTGTCGCTCTGTGGCTCACCCGGGCCACACGCCGTTCAAATCCTCTCGGCCGGCGTCCCGAACCCCGAGCGCTGGAGCGCCTCCGCGACGATGTGCTCGGCGATCGCCATGGACGACGTCGCACCGGGGGAGGGGGCGTTGCGGACGTGGGTGACCCGTGAGGTCCCGGCGATGACGAAGTCGTCGACCAGGCGTCCCTGACGGTCCATGGCCTGGGCGCGCACCCCGCGTGGCCCTCGGCGTACGTCGGCGCGGTCGATGCCGGGCAGGTACTTCCGGGCCTCGGCGACGAAGGCCGCCTGGCTGAACGCCGTCCGGGACTCGCGTACCGCTGCAGGGACGTTCCCGGCCGCGAAGCGCCAGAACCCGCCGAAGCCGACGGCCTCTGCGAGGTCCCGCGCCTTCATCTTCCGCGGTCGGTACGCCTCGCGTGCGAGCGAGAGGAACGCGTTGGGGCCCAGCATGACCGCGCCGTCGACGCGCTTGGTGACGTGGACGCCGAGGAACGGGTAGCGCGGGTCCGGCACGGGGTAGATCAGCCCGTGGACGAGGTCTGCCTTCGCGGCGTCGAGCAGGAAGTAGTCGCCGTAGAACGGCACGATCCGGGGGTCGCGGTCCTCACCGGACATCCGGGCGACCCGGTCGGACTGAAGGCCCGCGCACACGATCGCGAGGTCGAAGTTCTCATGCGTGGTGGCGGTGCCCACGAGCACGCCGGCGTCGTGGTCCTCGATGCGGGTCACGGCCTGGCCCAGTCGCATCGTGCCGCCGGCCTCGGTCAGCTCGCGGGCCAGTGCCCGCGTCACGGCGGGGAAGTCGATGATCGCCGTGTGCGGCGAGTGCAGGGCGCGTACGCCGGCGGAGTGCGGCTCGATCTGGCGCAGCTCGTCGGCGTCGAGCATCCGCAGGCCTGGTACGCCGTTGGCGCCGGCCCGCTCGTGGATCGCCTCCAGCCGCGGCAGCTCGCTCTCGTCGAGGGCGACCACGACCTTGCCGCACTCCTCGTAGGCGATGTCGTGGTGCGTGACGAACTCCTGGAGCAGCCCCACGCCGCGGCGGCAGAGCGTGGCCTTGAGGCTCCCCGGCTCGTAGTACAGGCCCGCGTGGACGACCCCGCTGTTGTGCCCCGTCTGATGGGCCGCGAGCTCGTGCTCCTTCTCGAACAGGGTGACCTTCGCCCCGTCGACGTGCTGCGCGAGGTGGCGGGCGACCGCCGTACCGATGATCCCGCCGCCGACCACGGCTGCGCGAAGAGCTCCCACGTGCGGCACACCCCCTGTCGCGTCGAGCTGGACGTCTCGTTCCCGGACGTTACGCCAGCGGATCGGTCGGCGCGGCAGATCGGGCCGGGCAGGGGTGCGGCTGTCGCACGTCGTCGACGCGGGGGGAGCGGCGTCAACACCCCGGGGTACGAGTCCAGACCGGCCTTGGCGGTCTTGGCAATACTCGACCTTCATGGGCGAGGGAGACCACCGCCGCCTCGAGGTGAACTGGGCGCAGACGATCGCCGCACCTCTCGCGGCCGTGACATCAGCGGTGCTGCTGTCGACGGTCGGCGTTGCGGGCACGATCGTCGGTGCCGCGCTGGGCAGCCTCGCCTACACGCTGGGGACGGCGATCTACACCCACTACATCGGCGCGACCAGTGACCGGGTGGCCACCGCTCAGAAGGCTGCCGCGGGCAAGATCGGTCGGGCTCAGTCGCGGGTGCGCGAGGCGTCGGAGAGTCTCGAGTCCGGTGCTCAAGGAGCGGACGAGGAGCTCGCCCAAGCGGGGAAGGAGCTGTACCTCGCACAGTCGGCGCTCATGGTCGCCGACGAGGAGACCGGCGCCCGTCGGTTGGCGCACGCTGCTCGCCGGCCTGCCGTGGAAGCGCATCGCGATCGTGGCCAGCGGCGTGTTCCTCGTCGCGATGCTGGTGATCGTGTCCTTCGAGCTGGTCACCGGGCGGGCGGTGTCGTCGTACACGGGTGGCAGCGACAGCACCCGCCGTACGTCGATCCCGGGCTTCCTGACCGGCCGTGCCGCCGCCGACGTGCCGGCGCCGGGGGAGTCGCCCTCGGGCGGGGGGACACCCACGGGTGACGAGACCGACGGCGGGTCGACGGGGAGCACCGCGACCGCGCAGCCGGAGCGGGCACCCGCCCCTGCCCAGGAGAAGACCGTGCCTCAGGACGCGGCGACAGAGCCCTCGCCGACGACCGCGACTCCGACTCCGACACCGACCCCTACGCCGACTCCGCTTGCCACGGAGCCCACCGCCGAGTCGAGCCCGACACCCTGAAGCGGCCCTGGGGGGCGGTGATGCCCGGAACGACGGCGCCCCCGTGCGCTGACCGCGGTGGGTCTGCGACACGGGGGCACCGTCCTCGGTCGATTCGGAGGGTGTGACTACCTCCGGTGGTGATGATGGTGGTGGCGGCTCGGCCGGACCATCAGGCTCGCGACGACCCCGGCGTGGTCGGACGGGTAGAGGCCCGACGCCGTCTTGTCACTCGGCTCGTCACCGATCACCTCGGCGTCCCGCGCCTTGATGCCCTTGGTGTAGAGGATCAGGTCGATCCGCGAGTCGAGCATGCCGCCGCGCAGGTCCGCGTCGAAGCAGCAGGTGTAGCCGGGGTTCCGCCGGTGGGTCTCCAGCCAGGCGTCGTACCCGACGGACTTGACGAGGAGCCGGTACGCGTCAGCGGTCGGGGCGTCGGAGTTGTAGTCCCCGACGTACACCGTCGGCCGGTTCGGCTGGATCCCTGCCTGGGCGGCGAGCAGCTCCTGGACCTGGGCGACGCGCAGCGCCTCGGCGTCGACGCCGGGGACCCCGAAGGCCTCGAGGTGGGAGTTGACGAACCGGAACACCGCGCCCTTGGTGCGGACGTCGGTCGAGCCCCAGCCGCGCTTGACCGGCAGCGGGCCGGTGGGCAGCGGGAAGGACAGGATGTTCTGGTACTGCCCGGTGTGGGCGTTCCAGGTCCTGACGTGGTCCCGGCGCAGGATCACGTCACGGTCCTGCAACGAAACGGCACCGAGGCCGGTGGCCGTGAGGATCGGGATCGGGGGAGAGGTGAAGTTCTCCGCCGTCGCACCCTCGACCTCGTGGTAGACCACGCCGCGGTCGGCGAGCGCCTTGAGCAGGAGCTCGAGGAAGTCGTACTGGACCTGTGCGCCGGCGGCCTGACCCGTGGCGGGGTTGTAGCTGGAGTACGTCGTCCAGCGCGTGACCTCCTGGAGGCCGACCACCGCCGGACGGTTCGCGACGATCTCGTCGGCGATCGCGGCCATGCGCTCCGGCGGGTTCGTCGCCTGGACGTCCGCCCAGGTCTCGGTCGCGGCCGCCACGACCTGCTCCGGGGTGCCGGTCGCGAGGGCGGTGATCACCGGTGTGAGGTCCGCGCCGAGGTAGAGGTTGCGGGTCATGACGTCGAACGTCCGGGCATGTGACGAGTTCGACCGGTGCGAGGACTCCTGTCCTGCGTTTGCGGGGCCGGCGGGCCCCATGACAGCTGTCAGTGCGAGGGCCGCTGCGGTGGCGACGGCACCGGCGATCCGGCCACGTCTGCGCGCAGGGCGAGAGATGTCAGTCATGGCTGGAACGCTTCCATTCACAGAGTGCTCCAGACCAGATCCGGACGACCCCCCAGGGCTGCGTCTGATGTGACTAGTGAGGAATGACACGAACGTGCTCTGGCACGACTCGGCCGCCTCGGACTCACGCCTGAGAGGCGCGTTCGCCGACACGCCGGAAACGCCGCTTCGACACGCCCGATCTCAGCTCCGAAAGGGCCTCTGACCTGCGGTTTTGCCCGCCCGAAAAAACTCCTTGGAGCAGTTTGTCCGTTCAGGTTGCACGGCCTTGGGGCCCCGCGTACGGTTACCACTACATCTAGTAGTCACAGCGATGTAATTTTCCACAGGTAGTGCTGAGAAGTGCACAGGTGACGGCTATTTGTCCCCAAGTCATCCACAGTTTCGCCCACAGACCCCGGCTGGATCTCCCTCTGGTCGGTACCCCAGGGAGCTCGGCCCCAGACCCCGGCCGAGCACCCCCTGGAGCAGGCAGAAACTGTCGGTGCCAGGCGTTGTAGTAGACGAGTGGAAGGAGCGGTGAGATGCACTGTCCGTACTGCCGCAACACCGACACTCGGGTCCTCGACAGCCGGGTGGCCGAGGACGGTAGCGCGATCCGTCGCCGGAGGACCTGCCAGTCCTGCGAGAAGCGGTTCAGCACCGTCGAGCAGATGCAGCTCGTCGTGGTGAAGCGCTCCGGCGCGACCGAGCCGTTCACCCGCGACAAGGCGGTCAGCGGAGTCCGCAAGGCCTGCAAGGGCCGCCCGGTCTCCGAGGACGACCTGGCCAACCTCGGCCAGAAGGTCGAGGGGGCGCTTCGCGCGGAGGGCTGGGCCGAGGTCCCGGCCCACGAGGTCGGACTCGCGATCCTCGGGCCGCTGCGCGAGCTCGACGAGGTGGCCTACCTCAGGTTCGCCAGCGTCTACAAGGCCTTCGAGAGCGCAGAGGCGTTCGAGGAGGAGATCGCGATGCTTCGGGCCGAGAGGTCCGTCGAGCAGGCCGCGCCCTCCGACATGCCGAGCGACGCGCTGGGCGACGCGCCCGCCGCGGAGGCGGACGCTTCCGGCGTACCACTCCAGCCGGCGCAGCCGGGCTGACCCACAGACTGCCCGGCGCGTCATTGGGGAAGTGGCGCGTCGGGCATACCAACTTCACAAGTTCACCTGCAGCGATCCTGCAGGAGCAAGCAAGCAGCAGAGCCAGACAACGAAGTCCGAACCAGGGGAACAGGAGCACCAGAATGACGGAGACGGTCAGCGGGTCCGCACGCACTCGAAAGAGCAAGGGGCTGAAGATCGAGCGGGTCTTCAGCACCGAGGGGGTGCACCCGTACGACGAGATCACCTGGGAGCGCCGCGACGTCGTCCAGACGAACTGGAAGACCGGCGAGGCCGTGTTCGAGCAGCGCGGCGTCGAGTTCCCCGACTTCTGGTCGGTGAATGCTTCCACGATCGTCACCACCAAGTACTTCCGCGGCGCGGTCGGCACCGACGTCCGTGAGTGGAGCCTCAAGCAGCTCATCGACCGCGTGGTGAAGACCTACACCAAGGCGGGCAAGGAGCACGGCTACTTCTCCACCGAGGCGGACGCCGAGCTCTTCGAGCACGAGCTCACCTGGCTGCTCGTGCACCAGTACTTCTCGTTCAACTCACCCGTCTGGTTCAACGTCGGTACGTCGTCCCCGCAGCAGGTCTCCGCGTGCTTCATCCTGTCCGTCGACGACTCGATGGACTCGATCCTGAACTGGTACAAGGAAGAGGGCTTCATCTTCAAGGGCGGCTCGGGCGCGGGCCTCAACCTCTCGCGCATCCGCTCCTCGAAGGAGCTGCTGACCTCCGGCGGCACGGCGAGCGGTCCCGTGTCGTTCATGCGCGGTGCCGACGCCTCCGCGGGCACCATCAAGTCCGGCGGCGCCACCCGTCGTGCGGCGAAGATGGTCGTGCTCGACGTCGACCACCCCGACATCGAGGAGTTCGTCGAGACCAAGGCGCGCGAGGAGGACAAGATCCGCGCGCTGCGTGACGCCGGCTACGACATGGACCTCGGCGGCAAGGACATCACGTCCGTGCAGTACCAGAACGCCAACAACTCGGTCCGCGTGAGCGACGAGTTCATGCGCGCCGTCGAGGACGGCACCTCCTTCGGTCTTCGTTCGAGGACGACCGGCGAGGTGCTCGAGGAGGTCGACGCCCGCGAGCTCTGGAACAAGATCGCCCAGGCCGCGTGGGAGTGCGCCGACCCGGGTCTGCAGTACGACGACACGATCAACGACTGGCACACCAACCCGGAGACGGGCCGCATCACGGCATCGAACCCGTGCTCGGAGTACATGTCGCTGGACAACTCGTCCTGCAACCTGGCGTCGCTGAACCTGCTGAAGTTCCTCAAGGACGACGACACCTTCGACGCCCCGCTGTTCGCCAAGGCCGTCGAGCTGATCATCACCGCGATGGACATCTCGATCTGCTTCGCGGACTTCCCGACCGAGGCGATCGGCGACACCACCCGTGACTACCGCCAGCTCGGCATCGGCTACGCCAACCTCGGCGCGCTGCTGATGGCGATGGGTCTGGGCTACGACTCCGACGGTGGCCGCGCGATGGCTGCCGCGATCACGTCGCTGATGACCGGCCAGTCCTACAAGCGCTCCGCGGAGCTCGCCGCGGTCGTCGGTCCGTACACCGGCTACGCCCGCAACGCCGACGCGCACAAGCGCGTCATGCGCAAGCACCAGGCCGCCAACGACGCGGTGCGCACCCTGCACACCGCCGACCGCGACGTGCACAAGCTCGCGGTCAAGGCGTGGGACCAGGTCGTCAAGCTCGGTGAGAAGAACGGCTACCGCAACGCACAGGCCTCGGTGCTCGCGCCCACCGGCACCATCTCCTTCATGATGGACGCCGACACCACCGGCATCGAGCCCGACTTCTCGCTGGTGAAGTTCAAGAAGCTCGTCGGCGGCGGCTCGATGCAGATCGTCAACCAGACGGTGCCGCGTGCGCTCCGCAAGCTGGGCTACCAGGAGGAGCAGGTCGAGGCGATCGTCGAGTACATCGCCGAGCACGGCCACGTCATCGACGCGCCCGGCCTGAAGACCGAGCACTACGAGGTCTTCGACTGCGCGATGGGCGCGCGGGCGCTGGGTCCGATGGGCCACGTGCGGATGATCGCCGCCGTCCAGCCGTTCATTTCCGGGGCGGTCAGCAAGACGGTGAACCTTCCGGAGTCGGCCACGGTCGAGGACATCGAGGAGATCTACCTCCAGTCCTGGAAGCTCGGACTCAAGGCGACCGTCGATCTACCGCGACAACTGCAAGGTCGGCCAGCCGCTGTCGTCGGGCAAGGGCGAGAACAAGGGCGGCGAGAAGGAGGTCGTCGACCGAGAAGGTCATCGAGTACCGCCCGACCCGCAAGCGCCTCCCGAAGTCCCGTCCGTCGCGCACCACGTCGTTCACCGTCGGTGGCGCCGAGGGCTACATGACCTCCGGCTCCTACCCGGACGACGGCCTGGGCGAGGTGTTCCTCAAGCTCGGCAAGCAGGGCTCGACCCTGGCCGGCGTGATGGACGCCTTCTCGATCGCGGTCTCGATCGGCCTGCAGTACGGCGTCCCGCTGGAGACCTACGTCTCGAAGTTCACCAACCTGCGCTTCGAGCCGGCCGGCCTCACCGACGACCCGGACGTGCGGATGGCGCAGTCGATGATGGACTACATCTTCCGCCGCCTGGCGCTGGACTACCTGCCGTTCGAGACCCGCTCGGCGCTCGGCATCTACTCCGCCGAGGAGCGTCAGCGTCAGCTCGAGACCGGCTCCTACCAGGCGCCGGCCGAGGACGGAGTACGTCTCCGAGGCCGACGAGCTGAAGGCCGAGACCCACGCCGAGGCTCCGGCCAAGCCGGTCGAGGAGAAGGCCGCCAAGGAGGCGCCCAAGACGGCGCACACCTCGGCCGAGCTGATGGAGGCGATCACCGGCTCCGCGGTCGACAGCCCGCTGTGCTTCACCTGCGGCACCAAGATGCGGCCGGCCGGTAGCTGCTACGTCTGCGAGGGCTGCGGCAGCACCAGCGGCTGCAGCTGAGCTGACCACTGCTGAGCTGAACGACGCAGCTCACAAGGAGAGCGCCCGACCTCACTTCGAGGTCGGGCGCTCTTCGTTTGTCGGTGGCCAGTGATGGGATCAATGCTGTCGCATCCACCAGGGGTCGGGACTGGAGTATGAGATGGCATCCCGGCCTGCGGTCACGTTGCGCCTACGAGGACGTGGCGATCGCGCCTTCGAACCGGAGGCGCCAGCTCCTGGTTTCGCGTAATGGCGTAGAGGTACCGAGCCTGGTTTCGGCTCGTGACGTCGATCGCAGGTGACTTCCTGGCATCAGCTACGCGCAGAAGTGGTGCTCTGAGCCTGCAGTTCTCCCCGAGCTCCGGCGGAGCGGCCGCTCGGTACGGCTCAGAGAAGCGCATCAATCTGCCAGTCAGGATGACCCACGACCTGGCTCTCTTCCTGGGCGCCTATCTCTCGGAGGGACACACGACTCGATCCAATTGGTCTGTCGTTATCACGAATTCGGTCCTCGAAGTGCTCGAGCGGGTCCGGCATGCCGCGGAAGCTGTGTTTGGGATTGACGGGAAGGATCAGCCAGCCGAAGACACGTTGCTCCTATCTCGTCGTCTCGAGTAAGCGTCTGGTGGAGTTCATGGATCTGCTCGGTTGTGGTCGCCGCGCCTCGAGAGAAGCGAGTGCCGTCGGAGTCATGCCTGGGCTCTCGCGAGATCACGTGCTCTCCTTCATGCGCGGCGTGGCGCTGGACGCCTACTCAACGGCAACAGTACGCCGGGAAGTGGGCAATCTGCCTCGAGAGCGGGGCGGCCATCAATGAACTCCAGGACCTGCATGACGCATGCTCGGCATCGCTAATGCTCAGGTTCCGAAATTGAACCGAATGAAGCAGAAGACCTACTACGAGCTCTACGCGGCCGGGCCTTGGGGTCAGAAGATGTGTCGTCTGGTGCCGTTCATGGAGCCCGACAAGGCCGCGAGCGCGGAGCAGTTACTTGAAGCGTCACTACCGCACGCCCTCGACGGACCTCGTTCCTGGAATCACGGGGCCGGAGCTGTATGCGATGGTGCCCACGGGCAAGTGCGGTAGGAACGGCCGCGGAACTGGGCGGCAGGCTCTTCGCCACCTCTGTGACCCAAGGACCGAGCGGGTTACCCGTGCCAGCTTGAGCGTGCCCGTGGCAGCGGGGGCAAACCTTCCACGCCTGGCTGATTGATGTCCTGGAGACTCCCGTAGCGCTTCGTCGCGGTCGTCAACGTTCGAATGCGCTGACTCTTCGCGTTGCGTATGCGCTCCCGTGACAGTTCAGCCGGCGGCGACGCTCGCTGAGGTGAAGAAGTCGGTCGGCATGGCGTGCTCGAGCTCCCACGTGATCGCGATCGGCCTCTCGCCTGTGTGAGAGACGTAGCGCACGGGGCCGAGGAAGAGGTACGGAGCTGTCCCGAACTCGTCCTTCTGCTCCTCGCGGACGAACAGCAGCACCGTGCTTGTGCCGTTGACGGTAGCGCTGACCGGTCTTCGAAGCGAGTGACGTCGTCGACTGCGACTCCCAGTGGAAGAGCGTCGGGCTGATCGGGTAGTCCCGATACATCGTCGTGGGGGAGTAGTCAGCTTCGGACTTCTTCAGCGTCACGAAGAAGGCGTCCACGTTGAGGTCAGGGACGTACAGCACCCCTTCGCGGAAGGAGTTCGGCTTGCGCGCGAGAGAGGCATAGCCGAGCGCCGCGAGGACCTCCTCGCGCTGGTACCGGGCGTGGACCTTCAGAGGCACATCCTCGACGGAGCCGCCAGATCGAATGCATGGTGGCGAGCCGCTTCGAACGACAGGTCCACCACGCTCCGCAGCTCATCTCGCGTCGCTCGCTCCCGCTGCAGGGCAGCCAGCCCCTCGTCGTAGGAACTGTGACCGCCGCCGTCGGGCCAGAGCGAGAAGAAGAGCATCTCGGCGTACTTCTGCTCGACCGGCGAGAGTGCGTCGTACGACGTGGCGGCGTCCGAAAGCAGACTTTGGTACGCCCGGCACGATCGCGGTCGTCGACGTGAGAGAAGGCCCGGATGCGCTTGAGAAGTCGTTCCTCGAGCGCAGAGCCCTCGCGGGTGGCTAGGCCGGCGTCCCTGCGAAGCCGAGTCCACGAGTGGCTACCTCGTCGGAGGATGTCCGAGAGTTCCAGCCCCGACTCGTCGAGGAAGGTGCCAAGGTCCTGGTCACCGTAGGAGCGCAGCTCGGCGACCATCTGCTTCCAGCGGTTGGCGATCTGGCCCCGGATGTTCTCCAGGACCAGGCTCTGGGCCTGCTTGTCCATGACGATCTGGCAGCCGGACGGCAGGAACGGGAACTCGCGCTGAATCTCGCGTTCAAGGCCACGGCGAGTATGACCTGTGAGCGCACGCAGCTTCGCGTCGAAGCGAAACTCCTTGCGGTGATACCCCACGAAGTCGAGCACCGTGAGTACGGCCTTGTCGCGGGTCCGGCGGAGGCCGCGCCCCAGCTGCTGCAGGAAGATCGTCGCGCTCTCGGTCGGACGCAGGAAGAGAACGGTGTCGACGTCGGGCAGGTCGAGCCCTTCGTTGAAGAGGTCCGCGGCGAAGAGCACGTTGACCCTTCGTTCCTTGAGGTCCTGCAGGGCGCGCTCGCGCTCGGCGCTGTGCTGTGCCGCCGCTGACGGCTCGGGCGGGGATCCCGGCCTCGTTGAATGTCGTGCCGCCATGAACTCGGCGTGGGCGACGCTGACGCAGAAGCCCAACGCCCGCATGGCGCCCGGGATCGAGGACCTTGTCGCGGAGCTGCTTGAGCACGATGGCGGCCCGATGTCGTTGCCCGTGTAGACGTTGGACAGTTCGTGCTCGTCGTATCGGCCGCGGGTCCAGGTGATTCCTCGAAGGTCGGTTCCGTCCGCGACGGCGAAGTAGTGGAAGGGGCAGAGCAGCTCTGCGCCGAGCGCGTCCCAGAGCCGCAGCTCAGCCGCGGTGCGTCCGCCGAAGAAGCTGCGCACGTCAGCGCCGTCAGCGCGCTCCGGGGTGGCGGTCAGGCCGAGCAGCTCCCGTGGCTCGAGATGGTCGAGGATCCTTCGGTACGTCGCCGCCTCGGCGTGGTGGAACTCGTCGATGACGACGACGTCGTAGGCGTCGGCAGGGATGTTCTGTACGCCGTAGGAGTTCAGCGACTGGACGCTTGCGAAGACGTGACTCCAGCGCTCCGGTCGGCGGCCGCCGACGTAGAGCTCGCCGAAGGTCGGGTCGGCCAGGACTTCCTGGTAGGTCCGCATGGACTGCTTCAGGATCTCCTGGCGGTGCGCGACGAAGAGCAGCGAGGGCGGTCGCCCGTCTCTGTCGTCGCAGAGTCCTCGGTAGTCCAGCGCAGCGACCACCGTCTTGCCGGTGCCTGTGGCAGCGACGACGAGGTTGCGGTGTCGGTCATGGACGGTGCGCTCGACGTCAAGCGCTTCGAGCATCTCTTGCTGGTAGGGGTACGGACGCACCTCCAGACCCGAGAGCGAGATGGTGACGCGGTTGTGCTGTGTCTTGCCCGACGCCTCGGCAAGCGCATCGTCGAGTCGGTCACGGTCACGATCCGGGTCGTAGGTCTCGAAGGTGGGGTCGTTCCAGTAGGTATCGAACGTCGCGCGGAACTTCTCCAGGAGCGTCGGAGTGCCGACCCGGGAGAGCCGGACGTTCCACTCGACGCCATCGAGAAGAGCGGCCCGCGACAGGTTGGAGGACCCGACGTACGCCGTGTCGAACTGCGTGTCTCGTCGAAACATCCACGCCTTCGCGTGCAGTCGTGTCCGCTGAGCGTCGTACTGGATCTTCACCTCGGCGCCGAACTCGCGGATGAGCCGGTCCACCGCCCTGCGCTCGGTCGCGCCCATGTAGGTCGTCGTGATGACACGGAAGGGCACACCGCGGTCGCGAACCCGCTCGAGTTCGGGCTCCAGGAGCCGAAGGCCGTGCCACTTGACGAACGCGATGAGGAGGTCGACCTCGTCCGCGGTGTCTAGTTCGGCGCGAACCTCGGCCCCCAGACTCGGCTCGCCCTTCGTGTTGGTCAGCAGCGCTGCCTCGGACGAGAGGGGTTCTCGGCCGGTCGTCGCTCGGAGCCGGCATGCCGGGCTGAGGCGGTTCGACCAGTCGGAGCAGCTGGGAGGGGGGTGTGGCAACGGCGTCGTTGTCCTGCTGCAGCCGTTCGATGATCCCGTTCACCAGGGCGAGCCGGCGTTCCGGGTCTTTGATGCCGCGGAGGGTCCTCTCGACCAGCGCTTGAACATGCCGGGCGAGGACGTGAGGCTGATCCGCCTCATCCACCGCCTGCAGCGTGGTCTGTAGATCGCCCGCCTCGGCCAATTGGCTCTTCGAGGGACTGCGTGATCAGCGATTCGTAGAGTCCTGGGCGCAGTCTGTGCTCGGTCACGCGGGTAGCTTGGCAGATACATCCCAGGAGTTGTGGGCTCCCACTCACGCTGAAATAACAACTCGCGAATCTTGAGACTGCCCAGACTCAACAGTGTTCCTTGGGGAAGTGCGACTGTGAACCGCGGCGGTATCCGCGCTCAGGCCGAAAGCGCCGCTCCCTTGAAGACCTGGCTGTCATGCCAAGCGATGTGCTCCGCAGCAGGAAGCGCCGTCCCGCGTCGCGGAGCAAGCGGCTTCTCGTGGAGGTCGTAGACCTTCTTGGCAGCCTCAGTCCTGGCGCTGAAAGCCGCTGAGACCCGGATGCGGTGATTCTGATCCAGTCCGATGGCTCCCCGGTCGAAGAGCTTGTGGTGCAGCGAGCAGAGGGCCAACCCGTTGTCCGGCGTATCGGGCCCGCCGAGGTTGAACCACCGAACGTGCGCGGCCTCGATCCCGACTACGGTGCCACCGAGCTGTCCGTCGTACCCGCAGAACGCGCACTGGCGATCCCACGAGGCGATGATCAGCTGCCGCCAGGTCGAGCTGCGCTTCCGCCGCTCCGCAAGCTCGTCGACGACCGGTGACGCTCCCAGGACGACGTCAGGATCGAGCCCGACGGCAGTGAGTACGTCGGGAGCAACGGTCATGGGGAAGTGGCTCTCGACGAGCCGCCGCGCAGCCTCGCGCACGAGACTGGGGCTTTGCGCGCAGGGCTGCTTCGAGCTCGGCCCTCGAGATGTCCTGTGACCTTGCCCTCGCGAAGTGGCTTGAGGTTGTCATCCGGAACGTCGGCGTCGATGCAGCCAGATGTCGTCCCGACGGAGTCGGGTGAACGGGTACGCCGCGCTCTGTGCTCGACCGGTCTTCGACGGGCGGTCCGAACTCGGCAATGAGGTCGGCGAGCTGGATCTCGGCGCTGGACCACGCAACCGAACTCGAGCCAGTCGCCTCGAAGCTTGCCGAGAGCCAGCAGGACGAGGAGCGGCTTGTGCGGGACACGTTTGCCGTCGTGCTGGTACTGGCGGAACCTCACCAGCCGCGTCAGGACTTCCTCATCGCTCAGCTCCGACATGGCGGCCACCCTGCCAGAGGCCACGCGACGATCCTCGGTGATGGGCCAACGGCGTGGCCTCGGCTTCCGTCGATGCTCTGACATCGGACAGGCCCGCGGTTACGTTGTTATCCGCAATCACGGGAGGAGCACCGATGGCGGGGGAGTCGGCGCGCGAGGAGGCGCGACGGGCGCGGGAGAAGGCGGAGAGACTCGCACGTCGAGCCGAGATGTTCGAGAAAGGTGCGGAGGGAGAGACCGCGACTGCTGCGGTTCTCGCAGCGCTTCCCTCAGGCTGGACTGCGATCCATGACGCCCGTTGGCCCTTTCGGCGCCTGGCGAACATCGATCACGTCCTGGTGGGACCGGGTGGCATCTTCGTCATCGACTCCAAGAACTGGAGTGGACGGATCACCGTCGAGGAGGGGCGCCTCAGGCAGAACGGTCGCTCGCGGGAGAAGGCTGTTGCCAGTTGCGCAGACGCGAGCCTTGCCGTTGCAGAGCTAGCCGGCCCGCACGCTGACAAGGTCTTTCCCGTCCTGTGCTTCGTCACTGAGGAGCCACTGACGGGATGGTCCCGCGACGTGTTGGTGTGCTCGACAGCCACCCTCACCACGATGCTTCTGACAAGACCGACGGTGCTCGATCCAGACGCCTCGACCGACGCGTGGTTCAGGCTGGATGCACAGCTTCGAGCAGCCACCACCGCGTGGCCGGCACGCTCGCCTGGCGTGGCCGCCGGTACCCGAAGGCATTCACCGGCGAGGCAGCCTCGTCCGTCAGCCAGTTCGCGTCGCGCAGCTGCGCGAGGCAAGAAGGCGCTGAGGCAGTTCGTAGTGTCGACGGTCCTCTTGGTTGGCTTCGTCGCCTATGGCCCTCAGATCTCGTCCACGGTCGGGGGCCTGCTGGCCGAGCGGATCACGAAGGATCTGACGCATTCATCTGACTGTGACGAGAGCACCGTGGCGGGATCGAAGGAAGCCGGTCGGGCCTCACCCGACTGCTGACGCCTGTATCCGGCTGCGGATCGATGGCAGTCACGTCACGGTGACGAGTTCGCGTTGCTGTGTGCTCGTGCCGCACAACGTCGGACTCGGAGATGTCGTTGTCGCGGACCTGCTCGATCGGCATGGCGCCGCGGTAGGCGGCGTAGGCGCTGTTGACCGGCTGGTCGTCTGCGAGGAGCTTGCGGGCCCGAATGGAGAACGTCGCCGGCAATCACCGCGCCCGCCTCCTCCGCGTGGCCAGCCTCGAACGTGACCCGGGCGCGCCGGGCAGCTGGGCGGACATGACCAGGACTGTGCGCAGGCGCGCTCAGTCACAGAAGTCGCAGACTCCGGAGGCAGGGAGCGCCATGTGGCAGGTCGGACAGACCTTCGGGGACGTGTCGCGTGCCGAAGCAGCCTTCGGCTTGGTCGGCTTCGCCCGGCGCGGCTTCTCTGCGGCCAGCTCCTGCTCGTCGACCACGACGTCGAAGCCCAGGTCGGTCAGCACCTTGGCCGCGCCCTGCTCGCCGCCGGAGAACTCGTCGGAGCGGGCGGCGGTGCCGGTGGCGAAGATGTACGCGACACCGAGGACCGCCTTGGGGTCGTACTCCTGCCCCTGGTGCCAGAGGGTGTATGCCCTGGCACGCCCGAAGCAGTACCGCCGGAGGAACTCCCTCGACCCGAGGTCGTCGCACTCCTTCATCGCTGAGACCACCTGCGAGCGGGACACCAGGTTCCAGTCAGGCATGCGTCAAACCTACGACTGGCCTGGTGGCCACCCGCCGGAGGCTGGCGCCCGGTCCAGCGCCAAGGCGGCTTGCCCTAGGGTCGTCCACGTGTCAGACGAGGGACAGCCGCCAACCCCTGCTCGTGGTGGACCGACGTCGCTGCGGTGGTGGGTGACCGACCGCCAGGGTGAGGTGGTGCTCGGTCAGTTCCCCAACCCGGCGCTCGCGGTCTGGCTCGTGACTGCCTTGCTCAGGTGGACCGGGGTGCTCGACGGCCAGAGCGCGGAGACGGCCCGGGACATCGGCACAGGGGCTCTGCTGGTCTGGGCGCTGGACGAGATCGTGCGCGGCGCGACCCCGTTCCGTCGGCTGCTCGGTGCCGCCGTACTGGTCGCGGTGGCGGTCGGCCTTCTGGCCCGCTGATCGGCGAGCGGTCGCGACTCTGTTGCCCGGTCCCTTGCCGGTTGCAGGGGATTTGCGCGGGGTGCGGCAGACTCGGACCCATGCACGACGACTTCGTGGTGGCGAGGAACCCCGAGCCGGACAGCAAGCTGCCCTACCTGCTTCGCATCCCTTTGGGCGACGGCATCATCCTCAAGGCTCGGGAGCCCTGGCCCCGAACCAGCAAGGTCTACTGCCACCGGGTCGAGCAGTGGCCTGTCGATGCGGAGATCGTCGAGCGTGTTCCGACGCGGTCGTGCGTACGACGCGGCTCCGCGATCGACCTGGTGCTCGACCGTTCGCGGGAGAACCGCTCGCAGCTCGTGTTCACCCGGATACGTGGCGGGCGCCAGGCGATCTTCTGGCAGACCTCGCGGACGAACAAGCAGGCCAGGCCCCGGGTGAGCACCCCGACGGCGCGCGCGTCGGGGGTGGCAGAGCTTGAGATCCTGGTCGACAGCCACGAGCGGTACGGGTACACCTTCAAGGACCAACAGGCAGTGACGCGCAAGAAGGCCTTGCCGGCAGGCGACTACGGGGTCATGCTCGACGACGCGCTCCTGGCGACCGTGGAGCGCAAGAGCCTGGCGGACCTGGTGTCGTCCCTCACGACCGGGAAGCTGAAGTACCAGCTCGCCGACCTGGCCGCTGTGCCGCGCGCCGCCGTGGTCGTCGAAGACCGCTACTCGCAGGTCTTCAAGTCCGAGCACGTTCGCCCTGCTGTGATCGCGGACGGGCTGGCGGAGTGCCAGGTCAGCTGGCCAAACGTGCCGGTCCTTTTCCTCGAGACCCGCCCCTTGGCGCAGGAGTGGACCTACCGCTTCCTGGCCGCGGCCTGGGCGGCCACCGCTCACGAACACGGAGGGGAGCAGGCCGTCCGACAGCTGGTGCCGGCGGCGCCGCTCGCTCCGCCGGAGCCGACCCCCGCCGAGGTACGCGCCTGGGCCGTCGCTCGCGGCATCCCGGTCTCCGACCGTGGCCGCGTCAGGCGGGAGGTCGTCGAGGCGTTCCGGGCGGCACGCTTCGAAGACGCACGGAGTAGTCCACAGCGCTGACTCTGGGCACGGGGAACTGTCGGTGCGAGGCGTGACGATGGTTGCTAAAACCGAGAGAAACGGGTGCACGATGCCACACGACCTTGCCACCTTCCGCAACGGCGACGCCTCCTTCTACTCAGCCCGAGAACCCGCCTGGCACCGCCTCGGCACCGTCACCCGCGAGGCGCTCAACGCGAAGGACGCGCTCAAGGCAGCCCACCTCGACGGCTGGGACATCCAGAAGCGGCCCTTGACGACCGTCGACGCCCAGGGCGAGCCGCTGACCGTGCCGGGCAAGTTCGCGACCGTACGCCGCAACCCTGATCCGGACGGGCCACCGTTCGACACTCTCGGCATCGTCGGTGAGGACTACCGGGTCGTGCAGAACGAGGAGGCCTTCGAGTTCCTCACGGGCCTCGTCGACGACGGCGAGGCCACCTTCGAGACCGCCGGCGCCCTCAAAGGCGGTGCCCGGGTCTTCGTGACGATGCGGCTGCCGAAGCACGTGCGGATCGCCGGCGACGACTCGCTCGACCTGTACGTCGCCGTCGCCACCGGTCACGACGGCGCGTTCGCCTTCCACGCCTTCCCCACACCGGTGCGGATCGTGTGCCAGAACACCCTGTCGATGGCGCTGCAGGGAGCCAAGCGCTCCTACGTCGTGCGCCACGACCGCGGAGCGGCCCCCAAGCTCGCCGAGGCTCGCTCGATCCTGCGGGTCACATTCGAGGGCGGCGAGGCGGTGGCACGGGCGGCACGGGAGATGTTGGCGGCGCCCATGGCGGAGGCCGACTTCATGGCACTCGTGGAGAAGCACTTCGTGCCCGACCCCGACAACCCGACGCGGCGGAGCACGCTCACCGCCCGGCACCAGCGCGAGGACCTGCGGCACCTCGCGTTTCGCGCTCCGACCCAGGAGGTGGGGCGGGGAACGGCGTGGGGCGCCTTCAACGCGCTGTCGGAGTGGTCGGAGTGGGTCAGGCCGAGCAAGCCGGGTTCACCGACCTCGGCGGAGGCCGTCCTCATGGGGAAGGCCGCAGCTACGCGGCAGCAGGCGTGGGACCTGTTGGCGCCGTCCTGGGCGGCCGGCACAGTTCGGAACTAGAGCGCACCGGTGCTTACTGGAGCCACTCGCACGTTGCGTTGTGCCGCTCCAAGAGTCCGGGATCTGGTCTGAGTTCTCCAGAATTCGGAAAATGGAGCGTGTCGAACTCGCGGGAGGGAGCCGGCACGAGAGACGGTGCCACGCGGACTTCCGATCCCGCTGTGGGAGGGCGGCCCTGCACCCGCAGTTGCGGGATGCGTTCCCCATTTTCCCGACAGCCCCCACGGCATCCGGCGAGGAGAGAGGTCACCCTGAATCCGTCACTGAAGACGCACCGGCGGATGGAGTGGCTGTGGGACGACCGGCCAGGGCCACCGTCAGGGCAAGCACCACGGTGGGGTCGTTGAGGCGGTCGCCGTACAGCTCGCGCACCTGCCCCATCCGATAGCGCACCGTCTGTGGATGAACGTGCAGTGCCCGCGCCACGTCGTCGCGGCGGCCCTGGTGGAGCAGCCACGCGTGGAGGGTCTCGGCGAGCCGTTCGGCCGTTGCGGGCCGTACCCCTTTCAGCGGCTCCAGCGCCTGCGCGCGCAGGTCCGCCTTCGCGCCCGGGTCCGCCTCCAGCACCAGCGAGGTCAGGTGTCGCTCGGTGTCACAGACCCCTTCGACCGCGGAGGCAGGGACATCGGGGGCTTGGACGAGGCCGAGCCGACGCGCCCGGAGCGCGCGGAGGTACGACGACCGGACGTCGGTCCACAGGCGCGGGGGTCCGACGTACGCCTGTCGACCGCGAAGGGCCCGCAGGAGCAGGCTGCGGGCCGACCTGTCGGCGTCGGGCACCAGGAGGACCGCGATCTCGTTCTCGTCCTCGCCCTCGAGGTCCGGCAGGTCATCCTCGGGGCGAAGCGTGCGTGGGTCGAGGCCGGCCAGCACGCCGCGGGCCTGGCGGCCGGGCATCACCACGGCGGTCAAGGTCCCTGGGAGATCCCAGTCGGCGCGGGACGCGGCCGCGGCCAGCTGGTCGGCCGGAGCGCCGTGGAGCAGGGCGCCACCGAGTCGCTGGAGGTAACGGCGGCGTACTCGACCCGTGGTGGCGAGCTCGTCACTGTGTCCGGCCACACTGGCGGCGGAGAGCTCGTCGATGTAGGCGAAGACCAGCTCGGCGAACTTCGCCAGAGTGGCGGCCGCGAGCCCGTGCCCCACGGCGAGCGCGGAGAGCTCCCGCCAGGCCACCCGTGCGCCGACGCGGTAGGCGGACAAAAGCGCATCCATCGAGCGGCCGCTCCTGGCCTCGCCCCGGCCGAGCTGGTAGGCGCCGTCGAGGGCCGGGGCCAGCGGTGTCCCGGGGTCCGTGCCGCGAGGCCGCGCCGCCAGGCTGAGAAAGCCGCCGAGGGCCAGCCGCACCGCTTCCTCGATGTTGGCGCCCATCGCTCCGGAGAGGGCGCCGGCGTAGCTCGGGACCTCCACAATCACCGCGCGGACGGTGTGCTCGGCCACTGCGGGCAACCTGGACCGGAGTAGATCCGTGGTGGCCTCATCGAGCTCGAGGTCGGCGGCATCGCGCGTGGTCCGCCCTGCGCCGGGAGGAGGTTCCGGGCTGTTCGGCGTCATTTGTTCGCTCCGCACAAGATCGTGGGTGAGATTCACGTCGTACGGCCATGAACTTACCCTGAACCCTTAGCAGAGTGGAGCCATGACCACCTCTGTGAACGACGCCGTGGCCAGGCCCCAGCGACGCCGCGGCCTTCGGGACCGCGCCTGGAAGGTTGCCGCAGCGGTGACCACTCCGCTCGAGCCCTCGGACTACCTCGACATGTTCCGCCCGTTGCGCCCGGGCGCCGAACTTCGCGCCCGGGTGGTCGCGGTCCGTCCCGAGACCGCTGACGCCGTGACGGTGGTGCTGAAGCCCGGCGGGGCCTGGAGCGGCCACGCCCCCGGCCAGTACGTCCGGGTAGGCCTCGACGTGGACGGGGTGAGGCTCTGGCGCTCCTACTCCCTGACCTCGCCTCCGCACGCGGCCGACGGCCACATCACGATCACCGCCAAGGCCGTTCCGGACGGGGCGGTCAGCTCCCACCTGGTGCAGCGGCTACGACCCGGGCACGTGGTCCACCTCGAGCAGGCCCTGGGCGACTTCGTCCTTCCCGACCCGGCTCCCGGGAAGGCCCTCTTCGTCACCGGCGGCAGCGGCATCACCCCCGTGATGGGCATGTTGCGCTCCGGTCTCGACCGGCTCGAGGACGTGGTGCTCGTCCACTCGGCGGCCACCGCGGATGAGGTGATCTTCGGTGACGAGCTGCGCGGACTGGCCGCGGCCGGCCGAATCCGGCTGGTCGAGCAGCACACCGACGACGCCGGCAGGCTCGACGTGGCGCGGCTTGTCGCGCTGGTGCCCGACCTGGCGGAGCGGGAGACCTGGGCCTGCGGGCCCGCAGGGCTGCTCGACGCCATCGAGGGGCACTGGGCGGCGGCCGGGTTCGCCGACCGGCTGCACACCGAGCGGTTCCGCACCGAGCTCGTGGAGCCAGGTGAAGGCGGCACCGTCCGGTTCACCGGCTCGGGCACCGTCGTCGACAGCGATGGTGCGACCCCGATCCTGGACGCCGGTGAGGCGGCCGGTGTCCTGATGCCCTCCGGCTGCCGGATGGGGATCTGCTACTCCTGCGTGCTCCCGATGCGAGAGGGATCGGTGCGTGACCTGCGCACCGGAGACCTGACCACCGCCGCGCCCGGCGACGGCGTACTCGTCCAGACCTGCGTGTCCGCCGCAGCCGGCGCCTGCGACATCGACCACTGACCCATCCACTGCCGATCGAATGCGCCGGGGCCTGTCCCGGCACCGAGAGGAAACCCCATGACTGTTCTCCAGAAGAAGGCCGTGAACCCCGTGGCGCACCTGACGCCCGAGGACATCGAGGACATCGGCCGTCGCCTCGACGCGATCCGCGCCGAGGTGGTCGCCTCGCGCGGCGAGCGGGACGCGGCGTACATCCGTCGCGTGATCGACGTCCAGCGCAAGCTCGAGCTCTCCAGCCGCGCCGCGCTGCTGTTCTCGCTGTTCCCGCCGGCCTGGCTGGCCGGCACTGCCGGCCTGTCGGGCGCGAAGATCCTCGAGAACATGGAGATCGGCCACAACGTCATGCACGGCCAGTGGGACTGGATGCGTGACCCCAAGATCCACTCGACCACGTGGGAGTGGGACAACGCCTCCCCGGCCGAGCAGTGGAAGCACTCGCACAACGAGCTGCACCACACGTACACGAACGTCATCGGCCGCGACAACGACCTCGGCTACGGGATCATGCGCGTCGACGAGGACCAGCGCTGGCACCCGTTGTACCTGGCCCAGCCGCTGTGGAACTTCATCAACGCCTGCATCTTCGAGTACGGCATCGCCGCCTACGACCTGGAGCTCGGCAGGAACCTACCGTCCAAGAAGCGGCGCACCAGCCCGGAGTTCAAGGCTCGCGGCAAGCAGGTGCTCCGCAAGATCCGGGGCCAGGTGGTCAAGGACTACGTCGCGCACCCGCTCCTGTCGGGCCCGTCCTTCGCGACCACGGTCACCGCCAACGCCACGGCGAACCTGGTCCGCAACCTGTGGACCCACTCGGTGATCATGTGCGGCCACTTCCCGGAGGGTGTCGAGACCTTCGAGCGCCGCTCCATCGAGGGGGAGACCCGGGGTGAGTGGTACCTGCGCCAGATGCTCGGCGCGGCCAACATCAGCGGCGGCAAGGCAATGCACATCATGACGGGGAACCTCTCCTACCAGATCGAGCACCACCTGTTCCCGGACCTGCCGAGCAACCGCTACCAGGAGATCGCACCGAAGGTGGAGGAGCTCTTCGAGGAGTACGGCCTGACCTACACCACCGGGCCGCTGCCCAAGCAGGTCGCGTCCGCGTGGTCGAAGGTGATCCGGCTGTCGCTGCCGAACGGCTTCGTCGAGGAGACCGCGACCAAGCTGCGCCGTACGGCGGGCCGCCCCGTGGCCGTGCTCGCCGGGCTGGCCGGGGTCGGCCGGACCGAGCCGGAGGACGCCGAGCAGGCGGCCTGACCGGGTCCGCGCCGGAACGCCTGGCCTCACCGGGGAGCCCTCGGCGAGGATCCGGCGACGGTGTCAAGCCGGACCGAGCGGTTGCGGCCAGATGGCGCGGTAGGCAGGGTGGAAGAGAGTGGTGCTCGGGGTCCCTGCTGAGCCGAGCCACCTGCTCTGTCCAGCGAGAACCTGCGGGTCACAGAGCTCGTACCAGGCGAGCAAGGCCTGACGTCGCACCGGGGAGAGCCCCCCACTTCTTCACTTGCCGAGGCCGGCGGTTTCTCCGACGACGAGTTCCAACAGCTGTTCGGGCTGGACTGGCGCCCCGCCCTGAATGCTCGCGTCGAAGCTCAGCCGGATCTGCTCCTCGGCCAGGTGTAGAAGCAGCAGCTACGCCGGCGTCGGAGATCGTTCACATGGTGTCGATACTGCGGCGATCAACTGGTACCGGAAGCCCGCTACGACCGGGAGACTTGCTTCGGCTGCGCCACCCACGTTTCGGGGTGGTGCACTGATTACTCATCGCGCCGTCGCGTGGGACGTCCGCACGGTCGTCCCCAAGAGCCAGCGAAGCGTCACGGACTGGGGAGCCGGGAGTTCAAGAACTCGAGCGCGGCCTGCAGATCGGGGATGAGCCGGTCCCCGAATGCGGTGTCGAGCCCGAGGTAGCGCACCCCAAGCAACGCCACCGCGATGGATGAGCACAGCAGGCCGAGAGGAGCGATGACGCCTCCTGTGACATCGCGTCGGCTCGTGGTGACGATGCCGACCATGGCGAACACGAAACCGAGCACAGCGAGCCCCAGCGACACCGCGAACATCACGGAGAAAGGTGCGGTGACAAGGGCGCCCAGGCTGAGCAACAGTCCCAGCTCCGCGGCCAACGACGTGTGCGAGTGAACATCCGGTGATGCGTCGAACAGCTCGGAGAGCCTGCTGCTCGATGGTGATCCCTCCCAAGTCCCCATACCGGTCTGTACCCCGCCTCCTCGGAGACAAGCGCAGAAGCCGCGTTGTGGAGCGAGGACTTCGGCGGGCCGACTCGAGCGAGGACGTCTGGCGTCGTGCTACCTGTGGCGGCACCCGTCTCCGGAACCCGATCACCCCAGCGCGACGAGTTCCCGTGTTCCTGCGCCCGCTCGCCGGGCGAGGTCGACCGAGTCGAGCGGGATGGTCGGGTACATCGTGGCTCGTCGTCGGGGAAGAGTGCGGTGTTGCCGTAGATCCACTCGGTGAAGGTGTAGTCGTAGGTGTCGCGGGCGCGCAGGATCGCGTTGCGCTGCAGGCGCTAGATGCCGTCGCGGTGCCACAGCTCGCCCCAGACCCGTCCGGTGCTGAGCACACGTTGGCAGTGCTCCGGCCGCACCGCGTTGTACGCCGACAGTGCTCTGCTGCCAGATGCCAAGGCCCGATCAGCCGGCGGCGAGCAGTCCGTCGCGCAGGGCTGTCGCGAGGGTGGGAGCGAGGGGGAGCCGGGGGAGGAGCGTCGCCTGGAAGGCGTGGTAGGTGTCCGGCTTGCCGTCCCACACCACGCTGCTCGGGCGGTTGCCCGCGTCGAGCTCGTGACGCCACGAACCGAGCTCGGTGTCGCGGAAGTACGTGGCGATGTGATCCCACCACGTGCGGTACCACTCGTCATACGTCGGGTCCCCGGTCGCCTTGAACAACGCAGCGGAGGCCGCCGTGGCCTCGGCTGCCACCCAGTGCATCCGCTCGCGGACGACCGGTCGTCCCTCCCAGTCGACGGTGTAGACGAAGCCGTCGGCGCCGTCGACGGCCCAGCCCTCCGCGACCGCGGCGTCGAAGAGGGACCGGGCGTCGTCCAGCATCCAGGAGGGCGCGGCTTCCCCCAGCGACGCGGCGAGGTGGAGGGACAGCCGGGACCACTCGAGCCAGTGCCCGATGGTGGCGCCGAAGGGTCGGAACGGGTGGGCGGGCGTCTCCTTGTTGTAGTCCAGCAGCGGCTGCCAGTCGACGTCGAAGTGCTCCGGGATCCGCCACGAGTTGCCGCGAGCCAGGTCGTGGACCACCCGGGTCAGGATCCGCTGTGCCTTCTCCAGGAGCGAACGGTCGCCGGTGACGTCGGCCGCGGCCAGCAACGCCTCGACCGTGTGCATGTTGGCGTTGACCCCCCGGTAGGGGTCGAGGTCGGAGAACGTCTCGTCCCACTCCTCGACGACCATCCCCTGCTCGTCGTCCCAGAACCGGGTCAGCAGGACGTCCAGGGCGGCGACCAGCAGCTCGGCGCCCGCCGGGTGGCCGGCAGCGGCTGCGCTGGAGGCCGCGATGACCACGAAGGCGTGGGGGTAGGCGGCCTTTGTGGTCTCGACGGGGCCGTGGGCGTGGACGGCGGCGTACCAACCGCCGTTGACGTGGTCGCGGAACCGGCCCTGGATCGCCGCCAACCCGTGCTCGACCAGCGGCCCACAGCCTGGGCGACCCATGAGCTGGCCGAGGGCGAGCACGTGCGTCATCCGGCAGGTGATCCACAGCTCGACAGGTCGGTCGAGGTCCGGGGTTCCGGCAGTGTCCAGCCAGGCGAAACCGCCGGCCGGGTGGCGGGAAGCCCGGCTGAACTCCAGCAGCCGGTCGCCCTCGGCCTCCAGCCACCGGTGGTGTGCGGGATTGGTGAGCCATCCGGCCCCCCGTGCGCTGCTCACCGGCCGAACGTAGCAGCACGATGGGCCTCCAGCCCGGGCCTCACGTGCTCGCCACCGTCGTCACCACGGCGGTCAGGGCCCACCAGACGCCCAGCCCACCGAGCAGCGAGGTCGGGAGCTTCTCTGTGCGCCGCCACAGCACCCAGGTCGCCGCCGCGGCTGCGAGGGCGGGCAGCGTCTCCTGGAGCGAGACGGTCCCGCGCGGCGCGGCGAGCATGGGGACGGTGATCGCGGCCAGGACAGCGGGAGCGACGTACGGCAGGTACCTGGAGAGCACGTCAGGCGGGCGGGCGTTCGCGGTCAGGAGGAACGCGGCACGCATCAGGTAGGTGCCCACGCCGATGGCCAGCAGCACAGCGATGTCACGCATGACGAGTCCTCTCGATCACGGCGCCGGAGCCGACGCCGACCGCGGCGGCGAGGAGCATCCCGACCCCGAGGGGCAGTCCCGAGGCGGCAAGGGCGACCAGTCCGGCCGCGGCTGCCGCGACGTGGCTCGCGCGGCTCTTGAGCGTGGGCAGGAGCAGCAGCAGGAAGGTCAGGGGCGCGGCCAGCTCGAGTGGCAGGTCCGCGGGCAGCAGCCCGGCGAGCAGGCCGCCGGCGCCGGTGAGGACGACCCAGCCGGCCCACAGCGTGAGCGCCATGGCGAGGTAGTACCGCAGCCGGGACTCGTCGCCCTCGCCCTCCCGGCTCTCCAACCGGGCGATGGCCAGCGCGTAGACCGGGTCTGCGAGGAAGTACGCCGAGAGGCGGCGTGCCCCGCGCCCCCAGGCCCGGGTGTGCGGCGACAGCGAGGCGCTGTAGAGCAGGTGCCGGGAGTTCACGACGAGGGCGGTGAGCACGACGATGACCGCACCCGAGCCGTCCGAGAGCAGCTGGACGGAGACGAGCTGGGCGGCACCGGCGAAGACCAGGAACGACGAGGACCACGCGACGAGCGGGTCGACCCTCGTCGAGGCCAGCGCCGCGCCCAGGGCGAGGGCGAACGGGACGTAGGCGACGATCACCGTGACCGCGTCGCGGACGCCGTCCCTTGCGGCAGTGCGCCGGACCGTGTCTGCGGCCGGTGGCCTCGACGGGCGGTGGGTCAGGCTGACCATGACGTCTCCGAAAAGTCGTGGGCGGACGCGTAGGCGCCGTCCCAGTAGGTGAGGGGCAGGACCGCCGCTGTTCAGGCAGACCTCGCCGACCCGGGCGACGACGATGTCGTGGTCACCCTCGGGGTGCACGGCGGTGACCGTGCAGTGCGCGGTGGCGACAGGCTCCGGTGAGGACCGGGAGGCCGTCTCGGGTGAGCCGGTACGGCACCCGGGCGGGGAATCCCGGTCCGGGGCGCGCGAACCGGGACGCGACGTCGTCCTGCTCGGCGGCCAGGACGTTGACCACGAAGTGCCCCGACGGGCCCGATCGCGGCCCAGGTGGTCGACGTGCGGGACGGGCAGAACAGCGCCAGCGGTGGGTCGAGCGAGACCGACGTGAACGTGCTGACGGTCATGCCCCACAGGCCCCCCGCGCGGTCGCGGCCGGTGACGACGACGACCGGCTGGGCGACCCGCCGCATCAGGTGACGCAAGGTCCAGGTCTCCGGCGTCGCGTCGTGACGCCGGTCAGCCGTGGTGTCGGTGAGCATCAGCGGTGCGCTTCGCCGGGCGGGGGCCTCGGGGTCCGGGTGGTCCATGGTCTTCTCCTCGGAAAGGTGGGTGACCGGCGTGGCCCGGCCGGCTCGGGCCGGGCCACGCCGGCGGTGGTGGGACGGTTCGCCGTCGTACGGCGGTCAGCCCCACCTCGGCTGCTCGTCGGGGTTGATGCCGAGCGAGAACTTCGCGACCAGCTCGTGGGTGAGCGCGGAGTTGCCGGGGTGGATGCGGCCGAGCCGGGCGTCGCGGAAGAGCTGCTCCATGCGGTTGCGGCGGAAGATGCCGGCCCCGCCCGAGAGGTCCAGCGCCGTGTCGACGACCTGCCAGCCCTTGGTGACCGCGACGTACTTGGCGCTCAGGATCTTCAGCGGCCAGTCGTGGCCGTGGTCCACCCCGCTGCTCCAGTCGGCGCTCACGCTGCCCAGGTGTGCGTCCACGCTCTCCAGGGCCATCCGCATCTCGGCGACCTCGTGCTGGACCTCCGGGTGGTAGGCCATCGGGCGGGTCAGCGCTATCGAGGTACGCCGGTGCGCCTGCTCGAGGACCAGGTCGAAGGCCCGGTGCGCGATGCCCGTGTAGACGTTGGCGAAGCCGAGCATCGCCCAGGCGAGTACCGCGACCTGGAACATGCCGGCGCCCGCGAACCCTGCCGGACAGGTGAGGACGACGTCCTCCTCGGCGAGGAAGGTGCCTTGCAGCAGGGTGTCGTTGCTGGCCGTGGCACGCATGCCGAGGACGTCCCAGGTCTCCTGGATGCGGTAGTCGGCCGCGCTGCGCGGGATGAACCCGTGCACGATGACCGGGTGGGCAGGGTCGCTGGTGTCCATGGCGTGGACGCCCAGCCAGTCCCACACCGGGGAGAGGCTGGTGAAGATCTTCCGGCCGGTGAGGCGCCAGCCCCCGTCGACGGGCTCGGCGTTCGTGGTGGACAGGAAGATCGGCACGTCGTTCCCGGACTCGCCGTGCCCGGCTGCGAACACGTCGCCCGCGGCGGCACGCTCGAGCACCCACGCCATGCTGCGGTCACCGGCCCGGAGCAGGTCGGCGGCCACGCCCGTCCAGTAGAAGTGCATGTTCACCGCGATCGCCGTCGCCGGCGCGTGGTAGGCGAGCCGCTGCTGGTACTTCCCGATCTCGGCGAGGGTGAGGCCCGGCCCGCCGTACTGCTCGGGCAGGGCGAGGTCGAGGTAGCCCGAGGCTTTCAGCTCCTCGAAGTCCTCGAGGAAGAAGCGGTTCTCGCGGTCGTAGAGGGCTGCCCGCTCGTCGAACCTCGCGAGCATCTCCTCAGTGAGCACCGACCCGGTGTCGGTGGTGATGATGGTGGCGGTCATGGTGACCCTTTCGTCGGGGCCCCGGTCGGGCCTGGGTCTTCACCGTCGAGTGCAGGCGTGTGCGCCGGCGTGTGAGGCACCGAGTGGCACGATGAATGGGCGGGGGAGTGTCTGAGCACTCTCGGAGACGTACATGGCGACGCGGATCAACCTGTTGGGTGCGCCGAGCATCGACGTGGACGGCGTGCGCGTGGCGGGACCGCGGGGCAGCAAGTCCTGGGCGGTCCTCGCCTACCTGGTGCTGACCGACCGTCCGGTTCCTCGCGCTCGCCTGCTCGACCTGCTGTTCGACGAGGCGGAGGACCCGGCAGGTGCGCTGCGCTGGACCTTGTCCCAGGTACGGCGTGCCCTCGGCGCCGCGGCTGAGCTGGCCGGCGACCCGGTCGGTCTCGTGCTGCGCGACGACACGGCCGTCGACGTCGGCGTGCTGGCCCGGGGTGTGTGGCCCGAGTCGCTGGCCCTTCCCGGCTTCGGTGGTGACCTGCTCGAGGGCGTCTCGTTGCGGGTGAGCCCTGCCTTCGAGCTGTGGCTCTCCGGGGAACGCCGCCGCGTGGCCGCCGCGACGGCCTCGATGCTGCACGCGGCGGCGCACAGCCGCCTGGCGGTCGGTGACACGGCGTCCGCCGTACAGCTCGCCGGCCGGCTGGTGGCGTGCGACCCCTTGGACGAGTACGCCCACGAGCTTCTCGTCCGGACCCTGGTCGCGGCGGGCGACCCGGTGGCGGCGGCAGAGCGCGTGCGGCAGTGCGAGGAGCTGTTCCGTCGTGAGCTGGGCCGAGCGCCGTCGTCGGCCCTGCGCGACGCGCTGAGCCCCCGCATTCTCGTCGCGGTGCCGCAGGGGCGTTCGGCTCGACTCGCCGCCATCGAGGTCGGCGTCGCCGCCGCCCAGGCCGGCGTCTACGACCGTGCGCTCGACGTGCTCCGCGGCGCTGTCGCGGCCGGTGGCGACGAGGACGACGAGATCTCCGCCCGCGCTCAGGCCGCGCTCGGTACGGCGCTCGTCCACGGGGTTCGCGGCAGTGACGAGGAGGCGATCACGCTGCTGCACAGGGCGTTCACGACGGCAGTCGAGTCCGACGCACGCCAGGTGGCCGCCCAGGCGGCCCACGAGCTCGGCGTGGTGGAGACCTTTCGCGGGCACTACGAGCGGATGGAGTCGTGGTTCGCGAAGGCGGCCGCGCTGGCCCACGGCGACGCTCGACGGCTCGCCTGGATCAACGTGTACGCCGGGTTCGGGCGCACCGACCAGGCCGACTACGCCCGTGCGCTGGCCACGTTGGAGCTCGCTCGGGAGCAGGCCCGATCCGTGGAGGACCAGCGTGCGATCGCCTACGCCGGCGCCGGGTTGGGGCGCCTCCACCTGCTGCGCGGGGAGCTGTCGAGCGCACGAGCTGCTCTGGAGCCGGCGCTTGCCCAGACGCGGGAGCTGGCATGGACCTCGTTCATCGCCTTCCCCGAGTCGCAGCTGGCCGAGGTCGATGTTCGCGAGGGTCTCCTCGATTCCGCCGAGGAGCGGTTCGAGCACTCGTATGCGATGGCGTGCCACGTCGGCGACCCGTGCTGGGAGAGCTATGCGTTGCGCGGGCGCGGCCTGCTCGCGGAGGCCAGGGGCGACGACAGCACTGCGCTGGAGCTGCTCGCGGAGGCCCCGAGGTCCGCCCGCCGCCTGCCCGACACCCACGCCTGGGTCGAGGGCCACTGCCTCGAGGCGCTGTGCGACTTCGCCGTGCGGCGATCGATGCCGGAGGCGTCCGGGTGGGTCGAGGACCTCGAGGACTTCGCCGGTCGGCGGGGCATGCGCGAGCTGGTCGCCCGGGCGTCCCTGCACCGGGTGAGCCTGGGGGAGCCCGGTGCCGCCGAGGTAGCCGCGCTCCGGATGTCCGGGATCGACAACCCGGCCTTGGCAGGAATCGCCTTCGGCGGCACCGCGCCGGACCGGTCGATCTCGTGGGGGCTTCCTCACGCGCCGCTGGCGTAGCCCGGGGTAGGCAGCGCTCAGCCCTGAGCACGCGTGAGCCCGGCGACCTGCCACACCCCACGCGCATACCGGTAGTCCACCTCCAGGCCACGTGAGCGAGCCACGTGCACCATCGCCTCAGGTGGGTGCGCGAAGGTGCGGAAGGTGTTGCCGGTGAGCCGGAACCACCCGTTCTGCCCGGCGAGGATCGACCGGCTCAGGGCGTTGCGCGGCGGGTGGCTGAAGACCAGCATCCTTCTTGCGTGGTCGGCGGCCGCGGTCAGCAGTCGCTGGTAGTCGGGATAGCAGCAGACCACTCGGTGCAGGACCACGATGTCGGCCGGCTCCACCTCGTCCGGGTGGGTGGCGATGTCGATGCGCTCTCGCTGCACCCGGTCGGCCACGCCGGCGGCCGTGGCGAGCGAGCGCGCCTGCTCGTCGTACGAGTCGACGAGCTCGAGGTTGGTCGCCCGGGCCGCACCACGCCTGAGCAGCTCCAGCTGAAGCTCGCCGACCCCGCCGCCGATCTCGAGCACCGACGCACCCTCGACACCCTGCTCGACGCAGAAGTCGACGATCCGCTGCTCGGGGCGGCCCAGGCCGCGCCGGCGGTAGCGACGCGCAAGGCTGCGCGCGAACCGGTCCCCGAAGATGCGCTGGTATCCACCTGGGTCGCAACAAGAAGCCACGTTTCGAGTATGGCGCCGAGCGACGGTCCGCGCAGACAAGCGGGAGGGCCCCACCGTGCAGGTGGGGCCCTCCGCAGCCTTCAGCTCGACTCCTTCTCAGCGGTGGCCACGGTGGTGGCGGCGACCCTGGTCCACGACCTGGACCGAGCCAGGTCCGAAGACCGGTCCGGCCACGTAGACCCGGTTGCGGTGGTCGACCGCGACGCCACCCGGCAGGTTGAACTTGCCAGGTGCCAGCTCGCGGAGCCGCTTCCCGTCGTGCGAGACCTTGATCAGCGCGCCGACCTCTGCGCCGGGCTTGTTCAGGATCTCGACGGCCGCCCAGCTCTGCTTCGAGAACTCGACCGCGTAGATGTCGTCGCCCCACTTCTTGGCGCCGAGGTCCATGATCGAGGTCAGGCCGTCGGCGTACCGCGTGCAGTCGCCGCTGGTGGGTGCCGCGGGATCACAGAGCGCGTTCGTCGTACCGGGCTTGATCCGCCAGATCTGCGACGTCCCAGGTGTGGCCGGGAAGCCCCGCAGCTCGCCGACGTACCAGTAGCCGTGCGGGACCGACCGTCACCGAGGTGGGAACCGCCTCGGAGGGATCGGGGTGCCGGCAGGCGGCAGCGTCTCCTCCTGGCCGTCCTCACCGGTGATCGTCGCGGGGAACCCAGCGGGCATCGGCATCGTGCGTGTCTTGAAGCGCGCGACCGTCTCGATGTGGCGGCCGTGGTGCGAGACCCTCAGCAGGTCGTTGTTGCCGGCGTCGGCGACGAGCACCGAGCCGTCGCGAAGGGCAGCCACACCGAACGGGTTGGAGTCGGACGGGTCGTTCTCGGTGTCGTACGGGTCGGTGTCCTTCGCCTGGTAGCGGCCGATGTTCGCGACCGGGCGCGGCCTGTGGTAGCCGCGCCTCCACTTGAACAGCTTGGCCGACGTGCGCAGCTCCCCGCCGCCGGTCAGGATCCAGACGGTGCCGTCTCGTCCGATGTCCACGGCCGGAGCGAAGTCGGTGCGCACCCGTCCGAGCTTGATCAGGTGTGCCTTGCCGTGGCGGCGCTGCACGATCAGGCTGAACGTCCCATCGGTCTCGGACACGACGAGACGCCCGTACTTCTCTGCCAGCCCTCGCGGACCGTTGAGGCCGTCCACGACGGTCCGGACGCTGGTGTGGTCGTAGCCTCTGCCGTCATGCCGCTGGTGCGCATCGGCCGCTGACACGAACGCGGGCGCACTGGCGACCAGTGCGCCCGTGGCGAGGGCTGTGACGACGGTACGGCGTCTCTCTCCGACTTCCTCGAGCAAGGTTCCCCATGACCTGATGCCTCCTCCGTAGAGTGCGTGGCTGACCAGGCGGTCGTCCACTCGCTCAAGCAACCACCGCGGTCCGCTCGGCATCAATGGCGTGATCAGGCCAGAGGAGAAGGTGCGCGAACGAGGCATGTGTCAGGAAGCGGGCGTGCGGCCGAGGACGGTCCGCCAGGCAGCGCCCGTGCTGCGGTGAATGCGGCCATTGCCATGGCTAGGTCGGGTCATGAACCCGGGTGGCGCGCGTGCGGGCCGAAGGCGCAGGCAGCCCGCCGGTCTGGACACCCGCCGGTCCTGGGGTCAGGCGGGCACTCACCGTAGGGTCATGTGCGTGAGTCGCAAGAAGAAGCACGGAGAGCAGCCCGCAGCCCCGGCGCCGGACGAAGCACCTTCACTCGGTGCCGACGGGGCCGTCGGAGCCGGACGTGGGTGAGCAGGCCGATCCTCTCGCCCCCGAGTCGCAACCGCTGTTCCAGGGGATCCGGCAGGCGCTGAGGTCGGACCACCCCATGGATCTCCTGATGGCGGTGAGCGCTCTGATGAACGCCACGGACCCGCGCCTGGAGAACCCGTTCAGTCGGCCCGACGAGCAGGGCGCGTCGCTCGAGCAGCTGATCGACTCGTTCGTGGGCGTGGACTACGCCGAGACGACTGCGGCCCTGACGGTGCTCGCGCAGCTCGTGCCGGACGACCTCCTCGCCGCGCGCCTGCGCCAGGTGCTCAAGGGACGCCGACAGCCCATGCCGTTGTGGCTGACGGACCTCGAGTCGGCGGGAGTGCAGCGTGTCGTCGAGATGACCCATGCACTCGGCGACGGCGACGACTACTTCCTCGAGGTGCGGCTGCCGACAGGCGAGATGATGACGGCGCTGGTGTACGTCGACCACAACATGGGCGGCATCGTCAAAGACGCCTTCGTGATCCCCGACGATTTCGGTGCTGTCGAACAGGCCATCCACGAGAGCGCCGACGATCCGGAGACCACGGTCGCCGACCTGGACCCCGCGGTCGTCCGGGCCGAGCTGACCCAGGCCATCGACGGGGGAGCGCTGATGTTCCCTCAGCCCGAGAGTGACACCTGGCCTGCTGCACGGCCGCTCGTCGAGTGGCTGGTCCGGATGCTGCCGACCGGCGGATCCGCCCGAGAGGTCCGGGAGTGGACCGAGGAGGAGCTTGCTGAGCTGCGCGAGGAGTTCTTCGCCTCGACGTACGCCGAGGGGCTCGACGGCGAGGACGAACGCTCACTGCTCGAGCTCATCACCTCCTACGCATCTGGCTGGGGGTCGGGTGATCCGATCCGCTGGAGCACCGTCCGGGTGGAGATCCTGCTCGCCGACTGGATCCCGCGGAAGGTCGTGGCCGACGTGCCCTACCTCGCCAAGGTCCCGGCGCTGCTGCGCAGGTACATCGACTTCTGCCACGCCAAGGTCGGCTTCCGCCGCGCACTCACCCAGGAGGTCCTGGACGCGGTGGACCTCTGGGAGCCGGAGTACCAGCGGCTGATCCGCTCGGAGCGGCCGCAGGGGCAGCAGCCCTGGCCAGCGCGGCGCTCGCGGGTGCCCGGGACTTCGACGAGGCTGACCTCACGATCGGCGAGTTCATGGCCGAACGGCTCGACCACGCCGTGGGTGGCCGGTCGACACTGATGAACCTCGACACCTCACCGCTTCCCGACGAGCCGTTCGAGTGGGCCGGGATCCCGGAGGACACCCACGAGCGCGTCGCCGAAGTGCTCGAGCTGTGTGACCGCTGCGCCGACGAGCTCTTCGACGTCGAGCACCGCACGGCGTTCCGAAGGTTCCTCGGGCGGGCGGCGGCGGCCGACCCCAAGATCTTCCGGCGCAGGTCGGCGGCGAACCGAGCCGCGGCGGCCGTCTGCTGGGCGATCGCCCGGGCGAACGAGTCGACGGGCCCCGACGCTGCGCTCGAGACGCAGGAGCTGCTGGCGTGGTTCGGCGTCAAGGGGTCGATCTCCCAGCGCGCCGAAGTCTTCTTGTGGGCGAACGGGGTCAATCCTCACTACTCGTACGGCGCGATGGAGCTGGGGTCCCCCGGCCTGCTCACGGCGGACACGCGACGCGAGATCGTCGCTGCGCGCGATCGGTATCTCTCCTGGGACGACTGACCGGACAACCGCGTGTACCCAGGCCCCGACGTCGGTACCGCCGCGCGAGGCTGCGCGCGAACCGGTCGCCGAAGATGCGCTGGTACCCACCGGGGTCACAACAGGAAGCCACTGGGGCTCGGGCCGCCAGGGCGGGCGGGCCCGGAGCCGGTACGGACCACTCCGCGGATCTCACCGAGGCCCTGCGGGCGCCCAGCAGGTCGCCATAGTTTCGAGATGAAAGTAAAGGCGCGTGATCGATCGGGGATCTCAAAATGCGTCATTTCGCAACAGCAGTCGCGGCAACCTCGATCCTACTTGTCCCGCTCAGCACAGCACCCGCTGACGCTGCCGCGAGAGTGCGGATCGTGGCCGTCCAGTACGACTCACCCGGGAGCGACACGGGTTCGAACAAGAGCCTGAACGCCGAGTGGGTCCGCATCAAGAACGCCGGTTCCAGCGGGACGAAACTCAGGGCCTGGTCTCTCCGTGATGCCTCTGGTCACGTCTACCGGTTCAGCAGTCTCACGCTCGGTCCCGGTCGGGTCGTCGTCGTCCACACGGGCAAGGGAGCCGACACCCGACGCCAGCGCTACTGGGGGCGGGGTGCCTACGTCTGGAACAACACCGGTGACAGGGCGACTCTGAAGAACCGGCGTGGCAGGGTCCTGGACAGGTGCCGTTGGGGCGACGGCGAAGGTCGGATCCGCTGCTGACCGCTGGCTGACTGTCAGGCTCGCTCACCGACGAGTAGCGCAGCTCACGAGGCCCCGCCGCGGCCCTTCCGCGGCGTGGTCGCCGGCGGCTCGGGGGAGGGCTCTTCCGGCGTCCTCTGCCCCGGGCACCCTGAACGGTACGACGTTGCCTGCGGCGGGCTCGGCCTCCGCCGCTGCGGGAGCGGGAGCCTCCTCGGGCTCCGGCTCGGGAGCCTCCTGGCCACCCTTCTCAGCACCCTCCTCGCCCTCGAGGTGGACGTGGGGGAGCAGCCGGTCGAGCCACCGCGGGAGCCACCAGGCCGCGTCGCCCATCAGCGTGATCACCGCCGGGCCGAGGGTGGCGACGAGGATGCCGGCGAGCAGCACCGCCGAGGAGAGGCCCACGCCGAACTGCTTGATCGTCGGGTCGCCGTTGAGGATGAAGCTGGCGAACACCGCGGTCATGATCAACGCCGCGGCCGTGGTGATGCGCGCGCTCGAGCCCAGCCCGTTCCGGACGGCGTCCCGGGAGGGCTCACCGGCGACGTGGTGCTGCTGCACGTAGCTGACGAGGAACACCTCGTAGTCCATCGAGAGGCCGAAGAGGACCGCGAACATCATCAGCGGGACGTAGCTCGCGATGGGCACGCTGCTGCTCGCGGTCTCGATGCCCAGGAGCGAGATGCCCCAGCCCCACTGGAACAGGGCAGTGAGGATCCCGAAGGCGGCCGTGGCCGACAGCAGGTTCGTCAGCGCAGCTTGGAGCGGGATGAGCAACGACCGGAACGCCAGCATCAGCAGCAGGAAGCCCAGCAGGATGACCGTGCCGATCACGAGCAGGAGGCGCTGCGAGATCAGCGTGGCGAGGTCGGCGTACGACGCCGTGTAGCCACCGACGTACGACGTGATCCCACCCGGCTTCTCGACCGCGGGCACGACCTTGTCTCGGACCGTGACGAGGAGGTCAGCCGTCTTGACCGACGCGGGAGCCGTCGTCGGCACCGCCGAGAGCAGCACCACGTCGCCCTTCTTGTTGGTCTGCGGCGGGAACAGGCCCGACACCCCGGACGTCGCGAGGAGGTCGTTCTGCAGCCGCACCACCCGCGGGTCGGTGTTGCGGGGGTCGCCACCGGCCTTGGTGACCATCGCCGTCAGCTCCTTCTTGAGCTGCTCGGCCTGCTTCTTCTCCTGCTCCGCCTGCTTCTGCTCGGCCTTCAGCTGGTTGGCCTGCTGCTGCAACGCGTCACCCTGCCGCTGCAGCTGGTTCGCCTGCTGCTGCAACGCATCCCCCTGCTTCTGCAGTGACGTGGCCTGCTGCTGCAGCTGGGTGCCCTCGGCCTGCAGCTGGGCTGCCTGTCGCTGGAGGGAGGCAGCCTGCCGTTCGAGGGACGCCTTCCGCGCCGTCAGAGCCGCCGCCTGGCCCTTGAGCCGGTCGGCCTGGGCCTGGAGCTGCGCTGCCTGTCGCCGCAGCGACGCGGCCTGCGCGCCCAGGGACCTGAACTGGCCGGCCAGCACCCGGGCCTGCCTCTCCAGCGGGGCGAGTGCCGCCCGGAGCTGCTGGTCGCGGGCGCGCTGCACGTTCAGACGTGCGATGAGCGAGGCCTGGAGCCGCGGCCGGTCGCCGGTGTTCGCGATCCGCCGCCCGAGGTAGCGCTCGCGGGCGATCGTCACGCCGAGCTGGCGGGCAAGCGGCCGGATCTGTGCGTTGAGCGCGCGCGCCTGCGCCACCAGCTGGTTCCACTGCCGTCGCAGCTGCGCCTGCTCCCTCTGGAGCTGGGCGGCCTGCCGCTGGAGCGCCGCCTGCTGTGCCTGCAGCTGTGCGCCCTCCCGCTGCAGTGCTGCGCCTTGCTGCTGAAGCGAGGCCTTCTGCCGCTCGAGACTCGCCTTCTGGGCAAGCAGCTGCTGCTGCTCGTTCTCCAGCTGTCGCTTCTGGGCCTCGAGGCTGCGCTGCTCGCTCTGGAGCTGCTTCTTCTGCGCGAGGAGCTGCTGCTGCTGGTTCTCGAGGGCCTTCTGCTCCTTGGGCAGCTCCTTCTGCTTCTTCTCCAGGTCCTTCTTCAGCGCGTTCGCCTTGTTGTCCTTGGTGGTGTACTCCTTGCTCGGTTTCACGACCGGGTCGAACTTCGAGGCCACCTGGAGCGGGCCGTTGTACCCCACGCCGAACCCGGCGGCGAGGAGGTCGTAGGCCTGACGTTCGGTGGTGCTCTTCGGCGTCGCGCCGATGTCCTCCTGGCCGAGCCGCAGCGAGAAGGCGGGGATGAGCAGCGGGATCAGCAGCGCCAGCGAGACGAGGGTGACCGCGAGCGGGTGGCGGGTGACGATCCCCGCCCAGGACCGCCAGCCGCCGGGTCCGGGCTTCCCGTGCTTGGCCTGGCGGCGGAACGTCGGCAGGTGGAGCCAGTGGATCCGGTGCTTGAGCAGTCCGAGAGCCGCGGGAAGCAGCGTGATCGCGGCGAGGACGGCGGTGAGGACTGCGACGGCCGAGGCGACGCCGAGCGTGGTCAGCAGCGGGATGTTCGCCACCCGCAGCGAGAGCAGCGCCATCACGACGGTGCTGCCGGCGAAGACGATAGCGCTGCCCGAGGTGGAGACCGCGCGGGCGATCGACTCGAGCATGGGTACGCCGGTGGCGAGCTGGCCCTGGTGTCGGCTGATGAGGAACAGCGCGTAGTCGATGCCGACACCGAGCCCGATCATCGTCGCGAGCGTGGGTCCGACGCTCGGTACGGCGATGAGGTGGCCGAGGAGGCCGACGAGGCCAAGGGCGATGCCGAGGCCGATGATCGCCGCGATGATCGGGAGGCCCATCGCGACGATGCTCCCGAGCACGAGCGTCAGGATGAACATGGCTGCGAGGATCCCGACCAGCTCGCTGCTCTCCGTCGACTGCGTCGAGAGCTCGCTGCCGATCGACCCTGCCGCGGCGACCTCGATGCCCGCCTTGCTCGCCGGCTTGGTCGCGTCGAAGATCCGCTGGGAGATCTCCTCGTCGAGCGCGCCGTTGCTGATGTTCAGCAGCACGGGAGCGAACGCATAGCGGCCGTCCTTGGACAGCAGGCCGGCGGACTGGCCCTTGCTGCTGACCGGGTTGGTCACGCTGTGCACGTGTGGGGCCTTCTTCAGGCCCTCGACCGTGGACTTGATCGCGGCGGCGTTCGCCTTGTCGGTCAGCTTGCCCGAGGAGACGTGGAAGACGATCGGGTTGCTGCCGTTCTGCTGCGGGGGGAACCGCTCGGCCAGCAGGTCGTTGACCTCCTGGCTTCCCGTGCCCGGCAGGTCGAGCTGCGTGTTGGTCTCGGCGCCGAACACGCGCACCGCACCGAAGACGGCGAGCGCGACGAGCACCCAGGCGCCCATGACCACCAGCGGCCGGCGTCCACAGAAGCGCCCCAGTGCGAAGAGGAGTCTGGCCATGGGAGCGCCTCCAGCCGTTGTGGCCGTCTCCTGAGACTAGGAGCGCCGATCGGTGCGGGGGTACCGCCCGCACGGGCCATGGCCGGGTCCCGTCCCGTAGGTCTCCTGGGCCCGCCTTCCGGCTCAGAGGCGCGCGAGGAGCGCGGCCACGGCGACCGCCGGCACGGCCCAGCACAGGGCCCGCAGGGCACCCTCCAGCGGAGCGAGCAGTGCGGACCGGTCGAGGGACTCGACGTGGCCGTCAGCGCCGGTGAGAAGGCCCGTGACCTCGGAGGTACGGCGGCGAAGGTTCCGGGCGGGCGTGCTCAGGCGTCGCTGCGCGTACGACGTACCGACTCCGGCGAGCACCGCGGCCACGGCTGCGCCGAGCGAGGCCCATGCCAGGTCCGGGGACTGCGCGAGGAAGCCGACCGCGACCGGGAACCCACCCCAGCCCCAGGCGAAGCCCCCGTCCGTGTGCAGCCTGCCGCCGAACAGCTCGAGGTTGTAGCCCAGGACCAGCACACCGCCGACAGGGATCGCGACCGCGAGCGGCCAGTTCACCGGCCCCCAGAAGAACGCGCCGACCACGCCGAGCACGCAGGCGCCGCCCAGCGCGAGGCCGGCGACCAGCTCGAGCGTCCGGTCCGAGATGCGCGTGCCCAGCGGCCTGCCCTTGAGCTCGTCCAGCGCGTGCGCCGCGAGTCCGACCGCGAGGAAGAAGGCGAGCACGCTCAGCGCCAAGACGGTCAGGTCCACGGAGGTCGCCATCGCAGCGCCGAGCACCACGTAGCTCAGGTGCCACAGCGTGTACGGCGGATGCAGCAGCGTCCACCAGTCGGCCGCCCGGCCGCCCCGTCGGGCGTAGAAGGCAGGGGTGACCGTGCGCGGCTCAGCCATCGCGCTTCCGCCCCCACATCACCAGGCCGCCGCCGAGGCTCATCGTGCGCGTGTGTACGTCGACGAGTCCGGCCTCGCGCCACATCGCCACGTGCGCCGGGAGCGGGTAGCGCAGGTAGTGCGCCTCGATCGACGGCCCGAGGAACCCGCCGACACGGCCCCACTCGCGCCCGCCGGTGAGGAGGCCGGCAGCGGGCAGCACGAAGCGCGTGTAGAACCGCCACGCCGGCTTCCAGACCGGTGGCGAGGGGACGAAGAACTCCAGACCGGCGATCACGCCCCCCGGACGGACCACACGGACCAGCTCGCGCAGGGTCGCGGCCGGGTCGGCGACGTAGCGCAGCAGGTAGGTGAACGTCAGGGCGTCGAACTCGCCGTCGCGGAAGGGGAGCTGCTCGGCGCGCCCGCCCACCAGGCTGATCCGGTGCGCGAAGCCGGCGTCGGTGACACGCCGCAGGCCGGTCCTGAGCATCTGCTCGGTCAGGTCGATGCCGATGATGTCCGCCGGGGTACGTCGCGCGAGCATCGTGGCCACTCCCGGCCGTGCCGGTGGCGACGTCGAGGACGCGTCGAGGAGGCGGGTCCATGTCGCTGACGGCGTCGACCATCGCGCTGCGCCAGCGGCTGGTTCTGCCCGAAGGAGAGGACCTCCTCGAGGACGTCGTACCTCCGGGGCAGGCCGTCGAAGAGGCCCTGCGCGAAGGCGTTCGACCGGCTGCTGGGGGCGGAGGTCGCGCGCATCGGCGTACCTCAGGAACCGCTGCCGTAGGGCCGCGTGATGATCTCCAGGAAGTGCCCGCCTCCGGGCTCCTCCCAGTACACGCCGCGGCCGCCGTCGTTGCGGTTGATCTCGCCTGGCCGGCGCTTGCCGGGGTCGGCCCAGTAGTCGAGCCCGCGTTCCTGGATCCGTCCGAAGATCTCGTCGAACTCCTCCTCGGTCACCAGGAACGCGTAGTGCTGCGAGCGCACCGGACCGGGTCGTCGACGAAGTCGAGCGACACCCCGTTCTGCAGGTCCACCACGCGGAACGGCCCGAACGTCGTCGGCTCGGGGAGGCCCAGGATGTCGGCCACGAAGGCCGCCGACTCGTGCTTGTCCGGGACGTTCACGATCGTGTGGTTCAGCTGGACTGCCATGGCGACCTCCCCGTCCTGCCACGCTACGCCCGCTCGCCGTGGCGAGCCAGACGCTCGAGCCGCAGGCGGCAAAGGCACCAACACGACGCAATCGGTCGCCATCGGACGACTTGCGCGGTTGGCTCGGCTCGGGACCTCGGCCCTTTGGCGCCATGACGATCTCCCCCTGCTCGTGGGACGCAGACCCCGGAAGGGTGGGCAGTGTCCGTCCGACGTACAGGTGGAGGAAGCGATGAACGTTGCCGAGATCTTCAGCACCGCCAAGGAGATGGCCACCGTCCGGAGGGTCTACGCCGAGCCGTACGAGAAGAACGGCGTGACGGTCATCCCGGCAGCCTCCGTGAGCGGAGGGGCCGGAGGTGGTGTCGGGCACGACGAGAAGGGCGGCGAAGGCGAGGGAGGCGGCCTCGGTGTGAAGGGCCGGCCCGCCGGTGCCTACGTCATCAAGGGCGACGAGGTCACCTGGCGTCCGGCGGTCGACCCGAACCGGGTCGTCGCGGTCGTCGGGCTGGTCGTCGCGGCGTACCTGCTGAGCCGCCCGCGCATGGCGCGAGCGCGGGCGAGCAAGGACTGACCGAGCCGGAGCAGCGGCTGGGGTCGCCCGCTTCGAGCGTGCCGGCCCGCGCGCGAGCGCGATCTAGCAACGCGCACTCGCGGTCCACAAGGGTTGGGCGGGTCACGGTTGCGTCTCTCCTCCGAGTCGGTTCGGTGACGATCGTCCCTCTGACTGTTGCGCTAGCGCAACAAATGACGAAACGGTCCTTTTGCCCCTCAATGTCGGACTCACCGGGGAGACGACGGGCAATCGGAACGGGGGAATGCACGTGCGTGCCACGTGGCCGTCTTCAGCCGGACTCAGAATCGTCGTCATAGTCGTTGCCTTGCTGGCGGCGACCTTGGGGAGCTACCGGACGACTTCACCGGAAGTTGCGCACCAAATTCGGCTCGCCTCGGGAGACGGACTGCTGAACGAGTCCGCGGCGATGCAGAGGGCGCGGGAGACGGGAAAGCCCGTCGTGGTCTCGGAGCTGACCTCGCAGACCCGCCTGGTGACCGCAGACCCCGCCACGGGTGACTTCGTGGCCGAGGTCGCGTCCAGCCCGGTCCGGGTGAAGGACGCCACCGGCAACTGGCAGGACGTGGATACGACGCTGGCGCCAGGCGCGAACGGTTCGCTGGCTCCGCAGGCGGCCGCGACCACGATGGAGTTCTCCGCAGGTGGTCAGGGTCGACTGGCGAGCCTGGTCGACGGCGGACACTCCCTCGGTCTCAGCTTCGGGGATGAGCTCCCGACCCCCGTGGTCGAGGGGAGCTCCGCGACATACCCGAACGTGCTTCCCGGAGTGGACCTGGTGGTCCGGGCGGGCGTGACCGGCTACGCCACGTACTTTGTCGTGGAGTCCCGAGAGGCCGCCTCGAACCCTGCACTGGACGAACTCGGGTTCGATGTGGACACCGGCGACCTCTCCTTGGCCGAAGAGGCCGACGGCGGCCTCGTGGCAGCCGACGACACAGGGAGCCCGGTCTTCCGGGCGCCGCGACCCAGGATGTGGGACTCCACCGGAAGGTCCCAGGACTCGCAGGCTTCCTCGATGCCCGCTCAGGCCCGTGTGGAGGAGCCGCCGGGGGCGCGTGTGGCAGCGCTGGCGACCGAGGTGACCGGCTCACGCCTCGACCTGCGCCCCGACCGGGCGTTCCTGTCCGACTCGGCGACCGAGTACCCGGTCATCATCGACCCGTCGTGGGAGTCCGACACCCGCACCCACGCCGCCTGGGCCATGGTGTGGTCCAACGGAACCGACTTCTGGAACAACTCGACCGAGCACGCCCGGGTGGGGTACGACGGCTGGTCCTCCGCGACCAAGAAGTCCCGGGTCTTCTACCGCTTCGGGATGCGCTTCTTGAAGGGCAAGCAGGTGCACTCCGCAACCCTGGCGCACAAGCTCATCCACACCCCGAACTGGGACTGCAGCCTCGACACCTTCGGCCCCGCGGTCGAGGTCTGGCGCGCCAAGGACCTCGGCGGTCCTGCCTCGTGGCCGGGCCCGAAGCTCGTGGACCACCAGGCCAAGAACGCCAAGGCTCACGGCCATCGCGACGCCTGTTCCGGCTGGCGGCGGCTCGAGTGGGACGTCACCGATGCCGCCAGCGACTCCGCGAAGAACAACTGGGACCGGATCACCTTGGGGATGAAGTCCAAGGACGAGAGCAACCGGAACGGCTGGCGCAAGTTCGACAACGTCTCCGAGAAGTTCCCGATCGTCACGGTGAAGTACAACACCAAGCCGAACCTGCCCGGCGCCCCGACGGTCGTGGGCAGGAACGCCGCCGGGTACATCGACGAGCTGCGTCCCACCATCCGCGTCAAGATCTCGGACCCTGACGGCGACCAGGTTCGAGCGCGCTTCCGCGTCTTCACCAAGCCGTTCGTCTCCGTGGCCGACAGCATGGTGCTGGAGAAGTACTCAGGCTGGGTCAACTCGGGCAAGACCGCCGAGATCACGGTGCCGTCAGGAGTGTTGGACAACGAGGACTACTTCGTCGAGGCCAAGCCCGACGACGGCAAGGCCCTGGCGGAAGGCAATCCACCCAACACCGGGTTCATCGTCGACACGATCCCCCCGGAGGCGCCCGCCGTCACCGTCCCGAGCGACGCGACCGTCGACGCCGCCAGTGACTTCACCTTCGACAGCCCCAGCACTGACGCTGTGACCTACGAGTACGGCTTCAACACCGACGCGATCACCGACAGCAGCTCCCCGGGTACTGCAGGTGGGCCGGCGACCGTGAGCCACACACCGGAGACGTTCGGTCCGAACTGGGTCGTCGGGCGTGCCGTGGACCGAGCGGGCAACCTGAGCGCGCTTCAGCGTGAGGACTTCCAGGTCGGAGGCGAGAAGCTCACCCACCAGTGGCGCCTCGACGGGGACGGCGTGGACGCGGTCGGCGGAGAGACGCTCACACCGTCCGGCAATGTGGCCTGGCCGGGCGGCGCCTTCCGCTACTACTCAGGGACGTTCGACCGGGATCCCAGCGATCTCGCGCTAGGGCTCGACGGTGCCGGGGCGCACGCGGTCGGCGCCCAGGGGACCGGCGTGGTCCGGACCGACCAGAACTTCTCGGTCACCGCATGGGTGCGCCGCGCTGACGACTGGAACGGCCAGCCGGCGACCGCGGTGGGCCAGGCGGGAGCGAACGCCGACGCGATGGACCTGGGGGTGTCTGCCACCGGATGGCGCTTCACGGTCCAGACCGGTGACGACGCCGCCTCCGAGCAGCACGTCGAGGTGCCCTTCGGTGACGTCAACGCCCAGCCCGGCCAGTGGGTCCACCTGACGGGTGTGCTCGACGCGGCGGGGAAGACGATCTCCATCCACGTGAACCCGCACCCGGACGACGCCTGGACGGGAGTCGTCGAGCAGAGCGCCACCGCTGCGGTGACAGATCGTCCGTTCGCGGCGACCGCGCAGCTCCTTGTAGGTGCTGGGTTGACGGACACGGGTGCTGTCGGTCGGTACTTCGACGGCGACGTCGACGAGGTCCGCATCTACCCCGGGAAGCTGACCGAGGACCGAGCCCGCCGCATCGCCGGCGAGACCCGGCCGTAAGCACAGGAGAACGACGATGACGACGAAGCGCTCCTCCCTGCTTGCGGCGCTGGTCGCGGGCATTCTCGTGACCTCGGCGTTCCCCGCCGACGCTGCCCCGGCTGAAGGACCGACGGTTCGGCGCAAGGCACCCAAGACCCAGGTCACCGCCCCCGTCGAGGGCACCGAGGCAGTGCCTGAGCGGCCGACGGGCTCGCGCAAGACCGATCGGTCGGTCGATCCCGTCAACGCGCGGTGGCAGCAGAGGGGCTCGGCGACGATCCACGCGGACGGGACCGAGCACGGATGGGAACGCGCTGGGAAGCTGCCGGTTTGGGTCCGGGCTCCCCAGGGCCAGAGCTCCCGCGACGACGCGGGAGCCAGTGACTTCTCGGTGCGGATGCACGGGCCGGAGCTCACCGACCGGCTAGGGCTCACAGGAGCGGTCATCGAGGTGACCGCCGAGGCATCGGCCACCGGCAAGGCGCCCGGCGACAGCGTCGGGCTGCGTGTCGCCTATCGCGACCTTTCCGGTGCCGTCGGAGGTGACTGGTCGAGTCGACTGCGTCTGGTCCGGCTCCCGGCCTGCGCCCTCTCGACGCCCCAGCTCGCGCGATGCCGGCGGGCCGAGCCGCTCGAGACCGTGAACAGGACCTCGACCCGGACCCTCAGCACCGACTCCCTGTCCCTGACGTCGTCGACCTCCGAGGCGACCGCCGTGGTGGCGATGTCCGCGGACGCGGACGGCCCCTCCGGCGACTGGGCTGCCACCAGCCTCGCGCCCTCGGGGAAGTGGACTGCCGGCGGGCAGGGCGGCGACTTCTCGTGGGGCTACCCGTTGCGCACGCCGCCGGTGGCGGGCGGGCTCGCACCCGAGCTGGCGCTGGGTTACTCCTCCGGGTCGGTGGACGGCCGGGAGACCTCGACGAACAACCAGCCGTCGTGGGTCGGTGAGGGCTTCGACCTGGCGCCAGGCTTCATCGAGCGGAGCTACCGGGCGTGTGCCGAGGACATGGCCGGGGATGCCAACAACGACACCAAGACCGGTGACCTCTGCTGGAACGGTGAGCGTCTTGCGATGTCCTTCGGCCAGTGGTCCGGTGAGCTGGTGCGCAAGGGCACCTCCGACGAGTGGCGACTGCGTGAGGACGACGGCACGCGAATCGAGCGGCTTACCTCCGGCGGGTTCAACGAGGACGAGAAGGGGGAGTACTGGCGCGTCACGACGCCGGACGGAACCCAGTACTACTTCGGCAAGGGGGCGAGCGCCGCGGGAGCGCCGGCCACCCACTCGGCGTGGACGGTGCCGGTCTTCGGCAACCACCCCGGCGAGCCGTGCCATGCCGCGACCTTCGCGGCGTCGCACTGCGAGCGGGTCTGGCGCTGGAACCTCGACCACGTCGCCGACCCCCACGACAACGCGACGACGTACTTCTACGCGTCGGAGAAGAACCACTACGGGCGCAACCTCGACCAGGCGTCTGCGGAGTACGTGCGAGGCGGGTACCTCAAGCGTATCGAGTACGGCGAACGCGCCGGGACGGAGAGCACCAAGTCCGCACCGGCACGCGTGCTCTTCACGGTGACGGAGCGGTGCATTCCGTCAGGGCAGATCACGTGCGCGCCCTCGGAGCTGACCAAGGGCAACGCCTCCCACTGGCCCGACGTGCCCTTCGACCAGATCTGCACCTCGAGCGAGACCTGCCCCGACCAGTTCTCGCCGACGTTCTTCACCCGCAAGCGCCTCACGACCATCACCACCCAGACCCGCAACGCCGCAGACTCCGGCTACCAGGGCGTGGACAAGTGGAAGCTCGAGCACAGCTTCCCCGACCCGGGAGACGGCACGAGCGCGGCCCTGTGGCTGAAGTCGGTCCAGCACACCGGGCTCGCCGGCGGATCCGTGGCACTCCCCAAGGTCGCCTTCACCGGTCAGGACATGGAGAACCGGGTGGACGGCATCGACAACGCCCCGCCCCTGCGGAAGTTCCGCATCATCGGCGTGGACTCGGAGTCCGGCTCGTCGCTGATGGTCCGTTACAGCCAACGTGAGTGCACCCCGACCAACCTCCCGGCCAAGGCAACGAACGGCAAGCGCTGTTTCCCCGTCTACTTCACCCCGGACGGGGCAGTGGACCCGGAGCTGCACTGGTTCCACAAGTACGTCGTGGACTCCGTGACCGAGCAAGACCGCTCCGGTGCCAGCACCCAGGACGTGGTCACCGACTACACCTACGTGGGCAACCCCGCCTGGGCCTACGACGACACCCCGGGACTCCTCGACAAGTACCGGACCTGGGGACAGTGGCGTGGCTACGAGAAGGTGCGGACCACGACGGGAACCGCGGGAGACGGGCCCCGGACCCAGGCCGAGACCCTGTACTACCGGGGCATGGACGGCGACCGCGCGGCCGGAGGAGGCAAGAGGAGCGTCTCCGTGACCGACTCTCGGGGAGTCGCGACCGTCGACCACTGGCGTCGACAGGGGGCGGTACGCGAGGAGGTCACCTACGACGGACCGGGTGGACCGACCGTCTCGTCCCACGTCACGTCCTACCAGCAGGTCACCACGGCGACCGCCGGGAGCGGACGGCGGGGGTTGCGCCTCGAGGTGGCGTCCGAGGACACCCGGACCCCGGTAGAGGATGGCGGGTACGACCGGACCACCGCGACCTACACCTACGACGGACACGGCTTCGTCACCTCGACGGACGACTTCGCGCGCAGCGTCTCCCAGAACGGGACGGTGTCCGGGCGTGACCGGACGTGCTCGCGCACGACGTACACGCACAACACGAACGCGTGGATCCTGGGCGCGGTCGCCTCGAGCGAGACCGTCTCGGTCGGCTGCGACGCCACACCGTCACGGCCGGGTGACGTGGTCGATGCCTCGCGCACCTACTACGACGGGCACACCTCCCTGACCGCGGCCCCGAACCCCGGTGACGTGACCCGCGAGGACGTTCTGGACCACTACGCAGACGGTGCCCCCGTCTACCAGACGGTCGCGACCTCGACGTACGACTCCAGCGGCCGGGTGTCGAGCTCCACCGACGCGCTGGGCAGGAAGACGACCACTTCCTACACCCCCGCCTCGGGGGGCGCGCCGCGCAGCATGACCGAGACCAGCCCGGATCCGGACGGCTCCGGACCGAAGGAGCGCCAGGAGACGGTCACGGAGCTCGACCCGCGCCATGGCCAGCCGACGAAGTTGACTCAACCCAACGGGACGGTGACCGAGCTGGCCTACGATGCCCTTGGACGCCGCACGAAGGTCTGGCTCCCCGGGCGTGACCGGGCAACCGAGTCCGCCAACACGAGCTACACCTACACCATCAAGGCCAACGGTCCGAACGCGGTGACGACCGAAGCGCTCCTGCCCTCGGGGGACTACCGCACCCAGGTCGAGCTCTTCGACGGCCTCCTTCGGTCTCGGCAGGTCCAGACGCAGGCATCCGGCGGTGGAAGGGTCATCACCGACACGACCTACGACTCCAAGGGCCAGGTGGTGAAGGAAAGAGGGCCGGTCTACAACACCGACGACCCTTCGAACCAGGTGCTGCTCGTCTCGGACGGAGCGATGCCCTCGCAGACCCGCCACACCTACGACGGTGCCGGCAGGGAGACCGCCTCGATCTTCGAGGAGCTCGGCGTCGAACAGTGGCGAACCACTACGACGTACGGCGGAGACCGCACGCATGTCGATCCCCCCAAGGGCGGGACGGCCAGCACGGTGATCACCGACGCACGCGGACAGATGATCGAGCAGCGCGAGTACGTCGGAACCTCGCCCACAGGGGACTACCTGTCGACCCGGTACACGCACACTCCCGCAGGTGAGCTGGAGACAGTGACCGACGACGGGGGCAACACATGGTCCTACGACTACGACCTCCGTGGCCAGAGGGTCGCGACCGACGACCCCGACGCCGGCCGCAGCACCCAGGCCTATGACGCGGCGGGACAGCTGGTCGCGGCTACCGACGCGAACGGCAAGACTCTTGCCTACAGCTATGACGGTCTCGGACGTCGCACCGAGCTGCGTGACGAAAGCAAGACGGGCGCTCTGCGCGCGACCTGGACCTATGACTCGGCGGCCATCGGCTACCCCGACTCCGCGACGCGGTACCACGGCGGAGTCGACGCCTACACGGAGACGGTCCGCGGTTACGACGACGGCAACCGCCCCACCGGCACGCGGACCACGGTGAAGGCCGTACCGGACCTGATCCCCGACGAGCTGGCAGGCACCTACGAGCACATGCTCGACTACTTCGAGGATGGTTCGGTCCGCGCCTCCGGCTGGTCTCCTGCATGGCCGCTGGCGCCCGAGAACATGCTGCACACGTACGACGACGTCGGTCGCCCGGTGTCGCTGGGTGGCTCCGGTGGGTCTTACGTGGCGAATACCGTCTACTCGCCGTACGGCGAGGTGCTTCAGCTGTCGATGGGCAACACCGACGGCTATGCCTCCTGGCACACCCTCGCTTACGACGAGGGCACTCGGCGGCTGGAGACGGCGAGGATCGACCGCCAGAACGTGGCCACGACCGATGACGCCATCTCCTACTCCTATGACGCGGTGGGCAACGTCACCCGGGTCTCGGCCGACGCCGCCGACGGGACGAAGGACACCCAGTGCTTCGACTACGACAACCTGCGGCAGCTGACCGAGGCCTGGACGCCTGCGTCGAGCGACTGCGCGGACACGCGCGCCGCGGACACGCTGGGAGGGCCCTCGCCGTACTGGACGTCGTGGAGCTATGACGACGCCACCGGCAACCGGCTCACCCAGACGCACCGCACACCGGGAAACAGCGTCACCAGCCGCTCGGCCTATCAGGAACAGGGCGTGACCGCCCCCCACGCGGTCACGTCGGTGACGCACACACACGACACCGAAAGCACTACGGACGCCTTCTCCTACGACGCGGGCGGCAACACCACCGCGCGTCCCGGGCAGGAGCTGATCTGGTCGGCCGAGGGGAACCTGACCGAGGTGAAGGCCTCCTCCGACGGCGCGACCATCGCCGAGATGGCCTACTCCGCCGACGGCCGACGCATCATCCGGGACACGGGCACCGCAACCACGCTGTACCTGCCGAACGGGACCGAGCTGACCTGGAACAAGGAGCAGCAGAAGAAGGAAGCGCTGCGGTACTACACCCACGCCGGCGTCACCGTCGCCGTCCGCGAGGGGAACGCAGCCGCGGACGTGACCACGCTGATGTCCGACGCGCAGGGCACTGCCTCCTACGCGGTCACGAACACCACCGGACAGCTCACGAGACGACGCACCGTGCCGTTCGGTGGAACTCGCGGCAACGAACCAAGTTGGCCCGGGGACCGCGGTTTCGTCGGCGGCACGAAGGACGACGTGACCGGCCTGACCCAGATCGGCGCTCGTCCCTACGACCCGGAGCTCGGTCGCTTCATCGCAGTGGATCCGCTCATGGATCCCGGTGACGCCCAGCAGGTGAACGGCTACGCCTACGCCAACAACAACCCAGCCACCTACTCGGACCCCAGTGGCCTGATGTTGATCGCCGGGAGCTACGGCAGCAGCGGTACCTCAAGCACGGGGGGCTCCACGAACCGCCACCGTTCGCGGTACCGGCGCAATGATCCGTCGAACTTCAAGCCGTCGCCGACGGCGCGCCCGCAACCTCTATCTCTCATGGATCTGCTCGAGCCGGGTTACACGGTGGGAGCTGCGGGTGGCCCCGGAACCAAGGCGGACCTCGCTCGGCCTTGGGGCGTCGAGTCACGTCCGTTGTGGGGGTACTTGTGGCCGACCGACGCTCGCGACAAGGCCGAGTCTGTCGCGATCGGTGGGCACCTCCTAGGCCTTGAGCAGGCAGCTGACATGATGGATCACTGGCTCTCTAACACGGGGGACGACTTCGAACTCGATGTGCGGCAGATGCGCAAGGAGTTGCCGGATTTCGACTACACAGTCGACGACTATCTTCAGAAGCAGAAGGGGAAGCGCTTCAATTCTGGTTGGCAGCGCACGAACACCGGCAATCAGAATCGAGACTGGTACTTCGCTGTCAACAACTTCCAGTACCGGGTCTCCGGAGGATCATCTGGCGGAAAGCAGTGGTATTGGCTCCAGGTCTACAAGCGCTACAACTACGGAACAGTGGAAGAGGGGCGGCGAGACCTCTACCTGCCCAATAAGGACATGACGATCATGCATATCCATCAGCCCGAATTTGCTCGATTGCATACGCTGGGATTAGCCAGGGACTATGATGCGGTGGGGTCGGATTTCTTCTATGAATGACGTTGGGACATGGCGAATCGTGCTTGCGGCCGGCCTAGGGTTCTCACTCCTTGCTGGATGCGGTCACGGCGCGAACCCAGACCGCAGAGCATTGCCTGGTGCAGATCCTGACGTCACGCTCCAAGATGCTGCGGACGAGTTTCACCTTGATCTTCCTGAGCGCATGGAGAATCTCAAGTTTGGCGTCTTTTCAGGAATTGAGACCAACCTCGAACTCAAGTTCGATGCGCAATGTGCAGTGGTCGAATCGTTTCTGCGCGATAGTGCACTCAGTGATGGTTTGCGGCCAGACAAAGTGCCTAGCCTTGTCACGACCGTGGCTCATAGAAACGATTGGTCGATCGACGAATCCAACGTTCGGGGAGGTGAGGTGAAGGGTCCTGGGCGCGGCATGTACCGCGCCGTGATCGTCGATGAGCCCGATACTGAGACCTGCCATGTTGTGATAGCAGCATTCCACTGATCGTTGTTCAATCGCGTCGGCTGAAGATGAGAGAACGGGCGAGGATGTGACTGGTGAGCCGGGGCCCGCATGCTGAGCGGAGAGGAGAAGGTCGTCTTCTTCGGTGTGTTCCCGCTGTTCCTGGTGCTGCTCGGGATCCTGGTGCCGCAGGTCTGGCGGGGGAGACGAGACGCTTACGACGCTGCCACGTTGGTGCATGTCGTCATCGGCGAGAGCGGGCGGAGCGGCTTCAACGCGTTCCTCCCGGTCGCGTATTTGTCGGCCGTCGCCCTCTACAGCGCCGTGATGCTCGAAGTCGTCCACGACGTCGTCGTCGATGAGGCGGTCAGCGCGTGGCACTGGGCGGCCGGATTCGCCTTCCTGGGCGCGATCCTGACCATGCTGGTGGCCTTCAACGTGCTCCTGTTCCTGCGGCCGTGGTTCCTGGTTCCACCGCACCTCAAGGGCGAGCGCGGCTGGATCCCCGGAGCCTTCCACGAGCGACGGGAGCGTCGGCGCGAGAGCTGAGTCGGGCCGGCGCGGCAACTGGGCAGAGAAGACACATCCGAGAGGTCAGAAAGTGTCGTCTCTGCCCACTTTGCGGCCCGACAGGTCTGCCTTGCTCCAGGGGCGTGGCGGGGCCATCTCGTTGCCCCGTCGAATCCGGCGGTCCTAGCCTGGAGGCACCTGGAAGGGGCCCTCCATGGCGAAGCTGGACGCGGAACCGAAGCACGATCTGTCCGCGCCCGCCCTGGTGATCGACGAACGGTGGCGCGAGCAGCAGGCACGCCGAGGGCACGCCCTCTCCACCCAGATGTCGGGGAAGGGCATCGACGGCGTGGCGCTGTCGTACGTCGACAACGCGGGCGTGACGCGGGTCAAGACGATTCCCGTCCGGCAGCTCGCCCGGGCGGCGTCCTGGGGTGTCGGGATGTCGCCGGTGTTCGACGTCTTCTGCGTCGACGACAGCATCACGTCCGGGCGCATGACCGGAGGACCCTCGGGCGACCTGCGGCTCTACCCGGACCTCGACCGTCTGGTGCGGCTGGCCGCCCAGCCCGGGTGGTCCTGGGCGCCGGTGGACCGGTTCACCCAGGGCGGCACGGAGCATCCGGGATGCCAGCGCGGTTTCGCACGTCGGATCGCCTCGCGAGCGGCGGACGCCGGGCTCGACGTGCTGATGGGCTTCGAGATCGAGTGGATGGTCGGCTCCGACCAGGACGGCGAGTTCCGGCCGGGGTGCAGCGGTCCGGCGTACGGGATGACGCGCATCGTCGAGCTCTCCGGCTACTGCCGCGACCTGCTGACCGCGCTGGCCGCGGAGTCGGTCGAGGTCCTCCAGCTCCACCCGGAGTATGCCGCGGGACAGTTCGAGCTGTCGACGGCCCCGGTCGACCCGGTTCATGCCGCCGACCTGGTGCTGCTGGTGCGGGAGACCATCCGGGCCGTGACGCTGAGACACGGGATGAACGCGTCGTTCGCGCCGGCGGTCGTGGCCGGGTCGGTCGGCAACGGGCAGCACCTGCACCTGTCCGTCCGTCGCGGCGGCCGGAACCTGCTGACCGGTGGTCCGGGCCGCTACGGCATGACACCGGCCGGGGAGTCGCTCCTGGCCGGGCTGCTCGAGGGGCTGCCGGCGCTGTGCGGGATCGGTGCGCCGAGCGTCACGAGCCAGGTGCGACAGGTGCCCTCACGTTGGGCGGGCGTGTACCGCTGCTGGGGCCGGGAGAACCGCGAGGCCGCGCTGCGCCTGGTCACGGGCTCCACGGGGGAGACCGAGGACGTCGCGAACGTCGAGATCAAGTGCTTCGACGGCAGCGCGAACCCCTACCTCGTCGTCGGTGCCGTGCTGGCCGTCGGCCTGGCCTCGCTCGACGAGGGGCTGAGCCTCCCGGCGGAGGTGACCGGCGACCCGGCGGGGGAGGACCCGCACGTGCTGGAGGAGCTGGGCGTCGAGCGGCTCCCCGACTCGCCCGCCGCGGCGCTGACCAGGCTCGAGGAGAGCGACCTCCTCAAGGACGCCCTCGGACCCGTGCTCTTCGACGCCTTCACGGCGGTCCGGTGGGGCGAGATCGGTCACTTCGCCGAGCAGGCTCCCGACGAGGTCGTGGCGGCGACCCGCTGGCGGTACTGACCGTCGAGCCATGGGCATCGCCGACGAGCTCGCCGAGGTTCCGCTGGTGGACCAGCACTGCCACCCGGTGGTGCTCGACCCGGTGGACCGTCCGCAGTTCGAGCTGTTGCTGACCGAGGCCGCCGACCGCGGACCGGAGGGCACCAGCGAGCTCGACTCCCACGTCGGTCTGGCGGTACGCCGGTGGTGCGCGCCCGCGCTCGGGCTGGAGCCGCACGCCGACCCCGATGCCTACCTGTCGCGACGCGACGAGATCGGGCCGGAGGAGAGCTCACGTACCTTGCTCCGGGCCTGCGGCACCAGCGACCTCCTCATCGACTCGGGGCTGTCGTTCCCGGGGATGTGCAGCCTCTCCGAGATGGCGGAGCTCTCCGGCGCACGGGTGCACGAGGTGGTCCGCGTGGAGACCGTGGCCGAGGAGGTCGCCACCCGTGGTGTGGACGCGTTCGGGTTCGGTGCGGCCGTCGCCGAGGAGCTCGCCCGACGCGCATCCTCCGCAGTCGGCTTCAAGACCATCGCCGCCTACCGGGTCGGGCTGGACCTCCCCGCGACCGCGCCGGCCGCCGCCGAGGTGCAGCAGGCGGCCGACCGCTGGCTCGCGCGCTCCGAGCGCACCGGGAGGTACCGCCTGGACGAGCCCGCGCTGGTCGCCCACGCCGTCTGGTCCTGCCTGCCCCTCGGGCTCCCGCTGCAGGTGCACACCGGCTTCGGTGACCCGGACCTGACCCTGCACCAGGCAGACCCGTCCCTGCTCACCCCGTTCCTGCGCGCGCTACCCACCGAGGCAGGCCCGGTGGTGCTCCTGCACTGCTACCCCTACCACCGGCAGGCCGCCTACCTGGCAGACGTGTTCCCGCACGTCGTCCTCGACGTGAGCCTCGCCGTCAACCACACCGGCCCCCGGGCGGTCGCGGTGCTCGCCGAGACGCTCGAGCTCGCGCCGTTCGGGTCCGTGCTCTACGCCTCAGACGGGGTGGCGCTCGCTGAGCTGCACCACCTCGGTGCCGTGCTCTTCCGACACGCGCTCGGGCGGGTCCTCGACGAGTGGCTAGCCGAGGACGTGCTGACCGCTGCGGACGCGAGCAGGTTCGCGCGGATGATCGCCGCCGACAACGCGCGGCGCGTTTACGGGCTGGGGCAGGCGTGAAGCCCGTTGCGGTGCGCCTCGGAGTCGCTGCGATGGCGGCCGCCCTCGTCACGGGGTGTACGTCGGAGACGTCCCGGCCGGCCTCCCCCGAGTCCGTGCGGTCGGCGAGCCCTGCCGGCGTACGGCTCCTGCCCGAGTGCCCGGGCGTCAACGACAAGCGGATCAGACCGAGCGCCCAGCGGCTGAACGAGTTCAGCTCCTCGCCCGGGCTGCCGGCGTGGCAAGCAGGGGACATCGGCGCCAGCGGTCGGCTGAGCGACGGGAGGCTGGTGTGGCTGTTCGGTGACACCGTGCGGCGCTCCTCGTTCGAGCCGCGGATCGTCGCCAACTCGATGCTGGTCTCGTCGGGGCGGTGCGTCTCGCAGCTCCGGACGCCCGACAACGGCCCCGTCATCCCGGACGTCGACGGCACCACGGTGAGATGGCCGATGTCGGTGGCCGTCGGGCGCCGCGGCTCCCACGACGTCATCGTCGTCCTGTGCTCCCGGATCCGGCGGGGGAGCGGAGGGTCGTTCGACTTCACGTTCCTCGGCACGAGCGCGGCTGTGTTCACCGTGCGGCGGGGCCAGGTGCCCCAGCTCGAGAAGGTCGTGGACATCACGCCCGACTCCACGAGCCCCCAGCAGATCAACTGGGGCTCCGCCTCGAACCTCCACGGCCGGTGGCTGTACGTCTACGGCACCCGCCTGACCGGCCAGAAGTACGTGTTCGGCCGGGAGCTGTACGTCGCACGCGTGCCGGTCTCCGATCCCGGCAAGCGCAGCAGGTGGGAGTTCTGGGACGGGGGCAGCTGGGTCTCCGAGCCCACGAAGGCGGCGGTCATCCTCCCCGCCGACGGGGGCGTCTCGCAGACCCTTTCGGTCGACAGCGTCGGGGCCCGGTTCGTGGCGGTCTCGAAACGCGACGGGGACATCAGCAACTTCGTCTACGAGTGGGTCGCCCCGAACCCCTGGGGTCCCTGGACGCCGATGAAGGAGCTGAAGGCTCCCGGCGGTTTCGACACCGGCAAGCTGAAGTACGCGCCTCTCGCGCATCCGGAGATCCCGATCGCGGACGGGCGGCTCCTGGTGTCGATCTCCCGCAACACCACCGACTTCGAGCACCTGCTCAAGGACCCGAAGGTAGGTCGGCCCTACTTCGTCGAGGTGCCGCGCGGCTGACCGCTGCTGCCTCGTCGTCCCTGTGCCCGCGAGCCTGTGTGGTGGAGGCGCCGACGCGCTAGCGTGGCTGGTGTGGAGCAGCAGATCCGCTTCTGCCGTTCGGCGGACGGCGTGAGGCTGGCGTACGCGACGCACGGACGCGGACCGACCCTCGTCAAGGTCGCCCACTGGTTCACCCACGTCGAGTTCGACTGGCACAGCCCTGTGTGGGAGTTCTGGTGGCGAGAGCTCGGACGCGACCACCAGGTCCTGCGGTACGACGAGCGCGGCTGCGGACTCTCGGACCGGGAGCCGGAGCGGCTGTCGCTCGCTGCGTTCGTCGAGGACCTGGAGGCCGTGGTCGACGCCGCGGGTCCGGAGCGGTTCGCGTTGATGGGCATCTCGCAGGGCGGTGCGACGGCCGTGCGCTACGCCGTACGCCATCCCGAGCGCGTGAGCCACCTGGTGTTGTGCAATGCCTACAGTCGCGGGCGCCTGCACCGCGACCTGGACCCCCGGCAGCGCGAGGAGGTCGAGCTCCTCCAGTCCCTGGTCCGCGTGGGGTGGGACGCGGCGGCGCCCGTCTTCCGCCGGGTCTTCACCGGCCTGCTCGTCCCGGGTGCCACGCCGGAGCAGATGGAGTGGCTCGAGGAGCTGATGCGGGTCTCGGCGGCGCCGGACACGGCCATGCGGATCCGAGGCGCGTGGAACGACGAGGACGTCACCGATCTGCTCGCCCGCGTGAGCGTGCCCACGCTGGTGCTCCACTCGCGCGGGGACCGGGCAGTGCCCTTCGAGGAGGGCCGGCTCCTCGCAGCAGGGATCCCCGGCGCCCGCTTCGTGCCGCTGGAGAGCGAGAACCACGCACTGCTGGGCACCGAGCCCGCCTGGCCGGTATTCCTCCACGAGCTGCGCGACTTCCTGGGCGAGCCCGCGCCACCGCCTGTGTCCGCGGCCTCCTCGCTCACCGCCCGCGAGCGGGAGGTGCTCGGCCTGGTGGCTGTGGGGATGAGCAACGACGAGGTCGGGGAGCGGCTCTCGCTCAGCCCGCGGACAGTCGAGCGCCACCTGTCGAGTGTCTACCGCAAGCTCGACCTGTCCGGAAAGGCCGCCCGCGCCGGCGCCTCTGCCTACCTCGCGCGCCTGGACCAGGAGGAGCACATCACCATCTGATCCCGCTTCGGACGCCGGGGGATGGGTGCTACCCGCCGCGGGTCGACGGACAGTTGGGTGCTGACGCGGATGTGGCCGCAGCCGGGTCTTCCTAGCGTCGAAGAGGTCCCGCGGACCTCGCCGGGACCGGAACCGCCCGGACCGACTTCCGGGGCGTAGGAGGACTGACATGACCCAGACGGAGCAGCGACCCCGTGAGGTCGTGGACCAGCTGCAGGCAAGCATGGGCGGAGCCGCCACGGTGCTCATGGCACACCTGGGAGACCGCCTCGGTCTGTACCGCGCACTCGCCGAGCAGGGGCCCGCGACGCCCGGCGAGCTCGGCAGCCGCACGGGCTTCGCCGAGCGCTACCTGCGGGAGTGGCTCTCGCAGCAGGCGGTCGCAGGCCTGGTGACCTACGACCCGGCATCGGGGAGGTTCACCCTGCCCGCCGAGCATGCCGGCTTCCTGGGGGCGGGGGACCCGCTGACGTCCTTCACCGGCGCGTTCGCAGTGCTGGCGGGCCTGTTCCACGACATCGACCGACTGGCGGGTGACTTCGCCTCGGCCGACGGCATCGCCTGGTCGGAGCACGAGAGCATCGTGCACGACGGAACGGCCGGCTTCTTCGGTACGGCGTACGCCGCCTCCCTCGTGCGCGAGTGGATCCCTGCCCTCGGTCTGGAGCGGACCCTGTCCGAAGGGGCCCGTGTCGCCGACGTGGGGGCCGGTGAGGGTGTGAGCACGATGCTCCTCGCGGAGGCCTACCCGCGCTCGGTGTTCACCGCCGTCGAGCCGCACCCCGCATCCCGAGAGGCCGCACGACGGCGCGCGGTCGAGGCCGGGGTCGCGGACCGGGTGCGCTTCGAGTCGGCCGACGCCACCAGCTACCAGGGCGGACCGTACGACGTGATCTGGTTCTTCGACGTGATCCACGACCTCGGCGACCCGGTGGCGGCCGCCGAGCATGCGAGGAGGAGCCTGGCCGACGGGGGTGTCGTGGCCCTCGTGGAGCCGCGAGCCGAGAACACGCTGGCGGAGAACATCGCCGGCAGCCCGGGCTCGGTCATGCACTACACCGCCTCGACCTTCCTGTGCGTCCCACACGCACTGTCCGAGGGCGGCCACGCCACGCTGGGAGGCCAGGCGGGTGGCCGCAGGCTGGCGGCCGTCCTGCGCGAGGCTGGGCTGACCCGAGTCGAGAGGGTGAATGTCACCCCGCTGCACGCGGTGTACGCGGCTCGGCCCTGACCTCACCTCTGACCTCAGGCTCGACCCTCGGCGTTTCGCCTGTCCGGCGCGGCGAACTGTCGGGGGAGCCCGTTAGGGTCGCCTCGACTGCCGAGGAGACCGAGGTGAGAGCGTGCCGCTGAGGGTGCACAGGTCCGAGCGCGCCGACGCCCTGGTGACGGGGCTCGCCGACCTTCTGGTCGCCGGGCCCTCCGACCCGTTCACCCCCGACGTGGTCGCGGTTCCCTCCAAGGGCGTGGAGCGCTGGATCGCCCAGTCCCTGTCCTCGGTGCTCGGCGCGGGGCCGGACGCCGCGGACGGCGTGTGCGCGAACGTCCTGTTCCCGTCCCCGGGCCGTGTCGTGCGCGAGGCACTGACCGCGGGCTCGGGCATCGCGGCGGACGAGGACCCCTGGGCCGAGTCCCGGCTCGTCTGGGCGCTGCTCGAGGTGATCGACGCCTGCGCCGGCGAGGACTGGTGCGTCACCCTCGGCCGCCACCTCGGGGTCGTCGACGGCGGCAGGGACCGTGGCCGTCGCCTGGCGGTGGCTCAGAAGCTCGCCGCCCTCTTCACCTCGTACGGCGCGCAGCGGCCCCTCATGCTGGGGGACTGGCAGGCCGGGCGCGACACGGACGGCGACGGCCGCCCCCTCGACCCGGACCACGCCTGGCAGGCCGAGCTGTGGCGGCGCCTGCGCGAGCACATCGGCGTCGAGAGTCCTGCCGAGAGGCTCGAGCCAGCCTGCGCGAGCCTGCGCGGCGAACCGGGCCTGGTGGACCTGCCCGAGCGATTCTCCCTGTTCGGCCCCACCCGCCTCACCACCGCCCAGCTGCACGTCTTCGACGCCCTCGCCGCGCACCGCGAGGTCCATCTGTGGCTGCCGCATCCCTCGCACGGGCTCTGGGACCGTCTCGCGGACCCCGGTCGGACGACCGCGCAGGTCGCACCCGGGCAGGGAGTCCCTGCAGGAGAGCCGGTCCCGACGCGGCGGACCGACCTGACCGCCGAGCTTCCCGTGCACCCCCTGGTCCGCTCCCTGGCGAAGGACGCCCGCGAGCTCGAGATTCGGCTCCGGGCGCACACGTCGATCGCCGACGACGAGCACCTCCCTGATGCCCCCCGGGCCATGGGCGGACCCACGGCGGCCGGGGCGACGGCGGCCGTGGCGACGGTGGGAGGCACGACGCGCGCCACGACCGCCCGGACCGGCGGCGACAGCCTGCTGACCGTCCTCCAGTGCGACATCCACGCCGACCGGGCACCCACCGGAGACCACCCGCTGGCCGAGGGCGATCGCTCCCTCGAGGTGCACGCCTGCCACGGCCGGCAGCGCCAGGTCGAGGTGCTCCGCGAGACGCTGCTGGGACTGCTGGCCGACGACCCGTCGCTGGAGCTGCGCGACATCGTCGTGATGTGCCCGGACATCGAGTCCTACGCCCCCCTGATCAACGCCACGTTCGGCCTCTCCGTCCACGAGGACACCACTGAGGACGACCCCGGGGACGACAACGGGGCCGACACGGGTGGCGTCCACCCCGGCCACCGGCTGACCGTCCGCCTCGCCGACCGATCTCTGCGCCAGACCAACCCGGTCCTCGGCGTGGCCGCCCGCCTGCTCGAGCTGGCAGACTCCCGCCTCACCGCGTCCGAGGTGCTCGACCTCGCCGCCATGCCTCCCGTCCGGCGCCGGTTCCACCTCGACGAGGACGCGCTGGAGCGCGTCGGCGACTGGGTGCGACGCTCCGGTGTCCGCTGGGGCCTCGACGCGGAGGCCCGCCGCCGCTACGGCCTGGAGCAGGTCCGGCAGAACACCTGGCAGGCCGGCCTCGACCGCCTGCTCGTGGGCGTGACGATGGACGAGGACGACCTCCGCACCCTGGACCTCGCGCTGCCGCTCGACGACGTCGACAGCACCGAGATCGACCTGGCGGGCCGGCTCGCCGAGCTCCTCGACCGGCTCGCAGCGGCCGTGGTCTCCCTCGACGTTGAGCAGGCCCTCGAGGCCTGGGTCGACGCGCTCGCCGACGCCGTCGAGAGCCTCACCGACGTGGCGCCCCGCGACGCCTGGCAGGTGACCCAGACACGTTGGCTGCTCGCAGATGCGCTCACCTCGGCCGAGGGGCGAGCGGCGGGCACACGGCTCCGCCTGGCCGACGTACGCGCGCTGCTGGGGGACCGGCTCAAGGGGCGCCCCACGCGCGCCAACTTCCGCACCGGCCACCTGACGATGTGCACGATGGTGCCGATGCGCTCGGTGCCGCACCGGGTGGTCTGCCTGCTCGGCCTCGACGACGGGGTGTTCCCGCGCGGCGCACGCATCGACGGCGACGACGTCCTCGCCCGCAACCCGCGGGTGGGGGAGCGCGATCCCAAGGCCGAGGACCGGCAGCTCTTCCTCGACGCGATCCTCGCCGCTCAGGAGCGGCTGGTGGTCCTCTACACCGGCGCCGACGAGCGCACCGGCGTCGAGCGCCCGCCGGCGGTCCCGCTCGGTGAGCTGCTCGACGTCCTCGACCACACCGCCCACGTGCCGGACGGTCGGGTGCGGGACCGCGTTCTCGTGCGCCACCCGCTGCAGCCGTTCGACGCCCGCAACTTCATGGCCGGCGAGCTCGTCGGCGCGGGCGCCTTCAGCTTCGACCGGGCGTCCTACGACGGCACCCGTGCGTTGCTCGGCGACCGGCTCCCGCGCCCGGCCTTCCTCGACAGGCCGCTGCCTGCCGTCGAGGACCCGGGCGACCGCGGCGAGCACGTCGACCTGGACTCGCTGGTGCGGTTCCTCGAGCATCCCGTGAAGGGCTTCCTCAAGGAGCGCCTGGGCATCAGCGTCCTCGACGACGAGGACGAGCCCTCGGACGCGTTGCCGGTCGCGCCGGACGCCCTGGAGAAGTGGGCCGTCGGCAACCGACTCCTGGAAGCAGGGCTGGCCGGCATCCCGGCCGAGCGCGCGGTGCGTGCCGAGTGGCTGCGTGGCCAGCTGCCTCCCGGCCGACTCGGCAAGTCGGTGGTGGACGCCGTCGTGGCCGAGGTGGGTCCGCTCATCGACGGGAGCGCGGCCCTGCGCAGCGGCGAGGCGGAGCACCTCGACGTCTCGGTCGAGCTCCCTTCAGGAGTCACGCTGACCGGCACGGTTCCCGGCGTGTTCGGCTACCGCATCGTGCGGATCGTCTACTCCAAGCTCGCGCCCAAGCACCGGCTGCGGGCGTGGGCGCAGTACCTCGCGCTGACCGCGCAGTGGCCGGAACGCGAGTTCGAGGCGGTCACCGCCGGTCGCGGAAGCAAGGGCGGAGTGGCGCTCGCGCATCTGTCCGGGGTGAGCGCCGAGGACGCCCGTCGGCACCTCGACGCGCTGGTGCAGGTCTACCGCGCGGGCCTCACCGCACCGCTTCCGCTCGCGCCCAAGACCTCGTGCGCGTACGCCGAGAAGCGGGGCTCGGGCCTCTCCCCGGAGAACGCGTCATCGTTCGCAGGGAGGGCATGGCGGACGGGGTCGGGCCCCAACGAGCACGGCGAGTTCTCCGACGCCGAGCATCGACGCGTGTGGGGAGAGGTCTGGCTCCCCGGCATCCTCGACCGAGGCCCCGACATCCTCGCCGACATCTGGCCCGACGAGCCGCACGTGTTCGGACGACTCGCCCGCCAGGTGTGGGCGCCGCTGCTGGAGGCCGAAGTGGGGAGTGGGTCATGAACGAGATCCCGCCGACCTTCGACCTGTGCGGTGAACTGCCGCAGGGCACGACCGTCCTCGAGGCCAGCGCCGGGACGGGCAAGACCTACACGATCGCCGGCCTCGCCGCGCGGTACATCGCCGAGGGCGAGGCCGTCGTCGAGGAGCTCATGCTCGTCACCTTCGGGCGGGCGGCGACGGTGGAGCTGCGGGAGCGGGTGCGCGAGCGGCTCGTGACGTCAGCGGCGGCGCTCGCCGACCCCGAAGCCGCTCGCGCGTCGCAGGACGACCTCCTGCGACACCTCGCGCGCGGGGCGGACGCCGAGGTCGATTTGCGCCGGCAGCTGCTGGCCACCGCCGTGGCCAACTTCGACGCCGCCACCATCGCCACCACCCACGGCTTCTGCCACCAGATGCTCGCCGGGCTGGGGATCGCGGCCGACGTCGACCACGACGCCACGTTCAGCGAGGTCACCGACGACCTCGTCACCGACGTCGTGACCGACCTGTACGTCGCCGACTACGGACGCCCCGACAGCCCCGACCCGCAGGTCACCTTCGCCGACGCCGCGAAGGTCGCCGCCCAGGCCGTGGGGGACCGGTCAGCCAGGCTGGAGCCGTCGGAGGCCGAGGACGAGACGGTCGCGGGCGTCCGCCACGGGATCGCCATCAGGGTCCGGGACCTCGTCGCGGCGCGGAAGCGGTCGACCCGGGTGCTCGACTACGACGACCTGCTGGTGCACCTGCGTGACGCGCTGGTCGACCCGCAGACCGGCGAGGACGCCTGCGCACGGATCCGGGCGCGCTACAAGATCGTGCTCGTCGACGAGTTCCAGGACACCGACCCGGTCCAGTGGGAGATCCTCGAGCGGACCTTCCACGGGCACCGCACCCTGGTGCTCATCGGCGACCCCAAGCAGGCGATCTACGCCTTCCGCGGTGGAGACGTCGTCACCTACCTGCTCGCCACCGAGTCCTCCACCACGAAGGCGACCCTCGGCACCAACTGGCGCAGCGACCGGCCCCTCGTGGAGGCGGTGCGCCACCTCATCGGCGACGTCGCCCTCGGCGACCCCCGCATCCTGGTGCACGAGGTCGGCGCCGCCAACGACGGGCGCCGGCTGGAGGGCGCCCCCGTCGACGTGCCCCTGCGCATCCGGGTGGTTCCGCGCAGCCAGTTCGGTGTGGAGGCGAAGAAGCAGATCTCCGTCGGCGACGTCCGAGCCTTCGTCGCCGAGGACGTCGCCGCCGACATCGTCCGGCTGCTCTCCTCGAGCGCGAAGGTCTCCGACGGCGACGAGCTGCGTCCGGTCGAGCCTGCCGACGTCGCGGTGCTGGTGCAACGCAACGAGGACGGCCGCACGGTCCGCGACGCGCTGGCCGCCCTCGACGTCCCCGTCGTCCTGATGGCCACCTCCAGCGTCTTCGGCTCCGCCGCTGCGCATGACTGGCTGACCCTCCTCACCGCGCTGGAGCAGCCCCAGCGGCAGGGGCTCGCGCGGGCCGCCGCCCTGACCGACTTCGTGGGCTGGGGTGCCGAGCAGCTCGCCACCGCGGACGACCAGAGCTTCGACGACCTGAGCGGACGGCTGCGGGCCTGGGGCGAGGTGCTCGCCGGACAAGGAGTCGCGGCGCTGCTCGAGACGATCGTGGCGACGGGCCGGCTCACGGAGCGGGTGCTGGCCCGCGAGGACGGCGAGCGTGACCTCACCGACCTGCGCCACGTCGGGCAGGCCCTGCACGAGGCAGCCACCGAGGGGTACGGCGGTGTCGCCTCCCTCGTCGAGTGGCTCCAGCACCGCATCGGCGAAGCCCGCGGAGACGTCAACGAGGAGCGCAGCCGGCGGCTGGAGTCCGACGCCAAGGCGGTGCAGATCCTGACCGTCCACCGCAGCAAGGGGCTGGAGTACCCGATCGTCTACGCGCCCTACCTGTGGGACCGCTACGTCCCGAAGAGCCCTGACCCCCTGCGGCTGCACGACGCCACGGGCGCGCGGGTGCTCGACGTGGGCGGGCCCAACGGACCCGGGTACGACGCGCGCACGGCCGTCGCGCTCGAGGAGGAGGCCGGCGAGTCGCTGCGCCTGGCCTACGTCGCGCTGACCCGGCCCCGCTGCCAGCTGGTCACGTACTGGGCGCCCACCCGCAACACCGGGAGCGCGCCGCTGCACCGGCTCCTCTTCGGCACGCGCACGCCGGAGGGTGTGCTGCCCCAGAGCGCTCCGGTCCCCACCGACGCCGAGGCCCGGGACCGGCTGACGGCGCTCGCCGGAGGCTCGGGTGGCTGCATCACGGTGGAGCCCGCCCGGCAGGAGGCGGTGAAGCCCCTGCGGCGGGATGCCGCGCCGACTCCGGACCTGTCCGTCCGGCCCTTCGACCGGGCGCTCGACCGGGCCTGGGCGCGCACCTCCTACACCGGCCTGACCGCCGGGCTCCACGACCAGCCGCACCCGGCCAACGTCAGCAGCGAGCCGGAGGCGCCGGTGACCGAGGACGAGCCGGAGGTGGCGGCCGAGGAGCGACCGGCAGCCGGCGTCGCGAGCACCACCGGCGAGGGCCCGGCCCCGTCGTGGCCCGCTTCCCCGATGGCGGACCTGCCGAGCGGTGCCGACTTCGGAACGCTCGTCCACGCCGTCCTGGAGGAGGTCGACTTCGCCGAGCCCGACGTGCGCGAGCAGCTCGAGCGGGCCTGTGACGCGGCAGGTTCCGAGCGGTTCCTCGGCGTCCCTGCCACCGCGCTCGCCGAGGCACTGCTGCCCATGCTGCAGACCCCGCTGGGCCCGGTGGCGGACGACCTGCGGCTGGTCGACATCGGTGCCGCGGACCGGCTCAACGAGCTCGAGTTCGAGCTTCCGCTCGCCGGCGGTGACCGTCCCACGGGCGAGGCCACGGTCGCGCAGATCGCCGGGCTGCTGCGGCGGCACCTCGGACCCGACGACCCGCTCGCCGCGTACGCCGACGACCTCGCCGCCCCGGTCCTCGCCTCACGCCGGATGCGGGGCTTCCTCACCGGAAGCATCGACGTCGTGATGCGGGTGCGCGCGAGCGACGGCACGCCCCGCTACCTGGTCGTGGACTGGAAGACGAACCGGCTCGGTGGTGAGGAGGAGCTCACCGCCTGGCACTACCGGCCCGAGGCGTTGGCGACGGCGATGCGCGAGGCGCACTACCCGCTCCAGGCGCTCCTCTACTCCGTCGCGCTCCACCGCTTCCTGCGCTGGCGCCAGCCCGGCTACGACCCGGGGCGCCACCTCGGCGGGGTCATGTACCTCTTCGTCCGCGGGATGTGCGGTCCCGACACCCCGGTCGTGGGCGGTACGCCGTGCGGGGTCTTCTCGTGGACGCCGCCCGCCGCCCTGGTCGAGGACCTCTCGAACCTCATGCACGGGGGTGCCGCATGACGACCGTCGACATCGACCTGTTCGACGCCCAGCAGGTGCGCAGCGCCTCCGGGCTGCTCGAGACCTTCAACCGGGCCGGTGTGCTCGGGGCGGCCGACGTGCACGTGGCCCGGCGCCTGGAGCGGCTGGGACGGGAGCCCGACGAGCGGGTGCTGCTCGCAGCCGCCCTGGTCGTGCGTGCGGTGCGCCAGGGATCGGTCTGCCTGGAGCTCACCCAGGCGTCCACCACGACCGCGGTGGACGGCGTCGCCGCCGAGGACATCGCGGCGCTGCCGTGGCCCGAGCCCGCGTCCTGGGTCGCGGCCGTGGAGGCGAGCCACCTGGTCGCCGTGGGGGAGTCCGGCCCGGCGGACCGTCCACTCCGTCTCGCCGACGGGCTGCTCTACCTCGACCGGTACTGGCGCCAGGAGCTGGTCATCGCCCGCTACGTCGACCAGGCCGATGATGGCGCCCGACGGCGCGACCACGGCGCCTCCTGACCCGACCGGCGCCACGGCACCGTCCGGCCCGGCGACGGTGGGGCCGGGCGACCTCGCCGGTGCCTTGAACCGCCTCTTCGAGCGACCGGGCGCCGACCGGCAGCGGCTCGCCGCCGTGGTCGCGGCGCACCGCAGGTTCAGCATCCTCGCCGGCGGGCCCGGCACCGGAAAGACGACCACCGTCGCCAAGCTCCTCGCGCTCCTGCAGGACCAGGCCGGCGGCAGGCTGCGGATCGCGCTCGCCGCGCCCACCGGCAAGGCTGCGGCCCGGCTCCAGGAGGCGGCCACCGATGCCGCGGGGCGGCTGAGCGCCGAGGACCAGGCCCGCCTCGGCGCGCTCAAGGCGTCGACCCTGCACAGGTTGCTCGGCTTCAAGCCCGGCGCGCGCACCCGGTTCCGGCACGACCGTGACAACCGGCTGCCGTACGACGTGGTCGTGGTCGACGAGGCCTCGATGGTGTCGCTGACGATGATGTCGCGGCTCGTGGAGGCGCTGCGCCCCGAGTGCCGGCTCGTCCTGGTCGGCGACCCGGACCAGCTCGCGTCGGTCGAGGTGGGGGCGGTGCTCGGAGACCTGGCCGAACGTTCGGCACCTGCGGGCGCCACCCCGACGCCGGGCGTCGCGACCCTCGGCGCCGGCGACCTCGTCGACCTGAGGCCCGTCGAGCAGGAGCGCGCTCTCGTCAACGGCGTGGTGCGGCTCTCCCACGTCTACCGGTTCTCCGAGGAGATCCAGGAGCTCGCCGACGCGATCCGAGCAGGCAGCCCGGACGCCCTGCTGGCCGCGATCGCGAAGGACCACGCCTGCATCGACTTCCTCGACGTCGATCCCGCCCAGGCCGGTGCCCCGCTCGATGCCCTGCGCGCCGACGTCCTCGCTTCCGGGCAGGAGCTCGTCGCCGCGGCGCGCTCCGGCGACTCCGAGGCCGCGCTGGTCGCCATGGACCGCCACCGGGTCCTGTGCGGCCACCGCGAGGGACCGCACGGCGTCGCCCACTGGGGCAGCCGCGTCGAGGAGTGGCTCGCCGAGGAGGTCGAGGGGTATTCCCGCGACGGGCTCTGGTACGTCGGTCGCCCCCTGCTGGTGACGTCGAACGACTACCAGCTCCGGCTGTTCAACGGCGACACGGGCGTCGTGGTCGACGTGGACGGACATCCTCGCGCCGCCTTCCGCCGAGACGGCGAGGTCGTCGCCCTCCCGACCAGCCGGCTCTCCGACGTACAGACCGTGCACGCGCTGTCGGTGCACCGCAGCCAGGGCAGCCAGTTCGACCGGGTCACGGTCGTCCTGCCGCCCGCGGACTCGCCGCTGATGACGCGCGAGCTGCTCTACACGGCGGTGACGCGCGCTAAAGAGCACGTGCGGATCATCGGCACCCAGGACGCCCTGCTCGCCGCCGTGCAGCGCCCCATCATCCGGGCCTCCGGTCTGCGACGACGCTGAGCAGCGGGTGCCCGTGCCCAGCGGCTCGGTGCAGCCGGGTCAGAGCACCTTCGTCCCGTACATCTCTCCCAAGGGGTCGGCGATGAGCTCGAGACGAGCACCGTCGGGGTCGCGGAAGTAGATCGAGGTCCCGCTCTCGCTCTGGTACTCCACCCCGGCCGCGGTGAGCTTCTCCTTCAGGTGCTGCCACCTCTCCGGCTCGACCGAGATCGCGAGGTGGTGCAGCCCACCGAGCACCTCGGCGTAGGGGCCGAGTGCGAGTCCCGGGAGGTCGAAGAAGGCCAGCAGGTTCCCGTTCCCGATGTCGAAGAAGAAGTGGTTGGACCCCCGGTAGTCCCGGTTCTCGAAGATCTCGGTCAACGGGAACTCCAGCACCTCCTGGTAGAAGCGCACCGTCCGCTCGACGTCGGAGCTGATCAGGGCGACGTGGTGGAGCCCGCGGGCCGAGGACTCCGGCAGGTCCTCGGCGAGGTACGTCGTGCGGATGCGCGCGCGCTCGCGTTCGATGGCAGGAAGGTCGAGCTGGGTCATGGTCGCTCCTCAGATCCGGAAGAAAACGTTGAGGTACCGGTCCGCCACGGCCCGGTCGCCACGGATGGTGCCGGCGTTGGCGCGGCCGAACGCGGTGAGCACGAAGCTTCCGGGGTCGAACTCGACCACCGCGGGCAGGTCGGAGGCGTCGCCCGGGCTGTAGACCAGGCCGTCCGGGCCGACGCTGACCCTGGTGTCGCCGGCGTTGGGACCGCTGGTGATCCGGATCCCGATCTCGCACGGCTCGACGTCGGTCGAGGTGACCGTGTACTGCCACACCACGAACATGAACGGGGTCAGCAGGTCGGCGACCTCGCCGGTGAGGCCATGCGCGCTGCCGGTGCCCTCACGCAGGTCCCAGCCGTGGACGCCGTAGTCCATGAGCTGGAAGGCGGGGTAGAAGAACGAGGGCAACGGGCCCATGTAGAAGTGCGGCACCATCAGGTTGGTCCAGTCGTCGCTGGTGAGTGCCTCGAAGATCTCCATCATCTTGTCGAAGTCGACCCGCAGCCGCTCGACGAGAACCTCACGGGGCTCGGTGCGCAGTGCCGTGGCCATCTGGTCCACACGGTCGGCCATGCCGGGCAGGCCGTAGGCGGGCTCGACCTCGGTGTGGGTGCGGGCGGCGTCGAAGGCCGGGAAGTAGGCCTCCGTCGTGTCGACGAGGTGAGCAACGACGTCGCGGACCTGCCAGTGGCCGGCCCCGGTGGGCTGCTCCCAGACCTCGTCATGGTCCACCAGCGAGAAGAACTGCTGTGCCTGGTCGCGCACGACCCTCAAGATCGTGTCCTTGCCCTCGTATGACATGGCGTTCCAGCTGCTCATGTCGACCTCCTTCGTGGTGTGAGGGCGGATTGTTCAGTAGCGGCCGGGTGGCTTCCCGGCGTAGGCGTCGTCGAGCAGACGGCGCAGCGATCTCGCATCCACGGTCCGGGGATTCCGGCTTCCCACAGCGGGGACGGCGCGTCTCACGGCGTCGTCGAGCGCCGACGAGGGGAGGCCGAGCGAGGCGAGGTCGGTGGGTGCGCCGAGTGTCTCGGCGAGGCGGCGCAGGCCGACGGGTGCGTCCGACGTACCCAGGGCCTGGGCGACCGCGGCCATTGCGTCCGGGGCCGCGGCAGCGTTGTAGGAGGCGACGTAGGGGAGGAGCACCGAGTGCACCTCCGCGTGCCCGAGGGCGTAGGTGCCGCCGAGCACGTGGCACAAGGTGTGGTGCAGCGCCGTACCGGCGGTCGCCATGCTCCAGCCCGCGAGGTAGGCGGCGTAGAGGGCGGCGGTGCGGGCGGGGAGGTCGCCGGGACGGGCGACCGCGACCGGGAGGGCCAAGGCGAGCAGCCTGATGCCCTCGCGTGCGAAGAGGTCGGTCACCGGGTTCGCGCCGCGCGCGTACAGCGCCTCGACACAGTGAGCGAGGGCGTTGAGGCCGGACGCCGCCGTGACGCGCTGCGGCATGGTGAAGGTGAGCTCCGGGTCGTAGACCACGGTTCGGGGGAGTGCCCGCGGGTCGCGGCCGGTCTGCTTGTGCTCTCCGGTGACGCCGAAGATCGGGGTCGCCTCGGAGCCGGAGTAGGTGGTGGGTACGGCCACCAGTGGGACGCCGGTGCGCACGGCGATGGCCTTGCCGAGCCCGATGGCCGATCCTCCGCCCATGCTCACCACACCGTCCGCGGCGGTCCGGGCCAGGAGATCGAGTGCGGCGGCGACGTCGTCCTCCGGGACGTGCTGCGCCACCTTCGGGATGCGGGCGACCACTCCTCGACCGCAGGGCGGCAGCGAGCCGGTCCGCGTGCTGCCGGGCCGAGCGGGTGGCGACCAGGAGGATGCGCTCGGTCCCGAGGGCGTCGACGGCGGCCGGGAGGTCGCGCACCCGACCTGCGCCGAAGGTGACTTGTTGTTCCCCCAGCTCGAGGTCGAACCAGGTCGTGGGCTCCGTGGCTGCTCCCGGGGAGAGATCGGTGACACTTCAACGATAGGCGACCGTAGAACGGTTCAGGAGGCGATGGGCGACAGGGGATTCGGTCCTGGCATCCTGAGGTGGATGCGACCCGCGCTCATCGTGACCCTGCTCGCCGCTGCTGCGGCGACCACCGTGGGCGGTGCGGTGCTGGTCTCCGACTCCGTCGACGAGCACCCCTCTGTCGCGTCGTCGCCGTCCGCCTCGCCGGAGGAGCAGGGCAGCGCCCGCAGTCGGCCCGGTCGAGGGCCAGAGCGCGGAGGGAGCTCCCGTCGACCCGGAGAGCGCGCGCCACGTCGACCACGCGTTCCCGGTGGCGGGGTGCGACGTCAGCTACGCCAGGACGCACCACGACTACCCGGCTGCGGACGTCTTCACCGACCGCGGGTGCCGGTTCGTGGCACCGGTGAGGGGGTACGTCGACGAGGTGGTCCAGGACGACACCTGGGACCCGTCGACGAACCGTGGTGCCGACCGCGGGGGTCGCTCGGTGTCGGTCGTCGGCGACGACGGTGTCCGCTACTACGGCTCCCACCTCGCCGAGGTCGAGCCCGGTATCCGGCCTGGTGTGGAGGTCGACGCGGGGGAGACGCTGGGTCGGGTCGGCGACAGCGGAAGCGCGCGCGGGACCGGGTCCCACCTGCACTTCGGGATCAGCTGGCCGACGCCGCCCGGCCGGTGGTGGATCCGCAGGGGCATGGTCGCGCCCCAGCCGTACCTCGACGCCTGGAAGGACGACCGTGAGCGATCGCCCGTCCAGGAGGTGGCCCGGGAGGAACGCCGGTACGGCGACGACTCCACCTGTCAGGACTACTGCTGACCGGACATAACGGATAACCCGGTGGGCCCGACGACGCCTGTGCTAACCATCGAAGGTCGGACTTTCACGACAACCGCCCGGGACCGGCCGAGAGGGCGTCGACATGAGCGTGGCGCGAGAGACCCGTTTCGCCGTGGTGCTGAACGGCGGGGTCAGTCTCGCCGTCTGGATGGGCGGTGTCACCCACGAGCTGGATCGGCTCCGGCTCGCCTCCCAGGGACCCGAGGTCCGGCCCCCGGACGACGCCGAGGGCGCGGTGCACGACGCCTGGAGCGAGATCCTCGTGCGTGCCTCGCGCAAGGCCGTGGTCGACACCGTGGCCGGGACGAGCGCGGGAGGGCTCAACGGCACCCTGCTCGCAGCGGCAGTCGCCGGGGGGCGCGAGCTGCCGGACATGCGCAGCACCTGGTCGGAGCTCGCCTCGCTCGAGCCGGGCAGGCTGCTGCGCGCCGGCGGTGGCCAGGTCGGGTCGCTGCTCGACGGCGAGTTCCTCCACGCCCGGATCGAGGACCTGCTCGGTCAGATCGCCGATCGGAAGCCGGTCGCCGACCCTGCCGACTGCACGCTGCTCGTCACGTCGACGGCGCTGGATCCCGACCCCGTGGCGATCCGCCTGGAGGGCCGGGCCCGGGCGTCGGCGGTCGACAGCCGTCGGGTCTACCGCTTCCACCGTCGCACCGACGACCGCGGCCTGGTCACCGACCACTTCGCGGAGTCGCGCCAGTGGGTCGCGCTGGCCTCGCGCGCCTCGGCGTCCTTCCCCATGGCGTTCGCGCCGGTGTGGGAGTCCAACGCTCTCCGGGGCTTCCGCGAGTCGTCGACAGCGGAGTCGCGGAGCTCCTGGCTGATGGACGGGGGAGTGCTCGACAACGCTCCGTTCGAGCCGCTGCTGAAGGCGCTGCGGGCCAGGGCGGTGGGCGCGCCGTTCGACCGGGTGGTGCTCTACGTGACGCCGTCGCCTGGAATGCAGGGAACCAGCGGCACCCTGGGGCGCAACCCGACGCCCACGCAGGTGCTGGGCAGGGTGCTCAGTGCCGACCGTGAGCCCGATCAGCGCCTGGACCAGCAGCAGCTGCGCGAGGCCTTCGAGCGCATGGGGTTCAGCCGGTCGGCCCCGCACGAGCCGGTCGTGCGGCTGATGCGCTCGCCCGACCCCTTCATGGAGACCTCCAACGCGATGCTGGCGGCGGACCAGTGGTTCGAGACCTACCGGCTCGCGCGGACCGAGGCGATGGAGCGCCGGCTGACGGCGCTGGGGGGCGACGTCGCGTTCTCGGCGCCCCAGCCCACCGAGCTCGTGCCCGAGGACATCAGCTCGGTGCCCGCCCAGCTGCCGGTCGGCGAGGAGGTCTGGGGCTGGGGGCTGAAGACCGCCGAGCGGGTGTTCCGGTGGTGGGGCCGCGCGCTCGTCGAGTGGTCGAAGGACTCCACACCGCTCGTCACCGCGGATGCCTTCAACCGGGTCGAGCGCTCGCAGCGGATGGTCGCGCGGCTCGCCGAGGACCTGGATGCGCACATGCGTCGAGACCTGGGGCAGACCCCCCGTGCCCGGGCGCAGCGGCTGAACGCCTTCTACGCCGCCGGCGCGGACCGGGAGCTCAGGCGTGCGGTCGCGGCCACCGCCGAAGCGCTGGTCCGGCTGCCGCTGACGGACGGCATGGACGCCGACACGCTGATCAACTTCACCCTCGCCGTGGAGGTGGTCAGCTCGGTGCTCACGTGGGCCGAGGGCTCGGACGAGGACATGCCCCGGTTCCGGTACCGGCAGGTCACGCCGGCGGCGGAGTCGATCATCGACATCGGCGAGGTAGCCGGATCGCCCGACTGGCTCGACCGCAAGCTCTACGGCCAGCGGTGGGCGCACTTCGGCGCGTTCGCCAGCGAGAGCGGCCGCCGGGCGGACTGGCTGTGGGGACGTCTCGACGGCGCGAGCGCGCTGTCCGAGTATCTCCTGGAGGGCTTCGACGACGCCGAGGCGTACGCGCTCAGGACGCAGCTGGCGATGGCCATCCTGCAGGCGGAGGGCACCTCGCCCGACGGCCTGCGGGAGATGGCGGCGACGGCCTGCGAGACGGAGCCCGAGGACCTCCTGCTGGACATGGACCCGGGCGAGCGTCGGGACGCCGCCCGGCTGCTGTGGGCGAACGCGACCGGCATGGTGCGTGACATCGGGGAGGGCGACGCCCGGTCGGTGGGGCCGGGACAAGCGCTCCGAGCGTTCGCCGACCCGACCTGGACGAGGCACGACCTCCCGCCCGGGTCGACGCTGCGAGCCCGTGTCGTGGCGCGTCTGATCCGCTGGTACGGCGCGCCGGCGCGCTGGTTCGTCCGGCGGCGCATCCGCAAGGCGCTCGAGATCTGATGGGCACCGACTCGCGCGTGGCGCACCTCAAGGTCGACGTCTTCTCGGGGGACCCATCCCGGGAAGGCATGGGCATCCCGGACGAATCCGTCTAACGTGGCGTGTTCCACATCACATGCGAGGGAAGGTCCCATGACCCTAGATCGTCGATCCGTCATCAAGTCCGGAGCAGCCGCGGCCCTCCTCGGTGGCCCCTTCGCCGGGTTCGCTGCGCTGCCCGCGCAGGCCAAGACCGGGAACAAGCGCTCGCCCCGCGCTGCCGGGCTGGTGCCGATCCCCGACGAGCGGGACGGGCAGGTCCGCCTGCTCCTGCCGCGCGGCTTCCACTACCGCTCGTTCCACGACACCGAGACCCCGATCGTCCTCGACGACGGCACGAACCTGCCCGGTCGCCACGACGGCATGGGCGCCTTCCGTGGCGACGACGGCGGCGTGGTCCTGGTGCGCAACCACGAGGTGAACGGGTCGCCGGGCGCTTTCGGACCCGGGACGCCGTACGACTCCGCCGCCGGAGGCGGTACGACGACGGTGCACGTGAGCAAGCACGGCGAGGTGCGCAGCGCCTACACCAGCCTGAACGGCACGATGATGAACTGCAGCGGCGGGATCATGCCGTGGGGCAGCTGGGTGACCTGCGAGGAGACCGTCAACGGGCCCGACGTCGGCAACGACTTCACGGGCGCTCCCAACGCGAACCTGAAGAAGCCCCACGGCTACGTCTTCGAGGTTCCCGCGGACGGCGAGTCCGACCGGAAGCCCATCACCCGGGCCGGCCGCTTCGCGCACGAGGCGGTCTCGTTCGACCCGGTCGCGGGCACGCTCTACCTGACCGAGGACAACTTCGGCTTCGCCTCCGGCTTCTACCGCTACACCCCGACCAGGAACCCGATGGTCGCCGGGAAGCTGGAGAACGACGGCGTCCTGGAGATGCTTGCCGTCAAGAGCCAGCCCAACAAGCACCTCGAGGGTGACCAGGAGCAGGGCGTCACCTACGAGGTCGAGTGGGTCGTCATCGACGAGCCGGACTTCCTCTTCGACTACGAGGAGGGCGAGGAGGCGCCGACGACGAACAACGAGGCCATCGTGTTCGTCGGCAACCAGGGGCGCGAGAAGGGGGCGGCCTACTTCTCCCGGCTCGAGGGGCAGGTCTACGACGACGGGATCGTCTACTTCACCTCCACCCAGGGCGGAGGAGCGCCCGAGGAGGGCGACGCGGACTCGGGTGGCTACGGCAACGGGTTCGGCCAGGTGTGGGGCTACGACACCCGGAACGAGACGCTGACCTGCGTCTACCAGTCGCCGGGACAGGAGACCCTGGACTTCCCCGACAACGTCACGACGTCCCCGCGCGGCACGATCGTCATCTGCGAGGACAGCGCGGGAGACAACTACCTGCGGGGTCTCTCACCCGACGGGAAGCTGTGGGACATCGCGCTGAACCGGCTCAAGAGCAGCACCGGCACGGAGCGCTACTCCGACGAGTTCGCCGGGTCGACCTTCAGCACCGACGGGCACACGCTGTTCGTGAACATCCAGGCGAGCAAGGGGATGACCTTCGCGATCTGGGGTCCCTGGAAGTCCATCGGCGTCTGACCCCGTCCGGGGCGACGAGGAGAAGCCTCGGATGCCACGACACACTCCCTCGCCGACCGGTGCGCCGGCGTCGGTGAGGGAGTGTGTCCGGGGGCGTGGGGCATCATCAGCACCATGAAGCGGCGCAGCCACCTGGCGCAGGTCCTCGCGGGCGTGGCCGTGGCCGTCGTCATGACGGCGGCCGCGGCCGGGGTCTACGTCGCCTACCAGAACGGGACGGCTGCGATCAGGGACGGTCAGGCGGTCCATGCCCTGCAGGTCGGGCTCGCCGCACTGGGCGCCGCGGTCGTCGCGGTGCTGGCGCTCACGGCGTACGGCCACTGGCTCGCCGTCACCGAGCCGCCCGCGACGTCGCGAACCCGGCGGGTCCCGTCGGTCCTCGAGCTCGTCGCGGCGGGAGTCGTCGTGGGTGTGCTGCTCGTGGGGGCCGTGCCCGTCCTCGTCGGCGCCTGGAACCGAGCCTTCGCCGCCTACGAGTCCCGAGACCTGGCCTGGATGGTCGGCTGGGGGCTGGTCGGCGTCGCCTACGTCTGGTTCGGGATCTTCTGCCTGGAGCACTACGCCCGGTGGCTCCGACTGCGCTCGCGCGTCACGAGAGGCACGGAGTGACCTCGCCCTGCCGCACGGGTGCGGTCTCGAAGCCGACGGCGTCCATCTCGGACGCGGGCGAGGGGTCCTCAAGGCGGACGATCACGCGCGGAAGCATCGCCTGGACGAGAGGCCCGATGGCCAGGGCGTAGGCGAGCGTGCCCGCGCCCACGACGCCGCCGAGCAGCCAGCCGGTGAGGACGACACCGAGCTCGATCGAGGTCCGGGTCAGGCGCACCGACCAGCCGGTACGGCGTACCAGCCCGGTCATCAGCCCGTCGCGCGGACCGGGGCCGAGCTGGGCGCCGATGTAGAGAGCCGTCGCCAGGCCGTTGAGCACGATCCCGCCCACGAGCAGCGCCATGCGGAGCGCGAGTCCGCCCGGGGCCACGAGGACCGAGAGCGCGGCGTCGGTGACGAGGCCGATGACCACCGCGTTGGCGACGGTGCCCAGACCCGGCATCTGGCGAAGCGGCACCCACAGCAGCAGCACGACGACTCCGGTGGCGATGACCACGCCGCCGAACGTCAGCGGGAGGTACCGCGCGAGCCCGTAGTGGAGGACGTCCCACGGGTCGAGCCCCAGGCCGCTGCGCACCATCATCGCCATCGACACCCCGTACAGCGTCAGACCGGCGAGCAGCTGGGGGAGCCGTCGACCGAGGCGGCCGGCGCGCAGCTGCTGGGCGGGGGTCAGGCTCGCGAGCTCGACGGTGGGGCGGGCCGTGCGTCCGGTGGTGCTTCGGGTCAGGGGGCGAAGGAGGGTCATGACCACTACGGTGACTGGAAATGGCCTTTTCTCAGATAGCCAATTCTGGGACAGTGGCCTGCATGGCCCGATCCGTCACCGCCGCCCGCGTGCAACGGCTCCTCGGTACGTCGTGGGAGCGCTCCCCGGTGTACGCGGCCCTCGCGGACGCCCTGCGCCTTCTGATCTCCGACGGGCGCATCCCCGCCGGCACGCGGCTGCCGAGCGAGCGGGAGCTGATGGGGGAGCTCGGAGTCAGTCGCACGACCGTGACCCGCGCCTACGACCAGCTGCGCGAACGGGGCTACCTGCGCTCGCGCCAGGGGTCCGGGAGCGTAGCCACCGTCCCGCACGTCGAGGGCGGTCGCCGGGACCCGGTCCTCTCGCCCGCCCACGCCGACGCCGAGGCCATCGACCTGACCTGCGCCGCCCCCAGCTCCCCGCCCGGAGTCGCAGCGGCGTTCGAGGCCGCAGCGGAACAGATCCCGGCCTTCCTCGGCGGAACCGGCTACTTCCCCTCCGGGCTCCCCGCCCTCAAGGAGCTGCTCGCCGAGCGGTACACGCAGCGCGGGCTGCCCACCTCACCGGACCAGATCCTCGTCACGAACGGTGCACTGTCGGCGATCGCGGTGGTCGCCCGGGGGCTGCTCTCGGTCGGCGACAAGATCCTGGTCGAGACCCCCGGCTACCCGAACACGCTCGCCAGCCTGGCGCGGACCGGCTCTCGCCTCGTCGGTACGCCGGTGGACCCCGACGGCTGGGACACCCAGGCGATCCGCTCCGCCGTCCGGCAGGTCGACCCGGCGACGGCCTTCCTGGTGCCGGACTTCCAGAACCCGACCGGGGCGCTGATGCCGGACGCCCAGCGTGCCGAGGTGGCCGCTGCGCTCACGGCGGCGGGCGTGGTCACGGTCGTCGACGAGACCCTCGTCGACATGGCCCTCGAGGACGTCGAGATGCCCGCGCCGATGGCCTCGCACATCGCCGACTGCATCACGATCGGCAGCGCGAGCAAGGCGTTCTGGGGCGGCCTGCGCCTCGGGTGGATCCGGGCGCCGCGAAGGCGGGCCGGCGACCTCGTCTCCGCCCGGCTCGCGCTGGACCTCGGCGCCCCCTTGGTGGAGCAGCTCGCGCTCACGCACCTGATGGCGCGGCGGCGGGAGGTGCTGGCCCACCACCGCGAGCGGCTCATCGGGTCCAGGGATGCCTTGGCCGCCGCGTTGCGCGAGCGGCTGCCCGACTGGAGCTTCGTCATGCCCCGCGGGGGACTCGCCCTGTGGTGCGAGCTGCCCGAGGCGCGCTCGACGGCGCTGGTCGCCTCCGCCGAGGAGCACGGTGTGCTGCTCGCACCGGGGCCTTCGTTCACCAGCGACGGCAGCCACGAGCGCTACGTCCGGCTGCCCTACAGCCGTCCCGCGGAGGAGCTCGTGGAGGCGGTGGACCGGCTGGCTCTGGCCTGGGAGGACGCTCAGCGCCGCCGGCGTACCCGACGGCGTGGGGTGCCCCTGGTCGCCTGACCGGGACGATCGACTCTTGTCGGGATCCTTGCTGCGGCCGTTCGCTGTCCTCATGGGGCACGCAGGAGGAGCCGCGGGACGTCGGGGCGTCGACGACCGGCGCGCGGCGATCGAGCGGGCCGGCGCGGCCGACCGTGCGTTCCTCGCCATGGACGTCGGGCCGGTGCCGGAGCAGCTCGGAGTCCTCCTCGAGCTGGAGGGCGCCGACCGCCTCGACCTCGCCCGGGTCCGGCAGCTGCTCGGCGACCGCGTCAGGGCCGTCCCGCGGCTTCGGCAACGGCTGGTCCGCGCGCCCCTCGGCTGCGGAGGACCGTTCTGGGTCGACGACGCCGACTTCGACATCCGCAACCACGTCCGTGAGGTCGCATGCGGCCCACCGGGGGACGAGCAGGCACTCGTCGACACGGCGCTTGCCGCGGTCATGTCGCCGCTGCCTCGTCGACGCGCCCCTGTGGTCGGCGAGGTTGGTGACCGGCCTCGCCGGCGGTCGGACCGCCCTGGTCGTCACGTTGCACCACATGCTCTCGGACGGGGTCGGGGGCCTCGCCGTCCTGGCCGCCCTCGTCGACCCGGGATGGGAGACCAAGGAGGTGGCCGCCTTCCCCCGGCCTCGCCCGGGCAGACGTGCGCTCGCCCGCGACGCGTTCACGGACAGGGTCCGGGCCCTGCGGCACCTGAGGCAGTGGTGGCACCTGCTCCGCTCCTCGTTCGGAGCCGGCGGAGGGCTCCGGCCGCCACGCATCACGGACTGCTCCCTGATGCAACAGACCGGATCGCACCGTCGGATGTCGGTGCTGCGGGTGGACCGCGAGATGCTGCGTGCGGCTGCCCGACGGTACGGCGCCACCACCAACGACGCCGTCCTCGTCGCGGTCGCGGGTGCGCTGGGACGGGTGCTCGCGGGGCGGGGGGAGCACGTCGAGACGCTGGTCCTCACCGTGCCGGTGTCGGGGCGCGGAGGGGAGGGTGCTGACGGGCTCGGCAACGTGGTCAGCCCGATCCTGGTCCCCGTGCCGACGGCGGGGGAGGTCGGCGAGCGGCTGGCCGCGGTTGCGCGCGAGGTCAGGGCGCGCAAGGCGGACGCCACCGGCCCGGCCCCCATCGCGCTGCTCGGCTGGCTGTTCCGCCCGCTGGCGGCTCTCGGCGGCTACCGCTGGTACATGAACCACCAGCGGCGCTTCCACACCCTGGTGAGCCATGTCCGGGGACCGGGCGAGACCCTGACCTTCTCGGGAGCGCGGATCGTCTCGGCCGTCCCGATCGGCGTGGCCGAGGGTGGGAACGCCACCGTCTACTTCGAGGTGCTCTCCTACCGCGACGACCTCACCGTCTGCGCCGTCGTCGACGCCGAGCGGTTCCCGGACCTGGACGTGCTCACCGTCGGGCTGCGAGCAGAGCTTGACCTGCTCGTCGACGCGCGGCGGGAACCCGCGACCTGAGCCGCGCTGGGCCGCGCGCTGGGCGTCGTACCGGGCCACCCGCTTGGGGCGCCCTGGCTACGGTGGAGGCGTGGCGTACTCGCAGCCGGAGGCACCCCGGGTGACACAGCGTTCCCGGGCGTTCGTGGCTGCCGAGGTCATCCTCGCCTTCGTCGCGCTGCTGTACGTCGTCGAGCTCGTGGACACCGTCCTCGCGAACCGGCTCGACGCTGCCGGCATCCGCCCCCGGGAGGCCGACGGGGTCGACGGGATCCTCTTCGCGCCCGTGCTTCACGGCGGCTGGGACCACCTGGCCGCCAACACGTTCCCGCTGCTGGTGTTCGGGTTCCTGGTCCTCCTCGGCGGCGTCGCCCGGTGGGCCCTGGTCACGGCTGTTGTATGGGTGGTCGGAGGCGCCGGCGTCTGGCTGACCGGCGGGGAGGGGACTCTCCACCTGGGGGCCTCGGTGCTGGCCTTCGGCTGGCTGGTCTACCTGGTGCTGCGCGGCTTCTTCTCCCGTTCCGCCCCCGAGATCGCGCTCGGGGTGATCCTGCTGCTGATGTACGGCGGGATCCTCTGGGGTGTCCTCCCGGGCACCCCTGGGGTGTCGTGGCAGGGCCACCTCTTCGGGGCTCTCGGCGGAGCCTGGGCGGCGTGGTGGCTGGGCCGCCGCGACCGCGGCCGCGAGCAGCCGGTCTTCGGATAGCCGGGGGTCAGGCGCGCGTGCCTGCCGCTGCGAGGAGACGCTCCGCGTGCTGGGGGTCGAGGAAGTCCGCCGGTGACATCGCTCCGGCGTTGACACGCGCGAACTCGTCCATCGCCACCCGGTTGCCGGTGATCCCCGCGAGGAGCTGCTGCATCGGCGGTGGTGGCGGCTCCAGGCTCGCGAGCCCGCAGGTGAACTCGTACATCGCCAGGACCCGGGCGTCGCGCCGGGAGCGGTACTCCGCCATCGCCTCGGTGTAGGGCCGAGCACCCGAGAGCGACTCGTCCAGCGCCGTGGCGCACAGCTCGGCGTCGTGGAAGGCGTCCTGGATGCCCTGGGCGGTGATGAAGTCCTTGTTGTAGCCGGCGTCGCCCACCAGCGCCCAGCCGGGTCCGGCGGGCTCGCGGAAGTAGTTGGGAACCGCCGTGCCGGCGAAGCGCTCCTCCCGGCGGGCAGAGGAGACTCCGGCGGCGAGGTCCGGGGCGAGCTCGAGGGTCCGGAGGAAGCTGCCCTCGACGTCGGACTTGTTGGCCGCGAACTCGGAGTAGGGCCACCCCGCGATCACCATGGTCAGGCCGTCGTTGGTCGGCCAGGCGGCGATCCCCCGGTGGGGTCGCACATAGGTCACGAACCGCCCGTCCATCGGGAGCCCGCTGAAGTAGCTGTAGTAGGCGACCAGCAGCGGTGGCCTCTCGTGGTAGCGCTCGGGGCGCACCACCTCGGCGACGAGCGAACGCCGACCGTCCGCACCCACCACGACCCGAGCCCGCTCGGTCACCGTCCGGCCGTCCCTGCCATGACCCCGGATGCCGGTCACCCGGCCGTCCTCGATCACCACGTCCTCGACGGTGAAGCCTTCCCGCAGCTCGGCTCCTGCCTCGCGGGCGGCGTCGACCAGGATCGGGTCGAGCACGGTACGCCGGGGCGCGTACGACACGTCCGCACCCTCGATCGCGGGCGACCCCTCGAGGGTGAACGCCCCGAAGTCGAAGGCGTAGGTGTGGATCGCCGGGCAGCCCGTGGCGACGACGCGGTCCAGCAGGCCCCAACGCCGCAGCATCGCGACCCCCGGGGTGTGCACCAGATGGGTCGAGACGGTGTCTCTCGGGAACCTCGCCCGGTCCACCACCAGCACCCGATACCCCGTCCTGGCCAGCAACATCGCCGTCGGTGAACCCGCGCACCGCGCGCCGACCACGATCACGTCGTACTGCTCCTTCATCGTCCTCGCCTCCTGGCGTCCCGAGCCCGTCCTCGGGCTCGTTCACGACGCTAGGGAGGGTGAGGTCCCCGGCACATCCGGCGTCCTGCCCAACTCGGGAAGTACGCAGATCTACCCAGCGAGTCCGTGCTCGTAGGCATACGCCGTGGCTGCGGTGCGCGAGGACAGCCCCAGCTTGGTGAGGATGTTGCTGACGTGGCGTGCAACCGTCTTCTCGCTGAGCACCAGGTCGGCGGCGATCGCCCGGTTCGTCCTGCCCAGCGCCACCAGCCGCAGCACCTGGGTCTCGCGTGGTGTCAGCAGGCCCGCACCCGGGGCGGTTCGGAGGGAGAGCCGCTCCAGCCGGGTCAGGTCGGGGCCGGCACCGAGCTCGCGGAACAGCGAACGTGCGGTGTCGAGGTGCATCTGTCCGGTGTCGTGGTCCCCCAGCAGCCTGCAGGCCAGGCCCATCAGCACCCGCACGCGGGCGATCTCGTACGGCGCCGAGAGCTCTCCCCACACCGAGCACGCGTGCCGCAGGTGCTCCAGGGCGGCCTCGGCCTCGCCGTCCTCGAGGAGCACTGCGCCTGAGGCCTGCGCGGAGATCGCCTCGAGCAGGGGTACACCGACCGCCTCGGCCGACTCGGCCAGCTCCTCAGCGCCGGACCGAGCCGCCCCGACATCGTGGGCCGCCAGCATGATCTCGACGTAAGCCGCGAGGAGCCGGGCGCGCGCGGGGCCGCTACCGGAACCCTGGCGGGCCGCCACCTCGGCCACCACGCGTCGGATGGCCGCCGTCGCGGCATCGAGGTGCCCCTGCGCGAGCCGGAGGAGCGAGAGCCCCGGCTGCAGGTCGTGACCGCGGGAGGCGGCTTCGCGGTACGCCAGCTCGGCCTCCGCGAACTCGCCCCACAGGCGGTGCAGCTCGCCGCGCTGGTAGAACGCCATGCCCAGCGAGGCAGGCCCGGAGAAGAGGTCGCACGCGCGCTGGGCCTCCTCGACCGCGTCGTGCCAGCGGCCGTGGATCTGCAGGATCTCGGAGCGGTGCACCAGGCACTGGCCGCGGTAGGGGACCAGCCCCGGCTGCGTGTCGCACCAGGATCCCAGCGCCTGGGTCCACTCCGTTGCACGCTGCAGGTCCATGATCCGCTGGCAGCTCATGATCACCGCGCAGTAGGTGATCCCCGACGGGATCGGGGAGACCTCGCCCGCGGTGACGGCGACCATCACCTCGTCGAGCAGACGCAGGCCCTCGGCGGTCCGCCCCATCTGCAGCAGCGTCTCGCCCAGGCTGAGCCGGGCGAACGTCAGCAGGTCGACGTCGCGGAACCGTTCCGCGACCTCGGAGGCCCGGCCGAACGCCGCAAGAGCCTCGTCGTTGCGCCCGTCCGCCATCGCGGGCAGGCCCTCCACCAGGGTCAGGTAGCCCTCCTCCACGCAGTCGAGCCGCTTCTCCTCGACCAGGCGCCGGGTCCGTGCGAGCCACCCGGCGCTGTGGGCGCTGTCCCCGCGAAGCAGGGCGAGGAAGCTCAGCCAGAACCCGCACCGCGCGGCCCGATCGGGCTCCCCGGCAGCGAGCCAGTCCCGGTGGGCGCGCGTCCACAGCGCGTCGCTCTCCTGGTCGTGGCCGGTCAGGTAGGCGGCCGCGGCGTACCGCTCGAGGTCGGCCGGCACCAGCGGGGAGTCCGCGTCCGCGGCAGCAAGCTGGACGAACGCCGCGTCCCATGCGCCCGCGTGGAACGCGTCGCGTCCCAGGTCGAGCGCAGCTGCCATGACCATGCGACCTCACCGCCGAATGTGCCCTCGATGCCGATGCTAGGCGTCCCGGGGCCACCGGGGAACGCCCAGCGCGGGCCACAGGTCCCTGGTCAGACGTGATCCCCGCGCACCAGACTGTCCACAAGCGCTATGACGGGAGCCGGGCATGGCCGAGTCGCGATCCGCTGTCCTCCTCGACCTCGACGGTCTGCAGGGTCTCGTCGACGTGCTGGCCCGGATGGGCTTCACGGTGCTCGGGCCCACGGTCCGCGACGGTGCGGTCGTGCCCGGGCGGGTGTCCGCTCTCGAGGACCTGCCTCGTGGGGTCGGGGACCGCCAGGAGCCCGGGAGCTACCGCCTCCGTGAGCGCGGTGACGACGCGCTGTTCGGCTACGCGGCTGATGCGGTGAGCTGGAAGTCGGTCCTGTTCCCGGCCCGCGAGCTGGTCTGGCGGGGCCGCCGCACGACCGACGGCTTCGACGTCGAGGAAGGACCTGACCCGGCACGCCTGGGGGAGCCGCCGTACGCCGTGCTGGGCATCCGGGCGTGCGACCTGCACGCGCTCGCCATCCACGACCGGGTGCTGCGTGACCGCGCCTATCCCGACGAGCGGTACGCCGCGCGCCGCAAGGACGCCTTCCTGGTCACCGTGGACTGCGCCGCCCCGAGCGGCACCTGCTTCTGCGTCTCGATGGGGACCGGTCCGCGGGCCGAGGCGGGCTACGACCTCGCGCTGACCGAGCTGGTCGACGCCGACCGGCACGTCTTCCTCGCCCGGGCGGGTACGGCGCGCGGCGCGGTCGTGCTGGACCGGATCCCCTCCGCCGACGCGGCGAGCCAGGACCGCGAGGCGGCGGATGCCGTCGTCGAGGTGGCGGCGCGCAGCATGGGCCGTTCGATGGACACCTTCGACATCCGCGAGCTGCTCTACGACAACGCCGACCACCCGCGCTGGGACGACGTGGCGGACCGGTGCCTGTCCTGCGGGAACTGCACGATGGTCTGCCCCACCTGCTTCTGCACCTCGGCCGAGGACCACACGTCGCTCACGGGGGAGGAGACCGAGCGCTGGCGGGTGTGGGACTCCTGCTTCACCTCCGACTTCTCCTACGTGCACGGCGGCAGCGTCCGGGTCACCCCGCGCTCGCGCTACCGGCAGTGGATGACCCACAAGCTCGCCTCGTGGATCGACCAGTTCGGCACTTCCGGCTGCGTCGGCTGCGGTCGTTGCCTCACCTGGTGCCCGGTCGGCATCGACATCACCGAGGAGGTGGCCGCGATCCGCGCCGCGCCCATGTCCGGAGAGCCGGCCCCCGATGCGCCGGCAAGGAGGGCCTGACATGCAGTCGCTCCAGGACCTGCTGAAGGAGCACCCGTTCTTCGAGGGGCTCGACGAGGCGACGGTGGGCATGCTCGTCGGCTGTGCCCGCAACGTGCACTACCGGCCGGGGGAGTACCTCTTCCACGAGGGTGAGGACGCCGACCGCTTCTTCGTCGTACGCCGGGGGCGGGTGGCGCTCGACGTCCACGTCCCGGCCCGTGGCCGCGCGGTGATCGACACCGTCGACGAGGGCGACGTCGTCGGCTGGTCGTGGCTGGTCCCGCCGTACCGCTGGTTCTTCGACGCGCGTGCCGTGCAGGAGGTCTCGGCCGTCGCCGTCGACGCCACGTGCCTGCGCGGCAAGTGCGAGGAGGACCCCGCACTCGGCTACGCGATGATGCAGCGGTTCGCCCAGGTGATGTACCGGCGGCTGCAGTCTGCCCGCGTCCGGCTGCTCGACCTGTACGGCAGCGACCGTGCCGTCTGAGACGGGCACCGCCCCCGCCGTCGCCGCACCCCGTGGCGACCCCCTGCTGCCGCGTCCGTTCCGGGTCGTGGAGAACCGCCGTCTCACCCACGACACCGTCACCCTGACGCTCACCTCGCTCGACGGATCGGGGCTTCGCCTTCGAGCCCGGACAGTTCACGATGCTGCAGGCGTTCGGCGACGGCGAGGTGCCGATCTCGATCAGCGGCCGGCCCGGCGACCCCGACCTGCTGGAGCACACGATCCGCGACGTCGGCGGGGTGACGGGCACTCTGTGCCGTGCACAGCCCGGCGACGTGCTCGGGGTGCGCGGACCCTACGGCGAAGGATGGGGCGCCATGGACGGCATCGGCGGCGACGTCGTGGTCGTCGCCGGTGGCATCGGGCTGGCCCCTCTGCGCCCGACGGTCCTGGAGATCGCGAAGGCGCGGGCACAGTTCGGCCGGGTGCATGTCCTCTACGGCGCACGGACCGTCGAGGACCTGCTGTTCGCCGCGGACCTGGAGTCCTGGGCCGAAGGGGCGGACGTGGAGGTGGCGGTGATCGTGGACCGGGCGCCCACGACCTGGGACGGCCGGGTCGGGATGGTCACCGAGCTGATCGTGCGCGGGAGCTTCGACCCGGCGCGCACGCTGGCCCTGATGTGCGGGCCGGAGGTGATGATGCGCTACGTCGCGGTCCAGCTCACCGCGCTGGGTGTGCCGCGCCAGCGCATCCGGCTCTCCCTGGAGCGCAACATGCGCTGCGGCGTGGGGCTGTGCGGTCACTGCCAGCTGCGGGAGTTCCTGGTCTGCGTGGACGGGCCGGTGTTCACGCTCGCCGAGGTCGAGGGCCTGCTCGCGGTCGAGGAGCTGTGATGACCACTCATACGCAGGGCGCGGTCGGACCCGACCCGAGCACACCCAGACCGCGGCTCGCGGTCTGGAAGTTCGCCAGCTGCGACGGGTGCCAGCTCACCCTGCTCAACTGCGAGGACGAGCTGCTCGACCTCGCGGACGAGGTGGAGGTCGCCTACTTCCTCGAGGCCTCCCGGGCCGTCGTCGACGGTCCCTACGACCTGTCCCTGGTCGAGGGGTCGGTCACCACGGCAGCCGACGCCGAGCGCATCCAGGAGGTCCGGGCGAGCTCGCGGCGGCTGGTCACCATCGGGGCGTGCGCCACCGCGGGCGGCGTCCAGGCGCTACGCAACTTCGCCGACGTCGAGGAGTTCCGCTCGGCCGTCTACGCGAGGCCCGAGTACGTCGCGACGCTCGCCACGTCCACGCCGATCTCCGCCCACGTCCCGGTGGACCTCGAGCTGCGCGGCTGCCCGATCGACAAGGGCCAGCTCCTCGAGGTGGTCGCGGCGTTCCTGCAGCGGCGCCGGCCGCGCATCAGCGCCGAGAGCGTCTGCGTGGAGTGCAAGCGGCGCGGGAACGTCTGCGTCACCGTCGCCCATGGCACCCCCTGCCTCGGGCCGGTGACCCATGCGGGTTGCGGTGCGCTCTGCCCGTCGTACGACCGGGGCTGCTACGGCTGCTTCGGTCCGGCCGACACGACGAACGCGCCTTCGCTGACCGGCCGGCTGGTCGAGCTGGGCATGCCCCGACGAGACGTCGCCCGGGTCTTCTCCACGTTCAACGCCGAGGCGCCGGCGTTCGCTGAGGAGCGCGAGCGGCTGGCCGACGGGGGAGGCTCGTCATGACGGCGCAGTCGTCCGGCGGTCGGGAGCTGAAGGTCAACGCCCTGGCCCGCGTCGAGGGCGAGGGAGCGATGCGCGTGGTCGTCCACGACGGCGAGGTCGCCGACGTCGAGCTGCGTATCTACGAGCCGCCCCGGTTCTTCGAGGCGTTCCTCCGCGGACGTGGCCACACGGAGCCGCCCGACCTCACCTCACGTATCTGCGGCATCTGCCCGGTGGCTTACGAGATGAGCGCCTGCCTGGCGATCGAGGACGCCTGCGGCGTCACGGTCTCCGACGAGATCAGGCTGATGCGCCGGCTGCTGTACTGCGGGGAGTGGATCGAGAGCCACACCCTGCACGTGTACCTCCTGCACGCCCCCGACTTCCTCGGGTACCCGGGAGCGATCGAGATGGCCAAGGACCACCGCGACGTCGTGGAGCGGGGGTTGCGGCTGAAGAAGGCCGGCAACGAGCTCATGGCGCTCGTGGGTGGACGAGCCGTGCACCCGGTCAACGTCCGGGTGGGCGGCTTCTACCGGTTCCCGTCGCTCGACCGGCTCCGCGCCCTGCGCCCCCGGCTGGAGTGGGCGCTCCAGGACGCGCTCGCCACCGTGGACATGGCCGCCGGCTTCGACGTACCCGACTTCGAGCAGGAGCACGAGTACCTCGCCCTGCGCACCGACCGGGACTACCCGATCGAGACCGGCTCCTTCGTGACCAGCGGGGGTCAGGCGTTCGAGGTGGAGGACTTCGCGGAGTGGGTGAGCGAGGAGCAGGTGCCGCACTCGAACGCCCTCCAGGCGCGGCTGCGCGGTGCCGGTGCGTACGTCGTCGGCCCGCTCGCGCGGTACTCCCTCAACCGCGACCTACTTCCGCCTGCCGCCCGCGAGGCCGCGGACGCGGCGGGCCTCGGTCCCACCTGCCGCAACCCGTTCCGCTCCATCGTGGTGCGCGCGGTCGAGGTCGTCACCGCCTGCGAGGAGGCGCTGCGCATCATCGACTCCTGGTCGGATGGCGCCGACCCCTCGGTCGAGGTGGCACCCCGAGCCGGGATCGGCCACGGGGCCACTGAGGCGCCCCGCGGCACGTTGTACCACCGCTACGAGCTCGCCGGCGACGGGACGGTGCTCGCAGCCGACATCGTGCCGCCCACCTCGCAGAACCAGGCGAGCATCGAGCGCGACCTGCGCGACTTCGTGCAGGCGCGGCTGCACCTCGACACCGAGGAGCTCACGCGCCAGTGCGAGCAGGCGATCCGCAACTACGACCCGTGCATCTCCTGTGCCACGCACTTCCTCGATCTCACGGTGGAGGAGGCATGAGCACGCTCGTGGTCGGCATCGGCGACCCGTCCCGGGGCGACGACGCGGCCGGACCCGAGGTGGCGTCCCGGGTGGGACGTCTGGGCCTCCCCGACCTCGAGGTGGTCGAGCACGAGGAGCCCCTCGCGCTCGTGGAGCACCTCGCGACGTACGACGAGGTGGTGGTCGTGGACGCGACCGGACCGCGCGGAGAGCCGGGCCGGATCCATGTCTGGCACGTCGGGGCTGTGCCTCTGCGCCACGACCCCGGGGCGCTCGGGTCGCACGGGCTCGGCGTGGCCGAAGCGGTCGAGCTGGCCCGGGCCCTCGGACGGCTGCCCCGGCGGCTCACCCTCGTCGCGGTGCAGGGGGAGTCGTTCGAGGTGGGGGCTCCCCTGTCGGCGAGGGTGCAGGCGGCGCTCGACGAAGCGGTCCGGGTCGTCGTGGCGGTTCTCCCGGCGACGATGCGGTAGGGGTCCTCAGCAGGGGCCGAGCTCCGTCGTGGGCTGGAAGGACACGCAGCGGGTCACGGACGTCGGGGACCGGGTGAGGGTGTCGCCGGCCAGGGACCACTCGCGGACCTCGACCGGGGCCGGGAACTGCGTCGCGGCAGGGTCGGTCAACCGGTAGGAGTAGATCCCGTCGGCCCCGAGGTACGTCTGCCAGGTGGTCGGGTCCGCGTACGACCGCAAGGGGAGCTGCTTCCCGTCCGCGTCGACCGTCTTCACGCGTTCCAGGTGGTCGGTGTCGGCGAGGAAGACCATGCCCTCGGCCATGTCACCGCCCCCGCCCTCGAGGACCAGCTCGAGATCGCCGTCCCCATCGAGGTCGACCGGGTCGCGGAGGTAGGTCTCCATCGTGTTGGGGACCGTCGCCGTGGTCGTCTCGCCGGTGCCCCACGTGACCTCGAGCAGCTGGTCCTCGCCGTCACCCTTGGGGACGAGCAGCCGCAGGACCTCGTCGGTGCCGTCGCCGTCGAGGTCGTCCTTGCGCTGGTCGAAGGTCGTGAAGCCACCGGCCGTGGTCGACACGACCACCCGCTGGGTGCTCCTGACGAGCTCCCCCTCGGCGCAGTACGGCGCCTTGACGACGATCGTGTGCTGGCCCGGCGACACCGGAACCACGAGCGGCTCGTCGGCGTGGAACCTCATCGTGTACGGCGTGAGGTCACCGCCCGGCTCGCACGAGATGGCGCCTCCGTCCGAGCCCGTGACGGCTGCCCCGTCGACCACGACCTCGGTGGACCGGGGCCCCGCGTAGTCGGTCGGGTCGCCGGTGTTCATGTCGGCGTACGCGGTCGACTCTCCGGTCACCGAGAAGCTGATCCGGACGTGGTCGGCTCCCTGAGGCCGGGCGTCGAGGTCGATCCGCTGCCAGGGAGCCGGCGCCGGCCTGGTGACGGTCGGCGGGGTCTGCCCGCTCGGCAGCGCCTGCCACACGCCCGCACCGCCCACGGCGACGACGGCGGCTGCGGCGACGAGGCCGGCACGCCTGCGCCGGCGCGCCACGCGCACCCTGCGCTGGATGCCGGGCATCCGGTCGCCGACCAGGTCGGCGTCGGCCATGCCCGCCAGCCGGTCGAGGGACTCGAAGACGGGGTCTCGCTCCTGGGTGCTCATGATGCTCCCCCGGCCTGGCCCAGCGCCGTGCGCAGGTGGGCGAGGCCCTTGCTCGTGTTGCTCTTGACGGTGCCGAGCGAACAGCCCATGGTGGCGGCGGTGTCGGCCTCGGAGAGGTCGCACCAGTGGCGCAGGACGACGGCGGCGCGCTGCCGCTCGGGAAGCCGGCGGAGTGCCAGGAGGAGTGCCTGGCTCTCGATCACCGCGCCCGCGGGGTCGGCCACGGGGGTGGTGCTCGCGGGGGGCTCGGGCGTCGACCACTCCCGGTTGCGGTGCCGCCGCCACCAGGACGTCCGCTGCGTCACCATGACACGGCGCAGGTAGGCGTCGGGAACGTCGTACGTCCGCACCTTGCCCCAGTGCGGGTAGATCTTGGCGTAGGCGGCCTGGAGCAGGTCCTCGGCCTCGTGCAGATCCCCCGTGAGCAGGAACGCGAGCCGCTTGTGGCGTCGCTCGCTGGCACGAACGTAAGCGTCGAAGTCGTCCGCGTGGTCGCGGGAGCTGTCGCCCGGGACCTCCGTGGAGCTCGTCATCGCTTCGTTCATGCCCTCGTACACGCCCGCTCCCCTGGGGAGGTTGCCTGCTGGATGACCGTTTTGCGACCACCTGGGCAGGACGGTACGGCGTCCGGGCGCGAAAGCGGATGCGGACGCGCGGACGGTCCGCCTCAGGAGCCGAGGAGACGGGCGGTGGCGGCGTGCGGGTTGCCCTGGTTCACGATCTGCAGGTGGCGCAGGGTGTAGTCCCGGAGCAGGCGGACCTGCCGGTCGGTCAGGCGGTCGCAGACCCACTCCCAGTGCAGGGACACCCAGTCGCCCGCCCGCAGGTCGCCGACCATGCCCACCCCGTCGAGCGACCGTACGGCGGACTCGGTGACGGTCTCCCCGAGGCCGAGCCGGCGACCGTCCCAGGTGAGCGGGGAGAACCCCACGACGACCTGGTCGCCCTGGACCGCGATCACCTTTCCCCACCGGATCCGGCACCGGTCGAGCACGTGCAAGGCGTGCTCCTCGCCGCGACCGGACTGGAGCAGCCCCGTCCACGGGTAGACGCAGAAGACCGCGAAGCTGTGGTGCGGCACGCCGCCGGCCAGGACGGTGTCGGTGAGCTGGGAGAAGCCCGGCCCGGCGAGGGCACGGAACCGTTCCTCGACCGAGTCACCGACCGCGCGCGTGCTCACGAGGTCCAGCCGCGGGCTGCCCACCCAGTAGGCCTCGACGACGCGCCGGTCGAGCGGGTCGTCGAGGCCGGTCGCGCCCGCGATGAGCTCGAGGTAGGGCCATGCTCCCTCGAACTGCCGGGCGAGAGCGCGCAGGCCGTCGTCGGCGCCGGCCACGCCGTACTCGAAGAAGGACTCGTGGTCGTTCGGCCCGCAGTAGCCGTGGGAGTTCGGCGGGAACGCGTAGCGGGCGAACAGCACCGGTCCGAGCGCGGGGCTGTGCGGGGATGCGGGCCCGGCCCCCGGGCCGGGGGCGGGGTCGTGGTCACTCACGCGCCGCCTCCCGCGGCACATCGGGCACCTCGTCCGCCACAGCACGGGGGCGGCCCATCGTCTCCAGGCCGGAGAGGGCTCGCTCCGCCCCGTCGCGGTCGATGACCTCCATCGCGAAGCCCATGTGGATCAGCACCCAGTCTCCCGGCTCGGGCGGAGCCTCGAGGATGCCGAGGTTCACCTTCCGGGCGGCGCCCTGGACGTCGACGAGGGCGAGCTGTCCGTCGTACTCGTCGAGGATCCGCACCACCTGGCCGGGGATGCCGAGGCACATGGGCTGCTCCTTCCTGGGTGGGTCGTGCTCAGCAGATGCGGGGCAGCTGCTCGCCGATGGGCAGGTCGATGACGCGCGTGCCGCCGAGCCCGGTCCGGGCGACGACCATGCCCCGGTGCTCGTCGGTGCAGACGCCGATGCGTCGAGCCCCGGTCCCGAGCGGGTGTCCACGCATCGCGTCGAGGACCTGGTCGGCCGTGTCTGCGGGGACGATCGCGAGGAGCTTGCCCTCGTTGGCCACCTGGAGCGGGTCGAGCCCGAGAAGTCCGCAGGCGTCCTTCACGGTCTGCGGTATCGGCAGGTCCTTCTCGACCAGGTCGATGCCGACCCGGGACGCGCGGGCGATCTCGTTGAGCGTCGCCGAGACGCCGCCGCGGGTGGGGTCGCGGAGCACGTGGACGTCGGCTCCCGTGTCGAGCATGGCGGCCACCAGCTCGTGCAGCGCCGCGGTGTCGCTCTCCACGGTGGTGCCGAACTCCAGTCCCTCCCGGCAGCTCATCACGGCTACGCCGTGGACGCCGATGTCACCGCTGACGATCACCACGTCCCCGGGGGTCGCGCGGCTCGGCCGGATGTCGACGCCGTCGCGGAGCATGCCGATGCCCGCGGTGTTGACGTAGACGCCGTCGCCGCTGCTGCTGTCGACGACCTTGGTGTCGCCGGTGACCAGCTGCACCCCGGCCGCCCGGGCGGCGGCGCCGAGCGCGTCGGCGACCCGGCCGAGGTCGCTCATCTCGGTCCCCTCGGAGACGATGAAGGCCGTCGAGAGCCAGAGCGGGTTGGCGCCGACCATGGCCAGGTCGTTGACCGTACCGTTGACGGCCAGGTCGCCGACCGAGCCGCCGGGGAAGAACATCGGCTTGACCACGAACGAGTCGGTCGAGAACGCCAGCCGCGTCCCGCCTCCGAGGTTCAGCACCGCAGCGTCGGGCAGGTCCGCCGCGGCGGCCGCGTCACCGTACGCCGGCAGGAAGAGGTGGTCGACGAGCTCGGCGGACATCGTGCCGCCGCCGCCGTGTCCCATCACGATGGTGGGGGAGTCGCGCAGCGGCAGCGGGCAGACCCAGCCCTCGAAGTCGAGGGTCTCCGGGGCCTCCAGCGGCACCTGCCGGGCGTCGGCCCGGTCCATCGGCCCCGTCCGCTCCATCGAGTCGGTCATGGCGCGTCCACCAGCTCGAGACGGCGGTAGGTGTAGTAGGCCGCGCACGCGCCCTCGGAGGAGACCATCGTCGCCCCGAGCGGGTTGCGCGGCGTGCACTGCTTGCCGAACGCCGCGCACTCGTGCGGCTTGATCAGCCCTTGCAGCACCTCGCCCGAGCGGCACAGCGGCGACTCGTCGGTGTGGATGTCGGTGACCGAGAAGCGCTCCTCGGCGTCGAACGCGCGGTACTTCGCCGACAGCCGCCAGCCGCTCTGCGGGATCATCCCGATGCCCCGCCAGGTCCGGTCGGTCGGCTCGAAGACGTCGAGCAGCATCTTCTTGGCGGGCAGGTTGCCCTCCTCGCGAACCGCCCGCGGGTAGGCGTTCTCGAGCTCGTGCCTGCCCTGCTCGAGCTGGACGACGGTCCGCCGGATGCCCTCGAGGATGTCCAGCGGCTCGAAGCCGGTGACCACGATCGGGACCTTGTACCTCTCCGCGAGCGGCGGGTACTCCCGCGTGCCCATGACGCTGCACACGTGGCCCGCCGCCAGGAACGCCTGGACCCGGCACGTCGGGGACTCCATGATCGCCGCGATGGCCGGCGGCACGAGTACGTGGGAGACCAGGAGGGAGAAGTTCTCCACGCCCAGCCGCTCGGCCTGGTAGACCGTCATCGCGTTCGCGGGAGCGGTGGTCTCGAAGCCGATGCCGAAGAAGACCACCTGCTTGTCCGGGTTGGACCGGGCGAGCTTCAAGGCGTCGAGAGGCGAGTAGACGACCCGGACGTCGCCGCCCTGGCTCTTGATGCGGAACAGGTCCTCGCTGCTTCCGGGCACGCGGAGCATGTCGCCGAAGGAGCAGAAGATCACCCCGGGGCGCTTGGCGATCTCGAGGGCCTTGTCGATGATCTCCAGTGGCGTGACGCAGACCGGGCACCCGGGCCCGTGGATCATCTCCACGCCGTCGGGCAGCAGCTGGTCGATGCCGTGCCGGATGATCGAGTGCGTCTGACCGCCGCAGACCTCCATCATCGCCCAGGGCCGCGTCGTGACCGCGTGGATCTGGTCGACCAGCCGCTTGGCGAGATCGGGGTCGCTGAACTCGTCGAGGTACTTCACGACGACGCCCCTTCCTGTGTGAGACCGGGTGTCCCCGGTGGGTCGTGCGGTACGCCGGCCTGCCTGGCGGCGAGCGCGAACCCGTCGCCGAACTCCTCCTCGAGGATCCCGAGCTTCTCGAAGTTCGCCAGGGTCTCCATCGCCGACGCCTCGTCGAGGCGCTGGATGGCGAAGCCGACGTGGACCACGACGTACTCGCCGACCTGTACGTCGGGGATGTACTCGAGGCAGACGTCCTTGTGCACGCCGCCGAAGTCCACCTCGGCCATGAGGGTGTCGTCCCTCTCCTCGACGGAGAGGACCCTTCCGGGGACCGCGAGACACATGAGCTTTCCTCCTTGGGTGGTGTTCAGCCGGACGCGCCGACCAGGATCTGACCGAGGGCGATCCCGCCGTCGTTGGGCGGCAGGAGCCGGGGGCGCAGCACGGTGAAGCCCTGCTCCGTGAGTGCGCCGTACGCCGCGTCGAGCAGCAGGGCGTTCTGGAAGACCCCGCCGCCGAGGGCGACCGTCGTGAGGCCCGTCTCGTCCCGGGCGTGGCCTGCCAGGTCGAGGATCAGCCGGGCGACGGCAGCGTGGAAGCGGACCGAGATCGTGGCGGTCGGCACGCCTGCGCGGACGTCGTCGACGACGGCCCGGACGACGGGGGCGGCGCCCGCGGTGGAGGGCACCTCCGCCGTGCCACCGGGCGTGATCGTGAACAGGTACCGCGAAGCGGCGCCGGGGTCGGCGAGGTCGGTGGCCGCGAGCCGGTCGTCTCCGGACCGTCCCAGGCCCTCGAGCTCCATCGCCGCCTCGGCCTCGTAGTCGACGACGTGACGCACCCCGGCCAGGGAGGCGACCGCGTCGAAGAGCCGGCCCATGCTGGAGGTCGGCACGCAGCCGAAGCCGGACGCGAGCTGGTGCGCGAGGACGGCTCGCTCCGCGTCGGGGCACGCTGCCACCGCGGGGATGTCGGGCTCCCAGTCGACGCCGGCCGAGCGCAGGTGCGACAGCGCCATCCGGTACGGCCGGTGGACACTCGCATCGCCTCCGGCGAGGGGGACGTACCCCAGGTGGGCGAGCCTGCGGAACCCCTTGTAGTCCGCGACGAGCACCTCGCCGCCCCAGACCGCCTGGTCGGTGCCGTAGCCGGTGCCGTCGAAGGCGAAGCCGATGACGGGCTCGTCGTGGCCGAGACCGTGCTCGCCCATCACCGAGGCGATGTGGGCGTGGTGGTGCTGCACGGTGCGGACCGGGCGGCCGTCGGCGTGGCCGGCGGCCCAGGCACTCGACCGGTAGCCGGGGTGCTGGTCGGCGACGAGGACTCCGGGCCTGATCCCGGTCAGCATCTCGAGGTGGGTCTCGGTGTCGCCGAACGCCTCGAGCGTCGCAAGGTCGTCCATGTCGCCGATGTGCTGACTGACCCAGGCGTAGCGTCCGCTCGCGACCGCGCAGGTGTTCTTCAGGTCCGCGCCCACGGCGACCGTCGGGTCCACCTCGAACGGGAGCGCGATCGGAAGCGGGGCGTAGCCGCGCGACCTCCGGACGGGAAGCTCGGCCTGCGCCACGACGCGGGCCACGGAGTCGTCGCAGGGCACGTGGATCGGGCGGTCGTGCACCAGCCAGGCGTCGACCAGGGGCCCCAGCCTGGTGAGCGCGTCCTCGTCGTCGGTGACGATCGGCTCGCCCGACAGGTTCCCCGAGGTCATCACCAGCGCCCTCGGGCCGGGAGCGTCGCCGGGCAGGCCGAGGAGCAGGACGTGCAGGGGCGTGTAGGGCAGCAGCACGCCGAGGTCGGGGCTGCCCGGCGCCACGGGACCGGCGACGAGGCGCTGGCTCCCGTCAGCGCGGCGCGCGAGGACGATCGGGCGGCGGACGCCGCCGAGCAGGTCCTCCTCCCGCGGGTCCAGGTCGACGATCTCGCGGGCGGTGTCCAGGTCGGGCACCATCACGGCGAACGGCTTGTCGCCCCGCTGCTTGCGGCGGCGCAGCTCCGCGACGGCACGTTCGTTGCCCGCGTCGCAGGCGAGGTGGTACCCGCCGAGCCCCTTCACCGCGACGATCCCGCCCGCGGCGAGCATCGCGCGTGCCTCCGCGAGGGCGTGCTCACCGAGGAGGTCGGCCTCGGCGGCCCCGATGGAGCGGGCCGTGCCGGCGGCATGCACGCCGGGTGGATCCTCACCGTGGGAGCCGTCGGGCGTGGTGCGCACGAGGCGGAGCGTCGGGCCGCAGTCGGGACAGGCGATCGGCTGGGCGTGGAAGCGACGGTCGGCAGGGTCGGCGTACTCGCTGTGGCAGGCGTCGCACATCGCGAACCCGGCCATCGTGGTCCGCGCGCGGTCGTAGGGGAGGTCGGTGATGATCGTGAACCGCGGCCCGCAGTTCGTGCAGGTGATGAACGGGTGCCGGTACCTGCGGTCGGCAGGGTCGCTCATCTCGCGCAGGCAGTCCGCGCACAGGGCCACGTCCGGGGAGGCCAAGGTTCGGGAGGAGCCCTCGTCGGTCGACTGCTCGATGGTGAACCCGGTGCCGCCGCGAGCCGGGAGCGCGGTCTCCCGGACGTCCTCGACGACGGCCATCGGCGGCGCGTCCTGCCGGAGCCTGCGTCCGAGCTCCTCCACCGCGTCGGCGCTGCCCTCCACCTCCACCACGACGCCGGCGACGTCGTTGGCGACCGTCCCGGTGAGCGCGAGCTCGGAGGCCACGGCGTACACGAACGGCCGGAACCCGACGCCCTGCACGACGCCGGACGACCTCGTACCTGCGTCGTACCCGCCCCTCACCGTCCGGCCCCCCGAGCCGTCCGAGCAGCCGGTGCACGGCCTCGACGGCGTCCGGGACCGCCGCCGCGACGGGCGACGACAGGCCGATGCCCTCCTCGACGCTCGCGGGCCGGCACCCCACGACGTACGTCGGAGGCAGCGCGCCGCCCAGCCGCTCCAGACTGACCAGGACGGCGAGCGGGTCCATGCCGTGAGCGTCGAGCCCGCTGCCGTTCCCGCCCGCCCGTCGCACGTCGTCCTCGCCGACCTCGAGGATGCTGAGCGTGCCCGGGGGGCCCTCGCCCGGCAGCGCGTCGAGGATCACCAGTGCGGAGCAGCCGTCGAGCAGGTCGTAGGCCAGGTGCATCCCGCGGATGCCGTAGTCGACGACCTCGACGTGCTGCGGGAGCCGGGTGGACAGCAGGCGACGCGCGACCTCGGGCCCGAACCCGTCGTCACTGAGGAAGAGGTTGCCGACGCCGGCCACGAGGACCCGGCGGCTCGCCTCAGGCTGCCTGCTCGTCACGTCTCACATCTCGCGGATCTCGCGGTACCGCTTCAGGTCCGGGATCGACTTGATGCCGACGACCACGGCCACAGCGGCAAGCGCGAGGACCACCCAGGTGGTCAGCTTCCCAATCGCTCTCACGGTCTGCTCTCCTCTCGGTCCTGCGGGTTCTCCTGCTGTGCGTCGGTGCCGGCGGCCGGGCCGTCCCGGTCGGGAAGGGGCTCGAGCTCGTCGGGGGCGAAGTACCAGTAGCGGCCGTACCAGTCGTGCAGGTCGGCCGCGGGATCGTCGACGAGGACCACTGCGACGTGCACGCCACCGTCGACGTCGGAGACGACCGCCTGGACGCGCGCCACCTGGCCGGTGAAGAACAGGTCCTGGGCGTCGGCGCGGCGCGAGGGGTGGACCCGCACGAGGCTGCCCCGCGAGAGAGGGACCCCGTCCACGACGACGGTGTCCATGTCCGGGTCGACCGACTCGTCCGCGGCCGGGTCCCACCAGGGGACGTCCGGGTCACCGAAGGTCGGTGGCTCGACGTCGCGGAGGACGCCGTGCAGCTGCTGCAGCGCGTCCGGGGACATGGCGTCGCAGCGGTCGATGATCTCGCGGGCGCGCAGGTCGGTGGCGCGGGCCTCCGCCTTCTCCTCGTCGGTCATCGTCATCACCCGCAGGGTGAGCAGCTCGTCGATCTCCGTGGAGTCGAAGAGGGCGCCGGTGCTCTGCTCCGCGACCTGCGGGAAGTCGTACAGGATGATCGGGGACGCCAGGACGACGGCGCTGGTGCCCTGCTCCTCCTCGTCCTCAGGTGCCCTTCCGGCGAGGACCGGCCAGCAGCGGTGCTGCGTGCACGCGCGTGCAGCAGCGGCTGCCCGGTCGGGCGGGTCGACGACGGAGAGGAACCTGGCGCCCTCGGCCTCGAGGATCAGGTGCGTGCCGATGAGCGAGGTGCGGATCGCCATGTCCCGGGGGCTGGAGTCCTGGTCCGGAGGATGCCCCATGGACGTGTTGGCGACCCGCACCTCGAGCCTGGTGCAGCCCTCAGCAGGTGAGGTGGCGAGCGTGACGTTGGCATGGACGGGCCAGCGTCGACGTACCACCCGGCCGGCTGCCTCAGCGGCCGCGTTCCCGTTCGGCGTCGACTCGGAGCCAGGGATCGTCTCGACGCTTCGGTGGCCGCTGACGCCCACCTCCCAGACGCCTCCCCGTCGCAGGTCGCGGGCGGACACGTCGAGGGCGAGCTCCTGCTCGACGGCCTCGTCCCACGACAGCCACTGACTGCGACCCACGTCGAGCCGGTCGACCGGGACGAAGAAGCCACTGCCGGCGTCGTACCGCTCGACCATGCGGGCCTGGAGCTGCAGGAAGCGCAGGTGCACCCGGACCGACGCCAGGCCCGGGGGACCCGTGGCGCGGCCGCCGTCGTCCGGGGCTCCGGACGAGGTGAGCAGGCACTGCACGGACATGGTCGACTCCTCGCCGACACCGTGCTCCTGGGCGCCGGGCGGGCCGAGGACGCCGAACTGCCAGCGCACCTGGTTCTTCCCCGAGGTGGCGCGGTAGGGGTAGAGCAGGTAGCCCTCGTAGAGGACGGCGTCGGCGACGGCGCGCACCTGGTCCAGGCTCATCGACTGCCTCCCCACGCCTCAGGGGTCGGGGCGGCCTCGGCGTCGCCGGTCGCGAGGAGCCTGGCCACGGTCTCGTCCCACGTGGTGAGGCCGTGCCGGGTGCGGTAGCCGGCGAGCGCCCCCAGGACGTCGCGGTCGAGGCGGACCCAGCCGGTGCCGGGGTAGTAGAGGTCGACCATCTGCCGCCACACGGCCACGGGCAGGTCGTACCTCGCCTCGCAGTCCCAGGGAACCTGCTCGACGCCGAACCCGGCGGCCCCGCGGGTGAAGACGGTCCCGGAGAACAGCAGGTCCAGCGGGACGCCTCCTTCGCCGAGGGCGTGCAGGTAGCGCGACGCGGTCACGTCGAAGTCGTAGGTGCACGGCAGCGGCAGGTCGACCTCGGTGGCGCCGGTGAAGCCCTGCACGGTGGTGCTGCACTGCATCCAGAGGAACGGCCGCAGGGTGTCGGTCCAGCGGTCCCGGTCGCCGAAGATCGAGCGGAGCCCCTCGGCCTCGTCCACGCCGTAGCCGCGTCGCTGCGGCTCGATGCGCACCTGGGCGCGCAGCGCGATCGCGTGGACGGTGGTGCCGGTCGACTCCTCGATCCGCAGGCGGGCGGTCAGCTGCGGGGCCGCGGCGTAGGGCTCGGCGAACACGTCGAGGACGGTGAACGCGTAGTCGCTCATGCCGCACCCACCGGTGTGCTGCGGGCCTCGACCCCGGCGAAGAACGCCTCCATCGCGGCACGGGCCTCGCTCCCGCCGTCGAACCCCCGCCACAGCAGCCGCAGCCGGCCGACCAGCTCGTAGCAGGCGTCGATCGGGACCAGGTTGCAGCGCACCGCGCCGTCGACGGTGCGGACCAGCAGGGCCTCGACGTCGGGCAGCAGCACCTCGAGCTCGGGGTTCGCCTCGGTGATCTGGTCCCACGCCGCCAGCGGGAGCTCGGACTCGGTGGCGCCGGCCGGGCTCGGGTAGAACGCGACGGTCCGACCCTGGACGGAGTTCCGGAACAGGAACGCGAGCCCCACCGGGATCTGCAGCTCCTCCCAGGCGCTCGCGCCGGTGGAGAAGCCCGGGAAGGAGAGGTAGCGGTCCGGGACCGACCGGTAGCGCAGCTGCGCCTCGTGGTCGGTGAAGAGCAGGTAGCAGGCACGACAGGTGCACATCAGGGCGCGGCTCTCCACGTCCACCACGTGCTGGTGCTCGTCGGCGATGGGCGCGGCGCACATGTCGCAGCGCTCGCCGCTCGGTGGAGCGGGCCGCTCGGTGGTGATCCGGCGCAGCGAGGAGAGCGGCCCGGTCGTCATGACGGCACCGGCCTCGGTACGGCGACCGAGACGCTCCCGCCGTCGCGCAGCAGGGGGAGCGGGTCGAGGTGGAGGGTGGGGTCGTCCAGGCACGCCCCGGCCCGGCGTACGTCGAAGTGCGCCTGACAACCGGGGCACACCAGCAGGGCGTCGTGCCGGTCGCCCCCGAGCCTGCGGGCGAGCGTCCCGCGTGCCAGGCTCGTGCCGCACCGCGGGCAGCCGTCCCGGAAGGCCAGCAGGTCCTCGCCGACGCGGCAGGCCACGAGCACCGTCTCCTCCACGACCGCGGACGTCACGGCTCCCGGTGCGAGCGCCGCGAGCGCGGGCACGGCCTCCCAGGAGCCGGTCGACTCGGTGTCGCGGACGTGGGACATCAGCGCGTCCACCGGGATCACCGGTGAGCCGGGGTCGGCCGCCCCCGCCTCGACCTCGATGGCGACCACCTCGGGCGCCGCGGCCTCGATCGCCCCCTCGACCGCGAGCTTGAGCGTCACCGACGAGGACGGGCAGCCGTCGCACGTGCCGAGCAGGCGCAGCCGGACAGCCCCCTCCGACGTGACCTCCAGCAGCTCGACGTCGCCGCCGTGCGAGCCGAGGTAGGGGCGAACACGCTCCAGGGCCTGCTCGACGCGTTGCTCCACGCCGTACGGGTGCAGGCCGTGCACGATCAGGAGGCTGGCCACCAGGTCGTCGTCGGCCAGGGCGTCCAGCACCGCGTCGTCGAGGCGACCGGCCTCGTGCACGACCTCCAGGACACGTTCCAGGCCGGCGCCGTACAGGTCGGCCACGAGCCGGACGAGCTCCTCGGCGCGCTGCCGGGCCACCGCGCCACCGGAGGAGCTCGCGTCCAGCAGCGCGTCGATACGGTCGCCGACGGCGCGCAGGTCCGGCGGCCCGCCGTCGCGGCCGACTGGAGGTCCCCCCACTTCCGCCATGGTCGGTCCGCTACTCGCTGCCGGCGGACTGGGTCGGGCTGTGCAGGAGGTCGAGCGACTTCCCCTCGCCGAGGAACATGTGCACGCCGCACGGCAGGCAGGGGTCGAAGCTGCGGACGGTGCGCATGATGTCGATGCCCTTGAAGCTCGCCCGGTCGTTCTCCTCGAAGATCGGCTGTCCCTGCACCGCGTCCTCGTAGGGACCCGGTGTGCCGAACGAGTCGCGCGGGTTGGCGTTCCACGGCGTCGGCGGGTACGGGTGGTAGTTCGCGATCTTGCCGTCGCGGATCACCATGTGGTGCGAGAGCACCCCGCGCACCGCCTCGGTGAAGCCGCAGCCGATGCCCTCGTCGGGGACCTCGAACGCCTCCCACGTCTTCGTGCGGCCGGCCCGGATCTCCGCGAGCGCCTGCTCGGCGAAGTGCAGCGCGCAGGCGGCGGCGTAGGCCTGGAAGTAGGTGCGGGCGCGGTTCCGCTCGATGGTGTTGCTCCACCGCGGGACCTTCCACTCCAGCTCCACCGGACCCTTCAGCGCCGTCTTCGGCAGGTTGATCTGCACGCTGGTGCCGGTGGCCTTGACGTACCCGATGTCGACCAGGCCCGCGAGCGCCGTGGACCACAGCCGTGCCAGCGGGCCGCCGCCGGTGTCGAGGGCGAGGTGGTCCTTCCCGTCGAACCAGCGCGGCGACATCACCCAGGAGTACTTGTCGTCGAGGTCGCGCTTCTGCGGGTGCGGGTTGGTGTGCTGGTTCCACGGGTGTCGCCGGTCGACCGGGTTGCCCAGCGGGTCGTTGCGCACGAACATCTCCTGGTCCTCCCAGTCGTCGTAGTACGACGACCCGAGCAGGATCCGGATGCCGAGGTTGATGTCGACCAGGTCGGTGGTGACCAGCTCGTCGTCCACGACGATGCCGGGGGTGACGAACATCTTGCGTCCCCACTGGGTCATGTCGCGGTACTCGAAGTTGCAGTACTCCGGGTCCTGGAAGGAGCCCCAGCAGCCCAGCAGGATCCGCCGGTTGCCGACCTCCTCGTAGCCGGGGATGGCCTCGTAGAAGAAGTCGAAGAGGTCGTCGTGCATGGGCACGACCTTCTTCATGAACTCCACGTAGCGCATCAGCCGCGTCATGTAGTCGGTCATCAGCTGGATCGTGGCCACGGTGCCGACCCCGCCCGGGTAGAGCGTCGAGGGGTGGACGTGGCGGCCCTCCATCAGGCAGAACATCTCGCGGGTGTAGCGGCTGACCTGCAGCGCCTCGCGGTAGTGCTCGCCCGTGAACGGGTTGAGCGAGCGCATGATGTCGCCGATGGTCTTGTAGCCGTGCGCCGCGGCGTGCGGCGCCTCGGTACGGTTCGCCTGCTCGAGCACGCCGGGGTTGGTCTCGGCGACCATCCGCTCGCAGAAGTCCACCCCGACCAGGTTCTCCTGGAAGATGTTGTGGTCGAACATGTACTCCGCGGCCTCGCCGAGGTTGACGATCCACTCCCCGAGGTGGGGCGGCTTCACGCCGTACGCCATGTTCTGGCAGTAGCACGAGCAGGTGGCGTGGTTGTCCCCGCAGATGCCGCAGATGCGACTGGTGATGAAGTGGGCGTCCCGAGGGTCCTTGCCCTTCATGAAGATCGAGTAGCCCCGGAAGATCGAGCTCGTGCTGTGGCACTCGGCCACCTTCATGTTGCCGAAGTCGATCTTCGTGTAGATGCCGAGGCTGCCCACGATCCGGGTGATCGGGTCCCAGGCCATCTCGGTAAGGCCTTGGGCGTCCTCGGAGATCTGGGAGGGTCGGGGAATCGTCGACGTCATCGCGCCGCCTCTCTCGGTAGGGAGTGGGGGCTCAGGACCAGGAACGTGTCGCCCCGGTCAGAAGCTCGGTCCCCCGGCGGCGCCACTTCGGCTCCTTGTCGAGGGTCTGGGTGGTCACGCCGCGCAGGCGCTTGATCGCCGTCCCGTAGAGGCCGACGGCGGTCGTGGAGAGCTTGCCTCCGGGGGGCTCGTCCATGAACGGCATGAACTTGTCGGGGAAGCCCGGCATGGTGCAGCCGATGCAGATCCCGCCGACGTTGGGGCAGCCGCCGATGCCGTTCATCCAGCCCCGCTTGGGGACGTTGCACTTCACGACGGGTCCCCAGCAGCCGAGCTTGACGATGCACTTCGGGGAGCCGTACTCCGTCGCGAAGTCGGCCTGCTCGTAGTAGCCCGCACGGTCACAGCCCTCGTGCACGGTCTGGCCGAACAGCCAGGTGGGGCGCAGGGCGTCGTCGAGCGGGATCATCGGTGCCTGGCCGGTGGCCATGTAGAGCAGGTAGGTCAGCGTCTCCGAGAGGTTGTCGGGCTGGATCGGACAGCCCGGCACGCAGACGATCGGGATGCCGGCCTTGGACTTCCAGTCCCAGCCCAGGTAGTCGGGCACGCCCATCGCCCCGGTCGGGTTGCCGGCCATGGCGTGGATACCGCCGTACGTCGCGCAGGTCCCGACGGCGACGACTGCGGTCGCCTTGGGCGTGAGTCTGTCGAGCCACTCGCTGGTGGTCATCGGCTGACCCGTCATCGGGTCGTTGCCGAACCCGCACCAGTAGCCCTCGTCCTTGATCTTCTCGTTCGGGATCGACCCCTCGACGACGAGGACGAAGGGCTCGAGCTCGCCGCGGTCCGCCTTGAAGAACCACTCGAGGAAGTCGTCGGCTCCGCCCGTGGGTCCGCACTCGAAGTCGATCAGCGGCCAGTGCACCGCGATCTGGGGGAGGCCCGGGAGGGCCCCGAGCGCGATCTCCTCGATGCTCGGCTGGGTCGCCGCGGTGAGGGCGACGGAGTCACCGTCGCAGCTGAGCCCCGCGTTGATCCACAGGACGTGGATGAGGGTCTGTTCGGCCTTGACTGCTTCGGCTGTGGGCATCGCCGCCACCCAACTCGGGCGCGAGGGCCTGGCACCCACGTTGCGGGGGCCGCCCCGTACGGCTCACGCCAACGCAACGTTTCGTTCATGCGTACGCCCGCCGTTCGAACGTTGTCAAGGCTCGCCGCCCGGGCTGCGGACGCCCCGGGCGTTTCCCGGACCTACCGGACGGGCCGGGTCAGAGCGCGTCGAGCCAGGAGTACCAGGCATCGAGGTTCTCGCCCGTGCGCGCCGACACGGCGACGGCCTCCAGGTCGGGCTTGAGCCGCCTCGCGTCGCGGATGCACCGGTCGAGGTCGAAGTCGACGTAGGGCAGGAGGTCGGTCTTGTTCACGACCACGAGGTCGGCAGCGGCGAACATGTGCGGGTACTTGAGCGGCTTGTCGTCGCCCTCGGTCACGGAGATGACCACGGCCCGGCGGTTCTCCCCGAGGTCGAAGAGCGCTGGGCACACCAGGTTGCCCACGTTCTCGACGAAGACGAGTGACCCCGGCGGTGGTACGAGGCGCCCCAGGGCACGCTCGACCATCGTGGCGTCGAGGTGGCAGCCTGCCCCGGTGTTGACCTGGACCGCCCTGGCGCCGGCCTCGCGGATCCGGTCGGCGTCGAAGCGCGTCTCCTGGTCACCCTCGATCACGCAGACCTCGCCGGCGTACTCACGAATGGTCCGCTCGAGCAGCGAGGTCTTTCCCGCGCCCGGGGAGCTCATCAGGTTCACCGCGCGCACCCCGGCCTCCCGCAGCCGGGTCCGGTTGAGCGCAGCCAGCTCGTCGTTGCGCGCCAGCACCGCCTGCTCGATGTCCACCGTGTGCGTGTGGGCCGTCAGGGTGCCGTGCGAGTGCGCACCGTGGTCGTGGTCGTGGTCGTGCTCGTGCGGATGGTCGCCGCCGAGCACGTGGTCGCCGTGCTCGTGGACGGGCGCGTACGCCGTACCGCCGTCCCCGGCGGTCCAAGAGATCCGGGCCTCGTCCTGGCCGCAGCCACAGGTCGCACACATGGCTACGCCACGTCCACCGATGTCACCAGGAGCTCGCGGCCACGCGTCACCTCGACGTCGGCGCTGCCGCAGGAGCACAGCGGGATCAGGTCGGGGAGCTCGAAGTCGTCGCCGCAGGTGCGGCAGCGCGCGCGGCCGACCGGCCGGTCGATCTCCAGTGCCGCGCCCTGCAGCGCCGTCCCCTCGGTGGCCAGCTCGAAGCAGAGCTCCATCGCCTCAGGGACCACGCCGGTCAGTCTGCCCACCTGGAGCCGCACCACGGTCACCTGCTGCTCGCCGGTGTGGCGCAGCACCGTGTCGACGACGCTCTGGGTGATCGCCAGCTCGTGCATGAGCACACCCCCGCTCCCTGCGGTCACGATAGGCCGCGCGGGATCGGGGCGGCAACGCCCGCGCAGGGTGAGGTGCCCGGCCCGGCGCACCCGCCCACCAGCCGCTCCTGCCGGTGTCGTGGAGACGGCGGAAGGTCGCCTACTGGCCGAACCCGTCCCGAGATCGCTTGTCCGAAGCCCATGGTCTCCCCTCGAGAGCCGGGCAGGAGCCGGTCCCGCCCTCAGATTCCCGAGCATGGAGGGAGCGGGGTGGCAGCGTGCGCGTTTCGGCGGTCTCTGGCGTCAACGGGTCAGACACCGATGGGCCGGCATGACCCGGGCCTGCGGCGCGGCTGGTCCAGCCAGGTACACACCTGGTCGACGCTTCGTCGACTCGACAGTTGTGGTTTGCATGCATCTCGGCGCGTATGCCGGTGGGGCGAGCCCGATGAGGCCATGGCCGCACGGCGCACCGCGGCGTACAGGTGGCGGGGTGAGCCAGTCGGCTCCCGTCGACTTGATCTTCACGTCCTCGAACCCCGTGGGTCGGGCCGTCGAACCAGCACCTCACACGGGGTTCGGATCGGCAGGTGTCCGATGTACTCCCCAGCTTCTCGCGTCCTGAGGGCTGCCGTCGCGCTGGTCACGGCACTGGTGCTCGCACTGGTCGGCGCGACGGGGGCACAGGCCCATCCGGACCACCACCGCCATCATCACCACCAGACCTGGAAGGTCTGGGTCGGGTCCCAGTCGCCGAACCTGGCGATCCAGGGCCTGCGGTTCCTCCCCGGCAGCATCACCGTGAACGAGGGCGACCGGGTGACGTGGGTGGCCAAGTCCGCCGAGCCCCACACCGTCACGTTCATCGATGGCGGCAAGGCCCAGGCCACCCTTCCGGAGTTCGACCCCGCCGATCCGGCGCAGATCACCCAGCAGGGTGGGAGCTCGGTGCGCGGATCCGGCTACTACAACTCCGGCATCATGACCACGGTGCCGACCGGCGAGGACTCAGGTCCCTTCCCACCGGTGGCGCACCACCAGACCTACACGTTGAGGTTCCCCCACGAGGGCACCTTCACCTACTACTGCCTGATCCACGGCAAGATGATGGTCGGCACCATCAAGGTCCAGGACCGGCACAAGCCGTACCCCTACACGCAGCAGCAGTACGACCACCAGGCCCGCGCCGAGGCCAGGGCGTTGCTGGTCGAGGGTCTGCACCTCTGGCGGGACGCGGCGAAGACCGCTGACCGGCACCACGTGATCACCGGCGCCGACGACGGAGCGGTCGCGGTGATGCGCTTCGTCCGGCGGACCGTCCACGTGAGGGTCGGCCAGAGCGTCACCTTCGAGAACACCGGGATGGGGGCGCCGCACACGGTCACCTTCGGTCAGGAGCCACCGCCTCCGGCTCTGTTCGGCCCCTCGGGCGACCCGACGAAGTACGCCGGTGGTGACCTCAACTCGGGCATCATCCCGCCCGGCGGGTCCTACACGGTCACCTTCACCAAGGCCGGGACGTTCCCCTACGTCTGTGCGCTGCACGACTTCATGGGCATGGTCGGCAAGGTCGTGGTGCACGGACATCGCCATCACCATCACCATCGCTGATGGTCAGTGGCGATCCACGAGCCAGGCGGCGGCGTACGGCGCAAGCTGGACGCCGTCGTCCTGGACATGGGGCGGAGACCCGGCCAGGTGGTCGACCACCTGTGCCGGGTCGAGCCCGAGGTCGCGCAGCACCGCGAACGGCACGTGCCGGGGCTCGTCCCTCACGTTGTAGGCGCCCAGCATCGGCCCGAGCGGATGGTGCCGGGCGACGAGGAGGACCGCGGGGTCGCGAGGGTCGAGCACCTCCGCGGGGACCGAGGCGTGCAGGTGGGGGAGAGAGGCCCGGGCGCGCACCAGCTCGTGCACCCCGCGCCGGATCCGGTGGTTGTCCGCCGGCAGCGGCCACGGCATCCGTGGCCGGTGCACCCAGCGGTTGTCGTCCGCGTGCTCGGGCTCGGCGTCCCAGTCCGGGTCGTTGAGCAGCCCCAGCTCGTCACCCATCCAGATCAGGGGCAGGCCGCCGAAACCCAGGACGAGCGCGTGGACCAGCAGGATGCGGCGCACGGCGTGCGGGTCGCCGGCCTGGAGCCCGGCGAGGGACGCCATCGACCCGGAGATGCGCCGATCCCCGGTCGTGTGGTTCTCCTGGAAGACCAGGCCGCGCGCCCACGAGCCGGGGAAGTCGCCGGAGTAGAAGTCGGAGAGGAAACGGCGGTGGGCGTGGCCGTCGAGCCCGACCGCCGCCGCGTCCTCGTCGGAGACCGCCCAGCCGATGTCGTCGTGGCAGCGGGCGTAGGTCACCCACGCCGTCGTCGACGGGGGAGGGGGCAGCTGTCGCAGCGCGTGCGCGGCGAGCCGCGCCTCGCCGCTGGCCAGCATGGACCAGATCTGCACCATCAGGCTGTTGTGGTAGGCGAGGTCGCTCACCTTCCCCCAGCGCTCGCCCTGTCCGAGGTAGGCGGGCAGGTCCTGCGGGCCGACGATGGCCTCTGCCTTGAACACGACCGCGGGGCAGGCGATCCTCGTCACCGCGTGGAGCGCCTGGGTGAGGGCGTGCACCTCGGGCTGGTTCTGACAGCTGGTGCCCATCCGCTTCCAGATGAAGGCGATGGCGTCGAGGCGGAACACCTCCACGCCCTGGTTGGCCAGATCGAGGATGACGTCGGCGTACTCGCACAGGACGTCGGGGTTCGCCCAGCTCACGTCCCACTGGTAGTCGTGGAACGTGGTCCACACCCAGCCGGCGAGGTCGTCGTCCCACGTGAAGCTTCCCGGAGCGAAGTCGGGGAAGACCTCGGGCATCGTGCGCTCGAAGGCATCGGGCACCTCCCGGTCGGGGAAGACGAGGAAGTAGTCGCGGTAGCGCTGCTCGCCCGCGCGGGCACGTCGGGCCCACTCGTGCTCCCGGGCCACGTGGTTCAGGACCAGGTCCAGGCAGAGGCTGATTCCCTGCTCGCGCAGTCGGGCGGTGAGCTTGCGCAGGTCCTCCATCGTCCCGAGGTCCGCCCGGACGCTCCGGTAGTCCTGGACAGCGTAGCCGCCGTCGTTCGGGGCCGGTCGGGGCTCGAGCAGCGGCATCAGGTGGAGGTAGCCGACCCCGAGGTCCTTGAGGTAGTCGACGCGCTCGGCGACTCCGGAGAGGGTGCCGGCAAAGCGGTCGGTGTACGCGGCGTACCCGACCATGTCCGGCCGCTGGAACCAGTCGGGCGCGAGGGAGCGGCGCAGATCCAGCTGGTGCAGGTCGGCCTCGCGGGCTGCGTAGGCCGAGGCGGCCAGGGAGAGCAGCCGGCGTACGACGGACTCCGCGTCGTCGTACAGCGGATCGAGCGCCTGTCGGAGGTCGGGGAGCCACCGCTCGACCCGGGCCTCGAACACCTCGCGCCGCAGCGGATGCAGGTCGGTGAGCCCGTCCTCGCCGACCCCTTGGGCGTCTCGGGACCGATCGCGCATGGCTCACAGTGTGCCGTCTCGCGCGCAGGGAGCGGCAGGTCAGGACCGTGAACTGTTCCGCCCGGCCTGGGAAAAGCACGCGAAATACCGGATTTGTCCGTTTCGGGGGCTACATTTCCTTTCACGTCGCGGTGGTGGGAACGAGCACCCCCCCGCCCCGGACGTGGAAGCACGGGGGAGAAGGATGAAGTTCACAGCACAGCTGGGTGTGCGCTCGGATGCCTCAGGGGCAGAAGACGAGGTCACCCTGCAACTGGACCTGGAGGCGCCGCCTGCCCCGGATCCGTCGCGACGAGGCTGCGCGTCCGGGCTCGTGCCTGCAGATCGTGCTCGACCGCGGCGCCTCGATGGCCGGCGCCCCGCTCGAAGGCATGCTCGACGCGATAGCGGCGATCGTCCACCGGCTCGACGCGCGCGACAGCTTCGGGCTCGTCGCGTTCGCCGCGGAGGCAGGCGTCGTGGTGCCCGCGGGCCCGCTCACCGACATGGACGAGGTCGTCGACCGGCTCGCCCGGGTGCAGTCGGACGGACCGAGTGACCTCGCGGCGGGCTACCGGCTCGGCGTCGCGGAAGTCAGGCGTGTCACCGAGGGCGCCGGTGGCACGCTGCTGATCGTCTCCGACGGCCGCGCGGGCCACGATCTCCTCGACGGGGAGCGGCTCGAGGGCCTTGCGCGCACCGCGCACGCCGACGGCATCGTGACCTCGACGCTGACCTACGGTGAAGGGTGCGAGGAGACGTTCCTGACCGCGCTGGCGCGAGCCGGGTCCGGCAACCATCACGTCGCCGACAGCGCGGCCACGGCCAGCGCGGCCATCGCCTCGGAGGTGGCGGACCTGCTCGCCCGGTCGGTCCAGTCCGTCTCGCTCACGGTCCGGCTCGAGGACGCCGTGGAGCTCGTCGGACACGACGCGAACATTCCGCTGGACCGTGGCCCGCGAGGGACGTTCGCGGTGGAGCTGGGGGACCTGTACTTCGAGGAGCAGCGTCGGCTCGCCCTGCGGCTGCGCACGGGTCGACCGGAAACACCGGCGCCGCGGTCGCTCGGGTCGGTGGAGCTCCGCTACGCCGAGCTGCCTTCGCTGGTCGAGCAGCAGGTCGTCCTTCCGCTGGTCCTGGAGGACTCCACGCAGGACGTGAGTGCGTCGCTCGAGCCCGCCGAGTGGGCAGGCGGGGCGGCTACGTTCACCCCGGCGTCCTGGGACCTGTGACGACACGCCCGGCTCCCCGGATGCCCGCCTACGTCTGCGACCACTGCGGTTGCCAGGGTCAGGACCCGCGTCCCGTCGACGAGGTGCAGTGCCCGAATTGCGGGGAGCCCGTAACTCCCTTGCGATGAACCGGGGGTCCTCTGGTGCAGGATCGACTCATGCCGATCCTGCGCCCGCCCGCCCCCGCGTTCGTCAACAGCAGCGAGCAGAAGGTCTGGGAGGCGCTGCGGGACCAGCTGGGAGACGGTGACGTCCTCATGGCGGGCCTGCGGGTGAGCGACCGGGACAAGGACCACGAGGTCGACATCGCGGTGGCCTTCGAGGGCGGCGGCGTCGTGGTGGTCGAGGTGAAGGGCAGCCAGGTCTGGTGCGACGAGGACGGCTGGTGGATCGAGCGCCGCGAACGAGCGATGCCCATCGATCCCGTCACCCAGGCGCGTCAGTCCCTGTATGCGCTGAGGAGCTGGATCACCAACACGCCTGAGTGGGGCAGTCGCACGCCGGTGCGGTGGGGGCATGCGGTGGTGCTGCCCTACACCCCGGTCGACGACGACTTCGCGCTCCCCGACGCGCAGCGGTGGCAGGTCGCAGGCAGCCACGACCTGGGCAGGCTCGCTGAGTTCCTCCGGGCTGTGGTGAGCGGACAGAGCAACGGCAAGAGGCTGCTCGACGCCGACGACATCTACGCGATGCTCGAGTCGCTGAACGGGCGCGGGCTTCCGCAGCGAGACCTGATCGGCCGCGCCGAGGAGCGCAGCGACCAGGCGGAGCGGCTCAGCGCGGAGCAGGCGGTCATCCTCGACGCGGCCCGGCTCATCCACCGCGTGGAGGTCCGAGGTGGTGCCGGCAGCGGCAAGACGTGGCTGGCCGTCGAACAGGCCCGCCGGCTCAGCAAGGCGGGTCAGCGCGTGGCTCTCACCTGCTACTCCCGCGGGCTCGCCGCGTGGCTGCAGCGCCGGGTGGAGACCTTTCCGCGCAAGGAGCGGCCCGCCTACGTCGGCACGTTCCACAACCTCGGGGTCGCGTGGGGCGCGCCGACCGGCAGCGACGACGACAGCGATTTCTGGGAGGTCGAGCTGCCGAGCCTCATGGCGGACCTCGGCGCGCAGCAGCCCCAAGGGCAGCTGTACGACGCGATCGTGATCGACGAGGCACAGGACTTCGCCGACCTGTGGTGGCCCGCTGTGCGGAGCGCCCTCCGCGACGAGGAGGCAGGCGGGCTCTACGTCTTCTCCGACGAGGGGCAGCGGGTCTTCTCACGATTCGGGGGCCTGCCGCCGGGGCTGGTGCCGCTCGTGCTGGACCACAACCTCCGCAACACCCGGCAGATCGCCGACAGCTTCGCCAGTCTGGCTCCGATCCGGATGCGTCTGGGCGAGGTCGACGGACCTGACGTACGCCTCCTCGAGTGCCGTGCGAAGGAGGCCCTCGACCGTGCCGACGACGCTGTCGACGAGCTGTTGGAGGTCGGCTGGCGCCCGCAGGACGTGGCGCTCCTGACCACCGGCAGCCGTCACCCCGAGCAGGTGCAGCGCCAGGAGGGCGGCCAGGACAGCTACTGGGCGAGCTTCTGGGACCAGGAGCAGGTCTTCTACGGGCACGTGCTCGGCTTCAAGGGCCTGGAGCGGAGCGCCGTGGTCCTCGCCGTGAACGAGGAGGAGCCGGCCGAGCGTTCCCGCGAGCGGCTGTACGTCGGGCTGTCCCGTCCCAGGGACCAGCTCGTGGTGTGCGGCGACCCCGACTACATCGCCGAGGTCGGCGGAGAGTCCGTGCTGCGTCGGCTCCTGCCACGCTAGCCGAGGCCAGCGGCGCCGAGCCGCACGCGCGTCGAGATCGTCCGCCAGTTCTTACGAAAACCTGATGTCGGCGCGTGGCGGTACCCATGAGGCCGCTCGCCCTGCAAGATGGCGCCCATGCCTCCAGCACATGCGGCCACCGTCGGCGTCATCGGCGGGTCCGGGTTCTACACGTTCCTCGAGGACGCGGAGGAGGTCGTCGTCAGTACGCCGTACGGCGAACCCTCCGCGCCGGTCACGGTCGGCACCATCTCGGGCCGGAAGGTGGCGTTCCTGCCCCGGCACGGCCGCAACCACGAGCTGCCCCCGCACCTGATCAACTACCGGGCGAACATCTGGGCGCTGCGCTCTCTCGGGGTCCGGCGCATCCTCGGGCCGTGCGCCTCCGGCGGCCTCACCTCCGACGTGGAGCCCGGAGACCTCGTGGTTCCCGACCAGCTCGTCGATCGGACCACGAGCCGCGTCCAGACCTTCATCGACCGGGGCGCGGCGCACGTGCCCTTCGCCGACCCGTACTGCCCCTCCCTGCGACGGGCGCTCGTGGGCAGCGCCCACGCCGTGCGCGACGGAGGCACCATGGTCGTCGTGGAGGGCCCCCGGTTCTCCACGCGCGCGGAGTCGCAGAGCTACGCGGCGTCGGGCTGGTCGTTGATCAACATGACCGGGCACCCCGAGGCGGTGCTCGCCCGCGAGCTCGGGGTCTGCTACGCCGCCCTCGCGCTGGTGACGGACATGGACGCCGGCGTCGAGGGGCACAAGGTGGTCGACCAGGCGACCGTCTTCGCCCGCTTCGCTGAGAACCTCGAGCTGATGAAGGGGCTGCTGCTCAAGACGGTCGCGGCTCTGGAGGAGGACCAGGCCGCGCAGGGCTGCGGATGCGCGAGCTGGCTGGAGGACGTCACCCTGCCGTTCGAGCTGCCGTGAGGATCCTGCTCACCGGCGCCGGCGGGTTCATCGGCGGCGCCGTGGCGAAGGCCCTGACGACGGCCGGTCACGAGGTGGTGCCGGTGGACGTCTTCATCCCTGAGGCCCACGGTCCGCGGACGAACGACGAGGCAGCCGAGGACGGGATCCACCGTCTCGACGTGCGCGACGCCCGCGAGTGGTCGCACCTGCTGCGTGGGGTCGACGTGGTGTGCCACCAGGCGGCGATGGTCGGCGCGGGCGTGACGGTCGCCGACATGCCGTCGTACGCCGCGCACAACGACCTGGGCACGGCCACGCTCCTGGCCGCGATGGCGCAGGAGGGCGTGGGCAGGCTGGTTCTCGCCTCCTCCATGGTCGTGTACGGCGAGGGGCGCTACCTCTGCCGCGATCACGGCGAGCAGACCCCCGGCCCGAGGGACACGGCGGCGCTCGATGCGGGTGTGTTCGACAACCTCTGTCCCCGCTGCGGGTCCGCGCTGTCCTGGGCACTGGTGGACGAGGACGCGCGCCTCGACCCACGGGGCAGCTACGCGGCGAGCAAGGTCGCCCAGGAGCACTACGCGGCGGCTTGGGCCCGGCAGGCCGGTGGGTCGTCGGTGGCGCTGCGCTACCACAACGTCTACGGCCCGAGGATGCCTCGCGACACCCCGTACTCCGGGGTAGCCGCGATCTTCCGGTCCGCGCTGGAGGCGGGCCGCGCCCCCGAGGTCTTCGAGGACGGCGGGCAGATGCGCGACTTCGTGCACGTCGAGGACGTGGCCCGGGCGAACCTGCTCGCCGTCGAGGCGGTGGGGGAGCGTCCTGTCGGCGTGCAGCGCGCCTACAACGTGTGCTCGGGACAGCCGGTCTCGATCCTGGACGTCGCCCGCGCGCTCGGTGCCGCCGGTCCCGCTGAACCCGCAGATGTCGAGCCGGTGGTGTCCGGTCGGTACCGGTCCGGCGACGTGCGCCACGTGGTCGCCTCCCCGGAGCGCGCCCGCGACGAGCTCGGGTTCAACGCCGAGGTGCTCCCCGGTGAGGGGCTGCGCGCCTTCGCGCACGCTCCGCTACGCGCCTAGGTCACCAGTCGGTCCACAGCAGGTGCTGGAGGACGATGGCGAAACCGAGCTGCAGCACCAGCCCCCGGCGGCGCCACTGCTCGGGCAGGAACGCGGTCGCGAGCATCAGCCACGGGACGAACGGCAGCCAGATCCGCTCCACCTCCGCCTTGCTCATCTGGGACACGTCCGCGGCGGCAACCATCCCGACGCCGGCGAGCGAGAGCGTGGCGAGCACGTTCTGCGCGGGGGCGCGCAGCGCCTCCCGCCACGGCCCCGCCGCGTTGGCGAGCGCAGCCCCGAGCAGCGGCCCGGCGCAGAAAACGAGTGCGGCCAGGTTTCCCCACAGCCAGTAGACCGCCGGTCGGTTGCTGGCCACACCGTCCCAGTACCTGCCGTGCACCGCGGCGAGGCCGTCCCACCAGACGAAGCCGGCGGCGTAGAAGCCGAGAACCACCGCCAGAGCGGCGACGACGGCGAACAGCAGCGGGTACCAGCTCCGGGCGGCCACCAGGACGCCGACCGCGAGAAGGGCCAGAAGAGGGAGACCGTAGGAGAGCATGACGCAGTAGCCGAGCAGCAGTCCGGCCAGCAACGACCATCCCGGGCTCCGGCGCTTCGCGGCGACGGCGAGAGCGGCGGCGCCCCACGCCGCAACGGCGGCGAACATCGCGTCGGCCGAGACGGACTGCCAGATCGCGGCGGGCCCGAGCACCAGGAAGGGGAGTGCGAGGCGTGCTTGTCGCTCCGCGCCGAGGGTGCGTGCGGTCACGAGCACGGCGAGGGGCGTCGTCGCCGCGATGAGCGTGACCACCAGGCCGGCTGCGAAGCCACCGCCGAGGCCGATCCGGACGAGGCCCACGAAGAACAGCAGCGCACCAGGCGGGTGGCCCGCGACGTGCACCGGCCAGTTGTCCGGCTCAGCGGCGTAGGGGATGCGCGCGACGTACTCGTGCAGCGTGGCAGAGACGTCCGTGGTCACGCGCGCTGTCTGGAGGTACTCGTAGTCGTCCTCGAGGACCCGGCCCACACCGCCGGGCCCGTCGACGAAGGCCAGGGCCAGCATCCACACGACCCCGAGCGCCCACGATGCCAGGAGCAGCCGTCCCCACGGCAGCACGCGCGCGAAGGGGATGGCGTGCCGGACGGCGAGCACGGCCACCAGCAGCGCGGGCACGGTCCCCACGCCCAGGCGGGGGTCCCACACGGCATGAAGCGGGGGGAACCACCGGACGTGCACGTCCCACCCGCTCACGGCGGGCACCGCCATCGCGACGGCGATCAGCACCAGGGCGGCCGCGAGTCCGCGGGCAGGGGCCCGTGTCGGCGTGCGATGGGGCACAACCTCGTCGAGCCGGGTCGAAGGCATGGCCCGACTCTAGGAGCAGCAGGCGGCCGGACGTGCTGCCGGCAGCGACCCGTCAGGATTTCGTAAGCGTTGACGGCCCCGCCGCTGATTCGGCCTCCCTAGCGTGGTCTGCATGACCGTCACCTGCGAGCTCGTCATCCCGTGCCGCGACGAGGCCGCCGCACTTCCCGACCTGCTGGCCCGGGTCCCCGAAGGCATCGGCGTGATCGTCGTGGACAACGGCTCGACCGACGGGACCGCCGCGGTCGCCGAGCGGTGTGGCGCACAGGTGGTACAGGAGCCCAGGGCGGGCTACGGCGCAGCCGTGCACGCCGGCGTGGTCTCGGCCCGCACGGACTGGGTGGCCGTGATCGACGGGGACGGCTCCCTGGACCCCTCCGAGGTTCCCCGGCTGCTCGAGCTCGCCCTCGCCGACACCGCGACGGCTGAGTCCCGCGACGAGCCCCAGGGTGCCGGGGCGGACGGGGTGGTCGCGCCGCCCCCACCGGTCATGGTGGTCGGGAGACGGCGTCCCGTGGCGCGCGGCCTCTGGCCCTGGCACGCTCGGCTCGGCAACGCGGCCGTGCTGCGCTGGCTTCGATGGCGCACAGGGTTGCGGGTCCGGGACATCGCCCCGCTTCGGGTGTGCCGGCGCGAGGACCTGCTGGCCCTCGACGTACGCGACCGGCGGTTCGGGTACCCCGTCGAGCTCCTGGTCCGGGCCGCCGGTGCGGGCTGGCACCTGGTCGAGGTCGACGTGGACTACCTGCCGCGGGCGGCGGGGACCAGGTCGAAGGTCTCGGGCTCGGTGACGGGCTCTCTGCGCGCGGCCCGCGACTTCGCGAAGGTGCTGCCGTGAGCAGCCGTCACGGACGTGCCGGCGGCGGGAGGCGCCCCGTCGCCCTCGTGGTGGCCAAGGTGCCGGTGGCCGGCAAGGTCAAGACCAGGCTCGCGGCGACCGTGGGACCCGAGCCCGCCGCGCGACTCGCGCACGCGGCGCTGCTCGACACGCTGGATGCCTGCGAGAGCGCCTTCGGAGCTGACCGGTGCTATCTCGCACTCGCGGGGGAGCTGCACGAGCTGGAGCCGGAGATGGGAGCGAGGCTGCGGCAGCGGCTCGCGGGCTGGTCCGTCCTCCAGCAGCGCGGCGTCGGGCTCGGTCGCCGACTCGAGCATGCGCACGACGACGTGCACGGACTGGCTGCGGCCCCCGTCGTGCAGATCGGCATGGACACCCCGCACCTCGACCCCGCGGTCCTCCTCGAGGCAGGCGCCCATGCAGCACGCGGTCGACCCGCGCTGGGCCTCGCTCACGACGGGGGCTGGTGGGTCCTCGCCTCGGCCGTCGCCGACGACGTCGCAGGGCTGGGGCAGGTCGCCATGTCCACGCCCCGCACCGGGAGCGAGACCCTCAGCAGGCTTCGCCGGGCCAACCCCGCCACCGAGGTCGTTGCTCCCATGCGCGACGTCGACGACGCCGCGGACGCCGAGCTCGCCGCGGCGGACGCACCGCACACCCGCTTCGCGTCGGCCTGGCGCGACCTCGACCGACGCTTCGCGCGGGAGGGATGAGCGATGACCGTCACCTCCACCTCCGACTCGGCCATCGACCTGTTCTCGGCCGCGCTCGAGGGTGCGCCCTGCACCCTGTCCGGCTTCGGCCACAGCGGTCGGACGCTCCCGGTCGCCCGCTGGTGCGGGGACGCCGACCTCAGCGACCGCGCCGTGCTCGCGCACTGCGTCTCCCCGACCATCGACCTCGGGTGCGGCCCGGGCCGCATGGCCGAGCAGCTCGTGCGCGACGGGGTGTCGGTCCTCGGCGTCGACGCCGCTCCCGGTGCGGTCGCCCTGGCCAGGGCACGGGGCGTGGACGTGCTCTGCACCGACCTGTTCGACGTCCTTCCGGGCGAGGGAGCCTGGTCGAGCGCACTCCTCGCCGACGGCAACGTCGGCATCGGGGGAGACCCGGTCCGGTTGCTGCACCGAGCACGGCAGCTGCTCTCGCCGGGCGGGCACGTCGTGGTCGACCTCGCCCCGCCGGGCACCGGCCTGGAGGTGGGCAAGGTGCGGCTCGAGGTCGCAGGCCGGACGTCGCGGACCTTCCCCTGGGCGGTGCTCGGCACGGACGCCGTGGCCGGGGTGGCATCGTCGGCCGGGCTCTCGATCGCCGGGGTCCACGAGCACGACGGTCGCTGGTTCGCCGTGCTGGTGCGTGGGGAGGTGCCGACGCCATGCCTCAGCTGAGGCTCCCGGGCGCGCTCGAGCGCAGGCTTCCCGCAGGCGCTCCGCGCGGTGTCCCGCACGAGACCGACTTCCGGTCGCGGCTGCGCAGCCCTGCCGTGGCCGCCCGCGTGGGGCTGTGGCTCGGCATCTGCTTCGCACTCGCCTTCCTCACCGGCCTGTACAGCCACCTCGCGCAGGCTGCCCACCCCGTGCTCCCGCTGCCGACCGGGCCGGTCTGGCTCTACCGGGTGACCCAGGGCGTGCACGTCGCGGCCGGTTCGGCCGCCGTACCCCTGCTGCTGGTGAAGCTGTGGTCGGTCTTCCCGAAGCTGTTCGCCCGTCCACCGCGTGAGCGCCGGGAGCTGGTGCTGCACGCGCTCGAGCGGCTCTCGATCGCCGTCCTGGTGGCGGCGGCGGTCTTCCAGCTCGCGACCGGCCTGGCCAACGCGAGCCAGTGGTACCCGTGGACCTTCTCCTTCCGGTCCTTCCACTACGCGGTCGCCTGGGTGGCGATCGGGGCGCTGCTGGTGCACGTCGCCGTGAAGCTGCCGGTGATCACCCGCGCACTGCGGACCGACCTGGATGACAGTGCCCAGGACCGGTCCGGCACCGAGGAGTCCTCCGCCGGACTGTCGCGCCGAGGCCTGCTGCGCGCCACCTGGGTCGCCGCCGGCCTGGCCGTGCTGACCACGGCCGGAGCGACGGTTCCCCTGCTGCGCAAGGTCTCGGTGTTCGGCGTGCGCTCGGGCGAGGGACCCGGGGGCGTCCCGATCAACAAGACCGCCCGTGCGGCCGACGTCGTCGCCCCTGCGCTCGCCGGGGACTTCAGGTTGGTCCTCAGATCGGGCGGACGCATCCTGCGGCTCAGCCGAGCCGATCTGGAGGCGATGCCCCAGCACACCGAGGTGCTTCCGATCGCCTGCGTCGAGGGGTGGAGCGCGACCGGTCGCTGGACCGGGGTGCGTGTCCGCGACATCGTCGCCCGGATCGGCGGGCCCGGTGACGCGGCGGTCCTGGTCACCTCGCTCCAGCAGCGCGGCGCGTTCCGGGAGACCCGGCTGCCTGCCTCCTTCGCGTCGCACGAGCAGACACTGCTGGCGCTGCGCCTCGACGGGGAGCCGCTGAGCGTCGACCACGGCTACCCCTGCCGGATCATCGCCCCCAACCGGCCCGGCGTCCTCCAGACCAAGTGGGTGGCGGCCCTCGAGGTCGAGGAACCGGAGGCCGCGGCATGATCACCGTGCGCGCGCTGCTGATCCTGGCCGGGCTCGCTCTCGTGGGTGTGGGGGCGGTGCGGATCCTGGCGGAGCCGTTCCCCGACCTCGTCGACGCGGTGGTGTGGCTGGCGGGTGGCGTGGTGCTGCACGACTTCGTGCTGGCGCCTCTGGTCGTGCTCGTCGTCTGGCTCGGTGTGACACGTCTCCCGGAGTGGGCCCGGGCGCCGGCGGCTGCCGCCCTCGTCGTGCTCGGAGCCGTGACGTTGATGGCCGTGCCGGTGCTCGGCCGCTTCGGCGCGCGGGCCGACAACCCGACGCTGCTCGACCGGCCGTACCTGGCCGGGTGGCTGGTCTTCGCCGGTCTAGTGTTGGGGTGCGCCGGCGTCTGGGCCGTCGCGCGGAGGCGTGCCGGAGGTGGGGAGTAGTGCCGAACGTGCTCGTCGTGGATGACGACCACACCGTGCGCGAGGTCGTCGTCTCCTACCTCCGGGCCGGTGGGCACGAGGTGACGGAGGCCGCCGACGGGGAGACCGCGCTGTCGACGATGCGCGACGCTCGGGCAGACCTGGTGGTGCTCGACCTGATGCTTCCCGGCATCGACGGGCTCGAGGTGTGCCGCCGGCTGCGCGAGACCAGCGAGGTCCCGATCATCATGCTCACCGCGCTGGGGGAGGAGACCGACCGCGTCGTCGGGCTCAAGCTCGGCGCGGACGACTACGTCACCAAGCCGTTCAGCCCGCGCGAGCTCGTCCTGCGCGTCGACTCCGTCCTCCGGCGGGTCGGCCGCGCCTCGGAGCAGGACGAGGCCGTGGTCACCGACGGCGACCTCGTCCTCGACGCCGCCCAGCACCTCGTCATCCGGGGCGGCGAACGGCTCACGCTCACCTCGCGCGAGTTCGACCTGCTCCGCTTCCTGCTCGCGCACCCGGGCGTCGCGTGGTCCCGGGAGCAGCTGCTCAGCGAGGTGTGGGGCTGGACGTTCGGCGACCAGTCCACCGTCACCGTGCACGTCCGTCGGCTCCGGGAGAAGGTCGAGCAGGACCCGACCCGACCGCGTCGTCTGGTCACCGTCTGGGGCGTCGGCTACCGGTGGGAGACCACCCCGTGAGCCGCGACACCTGGCTCGTGCTCGCCATCGCCGTCGCCTGGTCGGCCGCCGTCGGCCTGGTCGGGGTGATGCTCGCCCGGGTGCTGCGGCGCAGGTCGGTCCGCTGGGCAGCCGTGCTGCTCACCGCGGTAGCGGTCGTCGGCGTCGTGGCGGGTGTCGTCGGCACGGCCCGCGCGATGTTCCTGTCCTCGCACGACCTCCAGGTGGTGATCCTGGTCTGCGTCGCCTCGGGCCTGGTGACCGCCGGCTTCGCCCTGTGGCTCGGGCAGCGCGTCGTCGCCTCGGCACGCACCCTTCGGGACGCCGCGAGGCGTTTCGGCGAGCAGGGGGAGTTCATCGGTACGACGGAGGGACCGCTGGAGTTCGACGCCGTGGCGGCCGAGCTCGCCCGCAGCAGCGACCGGCTTCGCGACGCCGCCGAGCGGGAGCGGCAGCTCGAGAGGTCGCGGCGGGAGCTCGTGGCCTGGGTGTCGCACGACCTGCGCACCCCGCTCGCCCAGATCCGGGCGATGGCGGAGGCGCTGGAAGACGGTATCGCCGAGGACCCCGCGCGGTACCACGCCCAGATGCGCACGCAGGTCGACCGGATGGTCAGCATGGTCGACGACCTCTTCGAGCTCTCCCGGATCAACGCAGGCTCGCTGCAGCTGACGCTGGAGACCGTCGACCTCGGCGACGTGGTGAGCGAGGCGATCGCGGGAGCGGCGCCCGTCGCCCGCGCGAAGCACGTCCGCATCGACGGCACCGTCCAGGAAGGCGCGCTCGTCCGCGGCGACCCCTCGGCCCTCGCCCGCGTGATGGGCAACCTCGTGATGAACGCCGTGCGCCACACCCCCGAGGACGGCGTCGTGGAGATCCGCGGGAGCACCGGCTCGGGTCAGGTGGAGCTCGTCGTCGCCGACGAGTGCGGCGGCATCCCGGGTGCGGACCTCGAGCGGGTCTTCGACGTGGGGTGGCGCGGCAGCCACGCCCGCACCCCGGACTCGCGCTCCGGTGCCGGCCTCGGGCTCGCGATCGTCCGCGGCCTCGTCGAGGCCCACCTCGGGACCGTGGCCGTCGCCAACGCGGGCGAGGGCTGCCGCTTCGTGGTCCGGTTGCCGGCCTGAGGGTCAGTCCGCCAGGTCGAGGACCGCGTCCTCGTCGGTGTCCCACTCGTCCACCAGGTCCACCACGTCGGCGATCGAGTCGCGGACGAACGTGGGCCGGTAGGGGAACCGCTCCACGGATCCCGGCCGGGTGGACCCGCTCAGCACGAGGATCGTGCGCAGCCCTGCCTCCAGACCCGCGACGATGTCGGTGTCCATGCGGTCACCGACCATGACGGTCGACTCCGAGTGCGCGTCGATGCGGTTGAGCGCCGAGCGCATCATCAGCGGGTTGGGCTTGCCGACGAAGTAGGGCTCCACGCCGGTCGCCCTGGTGATCAGGGCCGCCACCGACCCGGTCGCCGGGAACGAGCCGGCGGGGGAGGGGCCCGTCGGGTCCGGGTTCGTGGCGATGAAGCGTGCGCCTCCCTCGATCAGCCGGATCGCCGTCGTGATCGCCTCGAAGGAGTAGGTCCGGGTCTCGCCGAGGACGACGTACTCCGGTTCCTGGTCGGTCATCACGTAGCCGATCGCATGCATGGCGGTGGTCAGCCCCGCCTCGCCGATGACGTACGCCGTCCCGCCCGGCCGCTGCTTGTCCAGGAACTGTGCCGTGGCGAGTGCGCTCGTCCAGATCGACTCCTCCGGAACGTCGATGCCGCTGCGTGCCAGCCGCGCCCGGAGGTCCCGGGCGGTGAAGATCGAGTTGTTGGTCAGCAGCAGGAACGGACGGCCCCGGTCGCGCAGCCGCTTCACGAACTCCGCCGCCCCCGGAATCGCCTCCTCCTCGTGGACGAGCACACCGTCCATGTCCGACAACCAGGTCCGCACGGGCTGCGTCGAGGAGGGCGTCATGGGCACGATGGTGGCAGAACCTCGCCGCGGCCGGGGCGGACACGCGCGGTCAATCGATGGTGTCGTGGCTGCCGCAGCAGGTGGCGTAGTCGCGCTCGGAGCCGCACCAGCAGTGCTCGTCGGCTCCCGGTGGCCAGGCGACGTACCGGCCGGTGTAGGCCAGGTGTGCCGCGTACATGCCCCGGATCGAGACGTCCTCGGCGCGGTCGGCACGGTGCGCGACGAAACGGATGTAGTCCTCGAAGCTGCCGAGTCCGACGGCCAAGGGGTCGTCGTGGTCGGCCAGGGCGCGCAGTCGCCGCTCGACGCGGGCACGGTGATCGGCGTGGTCGGTGCCGTAGGACTTCGCCAAGGAGGGCCATCGATCGAGCACCAGCGCGAAGTCCGCCCGCGGCCAGAACAGCACAGCACGCGGCACCGAGCTCGCACCGGCGGCGGCGTGCAGCAGGCGCTTCTCGTCCTCGACGTCCGCGTACTCGCGGCGGTGCTGCTCGCACACCTCGTCGTACCGGTCGGGAGGCAGCTCGAGCTGGCGGCGTACTCGCCACCGTCCGTTGAGGCAGCCGAGGTCGACGCTCCCGGGGTTCCCGCGCTCCGCGGCCGTGAGCCCTGCGCTGAACCAGCGCAGCGCTTCGTCGAGCCGGCCGTGGAGCTCCAGGGCCTCGCCGACCACCTCGTGCACGTAGCGGCCCTCCCAGCCCGCGCGCAGGTCGCGCCGGAGGTCCTCGAGGAGGACGTCCACACGGGAGCCGTCGCCGAGGTCGAGGAGGACGCCGATCAGCTGGGCACGCGGGTCGAGGTAGGTGTCCCCACCGTCCTGGGCGGCCTGCTCGTAGCAGGAGCGGGCCCGTTCGAGGTCGCCTTGCATCTCCCAGCGTTCACCGGCGTGGGCCATCCAGGCTGCCCGCCCGGGCGCTCCCGGCGCGAGTCCGCGAGCACGCTCCTCGAACAGGGGTGCGATCTTCTCCGCCGGCAGCTGCTTCCCGAGCGCCTCCACCTCGTCGAGGATCCGGTCGAGCAGCTCGTCGTCCATGACCTACAGGTTATGACGCCGGAAGCCGCGAGGGGTGCTGTGCCCGCCTGCTCGTCCGGCTCCTCCGGGTATGCCCCGACATCGCTCGCGAGCCCTCGCCGACGTGACGTGAAATGCCTACCGCTTATGGGGCGAACGGCTCTGGTGGGCCTCTCCGGGGCTGCCTAGTTTCGCCGGTGAATCCCCTGTCACCCCACGACTTGGAGGTCGGTATGACGACAGAGGCACGTTCCTCGGCGTCGATCCCCCAGCAGAGCCGGCGCGGCAAGCCGCTCGACCCCGCCGTCCGGATCAAGCTGTACGAGACCATGGTGCTCAGCCGCACCTACGAAGAGGCGATCCTGCGCGAGTACCACGCCGACAAGGGTCCCGGCTTCGACATCGGCAAGGGGCTGGTACCGGGGGAGATGCACCTCTCGGCCGGGCAGGAGCCCGTGGCGGCGGGGGTGTGCGCCCACCTCACGACCGACGACGCGGTCACCGCGACGCACCGCCCCCACCACTTCGCCATCGCGCACGGGGTCGACCTGCAGAAGATGACCGCCGAGATCTTCGGGCGGGAGACCGGTCTGGGGAAGGGGCGCGGAGGGCACATGCACCTCTTCGACCCCGACACGCACTTCTCCTGCTCCGGCATCATCGCCGAGGGGTACCCACCCGCGCTCGGGCAGGCCTTCGCGTTCAAGCGCAACGGAACCGACCGGATCGCCGTCGCCGTCACCGGTGAGGGCGCGGCGAACCAGGGTGGCTTCCACGAGTCGCTGAACCTCGCGGCCACGTGGCTGCTGCCGGTCGTGTTCATCGTGGAGGACAACGACTGGGGCATCTCGGTGCACCGGTCGGCGGCCACGGCGATCCCCTCCAACGCGGATCGCGCCGCGGCGTACGGCATGCCGGGGGAGCGGGTCGAGAACGACGTCGAGGCGGTGTACGACGCAGCCCAGCGTGCGGTCGCCCGGGCCCGTGCCGGCGAGGGACCCTCCCTGATCGAGGTGCACACGCTGCGGCTGTGGGGCCACTTCGAGGGCGACGCCCAGGGGTACCGCCCCGAGCTCAAGGAGGTCCCGGAGAAGGACCCGCTCCCGCGCTACGAGAACCAGCTGCGCGAGGACGGCCTGCTCGACGACGAGAAGGTCGAGGAGGTCAAGCGGCTCGCGTCGAACGCCGTCGAGGACGCCGTCGGCTTCGCCAAGGAGAGCCCGATCCCGTCCGCGTCCACCGCCACCGACCACGTGTTCGCCTGAGGAGGCAACGATGACCATCACTGAGGCCCCCCACACAACCAGGCGGCTGACCACCTCGAAGGCGATGGTGGAGGCCATCGCCCAGGAGATGGAGCGCGACCCGTCGGTGTTCTACATGGGCGAGGACGTCGGAGCCTACGGCGGGATCTTCGGGTCGACCACCGGGCTGCTCGACCAGTTCGGCCCCGAGCGGATCATCGACACCCCGATCTCCGAGACCGCCTTCATCGGTCTGGGCATCGGGGCAGCCGTGGAAGGGATGCGCCCGATCGTCGAGGTCATGTTCACCGACTTCATGGGTGTGTGCCTGGACCAGATCTACAACCACATGGCGAAGATCCACTTCGAGTCCGGCGGGAACGTCAAGGTCCCGATGGTGCTCACGATGGCCGCCGGGGGCGGGTACTCCGACGGGGCGCAGCACTCGCAGTGCCTGTGGGGAACGCTCGCCCACCTGCCCGGCATGAAGGTCGTCGTGCCCAGCAACCCTGCGGATGCCAAGGGGCTGATGGCCTCGGCGATCCGCGACGACAACCCGGTGGTCTACATCTTCCACAAGGGTGTGATGGGCCTGGCCTGGATGGCGAAGAACCCGCGGAGCACCGACGAGGTGCCCGAGGGCGACTACACCGTCCCGATCGGCAAGGCGCGCATCGCCCGCGAGGGGAGCGACGTCACGATCGTGACCCTGTCGCTGTCGGTGCACCACGCGCTCGACGTGGCGGAGAAGCTGGCCCCGGAGGGCATCGACGTGGAGGTGCTCGACCTGCGCAGCCTGGTGCCACTGGACCGCGAGGCGATCTTGGAGTCGGTGGGAAAGACCGGCCGGCTCGTGGTCGTCGACGAGGACTACCAGTCGTTCGGCGTCTCGGGCGAGGTCGTCGCGACGGTCACCGACCACGACCCCGGCATGCTGCGGATGCCGGTCCAGCGGGTCGCCGTGCCAGACGTGCCGATCCCGTACGCGCACGACCTGGAGTACGCGGTCCTGCCGCGGCCGGAGCGGATCGAGCGCGCTATCCGGGCGTCGCTGTGACCGATGTCGTCTTCCCGGCACTGTCCGAGGAGCGCCCGGATGCCGAGGGCGTCCTCGCCACGTGGTTCGTGGGCGAGGGCGCCACGGTGTCGGCCGAGCAGCTCATCGCGGAGGTGCAGGTGGACAAGGTCTCCGCGGAGGTGCACGCACCGGCCGGGGGTGTGGTGCACCTGCTGGTCGAGGAGGAGGCAGCAGTCACGCAGGGTACGGCGATCGCACGGATCGACTGACGCGCCGACGAGGCCGCACGTGCGGCAGGTGGCCGCAAGACCGCTCAGGCGGTACGGCGTACCTGCCGGGCGGCGAGCCAGGCCTCGAACCTGCCCTCGCTGTCGCCGAGGAAGTCGCGGAATCGTGACTCGAAGCCGTTGATCTCTTCGCGCATCCGGAACATCCGGTAGTCCAGCAGTCGTTCAGGGTTGCAGACGTGCGTCTCGATGGCGGTCCGGTCGACGGACTCGCCGCATTCCTCGCACGGCATGTGTCGGGACAAGAACACCACAAACCTCCAGATCAAGCCCGAGGGGGAGACAAGCGGCATCTTTCCCGGCTCCGGGATGGGTGAAACTGGCTATGGCCACACCAGGGGGGCCGGTCTAGGTTGGGCGGGGTATCGGGGGAGCCGGCACGGGTGCCAGAGCGGAGGCTCTCATGGCAGACAACGCGAATCTGGTACGCAGCCTCATGGAGGCTTGGAACAGGCGCGACTTCGACTACATAGCCGAGCGCGCCACAGCGGACACCATCCTGGTCGACGCCGGAAGCGGCGAGACGTTCAAGGGCCCGGAAGGCGGGCGCAAGTACAACACGATGTGGGCGGACGGCTTCCCCGACGGGAGGATCACCATCGACCGCGTGGTGGAGGCCGGTGACGACCTCGTCATCGCCGAGTACACCGGGACCGGCACGCACACGGGGACGCTGGCCGGGGGCAGGGGGACGATCCCGCCCACGGGGCGTTCGGTGACCCTGCGCTTCTGTGACGTCTACGAGGTCAAGGACGGAAAGGTCCGCAAGCAGACCACCTACGGGGACTCGGGTGCCCTGATGGCCCAGCTGGGCCTCATGGCCACCCAGCCCTCGACGACGGCCTGAGGAAGCGCGAAGCGGGCCCTCAGGAGGGGCTCGCGGCCGGGCCGGCGGCGAGAGGCCGCCGGGCGGCGGCAGAACACGACACGACAGCGGCACCCGAACGGCGGCGAGGAGGCCTGCCCGGGACCATCCGGGCAGGCCTCCTCGCCGCCGCGGCCAGTGCAGGATCCGACGTCCTCGTGGTGCCCGATCAGGGCACGAACATGCAGGTCCGCGCCACTCGCCCGACTCGCCGCGGACGGCGAGGAACGGGCTCGTGGGGAGCAGGCAGCTGACTCACGCGGGTTGTGGCACCCCCGTGCGGGCGCGGTCGACGGCCAGCGCTGTCAGCGCGGCCTGGTACAGCGCCTCGGCATGAGCGGCCGAGTGGCCGATCGCATTGAGGCCCAGCCGACCGTCGATGTCGAGGCCGGAGAACATGTGCAGCACGATTCCCGTGCCTGCTGCGCGGTCGAACTCGAGCCCGGCGCCACGGATCGCGCCGACCACGTCGTTGATGCCTCGGCCACGCCAGACCTGGTCGACGAGGTTGTCCGTCGAGCGGTAGCAGCGATCGCCGCCGTCCTCGGCGACCCAGCTCCCCGTCGTGCCGTCGAGGTGTCCCGGGACCAGGCTGGTCAGGGCCGAGAAGGGGTGGGTGGTGCCGCCCTTGCGGAGGTTGATCTCCAGCCCGTAGACGTGCCAGGTACCTCTGGTGCGGACCACCGCGAAGTCGACGCAGAGCCGGCCCATCGCCCCGAGCCCGGCGAGCTCACGGCCGACCTGGGCTCCGTAGGTCGCCAGCAGCATGCGGTAGTCGGGGGCTGCCGGGAAACGGCATCCGAGGTACACCTGGTCGTCGGCGCCACCGAGCAGCTGCTCGTGCGTCGAGATGACCTCCACGTCGCCGCCCGGCGCGATGTCCACCTGGACGCTGGGGCTGCGGAACTCCGAGCCGACCACGAGCTCCTCGACCACCGCGCCGAGCTCGATGTCGGAGAGGTACCAGGGCTCGAGAGCCTCCACCGCCGCGCGGATGCCGCCGACGGTGGCGGCGTCCGCGAACCGGATCACCCGGTTTCCGTCCCCGGTGCCGCTGTTGTCGCTCTTGATGACCACCCCCGCGGCTTCGGGGTGGCGACGCCGGACGTCCTCGGCTGCGGCGACGACGTCGTCCACCGAGCGCACGTCCTCGTGCCCCAGCGGCAGTGGCACTCCCGCGTGGCGCATGACGCGGCGGCCGTTGCTCTTGAACCCGAGCGGCCACAGCTCGGGCGGTGTCCCGTTCAGCGGCATCCCGAGGCGGCGAGCCACCTCGGTCTCCAGGCTCGTCACGTTCCAGGGGTCCACGTAGGCCACCCGGCCTCCGACCATGCTGCGCACGCGCGCGATCAGGTCGGGGCGGTCCAGCAGCTTGGCGCTCAACGCGCGCGAGGTGGGATCGGGCACCTCGACGATGCGTACCCGTGCGCGCATGTCCCGGCGTTGCTCCGACGGGACGAGCGACAGGTAGTAGTCGAGCACCTGAGGTGAGGGCCGCAGGGAGGTGAGGAAGATCAGCTGCTCGGTCGGCACCCGGGGGATCCCCAGGAACCCGAGGAGGTACCGGTGCTCGAGGGCAGGGACCCGATGGGCGTAGTGCGCGAGCAGCGAGTCCCCCACGCTGTACGAAGGGAGCACCACGACGGTGTGGGGGGTTCGGGACCCGGGGTGGTGCGCGGCGCGCGCGAGCGCCAGCCTCCCCGCCCAGTCGACGAAACTGTTCATCTCGCTCCGCTCGCCGCCGCTACGACAAGGCCGCCGGACCGTACCTGGAAGGGGCTGTCGCGGGCGACCGCATCCAGTGTGCGTCCGGACCCGGGCCCGCACCACAGGCACAGGGGTTGGTCCGGACCGCTGGCGGTCAGGGGTTGAAGTCGGTGCATCCGCGTGCATGGCGGGTGCGGCGTCTGCGCCGATCCTCGCGACGGGACCTTCCAGCAGGTGGTGGCATCTGTCTCGATGGCATCACCTGCGCATGCCCGGGTGGCAGGGTCGAAGGTCCCCGCCGGTGGGGGTCAGGAGCTCCGGCGTACCTGCCGGGCGGCGAGCCACGTCTCGAACCGGCCCTCGTTCCCGGAGAGGAACGCCCGCAGGTCCTCGTCGAACGTCAGGACCTGTCGCTGCAGTGCGACCATCTGGAACTCCACGCGCCGATCCGGGTCGCACGCGTGCTCGTCGGGCTCCGCGCGGTCGACGGACGCGCCACACGTGGCGCAGGGCATGTACCCGGACCAGAACACCATCGGTTCCTCCTCTCGGGGGCACGTCGATGGTTCCCGCACGCCCCTCGGCGAAAACCCCCAGGTGGTCCGGTGTCCGGCAGATCCGGCAGGTATAGACGTCGTGCACGCGTCGCCCCCGGCCCGTTGACCTCGACCCCGAGCGCCACGATCGTGGTCGAGAAGTACCGCTTCACCGTGACTGCCAGGACGTCTGCGCGTCCCGATCGACTCGGGCGGTCGGCGGCCTCGCCGCGTCGCCGGCCTCTGCCGCACCTCGGAGACCACCTCCCGCTCCCACCTATCCGGCGGCCTGCCGCACAGCCGGTACGCCGGGTCACTCCGCTGGAGCCGCTCATGCAGACCCACCGCCCGCATCCCGACGTCACCGTCATCACCGACCACCTCGAGGTGCCCACCATCGGCTTCCTCCCGGTGAACGCCTTCGTCCTCCACTCGTCCGAGCCCGTCGTCGTGGACACGGGTCTGAGCCTCCCGGACCGCGGCTTCATGGACACCCTCGGCACGGTGATGGACCCCAAGGACGTCCGCTGGATCTGGCTGACCCATCCCGACCGTGACCACACGGGCGCGATCTTCGACCTTCTCGAGGCGGCACCGCAGGCGCGCGTCGTCACCACGTTCATCGGTGTCGGGATCATGTCCACCGAACGGCCTCTCCCGATGGACCGGGTGTACCTGCTGAACCCGGGGCAGTCGCTCGACGTCGGCGACCGCACCCTCACCGGCTTCCGGCCCCCGCTGTTCGACAACCCCGCGACCGTCGGCTTCTTCGACCCGCGCTCGCGCACCTGCGTCTCCTCGGACTGCTTCGGCGGACCGATGCCGAGCGCGGACCTCGCCGAGGGCGCGGACGTGCGGGACGTTCCGGCCGACGACCTCCGCTCGGCACAGCTGCTCTGGGCCACGGTCGACAGCCCGTGGGTGCACACGGTCGACCGGGACGTCTACCAGCGCTCGATCGACCCGTTGCGGGCGATGGAGCCGGAGCGCATCCTCAGCACGCACCTGCCGCCGATCGTCGGGGACATCGCCGACTCCTTCGACATGCTCGCGGTCGCGCCGATGGCCGACGCCTACGTCGGTCCGGACCAGAAGGCGCTCGAGCAGATGCTCGCGGGCTTCGAGCCCACCGCACCGGCCGGCTGACCCCGGCGTACCCGGGGAGGGGCCCCTGGGCGTCCTGGTGCGCGCCAGGGGCCGGTCTCCCCGCGTCCGGCGTGAGGTCAGGGAGCCACCAGCTCTGTGACCGCCTCGCCGAACAGCCGGTTGTGCAGGTCGACGTCCCCGCGGCTGGTGGCGGGGCACATCAGGGCCATGTTGTGGAAGGGCGTGATCAGCACGCCGCGGTTCGCGAGACAGAGGTGGAGGTACTCGTCGAGCTCGGCGTCGGCGGCTGCCGCCGAGGTGCTGCCGGTGCTCGGGGCGGGGGCGGCGAACCTGTACTCCGCCCGAGCCCCCAGCCGGGACACCGACCACGCCACTCCCGTCGCGTCGATGGTCTCCTGCACGCCCCGGGCGAACTCCTCGGCCAGCGCGCCCATGTGGTCGAACACCCTGTCGGTGAGCACGTGCTCCAGCGTGGCGCGCATGGCCGCGGTCGAGAGGGCGTTCCCGGCCAGGGTCCCGCCGACCCCGCCGACGTCCACGAGGTCGGCCTCCGGGTGGGACTCGACGAGGTCGGCGACCTCGCGGGTGATGCCGTAGGCGCCGCTGGGGATGCCACCGCCGATGCTCTTGCCGATCACGAGGATGTCCGGGTCGAGGCCCCACAGTCGCGTCGCCCCACCGGGACCCGCTGAGAACGTGTGGGTCTCGTCGATCATGAGCAGTACGCCGTACCTCGTGGCCAGCTCGCGCAGCCCCGCCAGGAACCCGGGCTCGGGAAGTACGATGCCGATGTTCGTGAGCGCGGGTTCGGTGAGGATCGCGGCGACGTCGCCGTGGGCGAGCTGCTCCTCGACCCCGGCGAGGTCGTTGAACTCCGCGACCCGCGTCGTCTCGGCGACCGGGACGGGCGCTCCCACGAGGCCGGGGCGGGGGAGCGCGGTGCCGTTCTCACCGGGGACGGCGAACGCCTCGTCCACCGAGCCGTGGTAGCAGTAGGCGAACGTCAGGATCTTCGAGCGGCCGGTCGCCAGCCTGGCCAGCCGGATCGCCCAGCGGTTCGCGTCGGTGGCGGTGAGGCTGAAGGACCAGAGCGGTAGCCCGAACCTGCGGGTGAGCTCGGCTCCGACCCACTCCGCGTCCGGGGTCGGCAGCATGGTCGTGATCCCGCCCCGGTCGACGATGCGCGCCCTGACCGCCTCGACCGTCGCTCGTGGGCTGTGTCCGGCCATCGCCCCCGTGTCACCGAGGGCGAAGTCGACGTACTCGCGCCCGTCGACGTCGGTGACGCGGTTGCCGTCGGCGCGGTCCAGGTAGAGCGGGAACCCGCCGCTCCACATCGCCATCCAGGTCATCGGGACACGGCCGAAGAGGTGCACCGCCTCAGCGAAGAGGCGTTCGGAGGCGGGGTGCTCCGCGGAGTAGACGAGCCGCTCGCGGTCGATCAGACGACCCAGCCGTTGCCGGTCGATGTCGATGCTCATGAACGGACTCTGCTCGGAGGGCGGTGGGCCGTCAACGTGTGATCCACGTCTCGGCGTGGCGCCGGGGAAATCTGGTGCCGCGAGGGTGTCCGTTTTCTACACTTTCCACAGCGCTCAGTCACGTGTCACGGCAGACAAAGCAGGACGGCGGACCGACGCATCTCCTATCCGCCCTCGCTCGAATGTGTCGCCCATGTCTGTCGTCGTGCTGGTCGGCTCTGCCGCCTCGATCCTCTCCCTCTACTCGACCGTGCCCCAGGTCGTCCGCGCCGCGCGCACCCGCTCGGTCGACGGAGTCTCCTGGAGCTCGCTCCTGCTGAGCCTGGCGACCTTCACACTGTGGTGCGTCTACGCACACGCGGTCTCCGACGCCATCCAGGTCGTCAACAACAGCCTGGCCGTCGTGCTGCTCGGCGTGCTCGCCGTCGTCGTGATGCGGGCCGGGGTGCCGCGCCGTGTCTGGCCTCCCGTGGCCGTGGTCTTCGCCTCCGGTCTGGCCTCGGTCTGGCTGGTCGACGTGGCCAACTCCTTCACCCTGGCCATGGTCGGTACGGCGGCGAGCTCGATGCGGATGCTCCCGCAGGCGCGGCTGGCCCTGTCGCGTGCGCCCCTGTGGGGGCTTTGCCCCTGGTCGACGCTGCTGGCCTGGGCCGGCACCGCCCTCTGGCTGCTCTACGGCGTGCTCGGCCAGGACTGGCCGCTGACCCTCTGCTGCTTCCTGCTCCTCGCCATGCAGTCGGTCGTTCTCGCCTACCGCCTTCCGCTGCGTCGCACCCTGGGCTCCCTGGCCCGCGGACGTCTGGGTGCGGTTGTCGCCCGCCTTGCCGTCCCTCTGTCCGCGCGCCTGCCCGAGCGCCCCGGCGAGGACCGGAGCCAGGACGAGTACAAGCTCGCCGCCTGAGCCGGACCACCGATCCGGCGCCCGTCGCGCCTAGGCTCGGGTTGTGCTCGACCTCTCCCTCCACCTCGACGACGCCGACCTGCGGCGCCGGTTCGGGTCCGCGACGTACGACCGTGCCCAGGACTACGTACGCCGCGGGAAGGTGATCGCCTGCCGCCACGACGTCGACCCGGAGGGCAACGTCGAGGTCGAGGGCGATGTCGAAGGCTCGGCCGCCGAGGTCTACCGGTGCAGGGTCTCTGTCGGTCACGGCCCGCAGGGTGTGTGGACCCGCGGGCGCTGCAGCTGTCCGGTGGGGGAGGGCTGCAAGCACGCGGTCGCGCTGCTGCTGACCGTCCGGGCCCGGCAGGCGGCGGACGCGGGGGCGCGGCGGTGGGAGCGCAGCCTGAGCTCGGTCCTCGACGAGCTGGAGCACGCGGCGGAGGACCCAGGCAGCCGGCCATTGGCGCTGCTGGTCGAGCTGGGTGGGCGTACCACCACCTCGAGGTACCGCGGCTGGAGCGCGGAGGCCCCGCCACGACCCGGATCTCTGCGGATCAGGCCGCTGCAGCGCGGTGCCCGCGACCGCTGGGTCCGCACCGGCGTGTCCTGGCAGGACCTCCAGCACGCCGGCCCGCGGAGCCGCACCTTCCGCCCCGACCACCTGGCACTCCTGGCCGAGATGGTGGTTGCCTACCGTGCGGCGCAGCGCAACCTGTACTTCGGAGGTGCCGAGCCGCACCTGGTGCTCGGCAGCTTCGGGGACGCGTTGTGGGGTCTGCTCGACCGGTGCGTCCGCGCGGGCGTCGAGCTGGTGCCGGGGACCGGCCTCGCGAGCGTGCGGCTCCATTCGTCGCCCGTGAGCGTCCAGGTCGACGTGCAGAGCGCCGCCGACAGCGACGCCCACCTGCGTCTCGGAGTACGCCGGGACCGCGACTGGTACGGCGCTCGCGAGATCGACGTCCTGGGAGATGCCGGGCATGGCGTCGCGCTCTGGCGGGAGACGGACCCGGACGGGCGAGCCCTCACCCTGGCTCCCTTGGCGACGCCGGCCGGCCCGGAGGTGCGGCGGCTCCTCGGGCTGGGGGAGGAGGTCGTCGTGCCCGCCGCCGACCGGTCGGACCTGCTCGCCGAGTACGTCCCGCGCCTGCAGCGGCACGTGCCGGTGTTCTCCTCGGACGGCTCGGTGGCCGTGCCCGAGGCGGCTGAGCCACGGCTGTGGTTGAGCATCACGTGGCGAGAGGTGGACGAGGCCGCTCTCACCTGGTCCTGGCGGTATCGAGTGGCCGACGACGACCGGGTGTACCGCATCGACGAGTCGCGCGGGATGCGCGGCGTGCGGAGGGCCGACCTGGAGCGGGCGCGGATGGAGGAGCTGACGCGATCCCTGACCGACGACCAGGTCTACCGACTCTGCGTCGATCGCCGGCGTGACCTGGGGCCGGTCGCGGAGACCGTGCTCCGCGACGTCGGACTGATCGCCTTCGTCGAGGAGGTCCTGCCAGGGCTGGAGGCCGGCGGTCTGGTGGCGATCGAGGAGACCGGGGCGCGGCCCGACTACCAGGAGAGCACCGAAGCCCCGGTCATCCGGTTCAGTGCGCCAGCGAAGGCGGCCGGCGACGACGAGGGGCGCACGGACTGGCTGGACCTGGAGGTGGAGATCCGGGTCGGTGGACAGCACATCGCGCTCGCGCACCTTCTGCGGGCGCTCACCGAGGGCGTCCCTCGCATCATCATGAAGAGCGGCCTGCACGTCCGCACCGACCATCCGGAGTTCCGGCGTCTCGCGGACCTGGTGAGCGCTGCCGGCGAGCTGCGGGAGCAGCCTCGGGACGGCGTACGGGTGCACCCCCACGACCTCGGCGCCTGGGACGAGCTCGCCGAGGTGGGCATCGTCGACGCCCAGGCCGAGCAGTGGGTGCGTGCGGCCCGCGCCCTGCGCGGCGTCGACACCCTCCCGCCCGTCGAGCCCGTGGGTCTGAAGGCGGAGCTGCGCGGCTACCAGGCCGACGGGTTCCGCTGGCTTGCCTTCCTCTGGAAGGTCGGGCTGGGCGGGCTTCTGGCCGACGACATGGGCCTGGGCAAGACTTTGCAGACCCTGGCCCTCGTCGCCCATGCTCGCGCGGAGGGCTCCGGGCCGTTCCTGGTCGTCGCACCCACCAGCGTCGTCTCGACCTGGGCCCACGAGGCCGCCGCCTTCACGCCGGGGCTCGCGGTGGAGACGGTCACCGAGTCCCACGCCCGTCGCGGCACCTCGGTCGCGTCGCTCGCGGGGGGTGCGGACCTGGTCATCACCTCCTACACGCTCTACCGCCTGGAGGTGGACGCCTACCTGGGCTGCGAGTGGGGCGGGCTGGTCCTCGACGAGGCGCAGACGGTCAAGAACCACCAGGGGAAGACCTACCAGGCCGTCCGCAGGCTCGAGGTGCCGTTCCGGCTGGCGCTGACCGGGACGCCCATGGAGAACCGGCTCATGGAGCTGTGGTCCCTGCTGTCGATCGTGGCTCCCGGCCTCTACCCCTACCCCCGACGGTTCGTCGAGCTCGTCGCCAACCCGGTGGAGAGGTTGGGGGACACCGAGGCCCTCGACCGGTTCCGTCGCAGGATCCGACCGTTCGTGCTCCGGCGTACGAAGGAGCTGGTCGCCGCCGACCTGCCGCCGAAGCAGGAGCAGGTCCTCGAGGTCCGTCTCGGGCCCCGCCACCGGCGGGTGTACGAGACGCACCTCCAGCGCGAGCGGCAGACCGTGCTCGGACTCGTCGACGAGGACTTCGACCGCAACCGGATCGCGATCTTCCGCTCTCTGACGCGGCTGCGGCAGCTCAGCCTCGACGCCGGGCTGGTCGACGAGAAGTACGACGGCCTCGGTTCGGCCAAGCTGGACGTGCTCGTCGACCACCTGCAGGAGCTGGTCGCGGAGGGGCACCGGGCCCTCGTCTTCAGCCAGTTCACCTCCTTCCTGCGGCGCGTCCGCGCCCGTCTCGACCGCGAAGGGATCGCCTCGGCGTACCTCGACGGGAGCACACGGGACCGCGGCAGCGTGGTCGAGGGGTTCCGCGCGGGGGAGGCACCGGTGTTCTTGATCAGCCTCAAGGCGGGCGGGGTCGGTCTCACGCTGACCGAGGCGGACTACGTCTTCGTCCTCGACCCGTGGTGGAACCCGGCCGTGGAGGCGCAGGCCGTCGACCGTGCGCACCGGATCGGCCAGGACCGGCCGGTGATGGTCTACCGGCTCGTGGCCGCCGACACCATCGAGGAGAAGGTGATGGCGCTCAAGTCGCGCAAGGCGGCGCTCTTCGCCGACGTGATGGACGGTGACGGGTCGATGGCGACCACGATCGACGCTGCCGACGTCCGGGCGATCTTCGAGGACTGAGCCAGAAGCAGGCTCTGTTCGTGGATAGTTCCATCGAACTATGGAAAGAACTCTTTCGAAAGAGTACTTTCGACATATGGAACGCCGCACCATCACCGACGCCGCCCCGCTCAAGGCACTGGCGCACCCGCTGCGCCTCGACCTCCTCGAGTCGCTGCAGGTCGACGGCCCCGGCACGGCGACCGAGCTGTCCGAACGCCTCGACGACACGCCCTCGAACTGCTCCTGGCACCTGCGCAAGCTCGCCGAGCACGGGTTCGTCACGGAGGTGGAGGGTGCCACCGGGCGGAGTCGCCCCTGGCGCGCGTCGGAGGCCGGGTTGAGCTGGAACGAGGGCGACACCGAGCCTGAGGCCAGGGCCGCCGGGCGGGCGCTCACCGAGGTGCTGCTCAGCCGCGAGCTCGCTCGCCTGCTCGCCGCTCAGGACAGGCTCCACCTCGAGTCCGCCGAGTGGCAGGACGCCACCACCGTCGTGCAGTCGAGCACCTGGCTGACCGCCGACGAGGCCTCCGACATCTCGTCCCGGATGACGGACCTGCTGATGACGCACCTCGAGCGGCTGCACGACCCGTCGCTGCGACCCGACGGGTCGCGGCTCGTCTCGATGGTCGGCTGGCTGGCGGCGCGGCCCGCGCGAGACGGGTGGAGCGCGCACGGCGACACCGCCGGGCAGATCGGCGACGAGCAGCAGCACCCGACCACCGCCGTGCCCCGCACGGCGGACGACCACTCCGACCGCGCACCTGACGCGGCGACCGACCACGAGGGGGATGCACGATGAGGGGAGCCTTCCGCACCAAGGGCTTCAAGCGGCTCTATCTGGGGCTCGCCACGAGCATGTTCGGCGACGCGCTGATGCTGATCGTTCTGAGCATGTGGGTCAAGAAGCTCACCGACTCCAACGGGGCCGCCGGCCTGACGTTCCTGTGGCTGACCATCCCGGCACTCCTGGCGCCGCTGTTCGGCTACGTGGTCGACCGCGTGCCCCGGCGGGCGTTCCTGGTCGCGGTCAACCTCGGGACCGCCGTGGCCATGCTGCCGCTCCTCGTCGTCCGGGACGCCTCCGACGTGTGGATCATCTACGTCGTCGCGTTCCTCTACGGCATCTCGTTCGTGGTGACGCCGGCCGCGCTCAACGGCCTGCTCAAGGACATGCTCGCCGAGGACGTCCTGGTGGAGGCCAACGCCTCCCTGTCCGTGACGCGCGAGGCCCTTCGCCTCGTCGGACCGCTCACCGGTGCCGGGCTGTTCGCGCTCGCCGGAGGCCAATGGGTGGCGGTCGCCGACGCCGCGACGTTCCTCGTGGCCGCGGCGGCGCTGTCGAGCCTGCGCGTCGTCGAGCACAAGGAGGAGCACGAGCCTCTGCACTGGCGTGCCGAGGTCGGCGCCGGGATCACCCACATCCGGCGTACACCGCTGCTGCTGCACAGCACCCTGAGCCTGAGCATCTGCCTGCTGGTGGTCGGCTTCGCCGAGTCGGCCGTGTACGCCGTGGTGGAGGCGTTCGACAAGCCGGTCGAGTTCGTCGGCCCCATGCTCACCATCCAGGGCATCGGCGCACTCGTCAGCGGCTTGCTGTCGAGCCGGGTGATCCGTCGCCTCGGCGAGGTCCGCTCGATCATGGCGGGGCTGGTCACGCTCAGTGTCGGCGTGGCCGGCATCGCGGCCGCCGTCGAGCTGTGGCAGATGCTTGCCGGGACGGCTGTGCTGGGCATGGCGATCCCGGTGCTGATCGTCGCCTACAACACCCTGTTGCAGCGCGCCACGCCTGGGCGTCTGATGGGGCGGGTGTCGACGGCGACCGAGGTCCTGATCACCACCCCCCAGGCCCTCTCGATCGCGCTCGGGGCGCTGCTGGTCTCGCTGCTGGACTACCGCCTGATCTTCACCTTGATGAGCGCCGGCTCCGCGGTGGCCGCGGTGTACCTCTTCTCGACGACGCGCCGCCATCTCGCGGTCCGGCCCGCAGTGGACGCCGCCACCGGCAGGACGGACGTCGATGTGGTCGCCGGGGAGTCGCGACCGCTCGAGGGGGCCGGTCCGGTTCCGGCCCACGCCGCCGAGCCGCTCAGCGGAGCGACGACGGAGCCCGTCTAGCCACCCGGCGAGGTCGAGCGAATCCCCTGCGCGCGCCGGACCCGTCCCGCATCCTGGGCGAGGGGAAACGGGGGGGCGAGCACATGGGGAGTGCACGGCTGCGGGGACTGCTGTCCCGCCACATCATGCTCGTCGTCACCGGAACGCTCGTAGCGGTGGCGGTGCCCCCGCTGGCTGCTCAGGCCGCGGCGCGCTCCGTCAAAGCGGCGGCGAGCCCCTGCTCGAGCGGCCTCGTGGCGTTGACCTTCGACGACGGGCCGAACTCGACCCTCACCCCGGACTTCCTGAACCTCCTGCACGAGCGGCACGTGCCCGCGACCTTCTTCGTCGTGGGACAGCGAGTGTCGGCTGCCCCGGGCGTGGTCCGTCGGGCGGCCGCCTTGGGGTTCACCATCGGCAACCACACCTACGGGCACGAGGACCTGGTCCGGCTCGGGTCCGGTGAGGTGCGCTCGACGCTGCGACGGACCCGTCGCGCGATCAGGGCCGCGTCGGTGACGCCCTCACAGCTCATGCGGCCGCCGTACGGAAGCATCGACGCGCGGGTGCGCGCTGTGGTCGGCGACCTGGGCCTGGTCCCGGTGCTCTGGACCGCCGACCCGCGAGACTGGGACGGAAGGTCGGCCGGCTCGATCGTGAGGAGCGTGCTCGGCCAGCTGCGTCCCGGCGAGCCGAACATCGTGCTGCTCCACGACGGCGTCGACAGGTCCGCCGCAACGCTCGCCGCGGTGCCGCGGATCATCGCCGGGATCCGCAACCGCGGCTACTGCCTGGCCGCGCTCGACGGGCGTGGTCGTCCGCGGCCGCCCGTGCCGACCGCGCGTGTCTCCGACGCGTCGGTGAGCGAGCGACCTGGCGGCTCGGTCCTGCGCTTCTCCGTCGGCCTGAGCCGTCCCACGTCGCGCCGGACCAGCGTGCGGGTGCGCACTGCGGCCGGCACGGCCAGCGCAGGAGCGGACTTCGTCCCGACCGACACCCGGGTGTTCATCCCCGTCGGCGTCCGCCGAGCGGTCGTCCGGGTCCGCGTCCGCGACGACGCGCGGGACGAACCGATCGAACGGTTGCGGGTCCGGCTGGACGAGCCGCGAGGACTCCGGATCGGTGACGGAACGGGAGTGGGCCTGGTCCGCGACGACGACCCTCCACCGCGGCTCCGCGTGGAAAGCGTCGAAGTCGTCGAGCCGGCGGCAGGAGGCGTCGACGTGCCGGTGCGGCTGGCCCTCACACGCGCGAGTGGCAAGACCGTCGAGGTCTCGGTCTCCGCCGTCGCGGACAGCGCGGGGCCGGACGACTACGTGCCGACGACCAGGCGCGTCAGGTTCCGACCGGGTGAGGTGTCGGCGCTGTTCACGGTCCGGGTCCTGGCCGACGACGTCGAGGAGCCGGTCGAGTCCTTCACGGTGCGCGCTGTGGACGGGAGCAACCTCGACCTCACCGGAGCCGTCGGTGCGGTGACCGTCGTGCCGCCAACCGCACCGGCTCCGCCGACCACGCCGCCGGCGCCGGTGGAGTGAGCCCGCCGGGGCACGCCGGTCCCGCGCCCCGGCGTACGTCGGCGCCGCGGGTTCGCGGCATGATGAGCCGATGAGCGAGCAGCAGGAGCAAGGCATCGTCTTCCCCCGAGCCGCCGACGGACGCCGCAGCACGGCGGCCGTGGGACGCGCGGTCGTCGCGGACGCGCTGCGCGAGGTCGACCCGGTCGGGTCGGTCGACGCCGAGCAGGAGACCAACTGGCGCAGCGGGTACCTCATCCACTTCCGTCGTCTCCTCGAGGCCGGGCTCAGCTCCCGCGAGGCAGCAATCGCGATCGCCGCCGACGGGCTGACCTCCCTGCACGACCGCATGGAGGTCGTCAGCTCCAACGGGTCCGAGCTTCCGCTGCGTTCCTGGACCGGGTCCGGAGCCAGGCGTCCGATCGAGACCATCGAGGTGCGCGGCGACGGCGAGGCCGAGACGGAGCTCTCCCTGCCCTTCCGTGGCCGGCGCCTGCGCGGCGACGACCTGCACCACCGGCTCGACGCCTGGGTGGCGGGCGGAGTTCTGGAGCCCTCCGCCGCCGAAGCGGTCAGGCTGGTCATGGACAACCCGGACTGGCTTCGGCTGGAGGGACAGACCGTCGCCGTGCTCGGGGCGGGCGCGGAGATGGGCCCGCTCCAGGCGCTCCAGCGCTGGGGAGCCAGGGTCGCCGCGGTCGATCTGCCGCGTCCCGAGATCTGGCAGCGCGTGCTCGAGACCGCGCGCCACGGCGCCGGGACGACCCTCGTCCCGGTCGAGCCGGGCAAGGGGGAGGACGTCCACCACCACGCGGGCGCGGACCTGGTCTCCGAGGTCCCGGACGTGGCGGAGTGGGTGACCGGCCTTCCGGACCGCGTCGTGCTCGGCAACTACGTGTACGCCGACGGCGCGACCAACGTCCGCGTCTCGATGGCGGTGGACGCGCTCACCACCCGGCTCCTCGAGGCGCACGACGACGTGGCCCTGGCCTTCCTGGCCACCCCGACCGACGTCTTCGCGGTTCCGGGTGAGGCCGTCGACCAGGCGACCCGGGCCTACGAAGGGCGATCGAGCACCGCGAAGCTGCTGGGCAGGCCACTGCGTGCCGCCAGTGCCGGGCGCCTCCTCCGCAGGGCCTACGTCCCTGGCACCGATCCGGGGGTCAACGACAGCCTCGTGCCGCAGCAGGGGCCCAACTACGCGTTGGCGAAGCGGCTGCAGCGCTGGCGCGCCGTGGTTGCTCGTGACGCGGGCACGTCGGTCTCGCTCAACGTCGCGCCGCCGACACGCACACGGTCGGTCGTGAAGAACCGCGCCCTCGCCGCCGCGTACGCCGGTGCCCACCGGTTCGGAGTGGAGGTCTTCGAGCCGGCCACCTCCAACGTGCTGATGGCGGCGCTGCTGGTGCACGACCTGCACACCGGCGGCGGGCCGAAGCACGAGCATCCCTGGGAGGACGAGGCCTTCGCCGCGGTTCACGGGGGCCTCTGGCGCACCGGCTATGCGCCTCGCAGCGCGCTGGGCCTGGCGGCTCTCCTCGGGTACGGCGCAGCCCGCGCCTGAGCGCCGGCATCCACTCCGGTCGGGGAGGCGCCTGCCGCCGCCTCTAGCCTGGTGGCCCGTGACCACCTCCCAGCGCAGCCACGTCCCCGACGACCACGAGGAGTCGGCGGGCCCCCCGGACTCGGGAGAGCCCGCGAGCACGGCCACCCTTCCGGTGACCGTGTCGATCCTCCGGCACGTGGAGCCCGAGCACCACGACCAGATGGTCGCCTGGGTCCGGGCCGGTTCTGCCCTGGCGGAGAGGTTCGAGGGCTTCCTCGGCACCGGGTGGGTGCGCCCGAGCACGGCGTCGGACGAGTGGCACATGCTCTACCGCTTCGACAGCGAGGAGTCGCTCGCGCGGTGGGAGGCATCGGAACAACGCTCGTGGTGGCTCGGGTCGGCGCAGGGCATCGTGGGGGAGTCGGTCAGGGAGCGCCGCACCGGGATCGAGGGCTGGTTCGACCCGCCGCAGGAGCACGACGTCGTGGACCTGCGTCCCCCAGGCGGCAGCGCCGCCGCGCTGGAAGCAGGCGGTGATGATCTGGTTCGCGTTCTTCCCGCTGAGCCTCGCTGTCAGCGTCCTGCTCTCGTGGCTCGCGCCCGGCCTCGATCTGGTCCCGCGGGTGCTCGGCACCACGCTGGTGATGACCCCGGTGATGACCTACGTCGTGCTTCCGCAGCTGACCAAGCGGCTCGAGTGGTGGCTCCAGGGGCGCCCGGCGCCGTGGCGAAATGGTGCCCGGTGACCGGTAGGTGTGACCTACGTCCAAATATCTAGCCCAGCAGTTTCATCACGCCTTCTTCTGGAAGGCTCACATCAGCCCCATCCGGCATGCCCTCATGCCGTTCTGCCGCACCGCCGCGGCCGAGACGAGGTCCGCGGCTCGGAACGAAGGAGTTCGATGCCCGAGCTGTACATCGACGGACGCTGGCGAGACGCCGACGACGGTCGCACCCGAGAGATCCGATGTCCCGCTGACGGGACCCATGTCGCCACCGTCTCCGAGGCGGGGCCCACCGACGCCGAGTCGGCAGTCTTCGCCGCCCGCAGCGCGTTCGAGGACGGACCCTGGCGTCAGACCTCCGGGCTCGAGCGCTCGAAGGTGCTCCATCGCGTCGCCGACCTGCTCGAGGCCGACAAGGAGGAGGTGGCGCGCCTCGAGTCGCTCGACACCGGCAAGCGCAAGGTCGAGTCGGAGATCGACGTCGACGACATCATCGGGGTGTTCCGGCACTTCGCCGGGCTCGCCAACGCCGACGCCGGGCGGATGATCGACCCGGGCATGCCGAACGTGGTCAGCCGCGTCGTCCACGAGCCCATCGGGGTGTGCTCCCTGATCACGCCCTGGAACTTCCCGCTGCTGCAGACGGCCTGGAAGGTCGCACCCGCGCTGGCCGCGGGCAACACCTTCGTCCTCAAGCCGAGCGAGCTGACCCCGTCGACCTCCATCTGGCTGATGAAGGCCCTGACCGAGGCCGGGGTCCCCGACGGCGTCGCCAACCTCGTGCTCGGCACGGGCGCCGATGTCGGCGTACCCCTGACCGAGTCGCCCGAGGTGGACCTGGTCTCCTTCACCGGCGGCCTCGCCACAGGCCGGAAGATCATGGCCGCCGCCGCGAAGACCGTGAAGAAGGTCGCGCTGGAGCTCGGCGGCAAGAACCCCAACGTCGTCTTCGCCGACGCCGACATCGAGACGGCGCTCGACTTCGCGATGACCGCGATCTTCCTCGACTCCGGACAGGTGTGCTCCGCCGGGGCGCGGCTGATCGTCGACGACCGGATCCACGACGAGTTCGTGGACGAGCTGGTGCGGCGTACCGCCAAGATCCGCCTCGGAGGCCCCTTCGACCCCGACGCGGAGACCGGACCCCTGATCAGTGCCGAGCACCGCGAGAAGGTCGAGAAGTACGTCGCTGCCGGGATCGCCGAGGGCGCCACCTTGCGTGTCGGCGGCGCCCGGCCCGACGACCCGGACCTGGAGAAGGGCTTCTACTACCTGCCGACCATCCTCGACGACTGCGCGGCCGACATGACCGTGGTCCAGGAGGAGTCCTTCGGCCCGGTCCTGACCGTCGAGCGCTTCACCGGGACGGACGAGGACCGGCGCGAGGAGGCCGCGGTGTCGCTCGCCAACGACACGGTGTACGGCCTCGCCGGTGCGGTGTGGACCCAGAACGCCGGCCGTGCCGAACGCGTCGCGAGCCGCCTGCGCCACGGAACCATCTGGATCAACGACTACCACCCGTACGTCCCCCAGGCGGAGTGGGGCGGTTTCAAGCAGTCCGGCGTGGGCCGCGAGCTGGGCCTGGCGGGCCTGGACGAGTACCGCGAGACCAAGCACATCTGGCACAACATCAAGCCGGCACCCCAGTACTGGTTCGGCTCGGACACGGCCAAGGGTGACCAGGGAGAGGGACAGGACAGCTGATGGGCAAGGTTTACGACTACGTCATCGTCGGCGGCGGTTCGGCCGGCTCCGCTCTGGCCAACAGGCTGAGCTCGGACCCGTCCACGAGCGTGCTGGTCCTGGAGGCCGGCCGCAACGACTACAAGGTCGACGCGTTCATCCACATGCCCGCCGCGCTCCCGTACCCGATCGGGAACCGGCTCTACGACTGGAAGTACGAGTCCGAGCCCGAGCCGCACATGGGGGGTCGCCGCGTCTTCCACGCTCGCGGGAAGGTGCTCGGCGGGTCCAGCTCGATCAACGGGATGATCTTCCAGCGCGGCAACCCCATGGACTTCGAGCGCTGGGGCGCCGAAACGGGGATGGAGCACTGGGACTACGCCCACTGCCTGCCCTACTTCAAGCGGATGGAGACCTGCCTCGCCGGTGCGGACGCCTGGCGGGGCGGCTCGGGCCCGCTCGTGCTGGAGCGTGGCCCGGCGACCTCGCCTTTGTTCGGCGCCTTCCTCGAGGCGGTGCAGCAGGCCGGTTACCCGCTCACCGACGACGTGAACGGCTACCGGCAGGAGGGGTTCGCGAAGTTCGACCGCAACGTCCACCGGGGCCGCCGGCTCTCCGCCGCGCGTGCGTACCTGCACCCGGTCATGCACCGGAAGAACCTGGACGTCGAGACGCTCGCGATGGTGACCGGCCTGCGGATGGAAGGTGACCGCTGCACCGGCGTCGACTACGTCCGGGCAGGACGGATGCACCGCTCGGTCACTGCGGGCGAGGTGATCCTGTGCGGCGGCGCCTTCAACAGCCCTCAGCTGCTGCAGCTCGCCGGGATCGGTGATCCCGAGCACCTCGCAGCGGCGGGCGTGCCGACGCGGGTGGAGCTGCCCGGAGTGGGCGCGAACCTCCAGGACCACCTCGAGGTCTACATCCAGCACTCTGCGCGGCAGCCGGTCTCGATCGCGCCGTGGCTGGCCCACCACCACAAGCCCCGCATCGGCGCCGAGTGGCTCTTCGGTCGGCGCGGGGTCGGGGCCTCCAACCACTTCGAGGCGGGCGGGTTCATCCGCAGCAACGACGAGGCGGAGTGGCCCAACGAGATGTTCCACTTCCTGCCCATCGCGATCCGCTACGACGGCAGCAAGCCCGCGGAGAGCGACTACGGGATACACGGGTACCAGGTCCACATCGGCCCGATGTACGCCGACACCCGGGGCTGGGTGCGGATCCGCTCCACCGACCCCTACGAGCACCCGGCGGTCCAGTTCAACTACCTCTCGACCGAGAACGACCGGCGTGAGTGGATCGAGATGGTCCGGGCCGCGCGGAACATCCTCGAGCAGCCCGCATTCGCCGCCTTCAGCGGTGGTGAGATCTCACCGGGACCGAGCGTCTCCACCGACCAGGAGATCCTGGACTGGGTGGCTCGCGACGCCGAGACCGCGCTGCACCCCTCGTGCACGGCCCGGATGGGGCGGCAGGAGGAGAGCGGTGTGGTGGACCCGTCCTCCATGCGGGTGCACGGCACGGACGGCCTGCGCGTCGTCGACGCCTCCGTCTTCCCCTACGTCACCAACGGCAACATCTACGCGCCGGTGATGATGGTGGCCGAGAAGGCAGCCGACCTCATCGCGGGCAACACACCGCTCCCGGCCGAGAACGTGCCGTGGTACCGGCACGGCCGCGGTGATCCGCTCTACCCGCCGGGCGACCCCCGCAACGACGCCTGGAACGTCCCCGACGGTGCACCCAGTGCCGCCGGCGCCAACCCTGCCCCCCGAGGAGGAGTCACCGCATGAGCACTGACACAAGTCCCGGTGAGGAGGCCGTCGACAGGGCCAAGGAGAAGCTTTCCGGGCCGCAGGCTCGCTGGCCGGTCTTCCTCTCCTCCGTCATCGGCATCACCGCGATGGCCCTCTGGGCGATCATCGCGCCGTCCCAGGCCGAGTCCGTCATCTCGTCGGTGGTCGGCCACGTGACCACCGGCTTCGGATGGGTCTACATCGCCCTGGCCACGATGATCCTGGTCTTCGTGCTCTTCCTGGGTATCTCGAGGTACGGCAACGTCCGCCTCGGCCCGGACCACTCGCGCCCGGAGTTCTCCACGTTCGCCTGGGCCTCGATGCTGTTCGCGGCGGGCATCGGCACCGACGTCATGTTCTACTCGGTCGTCGAGCCCGTCACCCAGTACATGGCGCCTCCGACCGGCGACCCCGAGACCGTGGAGGCGGCCCGGGAGGCGACGGTGTGGACGCTGTTCCACTACGGCATCTCCGGTTGGGCGATGTACGCCCTCATGGGTCTGGCCCTGGGCTACTTCGCCTACCGGATGAACCTCCCGCTGGCCGTGCGCTCGGCGCTGTACCCGATCTTCGGCAAGAAGGTGGACGGTCCTCTCGGCCACGCGGTCGACACCGCCGCGGTGCTCGGCACCGTGTTCGGCGTGGCGACCAGCCTGGGCATCGGCGTGGTCTTCCTCAACGTCGGGCTGAACATGGCCTTCGGGGTGGGCATCGGCACGGGTGCGCAGATCGCTCTCGCGGTCCTGGCCGTGGTGATGGCGGCGATCTCCGCGACCACCGGCGTCGACAAGGGCATCCGCTTCCTCTCCCAGCTCAACGTGCTGCTGGCGCTCGGCCTCGCGGCCTGGGTGCTGATCACCGGGAAGACCTCGTTCATCCTGAACGCGGTCGTGCTCAACGTCGGGGACTTCGTCAGCACCTTCACCGACAAGACCATGCAGACCTTCGCCTTCGTGGACAACGCGGAGTGGATGTCCTACTGGACCCTGTTCTTCTGGGCCTGGTGGATCGCCTGGGCGTCCTTCGTCGGCCTGTTCCTGGCCCGCATCTCGCGCGGGCGGACGATCCGCCAGTTCGTGGCCGGCACGATGATCATCCCGTTCAGCTACATCGTCATGTGGGTGTCGATCTTCGGCAACGCGGCGCTGGACCGCGTGCGCGGCGGCGACGCGGACTTCGCGAAGACGGCGCAGCAGTTCGACGGGTCCGGCTTCTTCGTGCTGCTCCAGGACTACCCGGCCGGCAGCTTCCTGATCGTGCTGGCCACGTTCGTGGGACTGCTGTTCTACGTCACGTCGGCCGACTCCGGGGCCCTCGTGATGGGCAACCTGAGCTCGCATCTGCGCTCGGTGCAGGACGACGCGGCGCCGTGGATGCGCATCGTCTGGGCGGCGGTGACCGGCCTGCTGACCGTCGCGATGCTGCTCGTCGGAGGGATCGTGGCGCTGCAGTACGCGACGATCATCTTCGCCGTGCCGTTCGCCTTCGTGCTGCTCGCCGTGATGGCCGGGCTGTGGAAGGCGCTGCGCGTCGAGGGACGGCGGGCGGACTCCGGGACCCATCACCTGCCGACGATGCTCTCGGCGCGGGCCTCCCGCGAGGAGCGCGAGTCCTGGAAGGCGCGCCTCGAGCGTGCGGTCAACTTCGTCGGCGTAGACGACGCCGCCGAGTACCTCGTCGACGTCATCGTGCCGGCGCTCACCGAGGTTTCCGAGGAGCTGAACGGACGTGGAGTCGAGGCTGCGGTCAGCACGGGTGACGGTGACCGGCCCTTCATCGAGCTCCGGACGTCCGAGCAGCCGCACCCGTTCATCTACAGGGTGGCGGTGACGGAGTCACCGGTGCCGACCTACGGCGGACGGATGATCGGGGACCGGGACAAGTACGCCCGCCTCGAGGTGCACCTCGAGGAGGGCGGCCAGGACTACGACGTCATGGGCTACACCGGCAACCAGGTGATCCACGACTGCCTCGACCAGTACGAGCGCCATCTCGAGTTCCTCCGCCTCAACGAGGGAGCAACGAGCTAGCCGCTCTCCGCGCCGGTTGCCAAGGCCCGCCCGTCCGGGGCGTCATGTCCCGGACGGGCGGGCCTTGCACGCCTAGGGTGGAGACGTGGAGACGACCCCGATGCTGCTGGCCGAGGACCTGTTGCTGCTGCTGACCGACGACGAGTCGGGAAAGCGTGAGGTGGACACGACGCGCCTGGACCTGGCGCTGGCCGGGGCGGTGGTCCTCGACCTCGTGGAACTCGGACGCCTGGACGTCACCGGCTCCGAGGACGGGGAGAAGGAGGGGCGGCTGGTCGTGCGGGATGCTGCGCTCACCGACCACCCCGTGCTGAACACCGCCCTGGAGCGGGTGGAGAAGCACCGGCCGCAGAAGCCGGCCCAGACCCTGCGCTTCCTGACGAAGGGGCTACGGACGTCGGTCTACGTGAGCCTGGAGGCGCGCGGCGTCCTGCACCACGAGCGGGCCCGGGTGCTGGGCGTCGTACCCACCCGCACGTGGCCGTCCGTGGACTCCACCCACGAAGCAGAGGTACGGCGGGCGCTCCACGACGTACTCGTGGTCGGCAGGACCCCGGACAGCCGGGAGATGCTGCTCGTCTCGCTCCTGCAGTCCATCGACCAGCTTCCCAAGGTCCTGGACCTCTCGGGGGCGGACAAGAAGCTGGTGCGCGCGCGGGGCAAGGAGCTGGCCGAGGGCGAGCTCGCCGGCCAGGCGGTGGGGCAGGCGGTCATGGCCGTGCGCGCCGCCGTCACCGCGGCAGTGACCGCGGCTGCTGCGACCTCGTCGAGCGGTGGCTGAACCGCAAGAGGCCCGGCCGCCTGGACAGGTTCCCCAGCCGCCGCGCGACGCCGACGGTCAGATGCCGGCGGCCTTCTCGAGGGCGGCCAGCTCGTCGTCGAGGTGCGCCAGGAGGCGCTGCAGGTGGGGAACGGTACGGCGGCAGCCGGTGAGCCCGAATCCCATCGAGCCGGCGTAGCTGGTGCACGTGATGTTGAGCGCCATGCCGTGGATGGGGATCGAGAGCGGCCACATGCCGTCGAGCCGGGCGCCGTTGAAGTAGTGGGGCTCCCGCGGTCCGGGCACGTTGGAGATGATCACGTTGAACGGCGGCCGGGTGATGCCCTGCAGGCGCAGCATCGCCGGCAGGACGGCCGGGGCCATCCCGAGTGCGCTCATGGCCATGATCTGCGCGGGGGTCATCGAGCCGAGCGCCTGCTTGCCCGAGGCCATCGAGCGATGGACCGCAGTCAGCCGGTCGGCCGGGTCGGCGAGGTCCGTCCCGAGCTTGACCATCACCGCGCCCACGGCGTTGCCTCCGGAGGCCGACGCCTTCGCCGCGTCCTTGGCGTTGAGGCCGACGGGGACCATCGCCACGAGCGTCGTGTCGGGCAGCGCTCCGAGATCCTGGAGGTAGCGGCGCAACGCTCCGCTGCACATCGCCATCACCACGTCGTTGAGCGTGGTGCCCGTCGCCGAGCCCACGGCGCGCATCCGGTCGATCTCCCAGCTCTGGGCGGCGAAGCGCCGGGACCCGGTGATCGGCTTGTTGAGGATGGTGCGCGGCGCGTACAGCGAGAGCGCCGAGGTGTCGTTGCGCACGCCCCGGGCCAGGGTGCGGAGCAGGGCGCCGGGCATCCCGGCGGCCTCGGCGGCGACGGTGAGCGCCGAGCGGAACGCGCCGACCGGGAGGTCGAGCAGTGAGTGGTCGTCGGGGGCGGGCACGCGGGCCCGGTCGACAGGCTGACGGCCCCACGGTGGGGGCAAGTCGGTGCGGTCGGCGTCGGTCGACAGCACGCTCTGCAGCAGGCGCATGGACGAGACGCCGTCCACCAGTGCGTGGTGCATCTTGGTGTAAACCGCGACCCTGCCGTCCTCGAGACCTTCGATGACGTGGGTTTCCCACAGCGGCCGCTCGAGCGCGAGCCGGGTGCCGTGGAGGCGGCCGCACAGGTCGAGCAGGTCGCGGATCCGGCCGGGGGAGGCCAGCGCGCTCTGCCGGACGTGGTAGTCGCAGTCGAACTGCTCGTCCTCGGCCCAGACCCACTGGCCGCCCGTGGCGACGGAGCGGTGGGGGCGCCGCAGGAACAGCGGCGCGACCTCGTCCCGGTGAAGCGACTGGGCGAACATGTTCCGCACGTAGTCGGGGCCGGCGTCCTCGGGCGGCTCGAAGAGCTGCAGTCCGCCCACGTGCATGGGCTGCTGCCGGTTCTCCGCCAGCAGGAATGCGGATGCGGTCGGGTCGATCGGTGTCGCCATGCGGTCCCCCAGTGTGTCGGGTACTACGTACGCCGGTCGGCGTGGTCCGCGCCGAAGGTCATGCGGTCACCATGCCCACCTGTGAACTGTTCAGTCCCCGACGAGCGGCAGGCGGACCTGCGCGTCCTCCAGCACGATCGCTCCGGGGGTGCGGCTTCCCATCGCGGCGAAGGTGTCGCTGAACGGTGTGGCCATGACGAACAGGGACTGTCCCTCGGGCACGTCGACCGCCACCGAAGGCAGCTCGATGCGGCGGAGCTCGCCGAGCACAGGGTCGAGCTCGAAGACGGGGAGGACGTTGTTCTGGACCAGCCGCGCGTCGGCGGGAGTGGCGCCCACGGCCAGGCCGTAGAAGGCGCGGTTGTTCACGCCTGCCGCGGTCATCACACCGGAGAGGTACGGCGTTCCCGCGACCCGGAGGGGGCCGTCGGCGATCTTGACGGCGACCGGCGGCCCGGCGGCCTCGGTGGTGGCGACAGTGCCCACGTCGAACGTGTGGTCCGCGCGGACCGAGCGCACGGTGGTGCAGCGTCCGTCCGCCGTGGCGAGGTGGTAGCGGCCGAAGCCGCGCAGGCCGGTCCGGCGGCCCTTGAGCTTCTCGGTGAAGAAGCGGATCGCCAGGTCCTCGAACGAGCCGCCGGCCAGCCGCTTGCTGCACGGGTCGCTGGCCACGCCGACGGCCTGGGGGAAGACCGCGGGGAGGACGTGCCCGCCGTTGTAGCCGACGAAGATGCTGTGCCGGCGCGCGCGGCGGGTCAGGGCGTGCTGGAAGTTCTCCAGCCCCTGGTGCAGCGGGAAGAGGGTGTCCGTGGCGCCCTGGCCCATCAGCACGGGTATGTCGAGACGGCGACCGTGCTTGACGTGCCAGGCCGGGCCGTTCTTGGCGAAGAACTTGTGCATGTCGGCACTGCCCGGAACCTCGCCTCGCGGCCAGAAGCCGGTGGCGGCGCCCTGCCCGAGTGCCACGAGCACCTCCGGCGGGAGGGCCTCCGAGCCGGCCGAGGACAGCACCAGCGCCCAGGCGGTGCGGACGACCTCCTGCGGCGCGAGGCTCTCGTTCAGGTCGTACCACGTGATCTCGGGGGCGAGCGCGTCGAAGACAGGCTTGCCGCGGTCCATCAGCTCACGGAACGCTCCGACGTACTGGTAGCCGCCGCCGTAGCTGCCTCCGATCGCCCCGAGCCTCGGATCGTTCTTGCCGTCGTGGCGCACCCAGCGCATCCGGGAGACCAGGGAGACGAGGCGCTTGACGTCGCGTCCCTCGATGTTCGGGTTCTCCACGTGGGCCTTGCCGCCGCTCTCCCCGAAGCCGCGCTGGTCGAAGGAGATGACCCCGAACCCCGAGTCGAGCCACTTCGAGAACGCTGCCGGGTCCTTGGTGCGCGACCCCGCCCAGCCGTGGCTGTGGAAGATCATCGGCACCTTGTGCCGACGCGAGGCACCTGCGGGCTTGAAGACGGTGTAGCAGATCGAGACCCGCTCGGTCGTGCCCGGCTCCGGAACGCTCTTCACGCAGCCGTTGGTCACCCGCGGGCCCACCTGTGCGGTCGCGGGCGCCGCCGAGGCGACGGGCAGGGCCGCGGCCACCAAGGCGGCCAGGGTCGCGGCGAGGGCGGTGCGGCGGGCGGTCATGGGTCACCTCGGAGGAGCGTGTGTCGGGACACTCACACAACGAGTCGACGTGACGTCGGTTACGTGGTGGGCGTAGGTGCGTGTAACGCCGAGGAGCGCACCGACGGTTGTCATTGCGGAGGGGAACCCCGCCGCCTGGTGTCGCGACCGCCTTCTCCCAGATGGTGCGCACCGGGCGGTGGGGCTCCGTGGGAAGCGGGGACGGCCGGGAGCCGCCCCTCCCGGGTGGGGCCTCGGCGGACGCCGTCCGGCGTGCCGGTCGGGGCGCCACCCGCCACTGCCCGCCAGGTTCTTGTGGCGGACCGGCGCTCGGCATAGGTTCGGCGCATCCGGCGGAACGCCCGCGGAGCGCACCCAGGAGGCCGTGTGCCCGAGACCTACGACTACGTCATCGTCGGTGCCGGCAGCGCCGGTGCGGTGATCGCCGCCCGGTTGAGCGAGGACCCCGGCACCCGCGTGCTGCTGCTCGAGGCCGGCGGGGCGCCGGTGGCCGACGAGATCACGATCCCGGCGGCGTTCTCGACGCTCTTCAAGACCCGGTGGGACTGGCAGTACCACACGGTCGAGCAGAAGCAGCTCGGCTCACGTCGCGCGTTCTGGCCGCGGATGCGCGCGCTGGGCGGGTGCTCGGCGATGAACGCGATGATCTACATCCGCGGCAACCGGCTGGACTACGACACCTGGCGCGACGACTTCGGTGCGGTCGGGTGGGGCTACGACGACGTGCTGCCCTACTTCCTGCGGTCGGAGCGCAACTCCACGCTGGGGGCGCCGTACCACGGCCAGAGCGGGCCGGTGCACGTCGAGGACCGCCGCTACACCCATCCGCTCACCTACGCCTGGCTCGAGTCCGCCGCGGCCAGCGGCATGAAGCCGAACGACGACTTCAACGGCGCCGAGCAGGACGGCGTGGGGCTCTACCAGGTGACCTGTCACAAGGGGCGGCGCTGGTCGGTGTTCGAGGCCTACCTCGCACCCGCTCTGGAGCGGCCCAACCTGACCGTGCGGACCGGAGCCCTTGCCTCCCGTGTGCTGGTCGACGGCGGCCGGGCGGTGGGTGTGGCCTACGAGGACGCCGAGGGTGAGCAGAGGGCCTACGCCGACGGCGAGGTCGTCCTCTGCGGCGGCGCGGTGAACTCGCCGCAGCTGCTGATGCTCTCCGGCGTCGGGCCCGCAGGACATCTGCGCGATGTCGGTGTCGAGGTGGTGGTCGATCTTCCGGGCGTGGGCGAGAACCTTCACGACCACCCGGCCGCGCCCCTCGTGTGGCACACCAAGCACGCGAGCGACCTCGCCGACTACAACGGGCTGCTCAACTTCGGCCGGGCCAAGGCCGTCGGCAAGGGGCCGCTGGTCTCGAACGTCGGTGAGGCGGGCGGGTTCTTCCGCACTCGCGACGACTTTCCGGCGCCCGACCTGCAGATCCACATGGCACCGACGGGGTTCTGGGACAACGGCCTCCACGAGCCGACCACGCGCAAGGTCACGGTGGCGCCCACCCTGCTCCAGGTCGAGAGCCGTGGGCGGCTGCGACTCCGGTCGGCGCACCCGCGCTGGCACCCCGAGATCGACCCCGCCTACTACGACGACCCGCGTGACCTCGACGCGATGGTGCGCGGCGTGCGGAGGGTCCTCGAGACGGTGCACGCCGGCCGCCTGCGCCGCCACATCGCGGCGCCCTTCATGCCCGGCGAGGTCAGCCCGACGGAGGACCAGGTCGTCGAGCACGTGCGGCACCACACGCAGACGCTCTACCACCCGGTCGGCACGTGCGCCATGGGCGTGGGGGAGCAGGCGGTGGTCGACCCCAGCCTGCGGGTGTACGGCGTGGAGGGGCTGCGCGTCGCCGACGCCTCCGTCATGCCCGTCGTGCCCCGCGGGAACACGAACGCCCCGGCGATCATGATCGGCGAGAAGGCAGCGGACCTGCTGCGCGGTGAAGGAGTGCATCGATGACCCAGAAGCTCGAGTCCTTCGACCCGGCCACCGGCGACGTCGTCGGCGTCCACGTCGTCGACGAGCCGGAGGACGTGGCTGCGGCTGTCGCGCGGGCCCGTGAGGCGTCCGCGTGGTGGGCCGGGTTGGGGCCGCAGGGACGCCGGGAGGTGCTCGGCCAGTGGAAGGGCGTGCTGGCCCGCCGGATGGGCCAGCTCGCCGACCTGGTCCACCGGGAGACCGGCAAGCCGCACGCCGACGCCCAGCTCGAGATCGGCCTGGCGATCGACCACCTCGGCTGGGCGGCCTCCCATGCGCCCAAGATCCTCGGCTCTCGCAAGGTGTCCCCGGGGCTGCTGATGGCCAACCACGCGGCCACCGTCGAGTACCTCCCGCTCGGGGTGATCGGGGTGATCGGCCCCTGGAACTACCCGGTGTTCACGCCGATGGGGTCCATCGTCTACGCGCTCGCCGCGGGCAACGCCGTGGTCTTCAAGCCGAGCGAGCACACGCCTGGCGTGGGCGTGTGGCTCGCCGAGAGCCTGGCCGAAGTGGTGCCCGACCACGCCCTGCTCCAGACGGTCGTCGGGTACGGCGAGACCGGGGCGGCCCTGTGCCGCGCGGACGTCGACAAGCTTGCGTTCACCGGGTCCACCGCCACCGGCAAGCGGGTGATGGCCGCCTGTGCCGAGAACCTCACCCCCGTCCTCATCGAGGCGGGCGGCAAGGACGCCCTGCTCGTCGACGAGGATGCCGACCTCGCGGCTGCCGCCGACGCAGCCGTCTGGGGGGCCTTCTCCAACGCCGGCCAGACATGCGCCGGCGTGGAGCGGGTCTACGTCCACGAGCGCGTCTACGACGCCTTCCTCGAGGAGCTCACCCGCCGGACGAGTCAGCTCCGGCCCGGTTCCCACGAGGGCGCTCACTACGGCCCGATGACCATGCCGGCGCAGCTGGAGGTGGTCCGCCGCCACGTCACGGACGCCCTGGCCAAGGGTGCGCGGGCGCTCGTCGGCGGGGCCGACTCGGTGGGGGACCGCTTCGTGACCCCGGTGGTGCTCACCGACGTCTCCCACGAGTCCAGCGCGATCACCGAGGAGACCTTCGGGCCGACCATGACGGTCAACAGGGTCCGCGACATGGACGAGGCAGTCGCGCTCGCGAACGGCACCGGCTACGGCCTCGGCTCCACGGTCTTCTCCGAGACCCGAGGCATGGAGCTCGCGCGCCGCATCCGCTCGGGGATGACGGCGGTGAACTCCGTGATCTCCTTCGCCGGGATCCCCGCCCTCCCGTTCGGTGGGGTGGGGGACTCCGGCTTCGGGCGGATCCACGGGGCCGACGGGCTCCGGGAGTTCACCTACGCCAAGGCGGTGGCGCGCCAGCGGGTGAAGCCCCCGATGCTGCTCACCTCGTTCGCCAGGACCGCCAAGCACGACGAGGCGTTCGCGAAGGCGATCACGATCCTGCACGGTCGCGCCTCGCAGCTGTCGCGGCTGAGACGTACACGACGCTGAGCGAGTCCCGTGGTCTGGACCGGTCCCCTTTGGGGCGTTTGGGCGGTTGGTGTCGAGGGCATCGTGGCCGCGACAGGATTCGACAGAGAGGTCAACCATGCGCGTCCTTGCCTGGATGGTGGAGCAGATGTGCCGTCCGCTCGACACCAAGGTGTGCTCGATCGCCAACGCCACGGACGAGGACGGACACGCGGGCTTCCCGGGCTACTACCTCAGCGCCTGACCGGCGCTCCACGCTATGGGGTCGTCTGCGACCACACCTTCGCGAGACGCCGTCTTTACGCCGCCTCCCCGCGGACCCATGATGGCTTGAGCCGGTGCCTCTCCGGGCGCCGAACCGAGCTGGGCGGGTGATGGCAATCGGTTCACTGATAGGCCTCGTGCTGGTCCTGGCAAGCCTTGGCGTCGTGATCTACCTGATCTCCGCCGGCGCTGCCTCCCGGTCCCTGAACCAGGCCGAGCGCGACGAGCTCAACGGGCTCCGCGGCCTCGTCGACGACCTCAAGGAGACGGCCTGGCAGCACCGGGAGCTCGACTCCGCCCTGTCGACGATCATCATCGACCAGATCCGCGACCACGAGCGCCGGTGGCGTGGACGCGGTTCGTGATCGCTCAGCCGGTGTAGGCGACCTCGGCCTGCCAGTCCTCCTCCGGTGTGCGTGCCGCGTCGTACAGAGCCTCGGCCACGCGGTCGGGCGAGTACGCCGTGTCGGGCGCCAGGACCCCGTGCACGGTCAGCGACGTCGCGCGGATGCCGTCGGGCGCGAGCGTCTTGTCGAGGCTCAGCACGAGGTTGCGCAGGGCCGCTTTCTGCACCCCCAGTGAGCACGCAGCCGGGGCGGGGCGGTCGGCCGCGATGCTTCCGGTCACGGTGACGCGCGACCCTTCTCGCATGAACGGCCGGGCCGCCTGGACGGCGGTGAGCAGGGCGGCGCACCCGACGTGGACGTCCTCGAGGAGCTCGCCGGCCGACAGGTGCAGGGGGTCGGCGGGTCGGTAGCGGCTCGGGTTGAAGTGAAGCCTGTCGATGCGGCCCCGGTGCTCGCCGAACCGTGTGACCGCGGCACCGAGTGCGTCCTCGTCCGTGATGTCCGCCGCGGTCCATCCGGCGGTGATGCCGGCCTCCTGGAGCTCGCCGCCGAGTCGCTCGAGGCTCTCGGCCGAGCGCGCGACGAGCGCCACGTCGTACCCCTCGCGGCCGTAGCGCCGCGCCAGCGACGCTCCGATCCCGGGACCTGCCCCGACGATCACGATCATCTTCGTGTCCATGACCGGACCCTACGGGAGTGTTCCGCACGAACCCGAGACCAGCGCAGAACGCCCGGTTTTCACGTTTTGCACCGCTTCCTGCGCTCAGCAGGAATACTGCCGGAGGTAAAGAAGGTAAAGACTCCGCCACTGGGAGGGCGGAGTCCGTCATGAGTGTCTGGGAGGCCACTGATGAACCGAGTCTCACGCGCCGCAGTCGCCGGCGTGCTTGCCGCGGCCCTCGCCTGCGGCGGCGCCGCGCCTGCTGCGTTTGCCGCCCCCAAGGCGTCGCACGCGAAGGTGCACCACCACAAGTCCATGAAGGCCAAGGGTCACGTCCACAAGGCGAAGGACCACGGCCGCAAGGCCAAGTCCGACCGGATGTCCCCGGCGCACCGGCGTCTGGCCAAGCACGCCGCGCACAAGGTCGCCTACCTCGAGCGCGTGGCCGAGTCGCGGAAGGTCGAGCGGCTCGGCGACGACGTCCAGGCCGCCGTTCTCGAGAACATCGCCGGCGACATCGCCGAGATCGGCGAGCTGAAGGACGCCATGTCCGGTGTGAGTCGTGCGGAGCTGCGGGACGAGGCGAAGAGCCTCCGCAGCTACCGACCCGAGGTCTACCGCACGATCGTCAACCAGCTCCGGCTCTCGACGCGGCTCCAGCTGCGCGCCGAGGGGACGGCGGAGGCGGACGCCCTCGACGCCCTGCTCGCGACGCTGATGGGCTACGACGCCGAGACCAAGCGCTCGGACCTGCGCGCCACTCAGCGCGTCATCACCTCGGTCAAGGAAGCCCTGGAGGAGAGCGAGGACTCCGAGGCCGACGAGACCTCCGACGAGAGCTCCGACGAGAGCTCGGAGACCGACGCCGACCCAGGCACGACCGAGCCCTGATCGCACCCACTGACGCGGGCCGTCCTCCACACGGAGGGCGGCCCGCGTTCGTGCTGTTCGGGGCACCGCCGGCTGCTAGGTTCCTGACGTGGTGAAGCCAGTGCGCGGCGACCTCCTCGCCGGGGTCAGCGTGGCACTGGTCCTCGTGCCGCAGTCACTCGCCTACGCCGAGATCGCCGGGGTAGCCCCGGTCCACGGCCTGTACGCCGCGGTGGCGGCGCCCCTCGCCGGCGCCCTGGTCGGCTCCTCTCCGTACCTCCAGACCGGTCCGGTGGCGGTGACCAGCCTCCTCACGTTCGGCGCGCTGAGCTCCCTGGGGGACCCCGGAACCGCGCGCTTCGCCTTGCTCGCCGGGCTCCTGGCCATCCTGGTCGGTCTCGTGCGCCTGCTCATCGGCGCGGTCGGTGCCGGGCCGATCGCCTACCTGATGTCGCAGCCGGTCGTGGTGAGCTTCACCTCGGCCGCCGCCGTGCTGATCGTCTCCTCCCAGCTGCCGACCCTCCTCGGGGTGGACGGCAGCGGCGGCAACCCCGTGGTGTCGGCCCTGCGGGCCGTTCTCGAGCCCGGCTCCTGGAGCGCCACGGACGTGCTGCTGGGTGCGGGCGCGATGGTCGTCATGCTCGGAGGGCGGCGGTTGTCGCCACTGTTCCCGGGAGCGCTGGTGGCGGTGGCGACAAGTGCCCTCTGGAGCTGGATGACGGACTACGGCGGCAGCGTCGTGGGCGACATCGAGGTCGAGCTCGCGCTGCGCGTCGACCTGCCCTGGGCCGACCTTCCGCAGCTCCTGCTGCCTGCGGTGGTCATCGCGGTGGTGGGGTTCGCCGAGCCGTCGGCGATCGCGCGGAAGTACGCCGCAGAGGACCGCACCTACTGGGACTCCAACCGGGAGTTCATGGGACAGGGGCTGGCCAACTTCGCCTCGGGGGCAGCCGGCGGCTACCCCGTGGGCGGCTCGTTCTCCCGGACCGCCCTGAACCGGCTGGGCGGTGCCCGTACCCGCTGGAGCGGGGCGGTCACCGGCCTCACCGTCGCCGCACTGCTGCCCTTCGCCTTCGTCCTGGCGCCCCTTCCGACGGCGGTGCTGGCAGGCCTGGTGATCGCCGCGGTCGCCTCGCTCGTCGACGTCCGCTCGCCGCGGCTCTACTGGCGGTGGTCACGCCCTCAGTTCGCCGTCGGCGTGGTGACGTTCGTCGGCACGCTCGTCCTCGCCCCGCGTGTGGAGCGCGGAGTGCTGCTCGGTGTGGGGACCGCGCTGGCTGTCCACCTGTGGCGTGAGCTGAGCGTCGCGGTCCCCTCGAGGCTCGAGGAGGACACGCTGCACGTGTGGCCGACGGGCGTCCTCTACTTCGGCTCCGCCCCCGGCGTGGAGCGGTCGGTCACGCGTCTCATCGCCCAGCACGCCGAGATCGGCCGGATCGTGGTCCATCTGAGCCGGCTCGGCAGGGTCGACCTGACGGGTGCCCTGATGCTCAAGGACGTCCTGGACGAGGCCAGCTCGGCCGGGGTGCGGGTCGAGGTCAGAGACGCGCCTGCGCACGTCGCCCGCGTGCTTTCCCGGGTGCTCGCGGACTACCCGCTGCGGGACTGACCGCGCTGCGGATGCCGGGCTACTGCTCAGCGGCGACGGCGTCGACGCACCCGTCGATGAAGGCATCGATGGTCTCGTCCGCCTGGTGCCCATCCTCGCCCGGCAGCGCTTCGTCGCGGGCAGCCTTCCCGCACAGCGCCTCCATCTCGCCCCTGGTGGCGCGCTCACCGACCGTGTTCACGATGGCCTTGCCGTACTTCAGGCCGGCGTCGCGGGCCTCCTCCGCGGTGGGCAGGTCGTCGGAGCCGCAGGCGCTGAGTGCCACGGCCACAAGGGCGAGCGGGAGTCCGAGGGACAGCCTGCTTCGCGGGCGTGAAGGCATCTGCGGATTCTGGCACTTGGTCAGAAGGAAGCGCGGGTGGCCCATACCGCAGCACGTCGAGTCCGTGAGCAGCGCCGACCGAGGTTCCCCGTGCACGACCCCGTGTTCTGTGACAATGGTGATGAAAGTGACGAAGGAGACGAAGACGTGAAGTCGGACGAAGTGCACCGGCGGGAGACCGCGATCGAGAGACTCGCCCTCCTCGAGCTGCCGGAGGCTCGGGAGCTGCGGGCGTTGGCGGCGCTCGCCGCGAACGTCTGTGGCGCTTCGACGGCGACGATCACCGTGGTCACGGGAACGCAGCAGCACCATCTCACCGACGTGGGCTTCCCGCCGCCCGGTGCCGTGGACGTCCGCCTCCTGCCCGAGGCAGTCGTCGGCGACCCCGACGTCGTGGTGGTGGGCGACGTGCGGCGCGACGACCGCTTCCCCGGTGGCCAGGCCGACTCCGGGTGGCTCTTCCACGCCTCCGCTCCTCTCTCGGGGCCCGATGGGGTGGTGATCGGGCGGTTGACCGTTCTCGACGCACACCCCAGAGAGCTCGACAGCACCCAGGTCGAGGTCCTGGAGGTCCTCGCCGAGCGAGTCATGGGGGTGAGTGAGCTGGCCGTGTGCGCCCGCGAGCTGGAGGGCACCCGACGCGAGCTCGCCGACGCGCGCGAGGAGCTCCAGCGCTCGCGCGAGCATCTCTCGCTGTTCGCCGGCCAGGTGAGCCACGACCTCCGCACGCCCCTGACCGCGATCGGCGCCAACGCCGAGATGCTCTCGACCGAGCCGGTCGTGACCGGGGACCCCGACCTGACCTGGATGGTGGACGGGGTCGGTCGGGCCGCCCAGCGGATGAACGCCATGATCGAGCAGATGCTGGACTACGCCCGCGAGGGAGGCTCACCGGTCAGGGGCTCGACCGACCTGACGTCCGTGTTCGAGCTCGCCCTCGCCGACCTCTCGCCGGCCGTGGCCGAGTCCGGAGCCGAGATCACGCTCCGACCGCTGCCCACGCTCGAGGCCGACGCCGACCAGATGTACGCCGTCGCGTTGAACCTGCTCTCCAACGCGCTCCGGTTCTCGCGGCCCGAGACCGAGCCCCGGGTGGTCGTCGCGGCAGACCTTCTCGACGACAGGTGGCGGGTCACCGTCACCGACAACGGCATCGGTGTGGCGCCGGACAAGCAGGAGACGATGTTCGTGCTCTTCGCGCGCGCCGACAAGCGCACAGGGGGCAGCGGCATCGGTCTCGCCATGACGCGGCGCATCATCGAGGCCCACGGCGGACGTACGGGCATGCAGGCCGCGCCCGGTGGCGGCACCACGGTCTGGTTCGAGCTTCCCGCCTAGCCGGGGGCAGTGCTTCGACCCTGCCGGGTCACCAGGACTTCGGCGCGATCCCGTTGGTCAGCCGGACGGCGAAGAAGCCGGTGTTGCCGTCGGTGTACCAGACCTGGTGACGCTTGGTGTCCCACGCCGGAGCGGACATGGCGTGCGCGCCCTCGCGCGGCGGCTTGACGCCAGGCTGCAGCGGCTTGTTGAAGTAGCCGACCTCCCGGGGGGCCTTCGGGTCGCGGATGTCGAAGACGCGCAGCCCCGAGGCGATGAAGGAGCAGGCGACGAGCTTCGGGTCCGTGGCGCGGGGCACCGAGCAGTAGTGGGCGGCGTACCCCTGGACCTGCATCTGCGCGCCGGGGTCGTCCTGCTGCGGTCCCTTGCGAGCCCACGGCTGGTTGACCTGGAGCCGGATGTTCGACACCACGCGCGGGTGGCGCTCGTCGTCGATGTCGATGATCCGCGCGGCGCCGACCTTCGCCTCCGCGTCATAGGCCTCGAGCGTGTCCGTGCGGTAGTTCGCGAACTCGTCGACCTCGAGGAGGTACCGACGGCCGTCGATGGTGATCGGGATCGGCACCTGCGGGATCGACCCGCTGCGCCAGGCGAGCTTGCTGAGCACCGGCACGTCCGGGTTGGGCCTGCGGGCCTGGATCTGGCTCACGTCGAGGATGGCGAGCCCGCCGTTGGCGAGGACGCCGTTGCCGGGGTTGCCGATCTCCGCGACGTAGAGCCGGTTGCCGTCCGGGCTGACCCGCATGCCGTGGTAGACGACGCCTGCACGGGTCCAGATCGGCCGGGGCAGCGTCGGGTCGGTGAGGTCGACGGCGGTCAGTGTCTGTCCGGACGTGGAGGAGACGTAGAAGGTCCTCCCGTCCGGGGCGAACCCGCTCTCGTGACCCAACAGTCCGGACGGCGTGCTCGAGCGCAGCTGGGGCGAGCGGCAGTCGTTCCTCACGTCGTACACGTCGAGCTGGCCCACGTTGGTGGCCGGGTTGCCGAGGGCGGCCACCAGGAGCCCACGGCGCTTGTTCAGCAGCAGCGACTCGTGGGGACTCTGCATGGCCGGCGTCACCAGGTTGGCCGTCTGCTTCGGGTGGCGAGGATCGGCCATGTCGAGGACCACGACCCCGGTGCCCTCCGCGCCGACGTTGTAGGGCACGTCGATGGGGGAGAGGAGCGTGGAGTCGTAGAAGGCGCACACGTGGCCCTTGCGGTCGACGTACCGCAGCACCTTGAAGCCGCCGCTGTTCCCGAAGTGGCCGACGCGGGCGGTGTTGCAGGTGTACCCCCTCTGTGCCCGGCCGCTGTCGTAGTCGTGAGCCGGGACCCGACCCTGGATGGAGGTCTCGGGTCGTGATCCGGGGCCGCAGTCGGCGCGCGGCACCGCGGCGAGCGAGACGTCCCCCTCCGCGCTCGAGCTCGTCGTCGCCAGCGTCCCGCCGAGAGCCACCACGCCGACGACGGCGAGCAGGCGGACGACGGCCGCGCGGGGCCGCACTCGGGCGTTGCGTCGAGCCAGGGTCACGGGGGCACCTCCGGGTCAGAGCGTCGGTCGTAGGGTCAACGACCCGCCCAGGCATCGGTCACGGGGCCGCCGTCTCGCTCGGCGACGTCCCGGCGCTCGGGGAGGACGAGGACGTCGGCGTCCTGGACGGCGTCGGTTCGCCGGAGGCCGTTGCGGTGCCGCTGCTCGGGGTCGGGCTGGTCGTGGACGACGGCGAGCCCGGTGACGGATCGCCGGCGCCGTCGGGGGAGGACGTCGTCGGCGAGCCGGCTCCTGACGGCGAAGCATCGGTCGACGGACCGGCGGACGGGCCGGACGAGGGGTCTGTGGTGGCAACGGCCGTGGGGTCGGTGGTCGGGCTGGGGCCAGCGCTGCTCGTCGTGGACTGCGACGTCTCGACGCCGAGGAGGCCGATGATCTCGCGCTCGAACTCGCTGAGTCTCGCGCGGATCTCCGACAGGGACCTGCCCTCGAGACTCGTGCCGTAGTCGGCGACGCGCTGCCACAGCTCGTTCAGCTCCTGCCGGGTCCTCTCCGTCAGAGGGGCGTCGAGGGTGAGCACGAGCTGCTGGGCCAGAGCGCCCGTCACGCAGGAGACGCAGCTGTAGTTGACGGCCCCGGCGAGGTTCTGCGGCACGACGTCGCTCTGGCCGAGGACCAGCACGACCTGGAAGGCCACCGCGACGGTGGTGCAGTCGGTGCAGCTGGCCATCGCGTAGGCCTCGTTGACGTTGTCGGCCACCTCGTCCTCGGCCCACACCAGAGCGAACGCGACGTCGTACACGCTCGATCCGTCGTCGGTGTTCACCGCGAGGGCCTGGTTGTCGCCCTCGGCGGGGGCGAGGGGACGGTTGAAGGGGAAGACCCAGGTGCCGGGGCCCGCCGAGGTCGCCTGGTCGCTGCCCTGCTCGGGAAGGACCGGGTCGCCTCCGTCGTGCGGGACGAGCACCACCGACAGGGCCGGCCGCTCGGGAGTGGGCAGGGCTTCGGCGGCGGGCCAGCTGGTCGTCGCTCGGGCGACCCCGCCCGGCTCGAGCCCGAAGGAGGCCGCCCGGGGCACAGCGTCGACGACCGTCCCGCGCTCCCAGGACTGGATCGGCCGGTAGCGGTCCTGCTCAGGCCACCACGCCCAGGCCAGGCCCGCCACGACGGCCAGCGCGACCAGGACCGCGCCGACGCGCCGTCCCGGCCTGCCCTGCGTCGAGCGCCAGGCGCGGGCGACGGTACGCCGCAGCGCGCGGCTGATCATGTAGCCCATGCCGAAGACCGGAAGTGCGATCGCCACGATCGACACGAGCCGGACTCCCATGTCCGCAGGGTCGCCGTCGGCGAAGGAACCGGCGAGCCCCGTCCACTGCCTGCCCAGGCTGTCCCAGGCCGTGGCAGCCACCCGGGGGAACGCCACGACCATGAGCGCCAGCGTCGTGAGCAGCGTGGGTACGACGACCAGAACCCAGACGCTCACGACAGCTCGTGCCCACGGCTTGAGCAGCTGGTGCTCGGCCTTGCCCCAGTTGCGGGGGAGCAGCCCGAGCAGGGTCGGCTTGATGTGGTGGTAGAGGTCCGGCACACCGACGACGTCGGCGAGGACGTGGTAGCCGTCGTAGCGCACCAGCGGTGCGAGCTGACGGATCATCTGGAGCACCTGGGCAAGGATGATCAGCAGCACCGAGTCCCAGCCGGTGAGCCACCACCAGCCGAGCATCACGACGGCGACGATGGCGTTGAAGTACAGGCCGCCCAGGTCCGTGCGGACCCGTCCGCCCCGCCCGAGCCGGTAGCTGTCGGTGACGTCGGTGTAGAAGGCGGGCCAGATCAGGTACAGCCCGGTGCCCATAGCGCCGGGCGTCGCTCCGCCGTAGCGGGCGGCCGCCGCGTGGCCGAACTCGTGGAAACCGGCCGAGAGCAGGGTCACCGCGACGACGGTCAGGAACAGTCCCGGCTGGTACAGCGCCTCGTGGGTCGCCGACGCGAGGCCCTCACGGAAGAGCACCCAGCCGGCGACCGCGACGAACGCAGCGACCAGGACCGTCACGATCGCGGGGTGGAACAGGTGGGCGAAGGGGGCGGTGACCTTGCGCGTCACCTCTGGGTCGCTGACCACGTAGCGGAACCTCAGGCCCAGCAACGGCGCCGCGCGCTTGACCTGCGGCTGCGTGCCGTCCGCGAGGCGGAGCAGACCCAGCGGCAGGAGCTGCCCGGTGATGAGCGTGTTGATGTCGTCCGACGTGACGTGGCGGTGCGTCCGGTCCGAGACCCGGTCGGCGACCTCCTCCAGCGTGCGCCTGCCGTCGATGGCGGCGAGGACCTCGTAGAGCAGGGGCGTGAGCTGGATGACCTGGCCGTCGCCACGGCGTACCAGGGACGGGGGAGTGCGGTAGCCCGACCCCGCCATCTCGCCGATGAGGACGACGCCGTCGGCCGGCGCCGGGGCGCCGGCCGACGCGGGAGCTGTGGTCACTGCCGGTTACTGCTGGATGTCCGACGCCTGGTCGGCGCTGGCCTCGGCGGAACCCTCGATGTCCTGGTTGATGATGGCGTCCTGCTGCGCGACCGCGGTGGCGTCCGATCCCACGGAGCCGACATTGGCCGAGACAGCGGCGTCGATCGGGGCAGCGACGTTGGCGTTCGCAGCGACCGCACCGTCGATGGGCGCGGCGATGTCGGCGTCGGCGGCGACGTCGACGTTCACGTCGAGCAGGTCGCCGTTGAGGGAGTCGCCGACCGTGCTGGTCGTGGTCCCGCCCGTCGTGCCGCTGGTGGCGCCGTCTGTCGTGCCGCTGCTCGTGCCGCCGGTGGCGCCCGTGCTGCCGTCGTCGACGGTGTCGTCGCTCTGGTCCAGGACGCTGTCCTGGGTGGAGTGGGCGGTGGCGTCGGCGTCGATGCCCTGGTTGATCGCGACGTTCTGGTCCGAGAGCGACTGCGCGTCGGAGTCGAAGGACAGGATGTTGGCGCCCACGGCCGCGTCGATCGGCGCGGCGACGTTGGCGTTGGCGGCCACCGCGAGGTCGATCGGTGCTGCCGCGTCGAGGGCCAGGTCGAGGTCGGCGTTCAGGTCGAGCAGTGACACGACCTCCTTGTCGGGAAGGGCGGTCGCCCCTTCCGCGGCGAGCTCGTCGGCGCTCAGTGGCTTCTTCTCGGCATCGCTCATGGCAGTTCCTCGTGTGGTCGGTGGTGCGACTGATGCGCGGTCTGTTCCCCGGACCGCCCGGGACAAACGGGCTATAAAGGAGCGTGACCCCCGAACGTCCTCCCGATGAGCCGGTGCGGGTGCTGGTGTCCGAGACCGGGTCCGAGCTCGCCGACCTGCTGCCCGAGCCCGGCGGCAAGCGGTGGATCCTCGGGATCAGCGGTGCTCCGGGCGCGGGAAAGTCTGCACTCGCGACCTTCCTCCTGGATCTGCTCGGCGACCGGGGCGCCCACGCGCCCATGGACGGCTTCCACCTCGCCGACGTCGAGCTGGCACGTCAGGGGTTGCTCGACCGCAAGGGAGCGCCCGAGACGTTCGACGCGCTGGGCTACGCGGCCCTGCTGCACCGCCTGCGCTTCGCGGCGGCACAAGGCGAGACGGTCTACGCACCAGGGTTCGACCGCATCCTCGAACAGCCGCTCGCCGGGGCCGTCGCCGTTCCGCCGTCCGCGCAGGTCGTGGTCACCGAGGGCAACTACCTCCTGCTCGACCACCCGCACTGGCATCGGGTCCGGTCCTGCCTCGACGAGGTGTGGCACGTGCGCTGCGACGACCGGCTTCGCCTCGAGCGGCTCGTGGCCCGACACATCGCGTTCGGCAAGCCGCCCGCTGCCGCCCGTGCCTGGGTCGACAGGGTCGACGACCCGAACGCGCGGCGCGTCGACGCCTCAGCCGGCCGCGCCGACCGGCTGCTCGACCTCTCCGGCTGGCAGGGCGGGGCCGGACTCGGGTAGCGACGCGTCGTGCTCCCGGAAGCCGATCCGGCGCCAGAGCCGTGCCAGGGGCGTGGGCAGCCACCAGTTCCAGGCGCCGAGGAGGCGCATCGTGGCCGGCACCAAGAGGCCCCGGACCACGGTGGCGTCGATGATGATGGCCAGCGCCATCCCGATGCCGATCATCTTGATGAACGTGATGCCGCTGGTGGAGAACGCCCCGATGACGACGACGAGCAGGAGCGCTGCGCTCGTGATGAGCCCGCCGGTGCGCTGGAGACCCGTGGCCACCGCCTGCCGGTTGTCGCCGGTGAGCTCCCATTGCTCGCGGACCCGGCTCAGGAGGAACACCTCGTAGTCCATGGAGAGTCCGAACGCCATCGCCAGGATCAGGATCGGCTGGGTCGCCTCCACCGTCCCGGTCGGGGTGAAGCCCAGCAGGTCGGCGAGGTGCCCGTCCTGGAAGATCCACACGATCGCGCCGAAGGAAGCCGACAGCGAGAGCAGGTTCATCACGATGGCCTTGACCGGGAGCACCAGGGACCCGAAGGCGAGGAAGAGCAGCACGAACGTCGAGACGAGAACCCAGAGAGCCATCGCGGGAAGCTGCGCGCCGAGGCTCTCGAGTACGTCGAGCAGGTGCGCCGTCGTACCGGTCACGATCGCCGATCCGGCGTCGGGGTCGAGCGAACGCACCTCGCGCACGAGGTGCTTGGCCGACGAGGAGTAGACGTCGAAGCGGTGCGTGACGTCGAGGACGGTGTCGCTGCCCTGACTACCGGCCACCGTCACGGTCTCCACCCCGTCGAGGTCCTGCAGTCGCTCGCCGAACGCCTCCGTGACGGCGGGCGAGGCGTCGCGCACGACCACCCGGATCGGCTCGCCGGCATGGGGGAAGTCCTGCAGCAGAGACTCCGCGACCTCGCGGCTCGGAGTTCCCTCGGGGAGCGCCCGGTGGTCGATGCCCCCGAACTCGACGCGCAGGAACGGAGAGCCGAGCACCAGCAGCGCGGGCACGATGGTGGCGACGAAGACCCAGGGACGCGCCATCACAACGCCGGCGACGCGTTCCCAGGGACCTGCACCGGCGTCCCCGCGGCCTTCGGTTGAGGAACGGCACACGGCCGGCGTCGACCCGGCGCCCGAGGAGGGCGAGCACGGCGGGGAGAGCGGTCAGGGACGCGGCCATGGCCACCACCACGGCCGCGATGCCACCGAGCCCCATCGACCGGAAGAACACCTGGGGAAACAGGAGCAGGGACGACAGCGCGAGCGCGACCGTCAGGCCGGACACGGCGACCGTCCGGCCGGCGGTGGACATGGTCGTGACCAGAGCCCGCTCGACGTCATGGCCGGCGTGCAGCTGCTCGCGGAAGCGACTGAGGATGAACAGCGCGTAGTCGATCGCAAGACCCAGCCCCAGCATGGTCACGATGTTGACGGCGAACACCGACACCTCGGTCATCGTCGTGAGCACGCGCAGCACGGTGAACGCACCCAGGATCGCGACCGCGCCCACGGCGAGGGGCAGGCCTGCCGCCACCAGGCCGCCGAAGACGACCAGCAGCAGCACCAGCAGGACCGGGAAGGAGATCATCTCCGCCTGCGCGATGTCCTCGGAGACCTGCGCGTTGATGTCGGAGTTCATCGCCAGGTTGCCGCCGAACCCCACGTCGAACCCCTCGGGCGCGTCGTACCCCTCCACCAGGCCCCAGTAGTCGGCGTCCCCGGTGCCCGGTGGCACCTGCACGGCGACGTAGGTGGCGTGCCGGTCCTCGGAGACGAACGCCGCCGACCCCGTCTCGGCGTACCCGACGGTGTCGTCGACCAGATCCGCAGGCAGGGCCGCGACCGCCTGCTCGACGCCCGAGGCGAACGCCGGGTCGTCGACCGTCAGGTCGTCGCTGCGAACCAGGACGAGCAGGTCGTGGCCGCCGCCCAGGATGGCCTCGGCGGCGGTAGTCGCCTGCGACGCCTCGCTGGCCGGGTCCTCGAACCCGGTGTCCCCGAGAGCGCCGAACACGCCCGTTCCCCACACTGCGGCGAGGACGAGGAACGCGGCAGCTCCGGCGAGCACCCAGGCACGGAGGCGGAAGACCTGTGCGCCCCACCAGGTGAACATGCGCGCGCTACTCGACCGTGATCGCGCGGAGCACGTCGACGCGGCTGGCCCGACGGGCGGGACCGATCGCAGCGAGCACTCCGACGACGGCTGCCACGACCAGGTACGCCACGAGCGTGCCCACAGGGACCTCGAGCGAGCTGATCCCCTGGTCGGCCAGCGCGCGGCTCAGCGCGATCCCCGAGGCAGTGCCGAGAGCGATGCCCGTCAGAGCGCCCAGCAGGGACATCAGCACCGACTCGCGGCGGACCACGGTCCGCACCTGCTTGCGGGTCGCTCCCACGGCGCGCATGAGGCCGAGCTCGCGGGTCCGCTCCACCACCGAGAGGACGAGGGTGTTGACGATCCCCAGGATGGCGACGACCACGGCCAGCAGGAGCAGGGCCGTGACGATGCCGAGGAGCTGGTCGACCTGTGCCTGAGCGTCCTTGGTCAGCTCGGACGGGTAGCTGACCTTCACGTTCGGGTAGTCGGCGACAGCTGCCTGCGCCGCTTCCTTGGCGTCGGCCGCGGACACGCCGTCCGCAGTCGCCACCAGGATCGCGGTGTCGAGTCGGGAGGTGACGTTGTCGGCGAAGTCGTCGAGCGAGACGACGTAGGCCGATCCGACGATGGCGTCGGCGGTGAACGTCCCCGCCACCGTGAGGTCGACCTCGCCGGTCTCGGGGAAGGTGACGGCGATGGAGTCCCCGGCGCCGAGCCCGAGCACCTCGGCCTGCTTCACGCCGAGCAGCATCGTGCCCTTGCCGAAGTCGTCCATCGAGCCCGACTCGATGCCGAGGTCCACGACGTCGCCGAGCTCCTCGGTCTGCGTGCCCACGATGTAGGAGGTGTTCCCGGCCACCCGGGCGCCGGAGTAGCGCATCTCCACGACGGACGTGACCTCGTCGGTGCTCCGCAGCTTCTCGGCGACCACCGGGCTCATCCCGCTGCCGCCCTGGCCGGCAGGCTTCAGGATGAGGTCGGAGCGGTTCCCGTCGGCGACCATGTCCGCCACGGACGCCTTGGTCGACGAGGCGGTGACCGCGACCGCGCAGACGACGGTGAGGCCGATGGTCAGCGCGAGAGCCGTCGCCGCAGCCCGCCGGGGCGAGCGGGCGACGTTGCGCGCGGCCATTCTCCAGCCGCCGCCCCGAGGTCCGCGGTCGGCGACTCGCGCCATGCCGCGGGCGAGCAGCGGACCGGCGGTGACGAGCCCGGCGAACGAGACCAGGGTGCTCAGACCGGTCAACGCGGGCTGGTTGCCCACGACCGCGCAGACCGCGAGCCCGACGAGCCCCCCGGCGAGCAGGAGCAGACCGACGGTACGGCGGCGGCGGCCGATGCTGCCGCCGGCAGGCGTAGCCTCGCGCAGCGCCTCGACCGGGGCCACACGGGTGGCCCCTAAGGCGGGGGCCACCGCGGCGACGACGGTGACGACGACGCCGACGAGGAACGCGGCCACGATGGTCCGGGGCTCCACGGCGGCGGAGGTGGTGGGCACCTCGATGCCGACGGCGGCGAGAAGCTCGCGGATGCCCACGGCGAGGCCGATGCCCGCGAAGAGGCCCACGACGGCGGAGACCAGCCCGACCACGAGCGCCTCGACCACGATGCCGCCGAGGACCTGGCGTCGCGTCGCCCCGACCGCTCGGAGGAGCGCGACCTCGCGTCGGCGCTGGGCGATGAGGACGTTGAAGGTGTTCCAGATGACGAAGGAGCCGACGAGGAGCGAGACGCCGGCGAAGACCAGGAGGATGTTGGTGAAGATCCCGAGCCCGTCGCTGATCGCGGCGGAGTTCTCCTCAGCGATCTCGGTCCCGGTCTTGGCCTCGACACCGGCGGGCAGCACCGCCGCGATGTCGTCGCGCAGCTGCTCCGCACTCACGCCGTCCGCGGCCTTCACCGCGACCTGGTCGAACTCTCCGTCCTTGCCGAGCAGGTGCTGGGCGGTGGCGGTGTCGAAGGCGGCCATCGTGGCGCCCGCGAGGCTGTCGTTCTCGCCGAACCCGACGATGCCGACGACGGTGAAGGTGTCCTGGCTGTCCTCGAGCACGATGACGACCTGGTCCCCGACCTCGTAGCCGGCCTTGGCGGCGGTCGCGGCGTCGAGCGCGACCTCGTCGGAGCCGGAGGGTGCCCGCCCGTCCCGGTAGGTGAAGGCACCCGCGAGACGCTCGTCGGCGCTCGTGCTGGCGCCCAGGGTGGGGGCGCCTCCCGGCTGGATCGGCTCACCGTCCTTGTCGAGGACGAGGGCGAACCCGGTCAGCGAGCCCTCCGCGACCTCGACGCCGGGGACGGACCGGACGAGGTCGACGATGTCCTCGTCCATGGGCTTGAGCTGGCCCTGGGTGGTGATGTCGTTGTAGGCGGGCTCGGACTGGACCGCGACGTCGGTGCCCTTCGTGAGGCCGGCGTACAGCTCGTCGAAGGCCTTGCTCATCGTGTCGGAGAGCACGAACGTCCCGGAGACGAAGGCGACGCCGACCGTGACCGCGGTGACGGTGAGGAAGAGGCGCAGCTTGTGGGTCAGCAGGCTGCGGAGGGAGAGCTTGACCACGCCTCAGTCACCCAGCCGCTTCATCGTCTCGAGCACGGCGTCGCGGGTCGGGTCGACCAGCTCGTCCACGACAGCGCCGTCGGCGAGGAAGACCACCCGGTCGGCGTACGCCGCGGCCGCGGGGTCGTGGGTCACCATGACCACCGTCTGTCCCAGGTCGTCCACGGCCGAGCGGAGGAACTGCAGCAGCTCCGTCCCGGTCCGGGAGTCCAGCGCGCCGGTGGGCTCGTCACCGAAGACGACCTCGGGACGCGAGACGAGGGCGCGGGCCACGGCCACGCGCTGCTGCTGGCCGCCGGAGAGCTGCGAGGGGCGGTGGTCGAGGCGGTCCCCGAGCTTGAGGGTGGAGACGACGGTGTCGAACCAGCCCTGGTCCAGCTTGCGGCCGGCGAGGTCGCCGGGGAGCGTGATGTTCTCCTCGGCAGTCAGCGTCGGGATCAGGTTGAACGCCTGGAACACGAAGCCGAGCCGGTCCCGGCGCAGCAACGTCCGCTGCTTGTCGCTGAGCGTGGCAAGGTCGGTGTCGCCGATGAAGGCCTGGCCGGCGGTGAGGGTGTCCAGTCCCGCCATGCAGTGCATGAGCGTGGACTTCCCGGAGCCGGACGGACCCATGATCGCGGTGAAGGCCCCCGCCGCGAAGTCGACGGAGACAGCGTCGAGTGCCACGACCTCGGACTCGCCCGTCCCGTAGGACTTGCGGGCCTCGAGGACGCGGGCAGCGGTGGCGGGGGAGCTCTGCTCTCCCGTCGTCAGCAGGGCTGGTTGCGTCACGGCGGACTTCTCCCTTGGTGCGTAGGTGTGATGAGGCCGAGATGCCCGAGAAGGGCGGAAGAAGCTGCTTTGCCCCGACCCCGGCCTGGGAACTTACACCGTTGGAAGCCGCCTATCAGCCGATTTCTTGCATGCGACGCACGCCACACCAAGGCCGCGCACCTGGCTGTGCACCCGGCCGTCCGGGAAGCGTCATGCGAGCAGCCCCGCCGCCCCGCTCAGGGCCAGGTAGGTGGTCGCGCCGACGATCAGGACCACGAGGGGCGGCCGCCCCCGTGCGGCCAGCGCGAGCGCCAGGCCGACGGAGACCAGAGCCAACGGCACAGCCCAGGGCACGGAAGGATCCTCGTGGTGAAGCACCCCCCGGACCGTGACCGCGACCAGGACCGACAGGCCCGCCCATCCCGCCACCGTCGAGAGCCTCTCGGGCACTCGAGCGGCGCCGAGCAGAGGCAACATCCGGAAGGCCAGGCTCCCTGCCCCGACGAGGAGCAGTGCGACAAGGGTGGTGGTCATGAGCTCCTCCTGTGGACGAGGGTGGCTGTGGTGGCACCGGTGGCGGCGCAGAGCAGGAGTGCGAGGCCACCGTCCAGGTTCGAGGTCACCACGGCGACTGCGGTGGCTACGGCGCCGGCGGCCAGGGCGGGCCTTCCGTGGAGCTGGCGGACCGCGAGCGCGCCGAGCGTCAGGCAGGGCAGCAGACGGGCCGCCGGAACGGCCTGGATCCAGTCCCCGGCGAGCACGCCCAGCGTGACCAGGGTCGGCCAGCCGAACCACAGCGTGAGCCCGGCGCCGAAGTAGAAGCGGCGACGCTCCCGGGGCGTGGCGGACTCCCGGCTCCGGGTGAGGCCCCAGGTGGCGTCGGTCAGCATCAGTGCTGCTGCCGCCTTGGAGCGCGTCGTGGAGCCGGAGAACATCGGGGCCAGCGAGACCGAGTAGGCCACCATTCGCGCATTGATGAGCAACCCCACGAGCACCGCCCCGGCCACACCGGTGTCGTGCGCGAGGACGTCGAGGACGGCCAGGTGCGCCGCACCACCGTAGATCGTCCACGTGGACAGCCAAGCGGCGTGCGGGCTATCGCTGCCTGCGACGGCCGCCCCGACCAGCAGCCCGAACGGGGCGTAGGCCAGGAGCATCGGTGCCATGGCGCGCACCCCGGCAGCGAGCTCTGAGCGCTCCTGGCCGGTGGTGCTGAGAACGGCGGTGGCCTGGGTCATCACGACCTCCTTGGGTGACTCGACAGCGGTAGTCTCGAGACCCGGGCTTCCCGAACCCTTCTCGGCGAGGGCGCGGAGCTTCCCCGCCCGGGAAGGCCGGGGGAAGACCGCGCGAGAAGGGTGGCCGCCATGGATCCAGGCGAGCTACGGGCGCCCGCAACCGGCACGCTGCTCGGTGTCTGGGCGCACCCGGACGACGAGGCGTTCCTCTCCGCCGGGCTGATGGCACGTGCTGTCGACGCCGGTGAGCGGGTCGTGGTGGCCACGGCGACCCGCGGTGAGCAGGGCACCTCCGACCCTCTGGAGTGGCCACCCGACCGTCTGGCCGCGCTGCGCGAGCAAGAGCTCGCCCGAAGCCTGGGTGTCCTGGGCGTGCGCGAGCACCGCTGGCTCGGCCACGGGGACGGGACGCTCGCCGACGTACCGGGGTCCCTGGGTGTCGCCCAGGTGGCAGCCCTGATCGAGGAGGTGCGGCCGGACACCCTCGTCACCTTCGGTCCCGAAGGGATGACCGGCCACCGCGACCACCAGACCGTGAGCGCCTGGGTGACCGAGGCCTGGCGCGCCACCGGTGGCTCCGCGCGGCTGTGGTTCGCCACGCTCACTCCGGCGTTCCACCGGCAGTGGGGACCTCTCAACGACGAGGTGGGCCTGTGGTTCGAGGGCATCTCGCCCCCTACGACTGACGAGGCGGACCTCGCTGCCCGGCTGGTCTGCGACGACGGGCTCTTGCGACGCAAGAGCGACGCGTTGCTTGCCCACGCCTCGCAGATCGGCGGTCTCGCAGCGAGGGTGGGGGAGGAGACGTTCCTCCGTTGGTGGGCGGAGGAGGCCTTCGTGGAGATGAGAGAGGGGACCCTTCGTGCAGGTGGGTGACCACGCGCGTCGGAGCAGGGAGGTCACGGCTCGCGACATCGAGCTGTTCACGGAGCTGACCGGGGACCGCAACCCGGTCCACTACGACGCGGACCTCGCCGCGGCGAGCAGGTTCGGCGGCATCGTGGTCCAGGGCGGAGTGACCAGCGGGCTGCTCAACGCCCTGGTCGCCGAGCAGCTTCCGGGGCCCGGCAGCGTGTTCCTCAACATCGACTGGAGCTTCAGGGCTCCGGTCCGCCCCGGTGACGTCATCACCGCCGAGGCGACTGTCCTCGCGGCGCGCACCGACAAGCCCGTCTGCACGCTCGCCACGACGATCACCAACCAGGACGGCGTCGTCGTCCTCACCGGGACAGCCGTCGTGTGGCGCGACCCTGCCGTGGCCGCGGCGACCGGTTCCCTCGCGGTGGGTACGTCGGACGGTCCGGCTGAGCCTTCGGGCACGTCGGACGGTAAGGCGGAGACCGGGGTCTGATCCGACCGCGCCGGGGAGCCGCGGAGGAGTCAGCCGCGCCCGGCGGTCTGTCCTGCGCTCTTCTGGGGCTGCTGGGCAGTGTGCTCGTCAACCGGCTCCGCGACCTCGTCGCTGCCGTTCTGGGCGACGTTCTCGGCGACGTTCTGAGTGATGTGCAGGGCGATGGCCCGCTGCACGAGGTCCAGGTCGGCGGCGTCGGGCAGGTGGTACCTCCCGTCGAGGGCCAGCAGTCGCGCGTGCGGCAGGCCCGCGGCGAGGTCCTGGCTGCCACGGAAGGGGACGAGCCGGTCGCTGCGGTAGTGCAGCAGCAGCGCCGGAGCCTGGACCGCGGACAGTCGGTCCGTGACGTCGTAGTCGTACATGGAGTTCAGGTACTCCGCCGCCACCTCCGACGAGGCCGAGTCCCGGAAGACCCGGGCCAGGTGCCAGGCCGCCTCGTCGCTCACGCCGGGACGGTAGAGGTCCGCGAGCATCTTGGAGCCCAGGCCCCAATGGGTCCGTGAGATCTCGACGAACATCTCCTGCAGGGCCTTGTCCCTGAAGGTCGCGGGGCCGTTGGAGAACGTCCCGGACAGCACCAGCGAGGACACCCAGTCCGGCCGCCGGGCCGCCATCGCGACGGCGATCGGGCCGGCGGCGGACATCGCCAGGAGGGACACCGGAGGTCCGACGGCCCGGACGATCTCGGTCAGCTCGTCGACGCTCGCCTCGAAGCCGTAGTCGGCCACAGGTCCGGGGGACAGGCCCGTGCCGGCGCGGTCGTACAGGGTGACGGTGACGTCGTTGGTCAACCGCTCGAGGAGAGACGAACGCGGGTCGCGTCCCGAGGCGATGAGGTCGAGGCTCGAGACCCAGCCCAGCAGCACCACCAGTCGAGGTCCTCTGCCGCTGGAGCCGTAGGCGAGGACGTTGCCCTCCTCGGTGCGCAGGTACCCGACCTGGAGCCCGGACAGGCCCCGCGTCGCGCCCCTCGGGCGCCGGGCGTCGTGCCCCTGCGCTCGCGGTGACGAGGTGGCTCCTGGGCCCGGGGTCGCGGAAGTCCGCACCGTACCCGCCCCCGCCAGCGCGGGAGCCGGGTCGGGCTGTCGCAACAGCTCGACCTGGAGCGCCTGGATGGTCGAGGAGGGCTCGATGCCGAGCTCCTCGCCGACCTGGCGTCGGTAGGTCTGGTACTGATCCAGGGCCTCCGGGGTGCGTCCCTGTCGGTGGAGGGCCCGCATGAGCGTGGCCCTGGCACCCTCGCGGAGCGGCTGGTCGGCGACGAAGGCCTCGAGGAGCAGGACGGCGTCGGCGGGACGTCCTCCGGTGAGCAGGGCGTCTCCGAGACGCTCCACTGCCGTGCGGCGTGCCTCCTCCAGCCGGAGTGCCTCCAGCTGGGCGACGTCGGTGTCGGCGAACCCCGAGTACGCCGAGCCACGCCAGAGCTCCAGTGCGCCGGCCAGGGTGTCGGCGGCCTCTCCAGGGGCCTGGTCCCGGGCCGTGCGCACCAGCCGTGTGAACTCGTCGGCGTCCAGGTCGCCGGGCGCGAGCGCCAGCTGGTAGCCCCGGTCGCGCGTGACCAGGACGTTGCGCCCGCACGCGGAGCGCAGGCTGGTGCGGAGCTTGAACACGGCGCTGTGCAGGGAGGCGTCGGGCCGCTCGGGAAGGTCGTCACCCCACAGGAGGTCGATCAGCCTGTCCCGGCTCACGACCTCGCCTGCGCGAGCGGCCAGCGCAGCGAGCAGGGCAGGCTGGCGTGAACCCGGCAGGGGCACGGCGGCGTCGCCGTCTCCGACGAGCTCGACCGCGCCGAGTACTCGCACCAGCACTGGTCGTCCCTCCATGACCAGTGTGCCGCCTTCTCAGCCGATGTCGAGCGTGTCTGCCCGGGTGGACGACTCGGCCAGCTCGACCACTGCGGCTCGGTCCACCGCGGGCTGGTCCAAGAGCCGCAACCGTCCCTCGGCCTCGACGAGCCCGTCGACGGTGCGCGCGCGGGCCCCGACCCGTTCGAGGAGCCGACGCGAGGCGGCGTTGGACGGAGCCATGGTGGCCTGGACACGGCGCACACCCTGCGCCGCCGCCACAGTGGTGACCGTGTCGAGCAGGATGGTCGCCAGCCCGCGCCCGTGCAGGTGGTCGGCCACCTCGAACGCCAGCTCTGCCGTCGTGGGGCATCCCGGCAGACGCACGTAGCGTGCGATCCCCACCGGCTCGCCGTCCACCGTGGCCAACCACGCGACGTGGCGTTCCCCGTCGACGTCGGCCAGGACGGACAGCATCGAGGCCGGGAGCCGCGACATCCCGCTCAGGTAACGCAGGGTGCGGGACTCGTCGCTCATGGCGGCGAACACGGCCAGCAGCGGCTCGACCTCGCCGGGCCCCAGCGGGCGCAGCCGGGCCGTCGTGCCGTCCCGGAGGCGCGCGGACAACGAGTGTCCGGGCTGTGCCGGGGCGAGGCGGTCGGCGAGGTCGACGACACGTGCGATGGTCTGGAGCTCGGACATCTCGTCCTCCGGTGGTGGTCTGGTTCGACCACCACACCGTCGAACGACTGCCTTCCCGCCCGCTGCTGCATGCCTTCCCCCGGCCTTCCCCGGCCGGCCGTGCTCGTGGAAGGACGGCGGAAGGCCGCCTGCCTAGCTTCCTGTGCATCGACCGATCCACAGCCGCACGACGCGGCTATACCGATGGAGGAAGACATGACCACCACCACCGCCGACCAGCACCGCAACGGAGTGGACGTGGCGACGCTGTTCGCCACCCTCGACGCGGTCAAGGGCCAGCCCGAGATCGCCCAGTTCCAGTTCCGCGCCCAGAACACGTGGGTCAGCGGCACCCACAGCCGCACCCGCATCTCGGGCTTCTACGGCGCCATGCAGGAGCTGGAGCACAAGCAGGAGACCGTCATCGACGCCGACCACCCGGCCGTGCTCGTGGGTCAGGACAACGCCCCGACCCCCGTGGAGTACCTGCTCCACGCGATCGCGGCCTGCCTGACCTCCGGGGTAGGCAACATCGCCTCCGCCCGCGGCGTGACCCTGACGAAGGTCAGCTCGACCGTCGAGGGCGACATCGACCTGCTCGGGCTCCTCGGCATGTCCGACGGTGCGGTGCGCAACGGCTACCGCGAGATGCGCGTCACCTTCCACATCGAGGGCGACGCCGACGACGAGACCCTCCGCGGGATCGTCGAGCAGTCCCGCCGCCGCTCCGCCGTCTACGACGTGCTGACCAACCCGACGCCGGTGTTCGTCGACGTCGTCACCGGCTGACCTCGCGCACCTGGTCCGGCCGGACCACGAGACCGGCCGGACCGCGGGGCTCCTTCCCCGATTCCCCCGTCCAGGCACCCACGGCACACACCACCAAGAGATCAAGACAGACAAGGACCAGCTCACATGCCCACCACAGAGACGGTCGTCATCGGCGCCGGACATGCGGGCCTCGCAGTCAGCAGGCGACTGACCGAGGCCGGCCGGGACCACGTCGTGATCGATCGCGGACGCATCGCCGAACGGTGGCGCTCGGAGCGATGGGACTCACTGCACCTGCTCACGCCGAACTGGATGACCCGGCTGCCCGAGTGGGAGTACCGGGGAACGGACTCCGAGGGCTACATGGCCATCGGCGAGTTCGTCCGGTACCTGGAGTCCTACGCCCACTCCTTCTCGGCTCCGGTGCAGACCGAGACCACTGTGCTGTCGGTGACCGCCGGCGATCCCGGGTACGTCGTGACGACCGACCAGGGCACGTGGGCAGCCCAGCACGTCGTCGTCGCCACGGGACCCTGGGGCCGACCGCGCATCCCGGAGTGTGTCGAGACTTCGTCAGCCGACCTGCACCTCACGACCTCCAGCCGTTACCGCAACCCGGCCGCTCTGCCCGACGGTGGCGTCCTGGTCGTGGGCGCCTCCTCGTCCGGGGTCCAGATCGCCGACGAGCTCGTCCGGTCGGGGCGGCGCGTCGTCCTGGCCTCCGGAAGGCACACCCGGATGCCCCGCCGCTACCGGGGCATGGACATCTTCTGGTGGCTCGAGCGCACCGGTCGCCTGTCCCGCACCATCGACCAGGTCTCGGACCAGGTGGCCGCGCGCACGGAGCCGTCGCTGCAGCTGGTCGGGCACAACGAGGCCGACCGGTTCGTCGAGACGCTCGACCTGGCGGCGCTGTCGGCGCTCGCGGTGACGGTCACGGGACGGCTCGGCTCGCTCCAGGGCGGCGTCGCCTCGTTCCAGGACGACCTCGCTGCCTCCGTGGCCGACTCGGACGCGCGCATGCACCGCTTCCTCGACGCCGTGGACGACCACGTGGACCGTAGCGGGCTGGCCTCCGAGGTCTGGGCGCCCGAGCGGCCCCGTCCCTTCCGGCCCGTCGAGGTCCCGACCCGTCTGGATCTGGCGGCAGAGGGCATCGGCACGGTTCTCCTGGCGACCGGCTACCAGCCGGACCACCCATGGCTGCACGTCCCGGTCACGGCCCCGGACGGGTCCGTCCGCCAGCACCGAGGCCGCACTCCGGCGCCTGGGCTCTACGTCGTCGGGCAGCGCTTCCAGCACCGCCGCGACTCCGGGTTCATCGACGGCGCCCGCCACGACTCCGAGGACGTCGTCGACCACATCTCCTCGTCCCGCACGCTCGACACCACCCTGAGGTGAGACCCCATGAACAGCTCGTACGACGTCGTCGTGGTCGGTGGCCGGGTGGCCGGCGCCTCGACCGCCATGCTCCTGGCGCGCGCAGGCCTCAAGGTCGCGGTTCTCGACCGCGCCTCCTACGGCAGCGACACCCTGTCCACCCACGGGCTGATGCGCGCCGGTGTCCTCCAGCTCTCGCGCTGGGGTGTGCTTCCGGACGTGGTGGCCGCCGGTACGCCGGCGGTGCGGAGGACCCTGTTCCACTACGCCGACGGCGACACGGTCCAGGTCTCGATCCGGCCGAGCCCGGGGGTGGAGGCGCTCTACGCGCCGCGCAGGCACGTCGTCGACCGGGTCCTCGTCGACGCCGCGGCGGCGGCCGGGGCCGACGTCCACCACGGCGTCAGGGTGTCCGGGCTGCTGCGGGCCGACGACGGTCGCGTCCAGGGAGTGCGTGCGACGACCCGGAACGGCGAGGATCTGCGGCTGCGTGCGGACCTGACCGTGGGGGCCGACGGGATCGCCTCCGTGGTGGCCGACCTCGTCGGCGCCCACGTCGAGAGGGAGTCCTCCACGGCGACATCGGTGCTCTACCGCTACCACGACCGGCTCGACACAGCCGGGTACGAGTGGGCCTACGGGACCGGGGCGGCGGCGGGCTTGATCCCCACCAACGACGGGCTCACCTGCGTCTTCGTCTCGACCACCCCCGACCGGATGCGGCACCTGCGGCGTGGGGGCACCGAGCAGGCATTCCAGTCGCTGTTCGCCGAGGCGGCGCCCGGCCATCTGTCGCGGCTGCGTGACTCGACCGCCACAGGCCGCATGCGCGGCTGGGTCGGCCGGCGCGGCTTCGTACGTCGGTCGTGGGGGCCGGGCTGGGCACTGGTGGGCGACTCCGGCTACTTCAAGGACCCGGTGACCGCGCACGGCATGACCGACGCGATGCGCGACGCGGAGCTGCTGGCCGACGCCGGGATGGAGAGCCTGACCGGGATCCGACCGGAGGCGCAGGCGCTCCGCGCCTACCAGGCGAGGCGCGACGACCTGTCCGCCAGGCTCTTCGCGGCCACGGACAGGATCGCCTCCTTCGACTGGGACCTGGGGCAGGTCCGCCGGCTGCTCCGTGAGGTCAGCTCAGCGATGGTCGACGAGGTGGAGGCGCTGGAAGCCCTGCCCGTTCTCTCCGGTGCTGCGCCGATGACCCGGATCGTCCACGCTGACACCGCTGGCGCCCGGGAGTAGCGTTGCGGCATTCCATCGGAGCGGGCGAGCGCATGCACGTGACCATCCACATGCTCGGGGGGTTCTCGGCGACGGTCGACGGCGTAGTCGTTCCGGACGCCGCCTGGACGCGCCGCCAGGCGGCCGGGCTGGTGAAGCTGCTGGCGCTCGCGCGCGGCCGCAGGCTGCACCGGGAGCAGGTCGTCGACGCCCTCTGGCCCGACACGAACCTCGACTCGGCGGCCCCACGACTGCACAAAGCCGCCCACTTCGCCCGCCGGGCGCTCGGCGACCGGACCGACACCCTGGTGCTCCGCAACGACGTCGTGGCGCTGCTGCCGAACGCGGAGGTCACCGTGGACGCCGTGACCTTCCGGACCGAGGCGGAGGCTGCGCTCGCCGCCGGGTCCCCCGACCGTGCGGCTGCGGCGGCCGACCTCTTCGACGGCCTACTGCTGCCGGACGACCTCTACGACGCCTGGACCGAGGAACCCCGTGAGTCGCTGAGCGCGCTGCACGACGACGTGTGCCGGCTGGCAGGACGCTGGGACGCGGTCCTGGAGCGCAACCCCGCGGACGAGCAGGCACACCTGGCTCTCGCGCAGGACCTGGCGCGCAGGGGAGACGTGCGCGCTGCCCTGCGCCAGCTGGAGCGCCTGGACCAGACGCTCCGACGCGAGCTCGGCGCGCCCCCGAGCGCGGACGCGGAGGCCCTGCGCCGGTCGCTGCTCGACTCGGTCGGGACGGAGTCCGCTACGCGTGCACAGGCCCCTTCCGGCAACCGTCTGGTCGGTCGTCGGGACGCCGGAGACCTGCTTCGGGAGCGGCTCGCCCGGGCTGACGACGGCCGCGGCAGCACGCTCCTGGTGACCGGACCTCCGGGCGTCGGCAAGTCCGCGGTCCTCGATCTGCTCACCGCCTTGGCGGAGAAGCGCGGGTGGCGGACCGGGCGGGGCACGGCGTCGGCGGTCGAGGGTCCCTGGCCCTATGCGCCGGTCCTCGAGGCGCTGGCCGACCTGTGCCGCAAGCACCCGTCGCTCCTCGACGGGCTCGACGACAACTACCGCGACGAGCTCGAGCGGGCGATGTCCGCCGGCGACCTGACCTGGAGCGGCGAGTCGGCTCACCAGCGTCTGTTCGTGGCCTCCGCCGAGCTGCTCCGTCTCGCGGCTGCCGGTCACGGCCTCCTGCTGGTGGTCGACGACGTCCACGAGGCGGACGAGGCGTCGATGAGATTGCTGCACTACCTGGCCCGGTGCGCCCTCGGTGAGCGCGCTGTCTTGGGACTGGCCCATCGGGCGGACGGCGGCATGGCGTTCGAGGAGGCGGCTGCCAGCCTCATCTCGCGCGGCGTCGGGACCCGCGTCGAGGTGGGACCTCTGGACCACACGGCGACCCTTCGGCTGCTCAGGCAGGAGTTCCCGGACCTCGGCCCGGAGTCCGCCGGGCGCATCGCCGAGGCGAGCGGGGGACTGCCCTTCACGGCCCTGGAGCTGGCGCGTGCCGATGCCGCCGGCCACCCCGGGCGGATGGGGGCCGTGCTGCCTCCCGCGGTGCAGCGGACGTTCCAGCGGGTGGCGATGCTGGGCGCGTCGTTCACGACCGACGAGCTGGTCGCCGTCGCAGGAGTCGAGGAGCACGAGGCCTACCGGCATCTCGAGCTGGCGCTGGACGGCCTCGTGGTGGAGCCGGGGGAGAGCGGCTACCGCTTCCGCCATGCGCTGGTTCGGGAAGGTCTGCTGGAGGGCATGTCCGCCTCGGCCCGGGCATCCGGACGCCAGTACGTCGCGGAGCGGCTCGCGGACCTGGGGGCGGCGCCCGCACGGGTCGCGCACCAGTTCCTGGAAGCCGGTCAGCCACGCCAGGCGATCCCCTACGTGCTCCCGGCCGTGGAGGCCGCGGGAGCGCTCGGCGCCTACCGGGACGCCCTGGCTCTGGTCGACGCGGTGCGCGACCGCGTCGTGGGCGAGGACCGTGCCCGCCTGTTCGCGCGGCGGGGTGACCTGCTGATGGCACTGGGCGACCCGGCGGCGGTCTCGGCGTACCTGGAGGCGGTCCCGGTGACCTCGGGCGTCGAGCAGAGGCTGGTGCGGGCGAGGCTCGCGCGGGCGGCGGGCTTCGCGGGCGATCTCGAGACGGCATGGACCGCGCTGGAGGGGCTGGAGCCCGAAGGCGACGCGGCCGACGGCCCGATCATGCTCGCCCGGGGAAACGTGGCCTACTTCGCCGGCGACATCGAAGCCGCCTGGGAAGCCGCGACGGCGGCCCGGCGCATCCTGCTGACGCCCGACGACCCCTGGCACTACATCGACCTGATCGCCCTCCAGGGCCTCATCGCCCACCAGCGTGGCGAGTGGTTCGAGCGGTTCCGCATGGAGCTGAGACGGACCAGGAGCGACGCCGGCCTCGCCACCGCGCTGTTCGACGCCCATCTGTGCGTGGCCGAGTACCTCCTCTACGGCCCGGTTCCGTACGCCGAGGTGATCGAGCAGGCCGAGGCGCTGCGCCGCCGGGCCGCGCACTTCGGCGCCCTGCGCGGGCTCGCGTTCACGACGGCGCTCATCGGGGAGGCGGCACTGCTCAGCGGCGACCTCGAGCGGGCGGAGCTGGAGCTCACCGAGGCGGTGGAGCTGCACCGCGACGCGGATGCTCCGGCCGGCGAGTCGCACGCCCTCCAGCGCCTGGCGGAGCTGCGCCTCGTCCAGGGAGACAGGGCGGAGGCCCGCCGGCTGCTCCAGCGCGCCCTGCCCCTGGCACGGTGGGCGGTGATGGGGCTGCACCTGCTGCAGCGGATCTACGGGACGATGATCGCCGCGGCGCCTGACGCGTGGGCCGCGAGGGCGGTCGTGGACCAGGCGGAGGCGACCCTCGGCGAGACCGACACCTGCCCCTTCTGCGACGTCATGTTCGCGGTTCCCGCTGCCATTGCCTGTGCCGACGCCCAGGACCTCCCCGCGGCGCGACGTCACCTCGTGGTGGCGGAGGCCTCCGCGGCCAGGTGGGAGGGCAGCGCCTGGACGGCGGCGGTGCTGGAGGCGCGGGCACACCTGGCGCTGGCCCAGGGCCGGGCCGAGGAGTTCCGGGACCTCCTTGACGAGGCCGCGCGGCTGTTCACCGAGGCTGACCACCCGCTCGACGCCGAGCGCTGCACGGTGGCCCGGAGCACGCTCGTGAAGGCTGCCGTGGGCGTCTGACGCCCCCGCCTGAGCGATCTCCGTCGCCACTGTCGTTCGGATTACGCCGAGGAAACACGATTGCAACAAGAATCCGGTTGATTCACACCTTGGAACCCTTGAAATCCGTCGTTTAGGCAGTGACATACTGCGGCTATGTCGCCCGACACCGAAACCGACGCGCAGTCCACGAGGCCCGCTGTCTCCCTCCAGGGCCTGCGCAAGTCGTTCGGGCCGGTGACCGCTGTCGACGGGATCGACCTCGACATCGCGGACGGGGAGTTCTTCGCCATGCTCGGGCCGTCCGGCTCCGGCAAGACGACGGTCCTGCGGATGATCGCAGGGTTCGAGACCCCGACGGACGGGACCGTGCTCCTCGGCGGTCACGACGTCACCGGGGCACCTCCTTTCGCGCGCGACGTCAACACCGTGTTCCAGGACTACGCCCTCTTCCCGCACATGACCGTGATCGAGAACGTCGAGTACGGCCTCCGCGTCAAGCGCGTGTCGCGGTCCGAGCGAGGCGAGCGGGCAAGGGCCGCGCTCGAGACCGTCCGGCTCTCGGGGTACGGCGACCGTCGACCCCACGAGCTCTCGGGCGGTCAGAGGCAGCGGGTCGCCCTCGCGCGAGCCCTGGTCAACCGCCCCAAGGTTCTCCTGCTCGACGAGCCGCTCGGCGCGCTCGACCTCAAGCTGCGCCGTGAGATGCAGATCGAGCTGAAGGCCCTCCAGCGTGAGGTCGGGGTCACCTTCGTCTTCGTCACGCACGACCAGGAGGAGGCGCTGACGATGAGCGACCGCATCGCGGTGTTCGACAACGGGCGGATCGAGCAGGTCGCCACCCCCGTGGAGCTCTACGAGCGGCCCGCGACGGCCTTCGTGGCCGGTTTCGTCGGCACCTCCAACCTGCTCGAGGGGGACGTCGCCGAACGCGTCCTGGGGGAGCGGGGCACCTTCAGCATCCGGCCCGAGCGCATCCGGCTCCGCCACGCCGGCGAGGCCGAGACCGCGCCGGACACCGACGAGGTCGCGGCGAAGGGGATCGTCCGCGAGGTCGTCTACCTCGGCTCGGCGACCCACTCCGTGGTCGACCTCGACGCCGGGGGTCACCTCACCGTCCTGCAGCAGAACCAGGAGAGCTCTCACGACCGTGCCCTGGCCTACCGCGGAGAGGACGTGCTGCTGACCTGGCAGCGCGCAAGCATCGTTGCCCTCGGCGGTCGCGAGAAGGCCGAGAAGCCATGACAGGAGAACCGTCCATCGAGGAGGACGCATGAGGAAGATCACGACGATCGCGGGCGCCTGCGCCCTGGGCCTGGTCCTCGCCGCCTGCGGCACGACCGACGGTGGCACGACCCAAGGCGAGGCCAGCAGCACGCCGGAGGGCGGCAGCCAGTTCACGCCCCCGGACATCCCGATGCAGGAGTCGCTCGGCGAGGGCGAGGGACAGGTCAACATCCTCGCCTGGCCCGGGTACGCCGAGGACGGCACGACCGACCCCAAGGTGGACTGGGTCACGCCCTTCGAGAAGAAGACCGGCTGCCAGGCGAACGTGAAGTACTTCGGCACGTCCGACGAGGCGGTCACCCTGATGAAGACCGGTGAGTACGACGTGGTCTCGGCCTCCGGGGACGCCTCCCTCCGGATGGTCGCGGCAGGCGACGTCGCGCCGGTCAACACCGACCTGGTGAAGAGCTACGCCGACATCCAGCCCTTCCTCAAGGACCGGGCCTGGAACTCCGTGGACGGCCAGATGTACGGCATCCCGCACGGCTGGGGCGCGAACCTCCTCATGTGGCGCACCGACGACGTGAAGCCGGCGCCCACCAGCTGGAGCTCGGTGTTCGAGAAGGACCCCGCCTACGCAGGCAAGATCACCGCCTACGACTCGCCGATCTACATCGCCGACGCGGCGCTGTACCTGATGAACGCCCAGCCCGACCTCGGGATCGAGAACCCCTACGCCCTCGACGAGGACCAGCTCGCCGCTGCGATCGACGTGCTGAAGACCCAGCGTCAGAACGTCTCGGAGTACTGGTCGGACTACCTCAAGGAGGTCCAGGCGTTCACCAGTGGTGACACCGTGATCGGCACGACCTGGCAGTTCATCGCCAACCTTGCCCAGGGCGACAAGGTCCCGGTCGAGGCGATCCTTCCCGACGAGGGAGCCACGGGCTGGTCGGACACCTGGATGGTCGGCGCCGAGGCCGAGCACCCCAACTGCGCCTACATGTGGATGGACTACATCACCAGCCCGAAGGTCAACGCGCAGGTCGCGGAGTACTTCGGTGAGGCCCCGGGGAACGCCAAGGCCTGCGACTTCACCGCGGACCCGAAGTTCTGCGACACCTACCACGCCGACGACAAGGCCTACTCCGACCAGATCTGGTACTGGACCACGCCGATCGAGCAGTGCCTCGACGGGCGCACGGACGTCTCGTGCACCGACTACGGACGCTGGACCCAGGCCTGGACCGAGGTCAAGGGCTGAGCTTGTCCGGCTACCTCCACCGCCGTCCGGGGCTCCGGGTCGGCCTGCTCCTCACCGCGCCGATGCTGTGGCTGGGAGTGGCCTACCTCGGGGCCCTGGGGGCGCTCTTCCTCACCTCCCTCTGGGGCCAGAACAGCTTCACCGGCGAGATCGAGCGCACCTGGACGCTGGACAACTACCGCGACCTGTTCACCCTCGAGGTGTACCGGACCATCACGGTGCGCACCCTCGGCATCGCGGCGCTGGTGACCGTGGTCGACGCCCTGCTGGCGTTCCCGATCGCGTTCTACATGGCCAAGGTGGCCTCGGTGCGCGTACGCCGGCTGCTCGTCGTCGCGGTGCTGATGCCGCTGTGGGCGTCCTACCTGGTCAAGGCCTACGCCTGGCGCGGGATGCTCTCCGAAGGGGGGCTCATCGACTGGGTGGCCGCACCCTTCGGCCTGCAGTCGCCGGGCTACGGGCTGACCGCCACGATCATCACGCTGGCCTACCTGTGGCTTCCGTTCATGATCCTGCCGGTCTTCGCCGGCCTGGAGCGCCTGCCCGACTCCCTGCTCGAGGCATCGGCGGACCTGGGGGCAGGACCCGGGCACACGCTGCGCGCGGTGATCCTGCCGATGGCCTTCCCGGCGCTGGTGGCCGGGTCCATCTTCACGTTCTCGCTGTCCATGGGTGACTACATCGCGGTGAAGATCGTGGGTGGGGCCAACCAGCTCCTCGGCAACGTCGTCTACGACAACGTGGGCGCCGCCAACAACCTGCCGTTCGCTGCGGCCGTGGCGACGATCCCGGTGGTCGTCATGCTGGTCTACCTCGCCGCCGTACGCCGTACCGGGGCGCTGGAGAACCTATGACCCTCTCCAAGTCCGCTCGGACCGTCCTGGTGGTCTTCACCGCCCTCGCCCTGGTCGTGGTGTACACGCCGCTGGCGCTGGTCGTGCTCAACTCATTCAACGCCAACCCGACGTTCGCGTGGCCGCCGCAGGAGCTGACCCTGCACTGGTGGAACGTCGCGGCGAACGCGAGGGGTGCCCGCTCGGCCCTGCTGGTGAGCGTCGAGGTGGCGGCCCTCGCCACGCTCCTGGCGCTCACGCTCGGCACGCTCGCCGGCCTGGCGCTCTCGAGGTACCGCTTCTTCGGGCGCAACGCCGTGTCCCTGCTGATCATCCTGCCGATCGCGTTGCCCGGCATCGTCACCGGCATCGCGCTCAACAACGCCTTCCGCACCATCTTCGGCTGGGAGCTCGGCTTCATCACCATCGTCGTCGCCCACGCGACCTTCTGCATCGTCACGGTGTTCAACAACGTCCAGGCGCGGTTGCGCAGGCTGGGCGGGAACCTCGAGGAGGCGTCCATGGACCTCGGAGCGGGCACTTTCACGACCTTCCGGCTGGTGACGTTCCCGATGCTGCGCTCCGCCTTGCTCGCCGGGGCGCTGCTGGCGTTCGGCCTCTCCTTCGACGAGATCGTGGTGACCACGTTCACCGCGGGTGCGCAGCAGCAGACGCTTCCGCTGTGGATCTTCAACAACCTCTTCCGCCCCAACCAGTCACCCGTGGTGAACGTGGTCGCGGCCGTGCTCGTCGTCTTGTCGATCATCCCGATCTGGCTCGCCCAGCGCCTCGGGGGAGGAACCAACGAGGGCTTCTCCGGGGCGCGGTGACCTCCGCCGAGTCGGCAGAAGTGCGGCCCGGAGCGGGCCGAGTCGGCAGAAGCGCGACCCGGGAGAGGGCCGAGTCGGCAGAAGTGCCGCCCGGGAGAGGGCCGAGTCGGCAGAAGTGTCGCCCGCCGACGACCCGCGTCGGAGGTCCGAGGCTCAGAAGCCGCGCGGCTTCTCCGGCCGGTAGAGCCACACGCGGAAGAAGCGGCTCAGCTCCTTGCCGGACACCCGCTCGGAGAGCGCGACGAAGTCCTTCGTGGTGACCGAGCCGAGGGCGTTCTGCCGGGTCCAGCGCCGAAGGATCCGGAAGAACACCTTCGAGCCGACGCGCTCGCGGAGAGCCTGCAGCGTCATCGCGCCTCGGTCGTAGACCGGCGTGGAGAACAGCTTGCCTACCGACCCCGGGTCGGCCGGCGGAACCTTCCAGAACGCTGCCTTGGCGCCGTAGGCGCGGTAGAGGAAGTGGAACTGGTCATGGGCCGTGCCGGGGTCCTTGTAGCGCCAGGCGTCGTAGAGCCATTCGGCGTAGGTGGCGAAGCCCTCGTTGAGCCAGACGTCACGCCAGTCCCGCGGCGTCACGGAGTCGCCGAACCACTGGTGGGCGATCTCGTGGGCGATGAGGTACCCGGGAGCGACGCCCGGCAGCACCGGACGTCCCTGGGACTCCAGCGCGTAGCCCACGTTGAGGCGGTCGATGATCAGGCCCGAGGTGCGGAACGGATAGGCGCCGAAGCGTCGCTGCATGAGGTCGACGATCTCCCGCAGCGTCCGCCGCGCGCCGCGCTTCTTGCCGAGGGCGGTGTCGACGAACGTCAGCAGCGGGACCCCGGACGCCGTCTTGCCGCGGAACATCCGGAACCGACCGATGGACACCATCGCGAGGTAGGGGGCCATCGGCCGGTCCTCGACCCAGCGCCAGGTGGTACGTCGCTCGCCCACAGTGCGGCGCGCGAGGCGACCGTTCGAGGCCGCCTTGAGCCGGTTCGGGACGTCGACGGTGATCGTGAACGTGGCCTTGTCCCGGATCGTGTCGTTGACCGGGAACCACGTCTCGGAGCCGTAGGGCTCGGAGAGGGCGGTGCCGCCGTCCTTCGTGGAGATCCAACCGATCCGCCCGAGGGGCTTGCGGCGGTAGGCCGCCGGCTTTCCGGCGTACGTCACCTTCGCGGTGAAGGCGCTGCCGTCGGGGATCGGGTTCGCCGGCTCCACGGTCAGCTCGAAGCCGTCGCGCGTGGGGATGGCGGGCACGCCGTCGACCGTGACGGAGCGCACCGTGAGGTTCTCCCTGAGGTCGAGGTTGAACGTGGACAGGTCCTGGGTGGCCGTTGCCTTGACGGTGGTGGTCGCGGCGATGCTCCGCGACGCGGCGCGCCAGCGCAGGTCGATGGCGTAGTGGGTGACGTCATAGCCGCCGTTGCCGCGTGCGGGGAGCACGCTGTCGCCGGAGTGGGGAGACCCGGGCTCCGGTGCGAGCGCGTGGGCCGGAAGCGGGGGGAGGACCAGGGCCGCGGCAGCGATCAGCGCGGCCGGCCGGAGGGCAAGGCGTGGGGGCACGCGAGAAGCGTAGAGCCTGCGCGAACCGTGCGGAGCCGAGACCGGGCAGCTGCTCGTGAGGGGGCCTGGACCGGCTCCCTGCAGTGGTCGAGGCGTGGGTGCTACCAGAGGTCCGCAGACGGCTGACCGCCCTCTCCGGCGGAGCGTGACGAACACCACCATGGACCGGCCTTCGTGAGGTGGAACGGCGGGCTCCCGAGCCGTCACTATTGTGCCCGTGCTCGAGACGAGAGAGATCTACAAGACCCTCGACCTCTGCCTGCGTGTGGGCGAGGTCCTGCTCTCGTCGGGCGCCGGTGCGGCGGACGTCACGGCGACCATGCTCTCGCTCTCGCACGGGCTCGGCCTGCGAGGCGCCGATGTCGACGTCACCTTCACGGCCCTGTCGATGAGCTACCAGGAGAGCTTCGACGAGCCCGCGCTCATCCAGGTCCGCAACGTGCGCCACCGCGACATCGACTACGAGGACCTGACCGAGGTCAACCACCTGATCCACTCGGTCCTGCTGGGCGAGACCGATCGCGACGAGGCCCGCCAGATCCTGGCCCGGATCGTCTCTTCGGGCCACCGTCTGCCGCGCTGGGCGGTCACGGTCGGCTGGGGCATGACCGGTCTCGGTGTCGGCCTGCTCCTGGGCGGAGACCTCATCGTGGTGGCCATCGCCTTCCTGGCGGCGGCAGGGATCGACCTGCTCAAGAAGCGGCTCTCCCGGCGCCGCCTGCCGAACTTCTACCAGCAGGTCGCCGGCGGCCTCCTCGCCACGCTCTTCGCGGTCGGGACCGCGGCCACCGACCTCCAGGTCGACCCGTCGCTGGTGGTCACGGCGAGCATCATCATGCTGCTGTCCGGGATCGGCTTCATGGGAGCGATCCAGGACGCGCTCACCGGTTTCTACATCACCGCGGGCGCCCGACTGCTCGAGGCAATGCTGGCCACCTCGGGCATCATCGCCGGCGTCAGCGGGGGACTGACGGTGGGCCGCATGCTCGGCGTCGAGCTCGGTCGGCTCGACCCGGGCGCCGCAGGCTGGCAGGCGCTGCCGGTCGTGATGTTCGGAGCCGGACTCTGTGCGGCGTCGTTCGCGTTCGCCAGCTACGCGCCGTTGCGCTCGCTGATCCCGATCGCCGCCATCGCCGCCGTCGGCGAGGCGGTGTGGTACCTCCTCATCGTCCAGGCCGCCGGTCCTGCCTGGGCGTCGGCGTCGGCGGCCGTGCTCATCGGTGTGGTGAGCTACTCGGTTGCCGGCCGGGTCCGGGTGCCGCCCCTGGTCGTGGTGGTGCCCGCCGTCGTGCCCCTGCTGCCGGGACTGTCGATCTACCGCGGGCTGTCGCTGATGTCGGAGGGTGACGGCTACGGGGTCATCGCGATGGCCACGGCTGCCGCGATCGCCATCGCCATCGCTTCGGGCGTCATCCTCGGCGAGTACGTCGCACAGCCGCTGCGCCGCGAGGTACGCCGCCTCGAGGACCGTCTCTCGGGTCCCCGCCTCGTCGGACCGATCCGCGCGCGTGCGGTCAAGAAGCAGAAGCAGGTCGCGGCCTGACTCAGGGCAGGATCTCGAGCGGGTACTGCCGGCCGGTGCTCGTGTCGATGAGCGCTGCCCGGTCCGCGACGGTCTCCAGCGGCAGGACGTCGAAGACGGCGGAGGCCACGACAGGCAACCGCTCCAGGGTCGTGCGCGGCGCGAGTGTGCAGTGCGGGACCCACACCCCGGGTCGGTAGTGCCGGTGCAGGTCCGCGCCGGTGGACTCCACGGCCTCGACGACGTGCTCCTGCCGGCGGGCGATGTCGGAGGTCACCGAGGGGACCAGCCAGGTCCGGCTACGGCGGAACATCCCGATCGCGTCGTAGTGAAGAGTCATCGGCCCCTCGTCGGGAAGCAGCCCCAGGGCCTCGCGGATCTTCTCGAGGTCGAAGGTGCGCAGCACCACGTAGGAGAGATGGGGCACGTGCAGCCCGTGCGTGTGGGTGAGCAGCGTGGGGACTCCCTCGTCCTCGAGGCGCTGCCACAGCTGCCGGATCGCGTGCTCGCCCCGGGCGTCGAAGAGCAGGCAGACCGCGAGTGCCATCGGCTCAGTCGCGTACGTCGAAACGGGCGGACCCGGTCGGCTCGGTCTCGGAGACCTCCACTCTCTCGACCCGGGCCGCGGGAGGGCCGTCGTGGCACCACGCGACGAGCGCCTCGACGGCGTGGGGGGATCCCTCGAAGAGCGCGGTGACCGTGCCGCCCGGGTCGTTGCGGACCCATCCCGCGACGCGTGCACCCTGCGCCTCCTGCCGGCAGGAGTCGCGGAAGAAGACTCCCTGCACCCGTCCGTGCACGACCACGCGACGGGCGACGACGACGCTGCTCATGGCCACATCATGGCGTTCCGGGCGGGACCGAGCCACCTCCCGCGCCAGGTGTCGGCGGGGAGCGTGCCGGTACAGACCACGTTTCGCGGAGGCCGGTGCCGGGGATCGTTCCTGTCATACGAGAACGAGCGCCGCCCCTGGGAGGAGGGCGGCGCTCGTCGTGTGTGGTGGCCGGGGCCGCGCGGCTTCAGCCGTTCGGGCGGGCGCCCTGCTCGTGGAGGGGACGGTCGGCCTTCACCGCGCCCCGCTGTCCCATCGGCTCCGGCTCCCCGACGGTCGTGTCGGCACTCGTCTGCTGCTCGGCCTCCGCGTTGATCTCGGCGCCGAGGAGGACGATGAACGCCGAGATCCACAGCCACAGCATGAGGACGGCGACGCCGGCCAGGGCGCCGTACGTCTCGCCGTAGCTGCCGAAGCTGTCGACGTACAGGCTGAACCCGAGCGAGGCGAGCAGCCAGATCACGGTGGCGACACCCGCGCCCACCGACACCCAGGCGAAGCGGGGCTGGTCCCGGTCGGGGGCCAACCGGTAGAGGACGCCGAGAGCCACCGAGACCGCGACCGCCAGCCCTGCCCAGCGTGCGACGCTCAGCAGGACCGTGAGGGCGCTGCTGGGGATGAACGCGTCGAGCAGGGAGGGAACAACGGCGATCAGGAAGACCGCGACGACGACGAAGAGGATCGCTCCGAGGGTGAGCAGCAGGGAGAGGCCCTTGCGCGTGACGAAGCCCCGGGTCTCCTCCTCGTCGTAGGCGATGTTGACCGCGGTGACGATGTTGCCGACCCCGCCCGACGCACTCCACAGGGCCAGCGCCAGTGCGATGACGAGGCCGAGCCCCAGGGACTGCTGCGTCTGAGAGGCGATCGCCTCCATCTGCCCGGTGATGATCGAGGCGGCGTCCTTGGGCAGCGCGTCGGAGATGGCCTGGGTCTGCCGGGCCACCGTGGCCGGGTCGGCAACGAGCCCGTACACCGTCACCGCGGCGATCATCGCCGGGAACAGGGCGAGGAAGGAGTAGAAGGCCACCCCGGCGGCGAGAAGCGGGACCTGGTCGACCTTGGCCTCCGCCCAGGCGCGTTTGGTGACCTGCAGCCACCCCTTTGGCGGGATCTGGGTGGGAGCCTCGGCGTCTGCCCCGGGGTGCTCTCGCTCGAGCGCGTTGCCGTGTCTACGCATGCTGGTGCTGTACCCCGCCGCACCAGGCACTAACGCGTGGTGGCTTCCACCGTTCTCGGTTTGGGAGAGCCGGGTCAGCCCCTGCGGCCCGGCATGACGCGGGCGGCGATCTTGGCCACACCGTCCTGGTAGCGGTGCCCGACGAGCCGGACGACGGCGTCGAGCACCTTGGCGTCACTGCCGACGACGATGCGGGGCCGGTCGCGCAGGACCCCGTCGACGATGACCTCCGCCGCCCGCTCGGGCGAGGTCTTGGCGAGCCGGCGGTCGAAGAACTGCGCCACGCTCTGCTGGTCGTGGCCCCTCGTGGTGCGTGCGTTGCGGGCGATGGCGGTCTTGATGCCGCCGGGGTGCACGCAGGAGACCTGGACCGGGTGTCCGGCGACGAGCATCTCGGTGCGCAGCGCCTCGGTGAACCCGCGCACGCCGAACTTGGCGGCGTTGTAGGCGGTCTGGCCCGGCATGCCCATGAGGCCGAAGAGGCTGGAGACGTTCACCAGGTGGCCGTCACCGCTGGCGACCAGGTGGGGGAGGAACTCCTTGCTGCCGTAGACCACGCCCCAGAAGTCGACGTCCATGACCCACTCGAACTGCTCGTACGTCATCTCCTCGAAGTCCCCGTGCAGGGCCACACCCGCGTTGTTGAACACGACGTTCACCTGGCCGAGGTCTGCAGCGAGCGACTCGGCGTACGCCGACACGGCGTCGCGGTCGCTCACGTCGAGCTTCTCGGTGTGCACCTCACGCGCATGCAGGGCGGTGCATCGCTGGGCGGTCTCGAGCAGACCGACCTCGTCCTTGTCGGAGAGGGCGAGGATCGCCCCCCGTGCGGCCAGGTTCGTGGCGAGCGCGCGACCGATGCCCGATCCGGCGCCGGTGATCGCGGTGACCTTGCCGTCGAACGTCCTCATGCGTGCTGTCCCACCTTCGTGTCGGTTGTCGGTCCTGTCGCTGCGCCACGGCGTACGACGTACTGCTCGACGTCGAAGCGGCGCGTGAGCCGCCGGAACGCGAACGTCGTCCGCGGCCAGAGGGTCACGTTGCGGCCGTAGGAGTCGAGGTACCAGCTCGAGCACCCGCCGCGGTTCCACACGGTCCTGCCGAGGCGCCGCTGCAGGTCGCGGTTCCAGCGCTCCTGGGCGCGAGGCAACGGCTCCAGCGCCGTGATGTGTCTGGCGTCCATGGCGCGGAGCGCGTCGAGGACGTAGGCGATCTGGGACTCGATGATGAAGACCATGCTGGAGTGGCCCAGGCCGGTGTTCGGCCCGACCAGGAAGAACAGGTTGGGGAAGCCGTGCACGGTCGAGCCCTTGTAGGCCGACATCCCCTCCCGCTCCCACCGCTGCGCCAGCGTCTCGCCGGAACGGCCGACGACGTGGTCGGCGATCGGCAGCTCGGTGGTGTGGAACCCCGTGGCGATCACGAGGGCGTCGACCTCGCGCTCCACGCCGTCTTTGGTCACGACCGCGTTGCCGGTGATCTTGTCGATGCCGTCCGTGACGAGGTCGACGTTGTCGCGGTCGAGTGCGGGGTACCAGTCGTTGGAGATGAGGATGCGCTTGCAGCCGATCTCGAAGTGCGGCGTGACCTTCTCGCGCAGCGCCGGGTCGGAGATCGCCTTCTCGATGTTGGCCAGCGCCAGCCGCTTCGCCGGGGAGGCGAGCCTCGGGTCGACGGTGAAGCCGGGCACGAACGTCTCGCGACCCCAGTAGATGGCGGTGCGGTAGAGCCGCTGCAGGCCCGGCACGCGGCGGAAGGCGAGGCGCTCCAGCGCGGTGTAGTCGCGGTCCCGGCGCGGCATCACCCAGGGCGCGGTCCGCTGGTAGACGTCGAGGTGGTCGACCTGCTTCGCGATCTCCGGCACGAGCTGGATGGCCGAGGCTCCGGTCCCGATGACGGCGACGCGCTTGCCGGTGAGGTCGTAGTCGTGGTTCCAGCGCGCCGAGTGGAACACCTCGCCCTGGAAGCTCTCCACGCCGTCGATGTCAGGCATCTTGGGCGCCGAGAGGGCGCCCGCCGCGGAGACCACGACGTCGGCGTGGACCGTGCCGGCGCTGGTCTCCACGCGCCAGGTGGCGGTGTCCTCCTCCCAGGTCGCCTGCTCGACCGCGGTGTCGAACCGGAAACGGTCCAGCACGGAGGACTGCTCGGCGACGCGTTCAAGGTAGGCCTGGATCTCGGGCTGGGGGGAGAAGGAGCGCGACCAGTCGGGGTTGAGCGCGAACGAGAAGGAGTACAGCTGCGAGGGGACGTCGCAGGCGGCGCCGGGGTAGGTGTTGTCCCGCCAGGTCCCGCCGACGTCGGGTCCCTTCTCCACCACGAGGAAGTCCTGCTCGCCCTGCTCGGCGAGCTTGATCGCCAGCCCGAGACCCGCGAAGCCCGCTCCGATGACCAGCACCCTGGTGCGTGGCGGGAGAGCGGGCTCCTGGTGGGCGGCGGGAGAGGAGGTGTCCATGGGCGAGGACCATACCGACGGTATTGAACGGGAGTCAATAGCGTTGCTGACTCGAGTTCAGTAGGGTTCGACCATGCCCACCACGCGCGTCCGCCTGAGTCCGGACGACCGGCGCGAGCAGCTGCTCGACCTGGGGATCGAGCTCCTCACCACACGCTCGCTCGACGAGCTCTCCATCGACCTGCTGGCCGAGGAGGCGGGGATCTCGCGGGGGCTGCTGTACCACTACTTCCGCAACAAGCAGGAGTTCCACCGAGCGGTCGTACGTCGGGCCACCGACCACATGCTGGAGCTCACCACGCCCGACCCCGCGCTCGACCCGCTCACCCGGCTGTCCGAGGGCCTCGCGGCGTACGTCGACTACGTCGAGGCGAACTTCGAGCCGTTCACCTCGCTCGTGAGAGGGGCGGCCGGCGGAGACCGGTTCCTCCGGGAGATCTACCAGGACGCCCGTGGTGCGATCACGGGCCGCATCTTCGACAGCATCGGTGAGCTCGGGCTGAGCGACTCACCCGCGACCCGACTCCTCGTCAACGGCTGGGCAGCCATGGTCGAGGAGTCGGTGATCTCGTGGGTCCAGGACCCCCAGGTGCCCAAGGACGAGCTGCTCCGCCTGCTGGCCGCCGCCCTGCCCGCCGTCCTGGGACCGACGGCCGCGACGCCGGGGCGTCCGGCACCCTCCTGAGCGCCGGGGCGCCCCGTGATCTCAGTGGAACCCACACCGCACGACGCGGTAGCGCAGGAACGTGCCCGCGTCCCAGCGTTCGGTCCCGATGTGCCACCCCACCATGACCTCGGTGGGAACCCTGTAGCCGTCGAAGAGACGCTCCTCGCCGAGCAGCGCACCGAAGCGGTGCCGACCGAACGTCGAGTCGGGAGGCGAGCCCCAGCGGTCCAGCTCCACCTGGCGGAGCCTGCCCAGCGGGTCGACCGTCACGGTGACCTGCTGCTCCTCGCCGCCCAGCACGAGGTGGGCGGTGGCGCGGGACGCGTCGACCGGTGTCCACTTCACGGCGGGGTCCAGCGCCACGGCCGGCACGGCAGCGATGAGCTCGGCAGCATGGCGTCCGGCAGCGCTGCGGGTGATCTCGTCCCCGGCGCTGCTGACCAGGCGCACCAGTCGCATCAGGCGCCAGCGCATCTGCGCCTCGCCCCGGGTGAACCGGTCGAAGCCGGTGACCGGGAGGCCACCCAGCCGGGTGCGCGCGGACCAGAGGAAGCCGCCGTCGAGGGTGGCTCGCTGACGGGAGCAGAAGCTGCGCCACCTGCGCCCCAGTCGCATCTGGCCGGTCCACTCCGACTCGATCCCGGTGAGCAGCGTCGTTCCCGGGGTGATCGAGTGCCGGAGCCACCGCCGCACCGGCTCCGGCAAGTCCTCGAGGAGGCCGGGGTCGAAGACGGAGAAGGCGTCCGTGGGCTCGCGGAGGCTGGTCCACTCCTCGTCCGAGACGCCGGCGGGCGTGTGCCTCACCAGCGGCTGCCCGTGCCGGGGCCGGACCAGCCGAGCGATCCAGAACCCGGTCACCAACGCGACGCTGAAGGCCATGCCGAGCCCGCCGAGGACCCCGACCGCGACCACGAGGGCCGTGGGCTGGCCCTCGTGCCACAGCGGGGTGGCGATGCCCAGCATCACGCCCAGTCCGATCACCCAGGCTGCCGCGTTGACCGGGACCCAGGTGCGGGAACGCGCCACGTGGCGGCGCAGCACGGTCCACTGGGCGAGGCCGATCGAGGCGAGGAGGACCAGTCCCAGGAGCAGGGCGACCGGGATCGTGACGACCCGGGGCCAGCCCGCCCAGGCGTCCGCGAAGGTGCTCGGGAGCATGCCGAGCGCCCAGGCCACCCCGGCGCCGGCGGCGGTCGCGCCGGACCAGGCGCGACGGCTGAAGCCGAGGAACTCGCGGCCCAGGACGAGGGCCTGGGCGCTGCCGAGCACCAGTCCCTCCACCGCCCCCGCGCCGGTCAGCAGGAGGAAGGTCACGGCCGGTTGCAGGTCCAAGGTGAGGGCCGCGACGAGCGCGGGGACCAGGAATCCCGCCAGCTCACCGAGCGTGGTGGCCACCACCCAGCGGCGTCGCAGGAGACGTGGGCCGTGGCTGAAGAGGCCGGGCAGGTCGACGTCGGGCTGCCGGGTGGGGACGCGGTGGATCGCCACGGGGCTCACCCCGCCAGTGCCGGGGCCCGCCCCACCCCGACGGTCACCACCGGGCAGGCGCAACGCTTCGACAGCAGGCCGGCCAGCTCGCGGCGATGCCCGTTCTGGGGCTCACCGATGACCACCATCGCGGCGCCACGGGCGGCCGCCGTGAGCGCGTCCTCCACCGAGCCGTCGGGGGTCCGCACCGTCACCGGAACCTCGGTGTCGGTGTCGCCGAGGACCTCCACTACCCACGACTGGGTGCGGTACCTGGCGTCGCGCCGGCTGCGGTCCAGGTCGCGCTCGAGTGACAGGTCCGCGCGCCCCGCGACGTCGAAGGCGTGGACCACCAGAACGGAGGCGTGCTCGTGCCGTGACGCCTCCTCGACTGCCCAACGGAGTGCGGCGCTTGCCGTCGGAGTCGTGTCGCCCCCGACGACGATGCGTTCCCTGCTGCCCATGTCCGTATCTCCTCGCCCTCGTCCCGGACGTCCTGCGGGCGGTTACGTGCCTGTTCGTCCTTGGATCAGCGTCGCAGCGGGGTGAGACACGGAGCAGGGCGTAAAGGACGAAGCCTCCGGGACCTTCGACCCGTGCTGCCGGGCTCGCGGGCACCCATCATGGTGAGGACAGCGGCTCGCTGGGGGCGGTCGCGAGGACTTGAGGAGGATCGGCGATGAACGAGCCGGTGGAGCTCACCGTCGACGAGTGCCTGGAGCTCCTGCATGGCGGTGTCATCGGTCGCGTGGCGCTGTCCACGCCCATGGGGCCGCGCATCGTGCCGATCAACTATGCGATGTACGACGACGCGATCGTCTTCCGGACCACGCCGTACAGCGAGCTCGGGACCTACGGCTGGAACACCGACCTCGCGTTCGAGATCGACCACATCGACTACGACCGGCACCAGGGCTGGAGCGTCGTGGCCATCGGCCGCGCGACCCTGGTGGAGGACCCCGACGAGCTCAGCGACATCCGTACGCGCTGGGACCCCACACCCTGGGCGGGCGGGCGACGCCACCTCTACATCCGCCTGGCCTGGCGCGACCTGACCGGCCGCCGGATCGGCTCCGACTGGTCCAAGGCGACGATGATGCCGGTACGCCGGGTGCTGTGATCGACGAAGCGAGACCCCGATCGCTCTAGGCTTGGCGGCATGACCGACCAGGGCCTGACTCACGCACCCGACCAGGACGGCCTCGAGCTCCCCGACAACGCGCGGGCTCTCCTCGACGCCGTCATCGCCATCTCCTCCGACCTCGACCTGCACAGCGTGCTCAGTCGGATCGTCGTCTCGGCCTGCCAGATCACCGGGGCCAGGTACGGCGCCCTGGGCGTGATCGGCCACGGCGGCGGGCTGGTCGACTTCGTCACCCACGGAGTCAGCGACGAGAAGATCGCCGACATCGGGAACCTCCCGCGTGGGCACGGCATCCTCGGCCTGCTGATCGAGCACCCGGAGCCGATCCGGCTCTCCCACCTCAAGGATCACCCCAGGTCCTACGGGTTCCCCCCGAACCACCCGCCCATGGACAGCTTCCTCGGCGTGCCCGTGCGCATCCGAGGCCGGGTCTTCGGCAACCTCTACCTCACCGAGAAGGAGGGCGGGGGGGACTTCACCGAGCACGACGAGCAGCTCGTGTCGGCGCTCGCCTCGGCTGCGGGCTTCGTCATCGAGAACGCCCGCGACTACACGCAGAGCGAGCGTCGCCGGCAGTGGCTGGAGGCGACCGCGCAGATCAACGACGCGCTGCAGCCTCCCGTGCGCATCGACGATGCGCTACGGCAGATCGCGATCGGGGCCCGCCGGGTCTCGGGGGCGTCGGCCGTGGCGGTGGTACGCCGGGCCGTGGACGAGACTCACGAGGTCGCCGCCTGGGACGGCAGGCGGATGGAGGAGCTGGCCCCTCTGGCCCACTCCCTGGAGGTGCACATCGCCGGCGCCGAGGAGGAGGGCAACCTCGTGGTCATCCCCCAGGGAGCCGAGCGCACCGTCGTCCTGGTGCCGCTGCGCGCCCACCTGGCCCCGGACGGCGTGCTGATGGTCGTGCTCGAGGGTGGGCGCGGGTCCCTGGAGAGCGACGAGGCGGAGCTGCTCGCCTCGTTCGCCGACCAGGCGTCGCTGGCACTCGACCGTGCCCAGGCGATCTCCGACCGGCAGGAGCTGATCCTGGTCTCCGACCGTGACCGGATCGCCCGCGACCTGCACGACCTCGTCATCCAGCGGCTCTTCGCCACGGGTCTGGCCTTGCAGGGCGCGCGGCGGATCGCCCCGAACGACGAGGTCAAGGAGCGCATCGACAGCGCCGTCGCGGACCTCGACGTGACCATCCGCGACATCCGCTCGACGATCTTCGAGCTCCAGCACGCCCACGAGCTGTCGCTGCGGGCCGACGTTCGCGGCCTCGTGAAGGAGTACATCCCGGTCCTGGGATTCACCCCGATGGTGCGTACGTCGGGGCCGGTGGACACCGCCGTACCCAAGTCGACCGCCGAGCAGCTGCTCGCGGTGCTCCGCGAGGCACTGTCGAACGTAGCGCGCCACTCCGAGGCCGACGCCGCCGTCGTGGAGGTCGAGGCGCGTCCGGACGAGGTGATGCTGCGGGTCGCCGACAACGGCCGCGGCCTGCCGTCAGAGCGCAACGAGAGCGGACTGCGCAACGCCCGCCGGCGTGCCTCCGACAACGGCGGAACCTTCCGGCTGCTCCCGGAGGAGCCGCACGGGACCGTCCTGGAGTGGACGGTCCCGCTGCAGGGGCTCTGAGGTTCAGGCCACGTGCCTGCCGCCGCCCGCGGGGACGACGAGCACCGGGCACTCGGCGTAGTGCAGGACCGCTCGGGCGACCGAACCGAAGGCGAACCCGCCGAACAGACCCGCGGGGTGCCTGCCGAGCACGATGACCTGGGCGTCCTGAGCGGCGTCGAGCACGGCGGCGGCCGGGTGCTGGTGAGCACGCATCGGCCGCACCACCACGTCGGGGTAGCGCTCGCGCCAGGTGTCGAGGAGCCGCGAGAGCTGCTCGGCCGCGGCGTCCTCACGCTCGGTGACCGCCCCGGCGACGGCGGCGGCGTCCCAGGAGTAGACGGTCGGCGTCTCGCGGCCGTGGACCGCGACGAGCGGCACGCCCAGGCGGCGCGCCCGTAGGAAGGCGGTCTCGATCGGTTCCCGGTCGGCCTTGTCCAGGTCGATGCCGAGCACGACGGGCTTCCCGGTCTGCGTGCTCTGGTCCCAGCCGTCGGGCACGATGGCGACCGGCGCGGAGGAGCGGCCCGCCAGGGCGATCGACGTGGAGCCGACGATGACCCTGGCGAAACCACCGAGACCCCGCTTGCCGACCACGACGAGGCCGGCTGAGCCGGCACGGTCGAGGAGGACGTCCACCGGGTCCCCGGCCAGAGCAAGGGTGCTCACCGAGGTCTCGGGGACGACGTCTCGGATCTCCGCGCGAACGTCGGAGAGCATGTCCAGCACCTCGGCTTCCTGCGTGTGGGCGGAGAAGTGCGGGGTGGCGACGACATGGTCGGGCAGAGCGCAGACGAGCGTCGTCTCGGCTCCGAGGGCGGCGGCTTCGTAGGCAGCCCACGCCACGGCGGTCCGGTTGCGCTCGGACCCGTCGACGGCGACGACGACCGGCTTGCGGGTGCGCTCCCACTCGCCGGTCGTCGCCGCCGTTGGCCTCGATGGTCATGAGGTCACGTCCTGCCGGTTGTCACCGGAGGAACGGGTACTCGCGGACCAGATGTGTCTTGGCCCAGGCCTTGCCCACGCCCCAGGTGTCTCCGGCGAGAACCAGGGCGAGCACGATGACGCTGATCGCGCCGAGCACGTGGTCGTCGATCACCGGGTTGTTCTCCAGCGGCATGCTGGCCAGCCACATCAGGCCGTAGAGCAGCGCGCCTGTCGCGGCGGCGATGCGCATCCCGAACCCGAAGGTCAGCGCGGTGCCGATGCCGAGCAGGCCGATCATGAACAGCCAGTCGGCCCAGGCGGCGCCGGCGAAGGAGCCGAAGAAGTCGTTGAGCGGGTTGTCGGCCGGAACGCCGAACTTCAGGAATCCCTCCGTCGGACTTCCTCCGTTGAGCCAGGCCTGGTCCTTGGCGAAGAAGTCGATGCCTTCTCGGGCGCCGGTGTCCGGGTTGGTGATCGCGCCGGTGCTGAAGCCAAGGGCGAGGAGCTTGTCGAAGAACGCCCAGAGGAATGTGAGGCCGAAGCCGATCCGGAGAGCGGCGAGGGCTTTGCGTGCGGCCGAGGAGCGAACGACCTCGGCCTCGACGACTACGTCTTCCACAGCGGGGACGTCATGGCGATGCATGGTGGCCATCTCGAGGTTCCTTCCTAGCGGTGAGTCTCGTGTGGTCTTGCCTGATGAGACCAGCATCGAGTCGCAGCCGCGTGCCACGAGAGTGCCGAGGGGACCGACCTCGCGGGTCCAAGGTCCCAGCCGGAGACCAGCCTGGTCTCGGCTGCTCCGGAGCCGCCTGGAGCCGCCGCTGTCCGCCAGGGCCGTGTGTCAGCGCAGGAGCTTGGCGGCCAGGACCGCGGCCTGGGTGCGGCGCTCGAGGCCGAGCTTGGCGAGGATGCTCGACACGTAGTTCTTGACCGTCTTCTCCGCCAGGAAGAGCCGCTCACCGATCTGCCGGTTGGTCAGGCCCTCGGCGATGAGGGCGAGGATCTTGCGCTCCTGGTCGGTCAGCGCGGCGAGCTCCTCGTTGACCTCGGGGCCCTTGCGCACCCGCTCCAGGACGCGTGCGGTCAGCGTCGGGTCCAGCAGGGACTGGCCGGCGGCCACGCGGCGTACGCCGTCGATGAGGTCACTGCCGGTGATCTGCTTGAGGACGTAGCCCGCAGCCCCGGCGAGGATGGCGGCGAACAGCGCCTCGTCGTCGTCGTAGCTGGTGAGGATCAGCGCCTTGATCGTGGGGTCGATGGAGCGCACCTCGCGGCACACGTCGATGCCGCTTCCGTCCGGGAGGCGCCCGTCCAGAACCGCGACGTCCGGCCGGAGGGCGGGGATGCGTGCGATGGCCTCCTTGACCGAGCCGGACTCGCCGACCACCTCGATGTCGCCCTCGCTCTCGAGGAGGTCGTGCAGGCCACGTCGAACGACCTCGTGGTCGTCGAGGAGGAAGACGCGGATCGGGGTGCTTGCCATGAGGACTTTCTACCTTGTGCATGCCTGCTTTGCACGCGAGGCGGGCCGAAGGTCCCGAAGGTGTCGTCCGGTGTGCCCTACGGCGGCGACTGCGTGCACCGGGAGCCTTGCCCCATGGACATGTCGGTCGTGCACGGGACGGTCGTCGTCGGAGTGGACGGCTCGGAGCCTGCGGAGGCCGCTCTGGGCTGGGCGGTGCGGGAGGCGGCCTTGGAGGGCGTCGCCCTCTCGGTCGTGCATGCCTGCGGCGTGCCCGGCATCATGGAGGACTTCGCGGACATCGTTGCCCACGAGCGCGGCCTGCGGTCGGTCGGCCGCTCGATCGCCCGCGACGCAGTCCAGTCCGCCCGTCTCTCCGACCCGACGATCGGCGTCGAGGCCATCGTCACGATGGGGCACCCGGACACCGTGCTCGTCGAGGCGTCCGAGACCGCCCGCCTGGTGGTCGTCGGGGCGCGCGGCCGCGGCACCGTCGCCAGCGCCCTGCTCGGGTCGGTGAGCGCCACGCTGGCGCGGGAGTCGCACTGCCCGGTCGTGGTGGTGCGCAACCTGCCCGGCGCCGCGGACGCCGATCAGCTCCCTGTGGTGGTCGGCGTGGACGGGACACCCGCGTCCACGAGCGCGGTCGAGCTCGGCTTCAGGATGGCGTCGCTGCACAGGGTGCCCCTGACGTTGCTCCACGCGACCTGGGACCTGCGGGAGCGGGCATCCTCCCTTGCCGACGTTCGCACCTATGCCGACCGGGTGAACCTCAGCGAGGATGAGGAGCGCCTCGTCGCCGAGACGGTGGCCGGGTTGGGAGAGAAGTACCCCGACGTGGCGGTGACGGAGGTGTACCGCTCCGGGGAGCCGGTGCGTCGCCTCGTCGAGGCTTCGCGGGACGCCTCGCTGGTCGTCGTGGGCAGCCGGGGACGCCGGCTCCTGACGACCACGTTGCTCGGCTCCGTGAGCCGCGGGGTCGCCGAGCGCGCCTACTGCCCCGTCGCCGTCGTCCGTCCCTGACCGGAGTGTCGGGAGGGGATCGCGCCCGGACGCGACGATGGCCCGGTCATCGGGACCGGGCCATCGTCGGAACTGCGTCTATCTGGTCGTACCTCCTGCTACATGAGCTGTGAGCCGGGTGCGAGAAGCAGCCCGACCACGATCATGATGATTCCCCAGAGCAACCCGCCGCGGACCAGGCTTACGACGCCGGCCACGATGAGGATGATGCCGAGGATGAGTAGAAGCGTTGCCATAGGTTCCCTCCTCTTTCGAGCAGGAATGTGCCCGCTTTGCGAGGTCCCAAACGGTGGACTGCCCAAGCAACCCAAAACGGGGGACACCACCTCGGCCACCTGCTATTTGTCAGCCTCACAAGATAGGCTCTTCGGGTGGTCTACACGAGCGAGCACCCGATCTTCTACGTGACCGCCGACGTCGTCGCCCTGACCATCCGCGACGACGTGCTCTCCGCGCTCGTGGTGGAGCGGGGGAGTGAGCCCTACAAGGGACGATGGGCCCTGCCCGGAGGGTTCGTGGAGCCCGAGGAGACGTTGCACGATGCCGCCCGGCGCGAGCTGAAGGAGGAGACGGCACTCGCGGACGTCACGCGTCTGGAGCAGCTCGGCTCCTACGGAGACCCGGGGCGTGACCCGCGGGGCCGGATCGTCAGCGTCGCCTGGCTGGCGGTGGTGCCGCAGCGGACCAGTCCCACGGCCGGGTCGGACGCGGCCGATGTGGCGTGGCGTCCCGTCGCCTCCCTGCTCGAGGGGGACCGTCTCGCGTTCGACCACCACGTCATCCTGGCCGACGGCGTCGAGCGGGCGCGGGCCAAGCTGGAGTACACCGCGCTGGCCACGGCGTTCGTGGACGAGCAGTTCACGATCGCCGACCTCCGCCGGGTCTACGAGGTCGTGTGGGGCGTCTCCCTCGACCCCGGCAACTTCCACCGCAAGGTCACCAACGCGGGCTTCGTGGAGGCGACGGGGCAGAACGTGCAACGCGGACCGGGCCGCCCCGCGGCGTTGTACCGCCACGTCGAAGGCGCCGACGAGCTCTACCCGCCGCTGACCCGGTCCGCGCTGCGCTGAGCCTGTCGCTCGCCCTACCCCTGCGTGGGCTGAACGGCGATCGTGAACTGCACGCCGCCGGACTCGTCGACCTGGGCGTCGAGGACCTTGTCGTCCAGCGTGACCGCGGCGGTCTCCTCGAGGAAGACCCGGGCTCCGGTCTCCTCCTCGAGCACCTGGTCGCCCGGCTGGGGCGACTCGGTCGGCATGACGTGAAGGGCGGGGCTGTCGGGGGCGTCCTGGCTGATGCGGAGCCCGCCCTGGCCGCTCTGGCCGGACTGCTCCACGAGGCTCTTGACGACGTTGTTGGCGTTCTCGGTGAGGGTGAGCACGGGACGTGCCTTTCGTTGGGGTGCGTAGGTCAACCTCCACCGTGCACACGTCGACCCGACGAGTTCAAGCCCGCGCCCGCGGCCCCGTCCTGTCCGGGGCACCCACCTAGACTGCTCTGGTCATGACTGAGGCCGGTTCCCCACAGCATCCCTCGCAGCGCCCCCGTTCGGGCAGCCCTGCCGGAGACCGCCCGTCCAAGCGCGGAGGACCTCCCCGCGGGCGCGGCCGCTCGCGGAAGGGGCCGGGCCGGCCAGGCGGTCGCCGGCGTCCGGACTACACCCCCGAGCAGCTCGAGGCCCGTCGGGCGCTCGTGCCTCAGGTCCACTACCCGCCGGAGCTTCCGGTGGCCGACCGGCGCGAGGACATCGCCGCGGCGATCCGGGACCACCAGGTGGTCATCGTGGCGGGAGAGACGGGGTCCGGCAAGACCACGCAGCTGCCCAAGATCTGCCTCGAGCTCGGCCGCGGGGTGCACGGGCAGGTCGGCCACACGCAGCCCCGCCGCATCGCCGCGCGCAGCGTTGCGGAGCGCATCGCCGAGGAGCTCGACGTGGAGCTCGGCAGCACCGTCGGCTACCAGGTCAGGTTCACCGACCGTTCGAGCAGCGACACGCTCGTCAAGCTGATGACCGACGGCATCCTGCTCAACGAGCTCCAGCACGACCGCATGCTCTCGGCGTACGACACGCTGATCATCGACGAGGCGCACGAGCGCAGCCTCAACATCGACTTCATCATCGGCTACCTCAAGCAGCTCCTGCCGCGGCGCCCCGACCTGAAGGTGATCATCACCTCCGCGACCATCGACCCGGAGCGCTTCGCCCGCCACTTCGCCGGCCCGGACGGCAAGCCCGCTCCGATCGTCGAGGTCTCCGGACGCACCTACCCGGTGGAGGTCCGCTACCGCCCCCTGGTCGAGGAGAGCTACGACGACGATGAGGGGGAGACCGTCGTCCGCGACCAGACCGAGGCAATCGTCGACGCGGTCAAGGAGCTCGTCGAGGAGGGGCCGGGGGACATCCTGGTCTTCCTGCCGGGGGAGCAGGAGATCCGCGACACCGCCGACGTGCTGGGCAAGGTCCGACCACGGCGGGCGGTGGACGAGTTCGACGTCGTGCCCCTCTACGCGCGCCTGTCCAGCGCCGAGCAGCACAAGGTCTTCGAGCGGCACACCAAGCGGCGCGTGGTGCTGTCGACGAACGTCGCCGAGACCTCGCTGACCGTCCCCGGCATCAGGTACGTCGTGGACGCCGGCTTCGCGCGCATCTCTCGCTACTCCTTCCGGACGAAGGTGCAGCGGCTCCCCATCGAGCCCATCAGCCAGGCCTCGGCGAACCAGCGCATGGGTCGCTGCGGCCGGGTCGAGGCAGGCATCTGCATCCGGCTCTACTCCGAGGAGGACTTCGAGAGCCGGCAGGAGTTCACCGACCCCGAGATCCTCCGCACCAACCTCGCCTCGGTGATCTTGCAGATGACGGCCCTCGGGCTCGGCGACGTCGCCCGCTTCCCGTTCGTCGACCCACCCGACCAGCGCAACGTCAAGGCCGGTGTCCAGCTGCTCGAGGAGCTCGGTGCGCTCGATCCCGCTGCGAAGGGGGCACGGCGACTGACCCGGCTCGGCGGGCAGCTTGTGGTCCTCCCGATCGACCCGCGGCTGGCCCGCATGGTCGTGGAGGCGGACCGCCTCGGCTGCCTCCGGGAGGTCCTGGTAGTCGCGGCCGCGCTGTCGATCCAGGACCCGCGCGAGCGGCCGGCCGAGCTGCGGGCGCAGGCCGACCAGATGCACGCGCGGTTCCGCGACGAGACCTCCGACTTCATGACCCTGGTCAACGTCTGGCGCTACGTGCGCGAGCAGCAGCGGGCGCTCTCGTCGAGCGCGTTCCGGCGCATGTGCCGCGGGGAGTACCTCAACTACCTGCGCATCCGGGAGTGGCAGGAGCTCGAGGCGCAGCTGCGCCAGGTCGCCAAGCAGCTCAAGCTGACCGTCGGCACCCCGGCGGACACCCCTGACGCCGACGCGATCCACCAGTCACTGCTGTCGGGTCTGCTCTCCCACATCGGGCTGCGGGACCCGGACCGTCGCGACTACCTCGGAGCCCGCAACACCCGCTTCGCGATCTTCCCGGGCTCCGGGCTGTTCAAGAAGCAGCCGCAGCTCGTCATGGCGGCCGAGCTCGTGGAGACCTCGCGTCTGTGGGGCCGCGTCAACGCCGCGATCAAGGCGGAGTGGGCCGAGCGCCTCGGCGGCCACCTGGTCAAGCGCACCCACTCCGAGCCGCACTGGTCCAAGAAGCGCGCGGCCGTCATGGCTTACGAGCGGGTGACCCTGTACGGCGTGCCCCTGATCGCCGACCGCCTCGTGCCGTATCACACCGTGGACACCTCCGCCTCGCGAGAGATCTTCATCCGGCACGCCCTCGTGTACGGCGAGTGGCAGACCCGTCACCGCTTCTTCGCCGAGAACCGTGCCCTCCTCGAGGAGGTCGAGGAGCTCGAGCACCGCGCCCGGCGGCGCGACATCCTCGTCGACGAGCACACCCTGTTCGACTTCTACGACGCGCGCGTGGACAAGGACGTCGTCTCGGGGGCCCACTTCGACTCCTGGTGGAAACGGGAGCGTCAGCGCCGGCCTGACCTGCTCACCTTCGACCCGGAGATGCTGGTCAACCCGTCGGTGGCCGACGTCGACCAGGCTCACTACCCCGACGTATGGCGGGAGGGCGAGCTGGCGCTGCCGCTGAGCTACCAGTTCGAACCGGGCACCGCCGCCGACGGGGTCACCGTGGACCTGCCGGTCGCCGCACTCAACCAGGTCGAGGCCGACGCGTTCTCCTGGCAGGTCCCCGGCCTCCGGGAGGACCTCGTGGTGGCGCTGATCCGATCGCTCCCCAAACAGCTGCGGGTGAGCTTCGTGCCCGCGCCAAACCACGCCCGCTCGTTCCTCGAGGCGGTCTCGCCGGGGGAGGAGCCCCTGCTCGACGCCCTCGAGCGGCACCTCCGCTCGACCACCGGTGTCGTCGTTCCCCGGGGGGCGTGGGACTGGGCGAAGGTGCCCGACCACCTGCGGCCCACCTTCCGGGTGCTCGACGGCGCGAAGGTCGTGGCCGAGGGCAAGGATCTCGAGGCGCTCAAGGCTCCGCTGCGGCCCCGGTTCGCCGACGCCATGGCCGAGGCGGCCGAGGCTCACGGCATGACGGTCACGGGCGAGACCACCTGGGCCTTCGGGACCATCGAGCGCACGTTCACCCAGCAGCGTGCCGGCCACGAGGTCCGCGGCTTCCCGGCGCTCGTCGACGAGGCGCGGGAGCCCGGTGGGGCGGCGACGGTGGGGCTGCGGGTGCTCGGCTCCGAGGCCGAGCAGGAGGCTTCGATGCGCCACGGACTGCGCCGGCTGTTGATGCTGGCGGTTCCGTCACCGGCGCGCGGCATCGCCGGGAGTCTCAGCAACACCGAGAAGCTCACGCTCTCCGCCTCTCCGTACCCCTCGACCCAGGAGCTGCTCGAGGACTGCGTCGCGGCAGCCGTGGACGACGTGGTCGAGGCGCACGGGCTGGTGTGGGACGAGTCGGGCTTCGGCGTGCTCGTCGAGCGTGTCCGCAAGGAGGTCGAGGAGCGGACCCGGACGGTGATGCACGACGTCGGGCGCGTGCTCACGACGTGGCGGGAGACCGACCGGGCGCTCAGCGGGTCCGCGGATCTGCCGATGCTCCCGGCCCTCGCGGACATGAAGGCCCAGGTGGGACGGCTGGTCTACCGAGGGTTCGTGGCCGACGTCGGCGCCGCGCAGCTGCGCCACCTGCCGCGCTACCTCGCTGCAGTCCAGCAGCGGAGGGACCGGCTCACCACTGCGGTCGGCCGGGACCGACAGCTGATGGACCAGGTGCAGAGCCTCCAGGAGGCCTACCTCCACCGCGTCGAGGCCCTTCCCGAGGGACGACCGCCCTCGGCGGGGCTGCGCGCCGTGCGCTGGATGCTCGAGGAGCTGCGCGTCAGCCTCTGGGCGCAGCAGCTCGGCACGGCCCAGTCAGTTTCGGACACGCGGATCCGCAAGGCCCTCGAGGCGGCCTGAGCGCTGGCTCAGGCCGGGGCCACCAGCCGGCACGCCATGAGCACGTCGTCGGTGGCACGGCCCTCGAGGTAGAACTCCTCCTCCAGCACCGCCACGACGCGGAAGCCACAGCTCTCGTAGAGCCGGCGGGCGGAGGCGTTGGGTGCCAGGACGCGCAGAGTGACCTTGCGGGCGCCGCGTCGCGCCGCCTCGCTCTTCGCAGCCTCCACGAGCCGACGCCCCAGCCCCATGCCCTGGTGGTCCGGGTCGACGGCGAGCCCGTTGATCTCGAGCACGTGCTCGTGCGAGGGGAGGGGGATCTCCTGGTGCAGCCCGACGTAGCCGGCCACCAGGCCGTCCACCTCGGCGACGAGGACGCTCTCCAGCCGGTCGAGGTCGGTCGTGAAGGGAGTGTCCGCCGCACGCCGCGGCGCCGGGGTGACCGCCGGGCTCCAGGTGTCCCGGTCGATGGCCGCCAGGCGTGCGAGGTCTGCTGGATCAGCAGGACGGATGCTCACGTTCTCCGCGGGGCTCACAGCGCGTGGAACTCCCGTGCGCGGCGGATCACGGCGTCGAACCTCGCCCGGTCCAGCGCCGCGCCCTCCCGGCGTACCGCACGCTCCTCGAGGCGCAGGAGCCGGTCGAGACGTACCTCGCTGGGGCGACGCTCGCGATCCCAGGCGCCGCTGCCGACGTCCATCCAGAATCGCCCGTAGCGGGCCTCGTCCTCGGCGTCGAGGTCGTGGTCCTTGCTGGTGAGCAGCAGGGCGAGCAGTCCTCCCCGGTCACGTCCGATCACCAGGACGGGGCGGTCCTTGCCCTGCGAGGCGTCCTCCTCGTAGGGCACCCAGGCCCACACGACCTCCCCGGGGTCGGGACGTCCGTCGCGCTGGGGTGCGTAGGCCACGCGCGCGTCAGTCCGCCCTGACCGAGCCGGGTGCTCCGCTCGGCGGGTCCGGCCGGGGCGGGTGAGGGTGCGCACGAGGCGGCGGAGGCGAGACATGACCCGATGCTAGAGCGGGTGTGCGACCTGGCTCAGGACCGGCCCGGGCGGGGGCTCACCTCACGGCTCGTGACAGGTCTGAGGACCGCGCCGTCGCTGCGTCACCCGTCCGCCGTACCCGCCGTGCCGCACGGCATGCGGAGCCGGTGTACGTTGCACCGACCATGTGCACCGTCGCGACGTACAACGTCTACCTGGGAGCCGACCTCACGGTGGTCTTCGACGTCGCCACCGAGGCAGAGCTCGGGCAGCGGGCGCGTGAGGTCCGCGAGCAGGTCGTCGCCACGGACTTCCCGGAGCGGGCCGGGGCCATCGCCAGGATCCTCGTGCGCGAGCAGGCGGACCTCGTGGGCCTGCAGGAGGTGGCGTGCTGGTCGCGGGTCGGTTCCGGTCCCGGGGGGAGGGAAGAGCGCGTCGTGTGGATCGACTACCTCCAGGTGCTCCTGGACGCGCTGGCGGCGGAGGGCTCGGCGTACGACGTCCACGCCCGGCAGGCGAACTTCCGCGGCGGCGCGGCCGTTCCCGGTGAGGGCGACATGGACGTGCAGGGCCACAACGTGGTCCTGGTACGACGGGGCAGCGGCGTGCGCGTGACCGCCGAGGAGGTCGGCGACTTCTCCCACACGCTCGACATCACCACGGGCGTACCCGGACTCGTCCTCAACGTCGCCCGTGGATGGGGCCTGGTCGACGTGGAGGTCGACGGCCGGCCGATACGCTTCGTGAACACCCACCTCGAGGCCTGGGACGCGAAGGTCCGTGAGAGCCAGCGCGAGGAGCTTCTCGCCGCGGTGGCCGTGACGGGTCGCTCGATGGTGGTGGTCGGGGACTTCAACGAGACCCCCGAGAAGGTCGGCATGCCGGACGAGTACGTCGACGCGTGGACCGTCGCGGGACGGGGCAGCGGCTCCACCTGCGGACGGGCCGCCGACCTGCGTGGCGAGAGCGCGCTCGACGACCGGATCGACTACGTCTGGGGGCGCGACGTCGAGATGCGGGCGTGCCGGGTCGTGGGCGACAGCGCAGCGGACCGCACCGCCTCCGGGCTGTGGCCGTCCGACCACGCGGGCGTCGTCGCCGAGCTGTCCCTCACGTAGCCGCGGCAAGAGGTTTGGCCGAGCCTCGAGCCGGGATGCTCCTCCGGTGGGGCCTCAGGAGGTGTCGGGGCGCCGTCGCATGGCCTTGGTCTCTCCGCGGCGCCGCTTGCCCGCGAGCCGACGCTCCTTCGACCCCCGCGTCGGCTTCGTGGGACGCCGCTTCGCAGCGGGAGGCGCGAACGCCCTCTCCAGGAGCTCGGTGAGCCGAGCCCGGGCGGCCTCGCGGTTGCGGTGCTGGGAGCGGTACTCCGACGCGGTCACCCGGACGCTTCCGTCGACGAGCCGCCCACCCAGCCGGCCGAGGGCTCGGTGGCGCAGGTGCTCGGGAACCGACGGCGAGCCCGCCAGGTCGAAGACCAGCTCCACCCGTGAGTCCGACGTGTTCACCGACTGCCCGCCCGGCCCACCCGACCTGCTGAAGCGCCACTGCAGCTCCTGCTCGGGGACGGACACCCCTCGGGCGCGGACGCCCCCGGCGCTCACGGCGCCTCCGGGAGCATGGTGTGGGGCTGAGCTCCCACCTGCGCCACGCAGCGAGCAGCGACCTGCATCGCCAGGTCGGGTCCGCCGACCAGGAAGCCTGCCGCGAGCGCGTCCCCGGCCCCGGTCGCGTCGACGACCGGACCCGGCACGGGGGGTCGGTGGTCGACCACACCGTCGATGACGAACGAGCAGCCACGCGGACCCTGCTTCAGCACGAGGACGGTCGTCCCGCCCGCTCCGAACGACGAGATCTCACCCGAGCGTTGGCCACGGCCCTGGGTCGTCGCCGCCCACTCGTGCTCGTTGGCGAGGACCACGGTGGGGCGCAGCGCCTGCCAGAGCTCGCGGAAGCGACCGGGGCCGTAGGCCTTGATCAGGGCCGCCGACGAGAGGTCGACGGCGACCTTGGTGCCGGCGGCTCGAGCGACGGCGGCGAGGTCGACGAGCAGCTCGGGGTGCGGCGCCCGCAACAGCGCGTAGCCGGAGAAGAACAGCCAGTCGGCGCCCGCGAGCCACGGGCCCGGGGCGACCTCGTCGATCCACGCGGAGGTGCCGGGGTCGGAGGCGAGTGAACGAGCGCCGTCGGAGACCACCGACACGACCGTCCCGGCCCGGCCCGTGACCGGCCCGTGCACCTCCATCCCCGCAGCCTCCAGTGCCTCGTCGACGTACTGGCCCGGCCCGAGCGCCGCCCGCGGCCCGAACAACCGGGCTCGCGCGCCGTACTCCTGGGCCCAGCCCGCGACGTTCGCCGCCTGGCCGCCGGCGGCGAAGGTGATCTGGGCAGGGGTGTCGTCGTCGGGCACGAGGCCGTGGGGCGCGTCGACGATCACGTCGAGCATGATGTCGCCGATGCACGCGAGCAGCACCGTTCCAGCCCCTTCCGTCCGGCAGAATGCGCGGGTGAGCTCATCCATGAAGATCTCCGAGGAGGTCTCCGACGCTATTGCATCCGGCACCGGGGTCGTGGCATTGGAGTCCACCATCATCAGCCACGGCCTTCCCACCGAGGTCAGCGCGCGGACGGCGCGCGAGATCGAGGACGAGGTCCGTGCCGCCGGTGCGGTCCCCGCGACGATCGCGATCGTCGACGGCCAGGTCCGGGTCGGGCTCGACGACGACGCCCTCGTCCGTGTCGCCGAGGGCGAGGACGTGGTGAAGTCCAGCATCCGCGACCTCGGCATGGTGCTCGCGCGCGGCGTCACCGGCGCGACCACGGTGGCGTCCACGTCCTACCTCGCTGACGCGGCGGGCATCCGGGTGTTCGCCACAGGTGGCCTCGGGGGTGTCCACCGCGGTGCGGACCAGACCTGGGACGAGTCGGCCGACCTGCCGGCCCTGGCGACGGTCCCGGTGACCGTGGTGTGCGCCGGAGTGAAGTCGATCCTCGACGTGCCCGCGACCCTGGAGCGCCTGGAGACGCTGTCGGTGACGGTGGCGGGGTACCGGACCGACACGTTCCCCGGCTTCTACATCTCCGACACCGGCCTTCCGGTGCCGTGGCGGGTCGACCGGCCCGAGGACGTGGCTCGCGTGATGGCGCATCGCGACGGCCTCGGTCTCCGGCAGGCGGTCGTCGTGGCAAACCCGATCGACACCGCGGACGAGATGGACCACGACCTCCACCGACGCACGCTCGCATCGGGCCTCGAGGCTGCCGAGCAGCAAGGCGTGCGGGGCAAGGACGTGACCCCGTTCCTTCTCGCCTGGTTCCACGAGCAGACCGAGGGGGCGAGCCTGAACGCCAACGTCGCACTCGTGCGTGCCAACGCCCGGCTCGCAGGCCAGATCGCTGTCAGCGCCTCCGGCAGTGGCTCCGGCAGGGCTACCGGCTGGGCCTGAGGAAGGCAGGCAGACCGCCGGGCAGTCGCGCCGAACCGATCGCCCTTCACCCCGAACCGGCAGCACGAAGGCCCGCCATCCGGGGACGGCGGGCCTTCGTCAGGTCTGTGTGCCGGACCGGGAGCGCCTCACGGCGCGTGGCCGCTCGCAGCGGCTTATTTTGGGACCCGGGGCTGCCGCGGCCCGGCACACGCTCGATTGTACAAGTCGGACGCCTCGATCACAGCACCTCGACGATGTGACGCACCCCAAGATCACGTTCCCGGTGCAGCACTCAGGGCCGAGAGGCGCGATGTCAGGACAGGTGGCCCTCGACCTCGAGCCGGGCCGCGTGCTCGAGCTGCTCGGCCATGGTGGCCAGCTTGGCCGCCGAGAGGTCGTGGGCGTACGTCGAACGTGCGTCGGCATCGGGCCTGTGCGCCCTGCCCGCGGAGACCACGCGGGCGAACGCGGCGGCGCGGTAGAGGGTGTCGGCGAAGTCGCCCACGGCCACCCCACGGAGCACCTGGTCGACCAGGTTGCGCACTTCGTCGGGGCCGGGCGGGTCGACGACCCCGGCCACCACCTCGTGGACCGGCGTGTGGCGGCGGCCGACGTCGAACTCCTCCGCGGCGGCGGACGGGTCCGCGTACACCCAGGAGCGCAGGAGGTACAGCCGCCACAGGCATCCGGCGAGGGAGTCCGCGGGAGAGCCGGCCCACAGGTCGGCGAGGGTCTCGAGGCCCTCGGTGTCGGCGAGCGCGACGACCCGGGCCACGATCTCGGCGTCGCCGTGGTTCCGCGCCCCGCGCACGAGCAGCGACGCACACCGGTCGGCCGCCTCGCTGCGCAGGGCGGGATCCTCTCCTGCCGGGAGGGAGTCGAAGTGCCCGGCTCCGGGCATGACGGGCCGGTGGTGGCGTGGGGTCTCGGACATCGCCGAACAGCGTACGACGAGCCGCGTCACCGCGTCGGCGGCAACGCGTCGGTCGCCTCGAGAACATCCAGACCGGTGATCTGGAGCAGGTCGACGATGATCGAGCGGATCTGGGCGAGCATCACCTCGGCGGAGAGGTCCGAGACCCTTTCGACCTCGGCGGTGCCGTGGCCGATCCGGATCAGGGTGGCGCGCGCCTCGACGGCCATCTCGTTGCGCTCGAGCGCTTCGGCGATCTCGTCGGTCGCCACGGACAGGTCGGCGCACAGGACGGCGTAGGCGCGCGGCAGCTGCTCCGCGCGGTAGTTCGCCACCGCGACCCGACGCACCAGCACCCGGGTGTTGCGCATGGCCCGGTCGATCGGCTCGACGAGCTCCGCCATCCGGCGCACATGGCCACGCTGGCGTCTCCGGAACGGCGAGGACGCGACGACGGACATGCCCTCGTCAGCGGCTGCCTGGAGCTCGCGGATCAGGGGCTCGGTGGTGCGGGCGTTGGCCAGCATCTCCAAGGCCCGGTCGAGGTCGCCGTCCGCCGCGCTTTCCGAAGCGGCTTTCAGCAGCGAGGCGATCTTGCGTACGACGACCGCGGCACTCTCCCGGGGGCGGCGCAGCGGTGCGCTCGGGACGACCGCGGCGGCAAGGATCGCCACCCCACCGCCGACGAGGGCGTCGGTCCACCGCAGCAGGCCCTGGTCAGGCTCAGGAACGAGGGTGGTCACGATGATCGACTGCACTGCTGCCTGCGTCACCAGCAGCGCGCCGCCGTCGAGGAGAACCGCAGCAGACATGGCCAGGGCGACGATCACCGCGAGCTGCCACCACCCCGTCCCCAGCGCGATCACCAAGAGGTCGGCGATGAAGACCCCCACTGCGACCCCGACCATGACCTCCGCCACCCGGCGCAGCCGCTGGCCGTAGGAGGTGCCCAGGCAGACCACGGCCGCGATGGGTGCGAAGAACGGGGTGGGATGGCCGAGCACCTCCTTGGCGATCAGCCACGCGAGGGCCGCGGCGATGGCCGCCTGGCCGATGTGCCACGCCTTCGAGCGCAGCCGCGCCACCCGGACCCTGGCCGAGATTCGGCCGCGCTGCCAGGCCCGGTCGAGGGCATCGGGGAGGTCGTTGACGGGCAGGGGGAGGTCGCTCACGACGTTGATGCTGCCAGAGCGCCGCCTAGGCTGGTGGGATGGAACAGCGACGAATAGGTCAGCGGACGGTCGGTGCGATCGGGCTCGGTGGCATGCCGATGTCGGTGCGGGAGCGCAACGACGAGGCGCAGGGAGTCCGCACCATCCACGCTGCCCTCGAGGCGGGCGTCACCCTGATCGACACCGCCGACGCCTACTCCGTCGACGAGGCGAGCTTCGGGCACAACGAAGAGCTCATCGCCCGGGCCCTGGCCACGCACGGCAGCGCCGACGACGTGCTCGTCGCGACCAAGGGCGGTCACACCCGGCGGGGCACCGAGTGGGACCTCGACGGGCGGCCGGAGTACCTCCGCAGCGCCTGCGAGGGGTCGCTCAAGCGACTCGGAGTGGAGGCCATCGGGCTCTACCAGCACCACCGGCCCGACCCGAAGGTCGACTACGCCGAGACGATGGGCGGGCTCAAGCAGCTGCTGGACGACGGGCTCATCGTGGCCGCCGGCATCTCCAACGCGAACCCGGAGCAGATCCGGCTCGCCCACGAGATCCTGGGAGCGGGCCTCGTCGCTGTCCAGAACGAGTTCTCGCCCCGGTTCCGCAGCTCGCAGCCCGAGCTCGACCTGTGCACCGAGCTGGGCATTACCTTCCTGCCCTGGAGTCCGCTCGGCGGCATGAGCAGCGCTGCCGAGCTCGGCGACCGTTTCGCGCCCTTCGCCGAGGTCGGGTCCCGCTACGGCGCCTCGGCGCAGCAGGTCGCGCTGGCCTGGGAGCTGGCGAAGTCTCCCGTGGTGATCCCGATCCCGGGAGCGAGCAGGGTCGAGTCGGTGCGGGACTCCGTCGCGGCGGCCGGGCTGCGCCTGGAGGCCGCGGACCTCGCCGTGCTCGACGCGGCCTGAGACCGTTTCACTGAGGCTGTGTCACTGAGGCAGAGCCGCTGAGGCGCGGTTCGCCTGGCGGGATCAGCCCAGGGCGGCGGACGCGGCCCGCACCGCCGCGGACATGGGCTCCTGCCCGGGCGCGGAGTCGTCGTCCTGGCCCACGGTGCGCATCTGCAGGACGGCGATCCGGTTGCCCACACGCGAGAGACCCTGTGCGTCGAGGTATCCCTCGTCGGTGCCGCCACCCGTGGCGGGACCGTAGGTGAGGAGGTACCACCCGGCGTCGGCGCCCGAGGCGCTCACCGGACGCAGCTTCCCGACGTTCGAGTGGTCGTAGTCGCCGAGCTCCTCAGAGCACTGCCCGCGCCAGGACTCGAGCACCTCGAGGGCGCGCTGGGCGGTCCGCTCGTCGGGGAACTCGGCGACCAGGTGAGACGCCGTCGCCGAGCCCGGGTCCCGCACGGGCCGGAACTCGCGGACCACGACGCCCATCGCGCCGATCGAGGTCATGGCGAACTTGTGGCAGGTGCCGAAGGGTTCCTCGCCCTCGCTCCGGCGGGTTTCGGTGGCTTCCCAGGAGAACCCGTCGTGGGGGCCCGGCACCTGCGCCGCGGTGAGCAGACGGTCCGTCTTCCTGGTCCGCGCCGGGGCCGTGGGCGATGCCGCTTCGGGCGTGGGTGACGCCGTCGGTCGCGACGACGTGCTCGGCGCGGGGGAGGAGGCCGGACGCGGTGAGCTGGTGCGCTTGGCGGGAGACTTCTCCGGCGCCGACGCGGCAGTGCGCTGCTCGGACCCGGCGACTCCGGCGCAGCCGCCGAGCGTGAAGGCCAGGAGTGAGGCGCCGAGGCCGAGGGTGATCCGGGCGTGGGCGTTGTTCATCGGTCCTGGGTCCTCCCGAGTAGATCGCGCACCGCGCGCGAGCGCGTCAACAGTAGGCGTGCCGGCCTCCCGTGTGCGGTTCGCCACGCCGCGCCGTGCCGGCCCGTCCCCGGCTGGGGGTGGCCGGTAGCGTGTCCAGAGGTCTCGCCCCACGGGGCACGTCAGCAGTTGGGAGGCACGTCGAGGTGGTCGGTCGCGGTCTGCAGGCTCTTGCGAGCGGCACCTTGCTCTGCGCGCTGGTGGCCGGGTGCACAGCCGCGGAGCCCGCTCCGAAGACGGTCTCCCCGCCGACGTCCCCATCGTCCTCGGCGCCGTCCGAGCCGGTCACCCTCACGCTCGGCGTGTGGGGTGCGAAGCCGATGATCGAGGCCTATCGCTCACTGGGCGACGCGTTCACCGAGGAGCACCCCGACGTGGCCGTGGAGGTGCAGCCGCACCGCGACGTCGAGGACCTGGTCTCCTCGGTGGAGGGTGGTGAGGTCCCGGACGTCTTCCTTCTCGACCACGACCACCTCGCAGGGTTCGTGAAGGAAAGGCGCCTCCAACCTGTCGACCGCCTCCTCGAGGCGCGCAACGTCGACTTCGGCGACGGCTACCAGCGTGGTGGCCTCACCGCGTTCGCCGCTAACGCGTCGTTGCAGTGCATGCCGCAGGACGTCTCGCCCGTCGTCGTCTACTACAACAAGGAACTCGTCGACCTCAAGAAGCTGGGCCGTGACGGCGAGGAGCCGCCGACCGCGCTGGACGGGTGGACCTGGGAGATGTTCACCGCGGCGGCCCGGCAGGCCTCGCGCGGTCGTGCCAAGGGCGTGTACATCGATCCCTCGCTCTCCGGGATCGCACCGTTCGTGTGGTCCGCCGGCGGTGACATCGTCGACGACACGCAGAGCCCCACGACGCTCACGCTCGCCGACGGCGACTCGCGGGCCGCGCTGGAGCAGGTGCTGGAGCTCGCGCGGGACCCGCAGGTCACCCCGACCTCGCGGGAGCTGGAGAAGCAGGGCGCGCTCGATCGCTTCGAGAACGGCAGGCTCGGGATGATCCTCGGCAGCCGCGCGCTCACTCCCGCACTGCGCAAGGTCGACGGCCTGCGCTTCGACGTCATGCCGCTCCCGAGCCTCGGGCGCCTGCGCACGATCGCCGACATGACCGGGTACTGCATCTCCTCCGACACCGACCATGTCGACGCGGCGGCGGACCTGGTCGCGTTCGCCGCCGGGCGCAAGGGCGCGACGTTCACGGCGCGGACCGGGTACGTCGTGCCCTCCAACCTCGAGGTGGCCAACTCCTCCGCCTTCGCGCAGACCTCGCGCCAGCCGGCCAGCTCCTTCCTCTTCAACGAGGGGGTACGCCGCGCGCAGACCATGCCCTACGCCGCGGCCTGGCCCGACGTCGAGGACCGTGTCCGAGGCGCGCTCAACCGGATGTTCTACGCCCCGGTCATCGACCTCGACGCGCTGACCGAGGAGATCGACACCAGCTCACGGAGAGTGCTCGCTCCCGAGGAGCGGTGACCTGGCGGCAGGCTCAGCCGCCCATCGCGCCGTTCGACGTGGGGGTCTCGGCGTCGGCGGCCACCACGGCCGGTGCGTTCACGATCGCCCGGACCAGGACCTCGACGGTCAGGTCGACCTGCCACGGGCGTGCGCCGAGGTCGCGAAGACTGCGGCTCAGCGCGTCGCCGAGCTCGTGCCCGTCGACGTCGGGCGGCTCCCACATGACGCGGCGGACGAAGTCGGGTGTCATCAGGTTCTCGACCGGGAGGTCGAGGTCGGAGGCCAGCTCGCCGAGGTCGGCGCGTGCCGCGGTCAGCCGGGCTGCCGCCAACGGGTCCCGGTCGGCCCAGGCGCGGGGCGGCGGGGGCCCGTCGAACCGGGCGGTGAGCGGTGGCAGCTCCTCGTCCGGCAGCGTCCGCGCGGCGCGCAGAGCCTCCACCCAACGGTTCGCGTAGCGCTGCGCCCCGCGACCCTTGAAGCCCTTGAGCGAGAGGAGGCTGCTGCGGTCACGCGGCAGGGCATTGGCTGCCTCGACGATGGCGGAGTCGGGGATGATACGTCCCGGAGTCACGTCGCGCTGGGCGGCGATCTCGTCGCGGGTCTGCCACAGCTCCCGCACAGCGGCGAGCGCGCGGCGGCCACGCGCGCGGTGCATGCCTGAGGTCCGGCGCCACGGGTCTCGGCGAGGCGGTGCCGGGGCGGCGTTGACGAGGTGCTCGAACTCCTGCCGCGCCCACTCGGCCTTGCCGGTCTCCTCGAGCTGCTCGGCGAGGGCGTCGCGAAGCTCGATGAGCACCTCGACGTCGAGCGCGGCGTACTCCAGCCAAGGCTCCGGCAGCGGCCTGGTGGACCAGTCCACCGCCGAGTGCTCCTTGCGAAGCCGCCGTCCGACGATGGTCTCGACCAGCGTCGCCAGGCCCACCCGCGGGTAGCCCAGCAGGCGGCCGGCGAGCTCGGTGTCGAACAGGCGGACGGGACGCATGCCGAGCTCGGTGAGGCAGGGGAGGTCCTGGGTGGCGGCGTGCAGGATCCACTCGGCGTCGCCGATCGCGTCGTCGAGCGCGCTCATGTCGGCGAAAGGGATCGGGTCGACGAGCGCCGATCCTGCTCCTTCACGGCGCAGCTGGATCAGGTAGGCGCGGGCGGAGTAGCGGTAGCCGGATGCGCGCTCGGCGTCGACGGCGACCGGACCGCTGCCGGAGCGGATCGCGTCGACGATCTCGGCGAGTGCCTTGTCGTCGTCGACGACCGGGGGCAGCCCGTCACGGAGCTCGAGGAGGGGGGTGGGTGGGACTTCAGGCGCTTCTTCTGCCTCGGCGGCGTCGGCGCTCGCAGACTTCTCGGGGGGCATCAGTGGCGGCCGCGCTGTCCTCGTCGGCTCGGCAACGGGGCGACACCATCAGGCACCGGGGGAAGTCCCGATGCCGTGCACAGCAGCTCACCCCACGCCTCGACGTGGTCGGAGATGTCTCCGGCTGGGGTCCAGGAGGCACGGATCTCGAGCTGGGCCGTGGCCTCGTCGTCGGACATGCTCCCGAAGCTCTCGGAGGAGACCTTGGTGACCGTGCCGGACACGGCGGAGTGCTCGGCCCCGTGTGCGCTCAATGCCTCGACGAGCCAGGACCAGCCCACCTCGCCGAGCAGCGCGTCGTTGGCCATCTCGGGGTCGATCTCGGCTCTGGCGTAGGCGACGCACCGGAAGGTGCCGGCCCAGGCCTCGTTGCCGGCCGGGTCGTGGAGCAGGACGATGCGGCCCGTGCCGACGTCCTCACCGTCGACCGTGACGTCCGCGGAGAGGGCGGACGCGTACGGGGCAATGCGTTGGGGCGCCGGCATCTCCTCGCAGAAGATCTCCGGACGCAGCCGCGCAGCATGCATGCGGTCGACCGCAGCGAGGAACTCCTCGGGGGTCGCCGGTGCCTCCACTCGGGGCTCTTGTCGCGCGGCCATGGGGTCATGCTAAGCCGGATTTCCGTGACCGGGGAGTTCGACTCGCCGCCTCGCCTGCGAGGATGAAGACGTGCCAGCTGCCTCTGTGTCCCGTCCTGACGTCCACGACTCCGCGTTCCTCCGTGCCGCGCGGAGCGAGCCCGTCCCGCACACGCCCGTGTGGTTCATGCGCCAAGCAGGCCGGTCGCTGCCGGAGTACCGCAAGATCCGTGAGGGCGTGCCGATGCTCGAGTCGTGCATGCGGCCCGACATGGTCGTCGAGATCACCATGCAGCCCGTGCGCAGGTACGGCGTGGACGCGGCGATCTTCTTCTCCGACATCGTCCTTCCGCTCAAGGCAGTCGGCGTGGACCTCGACATCGTGCCGGGGGTCGGCCCCGTCGTCGCCGACCCGGTGAGCACCCTCGCCGACGTCGAGGCGATCCCGGACCTCGACCCCTCCCATGTCGGGTTCGTCACCGAGTCCGTGGAGGCTCTGGTGGGCGAGCTCGGGTCGACGCCGCTGATCGGCTTCGCGGGCGCGCCGTTCACGGTGGCGTCCTACCTCGTCGAAGGCGGCCCGTCGAAGGAGCACGCGAAGACGAAGGCGATGATGTTCGGCGCCCCCGACGTGTGGGACGCGCTCATGCGCAAGATCGCCGGCATCTCGGCGGCCTACCTCGAGGTGCAGGTGGCCGCGGGCGCCTCGGCCGTCCAGCTGTTCGACTCGTGGGCGGGCGCGATGTCCCCCGGCGACTACCGGCGCTACGTCATGCCGTACTCCTCGCAGGTGCTCGCCCATGCCGGCACGCTCGGGGTGCCCCGGATCCACTTCGGCGTCGGCACGGGTGAGCTGCTCGGGCTGATGGGCGACGCCGGCGCCGACGTGGTCGGCGTCGACTGGCGGGTCCCCTTGTCGGCCGGCATCGAGCGGGCCGGCGGGCGTGCAGTCCAAGGGAACCTCGACCCGTCGCTGGTCTTCGCGCCGACCGAGCTCATGCTCGAGCGGGCGGCCGAGGTCGTCGAGGCCGGGCGCGCCGCCCCGGGGCACGTCTTCAACCTCGGCCACGGCGTGATGCCCTCCACCGACCCGGACCAGCTCGCGCGGCTGACCGATTTCGTGCACGAGCACTCGGCCCGCTGACCCGTGTCGGCGCACCCGCGCCGAGCCTCGCCGGGTCGACCACGACGTAGCCGGTCAAGCACGACGCGCACGGGCTGAGCCTCAGGTGGCGGGCGGAGCGGGGGGAGCGGCCGGTGCCGCCGTACGCCGGCGCCGGGTGCTCGCACGAAGGAGCAGCCAGGCCGGTACGCCGAGGAGCGCGAGCAGGACGGCGAAGGGAAGCACTGCACCGGCGACCGTGGCGGCACCCACCAGCACCGTGGTGAGCGCGTGCCAACCGCCCGCCAGTCCGGCCAGGAACCCGGAGTCCTCCTCGGTGGGCGGCGGGGGAGCGTCCTTGGTCCAGAGCCGCACGGTGATGGTCGACATCGACGTCTGGTCCGAGAGGTACTTCTGCTGGGCCTTCAGCGACTCCAGCTCTGCCTGCCTCTGAGAGAGCTCGGACTCGATCCTGATCATGTCGTCCACGTTGTTCGCCTGGCGAAGGAAACGCTGCAGCCGGGCGATGCTCGCCTCCTTCGTGGCCACCCGGGTGTCGACGTCGATGACCTGGGTGGTCACGTCCTCGGAGCTGCGGTCGGCCTTCTGGGTCCGGCCGATCTCGCCGAGCTCGGCCATGGCCTCGTCGAACGAGGGCTCCGGGACGCGCAGCACCAGCGTCGAGCGGCGGGGCTGCCCCGCGCGGTCGTTGGTGGTGTCCTCACTGGCGACGTAGCCGCCCAGCTTCGCGAGCAGGTCCTCGACGTCGGTCCGGGCGCGGTTCATCTCACCGGTCACCAGAGAGATCTCGCCCCGGCGGATCACCGCCCGGGTCTGGACCAGCGTCCGCTTGGCCCCGGATGCAGAGGCCGAGTCCTGGTCCCGCGCGAGGCCGTTGGCCTGTACCTCGGCACCGGCGGCTGGGGCCGGGGCACCCTCGGCCGAGCCGGAGTCGACACGACCCGCCATGGCCCCGCCGCTGTCTTCGCCCCCTCCGCTGCACCCTGCGGCGAGGGCCATCAGGGCCACTGTCGCCGCGACCGTGGGTGTGACGGATCGACGCTTCGGGTTGCTGCCCATGATGCCTCCTCGGCCGGACCTGCTGGACCCCGATGTGACGCGCAAGACTCCTCGCCGGTTCCCGGTGAGTTGGTGAAGACTCGCACCGTTTGCGAATCTGTTACCTGTGACCCCACGCCCTGTGCCCGAGCCCCGCCACGTCGTCGTCGTGGGAGGCGGCATCAGCGGCCTCGCAGCGGCGGCGTCGCTGCGCAGGCAGGCGCCGGATCTGAGGGTGACCGTGCTCGAGGGCTCCCCGAAGGTCGGCGGGAAGCTCATGCTCGCCGAGGTCGCAGGGGTCACCGTCGACGTCGGCGCCGAGTCGATGCTCAACCGCCGCCCCGAGGCGACCGACCTCGCCCGGGAGTACGGGCTCGGTGACCGCCTGGTGCACCCGGAGACGATCTCGGCGAACCTGTGGAACCGCGGCCAGATGGTGCCGATGCCGCGCACGCTCATGGGGGTTCCCGTCGACGCGCGGGCGCTCGCCGAGAGCGGGGTGATCTCCAAGGCCGGGCTGGCCCGGGCCGCCCTGGACGCAGTGATCCCCGCGACCCGCCTCGGCGAGAGCGACGTCAGCGTCGGGTGGCTCATCGAGGAGCGTTTCGGCAAGGAGGTCGTCGACCGGCTCGTCGAGCCCCTGCTCGGGGGCGTGTACGCCGGGCACGCCCGCGAGCTCTCTGCCCGGGCCACCGTCCCCCAGGTCGTGGCCCTCCTCGACCGGGACAAGTCGATGCTGCGCGCCGCGGCGGCGGCCACCGCGTCCCGTGGCTCCGACGTACCTGTCTTCGCGGGCCTGACCGGAGGCCTCGGGCAGCTGCCGCAGGTGCTCGCGCAGCGCTCGGGTGCCGACGTGCGCACCGGTGCGACCGTCCGTGACCTCGCCCGCCGTGGTGGGGGCGGGTGGAACCTCGTCGTGGGGTCGGCGCACGACCCCGAGCTGGTGCAGGCCGACGCGGTCGTCCTCGCGACCCCGGCCGCTGCGACCGCGCGGCTGCTCAGCGACGTCGCGCCGGACGCGGCTCTCGAGCTGGCCGGGATCGAGTACGCCTCGATGGCGATCGTCACGATGGCCTTCCGACGCCGCGACTTCCCGCACACGGCTGGGTCAGGCTTCCTGGTGCCGCCCGTCGAGGGCCGCCGGGTCAAGGGCGCGACGTACTCCTTCGCGAAGTGGGGTTGGGTCGCCGAGGTCGGGCAGGGCTCCGACGAGGGCGACGACCTGCTGGTCATGCGCTGCTCCATCGGCCGGCACCGTGAGGAGCAGGTCCTCCAGGTCGAGGACGAGCGGCTCGTCGAGGTGGCGCTGGAGGACCTCAGCGACGCGATCGGGCTCTCGGTCCGCCCGGTCGACTGGCACGTCCAGCGGTGGGGCGGTGGGCTCCCGCAGTACGCCATCGGGCACGTGGATCGGGTGAGCCAGGTGCGGCTGTCGGTGGCCAAGGTCGGGGCCCTGGGCGTGTGCGGCGCCGCCTACGACGGGCTGGGGATCCCGGCGTGCATCGCGTCGGCGGAGGCAGCGGTTACCCAGGTGCTCGACGCGTTGCCCGACGTTGGACAATGAAGCCATGAGTGACACCGTGAAGCGCCCGAACCAGGGGAAGGCCGCCAAGGACCTCAACGACTCCATCCGCTACACGATGTGGTCGGTGTTCCACCTCCGGGACGTCATCGGTGACGGCGACCGGGCCGCCGAGGCCAACGAGGTCGAGAAGCTGATCGAGGAGCTCCAGGCCGGGGACGTCCGGGTCCGGGGGCTGTACGACGTGTCCGGCCTACGGGCCGACGCCGAGCTGATGGTGTGGTGGCACGCCGAGAGCTCCGACGACCTCCAGCAGGCCTACCACCGCTTCCGGCGTACCGCGTTCGGCCGCCGTCTCGACCCGGTGTGGTCGCAGATGGCCCTGCACCGTCCGGCGGAGTTCAACAAGAGCCACATCCCGGCGTTCCTCGCCGACGAGGAGGCCCGCGCCTACGTCTGCGTCTACCCGTTCGTGCGCTCCTACGAGTGGTACCTCCTCGAGGACGACGAGCGTCGTCGGATGCTCGCCGAGCACGGCATGATGGCCCGCGGGTTCCCCGACGTGCGCGCGAACACGGTCGCGTCCTTCGCCCTCGGTGACTACGAGTGGCTGCTCGCCTTCGAGGCGGACGAGCTGCACCGCATCGTCGACCTGATGCGGCACTTGCGCGGCTCCGACGCCCGCCGGCACGTGCGCGAGGAGGTCCCGTTCTACACGGGCCGCCGGCGCACGCCGGCCGAGCTCATCGCCGACCTGCCCTGACGCCGAGTCGGCAGTGCCGCGCTGCTGAGCGTCGAGTCGGCACAAGCGCTGCGCTGGTGTGCGTCGAGTCGGCAGAAGTGCCGCGTGACTACTCGGTCTCCTCGAGCGTGAGACTGATCGAGTTGATGCAGTAGCGCTGGTCGGTCGGGGTGTCGTACCCCTCGCCCTCGAAGACGTGGCCGAGGTGCGAGCCGCAGCTGCCGCAGCGGACCTCCACCCTGCGCATCCCGAACGAGCTGTCCTCGATGTACTCCACGCGGTCCTCGGCCAGCGGGGCGTAGAACGACGGCCAGCCGCAGTGGGACTCGAACTTCGTGTCGGAGCGGAACAGCTCCACCTGGCAGGCGCGGCAGCGGTAGACGCCGGTCGTCTTGGTGTCGGTGTACTCGCCGGTGAACGCACGCTCGGTCCCGGCCTTGCGCAGCACGGCGTACTCCTCGCGGGTGAGCTGCTCGCGCCACTCCTCGTCGCTCTTGGTGACCTGGTATCCCATGCCTCCCACGCTACCGACCCGCTCCAGACGGAACCTCTCGTCGCCCCCGCGGGACCCCGCTCCGCACCCTGGCGCCGGACCCCAGGAGGCGGGTCGCGGCCGAGTCACTGCCCGATGTCGGGGCTTCGCCCTATGTTGGGCCCATGGCCAGCCCCGCGACCGAGATCGACGCAGCCGGACGGACCCTGCGCGTCAGCAACCCGGACCGGGTCATCTACCCGGAGACGGAGAGGACCGCCGCGGTGACGAAGCTGATGGTCGTGGAGTACTACCTCGCCGTGGCACCCGGCATCATGCGTGCGCTCGACCACCGGCCCACCACGCTGGAGCGGTGGCCGAAGGGCGTCCACGAGGGGATCCGGCTGAGCACCCGTTCCGGGGAGAACGGCGAGGCGTTCTACCAGAAGCGCGTGCCGCGCGGGGCTCCTGCGTACGTCGAGACCGCCTCCATCACCTTCCCCTCGGGGAGGCCGGCCGACGAGGTCTGCCCGACCGAGCCGGCCGTGGTCGCCTGGGCCGCGCAGATGGGGACGCTGACCTTCCACCCCTGGCCGGTCCGCAGCGCGGACGTCGACCACCCGGACGAGCTGCGCATCGACCTCGACCCCCAGCCGGGGACCGGGTTCTCCGACGCCGCCCGGGTGGCCGGGGCCGCACGCGAGCTGCTCGAGGACCTCGGGCTGCGCGGCTTCCCGAAGACCAGCGGCAACCGGGGCGTGCACGTCTACGTCCGGATCCAGCCCCGATGGTCCTTCACCGACGTGCGTCATGCCGCCATCGCCTTCGGGCGCGAGCTGGCACGGCGTACGCCGGGCGTGACGACGAGCTGGTGGAAGGAGGAACGGGGCGAGAACGTCTTCGTCGACTACAACCAGAACAGCCGCGACCGGACGATCGCGAGCGCCTACAGCCTCCGACCTCTTCCGGGGGCACCCGTGTCGACCCCGGTCACGTGGGAGGAGCTCCCCGAGGTCGACCCCCGTGCCTTCACACTTCACACGGTCCCGTCACGGTTCGCGGAGGTTGGCGACCCCCACGAGGGGATCGACGACGAGCACTACTCGATCGAGCCGCTGCTCGCGATGTACGCGCGGGACGAGGAGCAGGGACTCGGCGAGATGCCCTATCCGCCCGACTACCCGAAGATGCCGGGCGAGCCGCCCCGGGTGCAGCCGAGCAAGAAGAACGCTGCGAACTGGCTGGACGACTGAGCACCTCGGGCCGTCACGAAGGCCGCACTCCACTCCGCTGGTCGTGATCTTGGGGGACCCCGTCGCCGGGACCACTGGTCCAGGTCGCCGCCGTCGATGGTCGTGAAATCGGTCGGACGTTTCCGGAGATTCGTCGCCATCGGGCAGGATCCGGCTCCGCCGGTCGAGCCGGCGGGGAGCCCCGCGTGGGTGGCCGTTCTGGAGCGTGGACCTCACGGGTCCCGCGTGCCACCGTGGAGGCCTACCCTCGCGAGGAGGTGCCCCATGCAAGAGGCAAAGCCACGAGGTCGGGCCGCCCAACGTTGCCCGGACTGCAGCGCCCTTGTCGCCGACCTGGAGGCGCACGAGCACTGGCACTCCCGGCTGGTCGCGGACATCGCGTCTGCTGTCTACAAGGAGATCCGCAAGAACGCGGCCCTCGCCGGCTGACCCGGTCGCCCTCCAGGCTTGCCAGGGGCGGCCGGCCGCTCGATGATCGAGGCATGGCTACATCGGCCTGGCGGGAATCTGCCACGGCCGCTCTCGAGGCCGGGGACTGGGAGGCGGCCCGCACCGCCTTCGTGAGGGACCTGTCGGAACAGACCTCGGCCGACACCCTGGACGGGCTCGCGCATGCGCTGTGGTGGCTGAAGGAGCCACAGGCGGTACTCGACGTCGAGTCCGCTGCCTACCGTGCGTTCCTGGTGGAAGAGCGGTACGACGAGGCCGCTGCGGTCGCGGTCCGGCTGGCTCGTGAGCACCACGCCCTCCACAGGGACGACGCGGTCGCCGTCGGCTGGCTGGGACGGGCGCGGCGACTCTGCGTGCGGTCGGACGCGGCCTGCGCCGGATGGATCGACCTCGCCGACTCGGAGCTGTGTCCGGGGGCCGATGAGGGGCTTCCACTGGCACGACGCGCAGTGGTGCGGGGGCGTGCTGCCGGGGACCACGACCTCGAGCTGGTGGCGCTGGCGCGCACAGGTCTCCTCGAGGTGACGGTCGGGGAGGTGGACGCCGGCACTGCCCACGTCAACGAGGCGATGGCCGCCGCGGCAGGGGGCGAGGCGAGCGACCCGCAGTACGCCGGGGAGGCGTTCTGTGCGCTGCTGGAGGTGGCCACGCTTTTGGGGGACCAGGGCCAGGTGGAGCAGTGGGCGGGTGTGCTTGCGGACTTCCACGCGACCTACCACCCCCTCCTCCTAGGGACGTACGGCACCGTGACGAGCGCGGACTCCCTGTCGGCGTTCTGCGGCTCCTGCTGCGGTGCGGCATACGTGGTGACGGGACGCCTCGACGAGGCCGAGCGGGAGCTGCGTGAAGGCATCGCGCAGCTCACGCGGGCCAAGCTGCACGCTCGCTGTGTCCACCCCGTCGCGCAGCTCGCCGAGCTGTGGATCGCGCAGGGGCGCATGGCCGAGGCAGAGGCGCTGCTACGGCCCTACGAGGATCTGCCGGAGTGCGTGCGTCCGCTGGCCGTTCTCGACTTGGCCCGGGGGCAGGCGGACGTCGCGGTCGACCGGCTGAGGAGCGCTCTCGGCTCCCGGTCCGGCGAGGTGGTGCGTTCGCTGCCCCTGTGGTCCCTGACGGTGGACGCGTGCGTGGCGCTGGCCGACGCCCGGGGTGCGCACGACGCGGCGGCGCACGTGACGGAGGTCGCGAGGCTCACGCGGAGCGCGGCGCACCGGGCTGAGTCGAAGGTCGCTCGCGGCAAGGCCGCGTCCCTGGTCGGCGATGCCGGAGCGGCCGAGCTGCTCCGGGCGGGGGCGGTCGCCTTCGCCGAGGCCGGGCTGCCTCTGGCCGCGTGCCGTGCACGTCTGGCTCGGGCCCGCGTGCTGGCCAACGTCCAGCCGGGCATCGCGGTCGCCGAGGCGCGGGCCGCACTGGCCGCCTTCGAGCGTCTGGGTGCCCGGCACGATGCCGACCAGGCCGCGTCACTCCTACGGAGCCTGGGCTTCCGGGGTCTGACGGGTCCACGCCGGGTCGGGGACCTGAGCCGCCGGGAGGAGGAGGTGCTGACGCTGCTGGCTCGGGGGCTGACGAACGCCGAGATCGGCGACCGGCTTTTCATCAGCACCAAGACCGCGGGCCATCACGTGAGCAGCATCCTGACCAAGCTCGGCCTGCGCAGCCGCACCGAGGCCGCGGCCTTCGCCGTCGCCCACGCCACACCGACGCCGGAACGGGGCCAGGAATAGGTCATCCTCCCGATGCTCGGACGCTGCCGTGGATGGAGGCTGGTCGCCGTACCAAGGGTCCAGGACCACAGAGGAGGCCACCATGGAACCCCACACCAAGACCATCGCCCGTCGCTTCTACGACGCCGTCGGCTCCGGACGGCCGGCTGCCGCCCTCGAGGAGATCTGCTCGCCCGACCTGCGCGGCCACGCCGGAGCCGGTGCGACCCTGTCCGACCTCGAGGAGTCCCTCGGGGCTTTCGTCACCGCGTTCCCCGACCTCCAGATCGACGTCAGGCACCTGGTCGCGGAGGGAGACACGGTGAGCAGCTGGGTCACCTACAGCGGAACGCATCGCGCGCCGTTCGCGGGAGTCGAGGCGACCGGGGCCCACGTGCGGTTCGCAGCCTGGGACCTCCTGCGCGTCGAGGGCGACCGCATCGTCGAGATCACGCAGTACTGCGACCTGTTCACGCTGATGAACCAGATGGGCGCGCTGCCCACGGCGGCGCCCGCCTGAGGTTCTGTCGGAACCGACGATGGCCGGCCGGCACCGATGTGCGCCTGCCGGCCATCGGGTGTCCGCAGCGGTCTAGACGTGCGTTTTGCGGGGGTGAGCCTCGGGGCAGTTGTGTCCGTGCGGGGAAATCTCCTGAATCGGGAGGCAGTCCGAGGTGAGAGCAGCATGAGCGTCCGAGCAGAGCAGTCGCAGCCACTGATTCCGCAGACCGGTGCTGCCGCGATCTGGCGGGTGGACTTCAGCAGCAGCTCCGAACTCGACGAGGCCGACGCCGAGACCTGCGAGATGCACGAGTGGACGTGCATCTGGTGCTCCATGACGCCGCCGATCTGCGGCTCCTGCCGTCCGGTGACGCCGCCGTGCCCCGCCAACGGTGGCATCCACACCTGCGCGTGCCGTGAACGGCAGCACGCTCGCGAAGCCGCCTGAACGCTTCGGAAGCCTCGCCGAGCGGGCTGTCCGTCCAGGAGCGCGCTGGAACGTCGACCGGCCCGACGGGGGATACAGGCCGATCGACGTAGGTCCAGTCTGACGGGTGCCGCGGGACCCGTCCCGGTGCCGGGGCATGAACCGTCGTAGTGCGACCGGACTAATCACACACTCGACGGACCGGGGAGCCACGCCGTCACCTGGGTTCCACCCTCGGGCAGGCTGCGGATCGTGCAGTGGCCTCCGGCGACGGCGGCCCGGTCGCGCATCGTGACCAGGCCGCGGTGACCGGGCGTCGCATCAGCTGACTGCAGCTGGATTCCTACGCCGTCGTCGGTGACTGACAGGGCGAGGCCGTCGTCGCGTCCGGTGACCATCACGGTGACGTGCGCCGCCCGGGCATGCGTTCGGGCGTTGTTGAGAGCCTCCTTGGCCACGCGGTAGGCGACCGTCCGCGTGGCTTCGGGCATGTCGGGTTCTTCCTCGTCTCGGACCGTCCAGGAGGTGGACGTGCCTTCGAAGAGCTCCTGTCCGGCCCTTCGCAACGCACCGCCCAGGCCCTCCTGCAGGTCCGGCGGCTCGAGGTCGAACAGCAGTGCCCGCAGCCGCTCGGTCGCGCCGGTCACACTGGTCTGCAGCGCGGCGAGAGACTCCACGAGATCGGGGGACCGGTCCTGGAGCCGGCGCTTGAGCATGCCCAGGCGCAGGTCGACGGCCGCGAGTGCCTGGACCGGGTCGTCGTGGACGTCGGCGGCGATCCGGGTCCGCTCCGCGTCCTGAGCGTCGACGAGGCGGGTGAGCAGGCCCTGCCGCTGGTCGGCCAAGTCGCGCAGAGCCGTCTCCGCGGCAAGACGGTCGGTGATGTTGCGCTGCACCGTGGCCAGGGCGAAGGGGGCATCGGTCTCCGGGTCGCTGATGAGGAAGCTCGCGATGGCCACGGGGATCGTCGGCCCCTGGTTGTTGCGAAGCGTCGACTCTCCCTCCCAGTGCCCGTCCGCTACGACCGCAGGCTGCTCCACCTCGACCGAGGCGACGAGCCCCTCCGGCGTGAGGTAGTCGGGGATGCTGGTGGTGCTCACGTCGACGTCGGCGGCCATCCCGATCATCAGCCGTCCACCCGGGTTGACGTACTTCAGCGCGCCGTCGAGCCCGGCGATGGCCACGAAGTCCGGCGACGCCTCGACCAGGGCCTTGAACTGCTTCATGTCCGCGTTGGCCGCGCGCAGCGCTGCATCGGTACGCCGGAGCTCGGTCACGTCCTGGGCGATCCACGCCGTGCCGAGGGAGGCCCCCGTCTCGGAATGGTGGAGAGCGAACGCGTCCACCCGTAGGGTCGCTTCCGCCCCCGCGGCGGGGAGGGTCACGTCGCCGGACCAGCGTCCCTCGGTCAGGAGCGCGTGAACGATCTCGTCGCGGGTGTCCTCGCCGACCAGCGCGGCGACCGTGCCCCAGGCGTCCTCCTCGACGAGGGCGAGCCCGGCGGTCCGGGCGCGCGGGTTGAGGTAGACGGCGTGGTTCTGGTCGTCCGAGATCGCGATGAGGTTCGTCGAGGCGTCCGCCAGTGCCTGGAACTTGACCAGATCCTCGCGTGCCTGACGCTGGGCGTGCAGGAGCCGGGCGTTGTCGAGTGCCAGGGCACAGCGTTCGGCGATGTCGCAGATGAGCGCGACGTCGTCCGAGGTGAACATGCCCGCATCGTCGGGCCGGGCGACGTCGACCACCCCGACGAGCAGCCCTCGCGATCGCAGGGGAACCCGCAGCAGCGTCTGCATTCCGAAGCGTTCCACCAGCTGGGCGAGCTCCGGGCTCAGTTCACCGTCGGGGGGTTGCAGGTCGACGATCAGCGGGAGAAGCAGCTTCCGGGCCTCTGACTCGTCGAGGGGGAGCGCGTCCCAGGACCCGAGCCAGCTCATCGCCCCGTCGTCCGCGCCGCGCTCGCCGTCCGGGCCGTTCGCCGTGTGCCAGATCGCTCGCGGTTCGAGGAGGGCCCGGTCCTGTGCGTAGAGCCAGGCGACGCCGATGTCCGAACCTGCCTCGGTGAGAGCTCTGAGAGCCACCCGCAGGGTCGCCCCGACGTCGAGCTCCTCACGGGTCAGTGCAGCCGAGACGTCGGCGAGGAGACTTGCCCTCTCCTGGGCGGCGCGGGCGTGCGACTCGAGCCGACGTTGCTCCGTCACGTCGGTGCTGACCCCCAGGGCGCCGATGACGGTGCCGTCGTTGTCGCGCTCCGGCTCGTAGTAGAGCGACACCACCCGCCCCGCGAACTCGCGTTCGACGGTGAAGGACTCGCCGTCGAGCACCCGGCGCATCGACCTGACGGCCCGATCGTCGGCACCGTAGAACTCGAAGAGGTTGCGGCCGACGAGCTCACCGGACCGCAGCCCGAGGTCCTTCAGTCCCGAGCCCACGGACTGCGTGCAGACACCGTTGGCGTCCATGCGGAAGATGGCCTGCGGGCCCATGGCGGGAACGGCGTCGCGAGCCTCCATCACAGGTCCCCCTCGTCTCAGGTGCAGAACCCCTGACGACATCGTAGGAGGAGGAGCGAGCCTCTCACGGGGAGTCGGAGGCACTCCCGAAGCGACGGCCTCCCGGACTGTTGCTGACCAGGGAGCGGAGTGCACCGGCCGCTGCCGGCGAGGCGAGCACGACCTCGCCCTCGACACAGCGGGCGAGGAGGTCGGGGAGTGTGTCCCCCACCCGCCCCTTGGCGAGGTAGCCCACTGCACCTGCTCTGACCATGTCCTCGACGCTCGCGGCACCGAGATGCGCCGAGATGGCCACGATGACCGGAGCCGTCGCCATCGCGGAGAGGGCCGAAGCCGTCGCGGCGCCGCCCCCGGGCATGTTGACGTCGAGGAGCACTGCGTCGATCGTGGAGGTCTCGGCCACGCGGACGGCCTCCTCGCCGGTGGTCGCGGTGGCCGCGACGGCGAACCGGGGGTCGTCGGACAGCACGCTGACCATGGCCGAGAGCATCTCGTGGTGGTCGTCGACGATCAGGACCCGGATAGGTCGCATGTCTCATCCCCCGTTCGGGCCACTGGTCACTTGGACCTATGGGCTCGTACCACGTCTACACCACGTGGGGGACCTGGTGTGGATACAAGGGCATCAGCGGGCCTAGTGCCTGCATACTAGAGGCAGGGCACGTGCTGGTCATCGCTGACCGGGGGAGGGCTCCGATGATGAAGCAAGCGACAGAGCCGCGGGCGGAGTCCACCCACGACGGGGCACGTCCGATCCGCGTCCTCATCGTCGACGACCACGAGGTCCTGGGGGCGAGCCTGGCGCACGTGCTGGACGATCAGCCGGACCTGATCTCGGTGGGCCTGGCGAAGAACCTCGAGCAGGCTCGCGCCGGAGTGCGGTCTGCCACACCTGACGTGCTGGTGCTCGACAGGAGGCTTCCCGACGGCGACGGCATCGCCGCCATCCCCGACCTTCGGGCGCTGCGGCCCAGCATGAACGTCGTGGTCCTGACCGCGTCAGACCAGGACAGCGTCCTCGTGGAGGCGATCGAGGCGGGTGCGGCGGGCTTCATCTCCAAGACCCGGGGACTCTCCGAGGTCACCTCCGCCGTACGCGCGGCTGCTGCGGGGGAGTCGGTCATCTCCCCGGAGATGCTGTCGCGTCTGCTGCCCAAGCTCAGACGTTCCTCGGGCCCCGAGCCGCAGCTCACGCGCCGGGAGCAGGAGGTCCTCAACAGGGTGGCTCAGGGCATGTCCAACGCGGCCATCGCCGACGAGCTCACGGTCAGCGTCAACACCGTCCGCAACCACATCTCCAACCTGTCGGCGAAGCTCGGTGCACACAGCAAGCTCGAGGCGCTCTCGATCGCGGTGCAGCGAGGGTTGTACCCGGGGCCCTGATCGGCAGCGGCGTCGAACCGGGACCGCGGGAGGTGGGTACGGCGTGTGCCGCGTGCGGTGGCCGGGCTCAGAGGCCGGTGACGCCTTCGCCGCCGCCGGCCTGCTCGTCGAAGGTCTCGCGCTCGAGGAGGTGCAGCACCGGCACCCCGATCTTGCGTCGGGCGCGAGAGGTCCAGTCCAGGTGGAAGAACTCCGAGACCACGTGGGGGCGGGTCAGGATGATCGCCTCGCGGGCGTCGACCGCCTGGACCTTCGAGGCGAGTGCGTCGATCGGGTCGATGCTCACGATGTCGCCCACCGCGTCGGCGCCGGTCGCGGTGAGACGCTGGATGCACTGGGCGAGCTGGCGACGCGCGTCGTCGAGGAGCTCGTGCTGGATGTCCTCGAGGTCGGCCTCGTCCATCACCAGCGCAGGCGACGCGAGAACCTCGCTGGCGGCGAGGGAGCCCATCGCCGACTCAACCCGGGCAGCGGCGTCCTCGACGGGGAGCAGCAGGTGGTAGTGGACGGGCGCCTCGATCTCCTCGTGCAGGCCGCGCACCTGCCGTGCGTCCTGCTCCGAGAGGGGCTGCTCCACGAGCAGCACCACGTCGTAGGTCGACTCGTTCGCTGACGCAGTCACGGTCAACGTCCTCCGCTCGTCACGTTGTGGCCAAGACATTACCCAAGTCATACCGCACCGGCTCGTCGAGCTGCTCGTAGCCACACGAGGCAGGCTCGCGATCGGGCCGCCACCGCTTGAACTGGGCGGTGTGGCGGAAGCGTGTGCCCTCCATGTGGTCGTAGCCCACCTCCAGCACGCGCTCGGGTGCGAGGGGCACGAAGGAGAGATCCTTGCCGGAGCTCCAGCGGCTCTGCGCCCCGGGGAGGCGGTCACCGGTCACGTTGTGGTGCTCCGCCTGCGCCCAGGCGCCCCACGGGTGGTCGGCCACGTTCACGACCAGGGGCGCGAGCTCGTCGATGAGCTCCGCGCGGCGCTTCGCGGTGAAGGAGGCCGAGACGCCGATGTGCTGCAGGGTGCCGCGCTCGTCGTAGAGCCCGAGGAGGAGGGAGCCGAGCAGTGGCTTCTCCGGCGTGGAGGTCTTGTGCAGGCGGTAGCCGGCCACGACCACGTCGGCGGTGCGCTCGTGCTTGATCTTGAGCATGGTGCGCACGTTGGGGTGGTACGCCGCCGACATCGGCTTGGCCACGACTCCGTCGAGACCTGCCCCTTCGAAGTGGGCGAACCACTCCGTCGCCTCGGCCGCGTCGGTGGTGGTCCGGGTCAGGTGGATCGGCGCCTTCGCCTCGCGCATGGCCTCCTCGAGTCGGCTGCGTCGTACCGAGAACGGCTCGGAGACCAGCGACTCGTCGCCGAGAGCGAGGAGGTCGAAGGCGACGTACGACGCCGGGGTCGCCTCGGCGAGCATCCGCACGCGCGAGTCCGCAGGGTGGATGCGCTCCTGGAGCCGCTCGAACTCCAGCCGCTCACCGACCGCCACGAAGATCTCGCCGTCGACGACGCAACGCTCCGGCAGCGACTCCCGCGACGGCCTCGACGACCTCCGGGAAGTAGCGGGTGAGCTCCTTGGTGTTGCGGCTGGCGAGGACCACCTCGTCGCCGTCGCGGAACACGATGCAGCGGAACCCGTCCCACTTCGGCTCGAACGACAGCCCGCCGTCGAACTTCGCCGGGTCGGGGACGCCCTTCACCGACTTGGCGAGCATCGGTTGCACGGGCGGCATCACTGGCAGACGCATGTCAGGCAGCGTAGCGGCGAACTCGTACGCTGGTGGCGTGCCGATCCGACTCACCTCCCGCAACCCGTATGTCGCCAAGGACCGGCTGGTCGGGGAGCTGGTGCCGCCGCCGCGGTTCGCCGACGTCAGCTTCGACTCCTACATCCCCGACCCGGCGCAGCCCTCCCAGAAGGAGGCGGTGGAGGTGCTCCGGGGATTCGCCGAGGAGCTCGCGCGGCCCGCGAGGAAGAAGGGCCTCTTCCGCAAGCAGGTGCGTCCGGACGGCCCCGGCGGGGTGTACCTCGACGGCGGGTACGGCGTGGGCAAGACCCACCTGCTCGCCTCCCTGTGGCACGCCGCCCCCGGACCCAAGCTCTTCGCGACGTTCGTCGAGCTCACCCACCTGGTCGGCGCGCTCGGCTTCCACGACGCGGTCGGCGAGCTCTCGGCGTACCGCCTCGTGTGCGTCGACGAGTTCGAGCTCGACGACCCCGGTGACACCGTGCTCGTGTCGACGCTGCTGCGGAACCTGCGCGAGAACGGCGTGAGCCTGGCCGCGACCTCGAACACCCTGCCCGGGAAGCTGGGGGACGGAAGGTTCGCCACCGCCGACTTCATGCGGGAGATCCAGGGGCTGGCGGAGTCCTTCGAGTCCGTGCGCATCGACGGTGAGGACTACCGGCACCGCGGACTCCCCAAGGCCCCAGAGGCAGCGACGGCCGAGGAGGTACGCCGAAGGGCGGAGGACGAGCGGGCGAGCCTCGACACGTTCGCCGACCTCGCCGAGCACCTGTCCCGCGTGCACCCCTCGAAGTACGGCGCTCTCCTCGACGGCGTCCACACGGTGTGCCTGGAGGACGTCACCACCGTCAGCGACCAGGCCGTCGCTCTGCGGCTCGTGGTGCTGGCCGACCGGATGTACGACCGCGACCTCCCCGTCGTGGCGAGCGGAGTGAACATGGACGAGCTGTTCGCCCCCGAGCTGCTCGAGGGTGGCTACCGCAAGAAGTACTACCGAGCGATCTCCCGGCTGGACGCGCTGGCACGCGAAGGCGCCGGGCTGGCCGAATGAGGCCGGGGTCGTGGGGCATCATCGCTCCATGAGCCGAGCCCAGCGCCTGACGGACCTGCTGACCCTGCCCGACGGGCCGGTGAACCTCGCCGCGTACGACACCCGGGCGACGCCGGGGTTCGACGGCGACAAGTCCGACGGCAAGAAGGCGCTCGCGGCGCTCGAGCCCGAGCTCTCCGACCTGCAGGGGCGGCTCTTCGCCGAGGGTCGCAGCGGCGGCCATCGGAGCATCCTGCTGGTGCTCCAGGGCATGGACACCGCGGGCAAGGGCGGGGTCATGCGCCACGTGGTGTCGCTCATGGATCCGCAGGGCGTGCGGACCAAGGCGTTCGGCCCGCCCACCGAGGAGGAGCAGGAGCACGACTTCCTCTGGCGGATCCGGCGCGCTCTTCCCGGGCCGGGGAAGCTCGGCATCTTCGACCGCTCTCACTACGAGGACGTGCTCATCGCCAAGGTCCGCGAGCTGGCCGACGCCGACGACGTCGAGCGACGCTACGGCGCGATCACGGAGTTCGAGAAGGAGCTCGCCCAGAGCGGGACGACGGTGGTCAAGTGCCTGCTGCACATCTCGCCGGACGAGCAACGGGAGCGCCTGCTCGCTCGTCTCGACGACCCGACCAAGCTCTGGAAGTTCGACCCCGGCGACATCGAGGACCGGATGTACACCTCGAGCTATCGCCACGCCTACGAGATCGCCTTGGAGCGCACGAACACGCCTGTCGCCCCGTGGCAGATCGTCCCGGCTGACCGGAAGTGGTACCGCAACCTTGCCGTCGCCACGCTGCTGCTCGAGGCGCTGCGCGACATGGACCTCACCTGGCCCGAGGCAACCTACGACGTCGAGGCGGAACGTCGGCGGCTGCTGGAGGAGGGCTTCGGGGAGTGAGGTCGTCCTCCCGGTAGGTTGTCCCGGTGATCCCCACCGTCTCCGCCACCCGGTACGTCGCGCCGCTGCGTGAGGGCGGCTCGCTCCCCGGCATCGTCGAGGCCGACGACCTCGGCACCTACGTGTGCAAGTTCCGTGGTGCCGGACAGGGCCTCCGGGTGCTGGTCGCCGAGGTGGTCGTCGGCGAGCTCGCCCGGCGACTGGGCATCCGCACGCCCGTCCTGGTGGCGGTCCGGCTCGACGCGGCCATCGGGAAGTACGAGGCCGACGAGGAGGTCCAGGACCTGCTGACCGCGAGCGTCGGGCTCAACCTCGGCGTCGACTTCCTGCCCGGGTCGTTCGGCTTCGACTCCGGCTGCATGCCGGATCCGGAGGTCGCCGCCCGGGTCATCTGGCTGGACGCCCTCACGGCGAACGTCGACCGCAGCTGGCGCAACCCGAACCTGCTGGTGTGGCACCAGGAGCTGTGGGCGATCGACCACGGGGCGTGCCTGTACTTCCACCACAGCTGGGCGAACGGCATCGGCAGCTCCGAACGGTTCGCCCGCCAGCCCTACGACGCCTCGGACCACGTGCTCGGCGCTTATCTCCCCGGGCTCCACGAGGCAGACGCCGCACTCGCCCCGCAGGTGACCCGCGCGCTGCTCGAGGAGGTCATGGCCGAGGTCCCCGACGAGTGGCTCGAGGTGCCACCCGGCGCCGGGGGAGTGGAGGCCGTACGCGCGGCGTACGTGGAGTTCCTGCACGCCCGGGTCTCCGGGGAACGGTCCTGGCTTCCGACGGAGCGTGCGGCGTGAGCGGCATGGGCTTCCAGTACGTCGTGCTCCGCTGCGTGCCGCGCGTGGACCGCGAGGAGTTCGTCAACGTCGGCGTCGTCCTCTACTGCCAGCAGGCCGACTTCCTGGCCGCCCGTTGCCACGTCGACGCGGACCGGCTGGCGCCGCTGGCCCCCGCCCTCGACCTCGACGCCGTGCGTTCGGCGCTGGACACGGTGGCAGCAGTCTGCCGCGGGGACGAGTCCGCAGGCGCCGCCGGGCGCACCCCGCTGGGCACGCGGTTCGGGTTCCTCAGCGCACCCCGCTCCACCGTCGTGCAGCCGGGACCGATCCACGGCGGGCTGACCACAGACCCTGCCCGCGAGCTGGAGCACCTGCTGGAGCGGCTGGTCCGCTGAGCAGCGGACAAGCGAAGCGGCCGCCCGGATCGAGTCCGGACGGCCGTTTTCTGCACTGTGGCGGGAGGTCACATGTGGATCATGTGGCCGGCGATCCCCTCGATGGCCTCCTTGACGGCCTCGCTGAGCGTCGGGTGGGCGAACACGTTGCGCGCGACCTCGTCGGCGGTGAGGTCCCAGCGCTGGGCGAGCGTCAGCGCCGGCAGCAGCTCGGTGACGTCGGGGCCGATCATGTGGGCGCCGATGATCTCGTTGTACTTGGCGTCCGCGACGATCTTGACGAAGCCGGAGGTGTCGCCGAGGCCCTTGGCCTTGCCGTTCGCCGAGAAGGGGAACTTCGCGACCTTGACGTCGTACCCCTTCTCCTTGGCCTGCTCCTCGCTGTAGCCGAACGAGGCGACCTGCGGCTGGCAGTATGTCGCCCGCGGGATCATGTCGAACTCGATCTCCATCGTCTCCGCGCCGGCCATGGTCTCGGCCGCGACGATGCCCATGGCCTCTGCGGTGTGCGCGAGCATGAGCTTCCCGGTCACGTCGCCGATGGCGTAGACGCCGTCGATGTTGGTGCGGCCGCGCTCGTCGACGGCGATCGCGCCCCGGTCGGTGGTCTTCACGCCGGTGTTCTCCAGGCCGTAGCCCTCCAGGCGGGGGACGAAGCCGATGGCCTGGAGCACCTTGTCGGTCTCGATGACCTGCTGCTCCCCGTCCTTGGAGACGGTGACCTTCACCTTGTCGCCGGAGTCGTCGATGCTCTCGACCTTGGTGGAGAGCATGACGTTCACGCCGAGCTTCTTGTAGTGGCGCAGGAGCTCCTTGGAGACCTCGGCGTCCTCGGTGGGCACCATCCGGTCGAGGAACTCGACGATCGTGACGTCGACGCCGAAGTTCTTCATGACGTAGGCGAACTCGACGCCGATGGCGCCCGAGCCCGCGATGACGATGCTGCCGGGCAGGTCGTCGGTGAGGATCTGCTCCTCGTAGGTGACGACCCGCTCCGACAGGGAGGTGCCGGGAACGAGACGCGTCGTGGCGCCGGTGGCAAGTATCAGGTTGTCGCAGGTGTAGGTCTCGACGTTGCCGTCGTCGTCCTCGACGTCGATGGACTTGTCACCGGTCAGCGTTCCCCAGCCGTTGATCTCGGTGATCTTGTTCTTCTTCATGAGGAAGTGGACGCCCTTGACGATGCTGTCGGACACCGAGCGGCTGCGCGCGTGGGTGGCCTTGAAGTTCATCGTGGCGTCGCCCTCGATGCCGAAGACGTCCTTCTCGTGCTCGAGGATGTGCGCGAGCTCGGCGTTGCGGAGCAGCGCCTTGGAGGGGATGCACCCCACGTTGAGGCACACACCGCCCCAGTACTTCTTCTCCACGACACCGACCTTGAGGCCGAGCTGGGAGGCGCGGATGGCGGCGACGTAGCCACCGGGGCCGGCGCCGAGGACGAGGAGGTCGAAGTGCTGGCTCATGGGGGAGAGCCTACCGACTCACACGGGGACGAGCTCCACGGCTCCGACGGCGTAGCGGGCGAGGATCGTCCGGGCCACCTCGGTATCCGCGCCGAGCGGCGCGGAGACGGCGACGGCGCCCGCCTCGAGCGCGAGCTCAGCCGCCCGGTCCGGCAGGGCTCCGGGTGCGAGGAACAGCGACCCGACCGCGATGTGCCGGCGTCCCTCCGCCCGGAACTGCCGGACCGCCTCACCGGTGGCGGGGGGCGCCGCCGAGGCGAACGCCGCCACCGTGGGCAGCTTGTGCTTGGTGCCCCACAGGCGGGCGAGGCGTCCCACAGCCTGGTTGGCGAGAGCATCGGAGGAACCGGCGGCAGCCAGCACCAGGGCGTCGAGCTCGCGGACCCGCGCGTCCTTGAGCGCCACGCGCAGACGCCGGTCGAGCACCTCGAGGAAGGCCGTCTCCAGGCCGAGGATGTTGGTGGCGCGGATCTTGAGCTTCTCGTGCCGCGCCTCGGCGGCCGTGATCGCGGCCGGGACGTCGACCTTGGCGTGGTAGGCCTCGGTCAGCAGCAGCGGGACCACCACGATCTCCTCGTAGCCGGCGCGCACCAGCTTGTCCACGACGGAGGAGAACGAGGGCTTGGAGAGCTCGAGGAACGCCGCCTCGATCCGCAGGTCCGGGCGCATGGCGCGCACCTCGGCGCACAGCGCCTGGATCGTCTCGGCCGAGCGGGGGTCGCGGCTTCCATGGGCAAGAGCCACCAGGGCGGGTGCAGTCATGAGCGGGGGCTCCTCTCGTGGTGGAGGTCGAAGGTGCGGGTGGCGGGGATCACAGGTGGATCCCGCACTCGGTCTTGGTGGTGCCGGACCAGCGACCGCTGCGCCTGTCCTCGCCGGGGGAGACCCGGCGCGTGCAGGGGAAGCAGCCGATGGAGGGGTAGCCGTCGTACTGCAGGGGGTTGACGAGCACGCCGTGCTCGGTGATGTAGCGCTCCACGTCCTCATCACTCCATCGTGCGAGGGGGGAGACCTTGACCTTCTGCTTGTTCTCGTCCCAACCAACGACCGGGGCGATCACCCGGTTACGGGTCTCCTGCCGCCGTAGCCCGGTGGCCCAGGCGTCGTAGTCCTCGAGGGCAGAGCGCAGCGGCGCCACCTTGCGGAGCGCGCAGCACAGGTCGGGGTCCCGTGCGAAGAGGTCCTTGCCGTACGCCGCGTCCTGCTCGGCCACGCTCTGCTCCGGGGAGATCGAGCGCAGGTTGACCGGCAAGGTGGCCTCGACCGCGTCGCGGGTGCCGATGGTCTCCACGAAGTGGTACCCGGTGTCGATGAACACGACGTCGATCCCCGGGGCGACGCGCGAGGCGAGGTGTGCCAGGACGGAGTCGCCCATCGAGGACGTGACGCAGAACCGCTCACCGAAGGTGGCCACCGCCCACTCGAGGATCACCTCGGCGGGGGCCAGCTCGAGCTCGGCGCCGACGTGGCGCACGATGTCGCGCAGCTCCTCGCTGCTCCGGCCCTCGGTGGCGCTGCCCCGGAAGCTGCGGGCGGCCATGGTCGTCGCCGTGCTCATGAGCCGGACCCCTCGGCGCCTCGGGGGGCGATCATGCCCAGCATCTTCAGCGAGAAGGCCCGCAGGCACGACCGGCACTCCCAGGTGCCGTGAGGCGAGCCGTCCTCGGTCTCGTGGGGGCGCAGGTCCTCGTCGCCGCAGAAGGGGCAGTGGAACGGTACGGCGCGCGCACTCATCGTGCCCCCTCCAGCTCGGGGGCGCCCTCGCCGCGCAGGAGCGCCTCGTCGGCACGCAGCACCCAGGACTGGAACGTCTCCCCGTCCTGGCGGTCGGCGAGGAAGGCGTGCACCACGGCGGTGACGTAGTCGTCCAGGCCGGCGCTGGTGACCTTGTGCGCCCGCAGCTTCTTGCCGAAGCCGGGGTCGAGGCCGAGCCCACCGCCCAGGTGCACCTGGAACCCCTCCACCTGCCGTCCGTCCTCGTCCATCACCAGCTGGCCCTTGAGGCCGATGTCGGCGACCTGGGTGCGGGCGCAGGCGTTGGGGCAGCCGTTGACGTTGACCGTGATGGGGGTGTCCAGGTCGGGGAACCGGCGCTCGAGCTCGTCCACGAGGGCGGCAGCGCGGTTCTTGGTGTCGACGATGGCGAGCTTGCAGAACTCGATCCCCGTGCAGGCCATCGTGCTCTTGCGCCAGTTGCTCGGGCGGGCGCTCAGTCCGATCACGTCCAGGGCCGCGACGAGCCCCTCCACCCTCGCCGCCGGGACGCCCAGGACGACCAGCTTCTGGTGGGCGGTGAGGCGGACCCCGCGCGCGCCGTGCTCCTCGACGACGTCGGCGAGCCGGGTGAGCAGGGTTCCCGACACCCGGCCGACCGTGGGTGCGACACCGACGTACAGGTCGCCGTCCTTCTGCGGGTGCACGCCGACGTGGTCGCCGGGCACGCGCGGGGAGGCGGGTGAGGTGCAGTCGACCAGCCGGCGGTGGAGGTACTCGCCCTCGAGCACCTCCCGGAACTTCTCGACCCCCCAGTCGGCGACGAGGAACTTCAGGCGGGCGCGGGAGCGCAGTCGGCGGTAGCCGTAGTCGCGGAAGATGGAGGCGACGCCCTCCCAGGCGTCGGCGACCTCGTCGAGCGGGATCCACACACCGAGCTTCTGCGCCAGCATCGGGTTCGTGGAGAGGCCGCCACCGACCCACAGGTCGAAACCGGGCCCGTGCTCGGGGTGGACGGTGCCGACGAACGAGACGTCGTTGACCTCCGGGGCGACGTCGTGGCTGGGGTGGCCCGTGACCGCGGTCTTGAACTTGCGGGGGAGGTTGGAGAAGGCAGGGTTGCCGATGAACCGGCGCTTGATCTCCTGCAGCGCAGGTGTCCCGTCGATGATCTCGTCGGCCGCCACGCCGGCGACGGGCGAGCCGAGAAAGGGCCGGGGCGAGTCGCCGCAGGCCTCCTGGGTCTCGAGCCCGACGGCCTCCAGCCGCTCCCAGATCGCCGGTACGTCCCTGACGTCCACCCAGTGGTACTGGATGTTCTGCCGGTCGGTGATGTCGGCGGTGTCGCGGGCGAAGTCGGTCGAGGCGGTGCCGAGAGCGCGCAGCTGGTCGGGTCCGAGGAGGGCGCCGTCGCTGCGGACGCGCATCATGAAGTAGCGGTCGTCGAGCTCGTGCGGCTCGAGCGCCGCGGTCTTGCCGCCGTCGAACCCGGGCTTGCGCTGGGTGTAGAGGCCCCACCAGCGGAAGCGGCCGCGCAGGTCGCTGGGGTCGATGGAGTCGAACCCCCGGTGGGCGTACACGTTCTCGATCCGCGCGCGCACGTTGAGCGCGTCGTCGTCCTTCTTCAGCTGCTCGTTGGCGTTGAGCGGCTCGCGGTAGCCGAGGGCCCACTGACCCTCGCCGCGACGGGGACGCGGCCGTCCGCTGCGGCCGGGACCGGTCGGGGCCGGCTTGTGGGGACCCGCCGGCTTGTGGGGGGTGGTGTTGCCAGAAGTCATGGATGCGTTCCTGGAGATGAGAGACGCACGTATCGACGACCACCCGACGTCCTTGTCGAGATGTGTAGCCGGCGACCGCGCGCCAGGCTGGTCAGAGCGAGGCGTTGTCAGGCGGCGCGCATGGGCATACACATCATGCTGCGGGTACGACCGAGGTCCACGTGGCGGCGAGCCACGAGTCGCGTGTCGGTACCAGCAGTGATCATGCGAAGAAGTCTCACCTCTCGGACGCGGCGTTCACAAACCCGCGTCTTGTTAAGTGAGACAGATGTCCACGATGTGATCACATTGCCACGGCGCCGGCGCTCCGATGTGACCGTCGCCACGGCCACCCCGGGGTGCGGACGGCGGACGGGTCACTAGGCTGGGCGCCATGACCGAGTCGACCTCTGCAGGGATCTCCGCCTCCTCGACGGGGGGCGATCTCGCCGCGACCGCGAGCGCCGCCTATACCTCAGCGCTGGAGGTGGTCTCGTCGGTGGAGCCGCGCATCGCCGACGCGATCCGCTCCGAGCTGAGCGACCAGCGCTCGTCGCTGAAGCTGATCGCGAGCGAGAACTACGCCTCCCCGGCCGTCTTGCTGACGATGGGCAACTGGCTCAGCGACAAGTACGCCGAGGGCACCATCGGCCACCGCTTCTACGCCGGCTGCCAGAACGTCGACTCCGTGGAGTCCATCGCCGCCGAGCACGCCCGGGAGCTGTTCGGTGCGGAGTACGCCTATGTGCAGCCGCACTCCGGCATCGACGCCAACCTGGTCGCGTTCTGGTCGATCCTGGCGCACCGGATCGAGTCGCCCAGCCTCGAGAAGCACGCCGCGAAGTCCGTCAACGACCTGAGCGAGGCCGATTGGGAGGCGCTGCGCCACGAGTTCGGCAACCAGCGCATGCTCGGCATGTCCCTCGACGCCGGGGGGCACCTGACGCACGGGTTCCGGCCCAACATCTCCGGCAAGATGTTCCACCAGCGCAGCTACGGCACGGATCCCGAGACCGGACTCCTCGACTACGACCAGGTGGCCGCGGCGGCCCGCGAGTTCAAGCCCCTGGTGCTCATCGCCGGTTACTCGGCCTACCCGCGCCGGGTGAACTTCGCGAAGATGCGCGAGATCGCCGACGAGGTGGGCGCCACGCTGATGGTCGACATGGCCCACTTCGCAGGCCTGGTCGCGGGGAAGGTCTTCTCCGGCGAGGAGAACCCCGTGCCCTACGCCCACGTGGTCACCACCACGACCCACAAGTCGCTGCGTGGACCGCGCGGCGGCATGGTTCTCGCCACGGAGGAGTACGCCCCCTCGGTGGACCGCGGGTGCCCGATGGTCCTCGGCGGTCCGCTCTCGCACGTCATGGCCGCCAAGGCCGTCGCCCTGGCCGAGGCGCGTCAGCCCTCGTTCGCCGGCTACGCCCAGAGCATCGCCGACAACGCCCAGTCGCTCGCAGAGGGCTTCCTCAAGCGTGGCGCCGAGCTGGTGACGGGCGGCACCGACAACCACCTGGTCCTCCTCGACGTCAGCCGCTTCGGCCTCACCGGTCGTCAGGCCGAGTCCGCCCTCCTCGACGCCGGCGTGGTCACCAACCGCAACTCTGTGCCGAACGACCCCAACGGCGCGTGGTACACCTCCGGCATCCGGCTGGGTACGCCGGCGCTGACCTCGCGCGGCTTCGGCCATGACGAGTTCGACCGGGTCGCGGAGCTGGTCGTGGACGTGCTGTCGAACACCGAGCCGGCCCTGACGAAGGACGGCAAGCAGTCGAAGGCCAAGTACACCCTGGCCGACGGCGTGGAGGACCGCACCAAGTCCGCCTCGGCGGAGATGCTGGACAAGCACCCCCTCTACCCGGGTCTCGAGCTCTAGCCCACCCACACCCGCGAAGCCCCCGCCGGAATGTCCCGGATCGGGGGCTTCGTCACGTCCGGAATGACCCAGAGGGGTGGCTCCGACGCTTTTCGGACTAGTCGAAGATGGGCAGCACGGGCGATGTCCACACATGCAGGACACGCGCATTCTCAAAGTAAAGACGCTGAGCAAAAGTGAGGCGTCATCGGGGGATCCCAGGGCGCGGACCCTGCCCGGACAGGGTCCCCCCCGAGCCGGCCGACGCCGTTGATCCGACTGCCGGCTCCTTCGCGAAAGGACCATCGCGCATGTCTGACACAGGGGACAGGCACAGACGGATGGGATCGGACGACGGGTTCGGGAGCTCGGCGCTCTGGGCGCTGCTGATGGGCCTGACCGGCCTGCTGGCCGCGTTCGTCGTCGTCGCGGTCCGGTGGAACGACGAGTCAGGTGTGGCGGCGCTCGGCGCCGTCGCCAGCTCGATCGCTGCCATCCTCACCGGCTACTTCGGCATCCAGCTCACCCAGCGGAACACCGGGAGCACCGGCACCGGCAAGAAGCGCCGGGCCCGGTGAGGCCGGGGCACGTAGCGCTGCCCCGTCCCGTGGGTGCCCTCATCAGGTGGTGACCGACGGGGTCGTCCGTTCGACGATGGCTGCGAGGTCGAGGCCTCGGGGGAGCGTGCCCATCGTGCCGCCGTACTCGTAGCCGAGGCGGGAGGCACAGAAGGCGTCCGAGACGGCGGCCGGGGCGTGCTGCACCAGCAGGGCCCCCTGGAGCGTCGCTGCCATCTGACCGGCGAGACGGCGAGCGCGCACCTCGAGGTCGGAGGTGTCGGCGAGCTGCTCGAGGACGCCGTCGATGGCGCGGTCGAGCCGCTCGTCCTCGCCTCGGGCCTTGCCCACCTCGACGATCCAGGCGTTGAGCGCCTCGGGCTCGCGGGAGAGGGCCCGGAGCACGTCCAGGGCGTTCACGTTGCCCGACCCCTCCCAGATGGAGTTCAACGGAGACTCGCGGAACAGCATCGGCATCACCGACTCCTCGACGAAGCCGTTGCCGCCGAGGCACTCCAGAGCCTCCGCGACCATCATCGGCGTCCGCTTGCAGACCCAGAACTTCGAGAGCGGAAGTGCGATCCGGCGCAAGGCGGCCTCGTGCGGGTCACCGGCGTCGTCCACCGCAGCGGCCAGCCGGATGGCCAGCGCGGTCGCGCCCTCCGTCTCCACGGCGAGGTCCGCCACCACGTTCTGCATCAGGGGCTTGTCGGCGAGGCGGCTGCCGAACGCCGACCGGTGCGCCACGTGCCAGGCGGCCTCCGCCACCGCCCGGCGCATCAAGCGAGGTCGAGCCCAACACGGTGTCCAGTCGGGTGGCCGCGACCATCTCGATGATCGTGCGCACGCCTCGGCCCTCGTCGCCCAGGCGCTGCGCCCAGGTCCCGTGGAACTCCAGCTCGGAGGAGGCGTTGGAGCGGTTGCCCAGCTTGTCCTTGAGCCTGACCACGTCGAGCCGGTTGCGGGTCCCGTCGGCGAGGACACGCGGGACCAGGAAGCACGTCAGCCCTCCTGGAGCCTGCGCGAGCACCAGGAAGACGTCGTTCATGGGTGCGGAGGTGAACCACTTGTGCCCGTGCAGGGTGTACTCGCCCTCCACGGAGGTCGGCCGGGCCTCCGTGACGTTGGTGCGGACGTCGGACCCGCCCTGCTTCTCGGTCATCCCCATGCCCGCCAGCGCACCCCGTTTCTCCGCGACCTGACGCACTCCGAAGTCGTAGGAGGTCGCGGCGAGCAGCGGCGTCCACTCCTTCGCCAGAGCGTCGTCGACGCGCAGCGCGGGGACGGCGGCGTAGGTCATGGAGATCGGACAGCCGTGGCCCGGCTCGGTCTGCGACCAGGCGATGAAGCCGGCTGCACGGCGTACATGGGCGTGCGGGGAGTCCGACACCCAGGGAGCAGCCTGGAGGCCGTGACCCACGCCGCGCTCCATCAGCCAGTGCCAGGAGGGGTGGAACCGGACCTCGTCGATGCGGTTGCCGTAGCGGTCGAAGGGGGTCAGCTCGGGCTCGAAGCGGTTGGCCAGCATGCCGTGCTCCCGCGCCTCCTCGCTCCCGGCCATCGCGCCGAGGGCGGCGAGGTCGTCGACGACCTCGCGGGAGCCGTGGCGTTCCACCGCCTCCACGAGCGCGGCGTCCTCGAGGACGACGTTGTGGCCGACAAGCGGCGGGGCCTGGTTCGTTGCTACCCGGTTATCGATCGCCATGTGGCTACGGTAGTTCCATGTCGTCGGAGACGGGGAGCCGGTCGGCCCCCGGCCAAAGTCACTGGGAGGCGGCGCGGGACACCCTCTGGCGCCTGGTCGTCTCCACCGTCGGCACCTGCTACCGCAACCGGGTCACCGGGCTCGCCGCCGAGGCCGCGTTCTTCGCGCTGCTGTCGTTGCCGCCGCTGATCTTCGCCCTGGTCGGGTCGATCGGCTACGTCTTCGAGAGCTTCAGCGAGGCCCGGACCACCGAGATCCGGGTCGCCGTTGTGGAGGCGTCCTCCCGCGTCCTCACCGAGGACACCGTGCACACGATCATCGAGCCCACCCTCAACGACGTGTTCCGGGGCGGCCGCTACGACGTCATCTCGATCGGGTTCGTCCTGGCCCTGTGGTCCGGCTCGCGGGCGCTCAACGTGTTCGTCGAGACCATCACCATCATGTACGGGCTCGGCGGTCAGCGCGGCCTGGTCAGGACCCGGGTGCTCTCGTTCGTCCTCTACGTCCTCGGCCTCGTCACCGGCGTCGTCACCATTCCGCTGGTGGTCGCCGGCCCGACCCTCGTGCAGAGCCTCGTGCCGCCACGCTTCGACTTCGTCAACGCGCTGTACTGGCCCGCCGTCGTGGTCCTCTCCATCTGCTTCCTCGCCACGCTCTACCACGCCTCGGTGCCGGTGCGTACCTCCTGGCGGTACAACCTGCCGGGCGCGACGCTGACGCTGGCGTTCTGGGTGTTCGGGTCGTTCCTGCTGCGGTGGGCCCTCACGGCGACCGCCGGCGAGTCCACCTCGATCTACGGGCCGCTCGCGGCGCCGATCGCCGTGCTGCTGTGGCTGTACCTGCTCTCGATCGCCGTCCTCATCGGCGCCGCCGTCAACGCGGCCTTCGACCGGGTCTGGCCGGAGTCGGAGACCGCCCGGGCGCGGACCGAGCTGGTACGCCGACTGCGGCGGGCCACCACGGCGCTGCCGAGGATCCGACCGCACGCGCGACGTTAATCGAGTGCGGCGCCGGTGCCGCGGACGTAGATTCCCAACCGTGCTGGAGAGCATCGGCTACGACCCTTCGACGACACGGTGGACTGCAGGCGCAGACGCCGAGCCGGGTCGTGTCGTGCGCGTGGACCGTGGTCTGGCAGAGGTGCTCACCGAAGGCGGGCTGCTCCGGGCCGGCTTCTCCGGCGAGCTGCTCGCGGAGATCGCCCGTGATCCCGTCGCGGCCGCCTGCACCGGGGACTGGGTCGTCGTGCGCGGATGGCCGGACCACAGGCACACCATCGACCGGGTGCTGCCCCGTCGTACCGCCGTCGTCCGCGCCACTGCCGGGCGCGACTCCCACGGCCAGGTCCTCTGTGCCAACGCGGACCACGTGGCCGTGGTCGTGGCACTGCACCCCGACCCGGTGCTCGCGCGGGTCGAGAGGCTGCTGTCGTTGGCGTGGGAGAGCGGAGCGACACCGGTCGTGGTCCTCACCAAGGCGGACGCCGTCCCCGACGCCGAGTACGTACGCGCCGACGTGGGCGCCGCCGCACCGGGGGTGGAGGTCCTGTGCACCAGCACGGTCACCGGACAGGGCGTCGGGCGCCTCCGCGAGCTGGCCGGCAGCTCCGGCACCATCGCCCTCATCGGGGCCTCGGGACCCGGCAAGTCCTCGTTGGTCAACGCCCTCGTCGGGGCCGATGTGCTGGCGACGAAGGAGATCCGTCAGGACGGCCGGGGCCGGCACACGTCGGTACGCCGTGAGCTGGTTCCCCTCCCTGGGGGCGGGGCCGTGATCGACACACCGGGCCTTCGCGGTGTCGGTCTGGTGGGCGTACGAGGCGGACTGTCCAGCACGTTCGCCGAGCTGACCGCGCTGGTCGCGCAGTGCTCGTTCGCCGACTGCAGCCACCGCAGCGAGCCGGGGTGCGCCGTCCGGGCAGCGCTCGAGGACGGGACGCTGACGCTGCGACGCTACGAGAGCTGGGCAGCGCTCCAGGCCGAGGCCGACGAGGCGCTACGGCGCCAGAAGGTGCGTCCCGTGCGGGGCCACGGCCGTCGCCGCGACGGCGCATGATCGTCCGGCCCGAGTCCGTCGAGGACGCCGCCGTGACCCGGGAGGTCGTCGCGGCAGCCTTCGGTGACGAGCCGGTAGCAGACCTCCTCGACGCGCTCCGGACCTCCTCGGCCTGGCGCGACCTGTCCTTCGTCGCCGAGCGGGACGGGCGCATCCTCGGCCACGTCTCCTTCACGCGGGGGTGGCTCGACGCGCCCGACCGGCTGGTCGAGGTGCTCGTGCTCAGCCCGCTCTCGGTGCACCCCGCCGCGCAGCGGTCCGGGATCGGCTCGGCGCTCGTCCGCCGGAGCCTGGAGCTGCTGGACGGTCGGGCGGAGCCGCTGGTGTTCCTGGAGGGGGCGCCGGCCTACTACGGCCGGCTGGGCTTCCGTCCCGGGGCGTCCCTGGGCTTCAGTGCTCCGTCGGCGCGCATCCCCGCTGCGGCGTTCCAGGTGGTCGCGCTGCCGTCGTACAGACCGGGGCTGAGCGGCGCCCTGGTCTACCCGGACCCCTTCTGGAAGCACGACGCCGTCGGTCTGCGAGACGCCACCGGCGGCGCGGGTTCGACCTAGACTGCAGGCGTGCGCGTCAGGTCGCGGTGGGCGGTCGGGGTCGCGGCGTCGACCCTGCTGCTTTCTGCGTGCTCGACAGGGGCGAGCTCGACCACGGACGAGGCTGCGGCTCCGGACTCGCCGTCCCCTGCCGCAGAGACCAGTCCCGCGCCGGGTGCGGAGGCCGCGGCCGAGGACCCCGGCGCGGAGGCTGCCCCGCCGCGCAAGCCACTACGGGCCGGTGAGCGGATCGTCGACGTGGCCATGCCGGCCACCTACTCACCCTCGCCGCCCGGGCCGGGGACCGACGACTACCGGTGCTTCCTCCTCGACCCCGGTCTGGCATCGGACGCGTTCGTCACCGGGGTCGACGTGGCTCCCGGCAACCCGCACGTGGTCCACCACGTCATCCTCTTCCGCGTGCCGCCCGGGCAGATCGGGCGCGCCGAGGCGCTCGACGCGAGCATGCCGGGGGAGGGGTGGACCTGTTTCGGCGGGTCAGGGCTGGAGAACCTGGCCGGGGATCTCGACGACGCTCCGTGGTTGGGTGCCTGGGCGCCCGGTGGTGGCGAGAGACTGCTGGGCCCGGGCGTGGGGGTACCGGTGGAGGCAGGTTCGCGGATCATCATGCAGGTCCACTACAACCTTCTTGGCGGGAGCGAGCCCGACCGGAGCAGCGCTCGCCTGCGTGTCACCGGCGCCAAGCACCGTGTCCGCCCGCTGGCGACGATGCTTCTCCCCGCGCCGGTGGAGCTGCCGTGCCGCACCGGCGTGAAGGGTGCGCTGTGCGACCGGGAGGCCGCGGTCCTCGACGTGATGAGCAGGTTCGGCCCGCGGTCGGGTCAGACGGTCGCCGGGCTGCAGCTGCTGTGCGGCGCGGGGAGGGGGATCCGGCCCGGCCCGACCCAGAGCTGTACCCGGACCGTCCAGGAACCAGCGACGGTGTGGGCGGTCGCCGGACACATGCACCTCCTCGGGAGGGAGATCCGCATCGAGGCCAACCCGGGCACGAGCCGGGCCCGCACCCTGCTCGACCTCCCTGTGTGGGACTTCGACGATCAGGGCACGCGCCCGCTCGCACGCCCGGCCAGGCTGCGTCCCGGCGACGAGCTGACCGTGACCTGCACGCACGACCAGAGCCTGCGGGACCTGCTCCCCGCCTTCAAGGGAACGCCTGAGAGGTACGTCGTGTGGGGCGAGGGGACCACGGACGAGATGTGCCTTGGTCTTGCGCTCGTCACGCGTCCCTGACCGGCTGCTCCAGCGGGCGGCGACACGGCTCCGGCTGAGCCTCCGTCAACCGCCCGACCCCTGTGCCGTGGTGCCGTGCTTGCGTGGAATGCTTGGCCTGCGGGGATCGTGCCACGAGCAGTGAAGGGACCGAATCGTACGAGATGGGAAACGTCACGCTGCCCACCCCCGTCGCACTGGCCGGCGTGGGCATCTGCCTCCTCGGCGGCTATCTCCTCGGGACCGTGGCGGGCCCCGACGTGCCGAGCCGCTCGACGGCCGTCGTCGCCAGCTACGACGACCAGGACGGCATGCTCTGCCTGTCCGGCGACTCGGTCTCGGACCAGGCCGGCGCCACCGAGGACGGGAAGCTGTGCGGCACCTGGCGCAGGTCCGTCGGTGACGACGCGCTTCCCGAGCCGGGTGACCAGTTCCGCTTCGTCTCCGTCCTCGTCGACCAGCCTCCCTCCGACGAAGGAGACGGCGCCGAGCAGCGTGCCGGCACGGATGACGGGTCCTCCACGATGATCTACGGCGACGTCGTGGGCTAGGTGCGCCGCCTGCGTGCGTACGTCCCGTAGATTCTGACCGTGCCTGACGACCTCGACCTCGAGCCCACGCTCCCCAGGGTGCGGTTGCCTGCCGTCGCGCGCTCTCCGTGGTGGGAGCTGAGCCGACGGATGCTGATGGCTCTGGCCGTCCTCGTCATCACCGTGATGATCGTCTGGTTCGACAAGGAGGGGTACTGCGACAACGCCGACCCCAAGAACGAGGTCAGCCTGATCGACGCGGTGTACTACACCACCGTCACCTTGAGCACGACCGGGTACGGCGACATCGCCCCGTGCAGTCCGCAGGCCCGACTGGTCAACACGTTCGTGATCACGCCGCTGCGCGTGGCGTTCCTGGTGCTCTTGATCGGCACTACGATCGAGGTCCTGGCCAGCCAGGGCCGTGAGAATCTCCGGGCTGCCCGGTGGAGGAAGCACATGCAGGACCACGTCGTCGTGATCGGCTATGGGACCAAGGGGCGCAGCGCCGTCGAGACCTTGATCAGCAACGGGGTCCCGAAGGAGTCGATCGTGATCGTCGACCCGACCCAGTCCGCGCTGAGCGACGCTCACGCCGACGGGATCGCGGTCGTCACCGGTGACGCGACCCGTCGCGAGGTGCTCCGCAGGGCGGGCGTGCAGAAGGCCCGACAGGTCATCATCACCACCAACCGCGACGACTCGACCGTCCTGTGCACCCTCAACGTGCGTCAGCTCAACCCCGAGACCTACGTGGTGGCCGCGGTCCGCGAGCAGAACAACGTCCCGCTCGTGCGCCAGTCCGGGGCCAACTCGGTGATCACCTCCTCGGACGCGGTCGGCCGGCTGCTCGGGCTCTCGACGCTGAGCCCCACCCTCGGCTCGGTGATGGAGGACCTGCTGACCTACGGCGAGGGGCTGGAGGTCGCCGAGCGCGACCTGCTCGTCCCCGAGGTGGGCAAGCAGCCCCAGCAGCTGCCCGACCAGGTGATCGCCGTGATCCGCGACGGACGGGTCCACCGCTACTTCGACCCGGTGGTGACCCAGCTCGCGCGCGGTGACCGGCTGATCGTGGTGCGCCCGGCGGAGGAGCTGCCCTGGGCGCCGCGTCCGGGCACCCACAACGAGGACGTCACCGTCGACGAGGACTGAGTCGACGTGGACTGAGAGGCGTCCGGTCGCCTCAGCGCGCCGTCTCCCGGCGCAGCCACCGAAGGTGCTCGGTGTCTCCGAGCAGCTCGAGGCGTCGCCACAACGGGCTCGAGTCCGCGGCCTGGCTCCGGTGCGCGCGACTGGCTTCGACCTGGTGACCGCGGTCGACGTGGAGCACGATGTCGATCTCGGCGGACGGCCGCCCCCGGAACCGGGCTCCCGCGGTGCTGCTGAGCTCCTCGTTGAGCCGGTCGGCCAGGGAGACCGGGAGAGTCCACGCCAGGACGGGCAGGTCCAGGACGTCCGCGGCGAGCAGAGCGGCCGACGTCGCCGCCCCATGGTCGGGATGGCCGGTCACTCCGGTGACGTCGAAGACGAGCAGCCCGTCGGCACGAGCGGCACCGGCCGCGTCGATCACCTCGCCGGCGAGGATGTGCCGGCACACCGACCCCAGGTCGCCGTCGGGATGGTGCCGCAGCATGGTCGCCGACACGCCGAGCACGCGCGACGCGGTCGTGAGCTCCTCGCGACGCCTGGCGGCGAGGTTGATCCCGGTGCCGAGCGTCGAGGACTCACCCTCGGTCAGGCACAGCACGCTCGCCCGGGCTCCTGCTGCGGTGAAGACATCGACGACGGCGCCGAGCCCGAAGGACTCGTCGTCGGGGTGGGCGACGACGGCCAGGACGCTTCGCCACGGAGGCAATGTCGAGGAGCTGCCGGACGCGCGCTCGTCGTCGGTGCTCATGTGGGCTCCTTGACCGTTTCCTGTCCCCCAGGGTGTGCTGTCCACCCCTTCGCCGGAAGGGCCTTTCGTCCCCTACGCGCGTGGGCGCGGCGACTATGCTCGCCGCATGGATGTCGCGGAGCCGGTGGAGACGCCTCTGCTGCGTCGGATCAGGGAGGCCGTGATCGGTGACGACCAGGTCATGGTCGGACCGTTCGGACCGCGGCGCGTCACCTACGCCGACTACACCGCCTCCGGCCGCGCTCTCGACTTCCTGGAGGACTTCATCCGCGAGGAGGTCCTCCCGCGCTACGCCAACACCCACACCGAGTCCAGCGGCACCGGCCTGCAGACCACGCGCCTGCGCGAGGACGCTCGCCGCATCGTCCGTGACGCCGTCGGCGGGGACGACGAGACCGTGGTCATCTTCGCCGGATCGGGCTGCACGGGTGCCATCGACAAGCTCATCGGGATCCTCGGCCTGCGCATCCCCTCCGCCCTGGACGACGAGCACGACCTCGCCGCGGGGATCCTGCCCGAGCGTCGGCCGGTCGTCTTCATCGGCCCCTACGAGCACCACTCCAACGAGCTGCCGTGGCGCGAGTCGATCGCGGAGGTGGTCGCGATCCCCGCCGACAGCGACGGGCACATCGACCTCGAGCGGCTCGAGGCGGAGCTGGAGCGCCACGCCGCGCGCCCCTTGAAGATCGGAACGTTCTCCGCAGCCAGCAACGTCACCGGCATCCTCAGCGACACAGCCGGGATCGCCTCGCTCCTGCACCGTCACGGTGCGCTGTCGTTCTGGGACTTCGCCGCCGCGGGTCCCTACGTGGACATCCGGATGTACTCCGGGGAAGGGCAGGACCCGCTCGCCTACAAGGACGCGGTGTTCCTGAGCCCGCACAAGTTCATCGGCGGGCCCAGCACACCCGGTGTCCTCGTCGTACGCCGCGAGCTGCTCGGCAACCGCGTGCCCGACGTACCCGGGGGCGGGACCGTGGCCTACGTCAACGCCGATGATCACCGCTATCTGGCCGATCCCGCCCAGCGGGAGGAGGGCGGGACGCCCGCGATCGTGGAGTCGATCCGGGCGGGGCTGGTCTTCCAGCTCAAGGAGGCCGTCGGCATCGACGTGATCCGTGACCACGAGGAGAGCTACCTACGACGCGCGCTCGAGCGGTGGGAGGAGGAGCCGAGCATCGAGATCCTCGGCAACCTCGACGCGGAGCGGCTCTCGATCGTCTCCTTCGTGGTCCGAGCGCCGAGTGGGAGGTACCTCCACCACAACTTCGTTGTCGCCCTTCTCAACGACCTCTTCGGGATCCAGTCGAGGGGCGGCTGCTCGTGCGCCGGTCCCTACGGCCACCGGCTCCTGGGGATCGACATCGAGCGCTCCCACGAGCTCGAGCGCGAGATCACCCACGGCTGCGAGGGGATCAAGCCGGGCTGGGTGCGCGTCAACTTCAACTACTTCATCTCCGAGGCGGTCTTCGACTACGTCGTGGAGGCCGTGCGTCTGGTGGCTCGTGAGGGCTGGCGGATGCTGGGGGAGTACCGCTTCGACGTGGCGCGCGGCATCTGGATCCACCGCGACGGTCACGTCGAGCCGCCGTTGCGGCTGGGCCAGATCAGGTACGACGAGGAGGGCAGGATGTGCTACCCGCGCCACCAGGACACCGCCCCGGAGTCGGCGCTTCAGGAGTACCTCGAGCAGGGGGCGAAGGTGCTCGCCGAGAGCGTCCCCGCCGACCTCGCCGAGGTCCCCGAGAGCACGTCGGGAGACTTCGAGCACCTGCGATGGTTCGACCTGCCCCGCGTGTGCGTGGACGAGCCCGGCTGACCGGTCAGCTCCGCGGCAGGCGGCGCGCGGCCAGGGCGGCGACGTCGTCCTCGCGGGTGTGGTCGCGCACGGTGACCACCAGCTGCTCCAGGCACGCTGCGAGGTCGTCGTGCGTGATCGCCGAGCAGGTGTCGGTCAGGCGGGTCTGACCCACGTCGATGTCCTCCGCGCGCCGTTCGATGAGGCCGTCGGTGTACAGCAGCAGCGCATCGGCTTCTCCGAACTCGATGCGGAAGGACTCCCGGCCGCCCTCCTGCAGCCCCAGGGGCGCCGAGACGTTGCCGGTCAACGTCTCCGAGAGACCATCGGGGTGCAGCACGAGCGGGGGTGGGTGCCCGGCGTTGACCACCCAGAGCTCGCCGCGCTCGGGGTCGGCCAGCACATAGACCAGGGTGACGAGCTGGCCGTACTCGTACATCTCGAACATCGTGTCCAGCCGGGACACCACGCTGGCCGGGTCCGGGTCGATCGCGGCGTAGGAGCGCACCGCTGCCCGCATCTGCGCCATCGCCGCGGCAGCGGCGACACCGCGGCCCATGACATCACCCACGAACAGCACGACCCGGTGGTCGACAGGGAGCACGTCGTAGAAGTCGCCGCCCACCTCTGTCCGGCCCGAGGGGCCGTAGAAAGAAGCGAACTCCCAGCCGGCCAGGTCCGGGAGCCGCTCGGGCAGGACCGCCTGTTGCAGCCGCATGGCGGCCTCGCGGGTCTCGCTGTGCAGCTGGGAGTTGTCGATGGCGACCGCAGCGCGCTGCGCGAGGTCCTCCACGAAGCTGAGGTCCGCGTCGCTGAACTGGCGGCCCTCGTCCGCGGAGACCCAGCTCATCACCCCCAGCACCTTGCCGTGGGCGACGAGGGGGGCTGAGACCGCGCTGCGGAGGTTGAGCGCGCGCGCCAGGCGGAGATGCTCCTCGTCATGTGCCGCCGCCTGCAGCAGCTCGTCGGTGATCACGGGGATGAGCTCGCTGCGGCCGGTCCGGATGATGTTCCACGCGCCCTGCGGCGCGTCCGGGTCCGCGGGGTACCGCCGCTGCAGCTCCTCGGCCAGCGCAACCTTCTCGGGGTCGATGTGGGCGATCTCGATCGTGCGCAGCTCACCGTCCTCGAGGAGCGAGATGGAGCACCAGTCGGCAAAGGCGGGAACACCCAGCCAGGCAACTCGCCGCAAGGTCGCCTTGTAGTCCAGGGAGGCGGCCAGCTCGGCCGAGGCGTCCGCGAGGAACTTCAGCTTGGTGGCCCTCGAGGCGGCAGCACTCTGGGCGTCGATCCGCTCCATCGCCTGCGCGCACGTGTCGGCGAGGATGGCCAGGAACTCGGTCTCGGCCACGTCGAAGATGCGCGTGCCCGGGAACCACAGACCGATGGCGCCGAACGTCCGCCCGCCGGCGTTGAGCGGGAGCGTCAGCAAGGACCGCTCACCGCTGGGCACCGAGTCCAGACCGGGATAGTGCTCGTCGATCGCCTGGCGGCCGGCCAGCAGGATGGGGCGGCCGGTGCGGACCGTGTCGCTGGCCGGCGTCTTGCTGTCGATCGGGAACGTCGCCCAGCGCCGGGCGAGCTCCTGGTCGGCCCCGCGCAGCCCCACGAGCGCCAGGGTGTCCTTGTCGACGACACGGGTCATCGAGGCAACGACCGCGCCGGCGGCGTCGGCCGCGTGCGAGACGACGATCTTGGTGACGGCGTCGAAGTTGTCCGCCGTGACCAGCTCCGCCGTCACCCGGGCGAGTCGCGCAAGCCGCTCACCTGTCCGTCGGCTCGTCAGGCTGGTCGGCTCGTCGGAGTCCACGCCCTCGCCGAGGAGGAGCGCGCCGACGATCCGGTCACCTTCCCACATCGGGTTGACCAGGAGGTCGAAGGTGCGCACGGCCCCGTCGACGTACCCGGGCATCTGCCCTGTCCAGGTCCGTCCCTCGGAAACCTGCTCGAAGATCTCCTGGGTGGCGCCGTGATGTGACTCGGGGACGAGCTCGGCGAGGAAAGAGGTCCCCACGAGGGCCGAGCGCGGACGGGCCAGCGCATGCTCGGCGGCGGTGTTGCAGTGGACGATGGTGCCGAGGTGGTCCGTCACGACCGCCGCCGTCTCGAGGCCGTCGAGATGAGCGACGCTGGTCCGCCAGCTGTTGGGGTCGTGGGCATTGCCCGGGACAGGCATAGTGCCGATCATGCCAGGGAACGGGCCGGGCGCCACCCCGGTCGCTCAGGTTCTCTCAGGTGCGGTGCACGACGGTCTTGCCGGTCGCCTTCCTCCAGCGGATGAAACCGCGCTCGAAGTCGGCGCGCAAACCGCCGCGGACCTCTCGCACGTCGCTCGTGGGGAACCCGAGGAAGGAACGTTCCCGCCCCATGCGGACCCAGCGTCGCCTGATCTTGCCGTGCACCTCGTGCGCGCCCGTTTCCGCGGACCAGTACACCGAGGCGTTCTTGCTGAGGTCGGCGTACCTGCCTCGGCCGTCGGTGGTGTCACCCACGTCCCTGGTCGGGACACCCAGCGCACGGAAACCTCCCGAGGCGCGGTACTTGCGCAGGACCGGCCCGTTGAGCAGGTGCACTCCCGTCGCCGCCGACCAGAAGAGGCGACCGCGCTGGTAGATGCGGTACCTCACGGCACCGGACACGTCCTCGGGAGCCACGGGACTCCCCAGCGAGCGCCGCAGCGCGGCGCTGGCGGCGTACCGGCGGCCGATGGGCGTGAGGTACCGCGCTCGCAACGTGATGTCCCTGGAGCCCATCGTGACCGTCCGGGTGCGCGACCTCACGCCGTCCGTCCAGCCGCTGAACCGGGTGAACCCGTCCGTGGCGCGGCGGGTCGCGGCGACGTTGACGGTCGCGCCCTGGGTGACGAGCGCCGTCCTGACGCCGGCCTTCTCGGCGAGCTGGAGCGCTGCCGGCACCGTGCTGACGAGGCTGATCCGGTGCTGGCGGGGGCGGGCCACGAACGTGCGCCGGGTCTGCACGCCTGCCGAGTCTCGAGCAGACGCCGTGATCTCGAGTCGTGAGTCCGGGTGGTCCGGGAAGGTGCCTGCCCAGCGGGCGCCCCTCTTGCCGGTGCCGGGATGGCGGTGACAGGTGGTGGCCTCGCCACAGTGCACGATCGCGGTGGTCCAGCGCACGGCGAGCGCGCCGTCCTCCGAGTCGGTGGCAGCCGCGGACAGCCTGATCGGGTCGCCGACGGCGAACCGTGCCCTGCGCGGCTTCTTCAGGGTGAGGACGGGGGAGTGGTTGGACGGCGTCACGGTCACGTTCACGCCGCTCGCGGCCCCCAGGGCGTCCGTGACCGTGAGACGCGCCTCGAACGTCTCTCCTGGCACCGGGTAGGTGTGCGTGACGCGCCGACCTGTCCCGGCGGACCCGTCCCCGAAGGACCACCGGTAGGAGAGCGGATCGCCGTCGAGGTCGCTCGACCCGGCCGCGTTGAAGGTGACCGTACGTGTCGCAGGGTCGGTCGTGACCGTGGCAACAGCGACCGGCGCGCGGTTCCCCGGCGAGTAGCTGAGGCGGCGCAGCGTCCCCGAGAGGATGTCGGCGTACACGATGTCGCCGTTGGGTGCCGAGGCGAACTTCACCGGTCCACCAATGTCGGTCGCGAACGCGGGGTCCTGGGGCGGCGTCAGCATCCGGCCGCGCGAGCTGAAGCGCATCGTCCAGATCTTGCGCGCCACGTAGTCGCCGAAGAAGTACGCGCCCTGGTAGGCGGCCGGGTAGGAGTCCCCGACGTACACCATCCCGCCCGTGACCGAGTTGCCCTGGTTCGAGCCCGAGCCATGGTGGTAGGACCACAGCGGAGGGGTGTTGGCGACGCCCGCGCAGCGTTTCAGGTCGCGGTAGCCCGGCGTCCTTCTCGGTCCCTCCCAGCAGGGCCACTTGTAGTTCTGTCCCGGCCTGACCAGGTCGACCTCCTCCCAGGTGTTCCATCCGACGTCACCGAGGATCGGCGCTCCCGTGGTCGGATGGAGCGAGAACCGGAAGGGGCTGCGAAAACCGCGCGCGTACGTCCGGCTGCGCCACGAGGACGGCTTCGCCGCGTCGAAGTAGGGATTGGTGGCGACACCCCTGCCCGACGGTGTGATGTGCAGCAGCTTGCCGGCGGGGGCGCGCAGGCCCAGCGTCTTGAGCGCACCGGCCTGGACCTTCGTGGGGTACTGCAGGTCTCCGATGCTGACCCACAACGTTCCGTCGTCGCCCACCACGACCTCCGTCATGACGTGCATGGCCGCGGTCGCCTTGATCTCCAGGATGACCTTCTCCTGCCCGAGACCGGAGGGCGTCGACCCGCCCTGCACCACGAACCGCGAGAGGCGGATCCGGAACGCGCTGGTGGAGCTCGGGACGGCGCGGATCAGGTAGATGTGCCGGGTGCGCGCGAAGTCGTTGGCGACCGCGATGCCGACCACCCCGAGGTCGTTCTGGGTGACCGTCCGGAGCGCGGCGATGGCCCGCGTTGTGCCGCCGGTCGCTGAGACCCACGTGATGCGGCCGCTCTTTCCGGTGGTCAGGAGGCTGCCGTCGGGCAGGTAGGCGAAGCTGGTCAGGTCGTAGGCCGCCTGCCCGGTGGGGATGTCGCGCAGCACGAACCCGCTGGGCAGCGCCGGTTCCCCGACGGCCTGCTGTGTGTCGGCCACGACGGCCAGGGCCGCCATCACCATCGAGGCGAGGGCCACCAGCCCGGTGTAGGGCAACCAACGACGCGTCTTCATGAGACCCCCAGCGAGCAGCTGCCCCAAGACCCCCCCCGGGGTGCTGCCCGAACGCACGGCTTCGGCTCGTTCCTCCAAGCAACCTAGGGACCCGGGAACCCGGAGCCATCACCCAACTGAGGGAATCCGATGAAGGTGACGGCATGTCGGACATGTATCACCCGTCGAACGAGCCTCGTTCGTCGTCGAGGAGCGTCCACCCGGTCGGCCCAGGTGGCGGCCCGCTTCTCGCGGGCCCTGCTGGACCAGTCCGCCTCGATCGGCAGGATCCTGCTCTCAAGCCGAGCCGCCCCAGCGCCGATGACAAGGCAAGACCCCGTCCACGAGCAGACTGGAACGGCCCATGATGCAGAGCCCTCTCGGCGCGGCGCTCATCCTTCTGACCGGCTACTACGCAGTGGTGGGTGTACTGCAGAAGGCACGATCGCGCAGGGGAGGGGAGGCCTGGATCGGGGCTGCGCTCTTCGCCGGGCTCACGACGGCCGTCGCCGCCTGGCCCTGGGCTGCCGCCGTCGTCTGACGGGGAAGCGGCCCCCCAGACGCCTTGCCGTCCTGCGTCGAGGTCGGCGCGGTCCGGTCCGTCCGAGCAGACGGCCGCGACGGCACAGGTACGCGCTCGCAGCATTGCTCGCCTGCTCAGATCGGGTGGCGTCGCACCACCCGGGTGGGCCAGTTGGGACAAATCGGCTGCGCCCGGTCCCGGATCACCCTATTTTGACCGAGATCGACCCCCCCATGCCGCCGGTGGCGGCGTCCATCTCGAGAGAACCGCGGGTGAGAGATGAGCACCAAGCCCCCCGCCAGTGGCACTGGAGACTCCGCTTTGAGGCTTTCCGCATGGCCGTTGCCCCGGAAGGTGGCGCTCGCACTGGCCATCCCGCTGCTGCTTGCGGGCACCCTGGGCGGGCTGCGCGTCCAGAGCGACCTCGGCGAGGCGTCGAACTCCTCGTCCAGCGCACGGCAGGTGACGGTGCTGCGCCCGGCGGTCGAGTACCTCACGGCAGCCGAGCGGGCGATGGTCGCCGCCGTCGGTGGCCAGGAGGTGAGCCAGACGGCGCTGGAGAAGGCGCTGTCGGACATCAGCGACGCGGCAGACGCGCTGGTCGCGTCCAAGGAGTCCGCTGACCTCACGGAGGACCAGAGCTACCAGATCGACGCGGTACTGGACCTCAGCCAGGCCATGCGCGCAGAGGACGCAGCAACTCTCAGCCCCGGCACGTGGGTCGCGCAGCTCCGCCAGCTTCAGTCGGGCGTCACGCAGCTGATCACGACGATCGTCAACGAGCAGATCAACCCGGAGCCACGGCTCGAGCTGCTCGCCCAGACGCTGTCGGGCCGCTTCGCGCTGGCCATGCAGCAGGCTCTGGTCGCGACCGAGCGGTCCGGTGACACGGCGTCGCTCGAGCTCTTCTCCGAGCTCGGCGTCGAAGGTGCCGCGATCGACCGTCTCGCCGGCTCGCTGAAGAGCAACGAGAGAGAGGTCGCGGCGCTGCGCACCGCGAACGCCCAGCGGTTCCGCAACGTCCGCACCGGTCGCACTGACCTCGGCGGTGCAGGGGCGTACGTCGACTACGACAGCATCATCAGCACGCTCCAGGACGGTATCGACTCCGAGCTCGAGACCGCGGCCGCCGAGGCACGCACAGCCGCCCTCATCAACGCAGCCGTCACCCTCGCCGCACTGGTCGCGGCGATCCTCCTCGCCCTGCTGGTCTCGCGGCTGCTGCTCGACCCGATCCGTCGCGTCCGCGAGGGGGCGCTGGCGGTAGCGCGCGAGCGACTCCCCGAGGCGGTCGCACGTATCCGCGCGGGCGACGATCCGGGGGAGATCACGCCGATCGACGTCACCACAGAAGAGGAGATAGGTCAGCTCGCGCGCGCTGTGGACGACATGCACCGCCAGGCGGTCGTGCTGGCGTCCGGAGAGGCGGGCCTCCGGGCACAGGTCAGCCAGATGTTCGTCACCCTGTCGCGACGCAACACCTCGCTGATCAACCAGCAGCTCGGGCTCATCGAGCGGCTGGAGCAGGACGAGGAGGACCCGAACCGGCTCGAGAGCCTCTTCCGTCTCGACCACCTCGCGGCGCGCATGCGTCGTACGGCGGACAGCCTGCTCATCCTCGCGGACGCCCCGACGGCCACAGCGGTGACCGACGGCCTGACCGTCGCTGACGCGCTGCAGGCCGCGACCTCCGGAGTGCAGGACTACCAGCGGGTGAGCATCCGGTCGTCCAGTCCCATGCGCGTCGACGACAGCGCGGCCGCGGACGTCGTCCACCTGCTGACCGAGCTGGTCGACAACGCGCTGACCTACTCGCCACCCTCCTCGACCGTGACCGTCGGGGCGGCGACGACCACCCAGGGGGCGGTCATCGAGATCGCCGATGCGGGGCTCGGCATCCCGACCGAAGAGCTGGACAAGTTCAACGAGAGCCTGGGCGCCGGCGGAGAGGTCACCCCCGACACCGCGCGACGGATGGGCCTCTTCGTGATCAGCCGACTCTCGCAGCGGCACGGCATCCGCACCTCGCTGCGCGCCAATGCCGACGGCGGTACGACGGCCACGGTGCGGCTGCCCGTCACGATCCTTCCCGACATGGCTCCGGCTCGACCGCCCAGGACGGCCTCCCCGGTGGCGACCCGCGTGTCCGAGCGGCGCACCGACAGGCCGCACGCGGACGAGGGCACGACCGAACGGGTCGGGGCCCAGGACGACAGACCCCCTGCCTTGGACCTCAGGGCACGGATCGACTCGGCGCTCGGTCTCCCTGTTCGCCGCCCCGCGCCTGAGCCGACCTCCGCAGCAACGACACCGGTGACTGCCGCAACAGCTTCGGCGGCCCTGGAGTCGCTCGGTTCGTTGAGCGTCGCGCCTTCCGGGCAGGACTCCGATGTGGTCGAGCCGTCGGTCCTGCCCTCCGACCTCCCGGCGCGGCGGAAGCCCGTTGCCGAGGCGGGGCCGGAACCTGCCGCGACCGAGGCTGTCGAGCCTGAGCGTTCCGAGCCCGAGGCCGTGGAGGCTGCCGAGCCCGTCGCCATCGAGGCTGTCGCGGGCGAGCCACGGGGTGCTGAGCCCGACGTTGTCGAGCCTGAGCGTTCCGAGCCCGAGGCCGTCGAGGTTGCCGAGCCCGTGGCCGACGGACCAGCAAGGAGTAGAGAGACGGTGGAGCGGGTCTCCGGGTCGGAGACCGTCGCTGAGGAGGCAGTCCTCGCCGAGGCGGCTGCGGTCCTGGGAGCAGCAGCCGCCGAAGAGGCAGGGACAGCAGCCGACTCCGCTCCGGTGCCTGTGGTGGTCAACGACTCCCTGGGCGGCGACTGGACGGATCCGGGCGACGACGGCTTCGACACCCCGATCTTCCGGTCGCTGAACTCGGCCTGGCTGAGCTCGGGTGACGAAGCGCTGCCGTGGCGCTCGTCCGAGATCGAGGCGGGCTGGGAGATGGCCGACCAGGTCGCCGAGACACCGGCTGAACCCGAGGTGAGCCAGTCCGGCCTGCCCGTCAGGCGGCCTGGCAGCAGGCTGGTGCCTGGTGGTGTGACCACCCCCGTTGCGCCGACGGTCCGTGACCCCGAGGCGATCCGAGCCCGACTCGCTGCACACGCGTCCGGAGTATCGCGAGGCCGCGCTGCAGCCACCGCACCCGCACCCTCGAAGACGGAAGCAGGTTCCTGATGACCGAGATCACCGCTCCGACCGATGCACGTCACCTCGACTGGCTGGTCACCCGCTTCGTCGAGGAGGTCCCTGACGCGGCGCACGCCATCATCGTGTCCTCCGACGGCCTGCTGATGGCGGCAAGCGCCAGCATCCCGGGAGAGCGCGCCGACCAGGTCGCCGCCGTGTCGTCCGGCCTGGCCAGCCTCGCCGTCGGTGCGGCCCGACTCTTCGAGGGTGGCGCCGTGCTGCAGACCGTTGTGGAGATGGAGCAGGGCTACCTGATGCTCATGAGCGTCGGGGACGGCTCGAACCTGGCGGTCCTGACCCAGGAGGCCGCCGACGTCGGACAGGTCGGGTACGAGATGGCGCTGCTCGTCGACCGTGTGGGCCGGGCGGTGCAGGCCCAGGCCCGCGTCGCGTCGGACGCCTGACCCGGTCGGACCGTGGCACCCGCCGACGCTCGCGGACCGGACGAGGAGCCGGTCGCGTCCGCTCGCTTCGTCCGGCCGTTCACCATCACGGCCGGACGGACGAAGGCTGTCGTCGAACTCCCTCTGGAGGCGACCCTGCGCATCCAGCCTCGTGACGCGAGCGCCGACGCAGACCTGGGGCTCGGCGCACGCCGCGTTCTCGACCTCTGTGACCAGCACTCCGTCGCGGAGGTCTCCGCGCTCGCCTCCATGCCGATCGGGGTCGTCCGCGTCCTCGTCGGTGACCTGGTGCAGCAGGGCCACGTCCAGGTACAGGCCACCATCACCGAGAGCTCGTCGAAGGACGAGCGGATCGCGCTCATCGAAAGGACCCTCCGTGGACTTCGCTCCTACTAGCGCGCCGCGCAAGGCCGCCTCGACGAAGATCGTCGTGGCCGGCGGGTTCGGCGTCGGCAAGACCACCCTCGTGGGCTCGGTCTCGGAGATCGACCCGCTGCGTACCGAGGCGCTGGTGACCAACCAGTCCGAGGGCATCGACGACCTGGCTGCGGTCCCGGCCAAGGCGACGACGACCGTCGCCATGGACTTCGGCCGCCTCACGCTCGCCGAGGACCTCGTGCTCTACCTGTTCGGGACACCGGGCCAGCGTCGTTTCTGGTTCATGTGGGACGACCTGTGCAGCGGCGCCATCGGCGCGATCGTCCTGGTCGACACAGCCCGGCTCGAGGAGTCCTTCTCGCCGTTGGACTACTTCGAGTCCAAGGGGCTGCCGTTCATCGTCGCTGTCAACCAGTTCGACGGAACCAAGGAGTACGAGCTCGACGAGGTCGCGGCGGCGCTTGCGCTGCCGCCCGAGGTGCCGATCATCCGCGTCGACGCGCGGGACCGCGAGTCCGCGAAGCATGCGCTGGTCCGCGTCACCGAGTACGCCCTTCTCCGCCTCACCCAGTCCCTCCCCGTGAATGCGAACTGACATGACGAGTCTCACCTCAGTCCCGTGGGCCGCGCGCACCGTGAGCGCCGTGGCGTTGCTGACCTTGGCCGCCGGGTGTGCCGGAGGCGGAGCTGACCAGACGGACTCGATCCGCGACCCGCGAGTGATCGAGCCGGGAGCGCTCACCGTCTGCAGTGACATGCCCTACGAACCCTTCGAGTCCATGAAGAAGGGGGACCCCGTCGGCTTCGACATCGACCTGGTGCGTGAGGTGGCCTCCGAGCTCGGCCTGCGCCTGGAGATCAAGGACACCGACTTCGACGCCATCCAGTCCGGTGACGCGCTCAACACCGGTCTGTGCGACGTGGCGATCTCGGCGATGACGATCACCGGCGAGCGGGCGAGGGTGCTCGACTTCTCCAGCCCGTACTTCGACGCCTCGCAGGCGCTCGTCGTCGCGAAGGGTTCCGGCATCTCCTCGCTCGACGACCTCGCCGGCCGGCAGGTCGGCGTGCAAGGGGGAACGACCGGTGAGATCTACCTGACCGACAACGCGCCGTCGAGTGCGGACGTGGTCTCCCTCGACGACGCCGCCGCGATGGAGGTCGCCCTCACGAAGCACGAGCTCGACGCCGCGGTCTACGACAACACGGTCGTCGGCGACGTGGTCGCCAAGAACCCCGATCTCGAGGTCTCGGCGGAGTTCGACACCGGTGAGCAGTACGGCATGGCCGTGAAGAAGGACGGCAACACCGACCTGCTGCGCTCGATCAACAAGGTGCTCGCTGCGCTGGACGACAACGGCGGCTACGACGAGATCTACACCGCGTGGTTCGGGAGCGTTCAGGGCTGACTCCGCGCTCGCCTTCGCGGTGCTTCGCGGGCCCTGGACGCCCGTCCGGGTCGGACGCGAGGCGATCAGAAATGAAAAAACCCGCTGTGACCAGCGGGTTTGTTTGGTGGGCGATACTGGGTTTGAACCAGTGACCTCTTCCGTGTCAAGGAAGCGCGCTACCACTGCGCCAATCGCCCGTGATCTCTCGAATCCCCCGGAGGAGCCTCGAGCAATCGAGGTGGAGACGGGATTTGAACCCGTGTAGACGGATTTGCAGTCCGTTGCCTCGCCTCTCGGCCACTCCACCAAGGAGGGGACCTGCGACCCTTCTCCGAGCGGACGACGAGGCTCGAACTCGCGACCTCAACCTTGGCAAGGTTGCGCTCTACCAACTGAGCTACGTCCGCCTGCGACTCCCGGTCCGGGCTTTTCGGCCCGGCCGTTCGTTGCGAGAAGAACTGTAGCCGAGATCGGCCGACGCGCAAATTCGGGGGTCGGCGCGCGTGTCCGGACGCCTTGCAGGCCTAGGCTCTGAGCCATGCGCGCATGGGTGAACGGCCGGCTTCTCGACGACCCGAAGGGCCCCGCCGTTGCGGTGACGGACCACGGCTTCACCGTCGGTGACGGGGTGTTCGAGGCGGTGAAGGTGATGGACGGGCGACCGTTCGCCCTGACCAGGCACCTCGATCGGCTCGGGCGTTCCGCGCGAGGCCTGGGGCTGCCGCTCCCGGACCTCGAGCAGGTACGCCGGGCAGTTTCGGCGGTGCTGGAGGGGCCGCCCCTCGGTCTGGGCAGGATTCGGATCACCTACACGGGCGGGGACGCCCCACTGGGTTCCGGGCGGGGGAGTGGCGCCGCGACGCTGGTGGTCGTGGCCGACGAGATGAGTCCCTGGGCGGGCCCGACGGCCGTTGTCACGGTTCCGTGGACGCGCAACGAGCACGGAGCCCTCGCGGGGCTGAAGACCACGTCGTACGCGGAGAACGTGATCGCACTCGCCCATGCGGCCGAGCGCGGCGCCAGCGAGGCGATCTTCGCCAACACAGTCGGCAACCTGTGCGAAGGCACGGGCACCAACGTCTTCTACGTCCTCGACGGTGAGCTCCGGACGCCGACGCTGGCTTCCGGGTGCCTGGCGGGCATCAGCCGGGCCCTGGTGCTGGAGTGGTTCGGCGCTCGCGAGGTGGACGAGCCCCTGGCAGTGCTCGCCGAGGCAGAGGAGATCTTCCTGGTCTCGACGACGCGGGACGTGCAGGGCGTGGGTCGCTGCGACGAGAGGGAGCTGGGCGCACCCGGCCCGGTGACGGCGAAGGTAGCTGCGGTGTGGGCACAGAAGGAGCGCGAGGACCTCGACCCCTGAGACCCGCGGAGGGGCCACGAGGGGCTCGGCCGCACCGGCGGCCGTGGCATGCCCCGACGCCCTGGACAGCAACGAGGTCGGTGCGTCTCAGCGCACCGACCTCGCTCATCTGGTGGAGTTCGACGAAGGACCGCAGGTCGTCAGCTCGGTGAGCTGGCTCGCACCTGCCCGGTCCGGGCCGGTGTCAGCCGGTCAGCCACGGAGGTGAGCAGGTGCTCGGAGTCGTGGCTGAACAGCGTGCCGTCCCCCTTCGCCACTCGGTTCGACCCCCCACTGGTCGGACCGGAGCCGGACGAAGGATCAAGCGGTACCGGCCTCGATGATCGCGGCGATCGCGGCATCGAGGTTGAGGTAGTCGGACTCGGTGCCGGGCACCACAGCCTTGTTCATCCGCTCGACGAAGGTCGACAGGTCGCCGGTCTTGGCCTGCACGAGCGCTTCACCGTCTGGCGAGCACAGCTCGATGATCACCACCGCGTGCCCGTCCGCGTCGAGGCAAGGCCAGACGTGGACGTCACCGTCACCCGAGGGCTCGTACAGTCCCGCGGTCAGCAGGTCGCGGCCGAAGGTCCAGCGGACCTGGCTCCGACCGGTCATGAAGACCGTGGTCACCGCGTAGGGATCGCGCGGGTCGTACTGCAGCTCGGCCTCGATCGGGGTTGCGGCCCCGGTGGAGTCGATGAGCTCGAGGGTCAGGTTTTGGGACACGACCAGCGGTGCCGTGTTCATCGAGTAGTCCATGTGAACGCCTTCCTCCCAGATGGTTCGCCCATGAGACGTAGACAGGCTTTCCGCATGACGCGAAAACAACCCTCATTCGCCAAATTTTTTTTGTGGGCTGGATCATCAGATCTGTTGTGTCCGTATTTGTGCCGGCTGCGGGACGCGAACTTCCTTGCCCATCACGGATAGGCTCGTTCCCACTGGTCTAGGTATCGGTCCCCCCGACCTCCTGCTGAAGGTGTTGTGAGCCACAAGTCGACGGAACCCACCAGGTCCGATGAGTCCTCGTCGCCCGGGACTCTCGACGAGCCTGCCCGTCGAAGGGGACGGCTCCACGTGAGGTTGCACGCAAACCCTGCCCTCTCGCTCACCACCAAGCTGGTGGTGACCACCCTGGGCACCCTGGTGCTCGTCGCGGGTCTGGTGATGATGGTCACGCCCGGGCCCGGCCTGGTGGGGATCGTCCTGGGCCTGGCCATCCTCGCCACCGAGTACGACTGGGCCGACCGGTGGCTGGTGCGCGCACGCGAGAAGGTCCACCAGGCGCGCTTGAAGGCAGCCGCGCTCGACCCCCGTGTGCGGAGGCGGCGGATCCTGCTGACCGCAGCGGTGGTGGCCGCAGTGATCTCGGCTGCGGCCGTCCTGGTGGCCTTCTACGGCTGGCCGGGGTTCGCCGTCGACGGCTGGGACTGGCTGCAGGGACTGGCCGGCTGGGTGCCTGACCTACCCGGGATGTGAGCTCCGGGCTTTCGTGCGCTAACCTTTCCGACGCACAACCCGCCGCGGGCGATTGGCGCAGTGGTAGCGCGCTTCGTTCACACCGAAGAGGTCACTGGTTCGAACCCAGTATCGCCCACCGGAAACCGCATCACCGCACACGAGAGGCCGGCTCCTGAGGAGCCGGCCTTCGTTGTTCTCGAGGGGTCGCGCGCAGCGACGTGCGGGCCCTACCGGGGCGTCGGCGCAGGCGCGGGAAACCCGGAGGTGTCACCTCTGGGTGGGCGGCTACGATCGGCAGGTCCGCACGTCCGACGTACGAGAGGGAACCCCGTGTCCGAGATCAAGGTCGTCGTTGTCAGCGCAGGCGAGCGTGCTGAGCGGTCGGTCACGACGGGCACGAAGGCCTGGGAGCTCTTCGCCGACGACCAGTCGGTGATCGCTGCGCGTGTCGGAGGCGAGCTCAAGGACCTGTCCTACGACCTGCAGGCCGACGACGAGGTGGAGCCGGTCGCCATCGACTCCGCCGACGGCCGCGACATCCTGCGCCACTCCACCGCTCACGTGATGGCCCAGGCCGTGCAGGAGCTCTACCCCGAGGCGAAGCTCGGGATCGGGCCTCCGGTCACCGACGGCTTCTACTACGACTTCGACGTTCCCGAGCCCTTCGTGCCCGCTGACCTCGAGAAGATCGAGTCGCGCATGCGCAAGATCGTCAAGGAAGGCCAGAAGTTCTCCCGCAGGGCCGTCAGCGACGGCGACGCGATCGAGGAGCTGAAGGACGAGCCGTACAAGCTCGAGCTGATCGGTCTCAAGGGGTCCGGACAGGCCGAGAGCGCCGCCGAGGGCGCGAACGTCGAGGTCGGTGGCGGCGAGCTCACCATCTACGACAACCTCAAGCGCGACGGCTCCCTGGCCTGGAAGGACCTCTGCCGCGGTCCGCACCTGCCCACGACGAAGCGCATCCCTGCGTTCAAGCTGATGCGCTCGGCCGCGGCGTACTGGCGGGGCGACGAGAAGAACAAGCAGCTGCAGCGCATCTACGGCACCGCGTGGGAGTCCAAGGAGGCCCTCGCGGAGCACCTCCACCGCCTCGAGGAGGCTGAGCGCCGCGACCACCGCAAGCTCGGACGGGACCTCGACCTGTTCAGCTTCCCCGACGAGATCGGCTCGGGCCTCGTGGTCTTCCACCCCAAGGGCGGCGTGATCAAGCGCGAGATGGAGGACTACGTCCGCCGGCGCCACCTCGAGGAGGGCTTCGAGTACGTCGGCACCCCGCACATCAGCAAGGAGGCGCTGTTCGAGACCTCCGGGCACCTCCCGTACTACGCCGACACGATGTTCCCGCCGATGGAGATGGAGGGGAGCAGCTACTACCTCAAGGCGATGAACTGCCCGATGCACAACCTGATCTTCAGGTCGCGCGGGCGTTCCTACCGTGAGCTGCCGCTGCGCCTGTTCGAGTTCGGGTCGGTCTACCGGTTCGAGAAGTCCGGGGTCGTTCACGGGCTCACCCGGGTCCGTGGCATGACCCAGGACGACTCGCACTCCTACGTGACCGCCGAGCAGGCGCCCGAGGAGGTCAAGCACCTGCTCTCGTTCGTGCTCGGCCTGCTGTCGGACTTCGGGCTCGACGACTACTACCTGGAGCTCTCCACCCGCGACGACTCCAAGCCCGACAAGTTCGTGGGCAGCGACGAGGAGTGGGCGGCGGCCACGAAGATCCTCGAGGACGTCGCGCGCGAGACCGGGCTGGAGCTCGTGCCGGACCCGGGCGGGGCGGCGTTCTACGGTCCGAAGATCTCGGTGCAGGCGCGGGACGCGATCGGTCGCACCTGGCAGATGTCGACCATCCAGTACGACTTCAACCAGCCGGCGCGGTTCGGCCTGGAGTTCCAGGCCGCGGACGGCTCCCGGCAGCAGCCGGTGATGATCCACTCGGCCAAGTTCGGGTCCTTGGAGCGCTTCTTCGGTGTGCTCGTCGAGCACTACGCCGGGGCTTTCCCTCCGTGGCTCGCGCCCGTCCAGGTCACCGCGATCCCGATCGCCGAGCGGCACAACGACTACCTGCAGAAGGTGGCCGAGCGGCTGCGCGAGCGCGGGGTGCGGGTGGAGGTCGACGAGTCCGACGACCGCATGCAGAAGAAGATCCGCAACGCGCAGATGCAGAAGGTGCCGTTCATGCTGATCGCGGGCGACCGGGACGTCGAGGAGGGAGCAGTGTCCTTCCGCTACCGCAGTGGGGACCAGGACAACGGCGTCTCCGTCGACGAGGCGATCGCCCGGGTCGTGGACGCGGTCGACCGGCGCGTCCAGGTCTGAGGCGGTCCCGGAGACTGCGATGAGTGACGAGGTCGTGAACCAGGATGGCGCCGGAGTTCCCGACGAGCTGGACCGGCTCTGGACTCCCCATCGGATGGCCTACATCCGGGGGCAGAACAAGCCGGCCGACTCGTCGGCCGGGCACCAGTGCCCGTTCTGCCGGATCCCGACGCTCCCGGACGAGGAGGGACTCGTCGTGCACCGTGGCGAGCTCAGCTTCGCGGTGCTGAACCTGTATCCCTACAGCCCCGGACACCTCATGGTCTGCCCCTACCGCCACGTGCCGGACTACACCGAGCTCACCGACCCCGAGACCCATGAGATCGCGACGCTCACGCAGGCCGCGATGCGCACGGTCCGGTCGGTGAGCGGGGCCCACGGCTTCAACCTGGGCATGAACCAGGGCGCGGTCGCCGGCGCCGGCATCGCCGCCCACCTGCACCAGCACGTGGTGCCCCGTTGGGCCGGCGACCAGAACTTCATGCCGATCATCGGTCGTACCCGCACCTTGCCCGAGCTGATGGCGGACACGCGCAAGCTGTTGGCGGACGCCTGGCACTGAGGGTCGCGGCACTGCACGGGTCCCGGGTGGGCAGCCGGTAGCCTGCTCTCGCCATGTTCGAACATCTGCGCACCCTCTTCACGAAACTGATCACCCCGGTCGCCCGGCTGCTGCTGCGTCTCAACGTCAGCCCGGACGCCGTCACGGTCGTGGGCACCCTCGGGGTCGTCGTCGCCGCACTGTGGTTCTTCCCCCGGGGGGAGCTGATCGTCGGCGTGCTGGTGATCACCGCCTTCGTGTTCTCCGACCTCCTCGACGGGACGATGGCGCGGATGTCGGGCCGCACCTCCTCGTGGGGCGCGTTCCTGGACTCCACGCTGGACCGGGTGGGCGACTCCGCGATCTTCGGCGGCCTGCTCCTCTACTTCGTCTACGTGGCGGAGTCCGAGGTCTTCGCGGCACTCACGTTGTACTGCCTCGTCACGGGATGGCTGACCTCCTACACGCGTGCTCGCGCGGAGTCGCTGGGCTACGAGGCCAAGGGCGGGATCGCAGCGCGCGCGGACCGTCTCGTCGCGGTGCTGGTGGCGGCCGGCTTCAGTGACATCTTCGACATCCCGGCGCTGCTCGAGGTCGTGCTGTGGCTGCTGGCCCTGGCGAGCACCGTCACCGTCGTCCAGCGGATCCTGACCGTACGCCGCCAGGCCCGGGCCACGGTCTGATGGACCTCCGCGCAGGCCTGGGGCGAGCCGCCGAGGCGTCTGCCCAGAACGCCGTGGCGCTGGGGTACGTCTCCGCGTGGCGGCTCGTCCGGCTGCTGCCCGAGCGCAGTGCTCTGGCGCTGTTCGCGCAGATCGCCGACTCGGTGCATCGCAAAGACGGGCGCAGCGTTCGGACCCTGCGCGCCAACCTGGCCAGAGTGTGCCCCGAGCTCGACGAGGCGGCTCTCGACAGGCTCACTCACGAGGCCGTGCGGTCCTACCTGCGCTACTGGGCGGAGTCGTTCCGGCTCCCGTCGTGGCCCATCGAGGACGTCGTACGCCGTACGCGCACCGCCGGCGAGCACTTCCTGCGTGAACCTCATGCCGAGGGCAGGGGAGTGATCGCAGCGTTGCCGCACATGGCGAACTGGGACTGGGGGGGTGCGTGGGCCTGCGCCACCGGCCTGCCGCTCACCACCGTCGCCGAGCGGCTGCGACCCGAGCGCCTCTACGACGAGTTCGTCGCCTACCGCGCCTCGCTCGGCATGGAGATCCTGCCCGCAGGGGACGGTGCCACGTTCGCCACGCTGGTCGACCGGCTCGAGCACGGCAGGTTCGTCTGCCTGCTCGCCGACCGTGACATGAGCCGGTCGGGCGTCGACGTACAGCTGTGCGACGAGGCTGCCCGGATGCCCCGCGGCCCGGCCGAGCTCGCCCGTCGTACCGGTGCTCCGCTGGTGCCCACGACGCTGCACTACGAGGGTCGGGAGCTCGTGCTGACCTTCCACGAGCCCGTGGAGGCGATCGAGGGGGAGAACGGGGTCGCGGTCATGATGCAGGCGGTGGCCGACAGGTTCACCGAAGGGCTGCGAGCCCATCCTGCGGACTGGCACATGATGCAGCGGGTCTTCCTCGCCGACCGGGGCTCGGCAGCGCGCGAGACGGGGGAGTGACCGTGCGTGTCGGCCTGGTGTGCCCGTACTCGCTCGACGTGCCCGGGGGAGTCCAGAACCACGTCAAGGACCTGGCCGAGGCGTTGATCGGACTGGGGCACGAGGTCTCGGTGCTGGCCCCGGGAGACGGCGAAGGGGCGCTGCCCGGTTACGTGGTCTCGGCCGGGAGGTCCGTACCCGTGCCGTACAACGGCTCGGTGGCGCGCCTGTCCTTCGGGCCGGTGGTCGCTGGACGGGTGCGTCGCTGGCTGCGCGAGGGCCGCTTCGACGTACTGCACCTGCACGAGCCGGCGACGCCCAGCATCTCGCTCCTGGCACTGTTCATGGCCGAAGGCCCCGTCGTGGCCACCTTCCACACCAGCAACGTCCGGTCCCGGGCGATGTCGGCGTCCGCGGCGATCCTGCGTCCCTCGCTGGAGAAGATCACGGCCCGGATCGCGGTCTCCGAGTACGCCCGCAGCACGCTGGTGCAGCACATCGGCGGCGAGCCGGTGGTGATCCCCAACGGGGTCTACGTCGACCGCTTCGCCGAGGCGGTGGTGCGTGAGGAGTGGCGGGGGTCCGGACCGACGCTGGCCTTCGTGGGACGGATCGACGAGCCGCGCAAGGGCCTGCCGGTGCTTCTCGAGGCGCTTCCGGCGATCGCTGCCGAGCACCCCGGTCTTCGGCTGCTCGTGGTCGGGGGCGGCGACATCGACGCCGCACGACGACGGGTGCCCCGGGGCCTGGAGGACGACGTCGTCTTCCTGGGGCCGGTCGCAGACGAGGAGAAGGCGTCGGCTCTGCGCACGGCGGACCTGTACGTCGCCCCGAACACCGGCGGGGAGAGCTTCGGGATCGTGCTGATCGAGGCCATGTCGGCGGGCACCCCGGTGCTCGCCAGCGACCTCCCCGCCTTCCGACGCGTGCTGGGCGACGGCGCGCTCGGGACGTGCTTCGGCAACGAGGACGCCCACGACCTGACGCGGCGGGCGCTGGAGCTGCTGGGCGACGGGCCCCGGGTCGAGGGGCTCCGCGAGGCCGCTCGGCGCAGCGTCCGCCGCTACGACTGGTCCGCCGTGGCCGCCCGCATCGTGCAGGTCTACGAGACCGTCGTCGGCAGCGCGCGGGGCGGTCGGTGATGGGGACCTTCTGGGCCGTCGCGTTCGCGGTGGCGCTCGTGTCCGGGGCGGTGTGGCTGTCATGGACCGCGCAGCGCCTGGACCGGATGCACCACCGGCTCGAGCTCGCCCGGGGCTCCCTGGCGTCCCAGCTCCTGCGCCGGTCCGGCACGGCGCTCGAGCTCGCGACGTCGGGGTCGTTGGATCCTGCGCGCTCCCTGCTGCTCGTGGACGCGGCACACGCGGCGCGTGCTGCGGCCCCGGAGGAGCTGGAGCCGGTCGAGTCCGACCTCTCGCAGGCGCTGCGGGCGGTGTTCGCGGACGCCGACGAGGTGCGGGCTCTCAAGGCCTCCCGGGAGGTGGGCCCGTTGGTCGTGGAGCTGTCGGGGGACTGCCGCAAGGTCGAGCTGGCACGCCGGTTCCACAACGACGTGGTGACCTCTGCTCGTGCCCTGCGGTCCCGGCGGCGCGTGCGCTGGCTGCGCCTGGCGGGTCGGGCGCCCGCGCCCGTGACGGTGGACCTCGACGACACGCCCCCGCAGGCGCTGCTCGACGACTGAGGCGGTGTGCACCGCGCCCGCGCCGGCGGCGTAGTCTTGGGGACATCCTGATCTCTCGGCGGGCGTCTGCATGCCCGCCTGAACAAGAAGGTTGCACGTGACTGACGTCCGAAACGACAAGACGGCCGAGGCCGCCGCATCGACCGGCACCTCGGGTGTGAAGCGTGGCATGGCCGAGATGCTCAAGGGCGGCGTGATCATGGACGTGGTCACCGCCGAGCAGGCGAAGATCGCCGAGGACGCCGGGGCGGTCGCCGTGATGGCGCTCGAGCGGGTCCCCGCCGACATCCGCGCCCAGGGCGGCGTCTCGCGCATGAGCGACCCCGACATGATCGACGGCATCGTCAACGCCGTGTCGATCCCGGTCATGGCCAAGGCTCGCATCGGCCACTTCGTCGAGGCGCAGGTCCTGCAGGGCCTCGGCGTGGACTACATCGACGAGTCCGAGGTCCTCACGCCGGCCGACTACGCCCACCACATCGACAAGTGGCAGTTCACCGTCCCCTTCGTGTGCGGGGCCACCAACCTCGGCGAGGCGCTGCGCCGGATCACCGAGGGCGCGGCGATGATCCGCTCCAAGGGCGAGGCCGGGACGGGCGACGTGTCGAACGCCGTGACGCACATGCGCACCATCCGTGCAGAGATCCGTCGGCTCCAGGGGCTCTCCCCGGACGAGCTCTACGTCGCAGCGAAGGAGCTCCAGGCGCCGTACCAGCTCGTGCGCGAGGTCGCGGAGGCCGGCAAGCTCCCGGTGGTGCTCTTCACCGCGGGAGGCATCGCCACCCCTGCCGACGCCGCCATGATGATGCAGCTCGGCGCGGAGGGTGTCTTCGTCGGCTCGGGCATCTTCAAGTCCGGCAACCCCGCGCAGCGTGCGGAGGCGATCGTCAAGGCCACCACCTTCTTCGACGACCCCGACGTGCTCGCGAAGGTCTCGCGCGGCCTCGGCGAGGCCATGGTCGGCATCAACGTCGACGACATCCCGCAGCCGCACCGGCTCGCCGAGCGCGGCTGGTAGGCGACTTGTCCGCGTCGCTGGCCGAGCAGCACGTCCGCGAGTTCGTACGGTCCGCCGTGCGCTCGGGGCTGCTCGGCGAGCGCGAGCTCCGCGACGAGGTGCTGCTGGCGATCACCACCGAGCTTCCCGGGGTCGAGAGCCCGGGGACCGTCGCCGACCAGTGGGTGGCCGAGTTCCGCGAGGAGCTGCGGTCGGACGCGGCGCAGTGGCCCGACCAGACCGACTACCACCGCCTGCAGCTCGCCTTCGCGACACTCGAGGCCGGCGGGCTGGTGGTGCTGCAGGGCTGTGAGGACCACTGGTCAGCCAAGGCCGTCCTCGACGAACGCCGGCAGAACCCTCCCCGGGGCATCGCCTGGTTCACCCCGCCGGACGTCTGGCACGCGATCGACGAGGGCATGCTCGAGGTCAACGTCTGGCACCCCAGCACCGCCAATGTCGCCCCCGGGGATCCGCTGCTCGACGAGGTCGTGGCCGCCTTCACGGAGCAGGGGCTGTCGGCTCACTTCGACGAGGGGCGCGTCGAGGTCACGGCTTGGTGGCAGCGGCCACCGTCCTGGGACACCCACGCCGGCTGACCTGGCCCTGTCGTGTCCCACGCCACACGAACGGCCACGGACACCTGACCCGTCCGACCCCCTGCACGCGCCCGCCGAGGCCATCCGCGGGTCCGCGAACGGGCGACCCCACCTGGTCCCTTCGCCTGATCTGTGACCGTTCAGCGCACTTCTGACGGCGGCGTCACGATGCTGAAGACTGCGGCTCACTCCCCGAGGGGGCTGGGGAGATGGGGGAGCCGGGCATGGCGCGCCGGCGCCCGCCCACCGTCACGGTGGCGCAGGGTGCCGGGAGCCCCTTCGCTCCGGCGCCATGTCCGGTCCCGGCCCAGGGCCCGTCACCTCGCTGCAGGCGCTCCTCGCCGTGACGGGGTGGCCGGGGACGCAGGTGCCTGCACCTACCATTGAGCCGTGACCGATCCTTCCCACGACGTCCCGCTCGTCGGCGTGTTCGCACTCCAGGGGGACGTGCGTGAGCACCGGGCGATGCTCGAGCGCGCCGGCGCGCGCACTGTCGCCGTACGCCGTCCGCGCGAGCTCGCCGACCTCGACGGGGTCGTGCTGCCCGGGGGCGAGTCGACCACGATGTACAAGCTCGCCCGCAGCTTCGACCTGTTCGAGCCGTTGCAGGAGGCGATCCGCGCGGGCCTGCCCGCCTACGGCACCTGCGCCGGGATGATCATGCTCGCCGACCACATCGAGAACGGCATCGCGGGCCAGGAGACCATCGGCGGTCTCGACATCGTCGTACGCCGCAACGCCTTCGGTCGGCAGGTGGACTCCTTCGAGGCCGACCTCGACGTCGAGGGCCTCGAGGCCGCCTTCCACGCGCTGTTCATCCGTGCGCCGTGGGTGGAGAAGGTGGGGCAGGACGTCGAGGTCGTCGCACGCGTCGCGTCCGGCCCTGCGGTCGGTAGGATCGTCGCCGTTCGACAGGCGAACCTGCTCGCCACGTCGTTCCACCCCGAGATCACGGGGGACCACAGAATGCACGCACTGTTCGTCGACATGGTCCGGTCGCGACCGGATGCCACGAACGGTAAACCTGCGAAGCGGAAGTAGGGGCATCACCTCATGTCTGGCCACTCCAAATGGGCGACCACCAAGCACAAGAAGGCGGTCGTCGACGCCCGCCGCGGCAAGCTGTTCGCCAAGCTGATCAAGAACATCGAGGTCGCGGCCCGGATGGGCGGGGGCGACCCGGCGGGCAACCCGACGCTCTACGACGCCATCCAGAAGGCGAAGAAGTCCTCCGTCCCGAACGACAACATCGACCGCGCGGTCAAGCGCGGCTCCGGCGCCGAGGCCGGCGGCGCCGAGTACCAGACGATCATGTACGAGGGCTACGGGCCGAACGGCGTCGCGCTGCTGATCGAGTGCCTCACCGACAACAAGAACCGCGCCGCGATGGAGGTCCGCACCGCCATCTCCCGCAACGGCGGGAACCTGGCCGACCCGGGCTCGGTGTCCTACATGTTCAACCGCAAGGGCGTCGTGATCGTGGCCAAGGACCAGGAGGGCCGGCAGGTCTCCGAGGACGACGTCCTCGAGGCGACCCTCGAAGCCGGTGCCGAGGAGGTCAACGACCTCGGCGAGTCCTACGAGGTCATCAGCGAGGCCACCGACCTGGTCGCCGTGCGCACGGCGCTGCAGGCCGCGGGGCTGGACTACGACTCGGCCGAGGCCTCGTTCGTCCCGTCGATGACCATCGAGGTGGACGAGTCAGGGGCCACGAAGGTCTTCCGCCTCGTCGAGGCCCTCGAGGACCTCGACGACGTCCAGAACGTGTTCGGCAACTTCGACGTTCCCGACGACGTGATGGCCGCGCTGGACGCCTGAGCAAGCTCCCGGGGCCCGCGGTACGTCGCAGCGCGGAGTGTCGTGCGCCGACGGCAGGACCCGTCGGTTAGGTTGAGTTCCGAACATGTGTTCGGATGGCACCTGTCAAAGTGCCGACCAGGAAGGGGCCGGATGTGCGCGTGCTCGGGATCGACCCGGGGCTCACCCGCTGCGGCATGGGCGTGGTCGACGGCGACGTCGGTCGGCCTCTGACCCTCGTGGACGTGAACGTCCTCCGCACCTCCTCCCGGGATGCCGTGCCGACCCGTCTGGTGACCATCGAGCGGGGCATCGATGCCTGGATCGAGGAGTACGAGCCCGATGCGGTCGCCGTCGAACGCGTCTTCGCGCGGTCCGACGTCAGCACCATCATGGGCACCGCACAGGCCAGCGGCATCGCGATGGTGGTCGCGGCTCGGCGCGGGCTGCCCGTTGCGCTGCACACACCCAGCGAGGTGAAGGCGGCCGTCTCCGGAAGCGGCCGGGCCAACAAGGCCCAGGTCGGGGCGATGGTGGCGCGGATCCTTCGACTGGCGGAGCCACCCAAGCCCGCCGACGCCGCTGATGCGCTCGCCCTCGCCATCACCCACGTGTGGCGCGGCGGCGCCCAGGCACGCATCGACGCGGCGCTGGCCGCCGCAGGAAAGGGACAACGGTGATCGCATTCGTCCGAGGGACCGTCGCCGACGTGTCCCTGACCGCCGCCGTCGTCGAGGTCGGCGGGGTCGGCCTCGAGCTCAACTGCACCCCTGGGACCCTGGCCCGGCTCCGGGAGGGGACGGAGGCGACCCTCCCGACCAGCATGATCGTGCGCGAGGACTCCCTGACCCTGTTCGGCTTCGCCGACGAGGACGAGAAGTCGCTGTTCGAGATGCTGCTGACCGCCAGCGGTGTGGGGCCCAAGCTTGCGCAGGCCATGCTGGCCGTCCTGACTCCCGACGACCTCCGTCGTGCGGTCGCCGCCGAGGACTTCAAATCGCTGACGAAGGTGCCGGGCATCGGCCAGAAGGGAGCCCAGCGGATCGTGCTGGAGCTCAAGGACCGCATAGGCGCACCGACCGGCGGCACCGCCGCCCGGCCGGCCGCGGGAGGCAGTCCGGCTGCGCAGTGGCGCGAGCAGGTCCACGGCGGTCTGGTCGGGCTCGGCTGGTCGGCGAAGGAGGCCGAGAAGGCCGTCGACGCGGTCGCTCCCCAGGCACAGGGCGACGCCCCCGACGTCGCCGCCTTGCTGAGGGCAGCGCTTCGGACGCTGAGCAAGGCCTGAGCCGATGAGCGAGCACCCCCGGCGCATGACCGAGACCGAGTACGACGCCGCCGAGGCGGCGTACGCCGAGAGCCGGTCCCTCGTGGCCGCCGAGGCGGAGGGAGACGAGCGCGCCGTCGAGGCGGCGCTCCGCCCGCGCACGCTCGAGGAGCTGATCGGGCAGGAGCGCGTGTGCGAGCAGCTGTCGCTGGTGCTCCAGGCGGCCCGGAAGCGGGAGAGCCCACCTGACCACGTCCTGCTCGCTGGCCCGCCGGGCCTCGGCAAGACGACGCTGGCGATGATCATCGCGGCGGAGATGTCGAGCCCGCTTCGGCTCACCTCGGGCCCGGCGATCACCCACGCCGGTGACCTGGCGGCGATCCTGTCGGGGATGAACGAGAACGACGTCCTCTTCGTCGACGAGATCCACCGGATGTCGCGGCCCGCCGAGGAGATGCTCTACATGGCGATGGAGGACTTCCGGGTCGACGTCGTCATCGGGAAGGGGCCCGGCGCCACGGCCATTCCTCTGGAGATCCCACCCTTCACCCTCGTAGGGGCGACGACGAGGGCAGGCCTGCTGCCAAGCCCGCTGCGCGACCGTTTCGGGTTCACCGCCCACCTGGAGTTCTACGAGCCCAGCGACCTCGAGCTCATCGTCCACCGGTCGGCGGGACTCCTCGGGGTCGAGCTCACCGGCGACGGCGCGACCGAGATCGCCTCGCGCTCGCGAGGCACGCCGCGAATCGCCAACCGGCTGCTGCGGCGGGTGCGCGACTACGCCCAGGTCCGCGCCGACGGGACGGTCACCCTCGACGTGGCGCACCGCGCGCTCGACCTCTACGAGGTCGACCAGTCCGGCCTCGACCGTCTCGACCGCTCGGTGCTCGACGCGCTGTGCCGCCGTTTCGGGGGAGGGCCGGTCGGGCTCAGCACCCTGGCCGTGGCCGTGGGGGAGGAGCGCGAGACCGTCGAGGAGGTCGCCGAGCCGTTCCTGGTCCGCACCGGCATGCTGGCCCGCACTCCACGAGGTCGCGTCGCAACGCCTGCCGCCTGGGAGCACCTCGGGCTCACCGCGCCCGCCGACGCGGCGTTCGGTGCCGGCAGCGCCCAGCCCGACCTCTTCGGTGAAGACTGACGTACGCCGCTACACTCGGCCGCCGACCGTCGTACGGTCGTTGTCGATGCACCCGAACTCCGACTGAGGAGCCTTTGTGACCCCCGAAACCCTGGGGAGCTTGTTCCCCCTCCTGCTCATCGTGCTGGCCTTCTGGTTCCTGGTGATCCGTCCCGCGCGCCGCCGGCAGCAGGAGATGACCCGTATCCAGAACAACGTCTCCGTCGGGTCGGAGGTGATGCTGGGCTCGGGCATGTTCGGCACCGTCGTCTCGATCGGTGACGACACGCTCATCCTGTCGATCGCTCCGGGAACGGAGGTCAAGGTGGCCCGCCAGGCCGTGGTGCGCGTCGTCGAGACCGCGCCGGTGGACAGGACCCCCGAGGAGGGCGAGTCCTCCGACGGGCCGACCGACTCGCCCGAGGGCTCCTGAGGTCGGGGCGCATCCGGTGCGCAGCCAGGAGACAGCAGGGGAGGCCGACGGGCACGACGCGTACCTTCGCGAGCATCTCGACGAGCTGATCCGCGACATCCCGGACTTTCCCAAGGCCGGCGTCGTCTTCAAGGACATCACGCCACTGCTCGCCGACCACGACGGCTTCTCCGCCGTCATCGACGTGCTGGCCCGTGCGGGCCGGGACGCGGACGGCAACGTGGCCGTGGACAAGGTCGTGGGCATGGAAGCGCGGGGATTCATCCTGGCCGCACCCGTCGCCCTCGCCCTCGGGGCCGGCTTCGTCCCCGTGCGCAAGGCGGGCAAGCTGCCCGCGGAGACGCACTCGGTCGGCTACGAGCTCGAGTACGGCAGCGCCACGCTCGAGCTGCACCAGGACTCGATCCGACCGGGGGAGAGGGTCCTTCTCGTCGACGACGTCCTGGCCACCGGTGGCACGGTCGCGGCCACCGCCGAGCTGGTCGAGGCCTGCGGCGGGGTCGTGCACGGCGTCGCCGTGCTCATGGAGCTCTCGTTCCTGCCGGGGCGGGAGACCGCGGGCGACATCCCCATCAGTGCGATCCGCACCGTCTGACCGCGATACCGACGGGCCCGGCGATGTCGGGCCCGTCGGCGTCAGGGTCCGGGCATAGACTGAGTACCCAGTCGACGAGGGAGGTGTGACGTGGCCGAGGAAGGTGTCGCCGGTCGCGCCACGACCGAGCCTGCCCCCGTCCCTGCAGACGGAGCCGCAGCTGCCGCCGACGAGCCTTCGCGCACCGCGCAAGGCGGCTCCGGAGGGCCCTCGGGTCGGCGCATGCGCGCGCGGCTGGCCAGGATGGCGACCAAGGCCCAGCCGGGCAACCCGGTGCTCGAGCCGCTCTTCCGGGCGGCGCGCACCAACCACCCGAAGGCTGACCTCGCGCTGATCGAGCGCGCCTACCTGGTGGCGGAGAAGGCCCACGGGACCCAGACGCGCAAGAGCGGCGACCCCTACATCACCCACCCGCTGGCCGTGGCCACGATCCTCGCCGACATCGGCATGACCGAGCCGACGCTCGTGGCCGCGCTCCTGCACGACACCGTCGAGGACACCTCCTACACGCTCGAGGAGCTGCGCAACGACTTCGGTGAGGAGGTCGCGCTCCTCGTCGACGGGGTCACCAAGCTCGACAAGGTCAAGTACGGCGACTCCGCCCAGGCCGAGACAATCCGGAAGATGATCGTGGCGATGAGCCGCGACATCCGCGTCCTGGTCATCAAGCTCGCCGACCGGCTCCACAACATGCGCACGCTGCGCTACCTGAAGCAGGACACCCAGGAGCGCAAGGCCCGCGAGACGCTCGAGATCTTCGCCCCGCTGGCCCACCGGCTGGGCATGAACACCCTGAAGTGGGAGCTCGAGGACCTCGCCTTCGCGACGTTGCACCCCAAGATCTACGACGAGATCGTGCGCCTCGTGGCCGAGCGGGCGCCCTCGCGCGACCAGTTCCTTGCCCGCGTGATCGAGCAGGTCGAGAAGGACCTGCGCGAGGCCCGCATCAAGGCGGTCGTCACGGGCCGACCGAAGCACTACTACTCGATCTACCAGAAGATGATCGTTCGAGGTCGGGAGTTCTCCGACATCTACGACCTCGTCGGCATCCGCATCCTCGTCGAGAGCGACCGCGACTGCTACGCGGCCCTCGGCGTCCTGCACTCCCGGTGGAACCCGGTTCCCGGCAGGTTCAAGGACTACGTCGCGATGCCGAAGTTCAACATGTACCAGTCGCTGCACACGACGGTCATCGGGATCGAAGGCAAGCCGGTCGAGCTGCAGATCCGCACCTTCGACATGCACCGGCGCGCCGAGTACGGCGTCGCGGCCCACTGGAAGTACAAGGAGCGCTCCGACAAGGGCGCTGACACCGACCGCTCCCTGATGACCCAGGGCACCAGCAACGCCGACATGGCCTGGGTCCGCCAGCTCCTCGACTGGCAGCAGGAGACCGAGGATCCCGGTGAGTTCCTGGAGTCGCTGCGCTTCGAGATCAACGCTGCCGAGGTCTACGTCTTCACCCCGCGTGGCGACGTCATCGCCCTGCCCACCGGGTCCACGCCGGTCGACTTCGCCTACGCGATCCACACCGAGGTCGGCCACCGCACCATCGGCGCCCGGGTCAACGGGCGGCTGGTGCCGCTGGAGTCGGAGCTCGACAACGGCGACGTCGTCGAGGTCTTCACCTCCAAGGCGCCCAACGCGGGCCCGAGCCGCGACTGGCTCAGCTACGTCAAGTCACCGCGCGCGCGGAACAAGATTCGCCAGTGGTTCACCAAGGAGCGGCGCGAAGAGGCGATCGAGCACGGCAAGGACCAGATCGCCCGCCTGATGCGCAAGGAGGGGCAGCCGCTCAAGCGGGTGCTCACCCACGACTCCCTGAGCACGGTCGCGGCCGAGATGCGGCTCGCGGACGTCTCCGCCCTCTACGCAGCGGTCGGCGAGGGCAACGTCGGTGCCCAGACCGTCGTGAGGCGTGTCATCGACCTGTACGGCGGGGAGGAGGGCGCCGCGGAGGACCTCGCCGAAGGCGTGACCCTCACCAGCGAGCGCGCCCGCGCCAAGCAGCTCGTCGGGGGCGACGCGGGTGTGATCGTCCGGGGCATCTCGGACGTGTGGGTCAAGCTGGCGAAGTGCTGCACCCCGGTGCCCGGCGACAAGATCATCGGCTTCGTCACCCGCGGGTCAGGGGTCTCGGTGCACCGGGCCGACTGCACCAATGCGAGCAGCCTCGAGGCCCAGCCCGAGCGGATCGTCCAGGTCGAGTGGGCGCCGACCGCGCAGTCGATGTTCCTGGTCAACATCCAGGTCGAGGCGCTAGACCGAGCCCGGCTGCTGTCGGACATCACGAAGGTGCTCTCCGACGTGCACGTCAACATTCTGTCGGCGTCGCTGACCACGACCAGGGACCGGGTCGCCAAGTCACGCTTCACCTTCGAGATGGGCGACCCGAAGCACCTCGGCCACGTGCTCAAGGCAGTGCGGTCGGTCGACGGCGTCTTCGACGCCTACCGCGTCACCCAGTAGCGCCGAGTCGGCACTACTGCCGCTCAGCTCACCGTCGAGTCGGCACTACTGCCGGGCGGCTACCCGTCGAGTCGGCACTACTGCCGGGCGGCTACCCGTCGAGTCGGCACTACTGCCGGACTGCGGTCCGTCGAGTCGGCAGTAGTGCCGGGCGGCGCCCTGTCGAGTGCGCGCTACCGCCGCGCGCCGACCGTCACGGGACGGACCGGCGGCAGCGGAATCGGTCAGGCGGAGAAGTCCTCGAGCGCCTTCTTGGCCTCGACCAGCCACGCCTTGCGGGTCTCGATGGCGGCGGCGTGCTCGCCGGCCTTCTTGGCGTTCCCGGCCGCCTCCGCCTTCGCCTTCTTGGCCTCGAGCTCGTCGAGGGAGGACTCGAGCTGCGCGACGGTGTCGGCGGCGCGCGCCCGGGCCTCCGGGTTGGAGCGGCGCCACTCGTCGTCCTCGACGCCGCGGATCGCCTGCTCGACCTTGCGGATGCGCCCCTCGAGCTCCTTGATGCGGTCGCGGGGGACCTTGCCGGCGGCGTCCCACCGCTCGGCGATGTCGCGGAAGGCGTCCTTGGCCGCCCGGACGTCGGTCACCGGCAGCAGCGCCTCGGCCTCGACGAGCAGCTTCTCCTTGACCTCGGCGTTGGCCGCGAACTCCGCGTCGAGCTTGGCGTTCGCGGCGTCACGGGCACCGAAGAACTGGTCCTGGGCCGCCCGGAAGCGCTTCCAGAGCTGGTCGTCGACGTTCTTCGGGGCCGGGCCGGCGGCCTTCCACTGCCGCATCAGCTCCCGGTACCTGCCGGCCGTCGGGCCCCACTCGGTGGAGTCGGCGTACTGCTCGGCCTCGACGACGAGCTTCTCCTTGATCGCGCGGGCGGCCTCGCGCTTCTCGCCGAGCTCGGCGAAGTGGGCCTTGCGCCGTCGGGTGTAGGTGGTACGGGCCGAGGAGAACCGGCGCCACAGCGTGTCGTCGGTGCTCTTGTCGATGCGCGGCAGCGCCTTCCACTCCTCGAGGAGCTCGCGCAGCCGGTTGGCGCCGTTGCGCCAGTCGGTGCCCTCGGCGAGGGTCTCCGCCTCCGCGGCGATCTTGTCCTTGCGGGACTTCGCCTCCGCTGCCCGACGGGCGCGGTCGGCCTTGCGCTGCTCACGCTGCTTGTCGATGGTCCCGCGCAGCTTCTCCAGCCGGGCGTCCAACGAGGCCAGGTCGCCGACCGCCTGGGCGTCGGCGAGCGTCGCGTGCACCTGGTCCACCGCCGAGGTCGCCTCGTCGGGCGAGAGGGTGCCCGCGGCGATCCGCTGCTCGAGCAGCTGCACCTCGAAGGCGAGGTCGTCGTACCGCTTGGTGTAGAAGGCCAGGGCCTCCTCGGGCGTGGCGTCGGGCATCTGCCCCACCTGCCGCTCGCCGTCCGCGGTTCGTACGAAGACCGAGCCGTCCTCGGCCACGCGGCCCCACTGATCCGCCGACGGGCCGGGCTGGGAGTCGTTCACCGGGTTACCTCTTCGATTCAGGTGCAGTCCGGGGTGGCGGCCCAGCGGACGTGCATCGTAGTCAGATCCACCGTGAGTCTAGGTCTGATCCGCGCGAGGCAACACCGACTTGCCGACTACGAGGCCATAACGGGCGAGGGAGGAGGTTGAGCGACGAGAGCCGACGGCGTAACTGGTTTTCCTCAGCACCACCCCCCTCGATAGGCTTCACCGGTCATCCACCCCCGACCGCACAGGAGCGCTCACCCGTGTTCATCGCAGGCTTCCCAGCCGGGCCATGGGGGACGAACTGCTACGTCGTGGCCACGGGTCCCGGTCAGGAGTGCGTCGTGGTCGACCCCGGCAAGGACGCCGCCGCCGGAGTGGCCGAGGTGGTGCGCGAGCACAACCTGAAGCCGGTCTCGGTGCTGGTCACCCACGGGCACATCGATCACATGTGGTGCGTCGCCCCGGTGTCGGGGAGCTACGACGCCCCCGCCTACATCCACCCCGAGGACCGGCACCTCCTGTCCGACCCGATGGCCGGTATCTCCCCGGAGACCGCCGGCATGCTCCTGGGCGGCACCTACGAGTTCGCCGAGCCCGACGAGGTCTCCGAGCTCGGTGACGGGCAGGTACTCGACCTGGCCGGTCTGTCGTTCGTGGTCGACCACACCCCCGGGCACACACGGGGGTCGGTGACCTTCCGCACGCCGTACGACGCCCAGGACGTCGCCGAGGTGATGTTCTCGGGTGACCTTCTCTTCGCCGGCTCCATCGGGCGCACGGACCTGCCTGGCGGGGACCATCCGACGATGCTGCGCAGCCTGGCCAGCAAGGTGCTCCCGCTCGCCGACAACATCGTGGTCCTGCCCGGGCACGGAGAGCAGACCAGCATCGGCCAGGAGCGCGCCACGAACCCGTTCCTGCTCGACATCGCCGGACGTGGCCTCGCCGATCCCGGCAACGGTCCCGCTGTCCTGCGCAACACCCGAGGTCTGTGACATGAGCAAGCCCACCCCGCTGAGCGGGTTCCCCGAGTTCCTGCCCGAGCAGCGCGTCGTCGAGACCCAGGTCGTCGACCGGCTCCGGCGTACCTTCGAGCTGCACGGCTTCGCCGACATCGAGACGCGCGCCGTGGAGCCGCTCGACCAGCTGCTGCGCAAGGGCGAGACCTCCAAGGAGGTCTACGTGCTGCGCCGGCTCCAGGCCGACGAGCAGCAGGGTGACGCCGGGATCGGCCTCCACTTCGACCTGACCGTCCCTTTCGCCCGCTACGTGCTGGAGAACGCCGGGAAGCTGGAGTTCCCCTTCCGTCGCTACCAGGTCCAGAAGGTCTGGCGTGGTGAGCGGCCCCAGGAGGGCCGATTCCGCGAGTTCACCCAGGCCGACATCGACATCGTCGGCAAGGACGCCCTGCCCTTCCACCACGACATCGAGGTGGCGCGGGTGATGGCCGAGGCGCTGGTCGGCCTGCCGCTGCCGCCGATGCGGCTGCAGGTGAACAACCGCAAGCTGATCCAGGGGTTCTACCAGGGCATCGGCGCGACGGACGTCGAGGCGGTGATGCGCGTCATCGACAAGATCGACAAGGTGCCCGCCGAGGTCGTCGCGAAGATGCTGGTCGAGGAGGCGGGCCTGGACGACGCCCAGGCGTCGCAGTGCCTGGAGCTGGCCTCGATCCGCAGCGCGGACGCGAGCTTCGTCGACCGGGTGCGTGCCCTCGGCGTCGAGAACGAGCTGCTGGACGAGGGCCTCGAGGAGCTGGCCGCCGTGGTCACGGGTTGCTCGTCGGTGGTCAGCGACCGGTTCGTGGTCGAGGCCGACCTGCGGGTAGCGCGAGGTCTGGACTACTACACCGGCACCGTCTTCGAGACGGTCATGGAGGGGTTCGAGGGCCTCGGCTCGATCTGCTCCGGCGGCCGGTACGACGCCCTTGCCGCTGACGGGCGTACGACGTACCCGGGCGTCGGCATCTCCTTCGGCCTCTCGCGCAGCCTGGTGCCGCTGATCCAGCGCGGGCTGCTCACCTCCGACCGCAAGGTTCCCTCGGTGGTCCTGGTCGCGCTCGCCGACGAGGAGAGCCGCCCGGCCTCCGACGGCATCGCGCAGCGCCTGCGCGCTCGCGGCATCCCCACCGAGGTGGCCGCCGCACCGCAGAAGTTCGGCAAGCAGATCCGGTACGCCGAGCGCCGCGGCATCCCGTTCGTCTGGTTCCCCGCTGTGTCCGACGGCGGGACCGACCAGGTCAAGGACATCCGCAGCGGCGACCAGGCCGACGCCGACCCAGATGCCTGGACCCCACCCGCCTCCGACCTCGTCCCGACCATCATCAAGCACACTCCTGAGGAGCTCTCGTGATCCGCACCCATGACGCCGGAAGCCTGCGTGCCGAGCACGCCGGACAGACCGTGACCCTCGCCGGCTGGGTGGCCCGCCGTCGCGATCACGGCGGCGTCGCCTTCCTCGACCTGCGGGAGGCCTCCGGTGTGGTGCAGGTGGTCGTCCGCGACGAGGAGGTCGCCCACCACCTTCGCTCCGAGTACTGCCTCAAGGTCACCGGCACGGTGTCGCAGCGCCCGGAGGGCAACGCGAACCCGCACCTGCCCACAGGTGACATCGAGGTCATCGCCGAGGACGTCGAGGTGCTCAGCGCCGCGGGGCCGCTCCCGTTCCCCATCGACGAGCATGTCCAGGTGGGGGAGGAGGTGCGCCTCGCGCACCGCTACCTCGACCTGCGTCGGGAGGGCCCCAACCGTGCGCTGCGTCTGCGCAGCCAGGTCAACCGGGCCGCGCGCGCGGTGCTCGACTCCCACGACTTCGTGGAGGTGGAGACCCCGACGCTGACCCGGTCCACGCCCGAGGGCGCCCGCGACTTCCTGGTGCCGGCCCGGCTCCGGCCCGGCAGCTGGTACGCCCTGCCGCAGAGCCCGCAGCTGTTCAAGCAGCTGCTCATGGTCGGCGGCATGGAGCGCTACTACCAGATCGCGCGCTGCTACCGCGACGAGGACTTCCGGGCCGACCGGCAGCCGGAGTTCACCCAGCTCGACATCGAGATGAGCTTCGTCGACCAGGACGACATCCTCGCCCTGTCCGAGGAGATCCTGCGCGCGCTGTGGGCGCTCATCGGCGTCGAGGTGCAGACGCCGATCCCGAGGATGACCTACGAGGAGGCGATGCGTCGCTACGGCACCGACAAGCCGGACCTGCGCATGGGACTGGAGCTGGTGGAGTGCGCCGAGTTCTTCGCAGAGACCCCGTTCCGCGTCTTCCAGGCACCGTACGTCGGGGCCGTGGTCATGCCGGGCGGCGCGAACCAGCCGCGCAAGCAGCTCGACGCGTGGCAGGAGTGGGCCAAGCAGCGCGGCGCGAAGGGTCTTGCCTACCTGTTGGTCGGCGAGGACGGCGAGCTCCGGGGGCCGGTGGCGAAGAACATCAGCGAGGCCGAGCGCGACGGCATCGCCAAGCACGTAGGTGCCGAGCCGGGCGACGCGATCTTCTTCGCCGCCGGGCCCGGCAAGCACTCGCGGTCACTCCTGGGGGCAGCACGCCTCGAGATCGGCCGACGCCTGGGCCTCATCGACGAGTCGGCCTGGAAGTTCGTCTGGGTCGTCGACGCGCCCATGTTCGAGCCGGCCGACGAAGCGACCGCCGCAGGTGACGTCGCCGTCGGCAGCGGGGCCTGGACGGCGGTGCACCATGCGTTCACCGCGCCGAAGCCGGAGTGCCTCGACACCTTCGACGTCGACCCGAGCACGGCGCTGTCCAACGCCTACGACATCGTCTGCAACGGCAACGAGATCGGCGGCGGGTCGATCCGTATCCACCGCGAGGACGTGCAGAAGCGGGCCTTCGCGGTGATGGGCATCGGCGCGGAGGAGGCGCAGACCAAGTTCGGCTTCCTGCTCGACGCCTTCAAGTTCGGTGCCCCGCCCCACGGCGGTATCGCCTTCGGCTGGGACCGCATCGTCGCGCTCCTCGCCGGGACGGACTCGATCCGCGACGTGATCGCGTTCCCGAAGACGGGCGCGGGCTACGACCCGCTCACGGCGGCTCCCGCGCCGATCACGCCGGAACAGCGTGCCGAGGCGGGCGTCGACGCCGAGCACGAGGAGAAGCCTGACGCGCAGGCCACCCCCGGCGACGGGCAGGCGTCCGCCGCCCACGCCTGACCGTCCGGCAGACCACCGCGCCCCGTCCGTGCATCCGCACGGACGGGGCGTCCTTGTCTGGCTTGCCGATCTTCGGACGAGGGGACCGGCGTCCCGTCCGCTGAGCGGACTGTCGCTGGTACCAATTCGTTACCGTTTCCTGCCTTTCGTCGCCCGTCCGGTGTCCTAAAGTCCCTCACGGCTGCATCAACCAGTGAGGTACCTCACCGGTTGGCTCGGCTCGGCCAACGGGCGTCCCGGTCCGTGACGCGATGAAAGACAGGTACGCATGACCACGACGGCTGACCTCGAGAAGTACGACGAGGCGCTCGAGGCTGGAGGCGGGGCCGACAAGGTCCTCGCGGAAGCGGTCATCGCCGGGAAGTCGCCCACGAGGATCGCTTTCGACCGGCTTCGTTCGGACAAGGTGGCCGTCGTCGCCGGTGGCACCGTCCTGCTCCTGCTCCTGCTGGGCCTGCTCGCCCCGGTGATCTGCTCGGCGCTGGGCCTCTACTACGACGTCAGCCAGCCCGGGGCTCCGATGCCCACCGAGGTGCTGTCCTACGACGGCTACCCCGCGTCCGGTCCGCCGTTCAACCCGTTCACCTGGCAGCACCCGCTGGGTCTGGCGCCGGGAACCGGTGTCGACAACCTCGGCCGACTGCTCTACGGCCTGCGCACGTCGCTGTCCATCGCCGCGGCCGCGACCGTCCTCTCGACCGTCATCGGCGTCACCATCGGCCTGGTCGCCGGCTTCGCGCGCGGCTGGGGGGACCGGGTGATCTCGTTCGTGATCGACCTGTTCCTGTCCTTCCCCTTCATCCTGGGGGCGCTCGCGCTCGCTCCGATCATCGCCTCCCGGTTCTCCACCGACCTCGAGGCACTCGCCCGGGCCCAGGTGTTCGCGCTCGTCGCGGTCCTGGTCGTCTTCGGCTGGATGGGCCTGGCCCGACTGATCCGGGGCCAGGTGCTCTCGCTGCGCGAGCGGGAGTTCATCCAGGCCGCCCAGGTGATGGGAGTCCCGACACGTCGGATCCTGTTCAAGGAGCTCCTGCCGAACCTCGTCGCCCCCATCGTCGTCGCCATCTCGCTGTCGCTGCCGGCGTACGTCGCCGCCGAGGCGGGGCTGTCCTACCTGGGCATCGGCCTGACGGGGGTCCCGTCGCTCGGCCAGACCATCGACGACGCGGTGGCGAAGTTCGAGGTCTACCCGCTGTACCTGTGGGCGCCGGTGATCACCGTGATGGTGCTGGTCCTCGCGCTCAACCTCCTCGGAGACGCCGTCCGCGACGCCTTCGACCCCAAGACTCGTCGGTGACCGACTCACCGCGGGATTGCACAACCAACCAGAAAGGGTGGGTTAGGAATGCGGTTCAAGAAACCGATCATTGCCGTCACCGCCGTGGGGATGCTTGCACTGGCCGCCTGTGGCGGCTCGGGCAGCGGCACCGGCAATGACGGCGGGAGCGCCTCCGGCATCGACAAGGAGAAGCTCGGTGACACCGGCTCCGGCATGGACCCCACACGTGAGGGTCCTGTCGAGATCGACGGCGCTTCCAAGGGCGGCACGGTCAAGGTGATCAGCTACGCCGGCCTCAACAGCATGGACCCCACGGAGTCCTACTACCTCAACACGATGTCCCTGCTGAGCGGCCTCGTCACGCGTTCGCTCACGCAGTACGTCTACGACGAGGACTCCGGCCAGATGATCCTGGTCCCCGACCTGGCGACCGACCTCGGCACCCCGAACGACGACTACACGGAGTGGAAGTTCACGATCCGTGACGGCGTGAAGTGGGAGAACGGCGAGCCGGTCACCGCTGACGACGTCCGCTACGGCATCCTGCGCTCGTTCGACCGGGCCAGCTTCCCCGAGGGCGCGGCGTACAGCAACGACTACTTCCTCGACGGTGACAAGTACAAGGGCCCCTACAAGTCGGGCACCGACTACGCCGGCGTGACGGTCGACGGCAACACGCTCACCATCAAGATGAACAAGTCCTTCCCGGACATGCCGTACTGGGGCGCGTTCCCGGCCATCGGTCCTGTGCCCGAGGGCAGCGACCAGCCCGACAAGTACCGCCTCCACCCGTGGGCGACCGGGCCGTACATGTTCGACAAGTACACCCCGGAGAAGTCGCTGACCCTGGTCCGCAACCCCCACTGGGAGGCGAGCACCGACCCGGGCCGCACGGCGTACCCGGACAAGTACGTCTTCGACTTCCAGATGGACAGCACGCAGATCGACCAGATCCTGCTTGCGGACAAGGGCGAGGGCCAGACGACCCTGACCTACGACAACGTTCTCGCGGAGGACTTCCGTACCTTCCAGACCGAGCACGCCGACCGTCTGGACCTGGGTGGCCAGCCCTGCACCTCGTACTGGGCGCCGGACTACCGCAAGATCACCGACCTCAACGTGCGTCGTGCGCTTGCCTGGGCCTACCCGTACAAGGACGCCGCGCTCGCTGCCGGCTACGTCGAGGGTGTCACCCGCATCTGGGGCAGCAACCTCCTCCCGCCGGGCATCCCGGCCCGCACGGACTACGACTCTCTCGAGGGTCACCAGCCCGGCCAGACGGACACCGCGAAGGCGAAGCAGCTTCTCGAGGAGGCTGGTCAGACCGGCTACGAGATCAAGTGGCTGTTCGCCAACGACAACCCTGAGTCGGTCAAGGCCAAGGACGTCGTGAAGAAGTCGCTGGAGCAGGCCGGCTTCAAGGCCAGCCCGGTGGCGTCCACCGTGGCGGACTTCTCCACCGAGCGTTCGAACCCGAACAACGACAAGATCAACGTTCGCAACGCCGGTTGGTGCTCCGACTGGCCGTCCGGTGGCTCCTGGTTCCCGCCCGTCCTGGGCTCGACCAACCTCGAGGAGGAGGGCCTGGGCGCCAACTACGCGGTGTTCAGCGAGGCGGCTGTCGACAAGAAGATCGACGAGATCCTCCTCATGCCGACCGAGGACCAGCCGGCAGCGTGGAACGACCTCGACAAGGAGATCGCGGAGAAGTACTTCCCGCTCTTCGTCGTGGGCTACGGCGGTGTCGCGATGGCACACGGGTCGAATATCGTCGGCAGCAACGTCGACACGACCCTGGGCATGCCCACCTGGAAGGACATGTGGGTCCAGAACTGACCCGCGGCCGGCCGGGGGACTCTCCTCCGGCCGGCGTCCTCTGACACGTACGTCGTGGGGCGGGTCCTCTTCGGCCCCGCCCCACGACCGAGTTCGGAAGTAGGTACCAGCCCATGGCGGGCTTCATCGTTCGGCGCCTGGTGGCGTCGTTCCTCGTCGTCGTCATGACGTCGATGTTCGTGTTCGCGCTGTTCTTCCTGGGCCCCAGCAACCCGGCCGGCCCGGTCTGCGAGTCCCAGGGCAGGTGCACGGCCGAGCGCCTTGCGGCCATCGAGCACCAGATGGGGCTCGACCAGAGCGTCGTCACGCAGTACGGCGCCTTCGTCGGCGGCCTCTTCCACGACCGCACCATCAACCTCGGCAGTGACTACGACTGCGAGGCGCCCTGCCTGGGCATCTCCTACGGGACACGCGGCGAGGTCCGCAAGGAGCTGGTCGAGAAATACCCCGCCACACTGTCACTGGCGCTGGGCGGCGCCTCTCTCTACCTGGTGATCGGCGTCACGCTGGGCGTGCTCGCTGCGCGCCGCCGCGGCACCGCCACGGACCGGCTGCTCGTGGGCAGCAGCCTGGTGGTGTCCTCGATCCCCTACTACCTCGTGGCGCTGCTGGCCTGGATCTTCCTCACCCTGCAGTGGGACGTGTTCCCGGCGACCGGTTACACGCCGCTCACGGAGAACCCGGTCGCCTGGGCCGCCGGGCTGCTGCTGCCGTGGCTGGTGCTGGGAGTCCACGGCTCCACCCAGTACGCCCGCTTCACCCGCGGCTCCATGGTGGAGACCCTCGGTGAGGACTACATCCGCACCGGGACCGCCAAGGGCCTGCGGTCGCGCCACGTGGTGTTCCGGCACGGACTGCGCGCTGCGATCGTGCCGATCGTGACGATCTTCGGCCTCGACTTCGCCACCCTGCTCGCGGGCACCGTGTTCACCGAGCACATCTTCGGGATCAACGGCGTGGGCTGGTGGGCGCTGGAGGCTCTGAACGCACCGCAGGACTTCCCGGTCATCCTTGCGACGGTGCTCGTGAGTGCCGTCCTCGTCGTCGTCGCGAACCTCGTGGTCGACATCGTGTACAGCTTCCTGGACCCCCGCGTGAGGATGTCATGACGAGCTCTCTGACCGACCCGAGGACGAACGTGACGGACACCGTCGGCGACGAGGACTTCCTCGTCGTGGAGAACCTCTCGGTGCAGTTCCCCACGCACGACGGCTTGGTGCAGGCGGTCTCCGACCTGTCCTACGCCGTGCGGACGGGGCAGACGCTGGGCATCGTCGGCGAGTCCGGCTCGGGCAAGAGTGTCTCGTCGATGGCGGTGCTGGGACTGCACGACGAGAAGCGCAGCCGGATGACCGGCTCGATCCGGGTCGGTGGCAAGGAGGTCATCGGCACCTCGGAGTCGAACTTGCGCAAGATCCGCGGCAACGACGTCGCGATGATCTTCCAGGACCCGCTGACCGCGCTGCATCCCTTCTACTCCGTGGGTCGCCAGATCGGCGAGGCCTACCGGATCCACCACGAGGTCTCCAAGGCCGAGGCACGTGCCAAGGCCGTCGAGATGCTCGACCGAGTGGGCATCCCGCAGGCCCGCAGCCGCGTCGACGACTTCCCTCACCAGTTCTCCGGTGGCATGCGCCAGCGCGCGATGATCGCGATGGCGCTGGTCAACGACCCCAAGCTGCTCATCGCCGACGAGCCCACCACAGCGCTCGACGTGACCGTCCAGGCGCAGATCCTCGACCTGCTCCAGGAGCTGCAGCGAGACTTCGGGTCGGCGATCGTCATCATCACCCACGACCTGGGCGTGGTCGCCGAGATGGCGGACGAGGTGCTGGTGATGTACGGCGGTCGGGCCGTGGAGAAGGGCCCGACGCGGGAGCTGCTCACGCACCCGGAGATGCCCTACACCTGGGGCCTGCTGTCGAGCATGCCCGACGTGTCCTCCGACACCGACGGCCGCCTCGTGCCCATCCCCGGCAACCCGCCGAGCCTGCTCAACCCGCCCCCGGGGTGCGCCTTCCACCCCCGCTGCCCGCACGTCGACAAGGTGGCCGGGAACCTGTGCAGCACCACGCTGCCGCCGCTCGTGCCGGGTCGTCGGGGACCCTCGCACCTCAAGCGCTGCCACCTGCCCGACTCCGAGGCCATCTACGAGGCGGACGTGCGCCCGGAGCGACGCGCCCGGCACGAGCGACCGGAGGTGCGCACTGACGTGCGAGCCGAGGACGGTCATGCGGACGTCGCTGCGGGCTCGGGCGACAACGACGGGGACCGGTGACGAGGGAGATGACGACCATGACCCAGGCAGACACGCAGGTCCGCGGAGGAGAGCACGCAGGCGAAGCCGGCGCTGCTCGAGGTGCGTGACCTGCGCAAGTACTTCCCGGTCAAGTCCGCCGGGCTGGTCCGGCGCACCATCGCGCAGGTCCAGGCCGTCGACGGCGTCTCCTTCCAGGTGGAGGCCGGCCAGTCGCTCGGTCTCGTGGGCGAGTCGGGCTGCGGCAAGTCGACGACCGGTCGGCTGATCACCCGCCTCCTCGACCCGACCTCGGGGTCGATGAAGTTCGAGGGCCAGGAGATCAGCCACCTCAGCAGCAAGAAGATGCTGCCGCTGCGGCGCGAGATCCAGATGATCTTCCAGGACCCCTACAGCTCGCTGAACCCGCGGCACACCGTCGGCACGATCGTCGGCACCCCACTGCGGGTGCACAAGGTGGTGCCGGAGAAGAAGGTGCTCGACCGGGTGCGTGAGCTCCTGGAGGTCGTCGGCCTCAACCCCGAGCACTACAACCGCTATCCCAGCGAGTTCTCCGGCGGCCAGCGCCAGCGCATCGGCATCGCCCGCGCCCTGGCCCTGCAACCGAAGCTGCTGGTCGCGGACGAGCCGGTCTCCGCGCTGGACGTCTCGATCCAGGCACAGGTGGTCAACCTGCTCCAGGACCTGCAGAAGGAGCTCGGGGTCGCGTTCTTGTTCATCGCCCACGACCTCGCCGTCGTCCGGCACTTCTGTCCTGAGGTCGCGGTGATGTACCTCGGCAAGGTCGTCGAGGTCGCCGACCGCGAGACGCTCTACAACCGTGCGCACCACCCCTACACGCAGGCGCTGCTGTCGGCTGTCCCCGACGTCAAGCAGGCTGCAGTCGGTGGACGCCGCGACCGGATCCGGCTCGAGGGAGACGTGCCCAGCCCGGTCAACCCGCCCTCGGGGTGCCGCTTCCGCACCCGGTGCTGGATGGCGCAGGAGATCTGTGCCCGCCAGGAGCCGCCGCTGCTGCAGATCGGGGAGAAGCACAAGGTCGCCTGCCACTTCGCCGGAGAGCGCGGGGCAGCCGTCACGCACCCGGTGACGCTGAGTGCCCTGGGCGTGGACGCCGCCGGTACGCCGGTGCCGGGCGTCACCCCCACGGTCGGCGACGACCAGCCCGGTTTCGCCGCGACGTGGACCGACCTGGAGACGCACCGCCGGGCTTCCTCGCCCCTCGCGGGGGATCGGTAGCCCGGAGCTAGGGTGTCCGGCGTGGACGGACTCTTCGACTACGCCGGCATCCCGGCGGACGGCTCTCAGGACTCCGGGGGGACGCTCGCTGGAAACAGTCACGCCAGCGCCCCGCTGGCGGTCCGGATGCGTCCGCGCACGCTCGACGAGCTCGTCGGCCAGCAGCACCTGCTTGCCGCGGGGTCGCCGCTGCGCCGCCTCATCGAGGGCGACCAGCCGATGTCGCTGCTGCTGTGGGGCCCGCCGGGGACGGGCAAGACCACGATCGCCTCGATCGTGTCGGGCCAGACCAACCGGCGTTTCGTCGAGGTCTCGGCCGTGGCAGCGGGCGTCAAGGAGGTGCGCGCGGCCATCGACACCGCAAGGCGGGAGCTGGCCCGCGGTGGCCAGGAGACGGTCCTGTTCGTCGACGAGGTGCACCGCTTCACCAAGGCGCAGCAGGACGCGCTGCTGCCCGGAGTGGAGAACCGGTGGGTCACCCTGGTGGCGGCCACGACGGAGAACCCGTTCTTCTCGGTGATCTCGCCGTTGCTCTCCCGCTCGCTGCTCCTGACGCTCGAGCCGCTCACCGACGACGACATCCGTGGCGTGCTGGACCTTGCCCTCGGCGACGAGCGCGGCCTGGCCGGGCAGGTGCGGCTGGAGAGCGACGCGAACGACCACCTGGTGCGACTGGCAGGCGGGGACGCGCGGCGAGCGCTCACCTACCTGGAGGCGGCGGCCGGCGCCGCGCTCGCGAAGGGCGCCGATGTCGTCGACGTGGCCACCACCGAGACCGCCGTCGATCGTGCCGCCGTGCGCTACGACCGGCAGGGCGACCAGCACTACGACGTGATCAGCGCCTTCATCAAGTCCTTGCGCGGCTCGGACGCCGACGCGGCGCTTCACTACCTCGCACGCATGGTGGAGGCGGGGGAGGACCCCAGGTTCATCGCCCGCCGACTGGTGATCCTCGCCAGCGAGGACATCGGCCTGGCAGATCCGACCGCCATGTCCACGGCCGTCGCCGCAGCCCAGGCCGTCCAGCTCATCGGCATGCCCGAGGCGCGGCTCAACCTCGCCCAGGCGACCATCGCGCTCGCCCTGGCGCCCAAGTCCAACGCCGTCATCAAGGCGATCGACGCAGCGAGCGCCGACGTCCGCGCGGGCAAGATCGGTCCGGTTCCGGCCCATCTGCGCGACGCGCACTACGGCGGCTCGAAGAAGCTCGGGCACGGCAAGGGGTACCGCTACGCCCACGACGAGCCCTTCGGCATCGCCCAGCAGCAGTACGCACCGGACGTGGTCGCGGACGCCACCTACTACGAGCCGACCAGCCTCGGGGCGGAGGCCGGCTTCAAGGAGCGGTGGGAGCGGATCCGGGCCATGGTGCGCGGGCGCGGCGGTTCCCCCGCAAGGTAGGGTCAGCGACTATGAATCCGGCACTCTGGGCAGCTCTCGGCGCGTGCGCTGCCCTGCTCCTCGTGCTCGTCGGCGTGGGGCTCGGCAGCCTGTTCGGCCTGCGCCGGGCCCGGGCCCATGACGGAGCCGCCCTCGCCTCTGCACGTGCGGACGTGGACGAGCTGCGCACGCAGGTCGACGAGCTCACCTCGGCCCTGGCGACGGCACAGGGGGCCGCGGCCGTCGTACCTCCTCAGGTGGAGTACCTCATCACCGACGCGGGTTCGCCGTCCCAGGAGCTCGACCTGCCCCGCGTCCCCGACCGGGCGGTGCTGTCCGTCACGCTCGGAGAGCCGCTGGTCAGGGCGGCGGCGCTGGGCTACGGGCTGCGGCGTGCCCTGTCGGCGGAGAGTCGCAACCGCATCGCGTTCGCCATGCGGCGCGAGGTGAAGCGAGCACGCAAGGAGCGCCGCCGGGCCGCTCGCCGGGCCCGGGTGCACGAGGCCCGCACCGCCACTGCGGAGGAGGCGGCATGAGCCGAGCTCTCTGGTTCGTGGCCGGTGCCGCGACCAGCGCCTACGCCATCACCAAGGCACGCCGGGCCGCGGAAGCCTTCACCCCCGAGGGCGTGCGCGACCGGCTCGCGGCCTTCTCCCTGGGCGCCCAGATGTTCGGGGACGAGGTGCGTGACGAGATGAGCAGCCGCGAAACCGAGTTGCGCGAGCGGCTCGGGATCGGGCTCGATGGAGACCACCAGATCGAAGCCGCTGCGGCGGCTCCGCTTCAACTGACGAGAGAGGGCAGCACCTGATGGACACCGCGGAGATCCGCCGACGGTTTATCGCGCACTTCCAGGAGCGCGGCCACCAGGTGGTCCCCTCAGCGTCGCTGTTGCTCGACGACCCGAACCTGCTCTTCGTCAACGCCGGCATGGTCCCCTTCAAGCCGTACTTCCTGGGCCAGGAGACCCCGCCGTACAAGCGCGCGGTCAGCGTGCAGAAGTGCGTGCGCACCCTCGACATCGAGGAGGTCGGCAAGACCACCCGCCACGGCACCTTCTTCCAGATGAACGGCAACTTCTCCTTCGGTGACTACTTCAAGGAAGGCGCCATCGAGCACGCCTGGGAGCTCGTCGCCGGGTCCCGCGACGAGGGCGGCTTCGGCTTCGACCCCGACCGGGTCTGGGTCACCGTCTACGAGGACGACGACGAGTCCGCCGAGCTGTGGCGCAAGATCGCCGGCCTGCCCGCAGGAGCGGATCCAGCGCCGTGGTCTCCAGGACAACTACTGGCACATGGGTGTGCCCGGCCCCGGCGGTCCCTGCAGCGAGATCTACATCGACCGTGGCCCGGAGTTCGGCCCCGACGGCGGGCCCGTGGTCGACGAGGACCGCTTCCTCGAGATCTGGAACCTCGTGTTCATGCAGTCCGAGCTGAGCGACGTGCGCAGCAAGGTCGACTTCGACGTCCGCGGCGACCTTCCGAGCAAGAACATCGACACCGGCATGGGCCTCGAGCGTGTGGCCTACCTGCTCCAGGGCAAGCACAACCTGTACGAGATCGACGAGGTCTTCCCCGTCATCGAGCTCGCCTCCGAGATGTCGGGCCGACGCTACGGTGCCGACCACACCGACGACGTCCGCTTCCGCGTGGTCGCCGACCACGTGCGCAGCGGCATGATGCTGATCTCCGACGGCGTCACCCCCGGCAACGAGGCGCGTGGCTACGTCCTGCGGCGCCTGCTTCGCCGCGCGGTCCGGTCGATGCGGCTCCTCGGGGTGGAGGACCGCGTCCTGCCCGAGCTGATGCCGGCCAGCCGCGACAAGATGAAGCTGTCCTACCCCGAGCTCGAGACCGACTGGGAGCGGATCTCCACCATCGCCTACGCCGAGGAGGAGGCGTTCCGCGCCACCTTGAAGGCCGGCACGAACATCTTCGACATGGCGGCCTCCGACGCCAGGAGCGCCGGCGCAGTCCAGCCTGTCGGGCAGCAAGGCGTTCGCGCTGCACGACACCTACGGCTTCCCCATCGACCTCACCCTGGAGATGGCCGCCGAGCAGGGCCTCTCGGTCGACGAGGAGGGCTTCCGCCGCCTCATGAACGAGCAGCGGGAGCGCGCCAAGGCCGACGCGAAGGCCAAGAAGGGCAAGCACGCGGCCGCGGGCTTCTACCGCGAGGTCGCCGACAGCATCGGCACGCGCGGTGCAGTTCACCGGCTACGACGAGGTCGTGTCCGAGGCGACGGTGCGCGGGATCGTCGGTGAGTCCGGCATCCTTGCCTCGGCTCGCGAGGGGGAGGAGGTCGAGCTCGTCCTCGACCGCACCCCGTTCTACGCCGAGGGCGGCGGCCAGCTCGCCGACCAGGGGGTCATCGAGCTCGCCAACGGTGCCGTGGTCCAGGTGCGCGACGTGCAGTCGCCCATCACTGGCCTGATCGTGCACCAGGCCAAGGTGCTCAGCGGCGAGATCGCGCTCGGCACCGAGGCGCAGGCCCTCGTCGACATCGAGCGGCGCCGGTCGATCTCGCGCTCGCACACGGCGACCCACATGGTGCACAAGGCCTTCCGTGAGGCCCTCGGCGAGACCGCGACCCAGGCCGGGTCCGAGAACTCTCCGGGCAGGTTCCGGTTCGACTTCTCCGCCAGCGGCAGCGTGCCCGCGGCCGCGATGGCCGACGTCGAGGCGCGCGTGAACGACCTGGTGCTCGCCGACCTCGCCGTCCACGCCGAGGTCATGAGCCAGGACGAGGCCCGCAAGGCCGGCGCGATGGCGCTGTTCGGCGAGAAGTACGGCGACGAGGTCCGGGTGATCTCCGTCGGTGACTGGGCCCGCGAGCTCTGCGGCGGCACCCATGCCGGCCGGTCAGGACAGCTCGGCGTGATCAAGCTGCTCGGCGAGTCGTCCATCGGCTCCGGCGTACGCCGGGTCGAGGCGCTCGTCGGTGGGGACGCCTACCGTTTCCTGGCTCGCGAGCACGTGCTCGTCGCCCAGCTGTCCGAGGTGCTGAAGGTGCGCCCCGAGCAGCTGCCCGAGCGGGTCAACGACCTCGTGGAGCGGCTGCGCAACGCCGAGAAGGAGATCGAGAAGGTGCGCGTCGCGCAGCTGCTCGGCGCCGCCGGTGAGCTGGCCGACAACGCGGCCGACGTCTACGGCGTCCGGTTCGTCGGACACCGCGTCGACGGCGCGAACGCCGGCGACGTCCGCAAGCTCGCCCTCGACGTGCGCGGGCGCATCCCCGCGGCGGTTCCCGGGGTCGTCGCGATCATCGGCTCGACCGACGGCAAGCCGGCCGTGGTGGTGGCGGTCAACGACGAGGCCCGCAGCTGGGGTGTCTCGGCGAACGACCTCGTCAAGGTGGCTGCCGGCACGATGGGCGGCAACGGCGGCGGCAAGGACGACGTCGCCCAGGGAGGTGGCGCGGACGTCGCCCAGGCCGACCAGGCGCTGCGCGAGGTCGAGCACGCCCTGGGGCGCGCCGTCACCGCCGGGCGTGCCTGAGGTGGGGCCGGAAAACCCGGACGGGGCCACGTGAGGCACGGCGTGCGCGTCGGTGTCGACGTCGGTGACGTGCGCATCGGGGTTTCGCGCTCGGACCCCTCGGGAATGCTGGCCACGCCGGTCGAGACCGTTCCTCGGGGAACGGGCGACCTTGCCCGTCTGAAGGAGATCGTCGTGGACGTGGGCGCCGTCGAGGTGGTGGTGGGGCTGCCACGCTCGCTCTCCGGCGGGGAGGGGCCCGCCGCGACCAAGGCCCGCGACTTCGCCCGCGCGCTGGCCCGGACGCTTGACCCAGTGCCGGTGCGCCTGTGTGATGAACGTCTGTCCACTGTGACAGCAGAAGCGGTACTTCGCAGCCAGGGGAAGAAGGGACAGAAGAGGCGCGCCGTGGTCGATCAGGCAGCGGCAGTCGTCATCTTGCAGAACGCGCTCGACACCGAACGCAGCTCGGGGGCTGCGCCAGGGGAGACGCTCGACCTAGGAAACATGTGACCAACCTCGGACTGGACCTCGAACCAGAGCAGAGCCAGCGCAAGAGCCACCGGAGCCGTCGCCGGCGTCGACGCCGCAGCAACGGCGCCGGCTACCTCGCCGTGCTCATCGCCCTGGCGGTGCTGCTCGGCGGCGGCTACTTCGTCTACGACCGCGGGCTCGCGGTCCTCAAAGACCACTTCGCCCCGCCCCCGGACTACAGCGGCACCGGGTCCGGCTCGGTCGTCGTGGAGGTCCACGAGGGCGACAACGCCACCGACATCGGGCACACCCTCGAGGACGAGGGCGTCGTCAAGAGCGTGGAGGCGTTCACCGACGCTGCCGTGGCCAACCCGGCTTCGACCGGCATCCAGGTCGGCTTCTACCAGATGCACAAGCAGATGTCGGCGGAGTCCGCGCTCGACATCCTGCTCGAGCCCGAGAACATGGTGCAGAGCGCCGTGACGCTGCGTGAGGGCCTCACCGTGGACCAGATCGTGTCCGCGCTCGCCAAGGGCACCGACTTCAAGGCCGGCCAGTTCGCGAAGGTGCTCGACAACCCGAAGGCGCTCGGGCTCCCGTCGTACGCCGAGGGCAACCCGGAGGGGTACCTCTTCCCGGCGACGTACATGGTCGCGCCGGACGCCACGCCGCGCTCGATCCTGCGGATGATGGTCGACCGCTACAAGGAGGCCGCGTCCAAGGTCGACCTGGTCTCCGAGGCGAAGAAGCTCGGCCACAGCCCGCACGACGTGATGGTCGTGGCCAGCCTGGTGCAGGCCGAGGCACGGTTCGACCAGGACTTCCCGAAGGTCAGCCGGGTGATCTACAACCGGCTCGACGAACCGATGCCGCTGCAGTTCGACTCGACCGTGCACTACGCCGTGGGCAAGGACGGGGGCGTGGGCACCAGTGACGACGACCGGGCATCGGACTCGGCCTACAACACCTACAAGCACTCCGGTCTGCCGCCGACGCCGATCATGGCCCCGGGAGAGCAGGCCATCGACGCAGCGCTCAACCCGGCAGACGGGCCGTGGCTGTACTTCGTGACCACCAACCCGGACACGGGCGTCACGAAGTTCGCCGAGACCTACGAGGAGCACCTGAAGAACAAGCAGGAGTTCGACGAGTGGTGCTCGTCCTCGCCGAACTGCTGAGCGGGGAGTCACGGTGACGACGCGTTGCGCCGTCCTCGGCAGCCCGATCGCGCACTCGCTGTCCCCGGTGCTGCACCGGGCTGCCTACGCCTCACTCGGGCTCGACGACTGGTCCTACGACGCCCGGGAGGTGCGCGAGGACGAGCTGGCGAGGTTCCTGGAGGGCCTCGACACGACGTGGCGGGGGCTCTCGCTCACGATGCCCCTCAAGCGCGTGGTCGTGCCCCTGCTGGACGAGCTGAGCGATCGGGCCGCCCAGGCGCAGGCCGCGAACACCGTGATCCTGGAGCCGGGAAGGCGTGTCGGGCACAACACCGACGTCCCGGGCGCCGCGGCGGCCATCCGTGAGCGCGCCGAAGGCGATCTGAGCAAGGCCGTGATCCTCGGGGGCGGGGCCACCGCGAGCTCTGCGCTGCTGGCGCTCGCCGACCTGGGCTGCACCTCGGTCCGCCTCGTGGTCCGCGACCCCGCGCGGGTGAGCGGCACCCTCGAGGCCGCGGCCCGGCACCCCGCTCGCCCGATGGTGGAGGTGCTCACCTTCCGGGAGGCCGCCCGGGCGACGCAGGCGCTCCGTCCCGACGTGCTCGTCTCCACCGTCCCCGCCGAGGCGCAGGGGGAGGCCCTGCTCCGGGTCGCGCAGACGGCGGAGCTGCTCTTCGACGTCGTCTACGACCCCTGGCCCACGCCGTTGGCCAGGCTCGCCACCGCGGAGGGCAGGCCGTTCGTGTCCGGACTGGACCTGCTGGTGCAGCAGGCAGCGCTGCAGGTCACCCTGATGACCGGGGAGCCCGATCCGCCGGTCGAGGCCATGCGTGCGGCGGGCCTGGCTGCCTTGGGCGCCGACCGGAGCTAGGCTCTCGGCCCATGAGCTTCGAGGGTTGGTCCCCGCTGGTCGGCGCCGTGATGGCGGCGGTCGGTGCGCTGCTCGGCTGGTTCGTCCCTGCCCTGATCGGCCGCATCCCCGAGCCCGACCCCGAGACCGAGACGCCGCCGAACGAGACCGGCGCTTCGGGTGAGGGGCGCTCCGACCACACCCACGAGGAGTCGGCGCCAGCCCAGGACGTCTCGGAGGGCGACGAACCCGACGAGGAGCCGAAGGAGCGCTACGACGCGATCGCCGCGCTCCCGGGGCTGGCGTGGAAGTCCGCTCTCGCCTCGGCGGTCACGGCGGCCCTCGTCGGTGCGCGCATCGGGTGGGACCCGGCGCTGCTGGTGTGGGCCTACCTCGTCCCGGTGGGCGTCGCCCTGGCGGTCGTGGACTGGCGTACAAGGCTCCTGCCTACCAAGGTGATCGCCCCGTCGTACGCCGTGCTGGTGGTTCTCACCCTGGTTGCGGGCGTGCTCTCGGGCGAGTGGGACTCCGTGATGCGCGCGGGATGGGGCTGGCTGATCTCCGGGGGCACCTTCTTCGTGCTGTGGTTCATCTACCCGCGCGGCATGGGCTACGGCGACGTGCGCCTGTCCGGCCTCCTGGGCATAGCGCTGGGCTACCTCGGCTGGGGCGAGCTGCTGACGGGCGTCTACGCGGGCTTCCTCCTCGGAGGCGTCGGCGGTCTGCTGCTCTCGCTGCTCCGGCTGGTGGACCGCAAGGCCTACCCGTTCGGTCCCTTCATGCTCGTCGGCGCCGTCCTGGGCGTCCTCGCCGGCCCCGCCGTCGCTGCGTGGTACGCCTGATCTGACCCGTCCCACGGCGTGACAGACTGTGCGCCATGCTGCGTTGGCTCACTGCGGGCGAGTCCCACGGACCCGCTCTTGTCGCTGTGCTCGAAGGTCTACCCGCCCATGTCGAGGTGACCTCCTCCGACATCGCCGACGCGCTCGCGCGCCGGCGCCTGGGCTACGGCCGCGGGGCCAGGATGAAGTTCGAGGCCGACGAGATCGAGATCATCGGCGGCATGCGGCACGGCCGGACCCTCGGCAGCCCTGTCGCCATCCGCATCGGCAACAGCGAGTGGCCCAAGTGGGAGAAGGTGATGGCGGCCGACCCGGTCGACCCCGCCGAGCTGGAGACCCTGGCCCGCAACGCCGCACTCACCCGCCCGCGGCCCGGCCACGCCGACCTCGTGGGCATGCAGAAGTACGACTTCGACGAGGCCCGCCCCGTTCTCGAGCGTGCCTCCGCTCGGGAGACCGCCGCCCGCGTGGCGCTGGGCGCAGTGGCGACGAAGTTCCTGGAGCAGACCGTGGGTGCCCGCGTGGTCTCCCACGTCGTGGCGATCGGTACGGCGAAGGCGCCGGCCGGCTCGGTGCCGGCTCCCGACGACATGGCCCGGCTCGACGAGGACCCGGTGCGCTGCCTGGACGCCGACGCGAGCAAGGCGATGGTCGCCGAGATCGACCAGGCGCACAAGGACGGCGACACCCTCGGCGGGGTCGTCGAGGTCGTCGTCCACAACCTCCCGCCGGGCCTCGGTTCCCACGTGCACTGGGACCGCCGCCTCGACGCGCGGCTCGCGGGTGCGCTCATGGGCATCCAGGCGATCAAGGGTGTCGAGGTCGGTGACGGCTTCGAGCTGGCCGCGACGCCGGGGTCGCAGGCTCACGACGAGATCGTGGGGACCGAGGAGGGCATCCGGCGTACCTCCGGGCGGTCGGGGGGCACCGAGGGCGGCATGTCGACCGGCGAGGTGCTGCGGGTCCGTGCCGCGATGAAGCCGATCGCGACGGTTCCGCGGGCTCTGCGCACCGTCGACGTCGCCACCGGCGAGGAGTCGGTCGCACACCACCAGCGCTCCGACGTGTGCGCGGTCCCGGCGGCCGGGATCGTCGCCGAGGCGATGGTCGCGCTCGTGCTCGCCGAGGTCGTCCTCGAGAAGTTCGGAGGCGACTCCGCGGCGGAGACCAGACGCAACGCGGAGGCGTACGTGTCGTCGCTGAGGTTCGCATGAGTGCCGCTGGTCCGCGCGTCGTCCTCGTCGGGGCGATGGGTGCGGGGAAGACGACCGTCGGGGGCCTGCTGGCCGACCAGTGGGACGTCGCGCTTCGCGACACCGACCGCGACGTCGAGGAGCAGCAGGGCAGGCCGATCTCGGAGATCTTCGTCGACCAGGGCGAGCAGTACTTCCGTGATCTGGAGCGGGCGGCAGTGGCGACAGCCCTCTCCGAGCACGATGGGGTCCTCGCGCTCGGCGGGGGAGCGGTGCTCGACCCCGGCACCCGCAAGACACTCCAGGGGCACATGGTGGTCTTCTTGCAGGTCGGCCTCTCCGACGCCGTCAAGCGCGTCGGGCTCGGCACAGCCCGGCCGCTGCTGCTCGGCAACGTGCGCGCCCGTGTGAAGGCACTGCTCGACGAGCGGCTCCCGGTCTACGAGGAGGTCGCCACGGTGACCGTGCGGACCGACGGCCGCGCGCCCGAAGAGGTCGCCGACGAGGTCCGGACCCTGGTGGAGAAGGCAGAGACGGCGACCAGCGAGGGAGAACGATGAGCGACCTGTCCACCCTTCACGTCGGGGGCGCGTCGCCGTACGACGTCGTCATCGGCAACGGGCTCCTCGGCGAGCTGCCGACCACGCTCGGTGAGGGCGTCCGGCGCGTCGCCGTGATCCATCCGCGTGCGCTGTCGGCGACCGGCGAGGCGGTGCGCGCCGACCTGGCCGAGCAGGGCTACGAGGCGCACGCCGTCGAGATTCCCGACGGGGAGGAGGCCAAGCTCGCCCCCGTCGCGTCGTTCTGCTGGCAGGTGCTGGGACAGACCGGCTTCACGCGCTCCGACGCGGTCGTGACCGTGGGCGGCGGATCGACCACCGACATGGGCGGCTTCGTGGCTGCCACCTGGCTGCGCGGAGTCAAGGTCGTGCACATGCCGACGACCCTGCTCGGGATGGTCGATGCGGCGGTCGGGGGCAAGACGGGCATGAACACCAGCGAGGGCAAGAACCTCGTCGGGGCGTTCCACGAGCCCGCCGGTGTCCTGTGCGACCTCGCCACGTTGGAGAGCCTGCCGCGCAACGAGCTCATCAGCGGCCTTGCCGAGGTGATCAAGTGCGGCTTCATCGCCGACCCGGCGATCCTCGACCTGGTCGAGGCGGACCCGGTCGCCGCCACGACGGCCGGGAGCGACACGCTCCGCGAGCTCATCGAGCGGTCCCTGAAGGTCAAGATCGACGTCGTCGTCGACGACCTCAAGGAGATCGGAGGCGCTCCGGGCCACCCTGGCCGCGAGGTCCTGAACTACGGACACACGCTCGGCCACGCCGTGGAGAAGGCCGAGCGCTACAAGTTCCGGCACGGCGCCGCCGTCGCGATCGGCATGACGTACGTGGCCGAGCTGGCCAGGCTGGCCGGCAAGCTCGACGAGCCCACTGCGGAGCGGCACCGCACCGTGCTCGAGCTGGTCGGACTGCCCACGACGTACCGCGGAGGCGTCTGGGGCCAGCTCCACGAGGCGATGAAGGTGGACAAGAAGTCCCGGGGCGACCAGCTCCGCTTCGTCGTCCTCGAGGCCCTGGCACGTCCGACGATCCTGACGGCGCCGGATCCGGCGCTGCTCACGGCCGCGTACGCCGAGATCTCGCGCTGACCGGGCGCAACAGCAACGGGGAAGGACCGACATGGTGGTGCTGGTGCTCAACGGCCCGAACCTGGGCCGGCTCGGGTCGCGTGAGCCCGAGGTCTACGGGTCCACGAGCTTCGCGGACCTGGTGACCGCCTGCAAGGAGACAGGGGAGGGGCTCGGCCTCGAGGTCGAGGTCCGCCAGACCGACTCGGAGGCCGAGCTCGTGGGCTGGCTGCACGAGGCCGCGGACCGCGGCTGGCCGGTCCTGCTCAACCCCGCCGCCTTCACCCACTACAGCTACGCCCTGCGCGACGCCTGCGCCCAGGTGACCGCGCCCCTGGTGGAGGTGCATCTCACCAACCCGCACACGCGGGAGGAGTTCCGGCACACCAGCGTGATCTCCGGTGTCGCGACCGGGGTCGTCGCCGGCTTCGGCGTGGACTCCTACCTGCTCGCTCTGCGAGCGGTCGCGGACCTCACCCACTGAGGGCCGCAGGGCGTGGCCCGCCGTGCGTGTCCGGGTCTGGCTGTGCCTTAGACTTGGCGGCTGCACCCCACCCCGACGGCTCGAGGAAGAGCAGGTTCCCACGCGCATGGCCACCACCAACGACCTCAAGAACGGCATGGTTCTCAACCTCGACGGACAGCTCTGGTCCGTCACCTGGTTCCAGCACCACAAGCCCGGCAAGGGCGGCGCCGTCGTGCGTACCAAGCTCAAGAACATCGAGTCCGGCAAGACGGTCGACAAGACGTTCAACGCCGACGTGAAGGTCGACGTCGCGAACGTCGACAAGCGCACGATGCAGTACCTCTACAACGACGGCACGTCCTACGTCTTCATGGACGTCTCGACGTACGACCAGATCGAGGTCACCCCCGAGATCGTCGGTGACGCCTCGAACTTCCTCCTGGAGAACCAGGAGGCCATCGTCGCGACCAACGAGGGCCGGGTCCTCTACATCGAGCTTCCTGCGTCCGTCGAGCTGGTCGTGGAGTACACCGAGCCGGGCCTGCAGGGCGACCGCTCCACCGGCGGCACCAAGCCCGCACGTCTCGAGACCGGGCACGAGATCAGTGTTCCGCTCTTCATCACCACCGGCGAGAAGATCAAGGTCGACACCCGCGACAGCAGCTACCTCGGGCGCGTCAGCTCCTGATGGCTGCTCGTACCAAGGCCCGCAAGCGCGCCCTCGACATCCTGTTCGAGGCCGAGGCCCGGGGCGTCGCCGCGACGGACGTGCTCGAGGAGCGCCTCAAGGCGGGGGACCCGCCGGTCAACGAGTACACCGCCACCCTCGTGCGTGGAGCCGTCGAGAACGCGAAGCGCATCGACGAGCTGCTCGCGACGTACGCCCAGGGTTGGAGCCTCGAGCGCATGCCCGCGGTGGACCGCAACGTCCTGCGGCTCGGCGTCCTCGAGATTCTCTACGTCGAGGACGTCCCCGACGCCGTCGCGGTGAGCGAGGCGCTGAACATGGTCCGGCAGCTCTCGACCGACGAGTCGCCGTCCTTCGTCAACGGGCTGCTCGGCAGCATCGTGAAGAACAAGCCGGCGCTCTCCGCCTAGGACGCAGCCGCACGCACAGCGGCGCCGCCATGCCCTCGGCACGGCGGCGTTTCGCGCTCCGGGGTGTGAGGTCGCGCTATGGCTCGGCCAGCAGGGTGCGCGTCCACACGTCGCGGACGAGGTCGGCGTAGCGTCGGGACGACCACCCGCGCGAGGTGACGAGCTCGAAGTACTCCACCGCGTTCATCGACCACAGCAGGTCTGCGACGTCGTCGTCACTGAGGTCTGCCCGCAGGCCGCCCGTCGCTCGTAGGTCGGCGGCGAAGGTGCGCATGTTCCGAGCGCGACGCTCGGTGAGGTGGTTCCACGTCGCGGAGCAGTCCGGGTCGGTCAGGGCCGCATCCTTCAGGGCCCGGAGCAAGGGTGCGGTCCGAGGGAGCAGGTCGCCGAGCGCCTCGGCGTAGATCGCGATCTTCTCGTACGCCGTCGGCGCGGCACGCACGGCGCGGACGTGCCCGCGCTCCTCCGCGGGCACGGGCTCGTCGCCGCCGCTGAGTGTCATGTCGATCACGGCCAGGAGCAGCTGCGGCTTGCGTCCGACGCTGGTGTAGACCGTGTCGACGGAGACCCCGGCCCGCGTGGCGATGTCCCCCACGGACGTGCCAGGGAAGCCCCGGGTGGTGAAGAGGTCACGTGCGGAGCGGAGGATCGCGGCGCGGGTGCGCGCGGCCTGCTCCTCACGGACGGGAGATGTGTACCTGCGGGTCTTGACCGGTCCTGCCACGGGTCGTACGTTACCAATATTGATCCGAAACTCGTTCGGATGAATTCGAGAGGTCGCCATGACCACAGACCAGATCTCCGAGACCGGCGTGGTCCACCGCCCCGCCGGGACCGCTCCCGCCACCTGGGCGATGGGCTCGTTGTTCGAGCACCTCGTCCGCGCCGACCACACGGAGGACATGCTGGGCGTGGCGTTGGTCACCCAGCCGCCGGGCGTCGCGACGCCCCTCCACCGCCATACGCGCGAGGCGGAGGCCTTCTACCTCCTCGAGGGGTCCATGACCTACCGGGCAGGCGACGAGACCTTCGACCTCGCGGCAGGGTCGTTCATCTACCTGCCCCGGGGGCTGCCGCACGCGTTCCGGATCACCGGCGAGCGCCCCGTCCGCATGCTCGCCCTCACCGTGCCCGGACGTCTGCTGGACCTGTACGACGAGGTCGGCGTTCCGGCAGCCGAGCGCAGGCTCCCCGGAGAGGACGGCCGGCCGCTGGGTGAGGAGATCGCCCGCTGGAACGAGGTCGGTCCCCGCTACGGCCTCGAGGTGGTCGGGCCGCCGATCCCGGCCTGAGTGACCGCCACGCGGTCAGGCACTCGGAGACCGTCGGCGCTGCTGCTACGCTCTGAGCCGTTCGACATCCTTTAACGAGCCGTCCCGTGAGGCGGAGAAGGAGGTCTGCAGCTCGTGCTTGCCGAGACTCCGGCGACATCAGGCTCCGGACGCACTGTCCTCGACGCGCGTGACATCTCCCGCGCACTGACCCGCATCGCGCACGAGATCCTCGAGCGCAACAAGGGTGCCCACGACCTGGTCCTGCTGGGGATCCCCACCCGCGGCGTCCCGCTCGCCCGGAGGATCGCGGCGAAGATCGCCTCGGTCGAGGGCGTGGAGATCCCGGTCGGGTCGCTCGACGTCACGATGTACCGCGACGACCTGCGGATGCGACCGGCCCGCACTCTGCTTCCCACCGACATCCCCTCGGGTGGCATCGACGGCAGGACCGTGGTGCTCGTCGACGACGTCCTCTTCTCCGGCCGCACCATCCGTGCCGCGCTGGACGCGATGAACGACGTGGGTCGCCCGCGCACGGTGCGGCTGGCGGTCCTCGTCGACCGGGGCCACCGCGAGCTCCCGATCCGCGCCGACTTCGTCGGCAAGAACCTCCCCACCTCGCTGGTCGAGAAGGTTGCCGTCCGGCTCGAGGAGTTCGACGGGGCCGACTCGGTGATCATCTCCGGCGCGTCCGTGCCGGGCGAGGAGGAGACCGCATGAACCGCCACCTGCTCAGCACCGGCGACCTGTCCCGCGACGACGCCGAGCTGATCCTGCGCACGGCCGAGGAGCTGCGCTCGCTCGCGGACCGGCCGATCAAGAAGCTCCCGGCCCTGCGCGGGCGCACCGTCGTGAACCTCTTCTTCGAAGACTCCACGCGCACCCGGATCTCCTTCGAGGCTGCGGCCAAGCGGCTCTCCGCGGACGTGATCAACTTCTCCGCCAAGGGGTCGAGCCTGAGCAAGGGCGAGAGCCTCAAGGACACCGCCCTGACGCTCGAGGCGATGGGCGCCGACGCGGTCGTGTGCCGCCACTGGGCCTCCGGCGCTCCGCACCTGCTGGCGAACTCCGGATGGGTCCGCTCCAGCGTGGTCAACGCCGGCGACGGCACCCACGAGCACCCCACCCAGGCGCTGCTGGACGCCTTCACGATGTGGCGCCACCTCGGCAGCCTGGACGGACGCCGCATCGCCATCGTCGGCGACGTTCTGCACAGTCGCGTGGCCCGCTCCAACGCGCTCCTCCTCGAGACCCTCGGCGCCGAGGTCACCCTGGTGGCTCCGCCGACCCTGCTACCGGTCGGCGTCGAGAGCTGGGACGCCGCCACGTCGTACGACCTCGACGCGGTGCTGCCCAAGGCCGACGCGGTGATGATGCTGCGGGTGCAGCGGGAGCGGATGAACGCCGCGTTCTTCCCGACCCAGCGTGAGTACAGCCGCCGCTACGGCCTCGACGCCAGGCGTATGGGCATGCTCCAGGACCACACCATCGTCATGCACCCCGGCCCGATGATGCGCGGGATGGAGATCACCGCCGAGGTGGCCGACTCCGAGCGGTCGGTGATCGTCGAGCAGGTCACCAACGGCGTCGCTGTCCGCATGGCCGTGCTCTACCTGCTGCTGAGCGGCAACGAGTCGGACGCCGGGCGTACGCCGGAAGCCACGTCCCCCCAGGCCACCCCCGACACCGACGGAGCCACCCTGTGACCTACCTGATCAGACGAGCCGGGATCCTCGGCGGCGAGCCGACCGACCTCCTCCTCGACGACGGCGTGATCCGCCGCATCGGACCGGACCTGTCGGATGAGGCCGCAGGCGCGGAGGTCGTCGACGCCGAGGGGCTCATCGCCCTTCCCGGTCTGGTGGACCTGCACACCCACCTGCGCGAGCCGGGCCGCGAGGACGCCGAGACCGTCGAGACCGGCACCCGGGCCGCCGCGATGGGCGGGTTCACTGCCGTCCACGCGATGGCGAACACCGACCCCGTCGCCGACACGGCTGGCGTGGTGGAGCAGGTCTGGCGCCTGGGCCGCGAGGCGGGCCACTGCGACGTGTTCCCGGTCGGCGCGGTCACGGTGGGGCTGGGCGGTGAGCGACTGGCCGAGCTCGGCGCGATGGCCGACTCCGCCGCGCGGGTCCGCGTGTTCTCCGACGACGGCAAGTGCGTCTCCGACGCGGTGCTGATGCGGCGTGCCCTGGAGTACGTCAAGGCCTTCGACGGGGTGATCGCCCAGCACGCCCAGGAGCCCCGGCTCACCGAGGACGCCCAGATGAACGAGGGCGAGCTGTCGGGCCGGCTCGGGCTTCGCGGCTGGCCGGCGGTGGCCGAGGAGGCGATCATCGCGCGCGACTGCCTGCTCGCCGCCCACGTCGACTCCCGGCTGCACGTGTGCCACGTCTCCACAGCAGGCTCCGTGGGGATCGTGCGCTGGGCCAAGAGCGAGGGCTGGAACGTCACCGCCGAGGCCTGCCCGCACCACCTCCTGCTCACCGACGAGCTGGCCGCCACCTACGACCCGATCTACAAGGTCAACCCGCCGCTGCGCTCGGCCGCCGACGTCGAGGCGCTCCGGGAGGGCCTGGCCGACGGCACCATCGACATCGTCGCCACCGACCACGCGCCGCACCCGCTGGAGGACAAGGACTGCGAGTGGCAGGCCGCCGCCTTCGGCATGCTCGGCCTGGAGACGGCGCTGTCGATCGTGCAGCAGACGATGGTCGACCGGGGCCTCCTCGACTGGGAAGGCGTCGCCGAGCGGATGTCGTACGCTCCGGCCCGGATCGGGCGGCTGGAGGACCACGGCCGACCGCTCGCCGAGGGCGAGCCGGCCAACCTGGTGCTCTACGACGCCGCGGCGAGCCGCGTCGTCGAGCCCTCCGACCTCGCCTCGCTGTCGCGCAACACGCCGTACGCCGGACGGGAGCTCCCGGGCCGGGTGGTCGCCACGTTCTTGCGCGGCACCCCCACGGTCCTCGACGGGAAGCTCGCATGACGTGCGCCGAGGCAGGCGCCGGCGATCCGCTGGTGCTCTCGCTGCCCGACTGGGTCGCGCCGGTGTCGGTCCTGGTGCTGCTGCTGGTCCTTGCGTACGTCGGCATGTGGCGCGGGTGGCGACGCCGGGCACGCAAGCACGACCTGCCCCCGCTGACTCCGACGCCCGACCGGGGCGACCTCCCGCCGGCCAAGCTGGAGGGCGGGGGCCGCTACTTCGGGACGACGGTCAGCGGCGACTGGCTCGACCGGGTCGTCGCCCGTGGCCTCGGTGCCCGCAGCATGGTGCGCCTGCGCCTCTCCGCCGACGGACTCGACGTGCTCCGGGTAGCGGACAGCTTCCGCATCCCCCGCGAGGCACTGCGGGGCGCACGCCACGACCAGGGCATCGCCGGGAAGGTGGTCCCGCCCCACGGCGTGCTGGTGGTGACCTGGCAGCACGGGGACCTCCTCCTCGACAGCGGCTTCCGGCTCGACGCCGGCGGTCGCGACGACGCCAAGCCAACCGCCGCGGCGACCCCGAGCGCGCCGCGCCGCGCCTCTGTCAGCACCTCCCACGACCAATGGATCCGCACGATCAGCAAGCTCTCCCGTGACGACGACCGGGACGAGAACCAGGACGACAAGGAGCACCGCGCATGACCACGCAGACATCAGGCGCCCCGCCCCGCCAGGCTCTGCTCGTCCTCGAGGACGGCCGGACCTTCCGCGGCGAGTCGTTCGGCGCCGAGGGCGAGACGTTCGGTGAGGCGGTGTTCTCCACCGGCATGACCGGCTACCAGGAGACCCTGACCGACCCCTCCTACCACCGCCAGGTGGTGGTGATGACCGCGCCGCACGTCGGCAACACCGGCATGAACGACGACGACCCGGAGTCCCGCAGGATCTGGGTCAGCGGGTACGTCGTGCGCGACCCGGCCCGGGTGCCCTCGAGCTGGCGGTCCCGCCGGTCCCTCGACGACGAGCTGCGGGAGCAGGGCGTGGTCGGGATCTCGGGGGTCGACACCCGCGCGCTGACCCGGCACCTGCGCGAGCGCGGCGCCATGCGGGTGGGCATCTCCACCACCGAGACCGACCCGGTCGCGCTTCGGGAGCGGGTCCTGGCTTCCGAGGAGATGACCGGTGCCGACCTCACCGCCGACGTCTCCACCGCGGACACCTACGTCGTGCCCGCCCAGGGGGAGAAGCGGTTCACCGTGGCGGCGCTCGACCTCGGCATCAAGTCGATGACCCCGACGATGATGGCCGAGCGAGGCATCGAGGTGCACGTGCTGCCGGCCAAGGCATCGCTGGAGCAGGTCCTCGCCGTCGAGCCCGACGGGGTGTTCTTCTCCAACGGCCCCGGCGACCCCGCCGCGACCACCCACGAGATCGGGGTGCTCCAGGGCGTCCTCGAGCGCGGCGTTCCCTACTTCGGGATCTGCTTCGGCAACCAGCTCTTCGGCCGTGCCCTCGGGTTCGGCACCTACAAGCTCAAGTACGGCCACCGCGGCATCAACCAGCCGGTGATCGACCGGACGACCGGAAAGGTCGAGGTCACCGCCCACAACCACGGTTTCGCGATCGCCTGGCCCGGCGCGCCGTCGTTCGAGCCGGTGTCCACCCCGTACGGCGAGGCGAGCGTGAGCCACGTCTGCCTCAACGACGACGTGGTGGAGGGTCTCGAGCTGCGCGAGCCCGAGTCACAGGGGGGCGCGCTCAAGGCCTTCTCGGTGCAGTACCACCCGGAGGCGGCGGCCGGGCCGCACGACGCGGCGTACCTGTTCGACCGATTCACCGACCTCATGGCCTCTCGGGGCACGACCAGCGGAGAGGTGGCCTGACATGCCCAAGCGCAACGACATCCAGAGCGTGCTCGTCATCGGCTCGGGGCCGATCATCATCGGACAGGCCGCGGAGTTCGACTACTCCGGCACCCAGGCGTGCCGCGTGCTGCGGGCCGAGGGCCTACGCGTGATCCTGGTGAACTCCAACCCGGCCACGATCATGACCGACCCGGAGTTCGCCGACGCCACCTACATCGAGCCGATCACCCCGGAGTTCGTGGAGAGGGTGATCGAGAAGGAGCGCCCGGACGCCCTGCTCGCGACGCTCGGGGGGCAGACCGCCCTCAACGCGGCGATGGCTCTCGACGCCGCCGGCGTGCTCGAGAAGTACGGTGTGGAGCTCATCGGCGCCTCCATCGACGCCATCGAGCGCGGCGAGAACCGCGAGTCGTTCAAGCGGATCGTCGACGAGCTCGGCGGTGAGTCGGCGCGGTCGGCGGTCTGCCACTCCATGGACGACTGCCTCGCCGCGGCCGAGGACCTGGGCTACCCGATGGTCGTCCGGCCCAGCTTCACCATGGGCGGCACCGGTTCCGGCATGGCGTACGACGAGGAGGACCTGCGCCGCATCGCCGGTGCCGGCCTGCTCGCCAGCCCGACCACCGAGGTGCTCCTCGAGGAGTCGATCATCGGCTGGAAGGAGTACGAGCTCGAGGTGATGCGCGACAAGGCGGACAACGTCGTGATCGTGTGCTCCATCGAGAACCTCGACCCGATGGGCGTGCACACCGGCGACTCGATCACCGTGGCGCCCGCCATGACCCTCACCGACCGCGAGTACCAGAGGATGCGTGACCTCTCGATCGGCATCATCCGCTCGGTCGGGGTCGACACCGGTGGCTGCAACATCCAGTTCGCGGTCAACCCTGCCGACGGCCGGTTGATCGTCATCGAGATGAACCCCCGGGTCTCACGCTCCAGCGCGCTCGCCTCGAAGGCCACCGGCTTCCCGATCGCGAAGATCGCGGCCAAGGTGGCGATCGGCTACACCCTCGACGAGATCCCCAACGACATCACCGCCGAGACCCCGGCCAGCTTCGAGCCGACCCTGGACTACGTCGTGGTGAAGGTCCCGCGGTTCGCGTTCGAGAAGTTCCCCACCGCCGACCCCACGCTGACCACTCACATGAAGTCGGTCGGCGAGGCGATGGCGATCGGGCGCAACTTCACCGAGGCGCTGCAGAAGGCCCTGCGCAGCCTGGAGCACAAGAGCGCGATCTTCGACTGGAGCAGCGACCTGCCTCCGCTGGAGGAGCTCCTCGAGGTCGTACGCACCCCGCACGACGGGCGCCTGCGCAAGGTCGTCGACGCCATCCGAGCCGGGGCCGACCTCGAGACGCTCCACGAGGCCACGAAGATCGACCCCTGGTTCCTCGACCAGCTCTTCCTGCTCGACGAGGTGGCCGGCACGGTCGCGAAGGCCGACGAACTGCGCCCGGAGGTGATCCGCAACGCCAAACGGCACGGCTTCTCCGACGCCCAGATCGCGGGTATCCGCCGCATGTCCGAGGACGTCGTCCGCGGCGTGCGCTGGGCACTCGGGCTGCGGCCGGTCTACAAGACCGTCGACACCTGCGCTGCGGAGTTCGCGGCGAAGACGCCCTACCACTACTCCTCCTACGACGAGGAGACCGAGGTCGAGCCCCGCGAGAAGCCCGCGGTGATCATCCTCGGGTCGGGCCCCAACCGGATCGGTCAGGGCATCGAGTTCGACTACTCGTGCGTGCACGCGTCGCTGGCACTGACCGAGGCCGGCTACGAGACGATCATGGTCAACTGCAACCCCGAGACCGTCTCCACCGACTACGACACCAGCGACCGGCTCTACTTCGAGCCGCTGACGCTCGAGGACGTCCTGGAGATCGTCCACGCCGAGCAGGCGGCCGGCCCCGTCGCGGGCGTCATCTGCCAGCTCGGCGGCCAGACACCGCTGGGCCTGGCCCAGGGGCTCCAGGACGCCGGCGTCCCGATCGTGGGCACCGCCCCGGAGGCGATCCACCTCGCCGAGGAGCGGGGCGCGTTCGGGAGGGTGCTCGCCGCCGCGGACCTGCCCGCTCCCAAGCACGGCACCGCCACCTCCTTCGAGGAGGCGCGGGCGATCGCCCAGGAGATCACCTACCCGGTACTGGTGCGGCCGTCGTACGTCCTCGGCGGGCGCGGCATGGAGATCGTGTACGACGACGAGGCCCTGCGCGGCTACATCACCCGCGCCACCGAGATCTCGCCGTCCCACCCGGTCCTGGTCGACCGGTTCCTCGACGACGCGGTGGAGATCGACGTCGACGCGCTGTACGACGGGGAGGAGCTCTTCCTCGGCGGCGTCATGGAGCACATCGAGGAGGCCGGCATCCACTCCGGCGACTCCAGCTGTGCGCTCCCGCCGATCACCCTCGGCCGCGAGACCATCGAGCGGATCCGACGCTCCACCGAGGCGATCGCCCGCGGGGTCGGCGTCAAGGGTCTGCTGAACGTGCAGTACGCCATGGCCTCCGACGTGGTCTACGTCCTCGAGGCGAACCCGCGCGCCTCCCGCACGGTGCCGTTCGTGTCCAAGGCGACCGCCACTCCGCTGGCCAAGGCCGCAGCGCGGGTGATGCTCGGTGAGTCGATCGCCTCACTGCGCGAGCAGGGCGTCCTGCCCGCTGTCGGTGACGGCGGCGACCTGCCGACCGATGCGCCCATCGCTGTCAAGGAGGCGGTGATGCCGTTCAACCGCTTCAAGACCATCGAGGGCCGGAGTGTCGACACGATCCTCGGGCCGGAGATGCGTTCCACTGGCGAGGTGATGGGCTTCGACGGGATCTTCGGCACCAGCTTCGCCAAGGCGCAGACCGCGGCCTACGGTCCGCTGCCGACCACGGGCCGGATCTTCGTCTCGGTCGCGAACGTCGACAAGCGACATCTGATCTTCCCGATCAAGCGGCTCTACGACCTCGGCTACGAGATCCTCGCGACCGCCGGGACCGCGGAGGTGCTGCGCCGCAACGGCGTCCCCGCCGAGGTGGTCCGCAAGCACACCGAGGGACCTGGCGACGACGGGCACCCGACCATCGTCGGCCGCATCCTCGACGGGGATGTCAAGCTGGTGGTCAACACCCCGCACGGCACGACCAAGGGCGGCTCGCCCCGGCTGGACGGCTACGAGATCCGGACCGCGGCAGTGCTCACCAACATCCCGTGCATCACCACCATCCAGGGGCTCGCCGCCGCCGTGCAGGGCATCGAGGCGATGCGCGCCAAGGACATCGGCGTGCGCTCCCTCCAGGACTGGGCGCCGTCGGTGCGCGCCGACCAGGCACGGTGAGCCGGTGACGGTGTACCGCTGGGTCTTCGACCACGCCCTCACGCGCCTGGACGCCGAGACCGCGCACCGGGCGGGCTTCGCGGCCGTCCGCGCCGCACGCCCGCTGGTGCGCAGTCCGCTCGGGGCGATGGCGCTCACCACCCTCGGTCGAGGCGCCACCCCGCGGCCGGTGCAGGCGATGGGGTTGACCTTCCCGGGGCCGCTCGGTCTCGCGGCCGGGTTCGACAAGAACGCCGAGGGGATCGACGCCCTCGCCGCCCTCGGCTTCTCCTTCGTGGAGGTCGGCACCGTGACCGGCGAGGCCCAGCCCGGCAACCCGCGGCCCCGGCTGTTCCGGCTCCCGGCCGACCGCGCCGTGGTCAACAGGATGGGTTTCAACAACGACGGCGCCGAGGTCATCGCACGTCGCCTCGCGGCGTGGCGGCGGAGCGCCCCCGCACACCCGGTCGTCCTGGGCGTGAACATCGGGAAGTCGAAGGTCGTCCCCGAGGAGGAGGCGGTCGCCGACTACGAGAAGAGCACGCGGCTGCTCGCGCCGTACGCCGACTACCTGGTGGTCAACGTGAGCTCGCCGAACACCCCGGGGCTGCGCGACCTCCAGGCCGTGGAGAAGCTCGAGCCGCTGCTGGCCGCCGTACGACGTCAGGCCGACGCGGTCACCGAGAAGCGCGTGCCCCTGCTGGTCAAGATCGCGCCCGACCTGAGCGACGAGGACGTGCTCGCCGTCGCCGACCTGGCCACCGCGCTGGGGCTGGACGGCGTCGTGGCCACCAACACCACCATCTCTCGGGAGGGGCTTGCCTCCAGCCCGGAGGAGATCGCCCAGGTCGGCGCCGGCGGGCTGTCCGGCGCGCCGCTGCGCGAGCGGGCGCTCGAGGTCCTGCGCCTGCTGCGCGGGCGGCTCGACCCCACCATGACGGTGATCTCCGTGGGAGGCCTGACCGACGCCGAGGACGCCCACGAGCGGCTCCGGGCCGGTGCCACCCTGCTGCAGGGCTACACCGCGTTCATCTACGAGGGCGCACTGTGGCCCTCGCGTCTGCAGCGCGAGCTCGCCGCCCTGGGCGGCGACGCGGTCTCCTCAACCGGAAACCCCGGGGCGACCGGATGACGGCTGCGGCGCGGGGCCCGGTCCAGGCACAGGGGGAGGTGCTGACCAACAAGCGGGTCGGTGCCTACCAGCACCTGACCCTCGTCGCTCCCGGCGTCGCCGAACGCTTTCGCCCGGGCACCCTCGTCGCCCTGGCCGTCGGTGGCCACCTGTCGGACCGGATCCTGCGGCGGGCCTTCCCCATCTACCGGGCTCGCGCCACGGGCACCTACAAGAGCACCGTCGAGGTCGTCTTCGAGGTCACGGAGCCGGGGCACGCCTGGCTGGGCGGCCTCGGCGCGGGCGCTGCCGTCGACGTCCTGGGTCCGCTGGGCAGGCCCTACGCACTGCCCAAGGAGCCGGTGCCGTGCGCCCTCGTCGGGCACGGGCACGCGGCCGCGCCCCTGTTCAGTCTCGCCGAGCGCCTGCGCGAGCGTGGCTGCCCCGTCCACATGGTCCTCGGCGCCGCGGGGGAGAAGGAGCTCTTCGGCGCCCTCGACGCCAAGCGGGCTGCCCGCACCGTCGTGGTGAGCACGGTGGACGGCTCCGTCGGCATGCACGGCACCGTCGCCCGGGCGCTGCCCGAAGTGCTGGACCGCACCGGCAGCGACGTCGTGTACGCCGCGGGGCCGTCCGGCACCCTGCACCAGGTGGCCGTCGTCGCGGAGCGGCACGGCGCCTGGAGCCAGACCGCGCTCGACGCCTCGCAGCTGTGCGCCAGCGGCGCCTGCCACACCTGCGTCGTGCCCGTGGTGGGGGAGGACGGCCTCTCCCGGATGGTGCGTGCCTGCGTCGAGGGTCCGGTGTTCCGGGGCGACCGGGTGCGCTGGGCCGACCTCGGCACCGTTCCCGCAGACGCCTGGGGCGCCCCTGCTCCCGAGACCGTCGCGGCGGAGCGATGACCGCGCCCGACCTGAGCACCACCCTGGGGGAGATGACCCTGGCCAACCCGGTCATGGTTGCCGCCGGGTGCGGAGGCTCCGGGCGCGAGCTCGAGTCCCACCTCGACCTCGCGGGCCTCGGGGCGCTGGTCACCCGGTCGGTCACCATCGACCCCCGGGCCGGAGGCCGGCCCCCCAGAGCGGTCGAGACGCCGAGCGGTCTGCTCACCGACCCCGGGCTCCAAGGGCCCGGGCTCCAAGGATTCCTCGCCTCCGAGCTGCCCTGGCTCGCGCAGAGGCAGGTCCGCACCGTCGTCTCGATCGCCGGGCGCAACCTGGGGGAGTGGTCCGAGCTCGCTCGCATGGTCGGCCTGGCCCCCGGCGTGGCCGGCGTCGAGGTCAACCTGGCCTGGCCGCCAGGCTCCGTGGCCGCCCTCGACTCCTACCAGGCAGGCAAGATCGTCGCCGCTGTGCGCCGGGACATGCCGCGCGGGGTCCCGGTGCTCGCCAAGGTCCTGCCCGACCTCCACCACGTCGTCGACGTGGCCCGTGCCGTGGTCAAGGCCGGAGCGGAGGTCGTCGTGATCGGCCAGGGCCTGCCCGGGCTCGTCCTGGACCCCACCACGTTGCGGCCCGCCCTCGGCTGTGGCGGAGGCACCCTCAGCGGCCCGGCCGTCCACGCGATGGCACTGCGCTGCCTGTACGACGTGCATGCCGCGCTGCCCGAGCTGCCGCTCGTCGGCGCGGGAGGTGTCCGAGACGGGCGCGACGCACTCGCGATGCTCGCCGTGGGGGCCCGCGCCGTCCAGGTGGGCACCACCGTCCTGCGCGACCCCTCCGCCCCCGAACGCATCACCGCCGAGCTCGAGCGGGAGCTCGCCCGTCACGACATGGCGAGTGTCGCCGAGGCGATCGGCCACGCCCACCGACCCGAAGGAGACCCACGATGACGTTCGGTGCTCGCCTGCGCGATGCCATGGACGCCCACGGACCGCTGTGTGCGGGCATCGACCCGCACCCCGCCCTCCTCGACGCCTGGGGGATGACCGACAGCGCGGTGGGCCTCGAGCGCTTCTGCCTGACCGCCGTCGAGGCGCTGGCCGGCAGCGTGGCCGCGCTGAAGCCTCAGTCGGCCTTCTTCGAACGGCACGGCGCCAAGGGCGTCGCGGTCCTGGAGAAGGTGGTCGCCGAGGCGCGCGCCCGCGGCGCACTGGTCGTGCTGGACGTCAAGCGTGGCGACATCGGGTCCACGGCCCAGGCGTACGCCGACGCCTACCTCGACCCCTCCTCGCCGCTCGCCGTCGACGCGATCACCGCCAGCCCGTTCCTCGGCGTCGGGTCGTTGGACCCCCTCCTCGACACTGCGCTCGCCCACGGCGCCGGGGTGTTCGTCCTCGCGCTGACCTCCAACCCCGAGGGGCCCCAGGTCCAGCACGCCCGGACAGAGGACGGCCGGACGGTCGCCGGCACGGTCCTGCAGGCGGTCGCCGCCCGGAATGCAGGCGCGCACCCGTTGGGGTCCATCGGTGCTGTCGTGGGAGCCACGATCGGGGAGACCCGGGAGAACCTCGACGTGAACGGCCCCCTGCTCGCGCCAGGCCTCGGCACCCAGGGCGGCACGCCCTCGGACGTGCTCCGGATCTTCGGGTCGGCGGCCCGCAACGTGCTCGCCAGCAGCTCGCGCGAGATCCTGGCTGCCGGGCCGGACAAGGCAGCCCTGCACGACGCGGCCCGGCGTACCGCCCAGGAGCTGTCCGTGCTGGCGGGCGCATGAAGGGGGTACGCCGTGGCGGCGTCGCGCTGGTCGCCGTCCTCCTCGTCCTCGCGTCCCTGACGGGCTGCGCCAGCGACACCGACTCCTACTGCGCCGAGCTCGAGAAGCAGAAGGACACCCTCGCCGACCTGGCCAACCGCTCGGACCGACCCGGCGAGGACGTGCTCACCGGCACCCTCGACGTGTGGCGCGATCTCCGGGACGAGGCGCCGGACGACATCGCCGACGAGTGGTCGACCCTGGTCTTCGCCCTGGAGGGGCTGGTCGAGGCGTTCGACGACGCGGGGACGACCCCGGAGGAGTTCGACCCGGCGTCACCCCCCGAGGGGGTCGGCAAGGCCGAGGTGAAGCGCCTGGAGGACGCCGCCGCCGAACTGGCGTCCGGGCGGGTGACCTCCGCAGGGGAGAGCGTGCAGCAGCACGCCCGCGACGTCTGCAAGGTCGACCTGGGGCTCGGGTCCGCGGGCGGGTGACCTAGGCTCTCGCGTTGCGGGCCGTCGCGGACCATGACTAGATTGCACGTCGTCCGTGCTCGCACCCTGAGCCCTTCCCGCCGATCGATGAGGACATCACCGTGGCCCTTCCGCCGCTCACGCCCGAGCAGCGCCAGGCGGCGCTGGACAAGGCTGCGGCCTCGCGCCGCGAGCGCGCCGAGGTCAAGAACCGTCTGAAGCACTCGGGCGCCTCCCTCGCGGAGGTGCTCAAGCAGGGCCAGGAGAACGAGGTCATCGCCAAGATGCGCGTCCTCGAGCTGCTGCAGTCGATGCCCGGCATCGGCAAGGTCCGGGCCCGCCAGGTCATGGAGCGGCTCAACATCTCCGAGAGCCGCAGGGTGCGAGGGCTCGGCGCCAACCAGATCGCCGGCCTCGAGCGTGAGTTCGGCTCCACGGAGTGACGAGCACCGTGACCGGAGGAGTCTCGCAGGAGGAGCGTCCGGGCGCCGGCGGCACAGGACGGCTGACCGTCCTCGCAGGGCCGACGGCTGTCGGAAAGGGGACGGTGGCGGCCGAGATCCGCAAGCACCACCCCGAGGTGTGGATCTCGGTCTCGGCGACCACGCGCAAGCCCCGCCCCGGGGAGGTGCACGGACGCCACTACTGGTTCGTCAGCGACGAGGAGTTCGACGAGCTGGTCGCCTCGGGACAGCTGCTCGAGTGGGCTGTGGTCCACAAGGGCGCCCGCTACGGCACCCCGCGCCGACCGGTCGAGGATGCGCTGGCCGCCCACCGCCCTGCTCTTCTGGAGATCGACCTGCAAGGTGCCCGGCAGGTCCGCGAGACCATGCCCGAGGCGCTGTTCGTGTTCCTGGCCCCGCCGACGTGGGAGGAGCTCGTGCGACGCCTCGTCGGGCGCGGCACCGAGACCCCTGAGGAGCGCGAGCGCCGCCTCGAGACCGCCCGCGACGAGCTGGCCGCCGAGTCGGAGTTCGACGTAACGGTGGTGAACCACGAAGTTCACGCCGCGAGCGAAGAGTTGGTAGCCTTGATCAAGAACGTCCCTACCCATCCCTGACTCTGTGAGGCCTCCAAGCGTGTCTGGCTCCCTGCCCGTTGCCGAGGGCATCACCAACCCGTCCATCGACGAGCTTCTGACGAAGACCGACTCGAAGTACAAGCTGGTGCTCTACAGCGCGAAGCGCGCTCGGCAGATCAATGCCTACTACTCCCAGCTCGGTGAGGGCCTGCTCGAGTACGTCGGCCCCCTCGTCGACACCCATGTGCAGGAGAAGCCCCTGTCGATCGCGCTCCGCGAGATCAACGAGGACCTGCTCACCTGCGAGGACATCGACCCCAACGCCCCGGCGCCTGAGAGCCCCGAGGCCTGAGAGTGACCGCGACCGGGTCCCCGGTTGACGGCAGCCGCCGCCCCCACGTCGTTCTCGGCGTGAGTGGCGGCATTGCTGCATACAAGGCCTGTGAGCTGCTCCGGCGCTTCACCGAGTCCGGGCACGACGTCACCGTCGTTCCCACCGCTGCGGCGCTGGAGTTCGTGGGCGCCCCCACCTGGGCGGCGCTGTCCGGCAAGCCCGTGGCGACGGAGGTGTGGGCCGGGGTGCACGAGGTGCCGCACGTCCGCATCGGGCAGAGCGCCGACCTCGTCGTGGTCGCCCCTGCCACCGCGGACCTGATGGCGAAGGCCGCCCACGGCCTGGCCGACGACCTGCTCACCAACACCCTGCTCACCGCGCGCTGCCCTGTGGTGCTGGCCCCGGCGATGCACACGGAGATGTGGGAGCACGCCGCGACGCGGGACAACGTGGACACGCTGCGACGCCGCGGTGTCCTGGTCCTCGAGCCTGCCGAAGGGCGCCTGACCGGCGTCGACACGGGCAAGGGGCGCCTCCCGGAGCCGGGAGAGATCTTCGAGGTCTGCGCAGCAGTGCTGGGGCAGCCTGACGCGGCTGTCGCCGGAGACCTCGCCGGCCTGCGCGTCGTGGTGACAGCCGGCGGCACCCGTGAGTACCTCGACCCGGTCCGGTTCCTCGGGAACCGTTCGTCGGGGCTCCAGGGCTACGCGCTCGCCCGCACCGCCGTCGCTCGCGGCGCCGAGGTGACGCTCGTCGCCGCCAACGTCGACCTCCCCGACCCCGCCGGCGTCAAGGTGGTCCGGGTGGAGACGACCGCCGAGATGCGTGACGCCGTCCTCGCCGTCGCCCCCGACGCGGACGCCGTGGTGATGGCCGCCGCCCCTGCCGACTTCCGGCCCCGTTCGGTGAGCGACTCCAAGATCAAGAAGGCCGATGACGGGTCGGTGCCCGTGGTCGAGCTCGAGCAGAATCCCGACATCCTGGCCGAGATCTCCCGGAACCGCCCCGGTCCGGGCACGGTCGTGGTCGGGTTCGCCGCCGAGACCGGCGACGCCCACGCCTCGGTCCTCGACCACGCCCGCGCCAAGCTCGCCCGCAAGGGCTGCGACCTGCTCGTCGTCAACGACGTCTCGGGCGGCAAGGTCTTCGGCGAGGCCGACAACGAGGCCGTGGTCCTGCGCGCCGACGGCACGGCGGGGCCCGTCCCGCGCGGCTCCAAGACCGCGCTGTCCAACGTGGTGTGGGACCAGGTCCTGTCGCTGGTCGAGATCCGCTGAAGGCGCTGGCCCGCACCCGTTATGGTTCAAGACGAGACAGAGACGTAGCAGTACCGAGGGATGCGTCGGGAGCACGGCGCGGACAGGGGAGACCAGTGGCCGGACGCCTTTTCACCTCCGAGTCGGTGACCGAGGGACACCCCGACAAGATCGCCGACCAGATCAGCGACACCATCTTGGACGCCCTTCTCACCGATGACCCGCGCAGCCGGGTGGCGGTGGAGACGCTGGTGACCACAGGTCTGGTGGTCGTGGCCGGTGAGGTCACCACCACGACGTACGCCCCCATCGCCGAGCTGGTCCGCAAGAAGGTCCTCGACATCGGCTACGACTCCTCGCTCAAGGGCTTCGACGGCTGGTCCTGCGGTGTCCAGGTCGCCATCGGCGGCCAGTCGGTCGACATCGCCCAGGGCGTGGACGACGCCTACGAGGAGCGCCACGACCACTCCGTCGACCCCCTCGACCGCCAGGGAGCCGGCGACCAGGGCCTGATGTTCGGCTACGCCTGCGACGACACCCCCGAGCTGATGCCGCTGCCGATCACGATCGCGCACCGGCTCGCCCAGCGGCTCTCCGAGGTACGCCGCGACGGGACGATGTCCTACCTGCGTCCCGACGGCAAGACGCAGGTCACCATCGAGTACGACGACGACAGCCGCCCGGTGCGCGTCGACACCGTCGTGGTCTCGACCCAGCACGCCGCGGACATCCACCTCGCCGAGATGCTGACTCCCGACGTCCGCAAGCACGTCGTGGACCACGTTCTCGCCCAGTTCGACATCCCTGCCGACGACTACCGACTGCTGGTGAACCCGACCGGGCGGTTCGAGATCGGTGGCCCCATGGGCGACGCCGGCCTGACCGGTCGCAAGATCATCATCGACACCTACGGCGGCATGGCCCGCCACGGCGGTGGGGCCTTCTCCGGCAAGGACCCGTCCAAGGTCGACCGCTCGGCGGCCTACGCGATGCGCTGGGTGGCCAAGAACGTCGTGGCCGCCGGCCTGGCGCGCCGCTGCGAGGTGCAGGTCGCCTACGCCATCGGCAAGGCCCACCCGGTCGGCTTCTACGTCGACTGCTTCGGCACCGAGTCGATCCCCGTCGCCACGATCCAGAAGGCCGTGCTCGAGGTGTTCGACCTGCGCCCGGCCGCGATCATCCGTGACTTGGACCTGCTCCGGCCCATCTACGGCAAGACGGCTGCCTACGGTCACTTCGGGCGTGAGCTCCCCGAGTTCACCTGGGAGTCCACCGACCGCGTCGAGGCGCTGCGGACTGCCGCAGGCGTCTGATCCCTGTCCGCGGGGACGGTTGCACAAGGTCCCTTGTGGAACCGTGACTTCCCGTCGCAAATCTTGCGCGGGAAGTGACGCTTTGCTGTGGGGAGTGACGCCGCCGGCGCGGTCACCATGGCCGGAGCTCACCCACCGGTATGCCGCGAAGGGGGCATCTCCCCAGGGCACGGCCCGGCCTGCCAGGGACGTCGGAACCGGCTGCGAGGATGACCCCGTGACCCAGCCCGACCGTCGAGATGCCGCGCCCGCGCCTCGCCGCCACTCCCCGGACGCGACCGGCGCCGCCGTGACCGGTTCCACGGCCGATGCGCACGGCAGCGCGAACGCGACCGGCGAGACGAGCGAGGACGCGGCACAGCCTGCTCTCATGCCGGAGCTCGACGCGGCGCGCGCCACCGCCCGCGCCGCGAAACGGCGATCGCAACGGGCCAAGACCGCCAAGGGGCCCCTCGAGGCGGCGGCCGTCGACCCCGTGGCCCAGGTGCTGGTCGACGTACCCCTGGCGCACCTGGACCGGCCCTTCGACTACCTGGTGCCGGAGAAGATGTCCGCCGACGCCGTGCCCGGAGCGCGTGTGAAGGTGCGGTTCGCGGGCCAGGACGTGGACGGCTTCGTGCTCGCCCGAGCGCAAGAGAGCAGCCACCAGGGCCGTCTGGCCCCGCTGCGGCGGGCGGTGAGCCCCGAACCGGTCCTGCTGCCCCAGGTGGCCCGCCTCTCGGCGTCCGTGGCTGCCCGCTACGCAGGCACCCGGTCCGACGTACTCCGGCTCGCCGTGCCGGCGCGCCACGCCACGGTCGAGAAGCAGCCGTCCGACCCCGCCCCCGCGCCGACGGTCGACCCGGCCGCCGCGGAGAAGGCCTGGGGGCCTTATGTCGGTGGGCAGCCGTTCGTCCGCCACCTGGCCGAGGGGGGTGCTCCGCGCGCCGTGTGGGGAGCCGTGCCAGGGGAGGACTGGCCTCGCCTCCTCGCGCAGGCCGCTGCCGCGACGTACGCCTCGGGACGGGGCGCCCTGGTCTGCGTCCCCGACCGCCGCGACGTCGAGCGAGTCGACGCGGCCCTGTCCGAGGTCCTCGGCGAGGGTCACCACGTGGTGCTCACCGCCGATCTCGGTCCGTCGGAGCGGTACCGGTCGTTCCTCGCGCTGTCGCGGGGCGTGCGGAAGGTCGTGGTCGGCACGCGTGCTGCGGCGTTCGCCCCGGTGGCCGACCTGGGACTCGTCGCGGTCTGGGACGACGGCGACGACCTCCATGCCGAGCCCCGGGCGCCGTATCCGCACACGCGCGACGTCCTCCTGCTGCGGGCTCACGAGGAGGCCTCTGGGGCTCTGGTCGGCGGCTTCGCGCGCACCGTCGAGGGCGAGTTCCTGCTGCGCACGGGCTGGGCCCGCGAGATCGCCGCTGCCCGGGACGTGCTCCGCGCACGCTCGGCGCAGGTCGCGATCACCGGTGCCACCGACCGCGAGCTCGACCGGGACCCCTTCGCCCGCTCCACGCGGCTGCCTCGTGCGGCGTTCGAGGCGATCCGCCGCGGCCTCGAGCACGGGCCGGTGCTGCTGCAGACACCCCGCCACGGGTACGCCGCGAGCCTCGCCTGCGAACGCTGTCGCACCCCGGCCCGCTGCCGAGCCTGCTCCGGACCCCTGCGCGTGAGCGCGGCTCAGCGGCCGCCGGCCTGCGTCTGGTGCGGCCAGGAGGAGCAGGCGTGGGCGTGTCCGGAGTGCGGCGCCCGTGGCCTGCGGGCTCCGGTGCGCGGTGACCGGCGGACCGCCGAGGAGATCGGGCGCGCCTTCCCCTCCACGCCGGTGAAGACCTCATCAGGGGACCGTGTCCTGGACGCGGTTCCCGGGACGCCCGCTCTTGTGGTGGCCACGCCGGGCGCGGAGCCGTTGGCAGCCGAGGGCTACGCCTGTGTGGTGCTGCTCGACACCTGGCTCATGCTCGCGCGCACGGACCTGCGCATCGCCGAGGAGTCCCTGCGACGGTGGATGAACGCGGCGGCGCTCGCCAGACCAGCCGCCCAGGGCGGTCGCGTGGTCGTGGTGGGGGAGAGCACCGAGCCGGTGCTCCAGGCGCTGCTGCGTTGGGACCCGGGCGGGTTCGCACAACGCGAGCTCGCCGAACGCCAGTCCGCGCACCTGCCTCCCGCCTCCCGGTTGGCCACCCTGACCGGGGGCGTGGAGGTCATCGACCAGGTGCTCGACGCGCTCGCTCTCCCCGACGGTGCCGAGGTCCTGGGCCCGGTGCCGGTCGAGGAGGCCACCGGGCCGCGAGCCTCCGAGCAGGCCCCGCAGGTGCGGGCCGTCGTGCGCGTGCCCCGAGCCCTGGGCGCGGAGCTGTCACGGGCGCTGGTGGAGATGCAAGGCATACGCGATGCGAAGAAGCTGGAGGCGATCCGGGTGCAGGTCGACCCGGTCAACCTCGGGTGAGCCTGTGTCGAGACGAGGCCGGCCGTCTCGGCTGGGGCCCGGCCGGTGGCGGGGGGAGCCAGGGTGCGACGGGCGGCCGCCGCAGGTCCGTAGACTGGGCAGCTGCCCGTTGCCCAACGTGCCTGAAGCCTACGAAGCCTGAGGAGTCCCCTGTGGCCGTCCAGCCGATCCGTCTCTTCGGAGACCCGGTGCTGACCACGCGTGCGAGTGAGGTGGTCGACTTCGACAAGGAGCTGCGCCGCCTCGTGGAGGACCTGAGCGACACGATGCGCGACGCCCCCGGCGCCGGACTGGCCGCGCCGCAGATCGGCGTCGGGCTGCGTGTGTTCACCTGGTACGTCGACGGTGAGCTCGGGCACCTGATCAACCCCGACCTGTCGCTCTCCGACGAGGAGCAGGACGGGCCGGAGGGCTGTCTGTCCATCCCCGACCTGACGTTCGACTGCAAGCGTGCGATGTCGGTGGTCGCCAAGGGCTGGAACATGTACGGCGACCCGGTGAGCATCGAGGGGTCGGAGCTGCTGGCGCGGGCGATCCAGCACGAGACCGACCACCTCGACGGGGTGCTCTTCATCGACCGTCTCGACCGCGAGACCCGCAAGCTGGCGATGAAGGCGATCCGGGAGTCGGCGTGGTTCGGGGAGACGCCCCCGACGGTGAAGGTCTCGCCGCACGCGATGAAGGGATTCGGGCTCTGATGCGCGTCGTGTTCGCCGGCACGCCCGAGGTGGCTGTGCCCGCCTTGGAGGCGATCGCCGAGAGCTCGCACGAGCTCGTCGGCGTCGTGACCCGCCCTGATGCGCCCGCCGGCCGTGGCCGCAAGCTGGTCGCCTCCCCGGTCGCCCAGCGTGCAGAGGAGCTCGGCATCCCGGTTCTCAAGCCGCAGCACCCGAGGGACCCGGAGTTCCAGGAAGCCCTGCGCGAGCTCCGGCCCGACTGCTGTCCAGTGGTGGCCTACGGGGCTCTCCTGCCGCAGAGCGCGCTCGACATCCCCGAGCACGGGTGGGTGAATCTGCACTTCTCGCTGCTGCCGGCGTGGCGCGGCGCCGCCCCGGTGCAGCACTCGATCTGGGCCGGCGACGAGATCACCGGCGCCACCACGTTCCGGATCGTCAAGGAGCTCGACGCCGGGCCCACCTTCGGTGTGGTCACCGAGACGGTGCGCCCGAGCGACACGGCAGGCGACCTGCTCACCCGCCTGGCGCACAGCGGTGGGGGCCTGCTGGTCGCCACCCTCGACGGCATCGAGGACGGCTCCCTGGAGGCCCGTGAGCAGCCCGACGAGGGGGTGAGCTTCGCCCCGAAGATCCTCGTCGAGGACGCGGAGGTCGACTGGACCGAGCCGGCGGTGGCGGTCGACCGCAGGGTCCGCGCCTGTACACCGGGCCCGGGTGCCTGGTCGACGTACGCCGGGGACCGGCTCAAGATCGCGCAGGTCGCGGTCGTCGAGGACGGGCCGGATCTCGCGCCGGGCGTGATGGAGGTCACCAAGAAGGCGGTGTTCGTGGGCACCGCCACTTTCCCGGTGCGGCTGGGCGAGGTCAAGCCCTTCGGCAAGAAGAAGATGCAAGCGGCCGACTGGGCTCGCGGCGCACGGCTGTCCTCCGGCGAGACCCTCGGTGGCTGAGCCGAACGACCCGGGAGCCGGGCGCCCTCGCAGCGGTGCCCGGGGAGGCGGGCGCCGCCGGGGCGGCCCCGGAAGGCAACCACGTTCACGGCAGGCCCTGGGCTCACGACAGGTCTCGGGGTCACAGCAGGACCCACGGCCGTCGAAGGTGGACGCAGCCCGGCTGGTGGCCTTCGACGTCCTGGTCTCCGTCCGGGAGCAGGACGCCTACACCAACCTCCTGCTGGCCTCCGTTCTCCGCGACCGGGGGATCACCGGCCGCGACGCCGCGTTCGCCACCGAGCTCGTCTCGGGGACGATCCGGCGCCAGGGCACCTACGACGCCGTGATCGGCCGCTGCGTCGACCGGCCTCTGACGAAGGTGGACCCGGCCGTCCTCGACGCGCTCCGTCTCGGCGCCCACCAGCTCCTGGCCATGCGCGTTCCCACCCATGCTGCTGTCTCGACCACGGTCGAGCTCGTGCGCGACCGGGTCGGCCATCGTCCGGCGGGGTTCGTCAACGCCGTGCTGCGCAAGGTCGCCGCCCACGACCTGGAGGGGTGGGTGCGGCGGACGGCACCGGACCCGTCTGTCGACCCGACCGGCTACGCCGAGGTCGCGCACTCCCATCCCCGCTGGGTCGTCGAAGCGCTGGGTGAGGCGCTCGGGGCACCGGAGGAGCTGGAGGACCTGCTCACCGCCGACAACGCGCCACCCAAGGTCACGCTGGTCGCGCGGCCCGGCCTGGCGACGGTCGAGGAGCTGGTGGATGCCGGAGGCACCGCCTCGTCCATCTCCCCGTACGCCGTCGAGCTCGGGTCCGGCGACCCGGCCGCCGTCCCGGCTGTCGCCGACGGGCGCGCCGGCGTGCAGGACGAGGGGTCACAGCTGGTGACGCTCGCGCTGGCCCGGGCAACCGTCGACGGCGACGACGCCCTGTGGCTGGACATGTGCGCTGGCCCTGGCGGCAAGACCGCCTTGCTGGCGACCCTGGCTGCCGAGTGTGGCGCGCGCGTCGTGGCCACCGAGCGGCAGCCCCACCGGGCCGTCCTGGTTCGCCGTGCGACCCGGGCCGCGGGATCCGGGATGGCCGGTGTGGTCACGGCGGACGGCACGACCCCCGCCTGGGCTCCCGAAACCTTCGACCGTGTGCTCGTCGACGCGCCCTGCTCGGGACTGGGTGCGCTGCGTCGCAGGCCCGAGTCGCGATGGCGCCGGACACCCGAGGACGTCGAGACCCTGGTGCCGGTGCAGGAGCAGCTGCTGAGCTCCGCCGTGGACGCCGTCCGGCCCGGAGGGGTGGTGGCCTACGCGACCTGTTCCCCGGTGCTCGCGGAGACCGCAGGGGTCGTGGCGCGCGTGGTCGAGGGACGCGACGACGTGGAGCTCGAGGACGCGACCGGGCTGTTCCCCGACGTACCCGGGCTGCACGCCGAGCGGATGCCCCTTGCGGGCACGGTGCAGCTGTGGCCCCACCGTCAGGGCACAGACGCGATGTTCTTCGCGCTGCTGAGAAGGTCCCCGCACCGGTAACGTCGGGGCATGGCCGCCACGTCCAGCGGGACACCCGCCGTCGAGGTCGAGGTCGGGGATCGCGTCGTCCGGGTCACCAACCCCGACCGCGTGTACTTCCCGGCCCGCGGGGAGACCAAGCTCGACCTGGTCGAGTACTACCTCTCCGTCGGGGACGGGATCGTCAACGCGCTACGGGAGCGACCCTGCATGCTGCACCGCTTCCCGGAGGGCGTGGCCGGGGAGAAGGTGCACCAGAAGCGGGTCCCGCGCGGAGCACCGCCGTGGCTGGAGACCGTGCGGGTGAAGTTCCCCCGCTACGACAGGTACGCCGACGAGCTCTGCGTCACCGAGCTGGCCCACGTCATCTGGGGGGTCCAGATGTCCACCGTCGAGTTCCACCCCTGGAACTCCCGTCGCGCCGACACCGAGAAGCCCGACGAGTGGCGCATCGACCTCGACCCGATGCCCGACTGCCCCTTCGACACCGTTCGCCGCGTCGCCCACGTCGCCCACGAGGTCCTCGGCGAGCTCGGTGGCGTCGGCTGGCCCAAGACCTCGGGTGGCAACGGCCTCCACGTCTACGTGCGGATCGAGCCGGACCACGGGTTCCCCGACGTACGCCGGGCGGCGCTGGCGTTCGCACGCGAGGTGGAGCGGCGCGCCCCCGACCTGGTCACCACGACCTGGTGGCGCAAGGACCGCGACCCTCGCAAGCTCTTCGTCGACTACAACCAGAACGCTCGTGACCACACGATCGCGAGCGCCTATTCGGTGCGGGGCAACCCGGAGGCGACCGTCTCGACGCCTATCCGCTGGGACGAGGTCGAAGACGTGGATCCGCGCGAGCTCACGATCGCCACCGTGCCGAAGCGCTACGCCGAGCTCGGGGACCTCCACGCACGCATCGATGACGCCGTCTTCGACATAGGCCCGCTGCTGGAGTGGGCGGCGCGCGACGAGCGTGCGGGGGAGGAGCCCCCGGCCGAGCCGGAGGCCTGAGCCGGGGGCGTCACCGACCCGGGTGGCACTCGGCCGCGAACGTGACCCGCCGGAGGCGAGCCCACCGCCAGTCCGTGGAGCCCGGGGTCGGCGGCTAGGATCGAGCCGCCATGGGAATCCAGATCACGCCGAGCCTGCTGTCCGCCGACTTCGCCAACCTCGCCTCCGAGGCCGAGCGCATCTCCAACGCCGACTGGCTCCACGTCGACGTCATGGACAACCACTTCGTCCCCAACCTCACTCTCGGGATGCCGGTCGTCGAGGCCCTGGCGAAGGCCACGGACACGCCGCTCGACTGTCACCTGATGATCGAGGACCCCGACCGCTGGGCGCCGGGCTACGTCGAGGCCGGTGCGTCGTCGGTGACCTTCCACGCCGAGGCCGCGACCGCCCCGGTGCGCCTGGCCCGCGAGATCCGTGAGAAGGGCGCCCGCGCCGGGATGGGGCTGCGGCCGGCGACGCCGATCGAGCCGTACGAGGATCTCCTGCCCGAGCTGGACATGCTGCTGGTGATGACGGTGGAGCCGGGCTTCGGCGGCCAGGCGTTCCTGGAGATGTGCGTGCCGAAGATCCGCCGCACCCGCGAGCTCATTGCCAAGCACGGCCTCGAGCTCTGGCTCCAGGTCGACGGTGGCGTGTCCCTCGACACCATCGAGCAGTGCGCCGACGCCGGGGCCGACGTGTTCGTCGCCGGTTCCGCGGTCTTCCGCGCCGAGGACCCGGGGCTCATGGTCGAGCAGCTCCGCGCCTCGGCAGTCAAGGCGTCGACTCTCTGACGCCGAGTCGGCAGAAGTGCCGCCGGGAGGACCGCCGAGTCGGCAGAACTGCCGCCCACCGGACCGTCGAGTCGGCAGAAGTGCCGCCCACCGGACCGTCGAGTCGGCAGAACTGCCGCCCACCGGACCGTCGAGTCGGCAGAAGTGCCGCCGGACGACAGCCGAGTCGGCAGAACTGCCGGACGCGCACGTCCATCGGCAGGCGAGGGTGGGCAGCCTCACAGCCCATGATGACCACGAATGTGGCACGCTGAACCCTGACGAGTGATGAGCTCGCGTGCTCTGGGGTCGGTGTAATTCCGAGCCGGCGGTGACAGTCCGCGACCCGTCCGCATCCAGCGGCCGGTTGACCAGGTGGAACTCCTGGACCGACGGTGAAAGTCCGGATGGGAAGTGCACGCAGCTGTCCGCCGTACGCCGTGTCGTCCCCTCACCGGGGGCACCGCTACGGCGGCAGCCCGTTGACGCCCCGGAGTCCGCGAAACGGACGAGAGGGGCCACCGGTGACGTTCAGTCCCGCGGAGACGCGCGCCATGTCGCGTGCCCTGGACCTCGCCCGCACCCCGGGTGTCCCCATCGGCCCGAACCCACGGGTCGGCTGCGTGCTTCTCGACGGCGACGGGCACACCATCGCCGAGGGCTACCACCGTGGCGCCGGAACCGCCGCACGCCGAGGCGGACGCGCTGACCCGGGCGGGGGACCGTGCTCGCGGCGCGACGGCTGTGGTGACGCTCGAGCCCTGCAACCACACGGGACGCACGGGCCCCTGTGCCGAGGCACTGGTCGGGGCCGGCGTGTCCCGGGTGGTGTTCGCCCAGGCCGACCCCAACCCGGTCGCCTCCGGCGGGGCGGACACCCTGCGCGCCGCCGGGGTCGACGTCGCCCACGGGCTGCTGGTCGACGAGGCCCGGTCGGTGAACCGGACCTGGACGTTCGCCGTCGAGCACGGACGGCCGTTCGTCACCTGGAAGCTCGCGGCCACGCTCGACGGGCGCAGTGCTGCCGCGGACGGCACGAGCCGCTGGGTGAGCTCGAGCGCGGCCCGCCAGGACACCCACCGCCTCCGCGCCCTGTCCGACGTGATCCTCGTCGGGACCGGGACGGTCCTGGTCGACGACCCGCAGCTCACCGTCCGCGACGCCGAGAACCGCCCGCTGCCGCACCAGCCGCTGCGCGCCGTGATGGGCCTGCGGGAGGTGCCCGAGGACCGTCGGGTCCTCGACGACGTCGCCGAGACGGTCGTCCTGCCCACCCGTGACCCGGCCGAGGCGCTGTCGCGGCTGTACGCCATGGACCGGCAGCACGTCTTCCTCGAAGGCGGCCCGACCCTCGCAGCGGCGTTCCTGCGCGCCGGCCTCGTGGACGAGGTCGTCGCCTACGTCGCGCCGATGCTCCTGGGCGCGGGCACCGCCGCGGTCGCGGACCTCGGCATCACCACGATCGGCGACGCGGTCCGCTTCGACGTCGTCGACATCGAGGTGGTCGGCGAGGGCAACGACGCCAACGCACGCTTCACCCTGACCCCGACCCACCGCAAGGAGCCATGATGTTCACCGGAATCGTCGAGGAGCTCGGCGTCGTGGAGGCGCTCGTCGACCAGGGCGACGCCGTACGGCTCACGGTGCGCGGCCCGCACGTCGTGCTCGACGCCTCGCTGGGCGACTCGATCTCGGTCAACGGCTGCTGCCTGACCGTCGCGGAGCGCGACCAGGAGACGTTCACCGCCGATGTCATGCACGAGACGCTCGAGAAGACCTCGCTGGGCGCTCTCGAGCCGGGCAACCGGGTCAACCTCGAGCGCGCGGTGACCCCGCAGACCCGCCTGGGCGGCCACATCGTGCAGGGCCACGTCGACGGTGCCGGGGCGATCGTCTCCCGGTCCCCGAGCGAGCACTGGGAGGTCGTCGAGGTCAGCCTCCCGGCCGGGCTTGCCCGCTACCTCGTGTCGAAGGGCTCGATCACCGTCGACGGGGTGTCCCTCACGGTCGTCGACGTCGCTGAGAAGAGCTTCACCGTCTCGCTGATCCCCGAGACCCTCGCACGCACCACCCTGGGCCTGAAGCAGGCCGGCGACCCGGTGAACCTCGAGGTGGACGTCGTCGCGAAGTACGTCGAACGGCTCCTCGGAGCGAGGGACGCCGCCGGGCCCGGGAGCAGCGACGGGGGAGCGGGGGAGCGCGCATGACCGCGACCAGCCAGCACCTCACCGCACATGACGAGCAGAACACGCCAGGAGAGAAGGTCCCCATGAACGCCGCACCCAACGTCCGGCTGGACTCCGTGGAAGAGGCGATCGCCGACATCGCGGCCGGCCGGGCCGTCGTCGTGGTCGACGACGAGGACCGCGAGAACGAGGGCGACCTCGTCTTCGCGGCGAGCAAGTCGACGCCTCGAGCTGATGGCCTTCACCATCCGCTACTCCTCAGGCGTGATCTGCGCGCCGATGACTGCCTCGACCCTCGACCGGCTCGGCATCCCGCTGATGACCCCGCACAACCGTGACCGGCACCGCACGGCGTACACCGTGTCGGTCGACGCCCGCGACGGCGTCACCACGGGGATCTCCGCGGCCGACCGCTCGCACACCGTCCGGGTCCTCAACGACTCCGCGACCGAGCCGTTCGAGGTCACCCAGCCCGGCCACGTCTTCCCGCTGCGCTACCAGGAGGGTGGTGTCCTCGTCCGTCCCGGCCACACCGAGGCGGCGGTCGACCTCGCCCGACTGGCAGGGTTGGACCCGGCCGGGGTGATCTCGGAGATCGTCAACGACGACGGGACCATGAAGCGTGGGCGCGAGCTGCGCGAGTTCGCCGACGAGCACGGACTGAAGATGATCTCCATCGAGGACCTCATCCACTACCGGCGCCGGCACGAGACCCACGTCGAGCGAGCAGCGGAGACACGACTGCCCACGGCGCACGGCGACTTCACGGCGTACGGGTACCGCATCGTCATCGACGACTCCGAGCACATCGCTCTCGTCCATGGCGACCTCGGCGACGGCGCCGACGTCCTCACCCGGGTGCACTCCGAGTGCCTGACCGGCGACGTGTTCGGCTCGCACCGCTGCGACTGCGGCCCCCAGCTGGACGAGGCGCTGGCCCGGATCGTCGAGGAGGGCCGGGGCGTCGTTGTCTACCTGCGCGGCCACGAAGGGCGCGGGATCGGCCTGGTGGCGAAGCTGCAGGCCTACCAGCTCCAGGACGGTGGCCGCGACACCGTCGACGCGAACCTCGACCTCGGGCTTCCCGCGGACGCCCGCCACTACGGTGCGGCCACTCAGATCCTGCGTGATCTCGGGGTCCGCTCGGTGCGACTGCTCACCAACAACCCGGCCAAGAGCACCGGCCTCGAGGACTATGGGGTGGACGTCACCGAGCGCGTGCGACTGACCCCCCACCCCAACGACCACAACCTCGCCTACCTGCTGACCAAGCGCGACCGCATGGGGCACGACCTGCCCCACCTCGCGGAGCACACGACCGAAGGAGAGCCGGCATGACCCTGGCCCACCGCACCACCCACGCCGCCGGAGGCCGCGCATGAGCGGCGAGGGGTCACCGGGCCTGTCGCCGACCGACTGCCACGACCTGCGCGTCGCGGTCGTCGCCGCCAGCTGGCACGAGCAGGTGATGGACGGCCTCCTCGCTGGGGCGCACCGTGCCCTGGAGGACCACAAGGTGGAGGCCGCCACCGTCGTCCGGGTGCCGGGCTCCTTCGAGCTGCCCGTGGTCGCCGCGGCCCTCGCGGAGAAGGGGTACGAGGCGGTCGTCGCCCTCGGCGTGGTCATCCGTGGAGGGACACCCCACTTCGACTACGTGTGCTCCGCCGCGACCGACGGGCTCAACCGGGTCGCCCTCGACAGCGGTGCCTCGGTCGGGTTCGGCCTGCTCACCTGCGACACCGACGAGCAGGCACTCGACCGGGCGGGCCTCGAAGGGTCGCGCGAGGACAAGGGGTACGAGGCGACCGCGGCGGCCCTGCGCACCGCTGTGACGCTGCGTGACATCAGGCGCGGGTACACCACCTGACGCGGTCCGCCCCGCGACGAGTGCGGTCGACGTGACCGGGGTCTCGCGAGGCAGGAGCGCCGACGGCCGGGTACGTCGTACGCCGTAGGCTTGTGCCGCCTTCCCGCGAGCCGCGGGAAGGAGCAGACCCTCACGGAGAGCAGGGGTATGAAGACGTTCGACGAGCTCTGGGACGAGCTCAGCGAGAAGGCCCGGACCCGGCCCGCCGGCTCCGGCACCGTCGAGGCGCTCGACGCCGGCGTCCACACGATCGGCAAGAAGCTGGTCGAGGAGGCCGCCGAGTCCTGGATGGCCGCCGAGCACGAGGGCCCCGAGCGTGCCGCCGAGGAGATCAGCCAGCTGCTGTACCACGCCCAGGTGCTGATGCTGGCCAGCGGACTCTCGCTCGACGACGTCTACAAGCACCTGTGAACCGGCTCCACACGGACAGGGAGAGGCAGGAGATGTCCACGACCCCGGCAGCCGGGAACGGCACCTTGCGGGTGGCGATCCCGAACAAGGGCTCGCTCTCGCAGTCGGCCTCGGAGATGTTGCGCGAGGCGGGCTACCGCCAGCGCGTCGACTCCAAGGAGCTGACCCTCACCGACCCCGAGAACGACGTCGAGTTCTTCTACCTGAGGCCACGCGACATCGCCACGTACGTAGGGGAGGGCACCCTCGACGTCGGCGTCACCGGCCGCGATCTCCTGCTCGACTCGGGAGCCAAGGCCGAGGAGGTGCTCACCCTCGGGTTCGGTCGCTCCCGGTTCCGCTTCGCCGCGCGACCCGGCACCGTCTCCCGGGTCGAGGACCTCAACGGCAAGCGCATCGCCACCTCGTACGACGGGGTGGTCCGCCGCTACCTCGAGGACCGCGGTGTCGAGGCCACCGTCACCCGGCTCGACGGGGCTGTGGAGACCAGCATCCAGCTCGGCGTCGCCGACGTCATCGCGGACGTCGTGGAGACCGGCTCGACCTTGCGGCAGGCGGGCCTGGAGGTCGTGCTCGACACCATCCTGGAGTCCGAGGCAGTCCTCATCACGCAGGCCGGCGCGGGGCTCCCGGCCGGATTCGAGGTCTTCCAGCGCCGCCTGCAGGGCGTCCTGGTCGCACGCGCCTACGTGATGATGGACTACGACATCCGCACCGAGCGGGTCGAGAAGGCCGTCGCCCTCACCCCCGGGATCGAGAGCCCGACGATCTCGGCACTGCACCGCGAGGGCTGGGTGGCCGTCCGGTCCATGGTCCCCCGTGACGGCGCGCAGCGGCTGATGGACGAGCTCTGGGAGATCGGGGCCCGCGGCATCCTGGTGACCGACATCCATGCCTGCCGGCTCTGACCCCCGCCCCCGACCCGACCGGTCCGACGGCTCCAGGGAGGGAAGCTCCGCGGCGTCCGAGGTGACGCTCCCCGTGACGTTCCGCCCGCTCGGCGTGCGCATCGCCGTGGGCGTCCTCGGGGTCCTGCTGCTCACGGTCGTCGTCGTGATCTGGCTGGCCTTCCCGCAGAACGTGCGTGACCAGTTCACCACCTTCCAGCGGCTCACCCTGGTCGCCTTCGGGCTCGCTGCTCTCGCGGCCGGCTACGCCCTCGCGCGGTCCCGGGTGGAGGCGCGCGAGGACGGGCTGCTCCTGGTCAACGGCTACCGCGCCCGGCTGCACCCGTGGGGCGACGTGGCGAAGGTGAGCCTGCGGGCAGGCGCCCCCTGGGCCACGGTCGAGCTGGCCGACGGCGAGACCGCAGCGGCCATGGGGATCCAAGGTTCTGACGGCGGGCGTGCCGTCGCACAGGTCGGCCGGCTCCGCACGATCCTGGCCGGGCACGCGGAGCATCGTCCCGACGCGGGGCACGCCGGCGACTAGCGCCGCCAATCTGGTGCTCCTTCCGGAAGCGTCGGGTTCCTGGTCAGGCAGGCGACCGGCTTTTCGCGAGGATTCGAAAACCTGGTGCGGTCGTCGCCGCGCGCTCCTAGCCTTCCGCTGTGGACATCACCATTCGCGGCCTCGATCCGGCCGACGTACCCGCCTGGAACCGTCTCCTCGCCGAGGCGGAGAAGGTCGACCGCACCGGGGAGCACTACAACGAGGCCGACCTCGCCGAGGAGATGGCGAACCCGGACCTGGAGCCCGGCAAGGACATCGTCGGCGCCTTCGACGGTGACGACCTCGTCGGCTACTTCAACGTCTACGCGCGCTCCGGCAGCGTGGACCTGCACAAGATCCATCTTGACGGTGTGGTCCGCCCCGACCATCGCGGCAGAGGGCTCGGGACCAGGATGGCCCGGCTCATGCGGGAGCGGGCGAGCGAGGTGCACGCAGGGCGGCACCCCGACCTCCCGGCCTTGCTGGCCCTGCGCGGGCTGAGCGACAACACCGCCCAGGCCGACGTCCTCGCTGAGGCGGGGTTCGTCCCGGGCCGGTGGAGCTTCGTCATGCGCGCCGACCTCGCGGATCTCCCCGAGAACGACTCCACCGTCCCGGACGGGCTGGAGCTGCGGCGCTACGACGACACCTACGCCGCCGCTATGCACGCCGCGCACAACGCCGCCTTCGTCGACCATCCGAACTTCACGACGTGGTCGGAGACGATGTGGAAGCAGTGGGTCACCGAGAGCCGCAGCTTCCGGCCCCTGCTCAGCTTCCTGGTCCTCGACCCGGCCCGCCCCGGTGAGGTCGCGGCGTACCTCCAGACGAGCGAGTACGACGCGACGTTCGAGATGACCGGACGCCGGGAAGCGTACGTCGGCAAGGTCGGCACACGCCGCGAGTACCGTGGCCGCGGTCTGGCGGGGACGCTGCTCGCCCACGCGCTGCGGGAGTACCGGGCAGCCGGGTACGACGAGGCCTCGCTCGACGTCGACTCGGAGAACCCGAGCGGCGCGCTGGGGATCTACGAGCGGGCCGGGTTCGTCGTCGCCCGGCGGTTCACCGACTACGAGCTGGCGATCCCGCCTCGCGCCGCTGCACAGGAGTGACCTAGGTCCCTGTCGAGACCTCGCGAGGTCGGTCATCGTGGAGGGACGGGCAGTCGCCTCGCCGCGCGGCTGCACTCAGGGGGAGGAGCCGACCATGAGGAGAGCCGTGCTCGGCGGGATCGTGGTTCTGGGCGTGCTCGTGCTCGCATCCTGCGCGGCAGGCCCCAACCCCTCGGTCGGGACCGGCCCCGAGCCCGCCGGCTTCTGGCTGGGCCTGTGGCAGGGGTTCATCTCGCCGGTGACCTTCGTGGTGTCCCTGTTCACCGACGACGTCTCGATCTACGAGGTCGACAACACCGGCAACTGGTACGACTTCGGCTTCGTGCTCGGCCTCATGGTCATCTTCTCCAGCGGCGGGGGAGCAGCTGGGAGCAGTCGCCGCTGACGACCAGGTCCGCTCGGTCCCGTGTGCGTTCGCGGGCGAAGAGTGCCGCCTCGTCGCACATGAACCGCTCCCACTCCGGCCGCAGCTCCTCGCCGTCGCGGGCCAAGCCCCGCTGCAGGCGCAGGTCGTCGGGGGCCTCGACCCAGACCAGCACGGTCACCGAGGAGGCGTACGACAGCGCGCCCGCCCCCACCCCCTCCACGACCAGGAGGTCCACCGGAGGCACCGTGTGCTCCTCGGCGAAGGCGGCGCGGTGCCAGTCGTAGCGCCGGTACGTGCCGGGATGTCCTCGCCTGAGCGGGCGGAGCACGGACTCCTCGAGCGACGCGCTCACGTCGTCGAGGCCGCCCCAGCCGTCGAGCAGGTCGTCGAGGTGCACGAGCGCGGTGGTGCCGGACGCGGAGGCGGACCGGCGTACGGCCTCTCCGAGCGTGGACTTGCCGGAGCCCGCGGGCCCGTCGACGGCCACGAGCCGCCCTCCGCCCAGAGTGGCCTGCCTGCCGGCTGCGAGTGCGACGACCTGAGCGGCCGTCGCGGCCACGTGCCGCCGCCAGGGCTCGAGCTCCTCCTCGAGCGAGCCAGGCGTCACGTGATGCCGTGCTTCTTCAGGATCGCCTCGATGTCGGCCATGTCGTCGTCGGCGTCGGCAGCCCGGGACGCCGGCTTCCCCCCGACGGTGCGTCCCTCGACCGCCGTTGTCGCAGCCCCGGGCCCGGCAACCGCCTCCGGTCGAGACCGGGCCGCCGTACCGATGCCGCGCCGCCCCATGACCCTGGCGACGGAGAACAGCAGCACGGAGACGGCTGCGAGGGCGATGCCGAGCCAGACCGCGGGGCTGAACGTCAGGCGGAGCGCCCAGCTCACCACGGCGTCGCCGATCTGCCACAGCAGTCGCAGCGTGCCGGTGAGGTAGGCGGCTGCGGGGAGGAGTGCCAGCGCCAGCGTGCGGAGCCCGGCTGCGGGGCCGCGCAGGCGCCAGAAGGCGACCGTGCCGACCAGGCCCGCCAGGGTGAGCACGGCAGTCAGCGCCTGCCAGGTGATGGTGTCGAAGTTGCCCACGCATCAAGCGTGGCACACCCGCGGGAATCCGGGCGGGACAGTGTTGGCAGACTTGCCCGATGCGCAGCATCCCTGACCCTGGTTTCGCGGGGGACGACGGCACGGTCACCGCGGAGGTCGCCGCCGCGATGTCCGCCTACGCCGCTGACCCCGCAGGTCTGCACCACCGCACGCTGGCGGTGGTCCAGGACAGCCGCCTGCTGGTGCCGGTCGTGGCCGTCCTCGGTGAGGTGGAGCATGACGAGCAGGGGCTCGCCCATGACAAGTCCTCGGACATGGCCACGGTGCTGATGCGGGGAAGGGACGGAAGGCTGGCCCTCCTGGCGTTCACCGGCAACGAGGCGCTCGGGAGATGGAACCCCGACGCCCGTCCTGTCCCGGTGTCCGCCCGGCAGGCTGCACAGGCCGCTCTCCAGGACGAGGCTGCGGCATTGCTCCTCGACGTCGCGGGACCGGCTCTCCTGGTCGTCGAGGGGGACGACCTGCGCTCGCTGGCCGAGGGCTACCGGCTCGTCGAGACCGGTGACAGGTGGGCGTGGGCCCGCCTCAGTGACGGCGAGGACGCACCGAACCGGTGAGCTTCTCGCCCGGCCCCTCGCCGGGTGCGTCCTCGATCTCCGAGGCCTCGCGGAAGGCGAGCTGCAGGCTGCGGAGGCCGTCACGCAACGGTGCAGCGTGGTGGTGACCCAGGCGCGGTCCGGCCGCGGTGACCAGCCCGGCCAGGGCGTCGATGAGGGTCCGCGCCTCGTCGAGGTCGACGTGCTCCGGGAGGTCCTCGGCCAGGCCGAGGTTGACTGCGGCGGAGCTCATCAGGTGCAGCGCGGCGGTCGAGACGATCTCGAGCGCAGGCACCTCGGCGATGTCGCGGGACGAGGCGGTGGCGGGGTCGGGGAGGGACTCGGTCATGGCGACAAGGGTGACACGGGCGTCCCGATGTGCATTCAGCAGTACTTCGTTGCTACTCTTCCGTCGACCGATCTCTGTTGATCGGCTGTCTGTGTGCCCCGGAAGGAACATCCGGAGCGTGCAGATGGTTGATCAGTCAGAGATCTGACAAGCGGAGCTTCGTCTCCCACCCGCATCGACGCAGGCGTCGTCGGGTCCGGTCGCGAGGGGCACGCCCTCGTGGAATTCCACGAGAGGTGCCTTCTCGCCAGGCGCCGAGCCTGGTGCCACGCCCGTGGTGTGGTGGGGGCTCGGTGTCGGGGCTGGCTTCCGCTTGAGTGTCGTGCGGAGGCCTTTTTTCATACCCGTTCCTCGGGTGGGGAGCAGGCCGGCGGACGACGCGTCAGCCACAGGAGACCCACCCCAGGAGGACCCATCAGCACAGAGTTGCGCATCAACGACCGGATCCGGGTGCCCGAGGTCCGGCTCGTCGGCCCGAACGGCGAGACCGTCGGTATCGTCCGCATCGAGGACGCACTGAGGCTTGCGCAGGAAGCCGACCTCGACCTGGTCGAGGTCGCCCCCACCGCGCGTCCGCCCGTCTGCAAGCTCATGGACTACGGCAAGTTCAAGTACGAGAACGCGCAGAAGGCACGCGAGGCCCGTCGCAACCAGACGAACGTCGTCATCAAGGAGATGAAGCTCCGCCCGAAGATCGACGCGCACGACTACGAGACGAAGAAGGGTCACGTGGTGCGCTTCCTGAAGCAGGGCGACAAGGTGAAGATCACGATCATGTTCCGTGGTCGTGAGCAGCACCGCCCTGAGCTCGGGTTCCGACTGCTGCAGCGCCTCGCCGAGGACGTGCAGGAGCTCGGGTTCGTCGAGTCGTCCCCGAAGCAGGACGGCCGCAACATGACCATGGTGATCGGACCGCACAAGAAGAAGTCCGAGGCCAAGGCAGAGGTCAAGGCCGCCAAGGAGTCCAAGGCCGCCGAGCGCGAGGCCGAGCGTGCTGCCGAGCACGCCGAGCGTTCAGCGGGTGCCACCGCCGGGACCGGCTCGAAGAAGCCGCGTCGCCGGTCGGAGAACCTCGACCCAGACATGTGACACCCGGCCCGCCCTCACCGGACGGGCCCGACCACAGAAGGACACACCATGCCGAAGATGAAGTCGCACTCCGGTGCGAGCAAGCGCTTCAAGACCACCGGCTCGGGCAAGCTGCGTCGCCAGAAGGCCGGCCGCCGCCACCTGCTCGAGCACAAGCCGTCGACCCTCACCCGGCGCCTCGCCGGCACCGAGGACGTCGCCAAGGCTGACGTCAAGAAGGTCAAGAAGCTGCTCGGCAAGTGACCACCTGGTCACCTCGCCGAACCCCTATCGCTGAAAGCATCAAGGAGTAAGAAGTGGCACGCGTCAAGCGGGCAGTCAACGCCCAGAAGAAGCGCCGGGTAACTCTCGAGCGCGCGTCCGGTTACCGCGGTCAGCGCTCGCGCCTCTACCGCAAGGCCAAGGAGCAGGTCACCCACTCGCTGGTCTACAGCTACCGTGACCGTCGCGCCAAGAAGGGCGAGTTCCGCAAGCTGTGGATCCAGCGGATCAACGCCGCGGCGCGCGCGAACGGCATGACCTACAACCGGTTCATCCAGGGTCTGAAGGCAGCCGGTGTCGAGGTCGACCGCAAGATCCTGGCCGACATGGCCGTCAACGACGCCGCCACCTTCACCTCGCTCGTGGAGCTGGCCAAGGCCAACGTCCCGGCCGACGTGAACGCGGCCAAGGACGACTCCGCGAAGGCGTCCGCCTGACCCTCCGACGTCCCTCGTCGGAGCACGGCACACCAACGTCGATGGCGAGTCTCCCTGCCGACCTCCCGCTGCTCTCGGTGAAGAGCGGGCGGGTCAAGGCGGCACGGAGGCTCGCCCGACGTGTCTCCAGGGCAGAGCACCGGCTCTTCCTGGCAGAGGGGCCTCAGGCCGTGCGCGAGGCGCTCGACCTCTCCGGCTGTGTCGTGGAGGTCTTCGCGCTGCGCGGCGCCGCCGAGCACCACCCCGAGATCCACGCCCGTGCCCTCGAGCACGAGGTCCCGTGGCTGCTGTGCGACGACGCGGCTCTCGGATCGCTCGCCGAGACGGTGCACCCTCAGGGCATCGTGGCGGTCTGCCGGTTCCTCGACCGCCCCTGCTCCGACGTACTCCCCGATCGGGGGACAGACCCGGACAAGCCCACCACCGTCGGCGGGGGGCTGGTCGCGGTCTGTGCCGACGTGCGCGACCCCGGCAACGCCGGAACGGTGATCCGCTGCGCCGACGCCACGGGTGCGAGCGCTGTCGTGCTGACCGGAAGCTCGGTCGACCCGTACAACGGCAAGGCGGTCAGGGCCAGTGCGGGCAGCCTGTTCCACGTCGGCCTCGCCGTCGAGCCCGACACTGCTGCTGTGGTCGCGGAGCTCCAGCGGCGTGGCTTCGTCGTGCTCGCTGCCGACGGTGCGGGTGAGACCGACCTCGACGACGCGATCGACGAGGGGCTCTTGTCGCGTCCCACCGCGTGGCTGTTCGGCAACGAGGCGTGGGGCCTGCCCGAGGAGGTTGCGGCTCTGGCCGACCATCGGGTGCGCATCCCGCTCCACGGCCGGGCGGAGAGTCTGAACCTCGCCACGGCCGCCGCAGTCTGCCTGTACGCCGCAGCCCGGGAGCAGCGTCGTGACGCACGGCGTCCCTGAGGTGCGGGGACGGGTCACAACGTCTAGCCTGGTCGGGTGTTGTCCGCCACAGAGTCCGCCGAGAACGTCGTGACGCTCGACGCGATTCCGGACGGCGTGGTCTTCGCCGACGAGACCGGGCAGGTCACAGTGATGAACTCTGCCGCCCGCTCGATGCTGCGTGTCGGCGACGGTGTGGGCAAGCACCTCGCCGACGTGGTCGCCCTCCAGGACCAGGTGGGCAACGACTGGTACTCCACCGTCGACCTCTACAGAGGCTCGCGGCTGCGCAAGGGCATCCCGGAGCAGTCCTGGTTCCTCTCCGACGGCACCGAGCTCCTGCTCACCGTCCGGGTCGAGCGCGAGTCCCGGCAGGGGCCGCCTTCGGGCGTCGTCATCTGCCTGCGCACCTCCCGGGCTCGCGAGCGGCTCGACCGGGAGCGCTCGGACCTGGTGGCCACGGTCGCCCACGAGCTGCGCTCCCCGCTGACCGGCGTGAAGGGCTTCGTCGCCACCCTGCTGACCAAGTGGGACCGGCTGAACGACGACCAGAAGAAGCTCATGCTGAACACGGTCAACTCCGACGCAGACCGGCTCAGCCGGCTCATCGCGGAGCTCCTGGACGTGGCGCGGATCGACACCGGGCGGCTCTCGCTGTACCCGAGGTCGCTGGACGTCACCCAGGCGGTCGACCGCGTCCTGGCCTCCGTACGGGCCGGGACCGGCCGTGAGCTCGCCCTCGACGCATCTCAGGAGCTTCCGCACGCCTTCGCGGATCCCGACAAGTTCGCACAGGTGATCACCAACCTCGTCGAGAACGCCGTCCGCCACGGCGAGGGCATCGTCACGATCACCCTGCAGCCCCTCGGCGCGGATGATCCGTTCACGGGCGTGCGTATCCATGTCGACGACGAGGGCGAGGGGATCAGCCCCGAGATCCGCAGCCGCGTGTTCACCAAGTTCTGGCGGCATGGCACCCGCGGTGGCTCGGGCCTGGGGATGTACATCGTCCACGGCCTCGTGACCGCCCACGGAGGAGCGGTCGAGATCGGCGACGCCCCTGGCGGTGGAGCCCGGATCAGCATCAGCTGGCCCGAGGAAGACCGCCGCGACGACTGAGCCGCGTCCGCGCGCCAAACCGGTTCGCGGCTCTGCCCGCGGACTTCCTAGACTGATGCCTGCACCTGCTCTGGAGTACCTCACCCCCTCGTGAAAGGCAGCCATGTCGGGCCCCAACACCGATTACGACCCCGTGGAGGTCACGCCCTTGCACGCCGACGAGGTCGAGGCCATGCGTGACTCCGCGTTGGCGGCCGTCGCGAGCGCTGCCACCCTCGAGGAGCTCAAGCAGGCGCGTCTCGCACATGCGGGTGAGCGGTCCCCGCTCGCGCTGGCCAACCGCGAGATCGGTGCCCTGCCGCCCCAGGCGCGCAAGGAGGCCGGCATGCGCGTCGGGCAGGCGCGCGGCGCGGTGAACAAGGCGCTCGCCGAGCGGCAGGCAGTGCTCGAGGCCGAGCACGAGTCGCGGATGCTCGTAGAGGAGGCCGTCGACGTCACGCTTCCGTGGGACCGCGAGCCGCAGGGCGCGCGGCATCCCCTGACCACGGTCCAGGAGCGCATCGCCGACGTCTTCGTCGCGATGGGCTGGGAAGTGGCCGAGGGCCCCGAGGTCGAGGCGGAGTGGCTGAACTTCGACGCCCTGAACCTCGGTCCGGACCACCCCGCACGCACGATGCAGGACACCTTCTGGCTCGAGCCCGCCGAGGGCGGTCTGGTGCTGCGGACCCACACCTCGCCGGTGCAGGCGCGGACGATGCTCACCGAGCAGCCTCCGATCTACGTCATCTGCCCTGGCCGCGTCTACCGCACCGACGAGCTCGACGCGACGCACACGCCGGTGTTCCACCAGGTCGAGGGCCTCGTCGTCGACAAGGGCATCTCGATGGCCCACCTGAAGGGCACCCTCGACCACTTCGCGGAGGCGATGTTCGGCGAGGGCATCACCACCCGCTTCCGCCCGTCGTACTTCCCCTTCACCGAGCCCAGCGCCGAGGTCGACCTCATCTGCTTCGTCTGCCGGGGGGAGTCCCCCGCGGTGGAGGGCTGCCGCACCTGCAAGGGTGAGGGCTGGATCGAGTGGGGTGGCTGCGGAGTGGTCAACCCGCGTGTCCTCACCGCGTGCGGCATCGACCCCGAGACCTACTCGGGCTTCGCCTTCGGCATGGGCCTCGAGCGCACCCTGCTGTTCCGGCACGGCATCGAGGACATGCGCGACCTCGTCGAAGGCGACGTCCGGTTCACCCTGCCCTTCGGAATGGAGATCTGATGCGGGCCCCCCTTTCCTGGCTCCGTGAGTACGTCGACCTGCCGGCCGACGTCGAGGCCGCCGACCTGGCCGACCGGCTGACCGCCCTGGGCCTCAAGCTCGAGGCCCTCGAGGCGCCCGGGTCGGAGATGCAGGGCCCGATCGTCGTGGGCCGGGTCCTGTCCTTCGACGCCGAGCCGCAGAAGAACGGCAAGGTCATCCGCTGGTGCCGCGTCGACGTCGGCCCGGAGCACAACGACGAGGACGGCGGCCGTGGCATCGTCTGTGGCGCGGACAACTTCGCCGAGGGCGATCTCGTCGTGGTGTCGCTTCCCGGCTCGGTGCTGCCGGGCCCGTTCCCGATCTCGGCGCGCAAGACCTACGGCCACGTCTCCGACGGCATGATCTGCTCCACGCGCGAGCTCGGCACCGGCGACGACCAGGGCGGCATCCTGGTGCTCGACCCGCGCCTGGACTCCGATGCCGCGGTCAAGCCCGGGGACGACGCCATCACGCTGCTGCACCTGCGTGACGACGTCATCGAGTTCGAGATCAACCCCGACCGCGCCTACGCGCTCTCCCTGCGCGGCCTGGCCCGCGAAGCCGCCCTCGCCTACGGCGTTGCGTTCCACGACCCGGCCGACCGCAAGGTGCCCGAGCACAACGACGCGGGCTACCCGGTCCGGGTGGAGGCCGAGGACGGCTGTCCGGTGTTCGCGACGCGCACGGTCACCGGTTTCGACCCGACTTCTCCGACGCCCCGCTGGCTCGCCCGGCGCATCCAGCTCGCCGGCATGCGCCCGATCTCGCTCGCGGTCGACGTCACCAACTACGTCATGCTCGAGCTCGGACAGCCCATCCACGGCTACGACGGCGACAAGCTGGCCGGACCGGTCGTCGTACGCCGGGCGAAACCGGGGGAGCGCCTGACGACCCTCGACGACGTGGCGCGCGACCTCGACCCGGAGGACCTGCTCATCACCGACGACCGGGGGCCCATCGGCCTGGCGGGCGTCATGGGTGGCCAGGAGACCGAGCTGGGGGACTCCACGTCCCACGTCGTGATCGAGGCCGCGCACTTCGACCCGGTGTCGATCTTCCGGACCGCGCGGCGTCACAAGCTCCCGTCCGAGGCCTCCAAGCGCTTCGAGCGCGGCGTCGACCCGCTGCTCCCTGCCTACGCCGCGGACCGGGTCGCCGAGCTTCTCGTGCGCCACGGCGGCGGGACCGTCACCGACGGGGTCACCTACGTGGGCTCCCCGCCGGAAGGACGCACGGTGTCGATCGCGCCCGGGCTTCCGCAGGAAGTCACGGGGATCCCCGTCGACCGGCAGTCCGTCGTGGACCACCTCTGCGCGGTCGGCTGCACCGTCACCGAGGACGGGGAACGGCTCAGTGTGGCCACCCCGTCGTGGCGGCCCGACCTCAACGACCCCTACGACCTGGTCGAGGAGGTCGCCCGGATCGTGGGCTACGACAAGGTTCCCTCGATCCTGCCGACCGCGCCTGCCGGCCGTGGGCTGACCAGGGAGCAGCGTCTTCGCCGCCGGGCGGGCCTGGTGCTCGCGGGCGCCGGCTACGTCGAGGTGCTCACCTACCCGTTCGTCGGCCGGTCCGACTGGGATGCTCTGGGACTCGACTCCGACGATCCGCGCCGGAGCACGGTCCGCGTCGCCAACCCGCTGTCCGAGGAAGAGCCGGAGCTGCGCACCACTCTCGTCCCGGGCCTGCTCAAGACCCTCGCGCGCAACATCGGCCGCGGCGTGAGTGACGTCGCCCTGTTCGAGCACGCGCCTGTCTACCTGCCCAGGCCTGGCGCGGGACCGGCGCCGATCCTCGGCGTGGACCGCCGTCCGAGCGAGGACGAGTGGGCAGAGCTCCAGGCCGCCATCCCGGACCAGCCCATGCAGGTCTGCCTGGTGCTGGCCGGCGAGAGGGAGCGCTCGGGCTGGTGGGGCAAGGGCCGCCCCGCCACGTGGGCCGACGCCCTCGAGGGGGTCCGCCGCCTGGCGCACGACCTCGGCGTCGAGGTGGAGATGCGCGCCGCCGCTTACGCACCCTGGCATCCGGGACGATGCGCCGAGATCGTCCTCGACGGAGTCGTCGTCGGGCACGGCGGTGAGCTGCACCCCCGCGTGTGCAAGGCCTACGGCGTACCTGAGCGGACAGCCGTCGCGGAGGTCGACCTCGACGCCCTGATGGGTGCGGGGGAGACAGTAGTACCGGCTCCGGCGTTCTCGGCCTACCCGGTCGCGAAGGAGGACGTCGCTCTGGTGGTGGACGCCTCGGTTTCGGCGGCGGCCGTTTCGGGGACGCTGCGCGAAGGGGCCGGCCCGCTGCTGGAGTCGGTCCGCCTGTTCGACGTCTACACCGGCGAGCAGGTCGGTGAGGGGAAGAAGTCCCTGGCCTTCGCCCTGCGCTTCCGCGCCGGGGACCGGACGCTCATCGACGCCGAGGCCGCGGAGGCGCGGGATGCGGCCGTCGCCCTGGCGGCCGAGCGCCACGGCGCGGTGCTCCGGTCCTGACCGCCACGGTCTGACCCGGTTCGCATGACCATACAGACTCCTGTATGGTCATGCGTATGCCGACCGAAAGCTCGACGCAGTCCACGTACCGAATAGCCGTCGCTGGAGCGAGCGGGTATGCAGGAGGCGAGGTGCTGCGCCTGCTGCTCGGGCATCCCTCCGTGGAGATCGGAGCCCTGACCGCGGGGTCGAACGCAGGCGAGCCGCTGGGCAAGCTGCAGCCGCACCTGCTGCCCCTGGCCGACCGTGTTCTCGAGGAGACCACGATCGAGGTGCTTTCCGGCCACGACGTAGTGTTCCTCGCCCTGCCCCATGGGCAGTCCGGCGAGATCGCCAAGGCGTTGCCCGACGACTGCGTGGTCATCGACTGCGGTGCCGACTTCCGGCTCACCGACCCGGGGGAGTGGGAGCGGTTCTACGGCGGCGAGCACGCCGGCTCCTGGCCCTACGGCCTCCCCGAGCTCGGCGACCAGCGCGCCACGCTCCAGCAGTCGACCCGGATCGCCGTTCCCGGCTGCTACCCGACAGTGTCCTCGCTGTCGATGGCCCCAGCCGTCGCCGCCGGGATCGTCGACCCCTCCGACGTCGTCGTGGTCGCCGCGTCCGGAACCTCCGGCGCGGGCAAGGCCGCCAAGCCGCACCTCCTCGGTTCGGAGGTGATGGGCTCCGCGAGCGCCTACGGCGTGGGCGGCACCCACCGGCACACCCCCGAGATCACGCAGAACCTCTCCGGGCTCACCGACCAGGAGGTGCGCGTCTCGTTCACGCCCCTGCTGGTCCCGATGCCGCGCGGCATCCTCGCCACCTGTTCCGCGCCGGTGCGTGAAGGCGTGAGCGCCGAGGAGGCCTACGCCGTGTACGAGCTCGCCTGCAAGGACGAGCCCTTCCTGCACCTGCTGCCCCCGGGGCAGTGGCCCCAGACGAAGTCGGTGATCGGCTCGAACGCGGTCCAGCTCCAGGTGACCGTCGACGACGCGGCCGGTCGGCTCGTGGCCGTCGGGGCCGTCGACAACCTCGCCAAGGGCACCGGAGGCGCCGCCGTGCAGTGCATGAACCTCGCCCTCGGCCTCCCCGAGGCGACAGGTCTGACGAGCGTGGGACTGGCCCCGTGAGCCACACCCTGCTGAGGTACGACGAGCCGCTTGCCGTCGTACGCCTTGGACCGGGGACCGACCTGCCCGCCTGGGCCGTGTCGTCCACCCTGTTCTCGGTGACCGCCACCGCGACCGAGACCTCGCTGGTCTGCGCCCGGGCCTCCGTTCCGCGCAAGGCGGTCCAGCAAGGCCCGTTCACCGCGTTCGCGGTCGAAGGCACCCTCGACTTCGCGCTCACCGGCGTCCTGGCCGAGCTGCTGCAGCCGCTCGCGGACGCAGAGGTCTCGGTCTTCACCGTCTCGACGTACGACACCGACTGGATCCTCGTGCCCACCGGCCGCGCGGACGACGCCGCCGAGGCATGGCGACGATCCGGCCAGCAGGTCCGCCCCGCCCACCAGTCCTCCGACACAGCCGACGAAGGAAACGCATGAGCATCACAGCACCCCAGGGCTTCCGCGCCGCCGGCGTGGCCGCCGGGTTGAAGTCGACGGGCGCCAAGGACATGGCGCTCGTGGTCAACGACGGACCCGAGCACGCATCGGCCACGGTCTTCACCGCCAACCGCTGCAAGGCCAACCCGATCCTGTGGAGCCAGGAGGTCGTCAAGGACGGCATCGTCCGCGCCGTCATCCTCAACTCCGGCGGCGCCAACTGCTACACCGGCGCGGAGGGCTTCCAGACCACCCACGCGGTGGCCGAGCGCACCGCCGACGCACTCGGCATCGGCTCCGTGGACGTCGTGGTCTGCTCGACCGGCCTCATCGGCCTGAAGAACGACCGCAACGACCTGCTCTCGGGCGTCGACGCCTGCGCCTCGTCCCTGTCGACAGACAGCGGGGCGGAGGCCGCCGAGGCGATCATGACGACCGACTCGGTGAGCAAGCAGGTCGTCGTGGAGGGGAGCGGCTGGAGCATCGGCGGGATGGCCAAGGGGGCCGGGATGCTCGCGCCCCAGCTGGCCACCATGCTCGTGGTGCTGACCACCGACGCCAAGATCTCCCCGGCGGAGGCCGACCAGGCCCTGCGAGAGGCGACCCGGGTCAGCTTCGACCGGCTCGACTCCGACGGCTGCATGTCCACCAACGACACCGTGACGCTGCTCGCGAGCGGCGCGTCGGGCATCACCCCGTCGCTCGCGGACTTCACCGAGGCGCTGACCCGGGCCTGCACCGACCTGGCCATGCAGCTGCTCGCCGACGCCGAGGGCGCCGACCACGAGATCGCGATCACCGTGCTCAACGCCGCCACCGAGGACGAGGCGGTCGAGGTGGGCCGCTCGGTGGCCCGCAGCAACCTGTTCAAGGCGGCGGTGTTCGGCAAGGACCCGAACTGGGGGCGCGTGCTGGCCTCCATCGGCACCACCTCGGCTGCGTTCGACCCCGCCGACCTCGACGTGGCCATGAACGGGGTCTGGGTCTGCCGTGCCTCCGAGCCCGCCGAGTCCCCGGAGCTGGTCGACCTGACCGCCCGCGAGGTCTCGGTGACCGTCGACCTCAAGGCCGGGGAGGCTCGCGCCACGGTGTGGACCAACGACCTCACCCACGCCTACGTCCACGAGAACTCCGCCTACTCCAGCTGAGGAACCCATGAACGAGACGCCCGACTCGATGCTGACCGCGGCCAAGAGCCCGGACGAGTGGAAGCAGGCCACGCAGAAGGCGGCGACCCTCGCCGAGGCGCTCCCGTGGCTGAAGAAGTACCACGGCAAGACGATCGTGGTGAAGTACGGCGGCAACGCGATGACCGACGACGGCCTCAAGCGTGCGTTCGCCGACGACATCGTGTTCCTGCGCTACGCCGGGTTCCGGCCCGTGGTGGTGCACGGCGGCGGCCCGCAGATCAGCAAGATGCTGGACCGCCTCGACATCCAGTCCGAGTTCCGGGGTGGCCTGCGCGTGACCACGCCCGAGGCGATGGACGTGGTTCGCATGGTGCTGGTGGGCCAGGTGGGTCGTGAGCTGGTGGGCATGCTGAACCAGCACGAGCCGCTGGCCGTCGGCCTCTCCGGTGAGGACGCCGGGCTGTTCACGGCGAAGGCCACAGGCGCCGTCGTCGACGGCGAGGAGGTGGACCTCGGCCTGGTCGGTGAGGTCGACTCGGTGCGGCCCGAGGCTGTGCGCGACCTCATCGAGGCCGGGCGCATCCCCGTCATCTCCTCCGTCGCGCCCGACGAGAACGGTGTCGTGCACAACGTCAACGCCGACACCGCCGCCGGCGCCCTCGCGGCCGCGCTGGGGGCCGAGAAGCTGCTCGTCCTCACCGACGTCGAGGGCCTGTACCGGGACTGGCCGGACAGCGACGACGTCATCGGCCAGATCAGCCCCGAGGCACTGGCCGAGCTGATGCCGACGCTCGCGAGCGGCATGGTCCCGAAGATGCAGGCCTGCCTCGACGCGGTCAACGGGGGCGTTCCCCGAGCAACGGTGGTCGACGGCCGCGAGCCTCACGCCGTACTTCTGGAGATCTTCACCGACGAGGGCGTCGGCACCCAGGTCCTTCCCGGAGTGGAGACCTGGGTGCGCCCGGCACTGAGGAAGGCGGACTGAGATGAGCGACGACACCAACACCACGAGCCAGGGCGTGCAGGACCGCTACGCCGACGCCATCATGAACACCTTCGGGCGTCCCAAGGCCGTCCTCGTGCGTGGCAAGGGCGCCCACGTCTGGGACGCCGACGGCAACGAGTACGTCGACCTGCTCGGCGGCATCGCCGTGAACGCCCTCGGCCATGCACACCCGGCACTGGTCGATGCCGTGGCCGGCCAGATGTCCACGCTGGGTCACGTCTCGAACTTCTTCGCCACCGAGCCGCAGGTTGCTCTGGCCGAGAGGCTGCTGTCCCTGCTCGGCGCCGAGGGCAAGGTCTTCTTCGCCAACTCCGGTGCCGAGGCCAACGAGGCGGCGTTCAAGCTGACCCGCCGCACGGGGCGCACGCACGTCGTCGCCACCGAGGGCAGCTTCCACGGCCGCACCATGGGCTCGCTCGCACTCACCTCGAAGGCCGCCTACCGCGAGCCCTTCGAGCCGCTCCCGGGCGGGGTGACCTTCGTGCCGTACGGCGACGCGGACGCGCTCGCCGAGGCGGTCACGGACGACACCGCAGCCGTCGTGGTCGAGCCGATCCAGGGTGAGGCCGGCGTCGTCATGCCCCCAGAGGGTTACCTCCGCGCGGCCCGGGAGATCACGAGCGCCCACGGCGCACTGCTGTGGTTCGACGAGGTCCAGACCGGCATGGGCCGGACCGGTGCCTGGTTCGCCCACAGCGCGAGCGGTGTGACGCCCGACGTGGTGACCCTCGCCAAGGGTCTCGGCGGCGGAATCCCCATCGGCGCCTGCCTCGCCGTGGGGGAGCACGGCCGGCTGCTCCAGCCCGGCAACCACGGAACCACCTTCGGCGGCAACCCGGTGGCCGCCGCGGCTGCGCTCGCCGTCATCGACACGATCGAGAAGGACGACCTTCTCGAGCACGTGCGACGTGTCGGGGCGCTGCTCGCGGGGGGCCTGAAGGACGCACGTGTGAGCGAGATCCGCCAGGAAGGGCTGCTCATCGGCCTCGACCTGGTCAAGCCGGTCGCGGCGGAGGCTGTCGCAGCCGCGCAGAGCCACGGCTTCATCATCAACATGTGCGCCCCCGACCGGGTCCGCCTCGCGCCTCCGCTGGTGCTCACCGAGGAGGACGCCACCTCCTTCACGCACGCCTGGCCGAAGATCCTCGACGCCGCGTTCGCCGAGGAGGGACCGTGACGCGCCACTTCCTCCGCGACGACGACCTGAGCCCGGCCGAGCAGGCCGCGGTACTGTCGCTGGCCGCGGAGCTGAAGGCCGACCCGTACCGGTCCCGGCCCCTGGCAGGCCCGCGCACTGTCGCGATCCTGTTCGACAAGCCCACCCTGCGCACCCAGGCGTCGTTCACCTCAGGAGTCGCCGAGCTGGGCGGCTTCCCGATGGTCATCGACGCACGTCTGGCGAAGGTCGGCGAGCGCGAGTCCGTCGCGGACACCGCGCGCGTGCTCGGCCGGCAGGCCGCTGCCGTCGTGTGGCGCACCTTCCACCAGGCCAGCCTCGAGGAGATGGCGGAGTACGCCGGAGTTCCCGTCGTCAACGCGCTCACCGACTCCTTCCACCCCTGCCAGGTCCTCGCCGACCTGCTCACCATCGCCGAGCACAAGGGCGCGCTGGCCGGGCGTCGCCTGACGTACCTCGGGGACGCGGCCTCCAACATGGCCCACTCCTACCTGTTGGGCTGTGCCACTGCAGGCATGCACGTGACGGTGAGCGGGCCCTCCGGCTACGAGCCTGATCCGGACGTGCTCTCCCGGGCGCAGGAGATCGCCGCGAGCACGGGCGGCTCCGCGACCTGCACCCCCGACCCGGTCGACGCGGTCGCCGGGGCCGACGTCGTGGCAACGGACACCTGGGTCTCGATGGGCAAGGAGAGTGAGGCCGACCACCGCAACGAGCCGTTCCGGCCCTACTCCGTCACCACGGAGCTGCTCGGGAAGGCCGCTGCAGACGCGATCGTCCTGCACTGCCTTCCCGCCTACCGGGGCAAGGAGATCGCCGCCGAGGTGATCGACGGGCCCCAGAGCGTCGTCTGGGACGAGGCCGAGAACCGGCTGCACGCCCAGAAGGCACTCCTCACCTGGTTGCTCGAGGGCAGGGAGGTGTCATGATGACCAACCACGTCCACGGCGCCGGTGCGGTGCCGACGACCAAGAACGCCCGACAGCAGCGCATCGTCGATCTGCTCGGCAGGCACCAGGTGCGCTCCCAGACCGAGCTGGCCGAGCTTCTCGCCGAGTCAGGCCTCAGCGTCACCCAGGCCACCTTGTCGCGCGACCTGGTGGAGCTGGACGCGGTGAAGGTGCGCGTGCCCACGGGTGCGCTCGTCTACGCGGTCCCCGCTGAAGGCGGTGACCGGACTCCCCGGCCCGCAGGGGAGAGCGGCGCCGCGGAGGCGCGGCTGGCCCGGCTCCTCGGAGAGCTCATGGTCTCTGCCGACTCCTCGGCGAACATGGCGCTCCTGCGAACCCCGCCGGGTGCTGCGCAGTTCCTGGCCTCGGCCTTCGACAAGGCCGACCTGGTCGGGATCCTCGGAACGGTCGCCGGTGACGACACCGTCCTGGTCATCAGCCGGGACCCCGAAGGTGGCGCCGCGATCGCCGAAAGGCTGCTGGCCCTGGCGAACCACGACAGCCCGGCTCCCTGAGCGCCGAGCAGACGAAGCTCCGAGCACGGGTCTCCACCCGTCCGACCCGGCTCGACCCCGAACCCCACGACGAAGAAGGAATCCAACGTGAGCAAGGTCCTGACCTCCCTGCCCGTAGGCGAGCGCATCGGCATCGCCTTCTCCGGCGGCCTCGACACCTCGGTGGCCGTGGCCTGGATGCGCGAGAAGGGTGCCGTCCCCTGCACCTACACCGCCGACATCGGCCAGTACGACGAGGCCGACATCTCCGGCGTACCGGACCGTGCCCTCGAGTACGGCGCCGAGCTGTCCCGGATGGTCGACTGCCGCCGCGCCCTCGTGGAGGAGGGCTTCGCGGCGATCACCTGCGGCGCCTTCCACATCCGCTCGGGCGGCCGCGCCTACTTCAACACCACGCCGCTGGGCCGGGCGGTCACCGGCACGATGCTCGTCCGTGCCATGCACGAGGACGGCGTCGACATCTGGGGCGACGGCTCGACGTTCAAGGGCAACGACATCGAGCGGTTCTACCGCTACGGCCTGCTGGCCAACCCTGACCTGCGCATCTACAAGCCCTGGCTGGACGCCGACTTCGTCCACGAGCTCGGTGGCCGCACCGAGATGAGCCAGTGGCTGACCGAGCGCGAGCTGCCCTACCGCGACAGTGAGGAGAAGGCCTACTCCACCGACGCCAACATCTGGGGTGCCACCCACGAGGCCAAGACGCTCGAGCACCTCGACGTCTCCCTGGAGTCCGTCGAGCCGATCATGGGCGTGAAGTTCTGGGACCCCTCGGTCGCGATCGAGACCGAGGACGTGACCGTCCGCTTCGAGAACGGCCGCCCGGTCGCCATCGACGGCAAGCACTACGACGACCCGGTCGAGCTGGTCCACGCTGCGAACGAGATCGGTGGACGCCACGGTCTCGGCATGTCCGACCAGATCGAGAACCGCATCATCGAGGCGAAGTCGCGCGGGATCTACGAGGCGCCGGGCATGGCGCTGCTGTGGATCGCCTACGAGCGCCTGCTCAACGCGGTGCACAACGAGGACACGGTCGCCAACTACCACGCGCACGGCCGCCGCCTGGGCCGACTCCTCTACGAGGGCCGCTGGCTCGACCCGCAGGCGCTGATGCTGCGGGAGTCCATCCAGCGCTGGATCGGCTCCGTGGTGACGGGGGAGGTCACGATCCGGCTCCGTCGCGGAGAGGACTACACCATCCTCAGCACCGACGGCACCGGCTTCTCCTACCACCCCGACAAGCTCTCGATGGAGCGCGTCGAGTCGGCCGCGTTCGGCCCCACCGACCGCATCGGCCAGCTCACCATGCGCAACCTCGACATCGCCGACTCCCGCTCCAAGCTGGAGGCCTACGCACTCCAGCCGCAGGACGAGGGCCACGTGCTGGTCGAGCACGGCAACCTGCTCGGCGCGCTCGAGCCGGGTGGCGGCGACCGGATCGCCGAGAACCCGGTCGAGCCGGGTGCCCTCGACGACGAGGCGCTCGACAACGCCGCCATGGAGTCCGGCACGGACTGACGCACCCAAGACGACTGCTGATACGAAGGACGACGTGAGCGAGAACTCGAAGACCATCGCCGGCGCCCTCTGGGGCGGACGGTTCGCGGGTGGTCCGTCGGACGCGCTGGCCGCCTTGTCGAAGTCCACCCACTTCGACTGGCGGCTGGCGCCGTACGACCTGGCCGGTTCCCGGGCGCACGCGAGGGTCCTGCACACGGCAGGCCTGCTCTCCGACGTGGAGCTCGACGGGCTCCTGGCCGGCCTCGACGCCCTGGGGCAGAAGGTCGCGTCCGGAGAGGTGGTACCGGCGGAGTCCGACGAGGACGTCCACGGGGCCCTGGAGCGGCTGCTGATCGAGGAGGTCGGGCCCGAGCTCGGGGGAAGGCTCCGCGCCGGACGCTCCCGCAACGACCAGGTCGCCACCTTGTTCAAGGCCTTCCTGCGCGACCACGCTCGCGCTGTCACAGGACTGGTGCTCGACCTCGTGGAGGCGTTGGCCGAGCAGGCCGAGCGCCATCTCGGGGCACCGATGCCAGGGCGCACCCACCTCCAGCACGCTCAGCCGGTGCTGCTGTCCCACCACCTGCTGGCGCACGCGTGGCCCCTGCTGCGTGACGTGTCGCGCGTGCGGGACTGGGACGCCCGGGTCGCCGTCGACTCGCCTTACGGCTCGGGCGCGCTGGCGGGTTCCTCGCTCGGTCTGGACCCGCAGCAGGTGGCTCGTGAGCTGGGCTTCACCGACTCCAGCCCCAACTCCATCGACGGCACCGCCGCTCGCGACTTCGTCGCCGAGCTGGCCTTCGTGCTCGCCATGGTCGGAGTCGACGTGTCCCGGCTGGCCGAGGAGGTCATCGTCTGGGCGACGAAGGAGTTCGGCTTCGTCGACCTGGACGACGCCTACTCGACCGGGTCGAGCATCATGCCGCAGAAGAAGAACCCGGACATCGCGGAGCTGGCCCGCGGCAAGGCTGGACGCCTGGTGGGGAACCTGACCGGTCTGATGGCGACGCTGAAGGCCCTGCCACTGGCCTACAACCGCGATCTGCAGGAGGACAAGGAGCCGGTCTTCGACTCCGTCGACACCCTCGAGGTGCTGCTCCCCGCGTTCACCGGGATGGTGGCGACCCTCGGGTTCCGCACCCAGCGGCTCGCCGAGCTGGCACCGCAGGGTTTCTCGCTCGCCACCGACGTCGCCGAGTGGCTGGTGCGTGAAGGCGTGCCCTTCCGGGTGGCCCACGAGGTCGCCGGCGCGTGCGTACGACGGTGCGAGGAGCTCGGCTGCGACCTCGACGACCTCACCGACGAGCAGTTCGCCGAGATCTCACCGCACCTGACCCCCCAGGTGCGCGAGGTGCTGACCGTCGAGGGCTCGATCGCCTCCCGTTCCGGGCGTGGTGGCACGGCGCTGGCGAGGGTCGAGGAGCAGCTGGCCGAGGTGAGGGCGGCCGTTGCCGACCACCGGACCTGGCTGGCCTGAGTCCGTGGTCGTCCCGGCGTGCTGAGAGAAGCGCTGGCGCGTCCTGCGCTGGAGGTCGCACCCGACCTCCTGGGCTGGCAGCTCTCTCACGAGAGCGACGAAGGGACGGTGACCGTCGAGATCACGGAGGTGGAGGCCTACGCGGGGGAGGGGGACCCCGCCAGCCATGCCTACCGGGGCAGGACGACCCGCAACGAGGTGATGTTCGGCGAGGCCGGTCGTCTCTACGTCTACCTCTCGTACGGCATCCACTGGTGCGCCAACGTCGTCACCGGGGCGCCCGGCCACGCCTCCGCCGTCCTCCTACGTGCCGGGAGGGTGGTCGAGGGAACCGACCTCGCACGTCGAGGCAGGGGTGAGCGGACCCGGGACCGCTCACTCGCCCGCGGCCCCGGATGCCTGTGCCAGGCGCTCGGGCTGCGCCAGGTCCACAACGGCGTCGACCTGCTCACGGACGACGCCCTCATCCTCCGCCCGGGAGCGCCTGTCGACCCCGAGCAGGTCGCGTCGGGGCATCGAGTCGGGGTCTCCGTCGCGCACGACATCCCCTGGCGGTTCTGGATCGCGGGCGAACCGACGGTGAGCGCGTACAAGCGGAGCCCCCGCGCACGGTAGGACCGCGAGCGGCTGAGCGAAGGGGCCCGACCCGCCGCCTAGCCTGGGCGTGTGGGCGACGCGATCACGTTGGTCCTCGCCGGCGACGTCATGACCGGCCGAGGCGTCGACCAGATCCTCGCGGAACCGGGCTCACCCCGGCTGCGCGAGCGGTACGTCGTGGACGCACGCTCCTACGTCGAGCTCGCCGAGCAGGTGAACGGGCCGATCCCGGCGCCGGTGGCCGACGCGTGGCCCTGGGGCGACACGATCGCGGTGATGGACGAAGCCACTCCCGCCGTACGCGTGATGAACCTCGAGACCGGCGTGACCAGCAGCGAGGACTTCGCCACCGCGAAAGGCATCCACTACCGGATGAGCCCCGCCAACCTCGGATGTCTCGCCGTGGCCCGGGTCGACGTGTGGGCACTGGCCAACAACCACGTGCTCGACCATGGCGCTGCCGGCCTGCTGGAGACCTTGGAGGTGCTCCGGCAGGGAGGGCTCCACACGGCCGGCGCCGGCTGCGACGCGGACGCGGCCTGGTCCCCGGCTGTGATCCCCTGCGCCGACCGCCGTGTCGTCGTCCTGGCGGTGGCTCACGCCTCGAGCGGGGTGCCGCTGTCCTGGTCCGCCGGGCAGGATCGCGCCGGCGTCGCGCTGCTGCCCGACCTCTCGGAGGCCACGGCGGAGATGGTCGCTGACGCCACCCGACGCACCGCACGGGCCGGCGACATCCGCGTCGTCTCCGTCCACTGGGGCGGCAACTGGGGGTACGCCGTGCCTCGCGAGCAGCGTCGCTTCGCCCACCGGCTCATCGACGCCGGGGTGCACGTGCTGCACGGGCACTCCTCGCACCACCCGCGCCCGGTGGAGATGTACCACGACGGGATCGTGCTGTACGGATGCGGCGACCTGGTCAACGACTACGAAGGAATCGGCGGGTACGAACGCTTCCGCGACGACCTGCGCCTGCTCTGGGTGGTGCGCCTCGCCGGAGGGCGCGGCCGGGTGCAGCAGGTGAGGTTCGTGCCCTTCCAGGCGCGCCGGATGCGGCTGCGCCGCGCGGCGACGGAGGACGTGGCCTGGCTGGCCCGGACGCTGGAGCGGATCTCGCGGCCGTTCGGCACGGCGGTCCGGCAAGGTGACGACGGGGCGCTTGAGGCCGCTCCGCACGCCTGACCCCCGCCGACGAAGCAGGGACCATCGACCCGTGCTGTCCCTGATCCGCACGCCTAGCGTGGAGAGAGCGGGGGACCACCAGCCGGGAGGTCATCGTGTCCACGACAGAAGCCACGGTCATGCAGGAGAGGGCCCAGAAGACACTTCGCTGGCTCGACGAGCTGGCCGAGGAGCTCGGTCGGCTCGCCGGTGAGACGGAGGCCGCTTACGGCGCCGAGGCGAGTGCTCGAGTCCTGCGGGCACACGTGGGTGTCGGAGAGCTGGACAAGGTCCGCTCGGTGCTGCATCACGAGATCGTGGCGCTGATGAGCGGCGAGACCGAGGGAGGCCGTCATGGCGACGCGTAGGCCGACGCTCACACCACCGAGGGTCGAGATCGTCACGCGCGGCTCGGTCCCGGACTCCGACGTCGACTACGCGCGCGCCAAGGTCGAGCACGTGGCCGGCTACGCCAACCACCCGGTGCTGTCCGCCCGCGCCGTGCTCACGGTGTCGAGCGACCCGGCCGTCGAGCGCTCCGCCCGCGCGGAGGCCTCCCTCGACGTGAACGGGAAGCACATCCGCGCACACGCCGTGGCGTCGGACATGACCGGGGCGGTGGACCTCGTGGAGCAGAAGCTCAAGGAGAACCTCCTCCAGCACCAGGACCGCGTCCGCACCAGGCACCGCTGGATCGGCGTGCCCGTCGAGAACGAGTGGCGGCACGGCGACCTGCACACCGGGCGGACGGCGTCCTTCCCGCGCCCGCCCGAGGAACGCCAGATCGTCAAGCGCAAGACGTTCGCGCTCGCGCCCATGACGGTCGACGAGGCGGCGTACGAGATGGGCCTGCTCGGCCACGACTTCTACCTCTTCACCGATCGCCGCTCGGGCAAGGACTCCGTGGTGTACCGCGACGGCACCGGCAGGTTCGCCGTGCGCGGCGAGGCCGTGGTCGACGGGGAGAGCGAACCGCTCGTCCAGCGGGCGGGAGCCGCCCCTCCGCTCACCGAGGCCGAGGCCAAGGAGCGGCTCGAGCTGAGCGGCGAGCCGTTCGTGTTCTACCTCGACCCCGACAGCCGCCGGGGCAGGGTGCTGTACCTCCGCTACGACGGTCACTACGGGCTGATCACCGCGGAGTCGGACTGAGGTCTCCGCTGCCCGCCGGCCCAACGCGCGCAGACCCCCGGAGCCACTCCTCGACTAGGGTCGTGGCGTCCGCACCGGCCGAGGGAGCCCAGATGCTGATCCACCCGTGGGACGCCGCCTCGGATGAAGAGTGGCGCACGATGGTCGCCCGCGTCTCGTTCGGCCAGCTGATCGCCTCGGCTCCGGGTGACCGGTACCCGACGGTGGTGCCCACCCACTACGTCTACGACGGCGGTGAGGCGGTGCGACTGCACCTGGCACGTCCCAACCCGGTCTGGAGGGCCGTCGAGGCCGACCCGCACGTCGTCCTCGCCGTGGTCGCCGACTACGTGTACGTCGAGGCCGCCTGGAACGCCGACCTGGGCACGGACCCCGACTACGGGGTGCCCACGTCGTACTACGCGGCGGTGCAGCTGCGGTGCACAGCCGAGATCATCGACGACCCCGAGCGGAAGCTGGAGGTCCTGCGCGAGCAGCTCGAGTGGTTCGAGGCCCCAGGCTCCGAGCGGGTGCCTCCGACATCGCAGTCGGAGTCCGACCGTCGCCTCCAGCCGGGGATCCGTGGCCTCCTGCTGAGCGTCGAGTCGGTGGAGGCGAAGATGAAGTACGGCGGCAACAAGAGTGTCGAGCATCGACGCCGGGTCGCCGACCGTCTCGCAGACCGCAACGGGTCCATGGACGCCCGGGCTCGCGACCACCTGTTGCGCCGTTCCGACGAGGGCGGGCCCGGCGTACCCGGGTAATGCGGTTGCACCCGGGCGACGGGGATGAGGCACCCTTGGACCAGCACGTTCTGTCGCGCGCCGGATCGTCGGCGCCCCAGCAAGCACGAAAGGCGCTCAGGTGACCACTGACCTGCACATCCTCGACGAGCTCGAGTGGCGCGGCCTCATCGCGCACTCGACCGACCTCGACGCCCTGCGCGTCGAGATGACCGAGGGCATGGTCAAGGTCTACTGCGGCTTCGACCCCACGGCGCCGAGCCTGCACATGGGCAACCTGCTCCAGATCCTGACGCTGCGGCGGCTCCAGGACGCCGGCCACAAACCCTACGGCCTCGTCGGCGGGGCCACCGGGATGATCGGTGACCCCAAGGAGACCGGCGAGCGGCAGATGAACAGCCTCGACACGGTCAAGTCCTGGAGCGCCGGGGTCCGGGCGCAGCTCGAGCGGTTCCTCTCCTTCGACGGTGCCAACGCAGCGACGGTCGTCAACAACTACGACTGGACCGCTGGTCTGTCGACCATCGAGTTCCTGCGCGACATCGGCAAGCACTTCCCCGTGAACAAGATGCTCGCCCGCGAAGTGGTCAAGTCCCGCCTCGACACCGGGATCAGCTACACCGAGTTCAGCTACGTCCTGTTGCAGTCGATGGACTACCTGAACCTCTTCCGCGACTTCGGCGTGACGCTCCAGACCGGTGGCAGCGACCAGTGGGGCAACATCACCGCGGGCGTGGACCTGATCCGGCGGGTCGAGGGTGCACGTGTCAACGCGCTCGCGACACCGCTGGTGACGAAGGCCGACGGCACCAAGTTCGGCAAGACCGAGTCCGGCACGGTCTGGCTCGACGCCTCGCTGACCTCGCCGTACGCCTTCTACCAGTTCTGGCTCAACACCGACGACCGCGACGTGGTGGAGCTGCTCAAGTACTACACGTTCCGCACGCGTGAGGAGATCGAGGAGCTCGCGGAGCAGACCCGCGAGAAGCCGTTCCTCCGGGCGGCCCAGCGGGCGCTGGCCGACGAGGTGACCACGCTGGTCCACGGCGCAGAGGAGACGCAGCGGATCAAGGACGCCTCTGCAGCGCTGTTCGGCGGGGGTGACCTGGGGGAGCTGAGCGTGGAGACGCTCGGCGCCGCACTGCGTGAGGCCGGAGCGGTGCAGGTCAAGCGGGGCGAGGGCATGCCCGGGTTCGTCGACCTGCTCGTCGAGGCAGGGCTGGTGAACAGCAAGGGTGCGGCCCGCCGCACCATCTCCGAGGGCGGTGCCTACCTCAACAACCGTCGTGTGGAGGACCCCGAGCTGGTCCCGGGGGTGGATGACCTGGTCGGCGGGACGTGGATGGTCCTGCGCCGGGGGAAGAAGCACCTCGCGGGCGTCGAGGTCGTCGACGGCTGATCGTCGGGGCAAGGAGAATGCGGTGGGGCGCTGGGCCGAGCAGCTCGAGGAGCACGCGCGCTCGCGCCTGCCCGCAGCCGTCCACCGGTACTTCAGCCAGGGCGCCCGTGACGGTGTGAGCGCCGCCGAGGCGGAGTCTGCCTGGGAGCGGTTCCGTTTCCTTCCGTCGGTCCTGCGCGACGTCACGGAGGTGGACTGCTCCACCGAGCTGCTCGGTGCGACCGTGTCCTCGCCCGTCGGTATCGCGCCGACGACCCTGCAGCGGGCGGCGCACCCCGAGGGCGAGGTGGCGATGGCTCGTGCAGCTGCGGCGAGTGACTCACTCATGGTCGTGCCGGGCGATGCCGGAATGACGTTCGAGGAGATCGCGGCAACCGGGGTCAGCTGGTGGCTCCAGATCTACGTGCCCTCCGACCGGCTGGTCATCCGGCCCGTCCTGGACCGGGCGGTGGCCGCCGGCGCCTCCGCGATCGTGCTGACCGCTGACAGCCCGGTCGTGGGGACGACCTACGAAGCCGGTGACTCCGTCTGGGACCTGGTCGAGCCTGCATGGCTGCGCGCCAACTTCCCAGAGGGGTACGGCGACCGGCCGGGACACGAGAAGGCCGCCGACCTCGGACCCCACGACATCGACTGGTTGCGCAAGGCCACGCGTCTCCCGGTCGTGGTCAAGGGCGTGCTCCGGCCATCGGATGCACGGCGGTGCGTCGACGCGGGTGCGTCGGCGGTGTGGGTTTCCAACCACGGTGGGAGGCAGCTCGACCGGGCCGCGGCGACAGCGGCCTGCCTCGAGTCGGTGGTCGCCGAGGTCGGCGAGACCGCCGAGGTGTACGTCGACGGTGGAGTCCGCAGCGGTCACCAGGTGATGACCGCTCTCGCGCTCGGCGCCAGGGGAGTGTTCCTGGGACGAGCCCCTCTGTTTGCGCTCGCTGCGGACGGCCCGGTCGGGGTCGAGCGCCTGCTCGACTCCCTGGTCCAGGAGCTTGTGGAGAGCATGCGTCTGACCGGGTGCAGCCACCTCGACATGGTGGGTCGAGACCTGCTGACGGGCCCGTGACCGGGGCCACCACCCCCCGATTTGCGTTGGTGCCAGGGGGACCGTAATGTTCTGTCTGTCGCCGAGAGCGGCGGGACGCAAGGCCGAAAGGGCCGGGCGGCCGGCTCCGGAGACTCCCTCAAACTTTCACCTTCTCGGGTGGTTGTTAGCGTGCCTCCGGGCCCTCCAGCAACTGTCGGAGAACATGAGTGTGCGAGGGGTCGGATGAGCTGGTTCCCGGGTTTGACCGGGGCGGGTTGGTCCGGTAAGTTTGATCGGGTTGCCCCAGGCCGAGGCCCGTAAGGGTTGAGGGTGGTGCGCGTCTGATGCTTGAGAACTCAACAGTGTGCTAAAAGTCGACGAATTGATTTGCCAGTCGGCAGGCTGCCTGGGCCTTTCGGGGTTTGGGGTGTCTGTCGGTTGTTTGATTCCTTTAGGTTAGACGGCTTGCATCTGCCTTTGTGGTGGGTGTGGGTCTTCCATCTAGCCTGGATGGATTCTTCTAGAGTGTTGATGATTCGCCCCGTTTTTGGGGTGGTTGTCGTGATACTTCAACGGAGAGTTTGATCCTGGCTCAGGACGAACGCTGGCGGCGTGCTTAACACATGCAAGTCGAGCGGTAAGGCCCCTTCGGGGGTACACGAGCGGCGAACGGGTGAGTAACACGTGAGCAATCTGCCCTTCACTTCGGGATAACCACCGGAAACGGTGGCTAATACCGGATACGACCATCGCGGGCATCTGGTGATGGTGGAAAGTTCCGGCGGTGGAGGATGAGCTCGCGGCCTATCAGCTTGTTGGTGGGGTAATGGCCTACCAAGGCGACGACGGGTAGCCGGCCTGAGAGGGTGACCGGCCACACTGGGACTGAGACACGGCCCAGACTCCTACGGGAGGCAGCAGTGGGGAATATTGGACAATGGGCGAAAGCCTGATCCAGCAACGCCGCGTGAGGGATGACGGCCTTCGGGTTGTAAACCTCTTTCAGCAGGGACGAAGCGAAAGTGACGGTACCTGCAGAAGAAGGACCGGCCAACTACGTGCCAGCAGCCGCGGTAATACGTAGGGTCCGAGCGTTGTCCGGAATTATTGGGCGTAAAGGGCTCGTAGGCGGTTTGTCACGTCGGGAGTGAAAACTCGGAGCTTAACTCCGAGCCTGCTTCCGATACGGGCTGACTAGAGGTATGCAGGGGAGAACGGAATTCCTGGTGTAGCGGTGAAATGCGCAGATATCAGGAGGAACACCGGTGGCGAAGGCGGTTCTCTGGGCATTACCTGACGCTGAGGAGCGAAAGTGTGGGGAGCGAACAGGATTAGATACCCTGGTAGTCCACACCGTAAACGTTGGGCGCTAGGTGTGGGACTCATTCCACGAGTTCCGTGCCGCAGCTAACGCATTAAGCGCCCCGCCTGGGGAGTACGGCCGCAAGGCTAAAACTCAAAGGAATTGACGGGGGCCCGCACAAGCGGCGGAGCATGCGGATTAATTCGATGCAACGCGAAGAACCTTACCTGGGTTTGACATATGCCGGTAAGCCGTAGAGATACGGCCCCTTTTAGTCGGTATACAGGTGGTGCATGGCTGTCGTCAGCTCGTGTCGTGAGATGTTGGGTTAAGTCCCGCAACGAGCGCAACCCTCGTCTTATGTTGCCAGCACGTCATGGTGGGGACTCATAAGAGACTGCCGGGGTCAACTCGGAGGAAGGTGGGGATGACGTCAAGTCATCATGCCCCTTATGTCCAGGGCTTCACGCATGCTACAATGGCCGGTACAAAGGGCTGCGAAACTGTAAGGTGGAGCGAATCCCAAAAAGCCGGTCTCAGTTCGGATTGGGGTCTGCAACTCGACCCCATGAAGTCGGAGTCGCTAGTAATCGCAGATCAGCAACGCTGCGGTGAATACGTTCCCGGGCCTTGTACACACCGCCCGTCACGTCACGAAAGTCGGCAACACCCGAAGCCGGTGGCCTAACCCCTTGTGGGAGGGAGCCGTCGAAGGTGGGGCTGGCGATTGGGACGAAGTCGTAACAAGGTAGCCGTACCGGAAGGTGCGGCTGGATCACCTCCTTTCTAAGGAGCATTACTGGCCGGCCAGCTCGTTTTCGGGTTGGTGGGTCCATGTTTCCCTCGCTTCGCAGGCGCGTGTCCTGCGGTGGGGGTTGCTCACTAGTGGAACGTCGACTATTCACTGCGTCCTTCCCGGATGTCTTGTCAGTACTGCCAGCTTGCTGGTGTGGAACCTCGAGGCGGAGTGGGTGGGGTGTGGTGGGCACACTGTTGGGTCCTGAGGGATCAGGCGCCTGGTGGCTCCTCCTGTGGGAGGGGCTGGTGGGGCCGGTTGACTCAGGTCGGGCCTTGCGCCTACCGCGCCGTGAGGGTGTGGGGGTGGGGGTTGCCGGTTGTTGTTTGAGAACTACACAGTGGACGCGAGCATCTTTGTAGTAATAATGACAAGCTACTAAGTGCACATGGTGGATGCCTTGGCACCAAGAGCCGATGAAGGACGTAGGAGCCTGCGATAAGCCCCGGGGAGTTGGCAACCGAGCTGTGATCCGGGGGTGTCCGAATGGGGAAACCCAGCTGGAGTCATGTCCAGTTACCCGCACCTGAACACATAGGGTGTCGGGAGGGAACGTGGGGAAGTGAAACATCTCAGTACCCACAGGAAGAGAAAACAATTGTGATTCCGTGAGTAGTGGCGAGCGAAAGCGGAGAAGGCTAAACCGGGAGCGTGTGATAGCCGGCGGGCGTTGCGCTTTCGGGGTTGTGGGGCCGTCTGGTCAGTTCTGCCGGACTGACGCAGAGTGATAAACCATGGGTGAAGTCGAAGCAGGTTGGAAAGCCTGGGCGTAGAGGGTGATACCCCCGTAGACGTAAGCCGATGGCTCTGGGACGTTACCCCAAGTAACACGGAACCCCTGAAATTCCGTGTGAATCTGGCGGGACCACCCGTTAAGCCTAAATACTCCTTGGTGACCGATAGCGGACAAGTACCGTGAGGGAAAGGTGAAAAGTACCCCTGGCGGGGAGTGAAATAGTACCTGAAACCATGTGCATACAATCCGTCGGAGCAGCTGCTTGCAGTTGTGACGGCGTGCCTTTTGAAGAATGAGCCTGCGAGTTAGTGTTATGTGGCGAGGTTAACCCGTGTGGGGAAGCCGTAGCGAAAGCGAGTCCGAATAGGGCGGTTGAGTCGCATGATCTAGACCCGAAGCGGAGTGATCTATCCATGGGCAGGTTGAAGCGCCGGTAAGACGGCGTGGAGGACCGAACCCACCAGGGTTGAAAACCTGGGGGATGACCTGTGGATAGGGGTGAAAGGCCAATCAAACTCCGTGATAGCTGGTTCTCCCCGAAATGCATTTAGGTGCAGCGTCGCGTGTTTCTTGCTGGAGGTAGAGCACTGGATGGTCTAGGGGGCCCACAAGCTTACCGAAATCAACCAAACTCCGAATGCCAGTAAGTGAGAGCGCGGCAGTGAGACTGCGGGGGATAAGCTCCATAGTCGAGAGGGAAACAGCCCAGACCATCAGCTAAGGTCCCTAAGCGATAACTAAGTGGAAAAGGATGTGGAGTCGCAGAGACAACCAGGAGGTTGGCTTAGAAGCAGCCACCCTTGAAAGAGTGCGTAATAGCTCACTGGTCAAGTGATTCCGCGCCGACAATGTAGCGGGGCTCAAGTTATCCACCGAAGCTATGGCATTCACGCATACGCTAGGCCTTTGTGGTCCAGGTGCGTGGATGGGTAGGGGAGCGTCGTGTGGGGAGTGAAGCGGCGGAGTGATCCAGTCGTGGACGCCACACGAGTGAGAATGCAGGCATGAGTAGCGAATGACAGGTGAGAAACCCTGTCCGCCGAATGATCAAGGGTTCCAGGGTCAAGCTAATCTGCCCTGGGTAAGTCGGGACCTAAGGCGAGGCCGACAGGCGTAGTCGATGGACAACGGGTTGATATTCCCGTACCGGCAAAGCAGCGCCCATGACGAACCCGGTGATGCTAAGTGCCCAACGCTGTCTGGATCCCTTCGGGGTGTGATGGCAGAGCGCGTGACCCGATCTGGTACTAGTCAAGCGATGGGGTGACGCAGGAAGGTAGTCCAACCGTGGCGATGGTTGTCCACGGCTAAGGATGTAGGACGAGACATAGGCAAATCCGCGTCTCATGTGGCTGAGATCTGATGGGGAGCCCATATGGGCGAAGTGGATGATCCTATGCTGTCGAGAAAAACCTCTAGCGAGCTGTGCGCCGCCCGTACCCCAAACCGACTCAGGTGATCAGGTAGAGAATACTAAGGCGATCGAGTGAACCATGGTTAAGGAACTCGGCAAAATGCCCCCGTAACTTCGGGAGAAGGGGGGCCGGATCCGTGAGCACCCTTGCTGTGCGAAGCGGTGATGGCCGCAGAGACCAGGCCCAAGCGACTGTTTACTAAAAACACAGGTCCGTGCGAAGTCGTAAGACGATGTATACGGACTGACTCCTGCCCGGTGCTGGAAGGTTAAGGGGACGTGTTAGTTGGTTCGCCGCGAAGCACAGAACTTAAGCCCCAGTAAACGGCGGTGGTAACTATAACCATCCTAAGGTAGCGAAATTCCTTGTCGGGTAAGTTCCGACCTGCACGAATGGAGTAACGACTTGGGCGCTGTCTCAACCATGGACTCGGCGAAATTGCACTACGAGTAAAGATGCTCGTTACGCGCGGCAGGACGGAAAGACCCCGGGACCTTTACTATAGTTTGGTATTGGTGTTTGGTTCGGCTTGTGTAGGATAGGTGGGAGACTGTGAAGCTGGCACGCCAGTTCTTGTGGAGTCATCGTTGAAATACCACTCTGGTCGTACTAGATGTCTAACCTAGGTCCGTGATCCGGATCAGGGACAGTGCCTGGTGGGTAGTTTAACTGGGGCGGTTGCCTCCTAAAATGTAACGGAGGCGCCCAAAGGTTCCCTCAGCCTGGTTGGCAATCAGGTTTCGAGTGTAAGTGCACAAGGGAGCTTGACTGTGAGACAGACATGTCGAGCAGGGACGAAAGTCGGGACTAGTGATCCGGCGCTGGCATGTGGAAGCGGCGTCGCTCAACGGATAAAAGGTACCCCGGGGATAACAGGCTGATCTTGCCCAAGCGTCCATATCGACGGGATGGTTTGGCACCTCGATGTCGGCTCGTCGCATCCTGGGGCTGGAGTAGGTCCCAAGGGTTGGGCTGTTCGCCCATTAAAGCGGCACGCGAGCTGGGTTTAGAACGTCGTGAGACAGTTCGGTCCCTATCCGCCGCGCGCGTAGGAAACTTGAGAAAGGCTGTCCCTAGTACGAGAGGACCGGGATGGACGAACCTCTGGTGTGCCAGTTGTTCCGCCAGGAGCACGGCTGGTTGGCTACGTTCGGAAGTGATAACCGCTGAAAGCATCTAAGCGGGAAGCACGTTTCAAGATGAGGTTTCCCACCTCAGCGGGTAAGGCCCCCAGTAGACGACTGGGTTGATAGGCCGGAGGTCGGAAGGCAGTGATGTACGGAGCCGACCGGTACTAATAGGCCGAGGGCT
>CAWGNO010000001.1:0-200626 GCA_963823965.1 uncultured Actinomycetota bacterium | reverse complement strand
AAGCGTCCCCGGTGCCTCTCCTCCGCGCGGAGCTCGGCACCGGGGACGCGCCATGCCTCAGACGTAGCCGTCCAGCCCGCCGACCTGGAGGCGTTCCTTCCGGGCCCCGTCTCCCCCACGTCTCTCCACCGGCGGCACGATGCGGCCCCCGATGACGCTCCCGCAGGACACACCCGTACGCCGCCGGCAGCAGTTCCCTCGGCCGCACCGCGGCCCCGCAGTCGAACGACCGGCCCGGCCCGCCCGGCGCCCGCGTGGACTCCTCGAGCGAGCAGCTCGCGGCGCTACCCGCGCAGGCGTCCGGGTCCTCGCCGTCGAACAAGCCCGGCAACCGCACCAGCACCCGATGACCACACAGCGCGCGCGGTCCCTCGCCGCTCATGAACTCAGGCCGTGGCCATGCGGAACGGCCGGCCACCCGGCAGCGCGTGGACCGTCCCCGGGTCCTCCGGCAGCGCGTTGTCCCGAAGTGCTCAGCGTCCCGCTTCCGCTCGAACCGCTCAAGCGCGGCCCACATCGTCGGCGCGAGCACTGGCCGCTACCGCCTCGTCCCTCTCGGTCACGTCTCTCCCTCCACGTGGCCCCGGCCAGGGTGCGTCCTCGTCCACTTCGTCGACCCGATCAGCGGCCGTCGGTAGCCCGGCCTCGCGCCGCCCCGCGACGTCACCGCGCACCCACCATTGCACCGCCCACGGCCTCGAGTCCCACTCGTATGGGCACACCGTCGACGGCTCCCCAGCGCGGCCGGCATCTCGGCCCTCGACGACGCAGCGCACCGCCAACCCTCGAGGACCGTAGGCCCCGACAAGTGTGGTCGCCCGGACCATGCCTAACTCACCTGCATACCGACGACACCGAGAGAGGCCTCTCCGTCAGCCAGGACACCCACCCGTCCTCGTCGATGCTCGCGCCGAGCCAGTCGACCCGGCCGTCAGCAGGTCGGAGCTCGGCTCCTCTGCAAATGTGCCGACCCCCATGAGGAGATCCGCCCCTGACAACGGCGTGGGTGAGCCGACGATGAACGTCACCCGATCCGCCGGCGGCCAGCACCGTTTGACCGACGAACCCGGCCGGACGCCGGTCGCCCATCGCAACCGCACGCTTGTCCGCGATGTGAAAGCCGGTATGCGAAAGCCGGAACCGCTCACCTCGAGTAGCTGCCCGCATCATCCATATCTTCACGTGATGCGGGGGCTGCTCTTGCTTCACGACGAATCGCCCCAAGCATCGCGTCGTCAAACACCCGAGTCGCGGGATCGTTGAACTGGAACATAGCGGCGGTCTTGAGCACCCACCCCCGCGCACAAGCACCGGCCGCATCTTCCTCAGAGACGTGCTTGACCGCGTCGTGCATCAGCGGGCCAAGGATCGGCATGGTGGCACCCTCGAGCTCAGACATCCAGCCGTTGTTGCATGGGCGGCACGGCGCCTTGACGGTGACGTGACAGGCTAGAAAATCGAGCATCCCTCGGAACTCCGAGGCGATGAGAGCAGCAGAGAGGTCCGGCGACGCCTGCTGCCTGACTGTGGTGATTGTGCGGGTCCGTCACGCACTTTCGCTCGGAGAAGAGCTCGACTCCCCCTGCGGTCTTTCGCATCCATTGCGGCCACCACGTGCTCTCGCGACACCGGTGTTCCACCGCAGAACACGCACCGTCGTCCCCCTTGGCTTGCTCCCCGGCTAACGCTAGGTGCGGCACCTCGCAGGACCGAGCCGCCACGCCGAACCTGGCCCCTCGCAGGCAGGATCGGCCTCGCTCTCAGACCGCACTCAGACCGCAAGAGCGACAGAAACAGCCCGAAACAACGAACAACAGCCATACGAAGGAAAAGGCCCCTGACCCACATTTCCCCGCAGGTCAGAGGCCATTTCCGCGGGCTGAAGAGCCGGGTCGAAACAGAGGCCAGAAATCGCGGCCGACTCTGCTCTAACCGACTGAGCTACCGCCCCGGGGCGTCGCCCCGCGGCACGCCGGGCGCGCATGGCGCCTGCGCATCCTACCGACGCGAGGTCGTGAGCCCGCATCGCCCTCCGAAGATGTTCCATGTATTCACCATGCACCTGCATGTGTTCCGCGCCACTCGGGTACGAGCGAGGTCAGACGGACCGGTCCTGCTCCCCTAGACCCTGTCCGAGCGTCGACCGGTCCGCAAACCAGCCGGACCCGAGCTCTGGAGGGACCTCATGACGATCACTGTCGGCGACTACATGCTCCAGCGACTGCGTGAATGGGGCGTCGATCATGTCTTCGGCTATCCGGGGGACGGCATCAACGCCATCCTGACCGCGTTCGGACGCGCGGACGACAACCCCCGCTTCATCCAGTCCCGTCACGAGGAGATGTCGGCCTTCGAAGCCGTCGGCTACGCGAAGTTCACCGGGAAGGTGGGCGTCTGCATGGCGACCTCGGGGCCCGGCGCTGTGCATCTGCTCAACGGCCTGTACGACGCGAAGGCCGACCATGTGCCGGTCGTGGCCATCGTCGGTCAGACCGAGCGCAGCGCCATGGGCGGCTCCTACCAGCAGGAGGCCGACCTGATCAGCCTCTTCAAGGACGTCGCCAGCGACTACGTGCACATGGCGACCGTCCCGGAGCAGTTCCCGAACCTGATCGACCGCGCGATGCGCGTGGCCCAGAGCCGGCGCGCTCCCACGGCGATCATCGTGCCGAGCGACGTGCCGGAGCTGCCCTACGAGGCACCCGGCCACGCGTTCAAGGAGGTCCCTTCCAGTCTGGGCATCTCCTGGCCGACTCCGCGCCCGGACACCGATGCAATCCGGCAGGCCGCCGACATCCTGAACGCCGGCGAGAAGGTCGCGATCCTCGTGGGCCAGGGCGCGCGAGGGGCCGCGGAGCAAGTGGTGGAGACCGCGGACCTTCTGGGGGCAGGCGTGGCCAAGGCGCTGCTCGGCAAGGACGTCCTCCCCGACCACCTGCCCTTCGTCACCGGCGCCATCGGACTGCTCGGCACCAGGCCGAGCTACGAGCTGATGCGTGACTGCGACACCCTGCTGACCATAGGCTCCAACTTCCCCTACACCCAGTTCATGCCGGAGCTCGACCAGGCGCGGGCGATCCAGATCGACATCGACGGCGCCTTCCTGGGCATGCGCTACCCGTACGAGCTCAACATCGTCGGCGACGCCGCCGCGACGCTCGAGGCGCTCAACCCTCTCCTGGAGCGCAAGGAGAAGCGCTCGTGGCGCGAGACGGTGGAGGAGAACGTCGCGGACTGGTGGGACGTCATGGAGCGTCGCGCCTTCACCGAGGCTCCGCCGGTGAACCCGCAGCGGCTGTTCTGGGAGCTCAACGACCGCTCCCCCGACGGCATGATGGTCAGTGCGGACTCCGGCTCGGCGGCGAACTGGTACGCGCGCTTCCTCAAGCTCCGCGAGACACAGCGCGGGTCCCTGTCGGGCAACCTCGCCACGATGGGTCCGGCCGTGCCCTACGCCATCGGCGCCAAGTTCGCTCACCCCGACCGTCTGGCGGTCGCGTTCGAGGGCGACGGGGCGATGCAGATGAACGGCCTGGCCGAGCTGCTGACCATCCGCCGCTACTACCAGGAGTGGAGCGACCCCCGGCTGGTCGTGGCGGTGCTGCACAACAACGACCTCAACCAGGTCACCTGGGAGATGCGGGCGATGGAGGGTGAGCCCAAGCTCGTGGAGTCCCAGCGGATCCCGGACATGTCGTACGCCGACTTCGCCTCCTCGATCGGGCTGCAGGCGATCACGGTCACCGATCCGGACGACCTCGGCGCGGCCTGGGACGCGGCCCTCGCCGCCGACCGTCCAACGGTCCTCGACGTGCACACCAGCCCTGACGTACCGCCCATCCCGCCGCACGCGACCTGGGAGCAGATGAAGAACTCCGCCGAGGCGCTGGTCAAGGGCGACGAGGACGCCTTCGGCGTCGTCAAGACGGGGATGAAGGAGAAGCTGCAGGAGTTCGTCCCGGGGCGTCGTTCGTGACGACCGCGACGACGGCCCTGCCGCGCCCCGTCGTACGCCGGGAGGACCACGGTCCCCGGGACCCGGACCGGTTCGAGGCCGACCTGCGGCGAGAGGTACGCGGCGAGGTCCGGTTCGACGCCGGCAGCCGGGCCGCCTACTCCACGGACGCCTCGAACTACCGGCAGGTGCCCACGGCCGCGGTGGTCCCGCGCGACGTGGAGGACGCGGTGTCGGCGATCGCCGTGTGCCGGCGCCACGACGTGCCCGTCTTCTCCCGGGGAGGCGGCACGTCGCTGGCCGGCCAGTGCTGCAACACCGGCGTGGTCCTCGACTGGTCGAAGTACTGCAACAGGCTGATCTCGGTGGATCCGGAGAACCGCACCTGCGTCGTCGAGCCCGGCATCGTGCTCGACGTCCTGAACGACAAGCTCTCCGCACACGAGCTGGAGTTCGGGCCGAGCCCGTCGACCCACTACAACTGCACGCTGGGCGGGATGATCGGCAACAACTCCTGCGGTGCCACCGCACAGCGCACGGGCAAGGTCGTCGACAACGTCTCGCGCCTGGAGGTGCTGCTCTACGACGGCACGCGGTTCTGGTGCGGTCCCACCGACGACGAGCAGTACGCCGAGATCGCCGCCGGCGACGACCGTCGCGCGGAGGTCTACCGGCAGCTGCGCGCGCTCCGCGACAAGTACCTCGGCCAGATCCGCACCGGCTACCCGGAGATCCCGCGCCGGGTCTCCGGCTACAACCTCGACAGCCTCCTGCCCGAGAAGGGATTCGACGTCGCGCAGGCCCTGGTGGGCAGCGAGTCGACGCTGGTGACCGTGCTCGAGGGCCGAGCTCAAGCTCGTGCCGACGCTGCAGGAGCGGATCACGGTCGCCCTCGGTTACGACGACGTCTTCGAGGCAGCCGACGCCGTCCCCGACGTGCTCGAGCACAAGCCCATCGCACTGGAAGCCATCGACGAGAAGCTCGTGGACCTGGAGCGGACGAAGTCGATGAACCCCGAGGCGCTTTCGCTGCTTCCCGCGGGTGAAGGCTGGCTGCTCGTCCAGTTCGGCAGCGACTCCGCCGAGGAGGTCCGTGAGGCCGCGGACCAGCTGCGCACGGCGCTCTCGGAGTCCGACCGGTCGCCGAGCATCGCGGTCTTCGACGATCCGGAGGAGGCGGCCGAGATCTGGGCGGTCCGCGAGTCGGGGCTCGGCGCCACGGCACACGTGCCGGGGAAGTCGTCGTCGTGGCCCGGCTGGGAGGACTCGGCCGTGGCCCCGGACCGTCTCGGGGGCTACCTGCGGGACCTGGAGGGCCTCTACGAGGAGTTCGGTCTCGAGCGGGCGAGCCTCTACGGACACTTCGGCCAGGGCTGCGTGCACACGCGGATCCCCTTCGACCTGTTCAGCGCCGACGGCGTGGCCGCCTACCGACAGTTCCTGGAGCGGGCCGCCGACCTGGTCGCCGGCTACGGCGGCAGCCTGTCCGGTGAGCACGGCGACGGCCAGCAGCGGGGTGAGCTCCTGGAGCGGATGTACGGCGCCGAGCTCGTGACCGCCTTCGAGCAGATGAAGGCGGTCTTCGATCCCGGCGACCGGATGAACCCCGGCAAGGTCTCTGCTCCGCGGCCGCTCGACGAGGACCTGCGCTTCGGCACCGGCTGGTCCCCTCGAGACCCCGGGCCCGTTCACTTCTCCTACGAGCGCGACGACCACTCGTTCGTCACCGCTGCGACCCGCTGCGTGGGCGTCGGGAAGTGCCGCCAGCACGCGAGCAAGGGCAGCGTGATGTGCCCGTCGTACCAGGTTCTGCACGAGGAGGAGCACTCGACGCGAGGCCGGGCCCGGCTGCTGTTCGAGATGCTCGACGGTCACGGCACCGGCCCGGTCAAGGACCTGTGGCGCTCCCAGGAGGTGCACGACGCGCTCGACCTGTGCCTGTCCTGCAAAGGGTGCAAGCAGGACTGCCCCGTGGGGGTGGACATGGCGACGTACAAGTCGGAGTTCCTCTCGCACTTCTACAAGGGCAGGCTGCGTCCCCGCGGCGACTACGCCCTCGGCTTCCTTCCCTTTGCCGCGGCCGCGGTCACCAAGGCACGGCTGGGATCCCTGGCCAACAAGGTCACCGGCTCACCGAGGCTTCGACCCCTGGTGGTCAAGGCGGGCGGGGTCGCCGACCGGGAGCTGCCGACGTTCGCGCGCCGTTCCCTGCAGCACTGGTGGCGCAGGCGCGAGTCCAGGCCAGGGCACCGCGGGAGCGTGATGCTCTGGCCGGACACGTTCACCAACCGGTTCCAGCCCGAGGTCGGCCAGGCTGCTGTGAAGGTCCTCGAGCGTGCCGGCTGGAGTGTCGTGATGCCGAAGGAGGGCGTGTGCTGCGGGCTGACCTGGGTCTCTACCGGCCAGCTCGACACGGCCAAGAAGGTGATGCGCCGGACGTTGCGACTCTTGCGTGACCACGTCCGCTCCGGCGGGCTCGTCGTGGGCCTCGAGCCGAGCTGCACCGCTGCGCTGCGGTCCGACATCCCCGACCTGCTCCCTGACGACCAGGACGCCCAGCGTCTGTCGAAGCAGACGGTGACCTTCGCCGAGCTGCTGCGCGACCACACGCCCGGTTGGGAGCCGCCGCAGGTCGATCGCGACGCCGTCGTCCAGGTGCACTGCCACCAGCACGCCGTGCTGGGCTACGACGCGGACCTGGAGGTGATGGAGCGCGCCGGCGTCCGAGCCGAGCGGATGGACTCCGGGCTGCTGCGGACTTGCCGGCAACTTCGGCTACGAGCCCGGCCACCTCGAGGTCAGCGAGGCCTGCGCGGAGCGGGTCATGCTCCCGCGCATCCGGGAGGCCGACGACGGCACATTGGTGCTCGCCGACGGCTTCAGCTGCCGCACCCAGATCCACCAGCTCGACAGTGCCGGGCGGGAGGGGACCCATCTGGCGCAGGTGCTCGCTGCGGCGTACGACGGGGAGGGCGAGGCGACATGAGCGGCACTGCCCCCGGTCGAGACGGTCGACGCGGCGGCGTACCGGGTGCCGACGACCTGGGACGGTGAGCCCGTCGGCGAGGCGGACGGCACTCTGTCGTGGGACGCCACCACCCTCGTCGTGGTCCGTGTACGCGCCGGCGGTGCGGTGGGGACCGGCTGGAGCTACACAGGCTCCCCCGTCGTCGACCTGGTGCACGACACGCTCGCCCCGGTCGTCCGCGGCCGGTCGGCCTCCGACGTGCCCGGCACCCAGGAGGCGATGGTCCGCCAGGTCCGCAACCTGCTGCGGCCGGGCATGGTCTCCGCGGGGATCTCGGCCGTGGAGACAGCGCTGCAGGACCTGCGCGCCCGTCTTCTGGGCACGTCGCTGGGCACCGTCCTCGGACGATTGCGGGAGGACGTGCGCGTGTACGGCAGCGGCGGGTTCACCAGCTGGGACGACGACCTGCTGGGTCGGCAGGTGGGCCGATGGCTGGAGCAGGGCATGGACGCCGTCAAGATCAAGATCGGCCTGCCAGGCACCGAGGGCATGCGCCGCGATCTGGAACGGATCGCCCTCGTCCGCCGGCTCGTCGGGCCGCACGTCGAGGTGATGGTGGACGCGAACGGCGCCTACGACGCCAAGCGGGCGGTCCGGATGGCCGAGCGCATGGCCGAGCACGACGTCGTGTGGTTCGAGGAGCCGGTCAGCTCCGACGATCTCGACGGTCTGCGGTCGGTGCGGGAGCAGGTGGGCTGTGACGTCACCGCCGGCGAGTACGGCAGCCACCTTCCCTCGCTCGCCCGGATGGCCCGCGCCGGGGCCGTGGACTGCCTCCAGGTCGACGTCACCCGCTGCGGCGGCATGGGCGAGTGGCAGCGCGCCTCAGCCGTCGCGGCCGGCCTCGGGCTCGAGGTCTCGGCGCACTGCGCTCCTGGCCTGCACCGGTTCGTCGCCGCCTCCGTGCAGCATCTCCGGCACGTCGAGTGGTTCCACGACCACGTCGTCATCGAGTCGGAGCTGTTCGACGGAGCGCCCGAGGTCCAAGACTCGCGGATGCCCGCTGACCTCGACGTCACCGGACACGGCATGGAGCTGATCGAGGCCGTCGCCGAGAAGTACCGCGTGGCCTGACCCGACCCGTGCCATGCTCGAGACATGAGCGACACGGCACCGGAGCAGAACCGGCTCGAGCACCTCCGCGAGGACTGGCAGACCGCGCTCTGCGTGGTCGCGCACCCCGACGACATGGAGTTCGGCGCTGCCGCCGCCATCGCGAGATGGACCGGGCTGGGAAAGCGGGTCGTGTACTGCATGGTGACCAGCGGCGAGGCAGGCATCGACGGGATGCACCCGGACCAGGCTCGTCAGGTCCGGGAGGCCGAGCAGGTGGAGTCGGCCCGGATCGTCGGCGTGGCGGAGGTCGACTTCCTGGGACTTCAGGACGGCGTCCTCGAGTACGGCGTGCCGTTGCGCCGGGCGATCGCCGGCGTTGTCCGGCGCCACCGTCCCGACATCGTGATCACCAACAACTTCCGCGACACCTGGGGCGGTCGGGCGCTCAACCAGGCCGACCACATCGCGACGGGCAAGGCGACGCTGGACGCCGTACGTGACGCCGGGAACCGCTGGGTCTTCCACGAGCAGCTCGAGCGGGGACTCTCCCCGTGGGGCGGCGTCGGCCAGGTCTGGGCCTTCGGCTCGCCGCTGTCGGGGCACGGAGCCGACACGTCGGAGACCTTCGCTGCGGGAGTGGCGTCGCTGGAGGCGCATCGTGCCTACATCGACGGACTCGGCTGGGAGGACTTCGACCCCGAGGAGTTCCTGGGGGGCATGTCACGCGCAACGGGCACCCGGCTGGGAGTCACGCACGCAGCCCCGTTCGAGGTCTTCCCGATGGGCTGGGGCGACTAGGGCCCTGAAACGACGAAAGGCCCCGAAGGGCCTTTGCGTCTGAGGAGCTCCCCCGGTTGGACTCGAACCAACAACCCTCCGGTTAACAGCCGAATGCTCTGCCAATTGAGCTACAGGGGATCGCGTGCAGCGCCGATAGGTTAGCAAGTGCGCCCCCACTAGGCGAAATCGAGCCTGCTACCAGGCGAGGTCGGCCGCACGACGTCCCGGGCGGACCGTTCAGATCCCGAGATCAGCCTCGGCCGCACGCAGGCCTGCCTCCGCCGCCGCGGCGACCGTGGGATCTTCGGGGTCGACGCCGGGGTCGAACCGATAGGCCCAGGCCACCTCGCCCTCTCCAGACGGCGCGCGGCGGCCGATGACCACAAGGCCCAACTTGCCCTCGGTGAGGACCCGCCTCTGGAGTACGACGGAGGCGGTGACCCGCTCGCGCACCAGCTCCAGGAGCAGCCCGGGCTCGGCGACTCCGAGCTCGTGCCGCGGCTTCACCCGGCCGAACTCTCCCACCTCGAACACGACGAGGCGCTCGTCGTCACGGTCCCAGTCGGCGTGCTCGACGTTCTCCCAGGGGATCCGGGTCACGCCGCGAGCGGAGTCGTCACTGCCCGGTCCCGGCACGATGTGCAGCGCGTCGCGGGTGCCGAGCAGCCAGGTCCCGTCGATGGCGCTCGTGGCAGCAAGCACCCGCTCGCCGGGTGCCAGCGCAGCGGAGGCGAGGGCGTCCTCGGGCACCCCCGGCAGGCGCCGGAAGGGGTTGCGCAGACTCACTCCGGAGCTCCCCCGATCGCCCGCTCGCGCAGGGTCCGCCGCTGCTGCTCGAGCGCGACGAGCTCGCCGAACATCCGGTTGTACTCCGTCGCCTGGTCGACCGGGTTCGTGCGCTGCAACCGCGACTTCACGTCGGTGATGCGGCGCATGGTCGTGACCTCCTGGAGCCGGTAGACGTGCGCGGCCACGTAGGCCGCGTTGGGCTCCTTGACCGACAGCAGCGGCTCGACCGCGAGGGCGTTGAGGGAGTGTGCCGCCGCCTCGTCCGAGACCTTGTCGCGGATCATCGTCACCCACACCTCGTTGCCGGGCGCCGCCGCGGGTCCGCCGAGCGCCGCCACGGCCTCCCAGATCCCACGCAGGTAGGGGTGGGTGAAGTCGTGGGCGTCGACGTCCTGGGCCATCCGGCCGACGGCCAGCGGGTACTGCACGACGAGCTTCAGCGTCTCCCGCTCCAGCGAGAAGCGCGGGTCCCTCAGGTCGGGCACGGGCGGTGCGGCGGGCGCCTGAGCGGGCGCTGCCGGCGCGGCCTGCCCACGAGACTCACCGTGGCCTCCCCCGGGACGGCGCCGGTCGTCCGGCCTCGCGCCACGGGCGGCGGCACGGCGTACCTCGGAGCGGGCCTGCTCGACGTCGACCCCGACCATCCCGGACAGCTCCCGCGCGAAGGCGTCGACCTTCGACTTGTCGCGGATGCTCACCACGAGCTTGGCCGCCTCACGGAGGGCGTCGATCCGACCGTCGGCACGGTCGAGGTCGTAGCGGGAGACGACGTTGCTGAGCACGAAGCGGTAGAGCGGGATGCGCCGGGCCACCAGCTCGCGCACCGCAGCGTCGCCCTTCTGCAGGCGCAGGTCGCACGGGTCGAGTCCCTCGGGCTCGACGGCGACGTAGGTCTGGCTCACGAACTGCTGGTCGCCACCGAACGCCCGCAGCGCGGCGCGCTGACCTGCCTCGTCGCCGTCGAAGGTGAAGATCACCTCGCCCCGGAACTCCTCGTGGTCGTGGAGCAGCCGACGCAGCACCCGGGCGTGGTCCTCGCCGAAGGCGGTGCCGCACGTCGCCACGGCGGTGGGTACGCCGGAGAGGTGGCAGGCCATCACGTCGGTGTACCCCTCGACCACGACGGCCTGCGACGAGCGGGCGATGTCGCGACGGGCCAGGTCGATCCCGTAGAGCACGTGGCTCTTCTTGTAGATCGGGGTCTCGGGAGTGTTGAGGTACTTCGCGTCGATCCGGTCGTCGTCGAAGAGCCGGCGCGCGCCGAAGCCGATCACGTCGCCGTTGGTCTCCCGGATCGGCCACAGCAGCCGTCCCCGGAAGCGGTCGTAGTGGCCGCGCTGCCCCTGGGCGACGAGCCCGCCGGTGACCAGCTCCTCGTCGGCGAAGCCCTTCTGGCGCAGGTGCTTGTAGAGCGCGTCGCCGTCGCGGGGTGCGAACCCGATGCCGAAGGTCTCGGCGACGTCCTTGTCGAAGCCGCGTTCGCCGAGGAACTGCCGCCCGGCGAGCCCCTCGGGCGAGGCGAGCTGGTCGACGTAGTAGGCAGCCGCCGCCTTGTGCGCCTCGATGAGCCGGGGCCGCATGTTCGACTCACGACGCTGGGGCCGGTCGCTGCCCTCGGTGTAGCGCAGCTGTACGCCGTACTTGTCGGCCAGCCGCTCGACGGTCTCCGCGAAGCCGAGGCCGTCGATCTTCTGGAGGAAGTCGAAGACGTCGCCGCCCTCGGAGCAGCCGAAACAGTTGCCCGTCAGAATGTTGTCGGCCAGCACGAATGCGTGCCCCGGTTCGACCTCGGCGCAGAAGACCTCCTCCTCGCGGTCGGTCGCCTCGACGGACTGCACCACCCAACCTTTCCGCGCATAGGACTTGTTGGCCGCCTCGAACCGCTCTTGATGCTCCGGAAGGAGAAAGAACTCGGCTGGCAGATCCTCGTTCACGAAATGGACTCGGAACAGAGACGAGGGTTCGCGCCCAGGGAAACCTTCTCGTACCTGCTCGGTGATCCCGAAGGTCGCGATGCCCAATCGCGTGCACACCGTTCGCACGAACTCCAGGTGCTCGCGTCGCGCCGAGTTCAACATCACGGTGCCGTCGCGTGCGACACAGCCGTCGGCAGCGAAGTAGCCCGCAAGCCATCCGAAGAGATACGAGACCGACTCGTCTAGTGGAGGCAGGCTCTTGAAGTACCTCGGCAGATGATGGACCAGCAGGTTGGCGCCGCTGGCAGAGGTCGCGCTGTTGGGGAACCACTTCAGCATCGCGGAGTCCTTGGGCGGGCAGATCAAGGCCATGGAGCCAGTGCCGCTCCGCGTGCCGTCCCCGAAGGTGAAGCCGTGAGCAATTCCGAAAGGAGACGGAGTCGTCCGCCGGATACGGGAGCGGGGATAGACATGTGCCAGGCGATCGCCGCGCTTCAGCTCTGCTGTCAGCACCTCCCGACGTTTGCTCTGATCGCGGCCGGAGCGAACGAACCATCGATGGCCGTCGGTGGCAAAGAGTTCCTTCTTCTGCCGATTGCGCGTCACGGTGATCTTGAGGAGGCGCTGTACCCCGTAGCTCTTGAAAGGGGCCTCAACCCAGTCAGCGTTCCCGCCGAGCACACGATGAGTCCCGCCCGCCAACTCCCGGATCGGTCGAAGGCCCTCCCAGGTCAGAACCTCGGTCTCCCCCGCGAGACAGTGGAAGAAGCCGCGGGCCGGCGTGACGTGGAAGGACGGGCTCTTCTCGTCGTGGAAGGGACACAGTCCCTTCATGGAGCCGCCGCCGGCGTTGCGCAGCGTGACGTAGTCGGAGACCACCTCGTCGATCCGCGCGCGCTCGCGCACCAGCGCGATGTCTTCCTCCCGGATCAGCCCAGCCACGGCGGCGAGTCTACGTGCCGCCTGGTGCGCGCGACGCAGTGATCCACACCGGCGTCGCCGGTTGCCCTGTGAGGCAGACTCGCCCCCATGGCTCCCACGATCAGGACACCCACCGTGACCGACGCGCCCGAGGTGGCGCGGATCTACGTCGAGAGCTGGAACGAGGGGTTCGGCGACCTCCTCGGCAGACGGGGACTGACCAACACCGAGGTGACCCGCTGGTCGACCGACCTCATCGGGGACCGCGCCCGCTGGTGGGTCGCCGAGGACGAGGAGGGGGTGGCCGGCTTCGTCGGCATCTGTCCCAGCCGGGACCCCGTGGACCCCGCCGTGGGCGAGCTGGACACGATCGCGGTCGACCCGTCGCGCTGGAGGTCCGGCGTCGGACGCGCGCTGATGAAGGTCGCCCTGGAGGCCCTGGCCGAGGAGGGTTACCAGGAGGCCGTGCTCTGGACGCCGGCCGGGCGCGGCGGCGCGCACGCCTTCTACGAGAAGCTCGGCTGGCGGGCCACGGGCGCCGAGCGCGCGGAGGGCAAGCACGTCGCGTTCCGCACCGAGCTCCGCAGCCGCCCCGGGCCTCGCTGACCAACCCGCTGCCCGGCCCCCGAAGCTACCCCGACCGCCGCACCAGCCGCTTGTGCCAGGCCATGGCCGAGGCGTCGGTGAGCGAGGCGACCTGGTCGACGACGGCGCGCAGCCGACCCGCGTCGGACTCCGCGGCGGCGTGGTCGACGCGGAAGGCCGCCTCGAGCGCGTCGGGGCGCGCGACGAGCACCGCCACCAGCTCGGTGAGGACCTCGCGCTGGGTGACCAGCATCGTGACCCGGTCGGAGGCCTGCATCACGAAGCGGGCGGCCATCCCCTTGAGCACCGCGATCGCCAGCGACGTCTCCTGCGGAACCACCAGGTCCGCGTCGTACCTCGTCAGCGCTCCGGTGCCGTACTTGTCGTGGGTGGCGTGCTGCACACTCGCGCAGAAGCTCCCGATGAGGTCGCTGGTCAGGTTCTTCAGCGCCGCCTGGGCGCGCCGGCTGCCGTCGAACGGGCCGCTCGGCCACGTCGGCATCGTGCGCAGCTGCGCAAGGGCTCCGTCGAGCTCGGCGTCGAGCACGTCGGGGAGGTACCAGTCCCGGACCGTCTGCCACACCTCGGCTCGACGCCCCGGGTCCTCGAGCCAGCCGAGCTCGATGCGCCCGGCGACGATCCCGTCCTCGAGGTCGTGCACGGAGTAGGCGACGTCGTCGGCCAGGTCCATCACCTGGGCCTCGAGGCAGCGGCGTCCCGGCTCGACGCCCTCACGCATCCACGTGAAGACGGGCAGGTCGTCGTCGTACACCCCGAACTTCCGCACCGCCCGCACCTCGCCGTCGGCGTGCAGGCCCCCGGGAGCGGGCGCCGCGTCCCGTGACCAGGGGTACTTCGAGCTCGCGTCCAGCGTGCCGCGAGTGAGGTTCAGTCCCACCGACCGGCCACGGGCATCGGCCGACTTGGGCTCGAGCCGGCTGAGGATGCGCAGGGTCTGCGCGTTGCCCTCGAAACCGCCGCACGGCTGCGCCACCTCGTCGAGCGCACGCTCGCCGTTGTGACCGAACGGCGGGTGGCCGAGGTCGTGGGCGAGCGCGGCGGTCTCGACGATGTCGGGGTCGCAGCCGAGCGTCTTGGCCAGGTCACGAGAGACCTGCGCCACCTCGAGGGTGTGCGTCAGCCGGTTGCGGACGAAGTCGTCGGAACGCGGGTCGACCACCTGGGTCTTGGCGGCGAGCCGGCGCAGGGCCGCGGAGTGCACGAGGCGGGCGCGGTCGCGCTCGAACGGGGTGCGCTCGACATGCTTGGGCGGCTCGTGCACCCAGCGCGCGCACGAGGCCTCGTCGTACGTGCCCGGTCTCGACCCCATCGTCTGTGCAGACTACTGCCGCGCACCGACAGCGCGCGGCAACCTGCGGAGCCGGGAACGACGACGGGCCTCCCGGCAACCCGGGAAGCCCGTTGTCAGGGGTGGACGGTGGTCTACGTCAGTAGACCGAGACGTGCACGTGGTCGTAGTGGTTGGCCGTGGTCGAACCACGGTCCTCCATCGCACGCCAGCCCTCGCTGCTGCGCTCGACGGTCCAGATGTGCTGGGCCCAGATCACCTCGCTGACCCCCAGGTCACCGGCGTTCGCACGCACCCACTCGGCGATCTGGTCGCCGGTGGCGGAGTCGGAGATCATGATGTCCACAGCGTTGCCGGTGCCGTGCTCGCCACCGTCGCCGGGGCGCACGCCGCCGTACGTCGTCACCTGCGGGAAGGCCGCGCAGACGGCCCGGTGCACGGCGATCGCGTTGGGGACCAGGCCACTCTCGACGTCCGAGCCGCTCGGGCACGCCGCGCTCGACAGACCGCTCGTCGAAGGCGCGGAGGACTCCTCGGCCGGCTCCGGCTCAGGCTTCGGCTCGGGCTTCGGCTTCTTCTCGGCCAGGTAGGCCTTGTGGACCCAGCGCGACTCGCCGTCGACGACGACCTCGGCCCAGGGACCCTGGGTCTCCTCGCTGACCGGGATCTTCTCGGCCCAGGAGAGGACGTCGACGAGCTTCGACTTCTCGGTCGGCTCGGTCCAGACGTTCAGCTTGGTCGTCGCGAACTCCTGGTCGGCGACCTTCGGCGGCTTCTCCTTCAGCCGGACCCGCTCCTCCGAGCGGGAGATCGGCTCCATGCGCGCGGGCACGGGCTCGGTGCGCGTCTCCACGGCGTCGGTACGGGCCAGGGAGATCGCCTGGGCCGGGGGCTCCTCGTCGGGCAGGACGGCAGCGGTCGCCGGCGCGGCGACCGCCAGGACGGCCAGAGCCGGGACGCCGAAGCGCACCAGCCGACGCCGGTGCGACGTCACGCCGGCAAGGGCGTGCTTGTGGCGGGGATGCGCCACGACAGATCACCAACCAGGGTTCGGGGTTCACGGGACAACGATTTCGAGTGAAACACCCACATCCCCGTCAATGGCAAATCGCCGTCCCTAAGGGTGGTGAAGCCCACATGGGGCAGGTGGCCCGGCTCACTGGCAAGCCGGGCGAACCCTCATCCTCCGGACATCTCGGACGTGTCCTCGCGTGGAGCGCTCCCGGACCCGTCGGTGTCGTCGAGCCAGCCCTCCGGAAGCACCACGCGCCGCGGGCTGCCCTGGCGGCCGCGCGGGGTCCCCAGCTCGGCGACCGGGAACGGCTCGTCCGGGTCCAGACGCTCGAGCAGCCCGTCGAGGTCGGCGAGCGTGCTCACCAGCCCGAGGGAACGGCGCATCTCGCCGCCCGCCTGGAAGCCCTTGAGGTACCACGAGACGTGCTTGCGGAACTCCTTGCAGCCCCGCTCCTCGCCCATGTACGACGCGAGCAGCTCGGCGTGCCGGCGCATCATGACCTTCACCTCGCCGAGCCTCGGCAGGGTCGCGAGCTCCTCGCCGGCGAAGGCAGCGGCGAGGTCGCGGAACAGCCAGGGACGCCCCAGGCAGCCACGCCCCACGACGACGCCGGCGGCGCCGGTCTCGCGGACCATCCGGATCGCGTCGGCGGCCTCCCAGATGTCGCCGTTGCCGAGGACCGGGATGTCGACGTGCTGCGCGAGGTTCCCGATCGAGTCCCAGTCGGCCTGGCCGGAGTAGGACTGGCTCACCGTGCGCCCGTGCAGGGCGATCGCGGCGACGCCGGTCTCCTGGGCGATCCGTCCGGCGTCGAGGTAGGTCAGGTGGTCGTCGTCGATGCCCTTGCGGGTCTTCATCGTCACGGGTACGCCGTACGGCTCGGTGGCGCTGACCGCGGCGGTGAGGATCTCGCCGAGGAGCGTGCGCTTCCACGGCAGCGCCCCTCCCCCGCCCTTGCGGGTGACCTTGGGCACCGGGCAGCCGAAGTTCAGGTCGATGTGGTCGACGCCGTACTCGGCGCAGAGGATCTCGGCGGCCTTGCCGATGTAGACCGGGTCGGTGCCGTAGAGCTGGACCGAGCGCACGTCCTCGAGCTCGTCGAAGACCAGCATGGCCATCGTCGTCTCGTCACGCTCCACGATGCCTCGGGAGGTGATCATCTCGCAGACGTAGAGCCCGGCACCCTGCTCGCGGCACAGGCGCCGGTAGGCGGCGTTGGTGATGCCGGCCATGGGGGCGAGCACGACGGGCGGGCCGATGCGCAGGGACCCGAGGACGAGCTCCTGGGGGACGTCGGGCGCAGGCGTGGTCATTGCACCATTGTGATCGGCTGGCCGCGAGCCGCCCAAATCGTGCCTATCCGTTCTTGGACTTCTTCTTGTTCTTCTTCTTGCTGGACTTCTTCGGCTCCGGCTTCGGCGTCGCGATGTCGCCGGTCCACACGATCGGGTCGAACTCCTGGTTCGGGCGGAAGCTGACCGACTTCATGGTGCCCTTGTCCGGCGCCAGGAAGACCAGGCACGTCGAGAAGGAGTCGCCGGACTCGAACTTCTTCGGCAGCGCCTCCGAGGGGCACTTGCGGAACGTCGTGGTGAAGCTGGCCGGCGGCAGCAGGGTGTTCTGCTCGTCGACGCCCCAGAGCGGGACGGCCCCGCCCTTGACGGTCCCCTCCCCGGTGTTCTCCACGCGCACGTTCACGTAGTAGGGCGTGGACTTCTTGGTGTAGTCGTCGAGGATGAACCCCGAGAAGTCCTTGAGCGTCCCCTCGGCGGCCTTCTTCACCGTCAGGTCGAGGACGGTCCCGGTCTTCTTGTCCGGCTCGTAGATCACGGTGGCGGTCTGCCCGAAGGTCAGGTCCGCACCCACCTCGGTGAGGTCAGCGGTCGGGGGCACGCTCACGGTCGAGGACGGCGAGGGCGACGTCGAGACCGAAGGCTCCTCGGTCGCCTTCTCGCCGGAGTCGGCACAGGAGGAGAGGACGAGCCCCGCCGCCAGGGCCAGAGCCGTCGCGCTGACGGTGCGGGTTCTTCTCGAGCGATTCACCCGCACATGGTGACACGCGCTGGTCTGGACCCCGACAGCGTGCCCGGGGTCAGCAACCGAGCAGGCGCTCCGCGAAGTAGCTCTTGACCTGGTCGAGCGCGATCCGCTCCTGCTTCATGGTGTCGCGCTCGCGGATCGTGACCGCGTCGTCCTCGAGGGTGTCGAAGTCGACGGTGACGCAGTACGGCGTGCCGATCTCGTCCTGGCGGCGGTAGCGACGGCCGATCGCACCGGAGTCGTCGAAGTCGACGTTCCAGACCTGGCGCAGCTCGGCGGAGAGGTCGCGCGCCTTCGGCGAGAGGTCGGCGTTGCGCGAGAGCGGCAGGACGGCCACCTTCACCGGCGCGAGACGCGGGTCAAGACGCAGCACGGTGCGCTTGTCGACCCCGCCCTTGGTGTTGGGCGCCTCGTCCTCGGTGTAGGCGTCTATGAGGAACGCCATGAACGAGCGGGTCAGCCCCGCTGCGGGCTCGATGACGTACGGCGTGTAGCGCTCGCCGGTGGTCTGGTCGTAGTACGACAGGTCCTGGCCGGAGTGCTCGCTGTGCTGGGTGAGGTCGAAGTCGGTGCGGTTCGCGAGCCCCTCGAGCTCCTCGAAGTCACGGCCGCTGAAGCCGAAGCGGTACTCGATGTCCACGGTCCGCTTCGAGTAGTGGGACAGCTTGTCCTTGGGGTGCTCGTAGTGGCGCAGGTTGTCGGGGTTGATGCCCAGGTCGATGTACCACTGCGTGCGCATGTCGATCCAGCGCTGGTGCCACTCCTCGTCCTCGCCGGGCTTGACGAAGAACTCCATCTCCATCTGCTCGAACTCGCGGGTGCGGAAGATGAAGTTGCCCGGCGTGATCTCGTTGCGGAAGCTCTTGCCGGTCTGCGCGATGCCGAACGGCGGCTTCTTGCGCGAGGCGTTCATGACGTTGACGAAGTTCAGGAAGATGCCCTGGGCGGTCTCGGGGCGCAGGTAGTGCAGCCCCGACTCGTCCTCGATGACGCCGAGGTAGGTCTTGAGCATCATGTTGAAGCTGCGCGGCTCGGTCCAGGCGCCGCGGGTGCCACAGTTGGGGCAGGCGAGCTCGTTGATGTCGACCGTGTCGGGGTCGTCGATGCCCTTCTTCGCCGCGTGCGCCTCCTGCATGTGGTCGGCGCGGAAGCGCTTGTGGCAGCTCAGGCACTCGGTCAGCGGGTCGGTGAAGGTCGCCAGGTGGCCCGAGGCCTCCCACGTCTTCGTGGGCAGGATGATCGAGGAGTCCAGGCCCACCACGTCGTCGCGGGCGGTCACCACGGACTTCCACCACTGGCGCTTGATGTTCTCCTTCAGCTCCACGCCGAGCGGCCCGTAGTCCCAGGCCGAGCGGGTGCCGCCGTAGATCTCACCGCTCGGGAAGACGTAGCCGCGGCGCTTGCACAGCGAGACGACCTGGTCGAGCGCGGAGGACTTGCTGGCGGCTTTGCTCATGGGGAATCTGCTCCGTTGTGATCGAAGGCGCCGGCTGGCTGACGGCGAAGGGATCAGCGTAGCGAGCACACGTGAACCGTCTGCCTGTCGGGGCGACGATGGGGTGGATGGTGGGTCGTTCGGGCGGTGGCGGCGCTGGGCGGGGGCGCCGGCGAGCGGTTCAGCCGAGGTCGCGCGGCCTCGCCTCGTTCAGGCCGGCGGCTCCGTCGTCGCCCATCACCTCGTACGCCGAGGGCTCATCGATCGCCCGGGACAGCAGGGGCACGGCTCCGAGCTTCACGTCGTACGAGGACAGGGCGCGGCGGTAGCTGCCCACATCGGCCCAGCGCGTCTCCAGCACCCACAGCGTCGGGTCGTCGACGTTGCGACCGACCGCGCCTCCGACGTACCCGGGCCTGGCTGCGAGCAGCGCGTGGGCGGCCGCGAGGTCGTCGGCGAACGACAGCGCGGCACCCTCCTCGACACGGAACCTGTTCACGACCAGCACGCCCGCGACCCTATCCGCCGAGTCGGCAGAAACGCCGACCGATTCCCTGCCGAGGCGGCAGAAACGCCGCGTCCCCCTCGGCGTGGCCGCGGCACTTCTGCCGACTCGGAGAAGACTTGACAACGGTTCTCATTTGTTTTGAGAATGATTCTCATGAACATCGCGCCGCCCCGACACCTCCCCCGCCTCGCGGCGGCGGCGCTCGCCCTTCCCCTCGTCCTGGCCGGCTGCGGCGGGCCGCTGAGCGGTCGGGGCACGGGCGAAGGCATCCAGGTGACCGCCTCGTTCTACCCGCTGGCCTATGTCGCGGAGCGGATCGCAGGCGACCACGCCGACGTGGTGAACCTGACCTCCCCCGGCGTCGAGCCGCACGACCTCGAGCTCAACGTCGGCCAGCTCGCCGACGTCGCGGACGCCGATCTGGTCGTCTACGAGAGGGGCCTCCAGCCGGCCGTCGACGAGGCGGTCGACCAGAACGGCCCCGACCACCTCGTCGACGCGGCGGAGACGGTCTCGCTGGAGCAGCCCGACCCTGCCGACGGCCCGGCCGCAGGCCCCGACCCGCACTTCTGGCTCGACCCGGAGCGGGTGGCCGAGGTTGCCGGGAGCGTCGAGGCCCAGCTCTCCGAGGTCGACCCGGAGAACGCCGCCGACTACCGGGCGAACCTCGACGGGCTGCGCCAGGACCTCGACGAGCTCGACCACGCCTACGCCGACGGGCTCGCAGCCTGCGAGACCGACACCGTGGTCGTCAGCCACGACGCCTTCGGCTACCTGGAGAAGTACGGCTTGCGGTTCGAGCCCATCGCCGGCCTCTCCCCCGACTCCGAGCCGTCTGCCGCCCACCTCAACCAGGTCGCCGACCTGATCCGGGAGGACGGCATCACCACGGTCTTCACCGAGACCCTCGCCAGCCCCGCCCTCGCCCGGACGCTCGCCCACGACCTCGGGGTCGAGACGGCCGTCCTCGACCCGATCGAAGGGCTGGGCGATGCCACCGCGCACGAGGACTACCTTTCCCTCATGCGCTCCAACCTCGAGGAACTCAAGGCAGCGAACCGATGCCCATGAACGACGCCTCCGTGGTCGCCGAGGTCCGGGACGGCAGCGTCGTCCTCGGCGGCCGGCCGATCCTGCGCGGGATCGACCTGACCGTCCACCAGGGCGAGGTCGTCGCCCTCCTCGGCGCCAACGGCTCCGGGAAGTCCACGCTGGTGCGCAGCCTGATGGGGCTCGTCCCCGTGAGTCGCGGCGAGGTGTCGCTCTTCGGCACGCCCCTGCCGCGCTTCCGCGACTGGCGGCGCGTGGGCTTCGTCCCGCAGCGGGTCACCGCAACCTCCGGCGTACCTGCCTCCGTGTGGGAGGTCGTCGCCGCCGGTCGGCTCTCGCGACGCCCCTTCCTGCGCCCGCTTCGCAAGGCCGACCGGGTCGCCATCGCCGACGCCATCGCCGCGGTCGGCCTCTCCGCGCGCACCCAGGACGGCTGCTCGACGCTCTCCGGCGGTCAGCAACAGCGAGCCCTCATCGCCCGGGCACTCGCCGGCGAACCCGACCTGCTCGTCCTCGACGAGCCCACCGCCGGCGTGGACCTGCAGAGCCAGCAGGCCTTCGCCGACGCGCTCGCCGCCCTCGTCGCACGCGGCGCCACGATCCTCCTGGTCGCCCACGAGCTCGGACCCCTGGCGCCGCTCGTCGACCGCACCGTCGTGATGCGCGACGGCAGGGTCGTGTACGACGGACCGCCACTCGCCTCGGCGTTCGAGGCCGACCACCACGGCTGGGGCGACCAGGGCCACCACCACCCCGACCTGCGCGCCGCGCACTCCGACCACACGCCGTCCGTCACCTCGCCGGTCGACGCGCCCTCGTCCACCCGGGAGGCAAGGCCGTGAACCTCCTTGAGAACCTCCTCGAGTACCCCTTCATGGTGCGTGCCCTCCTCGCGGCCCTCTTCACCGGCCTTGCCGCACCCGCCGTGGGCACGTACCTCGTCCAGCGCCGGCTCGCACTGATGGGCGACGGCATCGGCCACATCGCGGTGACCGGCGTCGCCCTCGGCCTGCTCACCGGCACCGCCCCCACGCTCACCGCAGTCGTCGTCGCCACGCTCGGCGCCATCCTGATCGAGGTGATCCGCGAGCAGGGCCGGGCCAACGGCGACGTCGCCCTCGCGCTCCTGTTCTACGGCGGCATCGCCGGTGGCGTCCTGCTGATCGGGCTCGGCGGCCAGAGCGCCAGCACGCTGAACTCCTACCTGTTCGGCTCGATCCTGTCGGTCTCCCGCACCGACGTGTGGGTCACCGTCGCGCTCGCGGCCGTGGTGGTCCTGATCGCCGTGGGCCTCTCGCCCCAGCTGTTCGCGGTGGCGCAGGACCAGGAGTTCGCGAAGGTCGCGGGGATCAATGTCCGCGCCTACAACATCCTGGTCGCCGTGATGGCGGCGGTCACCGTGACGGTGGCGATGCGCACGGTCGGTCTGCTCCTCGTCAGCGCGCTCATGGTGGTCCCCGTCGCGACGGCGCAGCAGCTGAGCAGGGGGTTCCGGACCACGATGTTCGGGGCCATGGTCATCGGCACGATCGCCTCGCTCGGCGGCGTCACCGTCTCGGCGTACGTCAACGCCGCTCCCGGCGCGACGATCGTCATCCTTGCCCTGGTCGGCTTCGGTCTCGCGTGGCCGCTCGGGGTGCACCTGAGGCGGCGGCAGCGGATGCACGAGCCGTTCGCCGTCGCCGAGGCCGAGGGGTCCGAGCACACCGTCGTGCCCGAGGACCACGAGCACGTGCACGGCGACGCGTGCGGGCACCTCGCGGTCCCGCACGGCGACCACGTCGACTACGTCCATGACGGCCACCGCCACGCACCGCACGGGAGCCACTATGACGAGCACTGACGACTCCACCCCGATCGCCGGCGCCCGACCCACCCGGCAGCGGCGCGCAGTCGCGGCGGCCCTCCAGTCCTGCGACGACTTCCGCAGCGCCCAGGAGATCCACGACCTGCTCCGGCGCAGCGGCGACAACGTCGGCCTCTCGACGGTGTACCGCACCCTCCAGGCGCTCGCCGACAACGGCGACGTCGACGTCCTCCGCACCGAGGAGGGCGAGGCGCTCTACCGGCGCTGCAGCGACACCCACCACCATCACCTCGTGTGCCGCACCTGCGGCCGCACCGTCGAGGTCGAGGGCCCCACGGTCGAGCGCTGGTCCACCTCGGTCGCCCGGGAGCACGGCTTCACCGACGTCAGCCACACGCTGGAGATCTTCGGCACCTGCCCCGACTGCGCCTGAACTGGCAAACTCGGCGAGGCGCGTCAACCTTCCGGTCCGCGGCGCGTAGTACAGGTCATGAGGCAGCTGCAGACGGACGTGAGGGGGACGGCGCCTGTGGAGACCGACGACTTCGCCGACCTCTTCCACGTCCACGCCACCAGGCTCGTCCGGCTGGCCGCTCTGCTCGGCGACCCGGACCCCGAGGACGTCGTGCAGGAGGCCTTCTGCAAGGTGTACGGCGTACGCGGGCGCCTGCGCGACGACGGGAGCGGCAACGTCGCGGGCTACCTCAACACCGCCGTGGTGAACCTGGTCCGCGACCGGCACCGCCGTCTGTCCACCGCCCGCGAGAAGCAGCACCTGGTGCTCGTCGACGCCGTGGTGCATGCCCAGGAGCCGGAGAACCGGCCGGCCGTCCTCGCCGCGCTGGCCGAGCTGCCGCAGCGCAAGAGGGAGGCGCTGGTCCTGCGGTACTGGCTGGACCTGCCGCTCGCGGAGATCGCGGACGTCATGGGCGTCCGCCTCGGGACCGTGAAGGCGCTGATCTCGCGTGGTCTCGACACCCTCGCGACCGACCTGGAGGTGGAGCGGTGAGGATCGAGGAGATGCTGACCGACGCGCTTCGCGACGAGGCGCAGGAACGGGACGTCGACGTGACCCGGCTGTGGGCGCAGACCCGCACCCGGCTGGGTGAGCAGGACGATGCCGCCGGACAGGACGCCAGGCGGCGCCGGCTGACGATACTGGCCACCGCCGCTGCCGTGGCGGTCACGGTGACCGCCGGTGGCGTCGCGATCACCAGGACCGACGCCGGACCGGACCCGGCCTCGCCCAACGGCTCCACGGCGCCCGTCGAGGGCGGCGTCGACGACGACTTCACCTGCCCCGAGCAGATCACCCACGACTGGACCCGCCCCAAGACGGTCACCGACGAGTACTACGTGGCCAGCCTCGAAGGCGGCCCGAGGGCGCAGGCGCGGACCCACGACGCACCCCGCTACGAGTACGCGGAGCAGGGCGACCGGGCGTTCCTCCGTTTCGGCAACGCCGACGGGAGCCTGGCCACGCTCAGCGAGTTCCGTCGGGTCGACGGCGGGTGGAGGCGATATCGCACCGACGTCTGCGTCGGGGAGAACGGCAACGTCGCCGCCCCCGTCGAGCACGAGTGGGACCTGGGCAACCACGGCGGCGACCCTTACGAGGCCGGGGCGGAGCTCTTCGGCCGCCGCAAACCGGTGTACGTCGTGGACGACCGGCCCTACTACGACCGGATCGGTCTCGTGCGACACCGGAGCATCTGGGCAACTCGCTGCGCCGAGGCGCTGTGCCTGACCAGTGGGGTACCCGAGTCGTGGCGCCGCGTGAAGGAGAGGCCGGGCGTCGTTCCCCACGACGTGAGTCAGCTCTTCTTGTCCTCGGACGAGATGCCGGGCCGAAAGAACCCCTACGGACTGTGGGTCGTCTACGACGTCGAGGGCACGGTGGCATCGCTTCAGGCGTACCGCAAGGACGGAGCTCCTGTGACCGATGTCGGAGCCCACGTCGACGGCTGGCCTGGCCAGCTGCACATCCTCCTCGCGCCGTTCGACCAGGTCGTGAAGCTCACGGTGACTCGACTCCCGGGCACCACCGCCGCCGGTGAGCCGAGGACTCAGAGCTTCCGGCCTCAGGACCTCCCGGGTTACGGAGCGAGGGACCACCGCTGAGGCATCAGGGCGTGGGCTCGGCCCCGCCGTACCTCCGGTCGCGCCGCGCGTAGGTGTCGATCGCCTCCCACAGGTGGCGGCGGTCGACGTCGGGCCAGAGCACGTCGCTGAAGACGAGCTCGGAGTAGGCGGCCTGCCAGAGCATGAAGTTGGACAGCCGCTGCTCTCCCGACGTACGCCAGACCAGGTCGGCGTCGGCGAGCTCGGGGACGTAGAGGTGACGGGCGAAGACCTTCTCGTCGACCTTCTCGGGGTCGAGCCGACCTGCCGCCACCTCGCGAGCGATCGAGCGGGCGGCATCGGCGACCTCGGCCCGACCGCCGTAGTTGACGCACATCGTCAGCGTCAGCACGTCGTTGTCGCGGGTCAGCTCCTCGGCGACCTGGAGCTCCTTGATCACCGAGCGCCACAGGCGGGGCGTCCTGCCTGCCCAGCGCACCCGGACACCGAGCTCGTGCATCTCGTCGCGCCTGCGCCGGATCACGTCCCGGTTGAAGCCCATGAGGAAGCGCACCTCGTCCGGGGACCGCTTCCAGTTCTCGGTGGAGAAGGCGTACGCCGAGATCGCCTTCACGCCGATCTCGATGGCCCCCTCGACCACGTCGAACAGAGAGTGCTCGCCCTGCTCGTGGCCGGCGGTGCGGGGAAGGCCCCTCTCCTGGGCCCATCGGCCGTTGCCGTCCATGACGACCGCGACGTGGTGCGGCACCAGCTCGGGGGGTACGGCGGGCGGTCGGGCGCCGCTGGGGTGCGGGGTCGGCGGTCGCACCTCGGACCGCACGGCAGCGGCCTTGCCTCTTCGCGCCATCTGCACGCCCTTCCCTGGCCTGGGACGTATGATCGCGACCAACCTAGAGGCTCCCACCGGAGTCCCAGCCCCAGACCCCCTCGAGAAGGCGTGACATGGACCGCGCGACGGAGCAGATCGAGCAGCAGCTGACCATCCTGTTCCGACGGGTCCAGCGCATCCACCTGTCCACCTCCTCCGGCGAGGTCGACCTGGACCGCTCGGCGTACGGGATCCTGTGCCGGCTCGCGGACGAGGGGCCGCAGCGGCTCGGTCTGCTGGCCACGGCGTTCGGTCTCGACCCGTCCACGATCACCCGCCAGGTCCAGGCGATGGAGAAGGCGGGGCTGGTGCACCGGGCCCAGGACGCCGAGGACCGGCGTGCCTCCATCCTCGACCTGACGGACGAGGGGAAGGTCGTGCTGGCGCACACCCGCGCCTACCGTCGACAGAGGCTGGAGGCGGTCCTCACCGACTGGTCGGACGGCGAGCGCGAGGAGCTGGGCGTGCTGCTGGCGAAGATGAACAACTCGATCGCCTCGCTGGTCGACGGGCGTCCCCACCAGGTGCAGTAGCGGTCGTCTCGCCAGAGCGGCGGCTCAGCGCTGCACGTGGCTGAGCGACTTGAGGCCGCGCTCGAGGTGCCAGGCGAGGTAGGCGGCGACCAGGCCGGAGGCCTCCTTGCGGTGCCGGGGGTCGCTGGCCTCCACGACCTCCCAGTCCCCCGCGAGCAGCGCCCCGAGCAGGACCACCGTCTCCAGTGCGGGGCTCGCGGCCCCGGGGACCCGGCAGGTGGAGCAGAGCATCCCGCCGGCGGCCGGGCTGAACGAGCGGTGCGGCCCCTCCAGGCCACAGCGCGCGCAACCCTGGAACGACGGCGCGTAGCCCGCGACCGACAGCGAGCGCAGCAGGAACGAGTCGAGCACGGCGGAGGGCGGTCGCTCCCCCGCCGCCATCGTGCGGAGACCGCCCACGAGCAGGAGGAACTGCTGAAGGGCTGGCTCCTTGTCCTCCACGACCAGCCTCTCGGCCGTCTCGAGCATCACCGTGCCGGCGGTGTAGCGGTCGTAGTCCATGCCGATCTTCGATCCGTACGGCGCCAGTGTCTCGGCCTGCGTGATCACGTCGAGGGTCCGCCCCTCCGCGAGCTGGAGGTCGACGTAGGTGAACGGCTCGAGCCGCGACCCGAAGCGTGAGGTGGTCCGGCGTACCCCCCGGGCGACGGCACGGACCCGCCCGGTGTGACGGGTCAGCAGCGTGATGATGCGGTCCGCCTCACCCAGCTTCTGGGTGCGCAGCACCACGGCTTCGTCACGGTAGAGACCCACGGCTCCATTCTCCCTCAGGCACGGCGTGGGGTGGGCCTGCCGCCCCGGGGACGGCGTCGCTTGCCGCTGCCGAGGCACTCGCCGAGGAAGGCGATCGCCTCGCGGTCGAGCCGCTCGGGCCGCAGGCGCCACTCGAGGACGCTCACCGCCTCGACGAAGCGGGCGTTCGGCATCTCCTCGGCCAGCATCGCGGCGTCCGCCCACGGGTGGATCGGGTCCCGGCGGTGGCCCACGACGAGGGCGGGCGCCTGGATCTGCCGACGGAGCACGCCGGCAGGCGCGACCCGGCCGAAGAGGATGCCGTGGATCACCGCCGCCATGGAGGCGGGACGCTGGTTGAGGGTGTCGAGGGCGATGCCGGTCCAGAACGGCACCAGCCCACGCGGGACGAGCCTGGTGGCCGCGCGCGTCGCCGTGACGGTCAGCGGGAGGAAGCGACCGAGGAACATCAGCGGGGTGAAGGCGAGGATCCCGGCCTCGACGGCGTTGTCCAGCACCGGCATCTCCAGGAGCAGGCCGCGGACCCGGTCGGGAGCGAGGTCGGCGACCTCGAGGGAGACGTTGGCCCCCAGCGAGGTGCCGCCGACGACGGCCCGCTCCGCCCCGAGGTGGTCGAGCAGGGCCATGACCTGCTCACCGAAGGCCGTCATGGAGTAGCGCATCGGGTCGGCGGGACGGTCCGAACGGCCGTGGCCGAGCAGGTCGACCGTCACGACGTGGTACCCCTCGGCGGCGATGGCGCGCGCCAGCGGCTGGTGCATCCGGCGTGGCATCAGCTGGCCGTGGATGAGGACGACCCAGTCGTCACCGCCGCCGTACACGGTGTACTCGAGGCGATCGTCGTCGACGAAGAACTGCCCGATCCTCTCGGAGACCAGTGTCGCCATCAGGGGCATCCTTCCGCCGCGGACAAGTCCGGCTCACGAGCCTAGACGAGGGCCCGGAGTCCGTCTCTCCGGCACCCGGGCTCGGACCAGACCGGGTTCATGCACGAAGATGGACACAAGCACCGGGGAGGGGCCCTGTGGTCCGGTGCGTGCGAGGGGTGGGAGATGGACCGCCGTACGCAGGTGACGAGCCTGCCTGAAGAGAAGCCGGACGCCGCCGAGGAGTGGTCGCCCGAGGACAACCACGCTGCCCCGCAGGGCGTCCCAGGCTCGGTGACGGCGCTGGGGCTCGTGGTCATCTACGCGCTGGGCGTCGGCTCGGTGCTCTTCACACCCGACGACGGCGGGGTCGCGCTGTGGTGGCCGGCGGCCGGCGTCGGTGTCGCACTCGTGGTCCTCGCTCGCCCGCGTGCGCGGTGGCTGGTCGCACTCGGCATCGTGGCCGCCAGCGCGCTCGCCGCCGTCACCGTCGACCGGGACACCTTCGCGGCGCTCGGCTTCGGCGTCTCCGACGCGCTCGAGGCGTACGTCGTGGCGTGGCTGGTGACCCGTAGTCGCACCGGCATCCCGAGCCTGCGGACGATGGAGGACCTGGGCCGGTTCCTCTCCGCGACGGCCGCGGGAGCCGCACTGGCGGCGCTCGGCATCGGGCTCACGTCGGCGTACCTGCTCGACGACGCCTTCCTCCAGCCGACGCTCGCCGTGGTCGCCTCCCATGCTGCCGCGATCGTCGTCATCACGCCGCTCGTGCTGCGGGTCGGTCCGTCGACCCTCGGGGGCAGGACGGCGGAGGCGGTCGCCGACTGGGTGCTGCTGATCGCCTCGGTCGGCTACGTGTTCAGGCCGGACCAGGTGCTGAGCCTGACGTTCCTGCCCCTGCCGTTCCTCACCTGGGCAGCCTTGCGCTTCGGTCTCCGCACGGTCTCGGCGCAGCTGGTGGCCGCCGGAGTGCTCGCCACCGCGCTGACGGCCGCCGGGGGCGGCCCCTTCTCCCAGGGTGTCTCGACGGGGGTCACGACCGTGGAGACGACGGCGCTGCTCGCGCAGGCGTACCTCCTGGTCATGGCGCTGATCGCGATCTCCCTGGCCGTTGCGATGGACCAGCGCAAGAACGCGTTGACCCGGCTCACCCAGAACGAGGAGCTGTTCCAGAAGAGCTTCACCGAGTCCTTCGTCGGCATGCTCCTGCTCGGGCTCTCGTCCGAGGGACTGCGCGTCCGGGAGCTGAACCAGACGGCGGCCGACATCCTGGGCGGGCCGATCGAGGACTTCGAGGACCGCCCGCTGTCGGCGCTCCTGGACAGCAACACGAAGTTCGACGACGTCGCGGCAACGATGCTCGCCGGAGAGGTCCCGGGCTACCGCGAGGAGATGTGGCTGACCACCGAGCCCGGGCGACGCGTGGGTCTCGCGATGTCGCCGCTGTCGGCCAAGGGCGAGGAGGCGATGTTCAGCGCCCAGCTGATCGACGTCACCGACGTGTACGTCGCCTCCACGCGCCTCCAGACGGAGAAGGACTTCACCGCCGCCGTCCTGAGCACCACGGCCTGCCCGATCGTCGTCGTGGACGTCGAGGGAGTGCTCGCCGGGCTCAACCCGGCCGGTGAGAAGGTCACCGGACTGGCCGAGGCCGACGTGCTCGAGAAGCCGTTGTGGGGCACGCTCGTCCCCGACTCCGAGAGGCGACGGCTCGGCGAGATGCTCGATCGCACCCGACCGGGCCGGGAAGCGCCGACGTACGAGGGCGACCTCATCAGCGTGGCGGGCGGCCTGCGCCGCATCGTCTGGTCGAGCGCACCCCTGACCAACGAGTCGGGTCGGCGCACCCACGTCGTGCTCACCGGGATCGACGTCACCGACGAGCGCAACGTGCGCAGCATGGCCGGGCACCTGCTGAAGGCGGCGACGTCCACGACCTTCGTCGGCGTCGACCTGGGCGGCAAGATCACGACCTTCAACGCCGGGGCCGAGGAGCTGCTGGGGTACCGGTCCACCGAGGTGACGGGTTCCCTGAGCCTGGTCGAGCTGCACGACCCGCACGAGGTCGCGGCTGTCGCCGCGGAGCTCGGCACCCAGCCGGGCCTGGCCACGATCGTGGCCGGGGTCGACGCCGGCCCACAGACGCGCGACTGGACCTACGTGCGCCAGGACGGGAGCCGGGTCGCGTGCGCGGTGACGATGAGCGCGGTCCGGGACGCGTTCGGCTCCCACATCGGCTACCTCGCGGTCGGCCACGACGTCAGCGAGTCGCGTCGCAGCGAGCGGATCCTCCTCGAGACCGTGGAGAAGGAGCGCGACGCGGTCGAGCGGCTGCGCGACCTCGACCGGGCGAAGGACGAGTTCGTCTCGATGGTCAGCAACGAGCTGCAGAAGCCGCTGAGCACGATGATCGGCTACGCCGAGATGCTGCGCGACGGGACACGCGGTCCGGTGACCCGGGAACAGGCGCGCCTGCTGGACGCGGTCAGCTCCAACGGAGAGCGTCTGGTCGCCCTCCTGGAGGACCTCCTCACGCTGACCCGGATGGATGCGGGCACGCTCGTGGTGGACCGGAGCCCGGTCGACCTGCTCACGGTGTTCGAGCGCGCGCACGCGGCCCTCGAGCCGATGCTCGTGGGCCGGCACCTCGACGTCGGCTACGACCTGCCCGACTCGCCGGTCGTGGTGCTCGGGGACGCCTCCCAGCTCGAACGGGTCGTGGTCAACATCGTCGGCAACGCCATCAAGTTCACCGACGACGGCGGCCGGGTGCACTGGTCGCTCTCCGCCGGCGACGGCATGGCCGACATCCAGGTGAACGACACCGGCATCGGCATCCCCGAGGCCGAGCAGCCGCTGCTGTTCAGCCGGTTCTTCCGCTCCAGCAGGAGCCAGGAGCGGGATGCCCCAGGCACCGGCCTGGGTCTGGCGATCGTGCAGTGGATCGTGCACGGCCACGGCGGCGACGTCTCGATCCGCTCCCGGGACCGCGTCGGCACCGACGTCCGGGTCGAGCTGCCCCTCGCCGCGCGGTAGCCGCCGAGGGGCACGGCACGCGAGCCATTGCGCGTGCTTCCACGCCGCAGGTGCCATGCTCTGCGACGTGACTCTCCTCTCGACGCTGGAGCGGTACTACGACGACGCTCCCCGCCCGCTGGCCACGACCGAGTCGGTCGGCCCGTTCACCCTCTTCGTGCGCACCTCTCCCGACGCCTGGCCCTACTACGCGCGGCCCACGCTGGGGCACGAGGCCCCCGTCGCGGCGGCGCAGGTGGAAGCGGTCCGCGAACGGCAGCGTGAGCTCGAGGTCCCCGAAAGCCTCGAGTGGGTCCACGAGACGACGCCGACGCTCCTGGGCGCGGCACGCGAAGCCGGCCTGCACGTCACCCAGTGCCCCCTGCTCGTGCTTCCGGAAGGAGCGGCCACAGTGACGCCGCCGCTCCCCGACGGCTGCTCCGTCACGATCCTGCACCCCGACTCCACCGACCTCGCCGGGGTGGTCGCCGCGGTCGGCGCGGGGTTCGCGGGCACCGACACCCTCGAGGAGCGCTCCGCCGGCGTGCTGCCGGAACTGATCCGGTCGGGGCTGATCGCGATGGCGGGCGCCTGCGACCACGACGGGGTCGTCGGAGGCGGGTCGCACTCCCCCCGTGCGGGAACGACCGAGCTGACCGGGATCGCCGTCCTCCCCCGCGCCCGGCGCCGCGGGCTCGGCGCGGCGGTGACCGCGGCACTCGTCGCGGACGCCCGGTCCCGCGGCGTCGCCACGGTCTTCCTGTCCGCAGGCGACGACGCCGTCGCGAGAATCTACGAGCGAGTGGGCTTCCAGCGCGTGGCCACGGCATGTGTCGCCGCCCCGGCAAGGGCGTAGCCGCTCGACGTCGACACTGACCCACACGAGGGACGCGGCGAGACGTCTGGGTGAGGCACGATGGGTTCGTGACAGCGGAGCCCACCTACCCGCTGGTTCCGATGTCGAACCGGCAGCTTCGCCCTGGCCAGTTCTGGGCCATCCCCCTCTCGGACGGGCGCTTCTCCGCCGGCAGGGTGATGGCGGTTCCCGCCTTCGGTCCCGGTGACCGCACGGGCGTGGTCGTCGGGCTCATGGACTGGGTAGGTGAGGGCCCGCCCACGTCCGACGACCTGGCCGGCCGCCCGGTCCTCGTGCAGGCCAAGGCTCGCTGCGAGGCGATCACGATGACCGGCGGCTCGGTGCTGGGCATCCGTCCGCTCGACCTGGACGGTCTCGTCGCCCTCGACGCGCGGCGCCCCCAGACAGGTGGGCTGCAGCGGGTGTGGGCCGGGCGCACCATCGCGCAGTACGCCGAGAGGGCGTTCGTCCAGCCCTGAGCGAGCCCTGTGCAGGTCAGGCCGCCGGGTCAGTCCGCGTCGCCGTGGTGGAGCAGCCGGCGCGGGTCCTGGAGGAGGGCCTCGGCGCCCTTGGCCAACCACTTCTGCACCGCCTCCTGGTCCCGACGCTCGAGCTCGTCGAGATAGAGCGCGCGCAGCTCGGCGAGCCGGGCCCGGACGAGGGGCGAGGTGGTGCCCTCGAGCAGGTCGTAGGAGGTGCCCCAGGCCCGCACCAGCTCCGCGGTGCTGCAGGTGTCGAAGGGCGGCACCCACATCCGCGTGGGGAGGGCCTCGATGACTCCGGTGTCGCCCGCACCCTTGCGGGTCCGCCTGCGCCCCATCAGCGCGGGAACGACGAGGTAGGCGACGAGGGCCACCGCGATCACCGGCCAGCCGTAGGGCCCGAGGGCCACTGCGACGACGCCGGCGGCGACTGCGATGACGGCGCCGGCCTCCGCCGAGCGCACGGCCTCGAGCAACGCCTCAGGGGAGTCGAGGCCACGGTTCTGCCCGACGGACCGGGCGAGAAGGACGGCGAGGGCACCCAGGAAGGTGCCGGCCAGGAACAGGCTGACGAACTGCGCCGCCGACAGGACGAAGGGGGCGGTGACAGCGGCGGCGATCCCGACGACCACCGTCACCCGAGTCATCCGGGTCCGCCTGCGGCGCAGGTGCGCCGGTCGCGGCATCAGCCACCGGGTCCAGGACTGCTGCTGACGTACCTTGCCGCTGTCTGCCAAGACGAACTCCGTGTGATCGGGCCGGGTCAAGCCTTCTGGCCTGATACCCGTCCCGAGAGCCGCCCATACCCGCCGCCGGAAAACGGTCCGTTTCCTCCCGGTTTCCCCCGTCTCAGCGGTAGACAACCAGGCGCACGGTGAACCCCTCCGGTGTGTGCAGGGTGTCCACCCCGTCGCACAGCCGCCGCGCGAGCCAGAGCCCGAACCGTCCCTCCGGCAGCGCCTCGCCGTCACCGGGGAGGTACCCGACGAAGGGGTCGTCGATCCCGGGCCCCCGGTCGGTCACCGTGCACACCAGCGCCTCGCGGGTGAGCCACGCCCGCACCGAAACCGGCGGGACGCCGTGGCGCAGGCCGTTGGTCACGACCTCGTTCAGGACAAGGAGCACGTCGTCGACGGCGCCCTCGTCCATGTCGCCCGCGAGCAGGACCTCGCGCACCTGACGGGCAAGCCGCCTCAGGTCGCCCACGTCAGGCTCGTCCAGGTCAGGCGCCCTGGTCGGTGACGGCACATCCACCGGCGGCCGACGCAGCACCTCCGCCGGGTCGCGATAGTCGGGGTTCTCCCCTCGCCGACCCGACCGGCGCACGATCGGGTGGGTGATGAGGCCGGCGTCCAGGACCACGTCCGGCAGGCGCGGCACGTCGTACGCGCACAGCGTCCACAACGGGAAGTCCGTCAGCACATGGTTGACCACCGCCTCGAAGCGGCACCAGTCGTCCCGGCTGCGGGCGGTCGGGCCGTAGTCGACCTCGCAGACCACCCGGACCTGCGAGGCGCCGGCCTCCACCCGCGCGCCGAGGAAGTCGCGGATGCTCTCCAGCGCCGTCACCGGCTTCCGGTAGATCTCCTGGCGCGCCAGGCGGATCACCCGCTCGTCGTCTCCCAGGGCATGGGACAGCGCCTCGTTGTGGGCGTCCGAGCACGCGAGCACGGCGTCGCCGCCGGACTCCAGCCCCTCCTGCAGGAAGGGTGCCGACTCGGTCTGCAGCTCGTGCTGCGAGGTGAAGAACAGCGCCTCGTGGACATGGCGCCCGATGGTTTCAGCCACGGTCTCCCCGAACTCTCGAAGTCCACCTGGTACCCATCCGGCGTGCCAGAGAACCCACAACATCGTCGTCCTTGCACTGCCGAGGTCTACCCTCGGGAACCGCCCGCCCGTGCCAGAGGAAAGGAGCGTCCATGACGTTCGCGATGCCCGACGTCGACCTGCAGCAGGTGCGCGAGACCCAGCTGGTGCGGCTGCGCGAGACCCTGGCCCTGGCGTACGAGCGTGTCCCCCACTACCGCAAGGCGTTCGAGGCATCCGGCGTACACCCCGCAGACCTCGCGTCCCTGGAGGATCTGTCGCGATTCCCGTTCACGGCGAAGGCCGATCTGCGCGACAACTACCCGTTCGGGATGTTCGCGGTGCCCCGGGAGCAGGTCGCGCGCATCCACGCCTCCTCCGGTACGACGGGCAAGCCGACCGTTGTGGGCTACACGCGCGACGACCTCGACACCTGGGCGGACCTGATGGCGCGTTCCATCCACGCCGCGGGCGGCCGGCCCGGCGACGTGGTGCACGTGGCCTACGGCTACGGGCTGTTCACCGGGGGCCTGGGTGCCCACTACGGGGCCGAGCGACTGGGGTGCACGGTCGTCCCCGTCTCGGGGGGCATGACCGAGCGCCAGGTCCGGCTGATCCTCGACTTCCAGCCTCGGGTCATCATGGTGACCCCGTCGTACTTCCTCGCGATCCTCGACGAGATGGAGCGACAGGGCGTCGACCCGCGCAGCACGAGCCTGGAGATCGGGATCTTCGGGGCCGAGCCGTGGACGAACGAGATGCGCCAGGAGGTCGAGCGTCGCAGCGGCATCGACGCCGTCGACATCTACGGGCTCTCCGAGGTGATGGGGCCCGGCGTCTCCCAGGAGGCGGTCACCACCAAGGACGGCCTGCACGTCTGGGAGGACCACTTCTACCCCGAGGTCATCGACCCGGTCACCTACGAGGTGCTGCCCGACGGTCAGGAGGGCGAGCTCGTCTTCACCAGCCTCACCAAGCAGGCCATGCCCGTCATCCGGTACCGCACCCGCGACCTGACCCGGCTGCTCCCCGGCACGGCGTACCCGGCGTTCCGGCGCATGCAGAAGGTCACCGGCCGCACCGACGACATGATGATCATCCGCGGCGTGAACGTCTTCCCGACGCAGATCGAGGAGCAGATCCTGAAGGTCGAGGGGCTCAGCCCGCACTATCTCTGCGTGCTCACCCGGCCCGGGAACCTCGACGTCCTGACCGTCCGGGTCGAGGCGCACGAGCACACGCCCGCCGACCGCCGCGACTCCCTCGCCACCGAGCTGGCGCACCACGTCCAGGCCAGTGTCGGGGTGACCGTGCAGGTCGAGGTCGTGGCCCCCGGGGCACTCGAGCGCTCACTGGGCAAGGCCAAGCGGATCTCCGACCGCCGCGGCTGAGAGAGTGCCTGCGTGCTGATCCGAGAGTGCGTCGAAGCCGACTGGCCCCAGGTCTGGCCGATCTTCCGCGAGGTCGTGGAGGCCGGAGACACCTACGCCTACGACCCCGCCTGGACCTCCGACGAGGCCCGCGAGGTGTGGGTCGAGCGGCCGCCCGGTCTGACGGTCGTGGCGGTCGAGGGCGACCGGGTGCTGGGTACGGCGAAGATGGGACCCAACCGCCCCGGCCCCGGGTCACACGTCGCGACCGCGAGCTTCATGGTCGCCGCCGCGGCCCGGGGCAAGGGCGTGGGGCGCGCGCTGGGCGAGTACGTCGTGACGTGGGCGAGCACCCAGGGCTACGCCGCCATGCAGTTCAATGCCGTGGTCGAGAGCAACGACGCCGCGGTCGCCCTGTGGCAGTCGCTCGGGTTCGAGATCATCGGGACCGTGCCCGAGGCGTTCGAGCACCCGACGCAGGGCCGTGTCGGCCTGCATGTCATGCACCGCCGTCTCTGACCACCTTGTGGCATCGTGACGCCGTGCCATCGACGGACGTCTTCGACGATCATCAGCGCTCCTGGGCGGAGTACACCTCCTCGCCGTGGGCTCGGATCCGCTACGCGGTCGTGCGGAAGACGCTCGCCGAGGCGCTGACCAGGCTCGGCGACGGTCCGCTGAAGATCCTGGACGTCGGCGGCGGCGACGCGATCGACTCGTTGCCGCTGGCAGCAGCGGGGCACGAGGTGACAGTCCTGGACCCCTCCGAGCAGATGCTGTCCGCCGCGCGCGCTGGCGCGTCAGCGGCCGACCTGTCCCTGCGGCTCGTCCAGGGCGGCATCGAGGAGCTTGCGGACACAGGAAGCTTCGACGCGGTTCTGTGCCACTTCGTGCTCCAGTACCGCGACGACCTCGCCGCAGACCTCGCCAGGCTGGTCGGCGCTGCACGACCGGGCGGCCTGCTGTCCGTGATCGCCCCGAACCCGGCGAGCATGGTGACCACGCGGCTCCTGCGCGAGGGGCCCGCTGAGGCCATCGCCGAGCTCGGCCGAGACACGGTGCGCACCGTGACCTTCGGGTGCGACGTGCGGAAGATCCCGTTCGGGGTCGTCGAGTCGCACCTGGAGTCCCTCCGCTGCACCGTCGTCGGGCGGTACGGCGGGCGCATCGCGAACGACCTGGTCACCGACGACGCCCGCAAGCACGACCCCGACTTCTACGCCGACCTGGAGCGGCTGGAGCTCGCCCTGTGCGACCAGGAGCCCTTCTGGAGGACCGGAGCCTTCTGGCAGCTGGTGGGGCAGGCTCAGGAGCGCAGCGACTCGTAGATCTGCACGGTCTCCCGGGCGATGGACTCCCAGGCGAAGTCCTCGACGGCCCGGGTCCGCCCTGCCTTCCCGAACCGGGCGGCGAGCTCCGGGTCGGCAACGAGACGGTTCACGGCGGCGGCGAGCCGCTGCTCGAATCCCGCCGGGTCGGCCTCGTCGTAGTCCACCAGCAGGCCCGTCTCCCCCTCTGCGACCACTTCGGGGATGCCCCCGACGCGGCTGGCCACGACGGCGGTGCCGCAGGCCATCGCCTCGAGGTTCACGATCCCGAGCGGCTCGTAGACCGAGGGGCAGAGGAACGCGAGCGCGTGGGTGAGCACCTGGCGGACCTCCTCGCGGGGAAGCATCTCCGAGACCACGAAGATCCCGTCACGCTCCGAGTTCAGCAGCTCGATGGCCGCGTCCGTCTCGGCCTTGAGCTCCGGGGTGTCGGCGGCCCCCGCGAGCAGCACCATCTGCACCGACGGGTCGAGGGCGAGACCTGCGCGCAGCAGGTGCGGGACCCCCTTCTGCCGGGTGATCCGGCCGACGAAGGCGACGTAGGGACGCCCGAGGTCGACCCCCATCCGCTCGAGCACGTCGGTAGCGGTGTCGGGACGGTAGACCTCGGTGTCGATGCCGTTGTGCACCACGTGGACGCGGTCGGGGTCCAGGGAGGGGTAGGCGCTGAGCACGTCGGCGCGCATGCCGTGGCTGACCGCGATCACCGCGTCCGCTCCCTCGAAGGCGGTGCGCTCGGCCCACGACGAGATGCGGTAGCCGCCCCCGAGCTGCTCGGCCTTCCAGGGCCGGAACGGCTCGAGCGAGTGCGCGGTCACGACGTGCGGTACGTCGTACAGCAGCTTGGCCCAGTGCCCGGCCATGTTGGCGTACCAGGTGTGGGAGTGCACGAGGTCGGTGCCGGGCGCGACCCCCGCGGTCATCGACAGGTCGGTCGAGAGGACGCGCAAGGAGGAGTTGGCGTCGGCGAGCCTCGGGTCGTTCTCGCTGTGCGCGACCGCCCCGTCGCGTGGCTCCCCCATGCAGTGGACGTCGACGTCGATGAGCCGTTGCAGCTCGCGGACGAGGAAGTCGACGTGCACGCCGGCCCCGCCGTACACGTCCGGCGGGAACTCGCGGGTCAGGATCGCGGCTCGCATGTGCCGACCCTAACGCCGCCGGACTGCCGCCGCCGCCCGTCGTCGTCACCCGACTCGCCCGGGGTCGCCGCGGACACGTATCGCTCGCGGGCCCGAGAGCCTAGAGTGCGGGCATGCCGAAGGTTCTGGGAATCGTCCTGGCCGGTGGCGAGGGGAAGCGACTGATGCCGCTGACCCTCGACCGCGCGAAACCCGCGGTGCCTTTCGGGGGCACGTACCGGCTCATCGACTTCGCGCTGTCCAACCTGGTCAACGCGGGCTACCTGAAGAACTGCGTCCTGACGCAGTACAAGTCGCACTCGCTGGACCGGCACATCTCCCTGACCTGGCGGATGTCGACGATGCTGGGAAACTACGTCACACCGGTGCCGGCGCAGCAACGACGCGGACCGCAGTGGTACCAGGGCAGCGCGGACGCGATCTACCAGTCGATGAACCTGATCAACGACGAGAAGCCAGACGTGATCGTCGTCTTCGGCGCCGACCACGTCTACCGGATGGACGCCTCCCAGATGGTGCAGGCCCACCTCGACTGCGGCTCCGATGTCACGGTCGCGGGCATCCGCGTCCCTCGCAAGGACGCGTGGCAGTTCGGCGTGATCCAGACCGAGGGCGAGACGAACTCGATCGCGGAGTTCCTGGAGAAGCCCGCGGACCCGCCGGGGCTGCCGGACTCGCCCGACGAGGTCTTCGCCTCCATGGGGAACTACGTCTTCACCGCGGACGCGCTCGTGGAGGCGCTCGAGCGCGACGCTGTGAACATCAACTCGCGCCACGACATGGGCGGCGACATCATTCCGAGCTTCGTCGAGCGGGGCGAGGCCTGTGTCTACGACTTCAAGCGCAACGACGTACCGGGAGCCACCGACCGCGACCGCGACTACTGGCGCGACGTCGGGACCCTGGACTCCTACCACGAGGCGCACCTCGACCTGGTCTCGGTCAACCCGATCTTCAACCTCTACAACCAGGAGTGGCCGATCTTCACCTCGCACCCGCAGCTTCCGGGTGCGAAGTTCGTCGAGGACGCGACCGCCCGTGACTCGATCGTCTGCGCCGGCTCCATCGTGTCCGGGGCTGCGGTGGACGGCTCCGTGGTGGGCACGAACGTGTACGTCGCCGCCGGGGCTACCGTCGAGCGCTCGGTGATCCTGGACAACGTGACCATCGGCAAGGGCGCCGTCGTGCGCAACGCCATCCTGGACAAGAACGTCGTGATCCCGGACGGGGTGAGCATCGGCGTCGACCCCGCCGCCGACCGCGAACGAGGCTTCGTGGTGAGCGACGGCGGCGTGACCGTTCTCGGCAAGGGACAGCAGATCCCGATCTGAGCTCTCGACCCCTCGAGGATGCAGCGTGCGCCCAGGTCGCCTGAACGCCACCCTGGCCCTCGCGGCCGTCCTGCTGCTCGCCGTCGTGTCGGTCCTCGTCTACGTGCAGGCGACAGGCCCACGCCCCGTGCGGATCCTGCTCGTCGGTGACTCGGTGACGCAGGGGTCAACCGGCGACTGGACCTGGCGCTTCCGGCTCTGGGAGCACCTGACCGCCTCGGACGTCGACGTGGACCTCGTCGGGCCTCGCAACGACCTCCTCGACCGCGCCACGTACACCTTCGGCTCCCAGGAGTACGCCGACCCGCACTTCGACCGGGACCACGCCGCCCGCTGGGGCATGGCGCTGGCCGCGATGGACCAGCCGATCGACGGCCTCGTCCAGCGCTACCGGCCTGATGTCGTCGTCGAGATGCTGGGGCTGAACGACCTCACCTGGCTCAAGGACGACCCGGCGGAGATCGAGGAGGAGCTCACCGCCTTCGTCGCCGACGCGCGGAGCGAGAACCCGGCCGTCGACATCGTCCTCGGCGAGCTCCCCCAGGTCTGGTCGAGGGGAGTTCCGCAGCTCAACGCCCGGCTGCCGTCCCTCGCCAGGTCCCTCGACACCTCGTCTTCCCGCGTCGTGGTGGCCCGCCCTGAAGGGGCTCTCGTCGAGGGGGTCGACACGTACGATCCCGGCGCACCTGGCGGCCACCGGCGAGGTGAAGGTGGCCGCCGGCGTCGCCGACGCGCTGGCACGCCTCGGCATCGGCACGCCGTACCCGCGACCCCTCCCCCAGGTGCCCGAGGGCCCCCGGGAGACCGCCTTCCTGCTTGCCCGCCCGACTGACGGCGGTGCGTTCCTCGTCTGGCGTCCCCCACCGGGGGCCGACAACGCGTACGTCTGGGTGCGGGACCTGACGGTCGAGCAGCCGTGGAACCGGCTCCCGTTCCCGGTCGCAGGGACCACGTGGGAGGCCGGCGAGATGCTCAACGGCCACGTGTACGAGTTCCGGGTGCAGTCGGCGAAGGGGTCAGCCGTGGCCGAGGACCTCTTCTCGAACGTCGTGACGGTGCGCCCGGGCCCGCTGGGAGTCCCAGCCCTGCGTGCTCCCTAGCGCGAACGCGGCGGCTCAGCCGGGCAGCTTGGCGGCGAGCACCTCGATCGGCTTGATGTCCGGAGGCGCGCTCAGCAGCTCGTCGGCCTTGGCCAGCAGCGCGGACGCGATGGGGCCGTCGAGGTGCGCCTGACGCCCCTCAGGGCCGGGGAACACGTCGAAGATGCCGTACGTGGAGTCGTCGATCTTGGTGGCGAACCAGGCGGTGGTCTCGGCCTCGGCCTGGGCGAGCGGCAGCGCCCCCTCGAGGAAGGAGGCGAGCTCGGCCTCCTTGCCCGGCTTGGCGTGCATCGTTGCGAGCAGTCCTACGGTGACCATCAGCAGCCTCCTCGTCGTTCGGCCCGACCACACCGGGACTCGGTGAGAAGTGCCGGCCCTCATCTCGAGCCTAGCCCCGCGCCTGTCGGCGTACCGGGCGACAAGCTGCTCCTCCGAGCCGGCAGCGGCGTGGGCGCCGACCGCCCTTCTGCCCCGATGAGTTGCATGGCGCCCCCAAGCCGCGACGCCGTACCCGCAGCCAGGCGCCGCCAACGGCTCGAGTACGGCAGAATCCGCCCCATGGACACGAGTCAGGCCACGGTGGCAGCTGTCGCGAGCGACGCGGAGCACCGCTTCAGCAAGGTCCCGCGGGACGCCATCGAGCTCCTCGAGGGGTACGGCGTCGAGGGTGACGCGCACGCCGGCGAGACCGTGCAGCACCTCTCACGCGTCAGGCGAGACCCGACCGAGCCCAACCTCCGGCAGGTCCACCTGATCCCGTCCGAGTTCTTCGACCTCGCCCGGGAGCACGGCTACGTCCTCTCCCCCGGCGACCTCGGCGAGAACATCCTGACCGAGGGGATCGACGTGCTCGGGCTCCCCCGCGACACCTTGCTGCACATGGGGCCGGACGCGATCGTGCGCGTCACCGGCCTGCGCAACCCCTGCGCCCAGATCGACCGCTTCCGCGACGGACTGCTGCGCGTCGCGGTCGGACGGGACGACGACGGCGGCGTGGTCCTCAGGGCCGGCGTCATGGGCGTCGTGGTCGCGTCCGGCAGGGTCGCACCGGGCGACCAGATCCGGGTCGAGCTGCCCGCGGAGCCGCACCACCAGCTCGAGCGGGTCTGACCGCACGGCGTCCGCTATGCCCGCGGAGGACGGTGGTAGCCGGCCTTCGTAGCCCCGGCGACGTCGCCCCGGTAGATCCCCTCACGCTCCGGCGGCAGCCGCTGACTCCTCGGCGCGGTTGACGGCCGAGATCACGGCCTTGAGCGAGGCGGTCACGATGTTCGCGTCCAGTCCGACGCCCCACAGGATCTGGTCGCCGACGGCGCACTCGACGTACGCCGCCGCGATGGCGTCACCACCCGAGGACAGCGCGTGCTCGTGGTAGTCGAGCACCCGCACGTCGAAGCGGTCGTCCTCCACCTCGTTGATCGCGTTCACGAACGCGGCGATGGGGCCGTTGCCCGTGCCCTCGAGCGAGCGCAGCTGGCCGTCGACGTACACGTTGACGTTCAGCGCGTCGCGCTCCCCCGCGGCCGAGGACGTGTGCACGGAGTTCAGCTGCAGCGGCGTCTCGCGGGCGAGGTACTCGGCGTGGAAGTCCTTCCAGATCGCCTCGGCGGACATCTCGCCGCCCTCGCCGTCGGTGTGATGCTGGATGACGCGACTGAACTCGATCTGCAGCCGGCGCGGCAGCTCCAGCTTGTGCTCGGACTTCATGATGTAGGCGACGCCGCCCTTGCCGGACTGGCTGTTGACCCGGATCACGGCCTCGTAGGAGCGGCCGACGTCCTTGGGGTCGATCGGCAGGTAGGGCACCGCCCACGGGTGGTCGTCCACGTGTACGCCGTGAGCGGCCGCGTCGCGCTCGAGCGACTCGAAGCCCTTCTTGATCGCGTCCTGGTGCGACCCGGAGAAGGCGGTGTAGACGAGGTCGCCGCCGTACGGGTGCCGCTCGTGGACGGGCAGCTGGTTGCAGTACTCGACGGTGCGGCGGATCTCGTCGATGTCGGAGAAGTCGATCTGCGGGTCCACGCCCTGCGTGAACAGGTTCAGGCCCAGCGTCACCAGGCAGACGTTGCCGGTGCGCTCGCCGTTGCCGAACAGGCACCCCTCGATCCGGTCCGCGCCGGCCTGGTAGCCCAGCTCGGCGGCCGCGACCGCCGTACCCCGGTCGTTGTGGGGGTGCAGGGACAGCACCACGTTCTGGCGGTGGTTCAGGTTGCGGTTCATCCACTCGATCGAGTCGGCGTAGATGTTCGGGGTGGCCATCTCGACCGTGGCGGGCAGGTTGATGATGACCGGCTTCTCGGGCGTGGGCTCGAAGACGTCCAGGACCTCGTTGCAGATCCGGGCGGCGAAGTCCAGCTCGGTGCCGGTGTAGGACTCCGGGGAGTACTCGTAGTAGACGGTCGTGCCGGGGACCGACTCCTCGAACTTCTTGCACAGGCGGGCACCGGTGACGGCGATGTCGACGATGCCGTCCATCTCCATGCCGAACACCACGCGCCGCTGCAACGTGGAGGTGGAGTTGTACAGGTGCACGATCGCCTGCTTGGCGCCGCGGATGGACTCGTAGGTCCGCTCGATCAGCGGCTCGCGAGCCTGGGTCAGGACCTGGATCACCACGTCGTCGGGGATCAGGTCCTCCTCGACGAGCATGCGCACGAAATCGAAGTCCGTCTGGGACGCGGCGGGGAAGCCGACCTCGATCTCCTTGTAGCCCATCTCCACCAGGAGCTCGAACATCTTCTTCTTGCGCGCCGGCGTCATCGGGTCGATCAGCGCCTGGTTGCCGTCGCGCAGGTCGACCGCGCACCAGCGCGGCGCCTGGGTGATCCGCCGGGCCGGCCACGACCGGTCGGGTACGTCGGGGGCCGGGAACGGCGCGTACCGCTGGAAGGGCATGCCGCTGGACTGCTGAGGGTTCTGCTCAGGGTTCGTCATGGGGTTCTCGCTTGTCGGTGGGTGTCGTGGTCCGGGCGCAACGACGAACTCCGCAGCGAGGGGGTCCGGCGTTAGCGAACCTCGCTGCGGCAGCCAAGAAGGAGAAGGCGGCTCGACATGACCGGTCCAGAGTAACGGCTCGGTCGTGAACACGCCTCCCCATGCCCGCAAAACGAGATGACAGCCCGTGTTGAATGAGCGGATGCAGATCGAACGCCTCGACCCCCTGGACCTCGACCTCGACGCGGCGGACGCGCTCGCCGCCGTCGTGAACCGCGCCAACGAGGCAGACGGGGTGGGCTTCCCCGAGACCACCGGTCCGACGACGATGAAGTTCCTCCAGCAGCAGAGCGACGGCACTCCGGTCGACGGGCTCTGGATGGCGCGGGACGACTCCGGACAGGTCGTGGGCAGGGCAACCTTGGTGACGCCCCGCCGGGCGAACGCCGACACCGCACGGGTGCGGGTTGTCGTGGCGCCGGGGGCTCGGCGGCAGGGTGTCGGCGGAGCGTTGCTGGACGAGGTGGTCGACGCCGCGAGCGAGGCCGATCGGCGGAAGCTCTACAGCGGCACCTTCGACGGCTCCCCGGGGCCCGAGGCCCTCCCGGCGCTGGGGTTCGACCCACTCGGCACCGCGGACGCCGTACGCCGCCTCGAGCTCGACCACACCACGCGACCCCGCTGGCAGCGCCTGTACGACGAGGCCGCGGCGCGTTCCGGGGACTACGAGCTCATCCACCTCGTCGGGCCGACCCCGCCAGGGATGCTCGAGGACCTGGTCGTGCTCCACGAGGCGATCAACGACGCCCCGCCGGGTGACCCGGAGGCGGCGGAGGAGGACGCGTGGGACGCGGGGCAGGTCACCGCCTACGACCGGGCCATGGCCGCCCGAAGTCAGACGGTCTACCGGGTGCTCGCGCGGCACCGGGCCTCCGGCGAGTGGGCGGGCATGAGCATGCTCTGCGTCGACGAGTTCGCACCGGCCGTGGCGTTCCAGGAGGACACGTCCGTCGTACGCAAGCACCGGGGCCACCGGCTCGGTCTGCTGATGAAGGCCGACATGCTGCGCTGGGTCACCGAGGACCGCCCCGAGGTGGGTGCCATCATCACCTGGAACGCGACGAACAACCACCACATGATCGCCGTCAACGAGATGCTCGGCACGACGGTGGTCACCCGGAACCTCAACTACCGGAAGGAGCTGCGCCCGTCGTGACCTCCACCCTCCTCGTCGTCCATCACTCCCCCACCCGCTCCACGAAGGCACTGCTCGACGCTGCCCTGTCCGGCGCCGGCGACGACGCCATCGAGGGGGTCGACGTCATCGTCCGCCCGGCCCTGGAGGCCACGGCCGAGGAGGTGCTGGCCGCCGACGGCTACCTGCTCGGGACGCCGGCCAACTTCGGCTACATGTCCGGAGCCCTGAAGCACTTCTTCGACTCCACGTTCCTCCAGGTCGGCGGCGCGCTGTCGAGCTCAGGGGCGGCCGACGAGTCGTCCGGCACGACGAAGGGGCGCCCCTTCGGGCTGTGGGTGCACGGCCGCTACGACACCGAGGGCGCGGTGCGGTCGGTCCTCACCATCGTGAGTGCCCTGGGCTGGCGCCAGTCGTCCGGGGTGCTCGACGTCATGGGCGACGTGACCGAGGAGCACCTCTCGTCGGCGTACGAGCTCGGCGCGACGGTCTCGGCGCTGCTGTCGGCCTGACCGGGGGTCGGGCGAGATTCGCGCGACGAGGCCAGGGGTACGATCTCACCGCTCCGACCCGCCGCGAGACAAGGACTTCGACGTGCTCACCCGCCTGGCCGCCGCTGCGCTGCTGCTCCCGTTGACCGCGTGCGGCGGAGTGGCGGAGACCGGTCCGGTCGACGCACCCGAGCTCGGCGCGTGCCGGATGCTCGCCCCCGAGGACATCCCCGAGCCCCACAACGAGTCCGAGGTCGTCAGCTGCAAGGGCGAGCACACCGCGGAGACCTTCGCCGTCGGGAACTTCCCCGACAGGGTCGCGCAGGGGGCGTCCGTGGACGACCCGGACCTCGGGGCCTACATCTACAAGGCCTGCACCAAGCGCTTCCAGGCCTACCTCGACGCCGACGAGAGCACCGTCATGCGGTCACTGATGACGTGGGCGTGGTTCCGGCCGACCGAGGACGCCTGGGACAAAGGAGCACGCTGGTACCGCTGCGACGTGGTCAGCGGCTCCGAGCACTCCGACGAGCTGCGCCCGCTCCCGAAGAAGACGAAATCGCTGCTGCTCGAGCGTCCCGACGACTGGATGACCTGCGCGAACGGCGAGACCGTCGCGAGCGCCGAGAAGGTGCCCTGCACGGAGCCGCACAACTGGCGTGCCGTCACCACGATCAAGGTCGGCCGGGACGAGGACCCCTACCCCGGTGACCAGCTGGTCGAGCAGCGCACCCGGGACTTCTGCTCCGACTCCGTGAGCGCCTGGCTGAACTACCCGGTGGACTACGACTTCGGCTACACGTTCTACCGCGAGGCGGAGTGGAAGGCCGGCAACCGCCGCTCGATCTGCTGGGCGAAGACGGACAAGTGACGGCAGGGCCGCTCCGTAGCACCCTCGCCACCGCCGCGGCGGTGGCCGCGACGCTCATGCTCACCCCCGGTGCGGCCACTGCCACGAACTCGGCGGACGTTCCGGCGCCGCCTCCGCGCAACGGCTGCTACCGCCTCGACTTCGACTCCGCCACCGCGCCCACGAACGACAGCGAGCCGGTTCCCTGCCGCAAGCGGCACGACGCCCAGACCTACTTCGTGGGCAGGCTGGACACCGTCGTCGACGGACACCTGCTCGCCGTGGACTCGCGCCGCGCCCAGCAGCAGGTCACCCGCACCTGCCCCCGCAAGCTGGACGAGTACGTCGGAGGCTCCTCCTCGACGAGGGCGCTGAGCCGGATCCAGCCGGTGTGGTTCAGCCCCACCCTGGAGCAGTCCGACCGGGGCGCGAGCTGGTTCCGCTGCGACGCCGTCGCCCTGGCCCGGCCGTCGAAGCTGGCGCCACTGCCGCCTCCCGGCCGTCTCGAGGGCATCCTCGACGACTCCGACGCCCTCGCCGAGGTCGGCCTCTGCGGCACGGCGGAACCAGGTGCGGACGGGTTCGAGCGCGTCATCTGCTCGCGACCGCACTCCTGGCGGGCCGTCAGCACGATCGGGATCGACGGCGGCCGCGGCTACCCCGGGGTCTCGGCGGTCCGCGAAGCCGGAGAGGGCGCCTGCCGTGACCAGGTCGAGGCGATCAGCGGGTCCCCCGACAAGTTCAGCTACGGATGGGAGTGGCCCACCCGTTCGCAGTGGCGGTCGGGGCAGGTCCACGGATACTGCTGGGCGCCCGACTGAGTCAGGACCCGTTTCCGCCCATGTCGCCCAGTCCGCCGCCACTGACCATCCCGAACATCCCGCCGGCGGCCCCATGTGACTCGGCGATGGCGTAGTTGAGCGCCGAGGACTCCAGGAAGTAGCCGTCCAGGTACGGCGCGAACGCGGCACCCGCCTCCCAGTAGGCAACCTTGCGACCGTTGACCCGGACCTCACGAACGTCGGGCTTCTCTCCCGCCGCGATCCGCGCAGCGTCCTGGGCGCAGGCCGGGACCTGTCGCGTCCCCCGCCCCCGAGCCCGCCACATGACCTGGCTGGCGGCAGGGCCGTGCTGCGGGTTGAAGAAGCAGGGAGTGCGCCTGGTCGGCAGCGGCTGCCCGGCCACCCGTGCCTGCACGCAGGCGAGGGCGTAGCGACCGCTCGTCAGGGCGTCGGTGACGAGGCTGACCTCCTCGGCCGACGTCATCTTGCTGACGGTGCGGCCCGCGGTCTCGTAGGCGTCGAGAGCGGTCTGGTAGTCGACCCGCGCGTCCTCGTCGAGCTCGGCGCCCTCGAGGCGTGCGTCCAGCCTGCTCAGCTCCTCGCCCAGGAGAGTGACGTCCTCGTCGGCGAACGCGCGGATCGTCTCCAGCTCCTCGCGTGCGGCCTCGCGCTCCTCGCGCCTGGTGCGCCACCGGCGTCCGGCGACGATCGCGCCGCCACCGCTGCCGACGACTCCGGCAAGGATGAGCAACCACTCCATGGACAGACCCCCGTTCGTCCTGTCAGGACGCTGAGTCTACCGAAGGTCGACGCTCCGCCGTGCTCAGAAACCGAGGCGACGCAGCTGTTTGGGGTCCCGCTGCCAGTCCTTGGCGATCTTGACGTGCAGGTCGAGGTACACCGGCGTGCCGAGCATCGCCTCGATCTGCTTGCGCGCGGCCGACCCGACCTCGCGCATCCGGCTGCCCTTGTGGCCGATCACGATGCCCTTCTGCGACGGACGCTCGACGAAGACGTTGGCGTGGATGTCGAGCAGCGGCTTGTCCGCGGGCCTGCCCTCGCGAAGCCCCATCTCCTCGACGACGACCGCGATGGAGTGCGGGAGCTCGTCGCGAACGCCCTCGAGCGCGGCCTCGCGGATGAGCTCGGCGACGATGGCCTCCTCCGGCGTGTCGGTCAGCTCGCCGTCCGGGTACAGCGGCGGACCCTCGGGCAGCTTGGCCACCAACAGGTCGGCGAGCAGCTGGACCTGGTCGCCGCTCACGGCGGAGACGGGGACGATCTCGGCCCAGTCGGTGCCGGTCTCCTCGCCGAGGCGTGCGATCGAGAGCAGGTGGGCCCCGAGCTGCTCGGGAGTCGCGAGGTCGGTCTTGGTAGCCACGGCGATCTTGATGGTGCGACGTACCTTGGCCAGCTCGTTGACGATGAACCGGTCGCCGGGACCGATCTTCTCGTTGGCCGGGAAGCACACCGCGACGACGTCGACCTCGGCCCACGTGGTCGTCACCAGGTCGTTGAGCCGCTCCCCCAGCAGTGTCCGGGGCCGGTGCAGCCCAGGAGTGTCCACGAGGATCAGCTGGGCGTCGGGGCGGTGCACGATGCCGCGGACCACCGTGCGGGTGGTCTGCGGGCGGGAGGAGGTGATCGCCACCTTCGTCCCCACGAGTGCGTTGGTCAGCGTGGACTTGCCGGCGTTGGGCCGCCCCACGAACGAGGCGAAGCCGCTCCGGAAGGCAGGCTCGGGAGACGAGTTGTCAGGCACCGGGCGATTCTCCCATCCCGGGCGCCCGGTCAGCTGAGCCAGGTCGGGCGCAGGGAGAACCCGGAGTTACCGTGGCCGTCGGTCCGCGAGGCGAGGACCTGGTGGAGCTGGATCTCGTTGCGCTCGAAGGCGAGCCGCGACCCGGCCATGTACAGACCCCACACCCGTGCCGTCCCCGGGCCCACCTCGTCGACGCAGGCGTCCCAGTTCTCGACGAGGTTCCGGCACCAGTCGCGCAACGTGAGCGCGTAGTGCTCCCGGAGGTTCTCCTCGTGGCGCACCTCCAGGCCGTTGTCCTGCATCGAGGTGATGATGCGGCCGGACCCGGTCAGCTCGCCGTCCGGGAAGACGTACCTGTCGATGAACGCGCCCGTCGTCGCGCGCATGTCGTTCTGCGCCCGCGTGATGCAGTGGTTGAGCAGGCGCCCGCCGGGACGCAGCTTGGAGCGGATGAAGGAGAAGTAGTCCGGGTAGTTGCGCACGCCGATGTGCTCGGTCAGGCCGATGGAGCTCACGGCGTCGAAGCCCGACTCCACGACGTCGCGATAGTCGCCGTAGCGCACCTCGGCGCGCAGCCCGAGGCCCTCCCGCTCGATCGCGTCGGACGCCCAGGCGGCCTGCCGCTCCGAGAGGGTCACGCCGACCGCCGTGACGCCGTACTCACGGACCGCGTGGCGGACCATGCCACCCCAGCCGCAGCCGATGTCCAGCAGCCGCAGCCCCGGGCGGAGGCCGAGCTTGCGGCAGACCAGGTCGTACTTCTCCGCCTGGGCCTCCTCGAGCGTGGCGCTCTCCTCGGGGAAGACGGCGCAGGTGTAGGTCATCGACGGGCCGAGGACCATCTCGTAGAAACGGTTGGACACGTCGTAGTGGTGGTGGATCGCCGCCGCGTCCCTCTCCCGCGAGTGACGCATCCCCTCGACCAGGCGGCGCCACCGGGGCAGGTGCTCCTGCGGCGGCGGCGGTGGCGGCTTGAGTCGGGACAGCCCCAGCCCTCGCAGGATGCGAACCAGCTCGCCGGGCGGTGGCACCCTGGGGCGCAGGCGGTCCGACAGCACCTGTATTGCGGGGTACGGGTCACCCGGGTGAGCACCCTCCAGGACGAGGTCACCCGACACGTACGCACGGGCGAGACCGAGGTCCCCGGGCGCCGTGAGCAGGTAGGACAGCCCGCGCTCGTTGCGCAGGTGCAGCGTGATCGTGGCGTCGTCGGGTCCGAGGCTGCTGCCGTCGTAGGCCGTGAACCGGAACGGCAGGTCGTCGGGCATCAGCCGCCCGACCGCCTCGCCGATGGTCAGGGTCACGTCGTTCATGGTGGTCGTCATCGACGTCGCACCGCCTTCTCGTAGAGGTCCGTGAGCCGGTTGGCCGGATCGTGGGTCGCCTTCACGCGCGCCAGGTTCGCGCCGTCGTAGAGCTGGTCGAAGGTCTCGCGGTCGTAGTAGGCGTCGGAGTACAGCGACTTGTGGCCGCCGACCCGGGTCACCTCGGCCTCCACCGCGCGGTTCACGTCACCATCGGCCGCGCCCGGCGCGATCGGGACGGTCCCCCAGAAGCCGACGTTGACGTAGGTGGTGTCCGGTTCCAGCGGGTACGACGGCCAGCGGCGGGCGCTTCCCGGCCCGGACGGCTCGCGCAGGCGGAGCGGGCACAGCCACACCGGCCGCATCCCGACGTGCTCGTCGAACCAGCGCAGGAACGCCGGCGTCTCCGCGACGGGCACCTCGACGTCCTGGATCACGCGCTCCCGTTCGGGCCGCCCCCGCCACGCGTCCACCCGCGCGGCCACGCCGTACCTGTTCTCCAGGCCGACCAGGCGGTGGTAGACGTCGCTGCGACGGAGCCGGCGCGGCCACACCCGGCGTACCAGCGGGTGCTGGGCGCCGAACGCACGCGAGCACCAGAACCAGTCGGTGTCCCATCGCCACAGGTAGTCGTGCGTGGTCAGCACGTCACGCGAGCGCGTGCGCAGCGAGCGGTAGTAGATCTCCTGACCGGTGTAGTCACTGGCGCCCTCGGCCGGGGCGTCCTCCCGCCAGCGGGCGAGCGTCAGGTAGGCCTCGCCCGGCTCGAACACGACGCCGTCGAGAGCGTCGACGCGTTCCCCCTCCCACGCCCGGTCGGCGACGATCGCCTCGACCATGGAGGGCAGGTCCTCGAGGCGGCCGAGCCGGACGTGCCGGAGGTCGACGTACCCGGGGACCGGCTCGAGCTCGATTCTCAGCCGGGTCGCGTAGCCGAGGCTGCCGTAGGAGTTGGGGAAAGCCCTGAAGAGGTCGCCCGTCGGCCCCTCGGGAGTGGCCGTGACCACCTCGCCGTCGCCGGTGAGCACGTCCATCTCCAGCACCGACTCGTGCGGGAGACCGCTGCGGAACGAGGTGGCCTCGATGCCCAGCCCGGTGACGGCACCGCCCAGGGTGATGGTGCGCAGCTGTGGCACCACCAGCGGGATCAGGCCGTGCGCAAGCGTCTCGGCGACGAGATCCTCGTAGGTGCACATGCCCTGGACATCAGCGGTGCGTGCCTGCGGGTTCACCTCGATGACGCCGGTCAGCCCCGACACGTCGAGCCCGGGGCCGGCCGCCTTCGCCCGGGGCCGGAAGAGGTTGGAGGTGGGCTTGGCCAACCGCACCGGGTCTCCCGCCGGGATGGCGGCGTAGGAGTCCTGGAGGCGCCGCACCGCGGCGGCGTGCACCGCCCAGCCGACCGGGCCACTGCCCGGCCGCGCGTGTTCGACGGTGGCTGCGGCGCGGCTCACGGCCCCAACTTAGCGGCTCAGGTGGCCAGCGAGGAGATGATGGCGCCGTTCGGCGCGGCGAGGTGGACGGGTACGCCGGGACCGGCGAACTCGCGCACGACCGACATGTCGCTCTCCTCAACAGCCGCCTTGTCCCCGAGGACGACGACCGCCTCGAGTCCCTTGGCGCCGCTGGTGACCGCCATGGCCACGGAGAGCTGCAAGGCCGAGAGACCCAGCGACGCGAGGTCGACCGTGGCACTGGCGTAGGTGCGGCCGTCGAGGTCGCGCACGCAAGCCCCCTCCGCGGCGGCTGTGCGCGCCCGGGTCGACCGGGCCAGCGTCACGAGCTTCTTGTCCTCGGGGTCGGTGAGCTCGGTCATGGGCACTTCCTCATCCGGCTTGGCTGTCTGCGGAGTACGAGTCGTGGTCGGCGTGCTGCTCCGGCGGCTCGACCCGGGTCAGGAGCACGGTGCCGATGCGGTTGCGCCGCCCGGCCGGCGCCTCGGCCTCGAGCCGCAGCCCGTGAGCCTCCACGACGGAGCCGGGGATCGGTACCCGGCCGAGGTACTTTGCCATCAGGCCGCCGACGGTGTCGACGTCGTCGTCGTCCACCGGCACGCCGCACAGGTCCTCGAGGTCGTCCACCGGGTAGCGCGAGCTCACGCGCGTCGCTCCGCTCGCGAGGTGCTCCACGTCGACTCGCGCCTCGTCGTACTCGTCGGTGATCTCGCCGACGATCTCCTCCAGGACGTCCTCGATGGTGACCAGACCGGCGGTGCCGCCGTACTCGTCGACCACGACCGCGACGTGCTTGCGCTTGGCCTGCATCTCCCGGAGCAGCTCGTCGACCGGCTTGGAGTCGGGGACGTAGAGCACGGGGCGCATCACCGACTCCACACGCTCGGTCTGCTCGGCCTCGTGGCGGTCGAAGACGCGCCGGGTGATGTCCTTGAGGTAGGCGAAGCCGACGATGTCGTCGAGGTTCTCCCCGATCACCGGGATCCGGGAGAAGCCGCTGCGCAGCGCGAGCGACATGGCCTGGCGCAGGGTCTTGGTGCGCTCGATGAACACCACGTCGGTGCGCGGGACCATCACCTCACGCACGATCGTGTCACCGAGCTCGAAGACGGAGTGGATCATCTCCCGCTCGCCGGACTCGATCACGCTGCTCGCCTCGGCGAGGTCCACGAGCTCGCGGAGCTCCGCCTCGGAGGCGAACGGGCCCTCGCTGAAGCCCTTGCCCGGCGTGATCGCGTTGCCCACGAGGATCAGCAGCTGGGCCACCGGCCCGACCACCTTGGTGAGCGCGATCAGCGGGCCCGCCGAGATCAGGGCGACCCGCTCCGCGTGCTGGCGACCGACGGTGCGGGGCGCCACCCCGACGACGACGAAGGAGACGGCCAGCATGACCAGGATCGTGGCGACCACCGCCCACCACTGGCCGATGACCTCCTCTGACTCGGGGGCCCGGCTGGTGATCAGGTCGGTCATCACGACCGTCGACAGCACGATCGCGGCGATCTCGCTCAGGAGGCGCAGGAACAGCGCGCTGTTCGTGTAGCGGGCCGGGTCCTCGACGACGGCAAGGAGCCGCTTGGCACCGGCCTTGCCGTCGGCGGCGATCTCCTCGGCGCGCACCTTCGAGAACGACGAGAACGCCGCCTCCGCGCTGCTGAAGAGTCCCGCCACCACCACCAGGACCGCAACGACAACGAGCACCCATATGTCGGCGCTGGTCACAGCTCGACGTCCTCCCCGGCTCCGGGAACGGGCTGCTCGTCGCCCGGCGGGGTGTCGCCGTTGCGCGCACCCTGCCACTCGGCGAGGAGCCGCGCCTGCAGCCCGAACATCTCGCGATGCTCCTCGGGCTCGGCGTGGTCGTAGCCCAGCAGGTGCAGGATGCCGTGCACGGTCAGCAGCTCGATCTCGTCGGTCGTGGTGTAGCCGGCCTGGCCCTTCTCACGCGCCTCCGAGGCCTGTCGCTCGGCGACGGTCGGGCAGACGACGAGGTCGCCGAGGACGCCTTCCTCGGGCTCCTCGTCGACCAGGCCGGGCCGCAGCTCGTCCATGGGGAAGGCGAGCACGTCCGTCGGCCCGGCCTTCTCCATCCACTGCTCGTTGAGCTCGGCGATGGTGGCCTCGTCGACGAGCTTGATGCACAGCTCGGCCTGCGGGTGGACACGCATGCGGTCCATCGCGAACCGGGCGAGCTGGGAGAGCTCGCGGACGTCGACCTCGCGGCCGGACTCGTCGAGCACCTCGATGCTCATGCCTTCCCTTCCGACGGGTGGGTCCAGGGTGATGCGGGATGTTCGGAGGGGGTCATGCGCGATGTCCCTTGCGGGCCCCCGTCGGGCGCCGGACGTCGGGCTCGCCGTCCCCGGCCCCCCGGCCGTCCTCACGGCGTGCCTCGAAGTCGTCGTACGCCGCCACGATGTGCCCGACGAGCCGGTGCCGCACCACGTCGTGGGCGGTCAGCCGGTTGAAGTGCACGTCCTCGATCTCGGAGAGGATCTCCTCGACCACGCGCAGCCCGCTCCTCATGCCGCCGGGCAGGTCCACCTGGGTGACGTCGCCGGTGACGACCATCTGCGAGCCGAAGCCAAGTCGGGTGAGGAACATCTTCATCTGCTCCGGCGAGGTGTTCTGCGCCTCGTCGAGGATGATGAAGGCGTCGTTGAGCGTGCGGCCGCGCATGTACGCGAGCGGGGCGACCTCGATGGTCCCGGCCGCGAGCAGCTTCGGGATCGTCTCCGGGTCGAGCATGTCGTGCAGCGCGTCGTACAGCGGCCGGAGGTAGGGGTCGATCTTCTCGCTCAGCGTGCCGGGGAGGAACCCGAGCCTCTCCCCTGCCTCCACTGCCGGCCGCGTGAGGATGATCCGGTTGACGCTCTTCGACTGCAGCGCCTGGACGGCCTTCGCCATCGCCAGGTAGGTCTTGCCCGTGCCGGCCGGGCCGATGCCGAAGACGACGGTGTGCTTGTCGATCGCCTCGACGTACCGCTTCTGGTTGAGCGTCTTCGGACGGATGGTGCGCCCGCGGTTGCTCAGGATGTTGAGGCTCAGGACCTCGGCCGGGCGCTCCTTGGTCTCGGCGCGGAGCATGGAGATCGCACGCTCGACCGTCTCCGTGGTGATGCCCTGTCCGGTGCGGATGATCGTGACGAGCTCGTCCATGAGCCGCTCGGCGAGCGCCACCTCGGCGGACTCGCCGCTCAGGGTGATCTGGTTGCCGCGGACGTGGACGTCGGCCTTGAACGCCTTCTCGATCAGCGCGAGGTGCTCGTCCCCGGGACCCAGGAGGGCCACCATGGGGATGCTCGCGGGCACGATGATCGTGTGCTGGGGAGTGTTCGTCTCTGTCATCGACTGGCCTTGCGGCCGACCTCCGGGGCTGCGTGAGTGCGGTTCAGGTCTGCCCCATGCTACGGGAGGCAGGCGCAAAGCGCCCCCGAAGAGGTGCCCGCTACCTAGAGTGGAGTGGTGCGGGAGTACGACGACCACGCCGACGAGCCTCTCCCCGAACCCTGGGACGGGGAGCCGGTCGAGCTGATCACGCCCGAGCACTTCCTCTCCCCCGACGGAATCCCCCACGACGCGCGCCGCATGGGCCTGGACCGCAACACGCAGGAGGGCGCGATGATCGCGCTGGCCGGCTCGCTGAACCCCGGCAAGCTGTCGCACCGGATCGTCGCGATCGTGCTGCTCGCCGCCTTCGCGTTCCCCACGCTGCTCGGGCTGGTGCGGCCGCTCTTCTGAGCCCTCGGGTGGCCTACTTGGGTGGCAGGGACCGGGCGTAGTCCAGGCCGTGGTCCACCCACTGGCGCAGCGCCTCGTCCGTGGCGACCACGTCACCGTCCACGCTGAGCCAGCCGTCCATCTGCCGCCCGCGCATCTCGAACCGGCGGACCCGGGGCTCGTCGAGCAGCGACTCCGTCGTGGACGGGTCGATGCGCAGCATGATTCCGCCGTGGCTGCTGGCGGCCACGGCCATGTTTCCGTTGACCAGGAAGGCGAGGCCCCCGAACATCCGCTTCTCGCTCAGTCCCGGCTCTCCCTCGATGACCTCGCGGATCCGGTCGGCGAGCTCCTCGTCGTACGCCATGGAGGCAGTATCGCGCGAACCGGTGGCTCCGTCCCGAAACTGTCGGTGGTCGAACGTATGTTCGACTTGTGACGGAAGCTCTGCTGATCGCCGACCTCGACGGTGACGCCGCGTGCGTCGCGCTCGGCGAGGCGCGCTCTGCCCTGGTCGCGGCCGAGGTGCGCGAGCTCTACCTGGCTGCGCACTGGGCCGACCTTCACGACGGTGACGCCCTTGAGGACGAACGACGCTGCTCCGGCCGCCACGCACTGCCCGGGATGGAGCGCGGCAAGCGCGTCGGCGCCGACGGCACCCCTCTGGTCGCGGAGTTCGCCGCCATGGAGCTCGGCGCCATGATCGGCGTGGGCTACGTCAGCGCCTCGACGTACCTGCGTGACGCGCTCAACCTGCGCCACCGCCACCCGGCGATGTGGGCGACGCTAGGCCGTTCGCTCGCCGGCAACATGATGGTCGGCGAGGGGCTCCCGCGCGTCTGGCAGGCGCGGACGATCTCCCGGATGTGCGCCGAGACCGGGCTCGACCTCGAGCAGGCCCGCTGGGTCGACGCGGTGACGACCCCGTACGTCGCGTCGCTCCCCTGGTCGCGGTTCGTCACCCTGGTCGAGGCCAAGATCATCGAGGCAGACCCCGAGGCTGCGGAAGAACGTCGCAGAGCCGCTGCCATGGAGCGGTTCGTGCGCACCGGGCAGTCGAGTGAGTACGGCCTGAAGCTGCTCGTCGCGAAGGCGACCGCCGGGGACGTCATCTTCTTCGTCGCCATGGTCGACCGTCTTGCCCAGATCCTCGCGCTCCGGGGCGACTCCGACCCCGTCGACGTACGCCGCTCCAAGGCGATCGGCATCCTGGCGACCCCTGCTCGCGCGCTCCGCATGCTCGAGGAGACCGAGGAAGAAGTGGCCGATGACGCGCGGGCGGAACCACCGGCCGGCGAGACGCCGGGGTGGCCAGGCGAGGGTGCGTCCAGGGGCGCCGAGTCTAGCGACGGCGAGCAAGGAACGCCCGACGTGTCCGACGTCGTCAGTGAGCGAGACGTGCACCCATCGCAGAACGACGCCGACGACCCCCGCCCGTGTCCGGACTGCGGTGGCGATCCCGTCTCCTCGACCGGGTCCGCGACGCCGTTCACCAGGCCTGCCTCGATCGACCCGCGGCGTCTTCTGCCGAACGCGACCCTCTACATCCACCTGTCCGAGGAGTCGCTACGGAGCGCCATCGACGGAGGCGGGCCACCGAGCACCGGAGTCGCCCGCTTCGAGGGCATAGGCCCGATCACGCTCGAGCAGGCCAGGGAGTTCTTGCGTCACACGAACGTCCGCGTCGTCCCGGTCCTCGACGTGGCGGACCAGGCGCCAGTCGACGGCTACGAGGTCCCCGATCGCATACGGGAGGCGCTGCACCTGCGCAACCCCGCCTGCATCTCCCCTTGGGGCACGAACCTCTCGCGACGCAAGGACATGGAGCACGTCCGGCCCTACCTTCCGGCAGCCGAGGGTGGTCCGCCCGGGCAGACAGGCATGGAGAACCTAGGGCCGCTGTCGCGGTTCCCGCACCGGGTCAAGACCCATGGCCGGTGGCGCCTGCGACAACCCGAGCCGGGGGTCTTCGAATGGCGATCACCTCACGGCTACCGGTTCCGCGTCGACCACGACGGCACACACGCTCTCGGCTTGGAGAGGACACGCGACATGGATGCGCCGACACCCATGATGCCTGCGCCCGTCACCTGCTGGGACGAGCATGGGGAGATCTACGAGCCTGCCTTCTCCATAGAGCTCGACTGGCAGGCGGCCTAGCGGGACAACGCCGTCGGGCAAGGCCCCGTCAGCCGCGTCGTACGACGTTGGTCCCCGCCAGCTTGTCGTGGATGGCCTGCCGGTGCGGGTCCCACAGGGGCCAGAGGTAGTCGAGCAGGACGTAGACCGAGTAGACGAGACCGCCGACGAAGGGGATGAACTGCAGCACGCCCACGCCGTTCTTCCCGGTCCATCGGAGGAGCACCACGCCCCAGGACAGCGGGCCGGGCCGCTCACGGAGGCGTACCTCGAGGCCGAGCAGCATCTTGCCCGGCGTCGCCTGGTAGCCCTTGAGGAAGCCCACCTCGTAGACGAAGCCCACCAGCAAGAACGTGACGCCGACCCACAGGATGGGGCCCGCGGTCGCAGAGGCGAGCGTCGCGGCGTCGGGCTGCGGCGACCCCGCCTGCGCGGCACGGACGACGTCGTCGACGAACTGGCTGTAGGCCTCGGCGACCTGTTTGAGGAACCGCCAGGAGAAGAGGGTGCCCAGGATCATCACCGCCACCCCGTCGAGCAGGTGGGCACCGACGCGCACCCACCACCCGGCGAGCACGGCTCCGTCGGGCGTGGTCCAACGTGAGGATGCGGCAGCCGCCGCCTCGAGCCGGAGCTGTGCCTGGACGTCTCCGGCCTGGGCCCGCTCCACGAGCTGTTGCTCGTAGGCGTGGGACGCGGCGGTGGCTTCCGCCATCCACTCGCGCCGCTCGCGCTTGCTGGCGGCGCGGGTCTGGGCCGTCCAGTTCCTGCCGTCCCAGTACCGCACCGAGTCGGGCGCAGCCGGGTTGGCGGGCGCCGGGTCGCGATACCAGCCGGCCTCCCGGCCTGCCATGGTCTCCCCTGTCATGGGCCGGGAGTCTATGGTGTGCCGCGTCCGCTCACATCGGCTTTTTGGTGACATTCACGTCGGTTCCACAGATCGCCTGACCGCCAACCGCCGCTCGTCCCGTCGCAAGGGGACGAACCGGTCAGCTCAGGGACCGCGTCAACGCGCGGTAGGTCTCCTCCACCTGACCCTCGACGCTGTCGATGACGACCGCCTTCGGCCGCTCGGCCACGAGACGTTCGAGAGCGGCATGGCACCGGGTCAGCTCGTCGTCGCCGCCACTCGCCGCGACGATCGTCCGGACCTGGTCGTGCCAGAGGTCCTCCGGCTCCTGCGCACCGCGACGCTGGAATCGGGCGACCGTCGCGGCCGGTGAGTCCATCAGGACACGTTCGACGTACTCAGCCCCCGCGCCCGTGGCGCAGGCTTCGAACCGCGCCAGCTCCGTGGGGTCGATCAACATCTGCGGGACGACGACGTCGCCGCTGTCGGCGAGGTAGGCCCGAATCATGGCCAGCGCCGCCGGTCTGATGCGGGCCCCGGCCCCTCCGAAGTCGCTCTCCCACCCACCGATGAAGGTCCTGAGCACGTCGATGTCGCAGTTCAGCACTCCCGGGTGCGCTTCCGCGTAGCGTCTTGCCAGCGTCGACTTCCCGATTCCCGGCGGTCCGTTGAGGTGGATGAGGCGGCTCACGGCCGGCGACTCTACTCAGCGGAAGGCGCCATGGCCCGTCAGCGCCTGGCCGATGACGAGCTGGTGGACCTCTGAGGTGCCCTCGTAGGTCAGGACGGACTCGAGATTGTTGGCGTGACGCATGATCGGGTACTCGAGCGTGATCCCGGCTGCTCCCAGCAGCGTGCGGCACTCGCGGGCGATGGCGATGGCCTCACGCACGTTGTTGAGCTTGCCGAGGCTGACCTGCTCAGGACGCAAGCTGCCGGCGTCCTTGAGCGATCCGAGGTGGAGCGCGAGGAGCATGCCTTTGCCGAGCTCGAGGGTCATGTCCGCCAGCTTCGCCTGGGTCAGCTGGTAGGACGCCAGGGGCTTGTCGAAGATGTCCCGCTCCCCGACGTACGCGATGGCGGTCTCCAGGCAGTCACGCGCTGCCCCGAGGGCACCGAAGACGATGCCGTACCTGGCCTCGTTCAGGCACGACAGCGGCCCCGACAGTCCAGCCGCCTCAGGAAGCATCGCCGAGGACGGGAGCCGTACGTCGTCCAGCACCAGCTCGGAGGTCACCGAGGCCCGCAACGACATCTTCTTCTTGATCTCCGGCGCAGAGAACCCCGGCGTGTCCGTGGGTACGACGAAGCCGCGGACCCGGCCGTTCTCGCCGTCCTCGCGTGCCCACACGACCGCCACGTCGGCGACCGACCCGTTGGTGATCCACATCTTGTTTCCCGAGAGCACCCAGTCGTCGCCGTCACGGCGGGCGCGTGCGCGCATCCCGGCCGGGTTGGACCCGAAGTCGGGCTCGGTCAGGCCGAAGCAGCCGATCGCCTCGCCGGCAGCCATCCGAGGTAGCCACTCCTGCTTCTGCTCCTCCGACCCGTGCTGCCAGATCGCGAACATCGCCAGGGAACCCTGCACGCTCACCAGGGACCGGAGACCGGAGTCGCCGGCCTCGAGCTCCATGCAGGCCAGCCCGTACGCCGTGGCCGTCGTCCCTGCGCAGTCGTACCCCTCGAGGTGCATCCCCAGCACGCCCAGCGACCCGAGCTCCTTGGCGAGCTCCCGCACCGGCAGGGACCCTGCTTCGTACCAGTCGGCGATCTCCGGGCGGACCCGGTCCTCGACGAAGCGGCGCACGGTGTCACGGATGGCCAGCGACTCCTCGTCGACGAGCGCGTCCGTGCCGAACAGGCCGAGCGGGGTCTGGGGTGCTGGAGCCATGGGTGTGCCTTTCAGGGGATCGCTCAGAGGAACGCGCTGACGCCGGTCTCGGCGCGACCGATGAGGAGCTTCTGGATCTGGCTGGTGCCTTCGTACAAGGTCATCACACGGGCGTCGCGCATGTACTTCTGCACGGGGTACTCGTCGACGTACCCGTAGCCGCCGAAGGCCTGGATGGCCAGGTTCGCCGCGCGTACCGCCGCCTCGGAGGCGAACAGCTTCGCCTTGGACGCTGCGAGCCCGAACGACTGGCCGCGGTCTACCAGGTCCGCGGCCCGCCACGTCAGCAACCGCGCCGCGTCGGCGTCGACCGAGATCTCGGCGACCATGTCCTGGATCATCTGGAACGACGCGAGCTCGCGGCCGAACTGCTTGCGCTCCCGGCTGTACGTCACGACCGACTCGAGGCAGCCCTGGATGATCCCGACGCAGCCCGCGGCGACCGACACCCGCCCCTTGTCGAGCGTCTCCATCGCGATCGTGAAGCCCTGCCCCTCCTCCCCCAGCATCGCCGACGCAGGCACCCGCACCCCGTCGAAGGAGAGCTCGGCGGTGGCCTGACCGCGCAGCCCCAGCTTGCCCTTGATCTCCTGGCGCCCGAAGCCCGCTGTCTCGGTGGGGACGATGAAGGCCGAGACGCCCTTGGGACCGGGTCCGCCGGTGCGAGCGAAGACGAGGCAGGCGTCGGCCCAGGTGCCGTTGGTGATGAAGATCTTCGACCCGTCGAGGACGTACTCGTCGCCGTCGCGGACGGCTCGGGTCTTGAGGTTCCCCGCGTCGGACCCGGTGTCCGGCTCGGTCAGGCCGAAGCAGCCGAGCGCCGTACCCGCCGTGACGCCGGGCAGCCAACGCTGCTTCTGACCCTCCGTCCCATGTGCGAGGACCGCCTTGCCGAACAGCCCGCTCGACACCGAGACGATGCCGCGCACGGACGAGTCGGCGCGACCCAGCTCCTCCATCGCGAGGCAGTAGGTGAGGAAGTCGCCGCCCACCCCGCCGTACTCCTCGGGGAAGGTGAGCCCGAAGAACCCGAGCTCGCCCATCTTCGGGATGACCGCGGTGTCCACCGACTCCGCGCGGTCCCAGGCAGCGCGGTGCGGCACGACCTCCTTCTCCAAGAAGGCGCGCGCGAGTTCCTGGAAGCTCTTCTGATCCTCGGTCAAGGACAGGTCCACGGGATCCTCCGCGCGGGACGAGGGTGTGCCATCACCACGAAACCTACGTGCACCTACCGTGACCGTCATGGACCTCACCCGCCACCCCGACGCCTGGGACGAGTCGACGCTGTACGCCGACGATCTCACCCCCGGCGACGCGCACGAGCTCGGCAGCCACACCGTGACCACCGACGAGCTCGTCGGCTTCGCCTCCGTGTGGGATCCCCAGTTCTTCCACATCGACGAGGCCGCCGCGGAGAAGGGGCTGTTCGGGGGTCTCATCGCCGGCGGGGTGCACACCCTGTCGGTGTTCCAGCGCCTCTCGGTGCTCGGCTTCTGGGGGCGGACCGCAACGATCGCGGCGCGCGGCCTCCGGGATGTCCGGTTCCTCAGCCCCGTTCGACCGGAGACCACCCTCGTCGGCAGCCTCGTGGTCGACGACGTGCGACACCGGGACGCCACCAGGTCCCTCGTGTCGGTGAAGGGACGCTTGGACGACGAAGGTGGCCAGGTCCTGTCACTGACCGTCGACGCCTACCTCGCGCGGCGCACCGGCACACGCTGAAGTAGCCCCGAGGTGGCCCTCTTGCGGCCGCGATGGCGCACTCGCTGGGCTGGTCGGCCGATGGCGGGAGGACTTCCGACCTGCTTCGACGGCGCTACGAGCGCACTGACCCGCTCGTGTCGTTGCCTCGCGCCAACAGCCTGCTCACCTCACGCACCACAACCACGATGAGATAGGCGCCCAACGCACCGGGCATGAGCGACTCCCAGTCCCACACACCGATCGAGACGGGGCCGGTAGCCACCAGGAGACTGACGGAAGCCACGAGCGCTGAGGCCGCAACGAGCGCCCACGATGCTTGGCCAGGTGGCACGCGCCAGAGCCGACCGCAGTTCCGCACGGCGAAGGCGAGGACAGCCAACCCGGCCAGGCTCACGATCCCGGACAGCGCTGCGTAGCCGAAGGCCCATGGTGTCCCCGGCTCCCTCGGGGGCGAGACGAGAACGGCGGCGACCCAGACCTGGGCGAACGCCGTCACGGGCAGCGACCACGAGGGCGAGGACCTCGGAGTCACGCGCCGGTAGCTCTCTTGCCGGCTGCCTTCTTGGCCTGCTGACGTTTCGGCTTCTCGCGCACCTGCACCCCCTGACCCGCCAGGCGCTGGACCTCGAAGAGCTCGATTGCGGTGACCAGGTCCACGAGCTTGGCGTAGCCCCAGTTGCGGGAGTCGAAGTCGGGTGCCTGCTTGGCGACGTACGACCCGACGCCACCGAGGTTTGCCCAGCCGTCGTCGTCCGAGGCCGCCTCGATCCCCTCACGCAGGAGCTTGACCAGCTTGGCGTCGCCGCGCAGCTCAGAGGCGCTCCTGCGCGGCGGAGGCGTGTCTTCCTGGGCGTCCCCGCTGGGTTGCTTCGGCTTCTCGGGGCGGCGCAGCACGTCGAGGTAGACGAACTTGTCGCACGCTGCCACGAGCGCCTGCGGCGTCCTTGGCTCGCCGAACCCGTAGACGGTCATCCCTGACTCGCGAAGCCGCGAGGCGAGCTTGGTGAAGTCGCTGTCAGAGGAGACCAGGCAGAATCCGTCCAGGTTCCCGGTGTAGAGCAGGTCCATCGCATCGATGATCAGCGCGCTGTCGGTGGCGTTCTTGCCGGTGGTGTACGCGAACTGCTGCATCGGCTGGATGGCGTGGGCGTTGATCGCCTCCTTCCAGCCCCGAAGGCTGGACGTGGTCCAGTCGCCGTACGCCCGCTTCACCGTCGCGCTGCCGTACTTCGCGATCTCGGCGAGCAGCGCCTCGACGATCGAGGGGGTGGTGTTGTCGCCGTCGATGAGGACGGCGAGCCTGGCGGAATCGGAGGCTGGGGCCATGCCGCGAGGCTAGTGCAGCAGGGAAGCGGGCAGCATGGGCCCATGAACGAGACGCACTCCCCCGTCGTCGTCGCGCTGCGCATCGCGCCGGGGCGACGACTGCCGATGAAGGCGGTCGACGAGGTCGTCGTGGAGACCGCCCGCGGAATCGTCGGCGACCGCTACCACGGAGCCAAGCACCGTCAGGTGACGGTGCAGTCGGCCGAGCGGCTCGCGGAGGCGGAGGCAGAGCTCGGGCTCCCCGTGCTTCCGGAGGGGACCCGACGCAACGTCACGATCTCGTACGGCGACGTGCCGACCGCCCCGGGCAGCAGGATCACCATCGGCGGGGTCGAGCTGGAGGTTGTCCGCGTGGCAGCGCCGTGCCGGATCTTGGACGACGAGATCGCGCCGGGCGCTGCGGCGGCGCTGAGAAGACGAGCCGGGTCCGTGTGCAGGGTCCTGTCCGGTGGACGGATTCGCGTCGGCGACCCGGTGCTCATCAAGGATGCGGCTCTGGAATCCCCCGACGGCTCGTAGTCACGCGGTCGGCGGGCGGCCTGCCGTCCTGAGCCCCGCCCACTCGTCGCCGGCGTCCCGCCACGGACCGGGCAGGTCGATCACGGCGACTGCGGAGGTCTTCATCGCGACCGCTTCCCCGGTGAGGCGGAGCAGCAGGTCCTCGAGACCGGGGTTGTGGCCGACCAGCACGACCGTGCCCAGGTCCTCGGGCAGCTCCCGCACGAGCTCGAGCAGGTCGTCCGCCGCGGCGGCGTACACCCTGTCCTCCTCGCGTATCGGCGGTAAGGCGTCGAGCTCGGCCGAGACCATCTCCCAGGTACGCCGGGCGCGCTCGGCCGGCGAGACCACGGCCAGGTCGATCTCGGCGACACCGGCACGAAGCCAGCGGCCCGCCTCGGGGGCCTGGTGGCGGCCTCGCTCGGCGAGGGGGCGCTCCCTGTCGGGATGTCCTCCCGACCAGTCCGACTTGGCGTGTCGGACCAGGACCAGGGTGCGCCCCTCTCGAGGTGGGGTCATGCGGTGGGGCTCGTCGGCGGGGCCTGGGTGTAGCGGGCCTCGACGGTCTCCTCCGACGGCATCAGGATCCACAGGATCGGGTAGACCAGGATCTGGCTGCCGGGGATGACCATCAGCAGCAGCACGAACAGGAGCCGCGCAGGCCACGGCGCGATGCCGAAGCGTCGGCCCAGACCGGCGCACACACCGCCCAGGACTCTGCTGTCCTGCGGTCGGACAAGCCCCTGCCCGGCGAAGGTCTGGTGGATGTTGTTCATGGTTGCTGCAACTCCTTCTCTAGGTCTGCCAGGGCCTCTCCCTGACATACCTCTACTGTGCGCCGTCCGGGACCCCGCGCACATCGGGTTCAGCCCTGAGCCGCCCCCGGTCTCCGCGCCGACGAGCGTCAGGGTCGGCTCAGCCCGGCGGCCAGGTCATCTCGCGGCCGCCGAGCAGGTGGGCGTGCACGTGGAAGATGCTCTGGTAGGCCTGCCTGCCGGTGTTGAAGACGATCCGGTAGCCCGCCTCCAGGCCCTCCTGATCGGCCACGGCCGCCACCGCGTTGAGCAGATCCGTGGCGACGTCGGGCTCCTTGGCCACGAGCGTGGCCACGTTCGGCTGGTGGGTCCGCGGGACCACCAGGATGTGCGTCGGCGCCTGCGGCTCGATGTCGCGGAACGCGAGCGTCGTGTCGGTCTCGTGCACGACGTCGGCGGGAATCTCCCCCGCGACGATCTTGCAGAACAGGCAGTCCGGGTCCGGTTGTGCGCTCATGGGCCCCACCCTAGGGCTCACAACGAATCGGTGTCGGCGGCGTGTAAACCCCGGGGACGTGGTGCGCGTGGAACTAGCGTGACGAGTGAGATGGTCGCCCCTCTGCATGGCAGGAGGATCATGGGCACGCTGGCGCGCTGGGACGCCGACACGGCCGTGGACGAGCTGTACGCCGCCCACTTCCGTCGGCTCGTGCGCCTGTCGGTGCTCCTGGTCCGAGACGTGGAGACCGCCGAGGAGGTCGTCCAGGACTCGTTCGTCGCGATGCACGGGAAGTGGCGCTCGCTGCGCGACCCCGACAAGGCGCTGGCCTACCTGCGGCAGACGGTCGTGAACCGTTCCCGCTCGGTCCTTCGCCACCGTGGCGTGGAAGCCAGGTACACCCCGCCCGTCGTACCGGACCACCACGGCGCCGACGAGGACGTCCTCGTCTCCGAACGGCGCAAGGTGGTGCTCGACGCGTTGCGCGAGCTCCCGGGACGGCAGCGGGAGGTCCTCGCCCTGCGCTACTACCTCGACCTCTCCGAGGCCGACATCGCCAGCACGCTCGGCATCAGCCGCGGCGCCGTGAAGAGCCACGCCTCCCGCGGCGTCGCGGCTCTTCGCCAGCTCCTGGAGGACGCGTCATGAACGAGTTCGGCACCACCGGCCGCGGCCCCGACGGCGAGGACGACGACGTCCGTCGTCTCCTCGACGAGGCGGTCTCCGACGTCGAGCCGCGCGACGCGCTGGCCTCCATCCACGCACGAACGAAGGTGAGCTCCATGCAGGGCAAGCGTTCCTGGTTCCTGGGCGCCGGCGCAGCCGCCGTCGCCACCGCCGCGACCGTGGCGGCGGTGACCGTCCTCGGCAGCGACAGTACGCCGCAGCGTCCCGACAACGCCGGGCCGGCCACTGCCGCGAGCACGAGCCCGTCGCAGGCCACCAGCCCTTCGGTCACGAGGTCCCAGAGCCCTGAGCCGACCGAGTCGTCCGCACCTGCGAGCCTGCACACGGTGCCGGTCTACTACGTCGGCGAGACCAGCCGCGGCCCGCGCCTGTACCGCGAGTTCCACCGCGTCACCACGGCCGACCCGCTGGCCGCTGCCGTCCGGGAGGCGGTGGCCACCCAACCCGGCGACCCCGACTATCGCACCGTGTGGCCCGCCGGGACAGTCGCCGCCACGAGCTTCGACGGCGTCGGGAACGACGGCCAGATCTCGATCGAGCTCCGCAACGAGGGCGCGGACCTGCGACAACGTCCGGCAGGCATGAGCGCGGACGCGGCCCAGATGGCTGTCGAGCAGCTGATCTACACCGCCCAGGCGGCGACTCAGACCAGGGCACCTGTGCAGTTCCTGCTGGCGCGGCAGGGCACCGCGGACAACCGCACCGACACCGTCCTCGGCGTACCGACCTCCGAGCCGCTGGCCCAGGGCGACGCCGCCGACGTGCTCGCCCAGGTCTGGATTATCGAGCCCAGCGACGGCGCGAAGGTGACCGCACCGTTCGAGGTCTCCGGACTGGCCGCGGCGTTCGAGGCGAACGTCCAGTGGGAGCTCAAGCAGGGCGACAAGGTGGTCAAGCGCGGCTTCACCATGGCCGAGGAGTGCTGCACCATGGCGCCGTACTCGTTCAAGGTCGACGCCCGGCCCGGCGACTACACGCTGGTGGTGCACGACAGCGACCCGTCGGGTGGCGAGGGCTTCGCCCCCTGGCAGGACACCAAGGACATCACCGTCGTCCCCTGACGCCGTCGGCGGTCGACCCTAGGCTCGACGGGTGCTCACCATCCGAGTCCTCAACCGGACCCTGCTGAAGCGCCAGCACCTGCTGGCGCGGACGCAGGGCTCGGCCGAGGGCATGGTCGAGCACCTGGTCGGGCTCCAGGCCCAGGAGGCAGAGCCGCCGTACATCGGACTCTGGAGCCGTCTCGAGGGATTCGAACCGGACGAGCTGACCGAGCTGCTCGTGTCGCGCAAGGCGTCACGGATCCTGCTCATGCGCGGCACCATCCACCTGGTCACGGCGGCCGACTGCCTCGGCCTGCGGCCGCTGCTCCAGGACACGCTGGAGCTGCTGCAGAGCGGGACGCCCTTCGCGCGCCACTGTGCCGACATCCCCCATGACGACTTCGTCGCCGCTGCTCGCGCCGTGCTCGGACAGGAGCCGACGAGCGCGCGGGACCTCGGGGAGGCCCTGGCCGAGAAATTCCCCGAGCACGACCCGAAGCACCTGGCGAACACCGCGCGCGTCCTGCTCCCGCTGGTGCAGACCCCACCTCGGGGGCTCTGGAAGGGCGGCGGCGCTCCGGCGTACGTCCACGCCGAGGACTGGCACGGCGCCCCGCTCACGGCGCTCGAACCCACCGAGCTGGTCCGCCGCTACCTACGTGCGTTCGGGCCCGCGACAGCCGCCGACGTCACCTCCTGGTCGGGTCTCAAGGGTGTGCGACCGGTCCTCGACGCGATGGCGGACGAGCTCGTCACCCACACCGACGAGTCCGGTCGCGCCCTGCTCGACCTGGAGGGCCTCCCGCTGGCCGAGGAGGACGAGCCCGCGCCGGTGCGGTCTGCTCGGGCAGGTACGACAACCTGTGGCTCTCCCACGCCGACCGGACCCGGGTCGCCGAGCCGGACAAGCGCCGCCGCTGGATGGGGCGCAACGGCGGCGTCGGCCGCACCGTGTTCGTCGACGGGATGCTCGAAGGGCTGTGGCAGCCGCTCGGGCGACCGGGTCGAGGTGGAGCTGTTCCGCCCGCTGTCGAAGGCCGAGCGCGCCGACCTCGACCGCGAGGTCGGCGCGCTCGAGCAGCTTCTCGCTACGAGCGGGGACGGTGGCCGGTGAGCTCGACGACCTGCTGGAACGTCGGCCGGTTCTGCCAGTCGATCGGCCGTACCCCGACCACGCCCGCGGTGCTGCTGCGGATGAAGTCGATGCTCTTGTCGTAGGTCAGCTGTCGCACCCCGGCCACCTCCTGGTCGGCGACGGCCCGGTCGACCGCTGCCCGCAGCGACCGACGCAGCGCCGTCCGGCAGGCCGTCAGGCTCCCGCCGCCGCAGTAGGAGTAGCGGTAGGGGTCCTCGACGTGCCGGCCGAGCAGTGTCCGCAGATCCTTGTTGACGTAGCCGTACCAGGCGATGCCGTTCCACGCCGAGCCCACGCCCGTGCCGCGGGTGGTCGTCGAGCAGGGTCGGGACCTGGTGGGCCAGCCGCTGCCCGATGCGGCCCGCGACCACGTCGTACGCGACCGACCGGTCGCCGCTCTCCCACCAGGTGTCGAACAGGGCGATCGCCTGCTCGTGGGCGTAGTGGCCGTCGCGGTCGCGGTCGACCCGCGGCGCCCCGTCGCGCAGCCACGCGCGAAGCAGCCTGCGCGCCGCACGGGTGCTCGGGTCCTTGCCGATGACCCGCAGCAGCCACGGCAGCGTGTAGTTGGCCCGGGAGTCCTCGGTGGCGGCCTCCGCCATGACGCCGGTGACGTCCTCCGTGTCGAGACGGGGCCGCTCCCGCAGCTCGCGCTTCAGACCGTCCTCGAGGGCGAGTGACCGGTAGACCGACCCGTAGCCCCAGATGTCGTCGGCCGCGGCGAAACCGGGCGCGGTCTTGTTGTTCCAGCTGACGAGGTAGCCGCTGTCGGGGTTGGTCTGCCGCGGATGGCGACGGGACGGAAGCCAGCCCTGCCAGTCGTAGCGGGAGTCACCCCAACGCGGCAGGTCGAAGTCGACGCCGCGCGCACGGATCGGCAGCAGCCCCGAGGAGTAGTAGGAGATGTCCCGGTCGTCGGTGTAGAACCAGTTGAACGTGTAGTCGATCGCCGAGACCGCGCGCTGGAACGACGCCGCGTCGTGGACGTAGCCGGGGTCGTTGAGCCGCGCGAACCCGACGGCCGAGTCCACCTCGTGCCCGTAGGTGCTGCGCTGCCGCACGATCGCGACCGGGCGCCCGCCGACGGTGGTCCGCTCCTGCACAAGGCCGTGCCGGGTGCGCAGCACCAGGAACGTACGCCGTGCCGGCGGCTCCTGCGACCCGCCGCCCGGCAGCGTCGTCTCGGTGTGCTCGAAGCGCTCCATCGGGACGCAGTCGCCGTCGATCAGGTAGGCCTCGGAGTCCACCGTGGGCTCGCCGCCGTCGAGGTCGCACAGCCGCTCCACGACCGTGTCTACGTTGTCGTTCGACGCGCTGGTCGCCGACCAGGCGTAGTCCTTGCCGCGACCGAGCTGCACGATCAGGTTCGTCCCCGCGAAGGAGACCCCGCGCGACTTGATGCCCGGCCCCACCAGCACCTGCTCGGTGAGCAGCTGAGGCGTGAAGTAGCCGGTCTGCGGACCGAACACGGCGACCGGCTTTCCGCTCGTGGTGTGCTGGCCGCCCACGACGAGGGCGTTGCTCATCCCCCGCTGCACCAGGGGGACGTCGATGCTCATCCCCGGCAGGTCCATCGACGGGGACGCCGCGCCCGGCGCGGGGTCGCCCCCGAGCTGCGAGCCGCTGCCCGGGGCGGTCGGGCCGTCGGGGTCGGGCAGGGCCACACCGGGCCGCCTCGGGGCGACCCCTCCCCCGCCGTACGGCGTCCGGACGCTCGACGTCGTGGGGGCGTCGCCGTCGTTCTTGTGCCGCAGGTCGTCGTAGATGCCGACGCCCTTGTCGAAGCCGAAGCGCTTCACGAGCCGCTGCAGCCACTGCGCGTTCGCGGCCTCCTGGCCGCCGCCCTTGCCGAAGATGCCGCCGACGAGCGAGGCGACGTAGACGACGTCCGCGCGGGTCCAGGGCTCCGGCGCCTTCTGCAGGGCGGCGTACTCGGCCGGGCAGTCGGATCCGGTCGGCAGCCCACCGGGGCACATGGCGTCCTGGGCGGCGTTGATGCCGGCGACGTAGGCGTCGACGGCGCGGGCGAGCTTGCGGCCCTCGGCGCCGTAGCGCTTCGCGATCTGCCCGATCTGGGCCTGCGCCTCCCCCTGCGGGTAGTACGCCGTGGCGAGCTGGGCGCGGTCCATCGCGAGGTTCCCGGGGGTGTCCCCGGCGAACTCCGCCATCCGGGCCTGTCCGGCGTGGCGCAGGGCGTCCATCAGGAACATCCGGTCCTGGGTGGCGGCGTAGCCCGAGCCGAACATCACGTCGTCGTAGGTGGCACCGCGGACGTAGGGGACGCCGTACTCGTCCCAGGCGATGTGGACGCCCGACTTCGGCGTCGCCTCGCGCTCGACCTGCTGTGGAGTGAAGGTGGAGCGCTTGTACAGGTCGTCGAGGTCCGCGCGCGTCAGCGCCTCGGGGTCGTGCTCGGTCAGCGCGTCGTACATCTCGAGCTGGTCGGCGAAGTTCTCCGGCGTGGTTCCGGTCGCCTCGCGGCTCGGGCCGACCGCCACGACGTCGGCGGCCGTGACTGTCCCCGACTGGCCGGGCGGCAGGATGTTCCACACCGTGCCGTAGTGGTCGGGAGCGGGCACGGCGACCGCCGTAGGGGTGGTCGCCGCGGCCAGGCCGGAGCCGACCAGGCCCAAGCCGGTGATCGCCACGGCGGCGGAGCGGATGCGGATGCGGTGTCGGGACATGCGACGGGCTCCTCGGGAGTTCGTGTTCTCCCTCACAAACGAGCCCGTGTGTCCGGCGTTACGTTCCCGACCCTCCCCAGCGGGGCGTCCGGGCCAGCAGCGCCGCAGCCGCGGCGACTCCGGCGGTGGACGTGCGCAGCACCGACCGCCCCATCCGGAGCGGCTCTGCTCCTGCCTCCGCGAAGGCGGCCAGCTCCTCGTCGGAGATGCCACCCTCCGGCCCCACGACGACGACCACGTCACCCTTGGTCGGCAGGTCCAGCTCGGCGAGTGGCCGGGTGCCCGCCTCGTGGAGCACGACGGCCAGGGCGGCATCGCGGAGCAGGTCCACCACCTCCGGCGTACCGGCCATCTCCGCGACCTCCGGGAACCACGCGCGCCGCGACTGCTTGGCCGCCTCACGGGCGGTGTTGCGCCACTTGGCGAGCGACTTGGCAGCGCGCTCGCCGCGCCAGACGGCCACGGAGCGGGACGCGGCCCACGGCACGACCACGTCGGCGCCGACCTCGGTGAGCATCTCCACGGCGAGCTCCCCGCGGTCGCCCTTGGGGATCGCCTGCACGACGACGAGCCGCAGCTGGTCGGCGGGCTCGTCGACCACCTCCGACACCGTGGCCGCGAGCGTGGTCTTGCTCGTGGTCTCGACCGTGGCCACGACCGTGCGACCGGCCCCGTCGGACAGGGCGATCTGCTCCCCCGCCCGGATCCGGCGCACCACGCCGGCGTGCCGGGCCTCGTCGCCGGTGAGCTCCACGCTGCCGCCGACGCGCGCGCCCGCAAGGTCCGGGAGGTGGAAGACCGGGAGGCTCATCGCGGGTTGAAGGCGCTCCGCAGCTTGTCGAAGACCGAGCGGTGGGTGGCCTGGACGTGCCCGTCCGGCGACTCCTCGTCACGGAGCTCGGCGAGCTCGCGCAACAGCTCCTCCTGGCGCTCGTCGAGCCGGGTCGGGGTCTCCACGACCACACGCACCACGAGGTTGCCGCGCCCCACGCCGCGCAGGGCGGGCACACCGCGCCCGTTGAGGACGATCTCGGAGCCGGACTGCGTGCCGGGGTTGATGTCGAGCTCGACGCCGGTCTCCAGGTCGGTCTCGGTCTCGCTGTCGGTGAGGTCCGCCTCGAGGGTGGGCAGGTCGATGGTGGTGCCGAGCGCAGCGGCCGTCATCGGAATCGTGACGGTGCACAGCAGGTCGCTGCCGTGGCGGGTGAAGACCTCGTGCTCGGCGACGTGGATCTCGACGTACAGGTCGCCGGCGGGGCCACCGCCCGGACCGACCTCGCCCTGCTCGGAGAGCTGGACGCGCGTGCCGGTGTCGACCCCCGCGGGGATCTTCACGGTGAGGGTACGGCGTGAGCGGACGCGGCCGTCGCCGGAGCACTCGCGACAGGGCTCGGGGATGATCGTGCCGAAGCCGCGGCAGGCCGCACAGGGACGCATGGTCCGGACCTCGCCGAGGAAGGACCGCTGCACCTGGTGGACCTCACCACGGCCGTGGCAGGTCTCGCAGGTCACCGGCTTCGAGCCGGGGGCGGCACCGTCGCCGCTGCAGACGGTGCAGAGCACGGCCGTGTCGACCTTGAGCTCACGGGTCGTGCCGAACGCCGCCTCCGCGAGGTCGATCTCGAGCCGGATCAGGGCGTCCTGACCACGGCGCACACGCGGGCGTGGACCGCGGCCGCCGCCCGCGGCACCACCGGCGGCGCCACCGAAGAAGGCGTCCATGATGTCGGTGAACGAGAACCCGGCGCCCGCGCCGAAGCCTCCCGCACCGGCACCGCCGAAGGGGTCGCCGCCCATGTCGTACATCCGGCGCCTCTCCGGGTCGGAGAGCACCTCGTAGGCGCGGGAGACGTCCTTGAACCGCTCCTGGGTCTCCGGGTCGGGGTTCACGTCCGGGTGCAGCTGACGCGCCAGGCGGCGGTAGGCCTTCTTGATCGCGTCGGCGTCGGCGTCCCGCGGGACGCCGAGGGTCTCGTAGAGGTCCTGGCTCACAGTGGTCTCTCTGCTCATCCTTCGTCGAGAATCTTCGACACGTAGCGCGCGACCGCGCGCACGGTCGCCATCGTGCCGGGGTAGTCCATGCGGGTCGGTCCGACGATGCCCAGGGTGGCGAGCGCCTCCTCACCCGGGCCGTAGCCGGTGGCCACCACCGAGGTGGTCGAGAGCTCCTGGTAGGGAACCTCGTGGCCGATCCGGACCGTCAGCGCGGAAGGTGTCGTCGCCTCGCCCAGGAGCTTGAGCAGCACGACGTGCTCCTCGAGCGCCTCCAGCATCGGCTTGATCGAGGCGTCGAACCCCTCGCCGAACCGGGCGAGGTTGGCGGTGCCACCCACCAGGACACGCTCGTCGGAGCGGTGGTCGGACATCGCCTCGACCAGCGCCGCCACCACGACGCTCACGGGCGTGCGCTCCGCGGGCTCGTACTCCTGGGGCACGTCTGCAAGGCGCTCGGCGGCGTCGCTGAGCTTCTGGCCCATGGTCGCGCGGTTGAGCGCCGCGCGGACGCCGGCGACCGTCTCGTCGTCCAGCGGCTCCGGCAGCTCCACGAGGCGCTGCTCGACCCGGCCGGTGCTGAGGATCAGCACGAGCAGCAGGCGGGTGCTGGTCAGGGTGACCAGCTCGACGTGCCGCACGGTGGAACGCGACAGGGTCGGGTACTGCACGATCGCCACCTGGCGGGTCAGCTGCGCCAGGAGCCGGACGCTGCGCTGGACGACGTCGTCGAGGTCGATCGCACCCTCCAGGAGGGTGGCGATCGCGCGCTTCTCCGCCACCGACAGCGGCTTGACCTGGCTGAGGCGGTCCACGAAGAGCCGGTAGCCCTTGTCGGTGGGGATCCGCCCGGCACTGGTGTGCGGCTGGGTGATGAAGCCCTCGTCCTCGAGCGCCGCCATGTCGTTGCGGACCGTCGCCGGGGAGACGCCCAGCTGGTGCCGCTCGACGAGGGCCTTCGACCCGACCGGCTCCTGGGTCGACACGTAGTCCTCGACGATCGCGCGGAGGACGGCGAGCCTGCGGTCCTCGACCATGTCTCGCCTCCCTGGGTTGGCACTCACGTCTTTCGAGTGCCAATGCTACTAGCCTTCCCCTCTGGTCGAAGAATCCACAGTCGTAGGGTGCGACCATGAGCGCACCACCCTCCGGCCCCTCGTTCGACATCCCCCACGACGCCGGCTTCGTCGAGATCGCCGACCGCTGCTGGGTCGCGCGGCACCGGCTCGTCGACGTCAACGTCGGCCTCGTCGGCGGGTCCCGGGGCCTCGTCGTCATCGACACGCACTCCTCGTCCGGGACGGCTCAGCGGGTCGTCGAGCAGGTCCGCGCGCTGGGCGCCGGGGACGTGGTCGCGGTCGTCAACACCCACGCGCACTGGGACCACGTCCTCGGCAACGCGACGTTCCTGGAGGCGTACGCCGGAGCACCGGTCGTGGCCCACGAGGCTGCGGCCGCCGCCCTGCGCGAGCACGGCCCCGCGACCCTCGAGGACGCCGCCCGCGAGACCGACGTCACGGGCACCACCGTCGTCGCACCGGACGACGTGTTCTCCTCGGCGCGCGTCATCGACCTCGGCGACCGCATCGTCGAGGTGGTCCACCCCGGGCGTGGCCACACCAGCGGCGACGCCGTCGTCCGGGTCGGCGATGCGGACGTGCTCTTCGCCGGCGACCTGCTGGAGGAGTCGGCCGCCCGCGACGGGGTGCCCAGCTTCGGCTCGGACTGCTACCCGTTCGAGTGGCCGGCCGCCCTGGAGCTGGTCACGAACATGCTCGGGCCCGACCCGATCGTCGTCCCGGGCCACGGTCTGCCGGTCGGACGGGACTTCGTGATGGAGCAGCGGGCCGACATCGGCATGGTCGCCGAGACGATCCGGGACCTCGCCGGCCGCGGCGTGAAGCCCGAGCAGATGGCCGAGGCTGCGGAGTGGCCGTTCCCGGTCTCGGAGCTCGAGCAGGCGTTCGCCCGGGGCTACGCGCAGCTGCCCCGGGCCTCGCGCTCGCTCCCGATGATCTAGGACCGGACTAGCGGTACCTGCGCCAGGGCTCGCCCTGCCACGGCGGGCTGGCCGGCCCGGGTGTCGACGGCCTCCTGCTCCGGCCCGCCATCCGGAAGGCGAAGATCTTCACGCCCACGATGGCGAGCACGATGAGCAGCGGCCAGGGGGCGAGGTTCAGCACGCCCATCACCACGACTGCGAGCAGCAGTATCGGCAGCAGCGGGGGGCCTCCCCTCGGACGAGAGCCACGCGACGGCGTCACTGCTGCCCGTGGTCGAGCCGGCTCCTGCGGCTGCAGCAGAGGCAGGTCGACGAAGAGCGGCCGCACGTCGGCATGGGTCCTCGCCTGCCAGGCGACCGCGGTCCGGTCGTCGAACTCCTCCTTGGTCAGCCGCCCGGCGACGTAGTGCTCGCCGAGGGCGGCGACCGCGGACTCCCGCTCGGCGTCCCCGATCCTCAGCTCCCGCTGGCTCATTCCGGGTCCCCGTCCGCGAGCAGTCCGTACAACCTCCGCCGCGCGTCCCCGAGGATCTCCGCCGCCTCCGCCTGCTGCTGGCGGTTGCCGGACATCACCACCTGCCAGACCGCGGCCATCACCTGCCCGATGACAGGCTTCAGCTCGTGGGTCTCCTCCCCGTCGTTGGCGAAAGGGCGCCAGGTGGCGGCCATCTCCTCGGGGTGGTCGGTCACGTAGTCACGGCCGGCGTCGGTCAGCCGCAACATGCGACGCCCCTCGGACTCCGTACCCTCGACCAGCCCCTCGTCCTCGAGCTGCTGGAGCGTCGGGTACACCGAGCCGGGACTGGGCTTCCACGCACCACCGGTGCGGTCGGCGATCTGCTGGATCACCTGGTAGCCGTTCATCGGCTGCTCGGACAGGACGTCGAGGATCGCCGCACGGACGTCGCCGCGCCGGACCCGCGGCCCTCGCGTGTGCTGCTGCCCCGCCATCCCGAAGAGGCCGGCGATCCACGGCGGCGGACCGGCTCCCCAGGGGCCGGGGCCCCATCCGCTGCTGGACCAGGGCTGTCCCCACCTGTTGCCTGTCATGCCCGTCCCCTCCCGCCTGACGCACGGTCGCCACCCTCGGACGAGAGTCGGCGATACGTTGACGATATATCGCTGACAGTCGCCGCCCAAGCACTTTCACCAGGACTTCCACGGCCGTCCAGACAGCCGGCGTGCGACCCCGCTCACCCCACGGCGCGCCGCCCCCACCGCGTACGGGAACCCTTCTAGCGTGGGGTCTCATGTCCTTCGACCGCTACGGCTCCGACGTGCTCAACACCGACTGGCGTGCGCCCAAGCGAGGGCGCTCGGTCGAGATCGACGCCGACAAGGGCCTCGTCGTCGAGGAGGTCACCACCGACTGGTGCGGCGAGATCGTCGCGGTCGACCGGGACCTGATGACCGTGACGCTGGAGGACCGGCGCCGCAAGCGCCGTACCTTCCCCCTGGGCCCGGGCTTCCTGCTCGAGGGCGTCCCGGTGATCCTCAAGCCGCCGGCGAGGTCCGGCCCGGCACACAAGACCCACACGGCCTCCGGCTCCGTCGCGGTCCCGGGCACGAAGGCCCGGGTGGCCCGCGCGAGCCGCATCTTCGTCGAGGGCCGCCACGACGCCGAGCTCGTCGAGAAGGTGTGGGGCGACGACCTGCGCATCGAGGGCGTCGTCGTCGAGTACATCGAGGGCGTGGACGACCTCGCCGAGCAGCTCCGCGACTTCCGTCCGGGCCCCGAGCGGCGGGTCGGCGTCCTCGTCGACCACCTCGTGGCCGGTTCCAAGGAGAGCCGCATCGCCTCCTCCATCGCGAAGAGCCCCGTCGGCAAGCACGTCCTCATCGTCGGACACCCGTTCGTCGACATCTGGCAGGCGGTCAAGCCCGACCGGCTCGGGATGAAGAAGTGGCCGGCGATCCCCCGCAACATCGAGTGGAAGAAGGGCGTGTGCCAGAGCCTGGGCTGGCCGCACCGCGACCAGGCCGACATCGCCCGGGCGTGGAAGCACATCCTGTCGAAGGTGTCCTCGTACGCCGACCTCGAACCCGCTCTGCTCGGTAGGGTCGAAGAGCTGATCGACTTCGTCACCGTCGAATGAGGAGCCCGCGATGAGCATGCCGCCGAACCAGCCAGGGTCGCCGCCTCCGCCGCCGCCCGGTGGCTACGGGCCACCACCGATGCGCCAGGAGGACGAGAAGCTCTGGGCGATCGCCGCCCACCTCGGCCCGCTGCTCCTCGGCTTCATCGCGCCGCTCGTGGTCTGGCTGGTCTTCAAGGACCGCTCGGCGTTCCTGGACCGGCACGGCAAGGAGGCGCTGAACTTCCAGATCGCCTACCTGGTCTACTTCGTCGTCGCCGGCCTCTCGCTGCTGCTGCTGGTCGGCTTCATCCTGCTCCCGGCGGTGGGAGTCGCCTGGGTGGTGTTCATGATCCTGGCGTCGGTCCAGGCATCGCAGTACCGCGACTACCGCTACCCGGCGATCTTCCGCGTCATCTCCTGACCCCTCACGGCAGCAGCGCGCGGACCACGGCGTCGGCAAGCAGCCGGCCGCGGAGCGTCAGGACCACGCGGCCGCGCTGCAGCGAGCCGGGCTCCACGAGGCCGTCCTCCACCAGGGCGGGCAGCGCCGCCCGTCCCGCGTCGTCGAGGACGTCCAGCGGCAGACCGTCGCGGAGCCGGACCTCGAGGAGGACCCGCTCCACGCGGCGCGTCTCCGCGTCGAGCACCTCACGCCCGTGGCCGGGACTGAGCCCCGCGTCGATCCGCTGCGTGTACGCCGCCGGGTGCTTGACGTTCCACCAGCGCACCCCGCCGACGTGCGAGTGCGCCCCCGGGCCGACGCCCCACCAGTCCGCACCGGTCCAGTACAGCTCGTTGTGGCGGCACCGGGTCTCGCGCGAGCGCGACCAGTTCGAGACCTCGTACCAGCCGAGGCCGGCCCGCCCCAGGGCGTCGTCCGCGGCGAGGTACTTGTCCGCGAGGTCGTCGTCGTCGGTCATGGGCACCTCGCCGCGCCGGATCCGGCGCGCCAGCGCGGTGCCCTCCTCCACGATCAGGGCGTACGCCGAGAGGTGGTCCGGCTCGCAGGACAGCGCACTGTCGAGGGAGGCCCGCCAGTCCTCGAGGGACTCCCCCGGCGTGCCGTAGATCAGGTCGAGGCTCACCTCGTCGAACCCCGCCTCCCGCGCCCAGCGCACCACCTGGGGCACCCGGGCGGGGTCGTGGGTCCGGTCCAGGACGCCCAGGACGTGCGGGACGGCCGACTGCATCCCGAAGGAGATCCGGTCGATCCCACCGGCGCGCAGGTCGGCGAGGTCGCCCGGGGTGACACTGTCGGGGTTGGACTCGGTGGTCACCTCCGCGCCCGGGACGAGGCCGAACTCCTCGTCGATGGCCGCGATGACGCGGGTCAGGTCGCGGGGCGGGAGCAGGGTCGGCGTGCCGCCGCCGAAGAAGACCGTCGCGACCGGCACGTCGACGGAGCCGAGCACCTTGCGGGCGAGCCGGATCTCGGCGATCGCCGCATCGGCGTACGTGCCGCGGGACGCACCGCCCCCGAGCTCGGAGGCGGTGTAGGTGTTGAAGTCGCAGTAGCCGCAGCGCACCGTGCAGAAGGGCACGTGGACGTAGAAGCCGAGCGGACGCGAGCCGACTGAGGAGAGCGCGGACCCGGGCAGGGAACCGTCCTCGGGAGCCGGGTCGCCGTCGGGAAGGGCGGAAGGCACCGCACCATCCTAGGGACGGCGAAGGCGCCGCCCCGACGGGACGGCGCCTTCGGCGATCAGCGGGCTCTCAGCCGGCGTAGAGCGCGTCGATCTTGTCCTGGTAGTTCTCCTCGACGACCTTGCGCTTGACCTTCATCGAGGGGGTCAGCTCGCCGGACTCGACGGTGAGGTCCTGCTCCAGCAGGATCCACTTCTTGATCGTCTCCCAGCGGTTCAGGCGGGCGTTGAGCTGCTCGATGTAGCCGCCGAGCATCTCCTTGACCTTGTCCGAGGTGACGATCTCCTCGTAGGACGCGCCGGCCATGCCGTTCTGGCCGGCCCAGTCCGCCATCGCGTCCGGGTCGAGCGTGACCAGCGCGACGCAGTAGTTCCGGTCGTTGCCGTGCACCAGGAACTGGCTGACGTAGGGGCAGAGCGCCTTGAACGTCGACTCGATCTGCGACGGGGCGATGTACTTGCCGCCCGAGGTCTTGAACAGGTCCTTCTTGCGGTCGGTGATCCGCAGGTGGCCGTCCTCGTCGAGCTCGCCGATGTCGCCGGTGTGCAGCCAGCCGTCCTCGAGCACCTCGGCCGTGGCCTCGGGGCGGTTGTGGTAGCCCTCCATGATGCCGGGGCCCTTGACCAGGACCTCGCCGTCCTCGGCGATCTTCACCTCGCTGCCGGGCATGACCAGGCCGACAGTGCCGAACTTGTTCTGCCAGGGCCGGTTCACGAACGAGCCGGCCGAGGTCTCGGTGAGGCCGTAGCCCTCCAGGATCTGGATCCCCGCGGCGTTGAACCACTCCGCGACCTCACGGTTCAGGGCCGCAGCCCCGGAGATGAAGAAGCGGACCCGGCCGCCGAAGCGCTCGCGGATCTTGGAGTAGACCAGCTTGTCGAACAGGCCGTGCTGGAGGTTGAGCAGCGCCGGCACCGACTTGCCCTCGCGCTTGAGACGGTCCACCTGGACGCCCACCTCGAAGGCACGGTTGAAGAGCTTCTCCTTGAGCCCGCCCTCGGCCTTCTGCATGAGCACGATGCGGTCGTGCGCCTTCTCGAAGATCCGCGGCGCCGCGCCCATGAACGTGGGCTTCACGATGCCGAGGTTGTCGACGATCTTGTCCACGCGGCCGTCGACGGCGGTCGGGAAGCCGATGGCCAGCTGGGTGGAGAGCAGCACCTTGCCGAAGGAGTGCGCCATCGGCAGCCACAGGAACTGCAGGTCGTCCACCGAGAGGATGTTCTGCGCCTCGATGGCGGCGCCCTCGTAGGTCCACGACGAGTGGCGAAGGCGCACGCCCTTGGGCCGTCCGGTGGTGCCGGAGGTGTAGATCAGCGTCGCCAACGAGTCCGGCTTCGTCTGCTCGACCCGCTCCTCGACGATGGCGGGCTCCTTGGCGAGCTCCTCCTCACCCAGACGCTCGAGGTCGTCGAGGGTGATGACCCAGTCGTTGTCCGCGGCGCCGTCGAAGGTCACCACCTTGGTCAGGTGCGGCAGCTCGTTGCGGTGGGCCATCAGCTTCGCGATCTGGCCGTCGTCCTCGGCGAAGACCACCCGGCACTCGGAGTCGGCGAGGATGAAGGCGACGTCGTCGTCCATCGTCGACGGGTAGACCGTGGTCGTCGCCGCGCCCGCGCACATCACCGCGAGGTCGGCGAGGATCCACTCGAACCGCGTCGTGGACGCGATGCCGACCCGCTGCTCCGGCTCCACACCGAGCGCCACCAGCCCGGCCGCCAGGCGCGTGACGCGGTCGCCGGTCTCCCTCCACGTCACCGACTGCCACTCGTCACCCCGGGGATAGCGGTACGCCTCCCGGTCGGGACTGCTCTGGACCCGGTCGAAGAACTGGCGTCCGACGCTCGGTGGGCGGTTCTCGATCACACTGAGATCGGGGCTGACGGTGGACTGAGACATCGCTCTCCCTTTTCGTACCTGCCCAGCACTCTAGAACGCGCCGGACAGGGGTGTTGACTGATTGCGACACAACGTAGAGCAACCGGCTACTTGGCGGTAGGTTACGGGTCCTACGTGGGACGATTTGATGCCAAATCCCAACATGGCACCGCGCAGAGGCGGATGTCAGGGCAGGTTCACGTAGCCGTGCCGCGACTTCCAGAGGAAGTACTTCTCGAACCCGAGCTTCATCAGGTGGGCCTGCGGTCCCGGGATCAGCACGCCGTGCTTGCGGGGCGGAAGCATCTTGTCGGCCAGGATGATCACGCCGTTGTTCCCGGCGTCCATGACACAGACCGCCTTGATGTCCCCGAAGCCCTTCGACTCGCTCGGCTCCTCCCCCTTGATCTGGGCGGCGATGTTGCTCGCGGCGGTGTGCGCCATGACCTCGGTCGGGAAGCCGGTCTTGGGGATGCCCACGGGGGTCGGGGTCTGCCACGGCACGTCGACCGCGGCGGCGACGCCCACGGCGTACACCTCGTCGTGCTCGAGGGTCTGGTAGGTGTCGCGGACCTTGATGTAGCCCTTCTCGTCGGCGATGCCGTCCACACCGCGCAGGAAGTCCTGCCCCAGGAACGGAGGCACCACCATGCTGAACGCGAAGGGCAGGCTCTCGCCGTCCGCGAGCACGATCGCGCCGTCGTCGATGTGGTCGATCGCGACGCTGATCCGCGACTCGATGCCCTCCTTCTTCAGGAACATCCCGAGCAGCTCCTCGCCGTGCGGGAGGCCGCCGATGCCGAAGTGGCCCAGGAACGGCTCGGCGGTGACGTAGGTGAGCCGGACCTTGTCGCGCAGCCCGTTCTTCTTCAGGTGGTAGGCGGTGTTGAAGAGGAACTCGTACGCCGCCCCGAAGCAGCCGGCGCTCTGGGTGGCGGCGATGACGACGTCTCCGGGGTCCTTCAGGTAGCGCTCCCACGCGTCGTGCGCCCGCTCGGCCTCGTCGAGGGTGGTGATGGTGACCGCGTTCTCCTTGAAGCCCGGGACCACGTCGTCCTTGTTCTGGTAGCCCGTGGCGATCACCAGGTAGTCGTAGGAGAGCACCCCACCCCCGCCGTAGGCCACCTTCCTGGTCTCCAGGTCGATCGCGGTCGCGGGCGCGTTGACGAACCCGATGTCGTGGTTCTCGAAGGTCGGCGCCACCGGGAAGGTGATGTCCTCGCGCTCGCGCTTGCCGAACGGCAGCCAGATCAGGCTGGGGTTGAACAGGAAGTGGTCGCTCGGCGAGAGGACGGTGACGTCGACGTCCCCCTCGAGCTCGTACTTGACGGCCAGCGCGGCGGTGAGCCCGCCGAAGTTCGACCCGAGGACGAGAACCTTCTTGCGCATGACGACCCTCCACGCGCCCGGGCACCTCCCGGACTTCCACCGAGTCTGGCACCGCGAGGACACCGTCGGACGGGCCGAAAGGCCCGGATGACCCCCGTCAGTCCTGCACGGCCTTCGCGACCGTCACCATCCGGGTGATCCAGGAGCGCTCATCGGGATCGAGCGACCGGCCCAGCCGCCTCGCGTCGTCGACCGACCAGTAGGCGTCGTGCAGGGCACGGACGACGACCCAGTCGCGGGCGCGGTCCTCGTCGAGCCCGGCCGTGTCGACCACGGCGTGGAACCGCGCCCGCACCGCCTCGCGGACGCGTCCCGAGCCGGCGACCTCGTCCCAGCGGTTCCACAGCAGCGGCGCAACCTCGTAGTGCGGGTCCCCCGACATCGGCTTCGGGTCGATGACCAGCCACGGCTCCCGGTCGGCCGCCAGGACGTTCTCGTAGTGCAGGTCGCCGTGGATCATCGTGCCGGTGCTCTCCTCGTCGCCGAGGAAGTCCGCCGCCAGCGAGACGGCCTGCTCGACGAGGCGCCGCGGCATGGGAGCGTCCTTCGGCAGCGCGGCGAGCCCGGCGTTCCACCGCTCGACGTACGCCGTGAGCGGGCGCAGCTGCGGGAGCGCCGGGACGTGGATGCGTGCGTAGAGACCGGCCACGATCTCGCACGCCTCGACGTCCCAGAGGTCCGAGAGGTCCTCGGGGTGCAGCCGCTCCAGCAGCATGGCGTAGCGGCGTGGGTCCGCCCTCAGCATCAGGACGGTTCCGTTGCCCTGCCACCTCTGGAGGGCGAGGTGCTCGTGCTCGCTCTCGTCGTCGGGAAAGGCGACCTTGAGCACCGCGGGGCGCCCTCCCGGCGTACGCACCGGCACCACCAGGCTGCAGTAGCCGTGCATGGGCGGGCCGTCGTAGGTCAGCTCCCACTCCTGCACCAGCTCGGCGGTCGTGCGCGGGAGCGCGTGGAGGTAGTCGGCCCAGTCCGGCCCGAGCGCAGCCTGCTTCGTCAGGCCGGGAGGCAGGTCGAAGGGCAGCACGCAGGAAGGGCTACTTCTTGCCCTTGTCGCCGCCGTCGGAGGTGGACAGCGCGGCGATGAAGGCCTCCTGGGGCACCTCGACCCGGCCGACCATCTTCATGCGCTTCTTGCCCTCCTTCTGCTTCTCGAGCAGCTTGCGCTTGCGGCTGATGTCGCCGCCGTAGCACTTGGCGAGCACGTCCTTGCGGATCGCGCGGATGGTCTCGCGGGCGATCACGCGGCTGCCGACGGCGGCCTGGATCGGAACCTCGTACTGCTGGCGCGGGATGAGCTCCCGCAGCTTCCCGGCCAGGGCGACGCCGTAGGAGTAGGCGGAGTCCTTGTGCACGATCGCACTGAACGCGTCGACGGCCTCCCCCTGGAGCAGGATGTCGACCTTGACCAGGTCGGCCGCCTGGTCCCCGACCGGCTCGTAGTCGAGGGAGGCGTAGCCCTTGGTCCGCGACTTCAGCTGGTCGAAGAAGTCGAAGACGATCTCGGCCAGCGGCAGGGTGTAGCGCAGCTCGACGCGGTCCTCCGAGAGGTAGTCCATGCCCTGGAGCTGGCCGCGCTTGCTCTGGCAGAGCTCCATGATCGCGCCGATGTAGTCGCTGGGGCTGAGGATGGTGGCCCGGACGACAGGCTCCCGGACCTCCTCGATCTTGCCGCCGGGGAACTCCGAGGGGTTGGTGACCTTGTGCTCGGTCCCGTCCTCCATCGTCACGTCGTAGACCACGTTGGGCGCGGTCGAGATGAGGTCGAGGTTGAACTCCCGCTCCAGCCGGGCACGGGTGATCTCCATGTGCAGCAGGCCCAGGAAGCCGCAGCGGAAGCCGAAGCCGAGCGCCCCCGAGGTCTCGGGCTCGTAGGCGAGCGCTGCGTCGTTGAGCTGGAGCTTGTCGAGCGCGTCGCGCAGCGTCGGGTAGTCGTCGCCGTCGATCGGGTAGAGCCCGGAGAACACCATCGGGTTCGGGTGCTTGTAGCCGCCCAGCGGCGCCTCCGCCGGCTTGACCTGGGAAGTGACGGTGTCACCGACCCGGGACTGCCGGACGTCCTTCACGCCGGTGATGAGGTAGCCCACCTCGCCGACCCCGAGGTGCCCGGCCTTGACCGGCTCCGGGGAGATCACGCCCACCTCGAGCATCTCGTGGGTGGCACCGGTCGACATCATCTTGATCCGGTCGCGGTGGGTGAGCTTGCCGTCGACGACCCGGACGTAGGTGACGACGCCGCGGTAGGTGTCGTAGACCGAGTCGAAGATCAGCGCTCGGGGCGGGGCGTCGGCCTCACCCACCGGCGGGGGCGTCTGGGCGACGATCTCGTTGAGCAGCCGCTCCACCCCGAACCCGGTCTTGGCCGAGACGTGCAGCACGTCGGACACGTCGCACCCGATGATGTGGGCGAGCTCCGCGGCGTACTTCTCCGGCTGCGCCGACGGCAGGTCGATCTTGTTCAGCACCGGGATGATGTGCAGGTCCGCGGCGAGCGCGAGGTAGAGGTTCGCCAGGGTCTGCGCCTCGATGCCCTGGGCTGCGTCCACCAGCAGGACCGCCGCCTCGCAGGCCTCCAGCGACCGCGACACCTCGTAGGTGAAGTCGACGTGGCCAGGCGTGTCGATCATGTTCAGCACGTAGGTGCCGGGCACGGCGTCGGTCTCGTTGTCGTCCGGAACGGTCCAGGGCATGCGGACCGCCTGGCTCTTGATGGTGATACCGCGCTCGCGCTCGATGTCCATCCGGTCGAGGTACTGCGCACGGGCGCTTCGCTCGTCGACCACGCCGGTCAGCTGCAGCATCCGGTCGGCGAGCGTGGACTTGCCGTGGTCGATGTGCGCGATGATGCAGAAGTTGCGGATGATCGCGGGATCGGTCTGGCCCGGCTGAGGGGCAGGCTTCTGGGGCACGGCGGCTTCGTCGGGCTTTCGGCTCGAGGACAGGTCTCGCCCCAGTGTCCCATGCCGCCGGTGCTGCGCCGTACCGCGCACTCAGTCGCCGTGGGAGACGAGGATCTCCTTCGACGATCGCGAACCCCCAGCCCTGCGCGAGCGTGGGCCGCGGGGGCACGGCGATCTCGTCGGGGTTGGTGAGTACGTCGAGCAGCACCGGACCCGGCGTCGCGAACGCCTCCCTGACCGCCTCGTCGACCGCGTGCGGGTCGGTCACGCGCACACCTGTCATCCCGATCGCCCGCGCCACCGCCGCGAAGTCGGGGTTGTCCAGCACGAAGACCACCAGCTTCACCGGCAGGTCGTGGCTGACGGCCGTGATCAGGTCTCCCATCAGCATCGACAGGCCGCCGTCTCCGCAGAACGCCACCACCTGGCGCCCGCGTTCGAGCGCTGCGGCTCCGAGCGCCTGCGGCATCGCGTTGGCCATCGAGCCGAGGTTGTAGGAGCCGACCAGCCGGCGGGTCCCGCTCATCCGCACGAACCGCGCCAGCCAGACGGTGGACATCCCCGTGTCGCTGGTGAACACCGCGTCGGACGCGGCGTGCCGGTCGATCGCCGCGGCGAGCACCTCGGGACGGACCCGGCCGTCGGGGTTGTCGACGGTCTTGCGGAGCCGGCCCCGGGCCTTCTCGTCGTACGACGGGTCGGTGAGGTGGCCCTGCCGCTCCCGCCACGCGGCGTACTCCTTCCGGGTCTTGTCCAGGTGCGAGCGCGTCTCCTTGCGCTCCAGCAGCGGCAGCAGACGCGTCAGGGTCGCCCGGGCGTCACCCACGAGCGCGTGGTCGACCGGCGTGCGGCGGCCGATGTGGCCCGCCCGCAGGTCGAGCTGCACCACGGTGGCGTGCTCGGGGTAGAACGCGCGGTACGGGAAGTCGGTGCCGATCATCAGCAGCACGTCGCCGCCGTGGAAGGCGGTCGCGGACGCCGGGTTGCCGATCAGGCCGGACTGCCCGATCTCGAAGGGGTCGTCCTCGTCGAATCCGTCCTTGGCCTTCAGGGTGAGCACCATCGGTGCGGCGAGCCGGTCGGCGACCTGCAGCACCTCGGCCCTCGCGGCCCGGGCGCCGGTACCCACCAGCAGGGTGACCATCCCCGCGTCGTTGATCACGCCCGCGACCCTGCGCAGCTCCTCCTCCGCCGGCACCGGCTCGGTCCGCGAGACGACGAAGCGCGGCACCCGTGCCCCACGGGGAAGCTCGAGGCCTCCGACGTCGCCGGGACCGACAGCACGGCCACGCTCCGCTCTGCCAGCGCGGCGTTGACCGCCTGCTCGAGGAGCGCCGGCATCTGGTCGGCCGAGGCGATGGTCTGGTTGAAGACCGCGACGTCGCTGAAGACCGCGTCGTTGTCGACCTCCTGGAAGAAGTCACTGCCCATCTCCTCGCGCGGCACCTGGCCGCAGATCGCGAGCACGGGGCTGCGACTTCGCAGCGTCGTAGAGCCGTTGAGCAGGTGTACTGCGCCGGGTCCGACGGTGCCCATCACCGCGAGCTCGCCGGTCAGCTGCGCCGGCGCTCGCGGCGAACGCGCCCGCCTCCTCGTGACGCACCCCGACCCACTCCACCCGGCCCTCCCGGCGTACCGCGTCGGTGACGGGGTTCAGTGCGTCACCGACGACGCCCCACATGGTGCGGACGCCGTGCTCGGCGAGTGCGGTCACGATCATGTCGGCCACGGTGGTCATCGGCTCCTCCAGGAGGTCGGGCTCGGCGAGGATCGGGCCGATGTGGGTTAGCCGGCCCGCCTTTGGGGGGCGGCGGCTCCTTCATCATCACGCTGTTGCCACGGTGCCGTCAGTCCCCCGTAGCAGATCCAGGGACACGGTCCAATGAACGGCGGATGCTCGACGGCACACCGCGCACCGGGCCGGGCAGGTCCGGAAAAATGCCCCATCCGAGGGCGCCGGCACCGGCAGAATGCGCCCATGACCGCCACGACCCCGTCATCGCCCGCCGCACCGGCCATGCCGGAGATCCCGCACGGCAGGACCGCGCGCCGGCTCGCCTGGGACCTGCTGCCGCCGATGATGCGGCGCACCATCGAGGGCTACCTCGGCGGACGGGTCGTGGAGGCCCGGTCCGCGGGGTCCGGCTTCACACCCGGCTTCGCCTCCGTGCTCACCTGCGCAGACGGCTCTCGCCACTTCGTGAAGGCCGCGAGCCGCAAGGCCCAGCGCCCGTTCGCCGAGGCCTACCTGGAGGAGGCGCGCAAGCTGCGCTCCCTGCCGTCCGGCCTCCCGGTCCCCCGCCTGCTCTGGACTCACGAGGACGAGCTGTGGGTCGCCCTCGGGATCGAGTACGTCGACGCCGCGAACCCCGTCCGGCCCTGGCGCGACGACCAGCTCGAGGCCTGCCTCGACGCCCTGGAGGTCCTCGCCGGACGGCTCACTCCCCCGCCGACCGGCCTGTCCACCTTCGCCGAGGAGTTCGCAGGCTGCCTGTCGGGGTGGGACCACGTCCGCCGGGTCTCTCCCGGCCTGCCGCACCTCGAGGAGGCGGCCGCGCTCGCGTCCGGGTTCGAGGAGGCCACGCGAGGCGGCACCCTCGTGCACACCGACGCCCGTGACGACAACTTCCTGGTCCGCGACGGGCAGGCTCTGCTGTGCGACTGGAACTGGCCCGTCGTGGGCGCCGCCTGGATCGACACCGTGCTGCTGCTCATCTCCGCGCACGGCGACGGCCTCGCCGCCGACGAGATCCTCGCCCGCCAGGCCCTCACCCGGGACGCCGAGCCCGCCCACGTCGACTCGCTGCTCGCGCTCATCGCCGGCTACTTCTTCGAGCGTCGCGACGATCCCGTCCCGAACTCCTCGCCGTACCTGCGCCGGCACCAGGACTGGTACGCCGAGGCGACGTGGTCGTGGCTCTCCCGACGTCGAGGCTGGTCGTGAGCGGCGCCGCACCCCGCGCCGTCGGCGTCCGCGCTCCCTACTCGGACATCCCCTTCCGCGTCCGCTCGTGGGTGGCTGCGACGCTCGGCTCCGAGGTGGTGGGAGTCGAGGAGCAGGTCGGCGGGATGTCGCCGGGTTGCGCCACCCGCGTCGTCACTGAGTCCGGACGCGGGGCGTTCGTGAAGGCGGTCGGCCCGGAGCTGAACCCGATGACGCCGGACATGGTGCGCAACGAGGCCCGGGTCCTCGCCGGTCTGCCCGAGCACCCGCTGTGGCCGAGGATGCTGTCCCGCTACGACGAGCCCGGCGCCTGGGTGGCCCTCCTCCTGGAGGACGTGCCCGGCCGCCACGTCGACACCACGAGCCCGCGGGACATCGGTCTCGTGCTGGAGGCGACCACCGCCCTGGGCGACCAGCTCGCCGCCGTCACCCCCGGGCCAGACCTGGGGACCTGCCGGGCGGCCGTGGAGCGCTGGGGCGAGGTGTGGCCGCAGGCACCGAAGCTCCCCTGCCGACTGGGGCGGCGCCCGGCGAGGGCCCACCTGGTACGACCCGCTGATGCTGTGCCTGGAGTGGGTCGAGGACCCCGCGTTCGACGACCTGGTCCACACGTTCCCGGCAGTGCGCGACCTCGGCGACGAGCACGTCACGGCTTACCTCACGACGTTCGGCTGCTGGCTTCTCTACCGGGCGCTCGTGGCGGAAGACGTAGGCTTGCCGACGCTCAAGGCCTTCCGCCGCCGCGAGGCCGCGAGGCTCCTGGAGGGCGCGCGCCGTCGGCTCGGCATCCCACCCGGGTGAGCCCGGACCTGTCGATTTGAGGCGCTCCGGCGGCCGCTGGTATCGTTGCCGGTCGCGTGTCTGCCAGCACTGGCGGGCCGCACCTAGACCTTGACCCCGCATCAGACCAGACGAGGCGCACAGTAGTGGCGAACATCAAGTCCCAGATCAAGCGCAACCGGCAGAACGAGGCCGCGCACGAGCGCAACAAGGCTGTCAAGTCCGCGCTGAGGTCGGCCATCCGCAGCTTCCGCGACGCCGCCAAGGCTGGTGACGCCGAGAAGGCCCAGGAGCTGGCGAAGGTCGCCAACCAGAAGCTCGACAAGGCTGCGTCCAAGGGCGTCATCCACAAGAACCAGGCCGCCAACAAGAAGTCGGCCATCTCCAAGAAGGCCGCCTCCCTCTGAGGTAGCCACCAATCAGGCGCCGTCCGCGCGGACGGCGCCTTTTTGCGTGTCCGCAGGCCTCGAACGCCTGCGCGTCAGGACACTCTCAGCGCGGCGAGCGCGCCTCCGTCACGCTGATGACCATGCGCTCGAGGGCGTACGACGCATCGCCGGCCGCGCCCTTCACGTCCGCGTCGGCCTGGGCCACCGCGTGGATGGCGCGCACGAGCCCGGCGTCCTCCCACCCTCGCGCCTGGTCGCGCAGGGTCCGCAGCTTCCACGGCGGGACCCCGACCTCCCGGGCCAGGTCCCCCTCGCGGAGACCGCGCGAGGCGCTCTTGAACTTCGCCATGCCCCGGAGGCCGCTGGCGAAGGCGCTGGTCACGAGAACCGGCGCGGTGCCGTTGTCCAGGGCCCAGCGCAGCTCCTCCAGGGCCCGAGCCGTGCGTCCGTAGATCGCGGCGTCCGCGACCGCGAACCCCTTGACCTCCGCCCGGCCCCCGAAGTAGCGCTTGACCACGTCCGCGGTGAGGGGCTCACCGGCGAAGTCGTTCGCGAGCTGGTGGCACGCCCCCGCCAGCCCCCGCAGGTCCTGCCCCACCGCCTGGACGAGGATCTCCGCGGCGTCCTCGGCGATGCGGGCTCCGTGCGTCCGCGCCTCGGCCGCGACCCAGCGGGGGTACTCGCTGGGCTTCAGCGCCGCCGACTTCACCTCGGTCACCGACCCGAGCTTGCGCAGCTTGTTCAGCAGGCCCGAGCCCTTCTGGCCGCCCGAGTGCACCAGCACCAGGCCCACGTCCTCGGCGGGCGCGGCGGCGTACTCCAGCAGCCCGTCGTGGGTCTCGTCGGGAAGGTTCTCCAGCGCGCGCACGACGACGCAGCGGATCGACGAGAACAGCGACGGCGCGGCCAGCTCCGCCAGGGCGCCCATGCTGAGCTGGTCCGCCGTCGTCTCGCTCACCTCCGACTCGTCGTCGGCGTGGCGCACCGCCTGGAGCGCGGCGCTGACCGCGCGCTCGTTGAGGAACTCTTCGGGCCCGGTCACCAGCGTGACGTGGCCGAGAACGTCGGATGCCTTCGGGGTCGCCATGGTGGGGCCAGCCTGCCACACAGGTCGGACAGACCGGGCGCGTAGTCTGCCCGCCGGCGGGTACGACCTCACAACGGTCTCACCGGCCACCCGAACCTCTCGCCGTCCCGGCAGGAACCAGTGTGGAAGGAGCCCCATGAACCCGGACCTGATCGCAGGTCGCTACCGCGTCGTCCGCCCAGTGGGCAAAGGCGGGATGGGCACCGTGTGGCTCTGCCGGGACGAGGTCCTGGGCCGGGAGGTGGCGGTCAAGAAGATCGGGATGCTGCCGGGCGAGGACGCTCCCGACGCGGCGCGGGCGCTCCGTGAGGCACGGTCCTCGGCTGCCCTGAGCCACCGCAGCGTGGTGTCGGTCTTCGACGCCGTCGACACGCCCGACGGAGGCGCCTGGCTGATCATGGAGTACGTCCCGTCGCGGACGCTGGCCGAGATCGTCCGCGACGAGGGGCGGCTCGACCCGCGCCGCGCGGCGCTGATCGGGGCACAGGTCGCCGACGGCCTCGCCGCGGCGCACGCCGCCGGCACCATCCACCGCGACGTCAAGCCAGGGAACATCCTCGTCGGTGAGCGCGACGAGGCGAAGATCAGCGACTTCGGCATCGCGCGCCGTGACAGCGACGACCAGCTGACCCGCACCGGCCTCGTCACCGGCACCCCGGCGTACTTCTCCCCCGAGCTCGCGAGGGGGGAGGACCCTGCGGCCGCCTCGGACGTGTACGCCCTCGGTGCCGCGCTGTACCTGGCCGTCGAAGGGCGCACCCCCTACCCCGAGCAGCGCAACCCCATCGCGCTGCTGCAGACGATCGGCTCCGAGGCCCCACGTCCTGCCGAGCAGGCCGGTCCCCTGGCCGGCGCCATCTCCCGGATGATGGACCGCGACCCGCGCACTCGCTGGAGCATGGCCGATGCCGCGCACGCGCTCCGGCGCATCGCGAGGCCGCAGGCCGCGGCCGATGCGGGCACTGCCGCCGCTGCGGGTCCGGGCGAAGTCGTGGGCACCGCTGCTGAGCGCCGTCAGACGCCACGCGAGACCGCATCCTCCGGTGAGCGTCGAACCCTCGTCTGGCTCGTGGGTGGGCTGGTGCTGCTGCTGGCGATGCTCGGTGGGGGCGTCATGATGATGGGCGACTCGGGCGAGGACGAGTCGCCCACCGCCTCCGGCACCGTCGAGAGCACGTCCCCCTCCCCCACACCCTCGCCGTCCTCGTCGCCATCGCCCTCGCCGAGCAAGACGGCGACCCCCTCGCCGACTCCGACGAAGTCCGCACGGACGAGGACCGCCCAGGCCGACAGCGGCCAGGCGATGGAGCAGGCGGTGCGGGAGTACTTCTCCCTGATGCCCGGGAACACCGACGCCGGCTGGCAGCGGCTCGCCCCCCGCATGCAGGCCCAGGGCCGCGACTCCTACGAGCAGTGGTGGGCATCGATCGACTCGGTCCAGCTCCATGGTGCACGCGCGGTGGCAGGTGAGCCGAAGGTCGACATCACGCTCACCTACCGCTTCGACGACGGCAGCGGCTCGCGGGAGGTCCAGCGGCTGCTGCTCGAACGCGACAGCGGGCGCTACCTCATCGCCGACGACGAGGTGCTCAGCTCCCGCAGCGTCAGCTGACCGCCGTCAGCCACGACGGCCACGTCACCCGACTCGTCGGTCCGCCGGACCAGCATGCCGCTCCTCTCCAGCAGGCCCAGCGTCTCGTCGGCCGGGTGGCCGTAGTCGTTGCCACTGCCTACGGACACCAGGGCCACCCGCGCGCCCAGACCGGTGAGGAAGTCCTCGTCCTGGTAGCGGCTCCCGTGATGGGGAACCTTCAGCACGTCCACGTGCAGTGACGGCATCAGCCGGCCCATCGCCTCCTGCACCTCCGGCTCCGCGTCCCCGGTCAGGAGCATGCGGACCCCGCGGCTCTCCGCGACCAGGACCACGCTGGCGTTGTTGGCCCGGGATCCCTCTGCCTCGGCGGTCCCGGTCGCGAACTGCCCCGAGGGACCGACCACCTGCAAGGTGAGCGAGCCGATCCGGCGTACCTCGCCGAAGGTGGCGACCCGCACCGGCACGCCTGCGGCGTCTGCCCACGCATGGACCTGCTGTGCCCCCTCGGGCGGGTCGGCGAACGAGGTCACCAGGACCTGAGCCGTCTCCCGTCCCGCGAGCACGCCGGGAAGCCCGTCGACGTGGTCGGCATGGAAGTGGGTGAGCACCACCAGGGAGACACGCTCGACGTCGAGGCGGTCCAGGCAACGGTCGATCGCACGCGGGTCCGGACCTGCGTCGACGACCACGGCACTGCCCTGGCCGGCGTCGAGGACGAGCCCGTCACCCTGACCGACGTCACAGGCGACGAGGACCCACCCGGGTGGCGGCCACCCGGGCGTGGGCAGCGGGCGTACGACGGCCAAGGTCGTCACCAGGGCGACGGAGACCGCCCATCGGCGCCGCCCAAGCAGCGTCGGCATCCCCAGGGAGGCAGCGACGCACAGCAGGGTCAGGAACCCGACACCGGCCCATGTCGGCGACCACCCGACCGCGGCGGTGGGGAGGTCAGCGCTCCGTCCGGCGACTGCCGTGATCCACCAGGCGCACCAGCCTGCGGTCCGTCCCAGCAGCACGCCCAGTGGCTCGAGGACCAGCACCAGCAAGCCCGCCGGTGAGGCCGAGCACGGTCGCGGGCCCCACGACCGGGGCGACCACGATGTTGGCGGCGACCGCGACGAGGCTGACCTGCCCGGAGATCGCTGCGACGACCGGTGTGCACGCGATCTGGGCAGCCAGCGGGACCGCCACCGTCTCGGCGGCCCATCGGGGCATCCAGGTGCAGAGCGCGTCCCTCCAGGGCGGCCCGAGGAAGAGGATCCCGGCCGTGGCGAGGGCGGAGAGGACGAACCCCAGGGAGAGGGCCAGCCAGGGGTCGAGCAGGAGCAGGACGAGGACGGCCACGCCGAGCGCACGCACCCCGCGCTCGCGGCCGTTGGTCCCCATGCCGATGAGCGCCACCGATCCCATGGCTGCCGCACGGACGACGCTGGGCTCGGTGCGGGCCAGCAGCACGAACCCGAGCACGCCGAGCACGCCGACCACGACGAGGCCGCGCGCCCGGACGCCGACCCATCGCGCGATCACGAGGACGAAGCCGGCCACCAGGGTCAGGTTCGTCCCGGACACCGCGAGCAGGTGCGTGAGCCCGGATGCCTGGAAGTCGGTGACCACCTCCTCCGGCATGCCCTGGTCGTCCCCGGCCACGAGCGCAGGCACGAGTGCCCGCTCAGCGGGACCGGCACCCGCCACGGCCCGCCGGATCCCGGCCCGCACCGCGGCAGCGGCGTCGAAGGCCCGTGGAGGCGGCTGCACCAGCCCCGGCGGGCGACTCGTCGAGACCACGGCGGCGAGGTCGTCGCCGTCCGAGGGCGCCGCACGTCCCTCGAGCCGGACCACCGAGCCGAGCTCGGCCGCATGCCACCGTTCGTCGCGCGATGACGAGGAGGGGCGCCCTACCGGTGTACGTGTGGCCGCGGCCGGTCGTCTCGAGCGTGGTCGCCCGGAGGAGCACGAACCGCTCGTGCCCGCCCTGGCGTACCACCGGGTCCGAGGTCACCCGGACCAGGGCGCTCACGAACGCCCGCTCCTCCGCCAGGTGCGCCATGGGGGTGTGCGCCACCGCCTCGACGCGGAGCATCGCCGAGATCCCGACCGCAGCGGCCGCGACCAGCCAGGCCACCCCCACGACGAAGCGCGCGCCCCTGCGCCACCGGAGCACCAACGCGAGCGCTCCCCCCGCGAGCGCACCGAGGACCAACCAGCGTGGCAGCAGGAAGCCACCGAGGCCGCCGGCCCAGGCCATCAGCGCCAGGACGACCGCTCTGAGGTCCGGCGGCGGCGCGTCGGTCACAGGGTCACGAACGGGGCCACTTCCGCCAGGGTCGCCTCCCCGATGCCGGAGACCTCCAGGAGCTCGTCCACGGCGGAGAAGGGGCCGTTGTCCTGCCGCCACTGCAAGATCGCCGCCGCCGTCACCGGCCCCACCCCGGGGAGCTCCTCGAGCTCGGACTGGGTCGCGGCGTTGATGTTGACCATCAGGTCCACGCCGCCCGAGGTGGCGCCGCCACCCGATGCCGCCGAGGCTGCGACGCCGCCCGGTGCACGGATGCCCACCAGGATCTGCTCCCCGTCGACGAGCACCCGGGCGAGGTTGAGCGTGGTCAGGTCGACCCCACGCCTGACGCCACCGGCTGCCTCGATCGCGTCGACCACGCGGGAGCCGACCGGAAGCGTGGCGATCCCGGGGTGACGGACCTTGCCGGCGACGTCCACCACCACGACCGCCGGCTCGGCGTCGGCGGCTGCTTCCTCGGAGGGGTCGGCCACCGGAGTGACGAGCGGTTCGGGAGACGCGGAGGCACCGGCCGGGTCGTCCGCGGACCAGGTCGACACCGGCGCCACCGCCTCTCCGGCGTCGGCGCGGACCACCCACCACGCGGTGACCGCGAACGCCGCCGCCACCAGGAGCGCGACCGTGCTCAGGTGCCCCGCCGTGAGCCGCACCCGGCCCTGCAGGGTCGACGGCAGCCGGTCGTGGACCCACCCTCCGACCCGCCCGGCCGCGCTCACCGGGCGCCGGGCGTGCCTGCCTCGGAGAGGCAGTTCACCCCAGGGGCCGCCGAGGCCCGAGTCGTCGTCCTCGTCGAGCCGGTGCGGTGACGGGTCGCCGTCCCAGAACCAGGGAGCGTCCGGCGACTCCTCCGGGTCCGGCGGCTCCAGGCCCCAGGAAGGCTCGACGGCTTCGTCCGGCGGCGGCTCCTCGAGGGCCGGGTGACGGATGGCAGCCAGCTCGGCGCCGAGCAGCTCGAGACGGCGTCGAGCGACGGCGGCCATCTCGTCCTGGGCTGTCCTGCGGGAGCGCATGGACAGAACCTAGGAACCCACGCCCTTGCCGGCGACGGGCGACCACGCTCCTGGGGACCCGCGCAGCCTTCCAGCACCTGTGGACGACTTCGGGCCCGAGCGGACGGCTAGGCGGGCTCCCGCGGCGAGACCACGACGGCGAGCATGCCGGGGCCGACGTGAGCGCCGATCACGGCGCCGACCTCACCGACCACGACGTCGCGCCCACCCAGCTGCTCCTTCAGACGGCTCCGGAGGTTCTCGGCGAGCAGCTCGGCCCGTTCGGGGTTCGCGAGGTGCTCCACGGCGAGGTCGACCTCCCCGGTGGCGGCGGTGACCGCCAGCTCCTCCAGCCGGCTCAGCGCACGTCCCGCCGTACGCACCTTCTCCTTCATCCCGACCCGGCCGCTCTCGATGGTCAGCAGCGGCTTCACCGCCAGCGCCGACCCCAGGAGCGCCGCTGCCGCTCCGATCCGTCCACCGCGTCGCAGGTACTCCAGCGTGTCGACGTAGAACAGCGACGTGCTGCACTCGGCACGTCGCCGGGCCGTCTCCGCGGCATCGGCGGCCGTCCCTCCCGCCGCGAGCACCTCGGCAGCGGCCAGCACCGCGAACCCCGTGGCCAGTCCGAGCGTGCGCGAGTCGATCGTGGTCACCGGTAGCGAAGCCTGCTTGGCCGCGAGCTGCGCCGACTCGTAGGTGCCGCTGAGCTCGCTCGACACGTGGACCGACACGACCTCGGAGGCGCCCCCGGCCGCTGCCCGCTCGTACGCCTCCAGCATCCGTGCAGGGCCGGGGCGCGAGGTGCTCACCAGCGTCCCCTCCCGCAGCGCGGACGCGACCGTCCCGGCGGAGGCGCCGTCCGGACCGCCCTCGTCGTACGCGTGCTTCCCGATCACCACCTGCAGCGGCACGACGGTGATCCCGTGCGCCTCGGCGACCTCCTGCGGCAGCGATGCCGTGGAGTCGGTGACGAGCGCGGTGCGAGACATGGCGGGAAGGCTACCGGTCAGAGGGCGCCGTCCTGCGGAATCGTCCGCCACGAGGACGTGTTGTACGCCGGGGGCGGGTACTGCCCCGCGACAGCCACAGACATCGAGGAGAGGAAGCCCCATGCGCGTCGTCATCGCCGGAGGCCACGGGAAGATCGCACTGCTGCTCGAGGAGCGCCTGAGCGGGCGCGGGGACAAGCCGGTCGGACTGGTGCGCAACCCCGACCACGCCGCAGATCTCCAGCAGCGCGGAGCGGAGGTGGTGGTCCTCGACCTCGAGAAGGCCACCGTCGAGGAGGTCGCCGGGGTCGTCGAGGGTGCCGACGCGGTGGTCTTCGCCGCGGGCGGCGGACCGAGCTCGGGGGCCGCGCGCAAGGAGACCGTGGACAAGGACGCCGCGATCCTGCTGGCGGACGCCGCCGAGCGCGCCGGCGTCCGCCGCTACCTGATGGTCTCCTCCATGGGCACGGACCAGGCCGACCCGGACAGCGACGAGATCTTCCAGGTGTACCTGCGGGCGAAGGCCGCGGCAGACGAGAACCTCCGCGGTCGAGACCTGGACTGGACGATCGTCCAGCCGGGCCGCCTCACCGACGAGCCGGGCACCGGCAAGGTCAGCCTGGACCCGAACGCACAGCCTCGCGAGATCCCTCGCGCGGACGTGGCGCACGCACTGGCGGCCGCCCTCGACGAGCCCGCGAGCATCCGCAAGCAGCTCACGCTGCTGTCGGGCCCGGTGCCCGTCGAGGAGGCCCTCAGCGACCTCCCCTGACCGAGGGGTCAGGTCGCGACGATGTTGACCAGCTTGGGTGCCCGAACGATCACCTTGCGGACGGTCTTGCCCTCCAGTGAGCGCTGGATGATCGGCTCGGCCAGGGCCATCGCCTCCAGGTCGGCCGCGGAGATGTCCGGGCTGACCTCCAGCTTGGCCCGCAGCTTGCCCTGGACCTGGACGATCGCGGTCAGGGAGTCCTGCACCAGCAGGCTCTCGTCCACGGTCGGCCAGCCGGCGCGCGCGACGGTCGGCTCGTGGCCCAGCCGGGCCCACATCTCCTCGGCCGTGTAGGGCGCGACCAGCGACAGCATGATCGCGACCGCCTCGGTCGCCTCCCGGACCGCCGGGTCCGCTGGCCCGCACCCGGAGTCGATGGCCTTGCGGGTCGCGTTGACCAGTTCCATCAGGCGCGCGACGACCACGTTGAACCGGTGCGAGTCGACCAGCTGCTCGACCTCGTGCAGGGTCCGGTGCGTGGCCTTGCGCAGGGTCAGGTCGCCGCCGTCCAAGGAGACGCCAGGCGCGGAGGTGACGTCGCCGCTCAGCCGCCACGCACGCTGCAGGAACTTCAGTGAGCCCCCCGGGGACACGTCGGCCCAGTCGATGTCGTCCTCGGGCGGGCCGGCGAAGACCAGGGTCAGGCGGACCGCGTCGACGCCGTACTCGTCGATCATCTCGCCCAGGTTCACGCCGTTGCCCAGGGACTTGCTCATCGCCCGGCCCTCGTTGATGACCTGGCCCTGGTTCAGCAGTGCCTTGAAGGGCTCTTCGAAGTCGACCATGCCCATGTCGTGCAGCACCTTGGTGAAGAAGCGGCTGTACAGCAGGTGCAGGATGGCGTGCTCCACTCCGCCGACGTACTGCTCGGCCGGCATCCAGCGGCGCACCGCCTCGGGGTCGAAGGGACCCTCGGTGTAGTCCGGCGAGCAGTAGCGCAGGAAGTACCACGACGAGTCGACGAACGTGTCCATCGTGTCGCTGTCGCGCTTGGCCGCGCCGCCGCACGAGGGGCAGTCGACGTTCACCCACTCCTCGGCCGCGGCCAGGGGTGAGGTGCCCTTCGGCTTGAGATCCGCTCCCCGCAGGTCCGGCAGCTCCACCGGCAGCTGGTCGTCCGGAACCGGGACCTCGCCACAGGAGGGGCAGTGCACGATCGGGATCGGGCAGCCCCAGAACCGCTGCCGCGACAGCAGCCAGTCACGCAGCCGGTAGTTGACCGTGCCGTTGCCCAGCCCCTTGCCCTCCATCCAGGCGATGATCGTGGCCTTCGCCTCCGGCACGTCCATGCCGTTCAGGGAGACCTCGTCGTTGGCGGAGTTGATCGCCCTGCCCGAGCCGACGAAGGCCTCGCCGTCGAAGTCCGCGGGCGGCTCGACGGTGCGCACGATCGGCAGGTCGAACGCGGTCGCGAAGTCCCAGTCGCGCTGGTCCTGCGCGGGAACCGCCATGATCGCGCCCGTGCCGTAGTCGGCCAGGACGTAGTCGGCCGCGTAGACGGGGATCTTCTCGCCGGTCACCGGGTTGGTCGCGTGCACGCCCAGGAAGACGCCGGTCTTGGGCCGGTCGGTCGACAGCCGGTCGATGTCGGAGGACCTGCGAACATCGGCCAGGTAGGTGTCGAAGGCCTCCCGCTGCTCCGGCGTACAGATCTCCGAGGCCAGCTTGGCGTCCGCCGCGACGACGAAGAAGGTCGCGCCGAACAGCGTGTCCGGGCGCGTCGTGAAGACGGTGACCGGGCCGTGGCCCTCGATCTCGAACACGACGTGGGCGCCCTCGGAGCGGCCGATCCAGTTGCGCTGCATCGCCAGCACCCGCTCGGGCCAGGTGTCCTTCAGCGACTCCATGTCGTCCAGCAGTCGCTGGGCGTACTCGGTGACCTTGAAGTACCACTGGGACAGCTCACGCTTGGTCACCTCCGCACCACAGCGCTCGCACATGCCCTGCACGACCTGCTCGTTGGCCAGCACGGTCTGGTCGTTGGGGCACCAGTTCACCGGGGAGAACTTCCGGTAGGCCAAGCCGCGCTCGCGGAAGCGCAGGAACAGCCACTGGGTCCAGCGGTAGTACTCGGGGTCGCTGGTGTGCAGGCGGCGGGACCAGTCGAAGGAGACCGCGTAGCGCCGGAACGACTCCGCCTGGGTCTCGATGTTGGCATAGGTGTACGTCGCCGGGTGCTCGTCGCGCTTGATCGCGGCGTTCTCGGCGGGCAGGCCGAAGGAGTCCCAGCCGATCGGGTTCAACACGTCGTAGCCGCGCTGCCACCAGTAGCGAGCGATCACGTCGTGCAGCGCCATCACCTCGGCGTGACCCATGTGCAGGTCACCGCTCGGGTAGGGGAACATCGTCAACGCGTAACGGCGGCGCTCGTTGCCCTCGGCCGGGTCGTCGGCCGCCTCGAACGGGTTCAGGTCGTCCCAGACCTTGCGCCACTTGTCCTGGACGGCGGCGACGTCGTACGTCGCGCGCTCCGTCGTACTGGCCTCTGCCTGCTCGGTCATCGTCTCGTCGTCTTCCTGTCGCGGTGTCGCGGCGGTCCGGTCAGAACTCCCTCTCGGGCCGGTCGCACCCCGTGGGCCCGGGCACAAAAAAACCCCTCGGGCATGAGGGGTAGCCGCGCTGTCGTGGTGCCTGTCAGCGCGGCCGGCCAAGAAGGAGGCTCTTCCGCATGCGCCCATCGTAGCGCAGGGCGTTAGGGTCGGGTCGGCACACAACCTGTCGGACGAAGGGTGACGAACAAGATGACGTGGCTGGTGACAGGCGGAGCGGGGTACATCGGCTCCCACGTGGTGCGGGCCTTCCTGGAGCAGGGCATCGACGCCGTGGTCCTCGACGACCTCTCGAGCGGGCACGCCGAGTTCGTCTCGGACAAGACGCCCTTCGTCGAGGGCACGATCCTCGACACCGACCTGGTGCGCCGCACGTTGCGTGAGCACGAGGTCGCCGGCGTCGTGCACGTGGCCGGATTCAAGTACGCCGGGGTCTCCGTCGAGCGCCCGCTGCACACCTACGACCAGAACGTCACCGGGACGGTGAGCGTGCTGCGTGCGATGCAGGACGAGGGCGTGCCCAACGTGGTGTTCTCCTCGAGCGCCTCGGTGTACGGGACCCCCGACGCCGAGATCGTCACCGAGAGCACCGCCCTTGGCCCCGAGTCGCCCTACGGGCAGTCCAAGCTCATCGGTGAGTGGCTGCTCGCCGACCAGGAGGTGGCCGCCGGACTGAACCACACCTCCCTGCGCTACTTCAACGTCGTGGGCTCGATCGACGACTCGATCTACGACACCAGCCCGCACAACCTCTTCCCCCTCGTGTTCGAGGCGCTCGTGAGTGGCCGCACGCCGCGCATCAACGGCGACGACTACGCCACCCCGGACGGCACGTGCGTCCGTGACTACATCCACGTCGCCGACCTAGCGCGCTCTCACGTCGCCGCCGCCGAGAAGCTCGAGGCCGGCGAGCGGCTCGCCCCGGCGTACAACCTCGGCAGCGGCGACGGCAGCTCGGTCCGCGAGATCATGCAGGCGATGGCGCAGGTGACGGGCATCGACTTCGAGCCCGAGATCGCCGCCCGCCGCCCGGGCGACCCGGACCGGATCGTGGCCAACGGCGAGCTGGCTGCCCGCGACCTGGACTGGAAGATGCGCCACTCCCTGGAGGACATGGTCGCCAGCGCGTGGTCGGCCCGCAAGAACGCCGGCTGACGGCGACCTTCGTGACCGTCACGATGGTCGGCTGCCCGATCTGCGGAAGGGAGCAGCCCGCACTCCCCCGCTACCCCGACTACCTGTGCCGCGACTGCGTGTCACGGGCCAGCACGGAGGACGGACGCCGGCTCGTGCTGGTGAACACCAGCCTGGCCGGCGGCTTCGCAGCGCGGTACGCCGACGACGAGGAGCTCTGCGAGGAGGCCACGGTCACCCACGTGGTGTACGTCGACGGCGTGCGCTGCTGGGCCGACGAGGCGATGTACGGCGGGATCGTCGTCCAGCCCCGGCCGGCCTGATCCTCAGCCGAGGACCGGCAGGAGGCAGTCGACCTGACCCGGCGAGACGTACACCTCGACGCACGGCCGGCTCGGGTCGTACTCCCCGCGGGCGCGCAGCTCCTCGAACGCGGGGCCGATGTCGCGGTGCACCGCGCGGGCGTCGCCGACGAGCGAGAGCCGGAGGTACGGTCCGCCCGGAAGGACGCCCATGCTCAGGTCGAGCGCGTCGGGGTCGTCCTCGTCCCGCATCGCCGTGGCCAGCCGGTAGACCCCCTGCTCAGGGAGCACCAGCGCCATCATCCGGCGGCCCCGCAGCGAGGTGAACCGCCCCTCGAACGCCGGCCAGCCGGCCTGGATGCCCTCGACGTCGAACGGCACGTCGAGGTACATGATCGGCACCCCGTCACGCGTGCACGCCTCGACCTCGCCCAGGTCACGGCCCGGCGTCTCCTCCTGTGCTGCCCCCGTCATGGCGGGAACGCTACGTCGGCGCGCGCGACGGTGTCGAGACCTGCCGTGACGCGACGCCTTGTCCCGGGGATCCGGTGGGAGAGAATGGACCCATGAGCAACCAGGCGGGCATCCCGCGGTCGCGCGCCGCCCTCTCGCTGCAGTTCCCCCAGTCGCTGGGGGTCTACGACGAGTACGCGGACGCCCAGCGCGCGGTCGACTACCTCTCCGACGAGGGCTTCCCCGTCGAGAACTGCATGATCGTGGGCACCGACCTCAAGCAGGTCGAGCGCGTGACGGGGAGGCTCACCAACGGCAAGGTCGCCCTCGGCGGCGCGCTCTCCGGCCTCTGGCTCGGCCTGTTCGTGGGCCTGGTCCTGTCCCTGTTCGGCACCGGCGACATCCTGCCGATCATCGCGTCGACGGCACTGTTCGGCGTGCTCTTCGGAGTGATCTGGGCGATGGCCGGCTACGCCGCGACCCGCGGCCAGCGTGACTTCACCTCGATCCAGCAGGTGGTGGCCACGAAGTACGAGGTGCTCGTCGAGCACAAGTACGCCGTCGAGGGGCGTGCGCTGCTGGAGAACCTGCCGGGAGGACGCCCGAACCCGTTCGCCTGAGCCTGTGCCCGTCGCCCGGGCCTCTGCGTGCGGAAAGCAAGAAGGCCGGTCCTCTCGGACCGGCCTTCTCGTCGTTGTGGAGCTGAGGGGACTCGAACCCCTGACCCCCTCCATGCCATGGAGGTGCGCTACCAGCTGCGCCACAGCCCCGCCGCCCGAACCTGTCCGATCCGGGCAACGCCGGAAATCTTAGCCAACCAGTCCCCTGGATGCGAATCGAGGGTCCCGACGCCGATGTGGCCCGGCTCACACCCGCCGGGGACGCCCCTCAGGACTCCCCTCGAACGACGATCACGGGACCGCACGCGTGCCGGATGCACTGCTCCGCGACCGAGCCGAGCACCAGGGACCGGAACCCGCCGAGCCCCCGGGAACCCACGACGATGACGTCCGCGGTCTCGGAGGCGGTGATCAGGGACTGGGCGGCCGTGCTGTGCACACAGTGGACCTCCACCGGCACGTCGAGGTCCTTGCCGAGCAGGTGCTCGATCCGCGCGGTCTCCTCCCCCTTCGCCGCAGACTCGTACTCGGCGAGGGAGGCCGCGAACCCGGCCGGGACATCGATCGGACGGGAGGTGCTCATGATCGACCAGGCGCGTACGACGTGCAGGCCGGTCCCGCGCCGGCGGGCCTCCTCCACCGCGAAGCGCACCGCTTGGGCAGCGCCCTCGGAACCGTCGTCACCGACCACGACACCGCCGTCAGGGCGGACCGCCCTGGTGACCTCGGGCACGCTCTCCTTCATGCCCCCATCCTCCCTCAGGATGTGCGGTCGCGTGGCGCCTTCTGGTTGTACGCCGCCAGCCGCAGCCGTCCGCCGTGCTCGATCTCCTCCAGCGTGATCCAGGCGCAGTTCTCCACGCCCTTCAGCGAGGCGGAGAGCTCGCGCGGCCACTCGAGCATGCCGGTCACGGCGACCTTCATGGCGGCACCGTGGGTCACCACGAGGCCGGTCCGACCTCGCTCCAGCGAGGCCAGGAACTCCTGCAGGGCCGGCACGAGACGCCGCTCGACGTCCTCGGTCACCTCCCCGCCCTTGACGGGCAGGAGGCCGTCGCCGCGCACCCACGAGGAGTACTCGACGGGGAACCGCTCCGCGAACTCGTCGAGGGTCAGTCCCTGCCGCTCCCCGACGTCGAACTCGCGCAGCCGCCTGTCGTACGTCGTGGCCAGCCTGCAGGCCCTCGCGACGTAGTCGGCGGTCTGGCGTGCACGCGCGAGGTCGGAGGACCACAACGCGTCCGGGGCGAGGACGGCCAGGTGGCGAGCCGCCACCTCCGCCTGCGCGTGGCCGGTGTCGTCGAGCTCGATGTCGGCGTGTCCCTGGGCCCGGCCTTCCTCGTTCCAGGCGGTGCGGCCGTGGCGCAGCAGGACCAGCCGCCGGCTCACTCGCCTCGGCCGGAGGTGACTGCCTCGGGCAGCTCGATGGTGGGGCAGTCGCGCCAGAGCCGCTCGAGCGCGTAGAACGAGCGCTCCTCCTCGTGCTGGACGTGCACGACGATGTCGGCGTAGTCGATCAGCACCCAGCGGCCGTCGCGCTCGCCCTCGCGGCGTACGGGCTTGGCGCCGATGTCGCGCAGGCGGTCCTCGATCTCGTCGACGATCGCCTTGACCTGGCGGTCGTTGGAGGCGGAGCAGAGCACGAAGGCGTCGGTGATGACCAGCTGCTCGGAGACGTCGAAGGCGAGGATGTTCTCGGCGAGCTTGTCCGCAGCCGCGTGAGCGGCGGCGTGGACGAGCTCGAGGGCGCGGTCGGTGGCGGTCACGTGAGTCCTTGCCTGGGTCGGGGCCGTTCGGATGTGTAGAGCGCGTGCTTGTGGATGTACTGCACCACGCCGTCGGGGACGAGGTACCAGACGGGCTCCCCCGCGGTCGTGCGCTTGCGGCAGTCGGTCGAGGAGATCGCGAGTGCCGGGATCTCCACGATGGTCACCTTGTCCCGCGGGATGCCCTCGAGCGTTGCCTCGTCCATCTCGTACCCGGGACGCGTGCACCCCACGAAGTGCGCCAGCTCGAAGACCTCCGAGGCGTCGCGCCAGGTGAAGATCTCCTGCAGGGCGTCGGCACCGGTGATGAAGTACAGGTCCGCGTCCGGCAGCGCCTTGGCGAGGTCGGTGAGCGTGTCGATGGTGTACGTCGGCCCGCCGCGGTCGATGTCCACCCGGGACACCCAGAACCGCGGGTTGGAGGCTGTCGCGATGACCGTCATCAGGTAACGGTCCTCGGCGGCGCTGACCTCCCGGCTCGCCTTCTGCCACGGCTCGCCGGTGGGGACGAAGACGACCTCGTCGAGGTCGAACCACGCCCGCACCTCGCTCGCGGCCACGAGGTGACCGTGGTGGATCGGGTCGAACGTGCCACCCATCACTCCGATGCGGCGACGCTCCCCACGGGGCTGGACACCGATCTCAGTCACGGGCGGTCGTCATCATCTCGAGATCCCTGCTCAGGAGTGCTCGCGACCCTTGCCGAACATGAGGAGCACGACGAGGAGGGCGAGCAGGATGCCGAGGGCGAGACCGCCGACACCAAGAGGCGAGATCTCCTCAGCGGTCGGAGTCGCCTCGGCAGCCATGGTCAGGGACGAAAGCAGCATGGGGACACCTTACCGGCAGGCCCGGCCGTCCCAGACCGAGACCTCACCGTGCGGGAACAGGGAGCCCCAGTCGCACCAGGCGCACGAGCGAGGCGCTCTTGAGCACGAGCAGGGCCCCCGCGACGCCGAGCCCCAGCGCGGCACTGTGGGTCACCAGGAGCAGGAGCGCGAAGAGCGAGGAGTTGGCAGCCTTCCCGGGCTTGGACCAGTTCCACAGCCACAGCGGCCGGTCCACGACGTAGAAGTAGTTCGGGCTCCGGATCGGCCACGCCAGGAAGGCCAGTGACAGGAGACAGTCGACGACCATGAACTCGGCGAGGTAGAGCAGCACCGGCCACGTCAGCTCCGGGACCAGCCAGGCGAGCCCGAGGTAGAACGCCGCCGCACAGAAGCGGTCACTGAGGATGTCGAGCGTGGCCCCGATGCGGGTCTCGCAGCCCCGCAGGCGCGCGACCAGACCGTCGAGGACGTCCCCGGCCCAGTAGATGCCCAGAGCGACGAGGAGAAGCGTCAGGCTCTGTCTCTCCACCGCGAGACCCGCGGCCACGACGGCCCCGACCGTGCGGACCCCGGTGATGACGTTGGCCGACGTGGCCAGCCGCTCCTTCGCCGGGTCCGCGTAGACGTCCCCGGCCGACTCAGCGGGTATGACCATCGCCGGTGACGACATACTTGGTGGAGGTCATCTCCGGCAGGCCCATCGGGCCCCGCGCGTGCAGCTTCTGGGTGGAGATACCGATCTCCGCCCCGAAACCGAACTCTCCCCCGTCGGTGAACCGCGTCGAGGCGTTGACCAGCACCGCCGCCGAGTCCACCGCCGCCGTGAAGCGGCGGGCGGCCGGCTGGGAGCGGGTCACGATCGCGTCGCTGTGTCCCGACGAGAACCGCCGGATGTGCGCGATGGCGGCATCCAGGTCGGGGACCACTGCAGCCGAGATGTCCAGGGACAGGTACTCCTCGGCGAAGTCCTGGTCCGCGGCCGGCACGACGCCCTCGAGGTGGGCGAACGCGTCGTCGCCGTGGACGGTCACGCCCGCGTCCTGAAGCGCTGCGACGACGCGAGGCAGGAACTCCTCCGCCACGGCGGCGTGCACGAGCAGTGACTCGGCAGCGTTGCAGACCGAGGGTCTGTGGGTCTTGGCGTTGAGCACGATCCGCAGGGCCATGTCGAGGTCGGCGTCCGCGTCGACGTACACGTGGCAGTTGCCCACACCGGTCTCGATGACCGGCACGGTCGACTCCTGGACCACGGAGCGGATCAGTCCGGCACCCCCGCGCGGGATGAGCACGTCGACGAGCCCCCGCGCCCGCATCAGCGTCTTGGCCGGCTCGTGCCCCTCCCCCGGGACGAGCGCGACCACGTCCTCGGGCAGGCCCGCCCCTGCCGCGGCGCGTCGCAGAACCTCGACGACAGCGGTGTTGGAGCGCAGCGCGCTCGACGACCCTCGCAGCAGGACCGCGTTGCCCGCCTTGAGGCAGATGCCGGCGGCGTCCACGGTCACGTTGGGCCGGGCCTCGTAGATGATCCCGACGACGCCGAACGGCACCCGGACCTGGCGCAGCTCGAGACCGTTGGCCAGGGTCGAGCCACGGACCACCTCGCCGACCGGGTCCGGCAGCGCGGCGACGTCGCGCAGGCCCTGCGCCATCGCGGCCACCCGGGACTCGTCCAGGCGCAGCCGGTCGACGACGCCTGACGGTGTGCCCGCGGACTCGGCTGCAGCGACATCGGCCGCGTTGGCCCGGAGAACATCTGCCGTCGCCGCCACGAGGGCGTCCGCCATCGCGTGCAGCGCGGCGTCCTTGCGGTCACGGGTCGCCAGCGCGAGCGCGCTGGACGCCGTACGCGCACGCTCGGCCACGGCGGTGACAGCCGCCTCGACACCGCTCGCTGCAGGCGTAGTCGTCATGCTCAGAGCCTATACGCGGGGCCCTGCTCAGAACGGGAGCGGCGTGACGTCCTCGAGGTCCACGACGACGGAGTACTCCATCCCGCGGCCCTGGAACACCTGACGCTCGATCACCTCGAGCCCGACGACCTCCCAGCGCGGCAGACCCGCGGAGTCGCGGTACTCGTTCCACACCCGCAACGCCAGCGACGAGGCGTCGAGGAGGGACTCCGCTTGCTCCCAGTACTGGATCTCGGCCCTCGCCCCGTCGTACTTCATGGAGTGAAGGAAGGGACGCTGGTCGCTCAGGCGGCGCAGTGCGTTGCGAACCACCAACGGCTCCATGCGGTCTCCTGCGACCGTCACCGTCACGTGCCAGAGTCGAACCGCCTCGCTCACACTCCACACCCTCTTCGGTCCCGAAACCACCGTTGCCCCAGTCTGACGTCCGCCACTCCGACCGGAGGGCGAATCTCGAAAGTCAGACGCCGCCGCGCAAGACCACCAGGTCGTCGCGGTGCACCACCTCGCGCTCGTACGACGCGCCCAGCTCCTCGGCCAGGTCTCGCGTCGAGCGGCCGACCAGCCCCGGAAGCTCGTCGGAGTCGTAGTTCACCAGGCCCCGTGCCACGGCGTGGCCCCGGGGGTCCACCAGGTCCACCGGATCCCCTCCGACGAAGGAGCCGGTCACGCGGATGATGCCCGCCGGCAGCAAGGAGGCGCGGCGCTCGACGACCGCCCGCACGGCACCGTCGTCCAGGATGAGACTGCCCTTGGGCTCCGTGGCGTGTGCGAGCCACAGGAGCCGCGTCGGGCGCCGACGGCCGGTCGGATGGAACATGGTCCCGACCTGCTCCCCGGCCAGCGCGGAGGCCGCCTGGTCGGCCGCGGTGAGGACGACGTGGATGCCCGCGCCTGTCGCGATGCGGGCCGCCTCGACCTTGGTCTGCATCCCGCCGGTGCCGACGCCCGACGATCCGGCCTTCCCCACGGAGACACCGTCCAGGTCATCCTCGGAGACCACCTCCGGCAGGAGCCGGGTGCCCGGCTGGGCGGGGTGCCCGTCGTACAGACCGTCGACGTCGGAGAGCAGCAGGAGGAGGTCGGCGTGCACGAGGTGGGCCACGAGCGCCGCGAGCCGGTCGTTGTCACCGAAGCGGATCTCCGAGGTCGCGACGGTGTCGTTCTCGTTGACGATCGGCAGCGTCCCCATCTCGAGGAGCTTGGCGAAGGTGCGGTAGGCGTTGCGGTAGTGGCTGCGCCGGGTGACGTCGTCGACGGTCAGCAGCACCTGGCCGACGATCTGGCCGTGCCGGGCGAACTCCTCGGTGTAGCGGTGCACGAGCAGGCCCTGGCCGACGGAGGCGGCCGCCTGCTGCGAGGCGAGGTCGCGGGGCCGTCGGGCAAGCCCCAGCGGGGCGAGGCCGGCCGCGATCGCTCCCGAGGACACCAGCACGACTTCCGCACCGCGTGCGCGGACCGCGGACAGTGTGTCCACGAGCGTGCGCACCCGGTCCGGGTCGATGCCACCCTCCGGGGTGGTCAGGGAGGACGAGCCGATCTTGACCACGACGCGCCGCGCCGAGGCCACCTCGTCCCGGGGACCGGTCACCGCTGTTCGTTCTCCCGGTCCGACGCGCCCGAGTCGGGGTCGTACTCGTCCCAGCCGAGGTCGAGCTCGCGGGCCACGTCCTCGTCGAGCTCGATCTCCCCCGCCGCTGCGAGCCGGCGCGCGACGTCCGCCCGGGTCTCCCCGTGCTCCCGGGTCCGGAACGCCTCGTCGATCGCGCGACGCCGCTGTGCGGCCTTGCGCTGCTCGTCGAAGCGCTGGTCCTCCCCGCGGCGGCTGAGCAGCTCCGCGCCCGTCTGCATCATGGGGCGGAAGTCGAAGACGACGGCGTTCTCCACGTCGCCGATCAGGACCGCGTCGCCCTCCTCGGCGCCGAGCTCCAGGAGGCGGTCCTCCACGCCCAGGCGGTTGAGCCGGTCGGCGAGGAAGCCCACGGCCTCGTCGTTGCTGAAGTCGGTCTGGCGCACCCAGCGCTCGGGCTTCTCCCCGCGCACGCGCCAGCCCTCGCCGGTCTGCTTGATCGTGAACTCGGGGCCACCGGCCGCGGTCGCGGGACGCAGCACGATCCGGGTCGGCTCGACGACAGGCTTCTCCGAGCGGGCCGCGGAGACGATCCCGGCCATCGCGAACGACAGCTCGCGCAGGCCCTCGTGGGTCGCCGCGGAGACCTCGTAGACATGCAGACCGCGCTCGGTGAAGTCCTCCCGGACGATGTCGGCGAGGTCTCGGCCGTCCGGCACGTCCACCTTGTTCAGGACCACGAGTCGTGGCCGGTCCTCCAGGCCGCCGTAGCGGGACAGCTCGCGCTCGATCACGCCGAGGTCCTCGAGCGGGTTGCGTCCGGGCTCCATGGTGGCCATGTCGATGACGTGGACCAGGGCGGCGCAGCGCTCGACGTGACGCAGGAAGTCGTGTCCCAGACCACGACCCTCGCTGGCGCCCTCGATCAGGCCCGGTACGTCGGCGACGGTGAACGTGGTGTCGCCGGCGGTGACCACGCCCAGGTTGGGAACGAGCGTGGTGAAGGGGTAGTCCGCGATCTTCGGGCGGGCGCGGGAGAGGGCGGCGATGAGGCTGGACTTGCCGGCGCTGGGGAAGCCCACGAGCCCGATGTCGGCGACGACCTTGAGCTCGAGGGTGATGGTGAGGTCCTCCCCCGGCTCACCGAGGAGCGCGAACCCGGGGGCCTTGCGCTTGCTCGAGGCCAGGGCGGCGTTGCCGAGCCCTCCGCGGCCGCCCTGGGCGACGACGAGCTCGGTGCCGGGTCCGACCAGGTCCGCGAGCACCTCGCCGCGCTGGTCGGTGACGACGGTGCCGTCAGGGACCGGAAGAACCAGGTCCCCCCCGTGGGCGCCGTTGCGGTGACCACCGGCGCCGTGACCGCCGTGATCAGCACGCCGGTGAGGGCTGTGGTGGTAGTCGATGAGGGTGGTGACGTCGGGGTCGACGCGGAGGATGATGCTGCCTCCGGGTCCGCCGTTGCCCCCGTCGGGCCCGCCGAGAGGCTTGAACTTCTCGCGGTGCACCGACGCCACGCCGTTGCCCCCGCGCCCGGCCGTGACGTGCAACGCCACGCGGTCGACGAAAGTGGGTACAGCCATGGTCGGTCCTCACATCGTGGCCCGGGCGCGACGCCTAGGGGCCTTGGTAACGAGCCAGGGGCGCCCCGCGGTGTCGCGGAGCGCCCCTGGCGATGTCGTGAAGCGGTTGCGCTACGTCACTCAGCCGTCGGGACGACGTTGACGACGCGACGACCGCGCTTGGTGCCGAACTCGACGTTGCCGCCGACGAGGGCGAACAGCGTGTCGTCACCGCCGCGACCCACACCCGCGCCCGGGTGGAAGTGGGTACCACGCTGGCGAACCAGGATCTCACCGGCGTTGACGAGCTGGCCGCCGAAGCGCTTGACGCCGAGGTACTGCGGGTTCGAGTCGCGCCCGTTCTTGGTGGACGCGGCGCCCTTCTTGTGTGCCATGAGTTCAGTCCTTGGAGGTGATCAGCCTGGATCGTCGAGTGATCAGGCGGAGATGTCGGTGACCTTGACCTGGGTGTACTTCTGACGGTGCCCCTGGCGCTTCTTGTAGCCGGTCTTGTTCTTGTACTTCTGGATGACGATCTTGGGACCCTTGGCGGCCCCGAGGACCTCGGCCGTCACGGTCGCCTTGCCGAGCGCGTCTGCGTCCGAGGTGACCTTGTCACCGTCGACGAGCAGCACCACGGGAAGCTTGACCGAGTCGCCAACCTCGCTGGCAACCTTGTCGATCTCGATGACGTCACCGACAGCAACCTTCTGCTGCTGGCCGCCACTGCGCACGATCGCGTACACCGCGGACTCACTCTCATTCGTCGGACTACAAGTTCACTGTCCGTGGCACAGCGCGCTTCCCGGCTTGATGAGCGGGGAGCGTGCGCCTGGCACACGGAAGGCGCGCTGCGCACGCCGAGGTTCAAGTTTACGGAGGATGCCCTGCCGGGTCAAAACGGGCCGGCTGACCCGGTAGGGCTCCCCTGGTCAACGCCTGCGCGAGCCGCGCTTCTTGACCGGCACGTGGGGCGTGCTCGCGGACTCGTCCGCGTCAGCGTCCACCGCGGCGCCGTCAGCGGCCGCATCAGCGACCCCGTCGACTCCGGCGCTCGCGGCCCCTTCACCGGGGCTCTGCTGCCCGGAAGCGGTCTGCGATGCGCTGGACTCCGCTGCGGACACCGCCACGGCCACGCCTCCGCCCGCCGGCGGTCCGGCGGCGCGCCGCGCACTGCGACGGCGGACAGTCGTCACGACCGTCGGCGCCGCGGGAGCCTCAGGCTCGGACGGAGCAGTCGCGGACGTCTCCTGGCCCCCTTTGGGAGCTTCGGGGGTCTCCCCCGGCTCACCCGCGTTGGCGGGCTCGGAGACGCTTGTTGCCGGAGTCTCGGCGGCCGGCTGCGGGGTTCCTGTCTCGGTACCGGTCTGACCGTCGCCGGTCTTCTCGGTGCCGGTCTTCTCGGACTGGTCCGCCGATGCACCCGGAGCCGAACCACCGGACTCCTGAGCGGAACCCGTCTCGGCCTGGTCCTGGGACTCCTGGCCACCACGACCACGCCCGCCGCGACCGCGCCCGCCTCGACTGCGGCCGGAACGCTTCGGCTCGCCCTGGTCTTCGTCGTCCTTCGACGCGCCGACGGCAGCCTGATCGCTCCCGTCGTGCGAAGGGGCCACGGACTCGCCCTTGGCGCCGCTGGAGGACGCGGCCTCGGCCGGCTTCGCACCGTCGGGCGTCGCGGAGGCCGCCTCGGCGTCCTTCTGCTTGCCCTCCGGCTGGTCGGCGCCGTCCGGCTTGTCGTCGTGCTTGGCCATCGCCGCGACCTCCTTCGGCGAAGGCACGCCGCCACCGCCGTTGGAGTCGCCCTGGGAGTCGCCTCCGCGGCCTCGACCACGGCGCGAGCGGCGGGACTCGTCCTCGCCGCCCTTCTTCTTCGGCTCGATCGGCTCGTGGTGCAGGACCAGCCCGCGGCCCTGGCAGTGCTCGCAGTTCTCCGAGAACGCCTCCAGCAGACCGGTGCCGATGCGCTTCCGGGTCATCTGCACCAGGCCGAGGGAGGTGACCTCGGCGACCTGGTGCCGGGTGCGGTCGCGACCGAGGCACTCCACCATGCGCCGGAGCACGAGGTCCCGGTTGCTCTCGAGGACCATGTCGATGAAGTCCACGACGATGATGCCGCCGATGTCGCGCAGCCTGAGCTGGCGGACGATCTCCTCCGCGGCCTCGAGGTTGTTCTTGGTGACGGTCTCCTCGAGGTTGCCGCCGGAGCCTGTGAACTTGCCGGTGTTGACGTCGACCACGGTCATGGCCTCGGTCCGGTCGATGACCAGCGACCCGCCGGACGGGAGCCACACCTTGCGGTCGAGCGCCTTCTCGATCTGCTCGTCGATCCGGTACGCCGAGAACACGTCCCGCTCGCCGTCGTACCTCTCGAGGCGGTCGGCGAGGTCGGGAGCGACGTGGCTGACGTAGCCCTCGACCATGTCCCAGGCGTCGTCGCCGGCGATCACGAGCTTGTTGAAGTCCTCGGTGAAGAGGTCCCGGACGACCTTCAGGGTGAGGTCCGGCTCGCCGTACAGCAGCTGGGGCGCGTTGCCGCTCGAGGACTTCTTCTCGATGTCCTGCCAGCGTGCGGTCAGGCGCTCCACGTCGCGGGTGAGCTCCTCCTCGCTGGCCCCCTCCGCGGCCGTGCGGACGATGACGCCCGCCGAGTCGGGGACGATCTCCTTGAGGAGCGTCTTGAGACGGTTGCGCTCGGTGTCGGGAAGCTTGCGGGAGATGCCGCTGGTGGTCCCGTCCGGCACGTAGACCAGGAAGCGGCCCGGCAGGCTGATCTGGCTGGTGAGCCGGGCGCCCTTGTGCCCGATCGGGTCCTTGGTGACCTGCACCAGGATCGGCTGCCCGGACTTCAGGACGGCCTCGATCTTGCGCGGCTGACCGTTCTTGGCACCCAGCGCGTCCCAGTTGACCTCACCGGCGTACAGGACGGCGTTGCGACCCTTGCCGATGTCGATGAAGGCCGCCTCCATGGAGGGCAGGACGTTCTGCACCCGACCGACGTAGACGTTGCCGATGAGCGAGGTCTGCGACTCGCGGGAGACGTAGTGCTCGACGAGCACCTTGTCCTCCATCACCGCGATCTGCGTCAGGTCCTGGCGCTGCCGGATGACCATGACGCGGTCCACCGACTCGCGACGGGCCAGGAACTCCGCCTCGCTCACGATCGGGGCACGGCGACGGCCGGCTTCCCGGCCCTCACGGCGACGCTGCTTCTTCGCCTCGAGGCGTGTCGAGCCGGTCACCGCGGTGATCTCGTCCTCGGCACTGCGCGGCTTGCGGACCTTCGTGACGGTGTTGTCGGGCTCGTCGCCGGACCCGTCGGAGGACTCGCCGGAGCGGCGGCGGCGACGACGGCGACGGCTGGTGCCACCGGACTCCTCGGAGTCGTCGGAGTCGGCCTTGTCGCGCGGGCCGGAACCGTCCTGGTCGGAGCCGTCGCTGCCCTGGGAGTCCTGGTTGTCCTGGGAGTCGTTCTCTCCCCCACCCGAACGGCGGCGACGTCGTCCACCACGGCGACGACGACGGCCTCCGCCGCCCTGCTCGTCTCCGTCCTCGCTGTCCCCGCCGGACTGCTGGCCGGGCTGCTGGCCGGACTTGTCGTCGGCCTGCTGGGAGTCCTGACCGGACGGCTTGTCCTGCTTGCCGTCCTCACCGGACTTGCCCTCCCCGGACTTGCCCTCCCCGGACTTGCCCTTGGCGGGCTTCTTCGGGGACCGGTTCCCCTCTCCCTCGTCGGAGCCGGCGGCAGGCTCGGAGTCCTGCGGCTTGGTGCTCTTGCGCTTGCGGGTGACGACTGCCTTGGTCGGGTCCGGCGGCTGGAAGAGCAGCGCGGTGGCGCCTGCGGGGGCGGCAGCGGCAGGCTCCTCCTCGGCGCCCTTCGCGGCTGCGCCCTTGGTGGGCTCGCCAGCTGCGGCGGCCGACTGCTCCTGCTCGCCCTCGGCGGCAGCATCCTGAGCGGGCACGAGACCCGGGAGGATCTCGTCGTCGCCCGGGCTCTGGGCCGCCTCGGCGGGCGGCGCGGAGGCGACCTTCTTGGTCGTGCGCTTCGCGGGGGGCTTCTTCGCTGCCTTCTTCGCGGTCTTCTTGGCCGCGGGCTTCTCCGGGTCGGCGGCCTCCGGGGCGGCGGCCTCCGGGGCGGCGTCTGGCGCGACCGGCTCGGCGACGGTGGCGTCCGAGGGTTGGTCGGCCGGCGCGGCGACCTTCTTCGTCGTCCTGCGGGGGGTTGCCTTCTTGGCTGCGGCCTTCTTCGCCGGCGCCTTCTTGGCGGTCTTCTTCGCGGCGGCCTTCTTCGCCGGCACGTCAGTGGCGGCCCCCGGGTCAGACTCAGCCGCAGTCGGAGCGGTGTCCTGCGCGGTGTCCTGGGGTGTCTCCGAGGCGGGTTCCTGCGAGGGCGCCCCTGGTTCGAACGGGTTCTCAGCGTCGAGCATGTGCTCTCCTATGCCTCCCGGGACACGTCATGGGACGCGTCCACGCGGGAGCGTGTCGGTCGTCGCCCGGTCCAGCCGGACGGCGCAAGCCTGCGGTCGGGGCTCCGGCCCGAGGACCACAGGGACGCCATTCCTGCGCGTCACAGCGGTCGAGCGAAGACCGAAGCGCGACGACAAACTCCGAAGTCACTCGTCGCCGGAGATCGTGCCGGAACCGACCGCGGTCGGCAGGTCAGCTGACCGAACCTGTCACCTTCGGTCACCCTGCGTCGCGGTCGGGCTCCAACGGATCCCCTACCGTGCCGGCCCGTGGATCGAGCGGCCCCTGCGCCAACCGCTCGTGAAGAGGAGCGGCATCGGCGTCGAGTCCGGCGACCTCGCGGAGTCCGGCGAGGATGTCGTCGGGTCTCACGGACGGGGTGCCGTGCCGCAAGACCACGTCGAGTATCGCACACTCCTGCCCTGATACCTCGGCGACATGTGAGGTGAGCGACACGACGGCGTCGCGACAGTCGAAAGTGCGCAAACCCTTCTTGGTCATCCGCTGCACGAGGACCTCCTCCTCGGCGAGGAACCGCGCGACCGCGTCCGACGCCATGCCGTCCGCGACCCCGGGGAGCCGCAGCCGCCACCGGCTGGCCTCCAACCGGTCCGCGAGACTCCCGCCGTGGCTGACCACCACCTCGAGGACGTCGAGGCCGTCCGGGAGCGCCTCGTCCAGGGAGGTGTGGACGGCCGCCGGGTCCGAGACCTCTGCCAGGGCGATCTCGAGGTACTCCGCCTCGCTGGCGGAGCCGGTCGGCGCCGCCCCGGCGTACGAGATCCGCGGGTGAGGGTTGAAGCCCGAGGAGTAGGCCATCGGGATGCGCGCCCTGAACACGGCCCGCTCGAACGCCCGGGAGAAGTCGCGGTGGCTGGTGAACCGCAGCCGCCCGCGTTTCGCGTAGCGGATCCGGAGTCGCTGGACGGGCGGGGCTTGCTGTTCGGGCTGTTCGGGCACCCGCCAACCCTAGGTCCCGGGACGGCGGGACGACGCGCCCACCCTCTTGGTCAGCGGCGAGGGGTAGCGACCCGTGATCCTGACACCGCCGAGCCAGTCGGTGAGGCTGCCGGCCTCCGACTCGAGCGCCCCCCGTCCTTGCTCGCCCACGTCCTCGAGGAGCTCGACGACGACCTCCCCGGCCTCGGACTGGGCCCAACCACCGACGATCCGACCGTCCCACCAGGCGGTGTTCCCACCGTTTCCGTTGCGGTCGAACAGCTCGGACCGGTGCTCCCCGAGGTACCAGTCGCGCTCGGCCCAGCCCATCGTGCTGGGATCGAGCTCCGGCAGAAGCGCCGGCCACGGAGCGACCGCCGGCGTGGGCTCGAGGTCGTCGGGCAGGAGGAACCCCACCTGCCCGTCGAGGTCGACCTCCACCGCCTCGAGGTCGACGAGGGCGCGCTTGGTCGCGGTGACGGTACCCCCGAGCCACCAGGTGATGTCCCGCAGGGTGCCCGGCCCGAAGGCGGACAGCCAGCTCCCGACCAGGGCCGCGGCACCCTCCGGACCGGGGACCTCCGGCACGGGCCGTCCCGTCCACGCCGGCATCGAGGTCCAGCGGGGCCGCGACGAGGTCCAGGGACCGTCGTTGCCGGCACGGACGACCCGCGCCTCCGCCGACAGCACGGTGAGGACTCTCGGCCCGACGGGCACCTCCCCGCCCCAGGTCCTGCCCTTGCCGTAGGTGATCGACCCCTCGAGCACCGGGAGCTCCTGGCGCAGCTGCGACGAGGTCAGCTCACGGCCGTCGGCGAGGGCCTCGACCACCGCCCGCTTCGCCCGCCCGAGCCACGCGGCTCCGTCCCGATGCAGACCCGCCTTCTCGACCTCGCGCACCAGGCGCCGCCCCTCGGAGTCGGCCACCCGGGCACTGGCGCCTGCCTGCACCGTCCCGAGGTCCTCGGTGGGGAAGGCGAACAAGGTCCTGCGCATCGCAAGATGCTTGACCAGCGTCCGGTCGGCGTACAGCGCCTTGTCCATGGTCGCGGTGGTGAAGCCGGCGACCCGCGCCCAGGCCGAGAGGTAGACGCTGCTGGGTGTCGTGGCGTGGAGACCGGTGAGGCTTCGAGCGGCGTCCACCACCCGGGCGGCTCGGCTGTCCGGCGCAAGGTGGTGGCGCCGGGCCAGTCGGGCCCGGCGTTCCTCCACGGGAACCGTCCGCACCCCGCCAGCGTAGGCGGCCGCACCGACGACCCTGCCTGCGAGATGCACCACATCTGCCACGCGCACCCCCGGCCCTGTCGCAGCTCGCCGACTACGGTGACTCGGTGACCGCACCTGCCTCCACCCCCACTCACCAGGACACTCGCTGGCAGCGCGCCCTGGTGCTGGTCGGCATCGTGGTGCTGGCCTTCAACCTCCGCCCCGCTGCCGTCAGCGTGGGGCCGGTCCTCGACGAGATCACCCGCGGCCTCGGGATGTCCGGTGCAAGCGCCGGTCTCCTGACCACCCTGCCGGTCCTCGCGTTCGCCGGGTTCGGTGCGCTGGCCCCGGAGCTTGCCCGCCGCGCGGGCGTGCACCGGGTCGCGCTTCTCTCCCTGGCCGCGGTCGTCGTGGGGCTCGTCCTGCGGGCCCGCGTGGACCAGGTCTGGCTCTTCCTCGCCACGTCGTTCCTGGCGCTGGCCGGCATGGCCACCGCGAACGTGCTGCTCCCGCCGCTGGTCCGGCTGCACTTCCCCACCAAGGTCGGCCTGGTCACCTCGCTCTACACCACGTCCATGGCGATCGGGCTCACGTCCGCCTCGATCCTCACCGTCCCCGTGTCCGACCAGCTCGGCTCCTGGCGCTGGGGGCTCTTCGCCTGGGCGCTGACCGCGGTCGTCGCGGCGCTCCCCTGGCTCGGGCTGATCCGCCACGACTCGGCACTCGCCGCGACGCCCCACACGGTCCGCCTCCGCGACGTGGCGCGCACCCGGCTCGGCTGGGCGATGGCGATGTTCTTCGGCCTCCAGTCGCTGCAGGCCTACTCCGTGTTCGGCTGGTTCGCGCAGGTCTACCGGGACGCCGGCTTCTCCGCCGCAACGGCCGGTCTGCTCCTCGGCGTCATCACCGCCATGAGCATCCCCCTGTCCTTCCTCATCCCGTCTCTCGCCGCCCGCCTTCACGACCAGAAGCCGCTGATCCTGGTCCTCGGCGCCTGCTACCCCCTCGGCTACGTCGGGCTGATGCTCGCTCCTGCACGGGGTGCGTGGGCCTGGGCGGTGCTGGTGGGCGCCGCCGCGAGCATCTTCCCGCTGGTGCTGACCCTGATCGGGCTGCGTGCCCGCACGAGCGAGGGCACCGCGGCGCTGTCCGGCTTCACCCAGTCGGTGGGCTACCTGGTCGCGGCTGCCGGCCCGCTCGGCATGGGCGTGCTGTACGACGTGACCGGCGGCTGGACGGTCCCGCTGTCGATGCTGTGCGTGCTGGCCCTGGTCCAGGTCGCCGTGGGCCTGAGGGTCGCCCGACCGGCGTACATCGAGGACCAGCTGACCGGCATGGCCTCGTCGGGCACCGGCCGGCCCTAGCAGCTCCGGCACGAGCACAGCCCCCGGCGACGCGGCGCTACGCCACTCCGACGAACTGCGTCACACGACGGACAGCGGCAGGAGCTTCTTGCCCGTGGGGCCGATCTCGATCTCGGTGTCCATCGCGGGACAGACGCCGCAGTCGTAGCAGGGGGTCCAGCGGCAGTCCTCGACCTCGACGGCGGAGTCGGGGTCGATCGAGTCCTGCCAGTCCTCCCACAGCCAGTCGCGGTCGAGGCCGGAGTCGAGGTGGTCCCAGGGCAGAACCTCGGAGTACTCACGCTCGCGGACGGTGTACCAGTCGAGGTCCACCGGGGAGTCGGCGAGCGCCCTCTTGGAGGCGTCGGCCCAGCGGTCGAACGAGAAGTGCTCGCTCCAGCCGTCGAAGCGGCCGCCGTCGCGCCAGACCTCCTCGATGATCCCGCCCACGCGGCGGTCACCGCGCGAGAGCAGTCCCTCGATGATGCCGGGGCGCCCGTCGTGGTAGCGAAAGCCGATGGCGCGGCCGAACTGCTTGTCCGAGCGCACCATGTCGCGCAGCTTGCGCAGCCGCTCGTCGGTGGTCACGTGGTCGAGCTGCTCGGCCCACTGGAACGGGGTGTGCGGCTTCGGCACGAACCCGCCGATGGAGACCGTGCAGCGGATGTCCTTGCGCCCGGAGACCTCGCGGCCCTTGGCGATGACCTTCTTCGCGAGCTCACCGATCTGGAGCACGTCCTCGTCGGTCTCGGTGGGCAGGCCGCACATGAAGTACAGCTTCACCTGCCGCCAGCCGTGGGAGTACGCCGTGGCGACGGTGCGGATCAGGTCCTCCTCGGTGACCATCTTGTTGATCACCTTCCGCATCCGCTCCGAACCACCCTCGGGGGCGAACGTCAGGCCCGAGCGGCGCCCGTTGCGCGACAGCTCGTTGGCCAGCGTGATGTTGAACGCGTCCACGCGGGTCGAGGGCAGCGACAGCGAGACGTTCGAGCCGTCGTACCGGTCGGCGAGGCCCTTGGCGACGTCGCCGATCTCGGTGTGGTCGGCGCTCGAGAGCGAGAGCAGGCCGACCTCCTCGAAGCCGGACTTGCGGACGCCGTTCTCGACCATGTCACCGATGGTGGTGATCGAGCGCTCCCGCACCGGGCGGGTGATCATGCCGGCCTGGCAGAACCGGCAGCCACGCGTGCACCCGCGGAAGATCTCCACGGAGAAGCGCTCGTGGACGGTCTCGGCCAGCGGCACGAGCGGCTTCTTCGGGTACGGCCAGGCGTCGAGGTCCATCAGCGTGTGCTTGTGCACCCGCCACGGGACGCCGGAGGTGTTGGGGGCGACGCGCTTGATGCGGCCGTCCGGGAGGTAGTCGACGTCGTAGAACTTCGGGACGTACACCGCCCCGGAGACTGCGAGGCGGTACAGCAGCTCGTCGCGCGGCGTGCGGCCGGTGTCGAAGGAGCCACCCCGCTCGGCCACGTCGATCTTCCACTCCCGGATCACGTCCGAGATGGCCAGCACGATCTCCTCGCCGTCACCGAGGACGGCGGCGTCGACGAAGTCGGCGACGGGCTCGGGGTTGAAAGCGGCGTGGCCGCCGGCGATCACGATCGGGTCGTCCTCGCCCCGGTCCCGGGCGTGCAGCGGCATCCCGGCCAGGTCGAGGGCGGTCAGCAGGTTGGTGTAGCCGAGCTCGGTGGCGAAGGAGACGCCGAGGACGTCGAAGGCCCGCACCGGACGGTGGTTGTCGACGGTGAACTGCGGGATGTCGTTGTCCCGCATGACCTTCTCCATGTCCGGCCACACGGCATAGGTGCGCTCGGCCATGATCCAGTCACGCTCGTTGAGCACCTCGTAGAGGATCTGGACTCCCTGGTTGGGCTGGCCGACCTCGTAGGCGTCGGGGTACATCAGCGCCCAGCGGACCTCGACGTCGTCCCACTCCTTCAGAGTGGCATTGAGCTCGCCGCCGACGTACTGGATCGGCTTCTGCACCGACGGCAGCAGCGGCTCGAGTCGCGGGAAGAGTGACTCGGCGTTGAGCGCGGGCATGCAGCAACCTCTCGAAGACAGGTGTGGGGTCGCTCCAAGGGTACGACGGAGGGGCGGCGAGGTTCTAACCGCCGCGGGGGCGGGTCTACTCGGACTCCGCGAGCTCCCCGAGCGCGTCCTCGGCCCGCGCCAGCTCTTCTCGCGCCAGGGCGATCAGGTCGCACAGCCCCTGGACACCGAAGCGGTTGCTGACGTTCTGGACGGCGTCGGTGATCTCGGGCTCGACGTTGACCGACGGGGTCTTGTACTCGCTCACCCCGCCATCCTCACCCCAGTTGCGTGGCTGGTCCAGCCTTTCGCCTGGAATGTCGTGCGTTCCTTGCCCGGTCAGACAGGCTCGGCCCAGCGTGCGTCGCGGCCGAAGGCGGCGAGCAGGTCGGTCTGCGGGTCGCCTGAAGCATCGAGGTGCGGACCGATCACGCCTCCCGCGCGGTACATCTCCTCCCGCTGGGCGAACCAGGCCGCCACCTCCTCGACCAGCTCGGGGTCGAGGCGGCTGTCCCCACCGGTGGCGACAGCCAGGTCCCAGCCGTGGACGAGGTGGTCGGCGGCGAGCTGGCGGAGGTACTCCTCGAGGTCCTCGTCGCCGTAGGAGAGGTGGACCCGGGTGTCCGGGGAGACGTCCTCGACCGCGGCCGTGGCCTCCGCCGCCGCGCGGTGGCCTGCCTCGACGGGGTCCTCGCCGAGCAGGTCGCCGTCGAGGGCGTGGCCGACCTCCTCGATGGTGCTGCCGTGCACGAGGGGCACGGTCCAGCGCTCCTCCCCGACGACGTGGTTGACCAGGTCGTGCACGTCCCAGTCCGTGCAGGGGGTGGCCGCGGACCACTTGTCGGGGCTCACTCCGGTGACCTGCGCGTCCCAGTAGGAGACGGTGCGGCGATGCAAGGTGGCTGCGTCCATCAGGACCTCCTCGGGGTCGGGGGTCCCCCGCTCTCTCAGCGTGCTCCCGTGGAGGCAGGCCGTCCAGACGGCGATTCCCGGCTGACCCCGACATTCACAGCAAACCCGAGCGCTGGGTGCTTCGAGCCTGCCCCACCCACCAGTCGAGGTCCTCCCGCTCGCGCTCCCGTATCTCCGCATCCGGGTGCTCGTGGGCGTCGAGGGCCTTGTTCCCCCCCAGCCACACCAGCCCGGCGAGCAGTGCCAGCCGAAGCGCGCGACGTCGAGAGCGCCCGGAGCCGCCCCGCCAGCCGCCCCGCCAGCCGCCCACGATCGCGTGCTCGACGCCTTCGGTGAGGTGGTCCAGCAGACCGCTCTGCCACAGCGTGAGCTCCCTGCCGGACGTGTCGTGGGTCAGGGCCATGAGGAAGTCGAGGTCGGGAGCGAGCCTCTTGACGACCAGGGTGCCTCCGTCGTCGAGGACCCAGCGTTCCAGGCCGGCGCCGGACTCGCCCACGTGTGCTGTCAGCGGTCTGCGCTCGGTCACCGTGTCCTCGAGCTCCGCGCGCTCAAGCATGCAGCACCACCGCCTCAGCGGCAGCGTAGATCTAGAAGCGGGAGCGGACCAGACGCGACCGGGCCACGCCCAGCCCCATGGAGCGGTCGGTGCGGAGCTGGATGTTCTGGAGCAGGCCGATCGCCATGAGCCCGGCGAACATCGACGAGCCGCCGTAGGAGACCAGCGGCAGGGGTACGCCGGTCACCGGCATGATGCCCAGGCACATCCCGATGTTCTGGAAGGCCTGGAAGCCGAACCAGCAGGCGATGCCTCCCGCGGCCAGCCGGCCGAACAGGTCGTCGGCGCGGGCGGAGATGGTCAGCGCCCGCCACAGCACCACGCCGAGGAGGGAGATCAGAACGGCGGAGCCGACCAGCCCGAGCTCCTCGCCGGCCACGGTGAAGATGAAGTCGGTGTGCTGCTCGGGCACGAAGCCGGACTTCGTCTGCGATCCGTGGAAGAGACCCTGGCCGAACATCCCGCCGTTGCCGATCGCGATGCGCGCCTGCTCGGTGTTGTACCCGGCGCCGCGCGGGTCGAGGCCCGGGTTCGTGAACGCCAGGAAGCGGTCGACCTGGTAGGACTTCAGCACGCCCGCCTGGATGGCCACCACGGCGGCACCGACAGCACCTCCGGCCAGCGCGACGAGCCACCTTCGCGGCGCCCCGGAGATCGCGACGGCGCCGAACACGGTCGCGGAGAGAACCAGCATCGTGCCGAGGTCGGGCTGGAGGAGGATCAGGACCGCCGGGACCCCCGCGATGGCGAGCATGCCCAGCACGTCGAGGTGGCGGACCTCCCGCTGCTTCCATGACCCCTCGGTGCGCTCGGCGACGAGCAGGGCCATGCCGATGACGACGGCGAGCTTGGCGAACTCGGCCGGCTGGATCGACATGCCGCCCACCATCAGCCAGGAGCGTGAGCCGTTGATGGTGCTGCCCATGACGAGCACCAGCACGAGCCCGACCACCGACCCGGCGTACACCAGGGGCGCAAGGATGCGCACCCAGCGGTGGTCGGTGGCGATGATCATCACCCCGAGCACCACGCCGATGGCGATGTTGACCAGCTGCTTCTTCAGGTACGCCGTGGGGTCCCCGGCGGTGAGGTCCTCGCGGTTCACCGTCGCCGACCACACGAGCATCGTGCCGAGTGCCAGCAGGCCGACCACGGCGAGCATGAGCAGCCAGTCCAGACGGGGGGCCCGGGCCCGGCTGCTGACCTCGATGCGCGCCGGGCGGGACCGGACGGGGGTGCTGGTCATGCGCCTCCCCCCTTCTTCCGCTGCCGCTCACTCCGGGCGGGGGAGGCCGGGGCGGGAGGCAGGATCTCGCCGTCCTTCGCGAACACGGGCAGGCCGGCGGGCGGCTTGGCGCCGGGGATCGCGGCCTTGCGCCGACGCACCTCGGTGCCCTTCACGCCGTACAGCGTCTCCCAGATCTTGCGGACCGACGGGCCCGACGTCCCTGAGCCGGTGCCGCCCTGGGAGACCATCATCACCACGACGTAGTTCTTGTCGTAGGAGGCGACCCAGGACGTGCTCTGCTTGCCGTAGACCTCGGCGGAGCCGGTCTTGGAGCGGATCTTGACCTTGTCCAGGGGGAAGTCGATGAGCCGCCACGACATGGTGCCGCGCTCCGAGACGCCCTGCAGCGCCCGATCGATGTAGCGCAGGTGCCGCTGGGAGACCTTCACCGTCCCCGCCTTCTTCGGCTTGATCTCGCGAACCACGTTGCCCCGGGCGTCGACGACCGCCTTGCCCACCCGCGGCTCCCAGAGGGTGCCGCCGTTGGACAGAGCGGCGTAGGCACGGGCGAGCTGCAGCGGGGTGACGATGGTGTCCCCCTGGCCGATGGCGAAGTTCACGGCGTCACCGGCCCGGTAGGCGTATCCCTCGACGCAGAACTCGCGGGCGAAGCGGTGCAGGAAGTCCGATCCCGCCTTCTTCCCGAGCTTGCAGTAGTAGTCCCTGTTGGCCTCGTAGTAGTCGCGCTTCCACTGCCGGTCGGCGATGCGTCCGCCGGCCTCGCCGGGGACGTCGATCCCGGTCTCCTTCCCGAAGCCGAAGATCTTGGCCATGCTGACCAGCGGGTCCTTGGCGCGGACGTCGTCGACGTCGCTCCCGAAGCGCTGCCAGAAGCTGTAGCCGATCCGGTAGAAGAAGGTGTTGCACGAGACCTCGAGGGCCTTGTCGAAGCCGATGGACCCGTAGGCGCCCGACTCGTAGTTCTTGAAGGCGCGGTTGCCGACGGTGAACGACGAGGAGCAGTCCAGCCGGGTGTTCTCGCTGAAGCCGTTCTCCAGGGCGCCGGCGGTCATGATCGGCTTCCACGTCGAGCCCGGCGCGAACTGTCCCTGGGTGGCACGGAAGAGCAGCGGCGTCCCGGCCTTCTCGGAGTACAGCCGCGCCAGTGCCTTGCTGCTGATCCCGCCGACCCAGACGCCGGGGTCGTACGTCGGGAAGCCGGACATCGCGACGATCCGGCCGTTCGTGGCGTCCATGACGACGGCCGCGCCGGAGTCCGCGACGTACCGCCTGCCCGTCACGGGGTCCACGGTCTGCCGGGCCTGCCTGATCGTGGACGCGAGCTGCTCCTCGACCACCGACTGCACCCGCGCGTCGATCGAGGTGACGAGAGTGTCGCCGGCCTTGCCCCGGACCTGCCCGGAGCCACCGAGGACCCGGCCCATGCTGTCGACTGCGACGCGCTTGTAGCCGGGCGCGCCTCGGAGGTACCGGTCGTACTGCTTCTCCACCCCGGCACGACCCACGACGGACGCGCCGTGCACGGAGGTGTCCCCCTCGGTCTCGGCCTCGTCGAGCTCCTCCTCCGTGATCGGGCTGAGGTAGCCGAGCAGGTGCGCGGCGTTGATGCCGTACGGCGAGGGGTAGGCGCGCACGCTCACCGACTCCGCGAGCACCGCGGGGTAGTCCTCGCTCTGCTCCAGGATCGACACGGCCGTCCTCTGCGGGACGTCCTCGGCCACGGGGACCGGCTGGTACGGCGAGCCGTTCCAGCAGGTGCCCGCGATCGAGCCGGGCGCGCCGCAGAGCAGCGACCGCGCCAGCACCTCCTTGTACGTCGAGCCGACCGTGCGTGCGACGCGGCGGAGCACCTCCTCCTGCCGCTCGTCGCTCATCTTCCCGAGCAGGGTGCGGTCGACGGTGACGACCCACGAGGTGCGGTTCGCGACGAGGGGTCGTCCCATGTCGTCGACGATCAGGCCACGGGCGGGCTGCACGACGAGCTCGCGGACCGACTGCTCCGCCGCCTGCGCCTGGTAGGCCTCGCCGCCGAGGACCTGGAGGTACCAGAGCCGCGCGAACAACGTGACGAAGAGCGAAAGCACGATCGCCTGCACCACGACGAGCCGCAGCCGGCCCTTCTGCCTGGCCGTCGCCCGGACCTTCGGGACGCGGCCGCGAGACCCGCCGGTGCCCATCAGAAGGCCACCTCGTGCGGCTCCATGCGCCGGAACATCCGCATCGTCAGCGGGAGGACGAACGGCGTGAGCAGCACGTCGTACAGGACGGCGAGCGGGATCACCCCGAGCGCCTCGGAGACCGGGACACCGGGGTCGGAGAGCACCATGCCGCTGAGCGCGAAGACCGAGGTCCCGATGAAGGATGAGGCCGCCACGGTCAGCACGGCAGCGAGGGCGGAGGTCCGCACGTCGTGGCGGACCCGGCCGGCGAGGTAGCCCACGACCACCAGGGCGAGCGCCCAGCGCCCCGCGACGTGGTCCGCGGGCGGCGCCAGGTCGAGAGCGAGGCCGGCGAGGAACCCGAGCACCGCCGCGAACTCCGGTCCCCGAACGAGCGCGGCCGCCACGACGAGCAGGAGCGCGAGGTTCGGGACCACACCGCCGAGGGAGACGTAGGGGAACAGCGCCACCTGCAGCGACACCGCCAGGGTCACCACGAGAGCGACGACGAGAGCACGCACGGCTGCCATCAGCGGTCCTTCTCCGATGCGCGGGACTTCTCCCCCGCCTTGATCACTGCACGGTCGCCGCGGGTGTCCGCGTCGACCACGACCCCGACCACGTCGAGGGCCGAGAAGTCCACGAACGGGTCGATGACCGCATGCTTGGACAGGTCACGGGGGCTGCTCGAGACCGAGATCACCCGCCCGATCGGAACGCCCGGGACGTAGGGCGTGCCGTTGCGGGATCCCCAGGTGAGGAGCGCGTCGCCGTGGCCGGGGGTTGCCGCCCGGTCGACCAGGTCGAGGTCGAGGCGTCCGTCGTCGCCGACGACACCGCGCCCCTGGAGGAACCCGATCTCGAGGCTCGAGCCGAGCCGACCGCCGACGACGGAGTCGCGGTCCACCAGGAGCAGGACCGTAGCCGTGGAGCGGTCCGCGCGGATCACCCTGCCCACGAGGCCGTCGTTGTTGAGCACCGTCATGTCCTCGTGGATCCCCGAGGAGGTGCCCGCGTCGATCGTGACGGTCTGCGAGAACGACTGGGCGGGTCCCATCGCCACGACCCGGGCGGGCACCAGCGCGTAGCCGGTGTCTCCCGCGGTCTTCAGCAGCCCGTCCAGCTCGGCGGCGCGGCGCCTGTCCAGCTCGGAGGTCGCCAGACGGGAGCGCAGCGCGGCGTTCTCCGCCTCGAGACGAGCGACCTCGCCGTGCAGGCTCCCCGCGGTGGTGAAGTAGTCAGGCACCGCCCGGAAGGGACGTACGACGACCGCGGTCACCTCCTCGGCGGGGCCGAAGACGTCACCCACCACCGCACGGACCGGGTCCAGCGGGGAGTCGTCACCGCCGCGGACGTCGAGGGTGATCACGGTGAAGCTGGCGAGCAGCAGGAGGAACAGGACCCCTCGCGAGGGCCGTGTGTGCTTCTCACGCATGGCCATCTCAGGACACCGCCGTCATCGCCGTCGAGGCTCGGACACGAGCACCTGCTGCAGCGCCTCGAACTCCTCGACGCACTTCCCGGCGCCCATGGCCACCGAGTGCAGCGGGTCCTCCGCGATGTGGACGGGCATGCCGGTCTCGTGGCGCAGCCGCTCGTCGAGCCCGCGCAGCAGCGCGCCCCCACCCGTCAGCACGAGCCCGCGGTCCATGATGTCGCCGGCCAGCTCGGGCGGGGTCTGGTCGAGGGTGGTGCGCACGGCGTCCACGATGGCGTGGAGCGGCTCCTCCAGAGCCTGCCGCACCTCGGCGCTGGAGACCGATACGGTCTTGGGCAGGCCCGAGATCATGTCGCGCCCACGCACCTCCGCCTCCGGCTCCTGCGGCAGCGGGAAGGCGGACCCCAGGGTCATCTTGATCTCTTCGGCGGTGCGCTCCCCCAGCATGAGGGAGTACTCCTTCTTCATCCACGCGATGATCGCCTGGTCGAGGTCGTCGCCCGCTGTGCGGATCGACAGGCTGGTGACGATGCCGCCGAGCGAGATGACGGCGACCTCCGTCGTACCCCCGCCGATGTCGACGACCATGTTGCCGGTGGCCTCGTGGACGGGGAGGTTGGCGCCGATCGCGGCGGCCATGGGCTCCTCGACGATGTACACGCGGCGGGCGCCGGCCTGGTAGCCGGCCTCCTTCACCGCGCGCTGCTCGACGGCGGTGATGCCGCTCGGCACGCAGATCACCAGGCGCGGCTTGGCGAAGTAGCGGCGGCGGTGCACCTGCTGGATGAAGAACCGGAGCATCTGCTCGGTCGAGTCGAAGTCGGCGATGACGCCGTCCTGGAGCGGCCGGATGGCGGTGATGTTGTCGGGGGTGCGCCCGATCATCCGCTTCGCCTCGTGCCCGACCGCGAGGATCTCGCCGGTGGTGGCGTTCAGCGCGACGACGGACGGCTCGTCGAGGAGCACGCCCTTGCCACGCACGTAGACCAGGGTGTTGGCGGTGCCGAGGTCGACCGCCATGTCCCGGCCGATGAAGCTGTTCGCCATGGTGTCCTGCCCTCTGGTGCTGCCCGGAAGAGAGGTACGGCGAGACTGCTCACCGACCCGGGAAAAGCCTAAGAGGGCAAGGCTTTACATCCCGGCAGGACACGCGGCACGCCAACGGGCGACCCTCCTGACCTCGCCGGGTACGTGCGAGGACGGAGAGCCGCCCGTCGGGGCGTGGCGGTCAGCTGGACGTGCTGCCGACCCCGCAGTACTCGAGCACCTTGTCGACGACGACGTACTCCTCGTCCGGCGTGAACGTCTGGCCGTCGAAGAACTGGGCGATCTTGCTGATGCAGCTCGGCCGTGCCAGTTCTCGCTCTGGTTGGCGTCTGCTGCCGTTCGCCGCCTGGCAGGCTGCCCGCGTGGCCGCGTCCGCGGTGTTGTGCAGGAAGTCGTTGGCGATCGCCGGGGCGTCCCGTCCGTCCGCCGGCGCCAGCACCACGACCCGGAACGAGTCCGGCGCGGTGAAGTACGCGCGCTCGAGCGCAACGGTCGCCGCGTCGACTTCGAAGGACACCGACGTGTCTGCCCGGCGGAGCTGACCGGTGAAGGTCAGCGTCCGTGTCTCCGGGACCGTGACACCGTCGATCGTCTCGGGGCAGTCGGCGAAGGTGACCGTCTCGGATCCGAGCGCGATGACGCCGTCGGTCTCGTCTTCGACGCCGAGCACGAGCTGCGTGTCGTTCGGGTTCATGCCCGGTCCGCCCTTGAGCTCACAACCGGGGAGGCCAGGCGCCCAGACCGGCTTGCCACCACCGGAGGAGAGCTTCTCCGGGTTCGTCTCGACGTACGTCAGCACCACGGTCCCGATCTCTCCGACGTCGAGCGTGATGGTCGGGACGCCGTCCGTGCCAACCGTCCAGGCCGGCGTCGACGAGGTGAGGTCCACGTCGTCGGCGCTCGCGGAGGCCGTCGAGCCGAGGACGAGTGCGGCTGCGGCGGCGCAGACGAGGGCTGGTTCTGAACGAGGAACGCATGCGAATGACCCCCCATGGATCAGTGAGTACTGCCCCTGTGTGATGCGTGGCCTCTCCTGAGCGCATCCGCGCCCCCACCAGGTCGATCCACGACCTTTCGACGGTACTGCTGCGCTATGTCCGCTGCGCGACTATTGACTGTGATCGGCCGCAAACCACCCGTTCGTGCCACCCGAGCGCGCGGGCGCGTCCCCCGGCCGGCCTGACCGGCCACCCGAGGACGTTCCCGACTCGGACGCGCCGGTGGCCGGTGGCGACGCCAGTCGAGGCGTCACCACCGGCCACCGGCGGACGAAGGAACGGGAGGCTCAGAGGTCGGGGAACCAGTTCTTGATCTCACGGGCCGCCGACTCCGGGGAGTCGGAGCCGTGGACGAGGTTCTCCCGGTTCGAGAGCGACAGGTCGCCGCGGATGGTGCCGGGCGCGGCCTTGCGGCCGTCGGTGGCGCCGTTGATCGCGCGCACCACCTCGATGGCCTCGTCGCCCTCGAGGACGCAGGCTACGAGCGGGCCGCTGGTCACGAACGCCCGCAGCGGCGGGTAGAAGTCCCGCTCGACGTGCTCGGCGTAGTGCTCGTCCGCCTTCGCGCCGTCGATCGTGCGCTGCTCCATCGCGACGATGGAGAGGCCCTTGGCCTCGAAGCGGCCGAGGATGTTCCCCACCAGGCCGCGGCGGACGGCGTCGGGCTTGAGCAGGACGAGAGTGCGCTGAGACATGCCCCGCAGCCTACCGAGCCCTAGTCGTCACCGTGCTCGGCGGCCCACTCCTGCTCGAGCACAGCGCGCTCGGCACGCTCGCGGTCGATCTTGGCGCCCAGGAAGACCGCACCGGCCCACAGTGCAGTGAAGATCGCTCCCAGGAAGAACATCATCGGGATCACGAAACCCAGGGCGAGTGCCGCGACCTGGATGGCCCATCCCAGCACGAAGGCCCAGGGTCGCCGCAGCATCCCGGCGGTCACGACACAGGCTGCGGCTAGGCCAAGGCCCACGCCCAGCGACGTCGCGGTCGACACCGAGGCCACGCTGATCAGCACGGGCGTGGTCAGACCCAGGACCACGGCCTCCAGGCCGAGCATCGTCGCCGCCATCGAGCGGCGCGCGGACCGCATCAGCGGTCCTCCTTCTCACGCCGGTTCTGCGGCATGAGCATCGCCCGGGCCTCGCCGACCGTGATCACCGAGCCGGTCACCAGGATGCCGCCCGAGCCATAGACGCCGCCGGTCTCGGCCAGGGTCGCCGCCCGCTCGATCGCGTCGTCGAGCCTCGGCGCGACATGAACACGGTCCTGACCGAAGATGCCCCGCGCCACCTCCGCGAGCTCCTCGGCCGGCATGGCCCGCGGCGTGGAGTTCTGCGTGCACACGATCTCGCCGAACACGTGCTCGAACGCGGACAGCAGGCCCTCGTAGTCCTTGTCCGCCATCACACCGACCACGCCCACGAGCGGGTTGAACGTGAAGGAGTCCTCGAGCGCGGCAGCGGCGGCCTGCGCACCGTGGGGGTTGTGGGCGGCGTCGAGCACGATCGTCGGGCTACGTCGGACGATCTCCAGGCGGCCCGGCGACGTCGCCTGCCCGAAGGCCTCGTTGACCAGCTCGGCGTCGAGGGGCTCGTCACCGCCGGTGAAGGCCTCCATCGCGGCCAGCGCCAGCGCGGCGTTCTGGCCCTGGTGGGCGCCGTACAGCGGGAGGAAGACCTCGTCGTACTCGGCCCGCAGGCCCTGGATGCGGAGCATCTGTCCTCCGACCGCGGGCACCCGGTGCACCACGCCGAAGTCGAAACCCTCGCGGAAGACGGCAGCGGCACCCACCTCGGCGGCGCGCTCGAGCAGCACCTCGGCGACCTCCGGCGACTGCTCGGCCATCACGACCACCGAGCCGGGCTTGATGATCCCGGCCTTCTCCAGGGCGATGTCCTCCGGCCGCTCGCCGAGGTACGCCGCGTGGTCCATGCTGATCGGCGCGATCACCGCGACCTTGGCCTCGACCACGTTGGTGGCGTCCCAGGACCCGCCCATGCCGACCTCGACGATCGCGGCGTCCACGGGCGCGTCGGCGAAGGCTGCGTAGGCCATCGCGACCACGGTCTCGAAGAAGGAGAGCGGGTACTCGCTGTCGGCGTCGACGAGGTCGGCGAACGGCGCGACCTCGCGGTAAGCCTGGACGAACACCTCCTCGGGGACCGGGTCGCCGTCCACCGAGATCCGCTCCGTCATCGACTCGACGTGCGGACTGGTGAACCGCCCGGTGCGCAGCCCCGCAGCCCTGATGAGGTTGTCGATCAGCCGCGAGGTGCTGGTCTTGCCGTTGGTGCCGGTCAGGTGGATGACCGGGTAGGAACGCTGCGGGTCGCCCATCAGGTGGGTCAGCGCCGAGATGCGGTCCAGGCTCGGCTCCAGCCTGGTCTCCGGCCAGCGCGCGAGCAGCGCGCGCTCGACGTCGGCGTACGTGGCGGGAACGTCGGCGGCCGCGCTCGACGGCAGCGAGGAGGAGGTGGGGGTGTCAGACATCGCGCCCCGAGTCTACGGGGGTACGCCGATCCCCTCGTCACCTGAGGGGAACTGAGTCGCCCGCCCCCGAGGCCCACCCGTAAGATCTCGTCCCATGGACACCAACCCCACGTCTGACCTGCCCGGTCACCCGCAGAGGGAGACCACCGAAGCGACCGCCGGCCGCTCGGTCGTCGTACCGGACAAGCCTGCGCTCGAGGGGCTGGAGGACAAGTGGGTCCGGCACTGGCAGGACCAGGGCACCTACCGCTTCGACCGCTCGAAGACGCGCGAGGAGATCTACTCGATCGACACCCCGCCGCCGACGGTCTCGGGCTCGCTGCACGTGGGGCACGTCTTCTCCTACACCCACACCGACCTCATCGCCCGCTTCCAGCGGATGCGCGGCAAGGAGGTCTTCTACCCGATGGGCTGGGACGACAACGGCCTGCCCACCGAGCGCCGGGTGCAGAACTACTTCGGGGTCCGCTGCGACCCCTCTCTCCCCCACGACCCCGACTTCACGCCGCCGGAGAAGCCGGACCCGAAGAAGCAGGTGCCGGTCAGTCGGCAGAACTTCATCGACCTGTGCGAGCAGCTCGTCCAGGAGGACGAGCAGGCGTTCGAGAAGCTGTGGCGCACCGTCGGCCTGTCCGTCGACTGGACCCAGACCTACACCACGATCGGCGAGGAGGCCCGGGTCGCGAGCCAGCGGGCGTTCCTGCGCAACTTCGCCCGCGGTGAGGCCTACTCCAACGACGCGCCGACCCTGTGGGACGTCACCTTCCAGACCGCCGTCGCCCAGGCCGAGCTCGAGGCGCGGGAGTACCCCGGCGCCTTCCACCGGGTGGCCTTCCACAAGCCGGACGGCTCCCCGGTCCACATCGAGACCACGCGCCCCGAGCTGATCCCCGCCGTCGTCGCGCTCATCGCGCACCCCGACGACGAGCGCTACCAGGACCTGTTCGGCACGACGGTCACCTCGCCGGTGTTCGGCGTCGAGATCCCCGTCGTCGCCCACCACGCCGCGGAGCCGGACAAGGGCGCCGGCATCGCGATGTGCTGCACCTTCGGCGACCTCACCGACGTCATGTGGTGGCGCGAGCTCGAGCTGCCGGTGCGCACCGTCATCGGCCGCGACGGCCGGCTGCACCGCGAGACGCCGGCCTGGCTCTCGCACGAGCCTGCCGCCACGGCGTACGCCGACCTCGCCGGCAAGACCGCCTTCAGCGCCCGCGAGGCGATGGTGGCCAAGCTCCGCGAGAGCGGCGACCTCGACGGGGAGCCGAAGCCCACGCAGCGCATGGCGAACTTCTACGAGAAGGGCGACAAGCCTCTCGAGATCGTCTCGACCCGCCAGTGGTACATCAAGAACGGCGGGCGTGACCGTGAGCTCCGCACCGAGCTGATCGAGCGCAGCGGCGAGATCACCTGGGTGCCGGAGTACATGCGGCACCGCTACACCAACTGGGTCGAGGGCCTGCACGGCGACTGGCTGGTCTCCCGGCAGCGGTTCTTCGGGATCCCCTTCCCGGTCTGGTACCCGCTGGACGACGAGGGCGAGCCCGACTACGACCACCCGCTGATGCCGTCCGAGGACGAGCTCCCGGTCGACCCGTCCTCGCAGACCCCGCGCGGGTACGACGAGGACCAGCGCGGCAAGCCCGGTGGCTTCGTGGCCGACCCCGACGTCATGGACACCTGGGCGACCTCCTCCCTGAGTCCGCAGATCGTCACGGGCTGGGAGCGTGACCAGGACCTGTTCGAGCGCACCTTCCCGATGGACCTGCGCCCGCAGGCGCACGACATCATCCGCACCTGGCTCTTCGCCACGGTCGTGCGCGCGCACCACGAGAACGGCGTGGTCCCGTGGTCGCACGCCGCGATCTCCGGCTTCGTGGTCGACCCCGACCGCAAGAAGATGAGCAAGTCCAAGGGCAACGTCGTCGTCCCGGTCGACATCCTCGAGAAGTACGGCGCGGACGCGGTCCGCTGGCGGGCAGCGCTGGCCCGGTCGGGCGCGGACTCCCCCTTCGACGAGACCCAGATGAAGGTCGGGCGTCGCCTGGCGATGAAGGTGCTCAACGCCTCGAAGTTCGTGCTCGGGCTCGGTGCTGTCGACGCCGCTCCGGCTCACGTGAGCGCGCCCGTCGACTGCGCGATGCTCGGCGGCCTCGTCAACGTCGTGGTCAAGGCCACGGACGCCTTCGAGGAGTACGACTACACCACCGCTCTCGAGGTCACCGAGAAGTTCTTCTGGGAGTTCTGCGACGACTACCTCGAGCTCGTCAAGGAGCGGGCGTACGGCGGACGGGGCGACGAGCCCGCCGCGTCGGCGAAGGCTGCCCTGGCCCTCGCCCTCGACGTCCAGCTGCGCCTGCTGGCACCGTTCCTGCCCTACGTCACCGAAGAGGTGTGGTCGTGGTGGCGCGAGGGCTCGATCCACCGCGCCGCCTGGCCGACCCCGTCCGATCTCGGCTCGGCAGCGTCGAGCACCCCGGACATGCTGGCGGCCGTGGCCGCCGTCCTCACCGGGATCCGCGGTGCCAAGTCTCAGGCGAAGGTCAAGATGCGCACCCCGCTCTCGGCGGTGACCGTCACGGGTCCGACGGAGGCCCTGGCGCTCGCCGAGCAGGTCGCCGAGGACCTCAAGGCGGCCGGCAACGTCACGGGGACGCTCACCTTCACCCCCGGTGACGGCGAGATCACGGTCGAGGCCGAGATCGCCGAGCAGCCGGAGGCCTGAGGCTCAGCTGCGGTCGAGCCAGGCCTGGAAGGCGTCGAAGGTGTAGGGGCGGCCGAGGAACTCCGCGACCAGGTCGGCGGCGTCCTTCGACCCACCCGCGGCGAGCACCCGGTCGCGGTACCTCGTGGCGACGTCCCGGGCGAAGAGGTCAGTCGGGTCGAACGCCGAGAACATGTCCTTCGCGATGACCAGGCTCCACATGTAGGTGTAATAGCCCGAGCCGTACCCCTCGAGGTGGCCGAACGACGCCTGGAAGTGCGTACCCGGGACGTAGCCGAAGAGGTCGAAGGACGCCTGCAGCTCGCGCACGAGTGCCGTCGTGTCCTCGGGCACCTGCTGGTGCACCTGGTAGGACAGCGCGGCGTAGAACATCTGGGTGCGGGCGTGGTACCCCTTGCCGAACTCGTCGGCACGGCGCATCTTCTCCACGAGGTCGGCCGGGATCGGCTCACCCTGCGCCTTGGTCGCGAACAGGCGGAGGACGTCGGCGTCCCACGCCCACTCCTCGAGCATCTGCGACGGCGCCTCGACGAAGTCCCACTCCGTGGCCACGCCGGAGAAGCGGGCCCAGGCGTGGCGTCCGGCCAGCACATGGTGGACCAGGTGCCCGAACTCGTGGAAGAGCGTCACGACGTCGTCGTGCTCCATCAGGCCGCGCGGGAAGTTGCACACCAGCACCCCCTCGGCGAGCTGCCGCCCCTGGATGCCGGGCACCAGGTCGAACTGTGCGGCGTGCTTGTACTTGCCTTCCCGGGGGTGCAGGTCGAGGTAGATCCGCCCCAGCCGCTCCCCCGCCGAGGCCACGTCGTACACCGCCACGTCCTCGTGCCAGCGCGGCGCGTCCGCAGCCTCGACGTACTCGAGCCCGAAGAGCCTCCCCGTGACGTCCAGAAGACCGGCACGCACCTTGGCGAAGTCGAAGTACTCGCGGACCTGCTGGGCGTCGACGTCGAAGTTCTCCTTGCGGATCACCTCGCCGTAGTAGGCCTTGTCGGTGCTGTCGACGGCCGTCACCTCGGGATGGTCCTGCCGGAGGCGGGCGAGCAGGATGTCGTAGTCGCGGCGGGCCGACGCCTCTGCCGCCGCACTGATCCTGTCGATGAACTCGGGGATCGCCTCCCCCTTGCCGATCATCTTGATCTCGGCGTCGTAGCTCGGTGAGTCGGCGTACCCGAGCAGCCGGGCATGCTCGTCGCGCAGCTCGAGGAGCTCACGCAGGAGCCGGTCGTTCTGCGGCCAGGCCCGGTTCAGGAAGGCGCGCAACAGCTCGGCCCGGGCCTCGCGGTCGCGAGCGAACGTCATGAACGGCACATAGTCGGGGTAGTCAGTGGTGATCGTGACCTTCCCGTCCGCCCCCGCGGGGTGGCCCTCCACGTAGTCGGCCGGCAGCCCGGTCAGACGCTCCGGCTCGAGCACGACGGAGCGCACGTCGTCGCGGATGTTCTTGGAGAACTGCTGAGCGACCTCGGTCTCACGCTCGGCCAGGGTGCGGATCCTCGCGCGCGTCTCGTCGTCCTGGTCCACGCCGGCGCGCCGGAAGTCACGCAGCGACAGCTCCAGTACTCGCGCCGCCTCCTCGTCCAGGTCTGCGGAGTCCACGGCGACGAGCACGTCGTACAGGTCGCGGTCCAGGCCGATCTCGGTGAGCAGCCGGTGGGCTTCCTGCTCGCCCGACTCCGCCCTGCTGCGGACCGACTCGTCCGGGTGCGCCTGCGCCATCAACGAGGACACCGCGAAGGCGTTGGCCAGAGCCAGGTTCACGTCGTTCCACAGCGCGAGCACCGCTGCGCCGGTGCCCGGGGCATCCGTCTTCAGCTGCTGGACTAGCTCTCGCGCCCGGCTGAGCTGGGTCTCGCACCGGCTCTGGAACCAGGGCTCCCAGTCGTCGCGACGGTCGGGAAGGACGAGGGGACTGAGGGGCGTGGTCACGCCCGCGACTCTAGCCAGCCCGGCGCCTGTCGCGGGACTACTTTTCGAGGAAGCGGCGCCGGCCCGTCGCCGGCAGCGCCCGGAGCCTAGCGGCCGTGCCGGCGGTGCCGGTCTCGCTGCGAATCGGTGCCGCGTCCGTGGGAGGCGTGACCGACCAGGCCGCGGTAGCCCTTCGCGAGGCCTGGGGGCGAGAACATCGAGCCACGCAGGCGGTCGTTCACGCCCGAATCCACGTGGCGACGCAGCCGTCCCACAGCCTCCGTGGACCGGTCCGAGTGGTGATCCTCAGACCTCCGCACCGCCTCGGCGACGACCTGCCCGGGCCGGGCCACGGCGCGGCCCTGAGTCTGCTCGGCCTGACCAGGGACATCCTCGCGCCCGGGACCGGACGCCTCCGCGCGGTCGCGGACGCGCTGCTCGTGCGCGATCACGGCACCGAACGCCGGGCCGAGTCGGCCGAGCTGCTTGCCGGAGAGCTGGGCCGAGGAGCCCGACAGCTCCGGGAAGAGCCCGTGCACCCGCTCCGTGGAACCCACGACCGAGGCCAGGAAACGGCCGGGCTGCGCGTCCGCACGCTGTACGCCCACGATGACCGCGGCCGCGAAGGCGAGGAGGATGAACGCCGCCAGGGGTTTGCGGTGCTCAGCACTCATGGTTTGCCTGCTCCCGAGATGTAGAGGACGGCACCGGTGGGGTGCCACCATGAACGGTCCATTCTTCCGCTCACAGGGGACATCTGTCCCCGAAACGGCCGAAGCCGCACATAACGAGCATCACATCCGGGCGGACCGTCGCACTCACCTGCAACACACCCCGGATATGACCGACCCCCTGCCTCGCCGCGCGAGGAGGGGGTCGATCTCGGGCCGCCCGACAGGTCAGGCGGACTTGCGCTTCTTCGGCTCCGCGTCCCGCGGCACCAGGGTCGGGTTCACGTTGTCGCTGACGACCTCGCCGTTGACGACGACCTTCGCGACGTCCTCACGGGAGGGCACGTCGTACATCACGTGGAGCAGGACCTCCTCGATGATCGCGCGCAGGCCGCGTGCGCCCGTGCCGCGCATCATCGCCAGGTCCGCCACCGCGTCGACGGCGTCCGTGGTGAACTCGAGCTCGACACCGTCGAGCTCGAACAGCTTCTGGTACTGCTTGACCAGGGCGTTGCGGGGTTCGGTCAGGATCGCCACCAGCGCCTCGCGGTTGAGCTTCTCCACCGTGGCGATGACCGGGAGCCGGCCGATGAACTCGGGGATGAGACCGAACTTCATCAGGTCCTCAGGCATGACCTCGGCGAAGATCTTGTCCATGTCGCGGTCCTCCTTGGAGGGGATCTCCGCGCCGAAGCCCAGGGTCTTCTTGCCGATGCGCTGCTCGACGATGTTCTCCAGGCCCGCGAACGCGCCGCCGACGATGAACAGGATGTTCGTGGTGTCGATCTGGATGAACTCCTGGTGGGGGTGCTTGCGACCACCCTGCGGCGGCACCGAGGCCGTCGTGCCCTCCAGGATCTTCAGCAGCGCCTGCTGGACGCCCTCGCCGGAGACGTCGCGCGTGATCGAGGGGTTCTCCGCCTTGCGGGCGACCTTGTCGATCTCGTCGATGTAGATGATGCCCGTCTCGGCCTTCTTGACGTCGTAGTCAGCGGCCTGGATCAGCTTCAGAAGGATGTTCTCGACGTCCTCGCCGACGTAGCCCGCCTCGGTGAGCGCTGTGGCGTCCGCGATGGCGAAGGGGACGTTGAGCATCCGCGCGAGCGTCTGCGCCAGGTAGGTCTTGCCGCAGCCCGTCGGGCCGATGACCAGGATGTTGGACTTGGCGAGCTCGACGGCGTCGTCCTTGGCGTGGCGGCCGGTCGTGACGCCGGCCTGGACGCGCTTGTAGTGGTTGTAGACCGCGACCGCGAGCGACTTCTTCGCCGTCTCCTGGCCGATCACGTAGGAGTTGAGGAAGTCGAAGATCTCGCGGGGCTTGGGCAGCTCCTCGAGACCTACCTCGCTGCCCTCGCTGAGCTCCTCCTCGATGATCTCGTTGCAGAGATCGATGCACTCGTCGCAGATGTAGACGCCAGGTCCTGCGATCAGCTTCTTGACCTGCTTCTGGCTCTTTCCGCAGAACGAGCACTTCAGCAGGTCGCCTCCGTCACCGATGCGTGCCACAGGCGACGTCTCCTCACGATCAGGCCGGCAGTCCCTGCTGAACCGGCTCGCTGTCCACCAATTTGTGCTTCATCGAAGGTACCCCGTCAGACCCCCAAATGGGATGGGGACACGGCGATCCCTTCGTCCGCTCGGGCGGCGAACCGTGGGTTCGCCGCCCGAGCAAGGTCAGGGCCGACCAGCTCCGTGGCCGACAGCCAGGGCCGCCTTGCGCGACTCGAGGATCGAGTCGATCAGGCCGTACTCGATCGCCGACTCCGCCGTCAGGATCTTGTCGCGGTCGATGTCGCGGCTGACGATTTCCTTTTCCTTGCCGGTGTGCTCGGAGATCATCGTCTCCAGCAGGTCCCGCATGCGCAGGATCTCGTTGGCCTGGATCTCGATGTCCGAGGTCTGCCCATAGGTGCCCTCGGTGTAGGGCTGGTGGATCAGGATCCGGCTGTTCGGCAGGGCCAGGCGCTTGCCCTTGGCGCCCGCCGCGAGCAGGATCGCGGCCGCAGAGGCCGCCTGGCCCAGGCAGACGGTCTGGATGTCCGGCTTGACGAACCGCATCGTGTCGTAGATCGCGGTCAGCGCCGTGAACGACCCACCAGGGCTGTTGATGTAGATCTGGATGTCGCGGTCGGGGTCCATGGACTCCAGCACCAGCAGCTGCGACATCACGGCGTTCGCGATGTCGTCGGAGATCGGAACACCCAGGAAGATGATCCGGTCCTCGAACAGCTTGGTGTAGGGGTCGATGCGGCGGACGCCGTACGACGTCCGCTCCTCCCACTGCGGGATGTAGTAGTTCATGCTCGGCGAGGCGAACTCGCTCGCGCGACCACTGGCCTCGAGGCCGGGGATCTCTCTGCTGCTCATGTCGTGTCCGCTCTCTTCCCTGTCACTTCTTCTGCGCGGCAGGACGGCCCTGGTCCGCGACCTGGCCGGCGCTGGCCACGACCTTGTCGATGAAGCCGTACTCGAGCGCCTGGTCGGCGGTGAACCAGCGGTCGCGGTCGGCGTCCAGCTCGACCTGCTCGAGCGGCTGGCCGGTGTGCTGGCTGATCAGCTTGAAGAGCACTTCCTTGATGTGCATCGACTGCTGCGCCTGGATCTTGATGTCCGCGGCAGAACCGCCCATGCCACCGGAGGGCTGGTGCATCATGATCCGCGCGTGCGGCAGGGCGTAGCGCTTGCCCTGGGCGCCGGCACAGAGAAGGAACTGCCCCATCGAGGCGGCCAGGCCCATGCCGACCGTGGCCACGTCGTTGGAGATGTAGTTCATCGTGTCGTAGATCGCCATGCCGGCGTCCACCGAGCCACCCGGGCTGTTGATGTAGAGGAAGATGTCCGCCGCGGGGTCCTCGGCGTTGAGGAGGAGCATCTGCGCGCAGATCGCGTTGGCGTTCTGGTCGCGCACCTCCGAGCCGAGGAAGACGATCCGCTCCTTGAGCAGACGCTGGTAGATGTGGTCGTCGAGCCCGTACGACGCGGCGCCACCGTTCATCTGGGGACCTGGGGTCAGGCTGGGAGTCTCGTTCACGTCCCCGACCCTAGCCGCAAGCCCCCGCACATCCACGAGGAAACCCCCGGTGTTCGCCCACAGCAGACGTGCACGGCCTGTCGCGGGGCGAGCCACCGGGGGTCACGCCTGAGTGCCTGGACCGGTCAGCCGTCCTCGACGGTGGCCTTGATCCGCTCCAGCGTGGTGCGGATGCCGTCGGCGAGCTCCTCGTCGTGCCCGGCCGCCCCGCCGATCACGGGGGCCAACAGCTTCGTCCCGACCGTGAACGACGCCAGCTCACGCCGTCCGGTCAGGCTGGTGCCGGATGCGCTGGGCGCGAGCTCGTAGCTCCAGGTCGCCCCGCTCTCGCGGGTCTTCCACGCGACGGCCTTGCCGGGCTCGTAGCGCACCACGCGCGAGGTCGTGGGCCAGACCGCCCAGCCGCGCCGGTTGAGGCCGAGGAACTTCGTTCCGACCCCTTCCTTCGGTGTGCCGAGGACGACGATCCTGCGGCACTCCGGGCTCCACTCGGTCATGCGGCTCACGTCGGACAGCGTCGCCCACACCGCCTCGGGGCTCGCCGCGACCTCGACGGTGGCGCTGATCGGCAGGGGCTGGTTCATGCGGGACCTCTCTGGGACGGTTGGCGACTCGGAACGTCTGGGGATCGGCTCAGTCCAGCCAGGACTTGAGGGCTCGGTGGACGTCGGGGTGGTTGAGCAGCGAGAAGTGCCCCCCGCGCACGTGCAGGACGTCGGCGTCCGGGAACACCGGACTCCCCCTGCGCGGCCGCCCGGTCGCCGACGGGTAGCGCACCAGGAGGTCGCCGAACACCTCGCTGAGGGGATGGCGCGGAGTGGGGCCCAGGGTTGCCGCGACGAGGCGGTAGCGCGCAGTCGGGAGGCGGCGCACGTCGGCGGGCAGACCGCGCCGGAGGTCGAGGATGCCCACGCTCCGGTGGTCGAGGATCCGCCCGAAAGGTGCCGACTCGGGGAGGACGCCCAGCGCGGCGGCCCCGGCGTGGACCAGGTGCTCGAGCGGGGCGCCGAGGTGGGGGGTCCCGAGCGTGACGACGTCGGTGACCAGGTCCGTCCAGCGCTCCCCCGCGGCGGGGGCGTCGCCGTCGATCGCGCAGGCGGCTCGCGCGATGAGGCCGCCCATCGAGTGACCGACCAGGGCGATCCGGCGTACCTCCCGCGGCCAGGCGCCCGTGAGGGCGCTCAGCAGCGACGCCAGCGCCGCCCCGTTGTCCCAAAGCGGCAGCCCGGTGTTGGCGCGCAGGTAGACGGGTGTCCAGTCCGTCTCGGAGGCCAGGAGCGACCCGTAGGTCCCGCCGCGCTCCTCACGCTTGAGGTTCCACGACTCCTCGTTCTCGCCGAGCCCGTGGAGGAAGACCACGACGCTGCCGGTGGCGGCGGGGAACGCCTCGGTCAGGGAGTCGGGGTCGAGAGGTACGTCGCAGCCGTCGCGACGCACGGCCATCTCGATGGCGAGCTCGGGGCGCTCGTCGCGGAGGCGGTCCCCGAGCAGGCCGTTGACCGCCGAGACGACGTGCCGGCCGGCCGGGCGAGCCTGGAGCCGAGGTCCGACGCCGCGCCGCTCCGCCGCCCGCAGCCCGACCGTGGCGGCCTTGAGACCGGCTCCGACTCCTGCGTAGACGCCGGCGGTGATCCCGTCGTGGACCAGCCGCGGAAGGGTCGAGGTCCCCGCCGTGGCGCGGCCGGTGGCGCTGAAGACCCGGTCGGCGACGGCGCGGTGGACGTCCCGGACGGTTCCCAGGACGAGGTCGTCGGCGTACTCACCGGCAAGGGCGGCTGCGGCCGCGACCCCCACCGCAGCGGAGCCGTGACCGGCCGGGACGCGGGGCCCCGGGCGAGCACCGGCGGTCGGGGTCGTCACGGCGATCAGTCTCGGCGGCGTACTGACGGTATGTCAATGCTTCTGCCGACATGTGACCGGCGCGACGCCCCGAGCGTCGTCGACTCGACGAGGGAAGGACTCGTAGCCACTGGGACAGAAAAGCGTCGCTCCCCGCGGATCACCGCGGGGAGCGACGCTGTGCTGGGCGGCCCCGGTTCGGGGGGCGGCGAGGCCTGGATCAGTCCTCGGTGGACTGCTCCTCGGTCTCGTCGGACTCGGCGACCTCGGCCTCTGCCTCGGGCTCGCCGATCGTGCCGTCGGGGCGCAGGTTCTTCAGCTCGACGTGGTTGCCGGACTGGTCGACCACCTTGGCCGCCTCGACGACCGAGGCAAGGGCCTTGCCCCGGACGACCTCGGAGACCATGTCGGGGATGTGGTTGTGCTCGACCATGTGCTTGGCGAACTCGTTCGGGTCCTGGCCCGACTGCTGGGCGCGCCGGAAGATGTGCTCCGACAGCTCCTGCTGCTCGACGCCGATCTGCTCCTTCTTGGCAACCTCGTCGAGCACGAACTGCGCGGCGATCGCGTCGCGGGTGCGCTGCGCGAGGTCGGACTCGAACTCCTCGAGCGTCTGGTTCTCGCTCTCGAGGTACTGCTCCATGCTCATCCCGGCGTACGCCAGCTGCTGCTGGACGTTCTCGCGGCGGGCGTTGAGCTCGGCGTCGACGACGCCGTCGGGCAGCGGGACCTCGACCAGGTCGAGCACCTTCTCGAGGACCGCGTCGCGGGCCGCGGCCGCCTGCTCGAGGCGCTTGCCACTCTCCAGACGCGTACGGACGTCCGCCACGAGCTCGTCGACGGTGTCGAACTCCGACGCGGTCTGGGCGAACTCGTCGTCGAGCTCGGGGAGCTCCTGCTCCTTGACGCCGCTGACCTTGACCTCGACCTCCACGTCGAGACCGGTCTGGTCACCACCGACGAGGTTGGAGGAGAAGGTCTTCTCGTCGCCCGCCTTCATGCCGGGGAGCGCCTCGTCCAGGCCGTCGAGCATGCCGCCCTTGCCGACCTGGTAGCTCATGCCGGTCACCTCGGCGCCCTCGACGACCTCGCCGTCACGCATGGCCTTGAGGTCGAGGACCACGAAGTCGCCCTCGGCCGCGGCGCGCTCGACCTCGTTGAGGGTGGCGAAGCGCTCACGGAGGTTCAGCACCTGGGCGTCGACCTCCTCGTCGGTCAGCTCGACGTCGTCGACCGTGACCTCGAGGCCCTCGAGCTCGGGCAGGGTGACCGTGGGACGGATGTCGACCTCGGCAGTGAACTCGAGGGAGTCGTTGTCCTCGAACTTCGTGATGTCGATCTCCGGCTGCGCGAGCGGCTCGAGCTCGTTCTCCTGCAGCGCCTCGACGTAGATCTTCGGAAGCGCGTCGTTGATCGCCTCGTCGAGGACAGCGCCCCGGCCGATCTGGCGGTCGATCACCATCGGCGGGACCTTGCCCTTGCGGAAGCCGGGCACGTTGATCTGCTGGGCGATCTTCTTGTACGCCGCGTCGAGGCTCGGCTTGAGCTCCTCGAAGGGCACCTCGACGGTGAGCTTGGCCCGGGTCGGGCTCAAAGTCTCGACGGCGCTCTTCACAGGTCTATCTCCTCAGTCGTTGACAGTCTTGGCGGTGTGGCACACACGCTCACCGTGGGGGTCCGCTGAGCATGGTCGGGGCGACAGGACTCGAACCTGCGATCTCCTGCTCCCAAAGCAGGCGCGCTAGCCACTACGCTACGCCCCGGTGAACCCACGGGAGTCTAGTGGACGACCCCGCGCACGCCGTAATCGTGACCAGAGCCGACGTAGCCAGCGGGGCTGCAGTGCCGATTGGGACCATGCATGTGCCCTGTGGCACGATTGTCCCGCTACCGACCCGCGAGCATGTGGGGCGGCAAGCACCGCGGATGTAGCTCAATGGTAGAGCCCCAGTCTTCCAAACTGGCTACGCGGGTTCGATTCCCGTCATCCGCTCGCAACCGACGCCCCCAGCCCACGGCCGGGGGCGTCGCTCGTTCCGGGACGACTCAGCGCCGGTGCAGCAGGAACAGCGCCCGGTCGTCGCTCATCGACTCCAGCTCGTCGATCAGCCGCCGCGCGCCGTGGTCGAAGCCCTGTCGCAGCATCCGCTCGCCCTGCCCCAGCAGGCGGTCGATGCCCAGGGAGATGTCTCGCTCGGGCGTCTCCACCAGTCCGTCCGTGAACATCATCAGCGCGTCGCCGTGGTTCAGGGTCCCGGTCCGCACCGAGAAGCGGGCGTTCGTCATCAGGCCGAGCACCGGCCCCTCGGCCTCGTGGATCGCCCAGCGCCCCGAGCCCGCGAGCAGCTGCACGCCCGGCGGATGGCCGGCGGCGCGGAGCTCGAACGTGCCGGTCTCCAGGTCCAGCGACAGGTGGATCGCCGTGGCGAACCCCTCGCTCCAATCCTGGCGGAGCAGGTAGTCGTTCGCGGCAGGCAGGAACTGGTCCGGCGGAAGCGCCCCGAGCAGGCCTCCGAACGAGCCCGAGAGCAGCAGCGACCGGGTGCCGGCCTGCTCCCCCTTCCCCGACACGTCCACCACCGCGACCTGGAGGTTGCGCCCGCCGTGCGAGGTCGCCGCCACGATGAAGTCGCCCGCGAACGACGACCCGCCCGCGGAGCGCATCACCGCCTCGGCGTACCAGTCGCGCGGCAGCGCAGGCATCTGGCTCTGACGGGCGATCCGCTCACGCAGGTCCACGAGCATCGACTCGCCGCGTGAGCCGGCGACCCCCAGACGGGTCCGCCGGAAGGACGAGATCAAGATGATCAGCCCGACGACGAAGTCGACGACGATGCCGGCCACCCGGCGCCCGTCGAGAACCACATCGGCGGAGGCGAGGCCGACCACGAGGACCCCCAGGGTGAAGACCACCAGCCAGGGAAGCGTGCGCGGACCCAGGATCTGGTTGCCCAGCACCATCGGGATCACCACGGCCGAGACCGGCATGACGTCCGGGAAGGCCACGACGCCGACACCCATGAGCACCGCGACCAGGCCGAGGACGAGGGCCCATGTCGTCTCCGAGTAGCGGATCCGACGCCAGCTCCTCCCCCAGCGACGCGAAAGCTGTCCCGTCGGCACACGGGCCAGCCGGTCGAGATGGGAGGCAGCAGCCACAGGTAGACCTTAGTGTCGAGCTCCACGGCGGAGCCTGGGGGAACCAGATCGAGCGCTGAGGTCACGCACGCGAGCGCGCGGCGCGCGACCTGAACGTCGGCTGGCACCGAGGACACCAGAAAGAGTTACGCGCCGCAAGTACTTCTGTGCGGACACGCGTCCCGCAGACGTGGCACGGCTGGCCGTGACGGCGGTACACGTAGACCTCGCCGCCGTGGTCGTCGCGCCTCGGCTCGCGGCCCATCGCCTCGGGAGTGTGCTCAGGTCGCACCGTGTCGATGCGCCCGGTCCGGACGCCGTCGGCCATGAGACCGACCAGATCGGTCCATACCGCCTCGAACTGGGTCCTTCGCAGCGTCCGCCCCGGCCGCAGGGGATGCAGCCGGTGCCGGAACAGCACCTCCGCGCGGTAGACGTTGCCGACTCCCGCGACCACGCCCTGGTCCATCAGGAGCGTCCCGATGGGCGTCCTGCTCCGGCTGATCCGCTCCCAGGCACGGGCCGGGTCGGCGTCCGCACGGAGCGGGTCGGGTCCGAGGCGCTCGACGACGGCGACGCGCTGCGCCTCGGTGACCAGCTCGCAGGCGGTGGCCCCGCGGAGGTCGGCGTACGCCGGCGGCTCCCCGCCCGGCGAGGCCGTGGCCAGCCGCATCCTGACCTGGCCGACCGGTGGTGGCGGGGGGCCGTCGGCCACCTCGAGCTTGCCGTAGAGCCCGAGGTGGACGTGGACGAACCGCTCGTCCTCGAAGGCGACGAACAGGTGCTTGCCCCACGCCTCGGCGCCCTCGACACGGCTCCCGTCGAGGACCGTTGCGGACTCGGCGAACCTGCCCTGCGGGCTGGAGACGTGGACGGTCCGGCCTGCGAACCTGTCGCGGAGACTACCGGCGAGCCGGTGGAGGGTGTGCCCCTCAGGCATCGGACCCGGGTCGCCCGGTGTGACCGGTGGCCGACTCGGGCAGGGGTGGCAGGTTCCCGGTCTTCTCGTAGGCCGAGAGCATCCCGATGCGGCGGGTGTGCCGCTCCTCGTTGCTGTAGGGGGTGGTCAGGAAGAGCTCGATGAAGCGGGTCATCTCGTCGATGCCGTGCATCCGGCCGCCGACGGAGATGACGTTGGCGTCGTTGTGCTCCCGGGCGAGCACGGCGGTCTCCTCGCTCCAGACGAGGGCGGCGCGGACGCCCTTGACCTTGTTCGCCGCGATCTGCTCGCCGTTGCCCGAACCACCGATCACGACTCCGAAGCTGCCGTCCTCGTCGGCGACCCCCTGGGCGGCCCGGAGGCAGAAGACCGGGTAGTCGTCCAAGGCGTCGTACACGAACGGCCCGTGGTCGACGACCTCGTGCCCCTGGTCGGTGAGCCAGCTCAGCAGGTGGTCCTTGAGCTCCAGTCCGGCGTGGTCGGATCCGAGGTGAACGCGCATGGCGCGAATTCTGTCAGAGCGTGCGCCTCAGGAACTCCGCGACCTCGGCGAGCGACTCGTCGGCCGCGTCGAACTGGGCGGGGTGGCGCCAGAAGCCGTGCACCATGCCCGGGTACGTCGTGAGCTCGACCCTCGCTCCGGCCGCCTCCGCACGGCGGGCGAGCTCCACGTTCTCGTCGACGAGCGGGTCGTGCTCGGCGGCGATGACGAGGGTCGGCGGCAGAGTGCCGAGGGCCGGCGAGTCGATCGGGGCGAGGTCGGGGTCGTCGAGGTCGGCAGGGCTCGCGGCGTACTGCTGCCAGTACCAGTCCGCCTCCGCCGCACCGAAGCCCGCCGCCTCGCGGTGGTAGGAGTCGAAGCGGCCACGCGGGTCGATGAACGGGTAGACCAGCACTGCAGCCGCGAAGAGGTTCGGGTTGCGCAGCGCTGCCACCAGGGCGAGGTTTCCGCCCGCACTGTCGCCGAGGGAGACCAGGCGCGAGATGTCGACCCCGGTCGCGGGACCGTTCGCGACCAGCCAGGTCACCGCGGTGTCCACGTCCTGCGGCGCCGCGGGGAACCGGTGCTCGGGCGGACGTCGGTAGTCCACGGCGAACACCGCCAGGCCCGTGCGATTGGCCATCCGCCTCGAGTGCGCGTCGTGGGTGTCGAGGTCACCGAAGACGAACCCGCCTCCGTGCAGGTGCATGATCGCGCCGCCCGACCAGCCCATCGGACTCGCCGGGTCGGCGGGCAGGTAGAGCCGGCAGGGCACGCCGTCCGCGTCGACGTCGAGGACGGAGGCGACCTCCTCCTTCGGTTCGGCCGCAGCCTCCTGGCGGGCGAGGCGGCGCTGCTCGTCGACGTCGAAGCCGGGGTCGGTGACGCTCGTGCCCGCCATCCACTGCGCGAGCGCCACCTCGGCCTGCGGGTGGAGGACCACCTCAGGCGCCGAGACGGGCGAGCTCGTCCTCCACCACGGAGGTGTCGAGCTTGCGGAACACCGGCGCCGGCTTCTCGATCGGCGTGCCCGGCACGATCGGACGCCGCTCCCACCGCGGGGTGGAGGTGTACTCGCCGGTGATGATCGGGTACGCCGGTCCGCCGTCGAGGTCCTCCACCTCCTCGATCCGGGGCATGGGGGCCACCTCGCCGGAGCCGCCCAGGACCAGGTCGACGGCGTTGGCGCTGTGCGGCAGGAACGGAGCCAGGATCAGGTTGCAGTCCGCCACCGCCTGGGCCGTGACGTGCAGGATCGTCCCCAGCCGCTCGCGCTCGTCGTCATCCTTGAGCTTCCAAGGGGACATGTCGGAGACGTACTTGTTCACCTCGGCGACGATCTTCATCGCCTCGCCGACGGCCTGCTTCTGGCGGTGCCGCTCGATGAGTCCCCCGACGGTGGCGAACCCCGCCTCGACCGTGTCGAGCAGCGCCTTGTCCTCGGCCTGCAGCTCGCCTGCCTCGGGGATCTCGCCGAAGTTCTTGGCGATCATGTTCCCTGTGCGGTTGACCAGGTTGCCCCAGCCCGCGACGAGCTCGTCGTTGGTGCGACGTACGAACTCCGACCAGGTGAAGTCGCTGTCCTGGTTCTCCGGCCCGGCGGCACTGATGAAGTAGCGCAGCGCGTCGGGCTGGTAGCGCTCGAGCACGTCGCGGACGTAGATCACGACGCGCTTGGAGGAGGAGAACTTCCGCCCCTCCATGGTCAGGAACTCGCTCGAGACGACCTCGGTGGGCAGGTTGAGGGCGCCGTACTCCCCCGGCTCGCCGCCCTTCGCGCCCCGCCCGTCGTACGCCAGCAGCTCGGCGGGCCAGATCTGGCTGTGGAAGGTGATGTTGTCCTTGCCCATGAAGTAGTAGGACAGCGCTTCCGGGTCGTTCCACCACTCACGCCAGCGCTCCGGCTCGCCGAGGCGACGGGCCCACTCGATCGAGGCCGAGAGGTAGCCGATGACTGCGTCGAACCAGACGTACAGGCGCTTGGTCGGCTGGTCGCGCCAGCCCTCGAGGGGCACCGGGATGCCCCAGTCGATGTCGCGGGTCATCGCGCGCGGCTTGATGTCCTCGAGGATGTTCTGGCTGAACTTGATGACGTTCGGCCGCCAGGTGCCCGAGGCCTCCCGCTCGTCGAGCCACTGCTTCAGCGCGTCGGCGAGCGCCGGCAGGTCGAGGAAGAAGTGCTGGGTCTCGACGAACTCCGGGACCTCGCCGTTGATCTTGCTGACCGGGTTGATCAGGTCGGTCGGGTCGAGCTGGTTGCCGCAGGTGTCGCACTGGTCGCCGCGCGCACCGTCGGCGCCGCAGATCGGGCAGGTGCCCTCGATGTAGCGGTCCGGGAGGGTGCGGCCGGTGGACGGCGAGATCGCGCCGTGCGTCGTGCGCTCGACCATGTAGCCGTTGCGGTGGACGGTCGTGAACATCTCCTGCGCCACGGCGTAGTGGTTGCGCGTGGTCGTCCGTGTGAAGAGGTCGTAGGAGAGCCCGAGCGCGGTCAGGTCCTCGACGATGAGCCGGTTGTTGCGGTCGGCGAGCTCGCGGGGGCTGACCCCCTCGGCGTCCGCGGCCACCAGGATCGGGGTGCCGTGCTCGTCGGTGCCCGAGATCATCAGCACCTCGTGTCCGGCCATCCGCATGTAGCGGCTGAATACGTCGGAGGGCACGCCGAAACCGGCCACGTGGCCGATGTGGCGCGGGCCGTTGGCGTACGGCCATGCGACAGCGGACAGAACTCTGCTCATGCACCGATCCTATTGAAGGCGGCAATCGGGTTGCCCGCCGCGTCGTCCGTGCGCCGCTCGGACTGTGGCCGAGTCGGCACAACTGCCGCTCTGAACGTCGTCGAGTCGGCACTTCTGCGGCTCGGACCAGGGTCGAGTCGGCACAAATGCCGTTGCCCCCCGGCCACCCGACGAGCACCACGCGAAGCGCGCGGGTGGCACCCGTCGCGCAGCAAGATGGCTGCGACCTGAGCAGGTTCGCAGCCATCTCGCTTCGCATGCTGGGCAGCGCGGCAGTTCTGCCGACTCGGCCGGGATCTGCTCGGCAGTTCTGCCGACTCGGCCGGGATCTGCTCGGCACTTCTGCCGACTCGGCGTCAGCTGAAGTCGGGCGCCTTGTCGCGGGTGCGCTTGAGCTCGAAGAAGCCGGGCGTCCCGGCCACGGCCAGCACGCCGTCCCAGAGCTTCCCGGCGTCCTCGCCCTTGGGCGCGGGCGTCACGACGGGGCCGAAGAACGCGATCCCGTCGACGCTGATCACCGGAGTGCCGACCTCGTAGCCGACCTGGTCCATGCCCAAGTGGTGGGACTTGCGGACCTCGTCGTCGTGCGACGGGTCGTCCATGGCGTCGGCGAGGGACAGGGGCAGCCCCACCTCCTCGAGGGACTCCTCGACCAGCGTGCGGTCGATCGAGCGGCCGTCGAGGTGGATGCGGTTGCCCATCGCGGTGTAGAGCGGCAGGAGCACGCCCTCGCCCTCGGCCTGGGCGGCGGCCACGGCGACCCGGACGGGACCCCAGGCCGGCTTCAGCATCTCGCGGTACTCGTCCGGGATGTCCTTGTCCTGGTTGAGGTAGGCGAGGCTCATCACGTGGAAGGACGGCGCGATCCGGCGTACCTTCTCGACCTCGAGCAGCCAGCGCGAGGTGATCCACGCCCACGGGCACAGCGGGTCGAACCAGAAGTCGACGGGGGTGCGGTCGGTCATCTCGGGCATCTCTGCCGCCACGGTCTGTCTCCTCTGAGTCGTTGAACTTTCTTCAGACAAGAACGCCCAATTTGATTGCCTTGTTCCCCATGGCTGGTGAAAGGATGCCCGCATGCCTGGAACCAATCTCACACGGGATGAAGCGCGCGCCCGCGCGGAGATCCTCGACGTCGGGTCCTACACCGTGGACCTCGACCTCACGACATCCGACACCACCTTCGGCTCGACGACCGTGATCCGGTTCTCGTGCTCGCAGCCCGGTGCCTCCACCTTCGCCGACCTGGTCGGTGCGACGATCCACGAGCTGAGCCTGAACGGCGAGCGGCTCGACCCGGCCACGGTCTACAAGGACAACCGGATCCAGCTCGACGGCCTGCAGGCCGAGAACGAGCTCCGCGTGGTGGCCGACTGCACCTACAGCCGAACCGGCGAGGGGCTGCACCGTTTCGTCGACCCCGCGGACGAGCGCGTCTACACCTACACGCAGTTCGAGGTCCCGGACGCCCGCCGCGTCTACACCACCTTCGAGCAGCCCGACCTCAAGGCCACCTTCACCTTCACCGTCACCGCGCCGGAGCACTGGAAGGTCGTCTCCAACGCCGCTACGCCGTCGCCCTCCCCCGCGGGCGACGCCAAGGCGGTGTGGAGCTTCCCCACCACCGAGCGGATGTCGACCTACATCACCGCGATCGTCGCGGGTGAGTACCACGAGGTCCTCGACTCCTACTCCGGCAAGCACGGCGAGATCCCGCTGGGCCACTACTGCCGCCAGTCGATGAAGAAGTACCTCGACGTCGACGAGCTGCTGGAGGTCACCAAGCAGGGCTTCGCCTTCTTCGAGGAGGCCTTCGACTTCCCCTACCCGTTCGGCAAGTACGACCAGCTCTACGTGCCGGAGTACAACATGGGCGCGATGGAGAACGCCGGGTGCGTGACCTTCCGCGACGAGTACCTCCCCCGCAGCCGCCAGGTCCGCTCCTTCTACGAGCAGCGCGCCAACACCGTCCTGCACGAGATGGCGCACATGTGGTTCGGCGACCTGGTCACCATGAGGTGGTGGGACGACCTCTGGCTCAACGAGTCGTTCGCCGAGTGGGCCTCGCACCACGCCTCGGTGCAGGCCACGAAGTACACCGAGGCCTGGACCGGGTTCACCAACGCCCGCAAGAACTGGGCCTACCGCCAGGACCAGCTGCCCTCTACCCACCCGATCGCCGCCGACAACTACGACCTCGAGGCGGTCGAGGTGAACTTCGACGGCATCACCTACGCCAAGGGCGCCTCGTCGCTGAAGCAGCTCGTGGCCTGGGTCGGTGAGGAGGAGTTCCTGACCGGGCTCCGCGCCTACTTCAAGGCTCACGCGTTCGGAAACAGCGAGCTCGGCGACCTCCTCGGCGCGCTCGAGAAGGCGTCCGGCCGCGACCTGCACTCGTGGTCGCAGGAGTGGCTCCAGACCTCCGGCGTGAACACCCTCGCCCCGGACTTCGAGGTCGACGACGAGGGCCGGTTCACCTCCTTCGCCGTGAAGCAGACCGCTCACCCCGACTTCCCGACGATCCGCCGCCACCGCATCGGCATCGGCCTCTACGACAAGCGGGACGGCCGCATCGTCCGCCGTACGTCGATCGAGACCGACGTCAAGGGCGAGCGCACCGAGATCCCCGAGCTCGTCGGCCAGCAGCGACCCGACCTGGTGCTGCTCAACGAGGGCGACCTGACCTACGCCAAGATCCGGCTCGACGAGCGCTCGCTGGCCACCCTCGTCGAGGGCATCGGCACGCTCGACGACTCGCTCGCCCGGGCCCTGTGCTGGGGCGCCGCGTGGGACATGACCCGCGACGCGGAGATGTCGGCCACGGACTTCGTGACGCTGGTGCTGCGCGGGATCGGCAGCGAGACCGACCTGATGGCGGTCAGCCGCCTTCCCCTGTCGGCGCAGCTCGCCGTGGACAGCTACTCCGACCCGGCGAAGCGCACGGAGCTCACCGCTGCGTGGGAGCAGGGCCTCCTCGCTCTCCTGGAGCAGGCCGAGGCCGGCAGCGACCACCAGCTGGCGTTCGCCCGGGCGTTCGCGAGCGCGGCGCGCAGCGGCGAGGCGCTCGACCGGCTCGCCGGGCTGCTCTCCGGGGACGTCGCCTACGACGGGCTCACGGTCGACACCGACCTGCGCTGGACGCTGCTGCGCTCGCTGGCCGCCCGCGGGCGCGCCGAGGAGGCGGACATCGCCGCGGAGCTCACCCGGGACAACACCATCTCGGGCCAGGAGCGGGCGGGCGCCGCCCGTGCGGTCCGGCCGACCGCGGAGGCCAAGGAGCAGGCCTGGAACGACGCCGTCGTGCGTGACGACGTGCCGAACGAGACCCAGCGCAGCATCGCGCTCGCGTTCAACGTGCCCGGCCAGGACGAGGTGCTGCTCCCCTACCTGGCTCGCTACCTCGACGTCGCGTCGCGGATCTGGGAGGAGAAGGGGACGCAGCGCGCCTCGACCGTGCTGGAGTTCATGTTCCCCAAGCCTCTCGTCAGCGCCGAGACGCTGGACACGGTCGACGCCTGGCTGGAGTCCTCGGACGCCAACCCTGCCGCCAAGCGCTACGTGCGCGAGGGGCGCGCGGACGTCGCCCGCGCACTTGCCGCTCAGGCGAAGGACGCCGGCTGACCGGTGCCCCAGGGGTCCAGACCGGACCGGACAAGCAGAAGGGCCGCCATCCCCTCGGGGGTGGCGGCCCTTCTCGTCGTCTCGTGGCGGGCGGTCAGCCCTCGGCGTGCAGCGTCCGGGGCTTGCGAGCGTGCTCGGCGAGCGTCATCAGACCGCGGGTGATGCCGCCGACGAGGTCGCCCGCCGCGAAAGCGCTCTGCATGGACAGCGCGGCGAGATCCACCTCGCCGTCGTCGAGGTCGCGACGAACCTCGGTGCCGGTCACGATCTCCAGCAGTCGAGCAGCCGGGTCGACCATCACCAGGATCGACCGCTCGGGCGCGGTCAGCGTCGCGTGCAGGCGCTCGGCGAAGGGGCGGCTCTCCTGGTCGGCCGAACCCACGAAGACCGAGAACTCGAAGCGGCAGATGGTCTCGGCGTCGCGGATCGCACGGTCGACGTCGTAGCGCTCGCGGGCGGAGAAGCCGTCACCAGCGGGCACTGGCCCCACCTCGCTCGCCCTCGGCGGCGTCGGAGTCGGTCTGGTCCGCGGCGTCCAGGCCGTCCTTGGGCCCGCCGAACCACTCGTTCTCGTTCCGCCAGGCCTGGCCGGGGGTGTACTTCTGGCCACCCACGAGCGACGGCACGTAGGCCAGCACGGTGATGATCAGGGCCAGCCCGAGCGGGATGAGCAGGACGACGAGCAGGAAGTCGAACCCTGTCACGCTGTCCGCCGTCGGCCACGCGTCCGGCGGGGCGGCGAAGGCGGGGGCGGCGACCAGCGGAAGAAGCACCGCGGGGGTCAGGACGAGGGCGCGCAGAGAGCGTCGCAGGACGCGCGTGTTCAGGTCAGGCATCACGGGGTCAAGGGTACCCAACTGTGTTTTGCCGTCTTCGGGCCATCTCGTAGCCTGCCAGGCATGAACCTAGTTGAGAACGCATCAGTCTGCGACGGCGTGCAGAGCGACGCCTGCGACATGGTGTTCAGGCTCACACACAACGAGACCCTCGCGGTGAACGCCGACTGGGCGATCAGCAAGCCCCTGGCCATCCTCGGCATCCTGTTCTTCGCCTTCGTCTCCCGCTGGCTCGTGCACAAGGTCATCGACCGGCTGACGGCGAGCGCGTCGGACGGTGTGATGCCGAACTCGTTCGGTCTGGGCAGGCTCGGCAGGAGCGCGGAGAAGCGCGCAAGCCAGCCCGCGAGCGCCGCGCGCCACGAGCAGCGCGCCAAGGCCATGGGCTCCCTGCTCAAGAGCGTCGCGACCGGCCTGATCTACGCCATCGCCGTGGTGATGATCCTCTCCGAGGTCGGCGTCAACGTCGCCCCGCTGCTCGCCAGCGCGGGAGTCGTGGGTCTTGCCATCGGCTTCGGCGCCCAGAGCCTGGTCTCGGACTTCCTCTCGGGCGTCTTCATGATCTTCGAGGACCAGTACGGCGTCGGTGACGTCATCGACGCCGGCGAGGCCATCGGCACCGTCGAGGCGGTCAGCCTCCGCGTGACCAGGATCCGCGACATCAACGGGACCGTCTGGTACGTCCGCAACGGCGAGATCGTGCGCATCGGCAACATGAGCCAGAACTGGGCGCAGACGGTGCTCGACATCCAGGTCGCCTACAGCGAGGACCTGCACCGGGTCCGCGAGATCCTCAGGGACGTCGCCCACGACATGTGGGAGGACGACGAGTACCGCGGCAAGATCATCGCCGAGCCGGAGGTCTGGGGCATCCAGTCGCTGGACGCCGACGGTGTCACCGTGCGAGTCGTCCTCAAGACCGCGCCGCTCGAGCAGTGGGGCATCGCCCGCGAGATGCGCGAGCGGATCAAGGGGCGCTTCGACTTCGAGGGCATCGAGATCCCCTTCCCCCAGCGCGTGGTGTGGCACCGCGACGACCAGGCCACCAAGCAGGCCTCGAACGGCACGACCCCCTCGGACGACGTTCCCCAGCCGAGCTCTGCCTGACCGCAGGCGCACAGCACAGAGCCGTCGCAGCATCCCGCACGAGCGGGGCTGCGACGGCTCTTCTGTGCTCCCGGAAGGCCGGGCCCACGTCACGAGGGCCCGGCAGTCAGGAGTCAGGCCAGGGAGGCGTCCAGGGTGATGGTCGTCCCGGTCAGGGCCTTCGACACGGGGCAGTTCTGCTTCGCACCCTCGGCAGCGGCCTGGAAGTCCTCCGCGCTCATGCCCTCGACCGTGCCGACCACCGTGATGTGGACGCCGGTGATGCCCTCACCGGGCTGGAACGTCACGTCCGCCTTGGTGTCGAGCGAGGTCGGGGGCGTGCCCTGCTTCGCCAGTGCGCCCGACAGTGCCATGGAGAAGCACGACGAGTGCGCCGCGGCGATCAGCTCCTCGGGGCTGGTCTTGCCGTTGGGCTCCTCGGCGCGGGCCGGCCAGGACACGTCGTACGTCCCGATCCCGGAGGACTCCATGGTGACCTTGCCGGCCCCCTCCAGGAGCGGTCCTTCCCAGCGGGTGTTGGCGGTGCGGGTGGTGGCCATGCGAGCTCCTTCGCAGTCGATGTCGTGGTGCGGACGCTGCGTGCGCGCCGCGATTACCCGACTCTTGTCGTTGCTGTGACAATAGACAAGTGACTACCCAGGACGAGAGCACGGCCCGGACCTTCTACGACGAGATCGGCGGCATGCCGACGTTCGTCAAGATCGTCGACCGGTTCTACGAGGGCGTGGCCACCGACGAGGTGCTCCGACCGCTGTACCCCGAGGAGGACCTCGCGCCGGCCGCCGAGCGCTTCACCCTCTTCCTCGCGCAGTACTGGGGCGGACCCACGACGTACTCCGACAACCGGGGGCACCCCCGGCTGCGCATGCGCCACGCGCCGTTCGCGGTCACGCCGAAGGCGGCCCAACGGTGGCTGCACCACTTCCGCGCCGGCCTCGATGCGGCGAACCTCACCCCTGAGCAGGACGCGAAGTTCTGGGACTACGTCACCCACGCGGCGCAGTTCATGGTGAACACCTTCGAGGAGTGACCCCTCCGCTCCTCTCCCGGGACTTCTTCCCCGGCCTTGAATCGTCGGACATGATGACCGTGTGACCCACGACTCAGCGCGGAGCGTCCCGATCCCCAGCGAGGAGGACGCCGAGGCCTACGTCGCGATGGTGTGCTTCAAGCACGGGCCACCCCTGCAGGCCGGGGTCGAGCTCGAGTGGACGGTCCACCACCGCGACGGACAGGACCGGTCCCTCGACCCCCGCCTGCTGGCCTCGGCGCTCGGCCGCCACGCACCCGCCACCGTCGCCCCCGGGAGCCCGCACGACCCGCTTCCGCACGGATCCCTGGTCACCGTCGAGCCCGGCGGCCAGGTCGAGATCTCCTCCCTCCCCAGCCGTGACCTCGGCTCCCTCGTCACCGGCGTGGACGGCGACATCGCCGCCCTCGACTCCCTGCTCGGGCCCGCGGGCCTCGCTCGCGGCGCGACCGGCATCGACGCCCATCGCACTCCCCGCCGCCTGCTCGAGGTCCCCCGCTACTCCGCGATGCAGGAGTTCTTCGACAGCCGCGGCCCGTGGGGCTCGTCGATGATGTGCAGCACGGCCAGCACGCAGGTCTGCCTCGACGCGGGCGAACCGGACGAGGCCCATCTGCGCTGGCGTGCGCTCCACCAGGTCGGCCCTGCCCTGGTGGCCCTGTTCGCCAACTCCCCCGTCGTCCACGGACGGCGGACCGGCTGGGCGTCGAACCGGCTGCGCGCCACCCTCGGCACCTGCCCACCCTTCACGCACCCACCCCGTGGCGTGCGGGACCCCGTCAGCACGTGGGTCGAGCGGGTGATGGCCGCGCCGGTCGTGTGCGTACGCCGTACCGGCGACAGCTGGGCACCTGAGCAGCCCATGTCGTTCGCCTCCTGGGTCGCCGGAGCGGGCGACACGAGACCGTCGTACGACGACCTCGACTACCACCTGACCACGCTCTTCCCCCCGGTCCGCCCGCGCGGCTACCTCGAGGTCCGGTACCTCGACGCGCAGCCCCACGACACGTGGCACCACCCGCTGGTGCTGCTGAGCGCGCTGCTGTCGTCGAGGGAGGTCACCGAGCGGGCCTGCGACCTGACCGACGAGACGGCGGAGCTGTGGCTGACGGCGGCGCGCCGCGGGCTCGACGACCCGGCGCTGCGCCGGGCCGCCCGCGACCTGGTCGACCTCGCCGCCGACCACCTCGACCCAGGTCTGGACCCGCGCCTGGGTGAGGCCGTGATCGAGATCCTCCGCCGCCGCACCGCCACCGAGGCAGCAAGGAGACAGCCCGCATGAGCAGCACCGAGCAGGAGAGCCCCGTCGGCCACCTCGGGGTCGAGCAGCTGAGGTCCCGCGCGGCCGAGCACCTGATGCGTGCTCGCGACCGCAGCACGAGGCTGACCGACGCGGTCGACGACGACGACCTGGTGCGCCAGCACTCCCCCCTGATGTCACCCCTGGTCTGGGACCTCGCCCACGTCGGCAACCAGGAGGAGCTGTGGCTCGTGCGCGACGTCGGCCGCCGGGACCCGGTGCGCAGCGACATCGACGAGCTCTACGACGCCTTCAAGCACGGCCGGTCCTCCCGTCCGTCGCTGCCGCTGCTCGGTCCGGCCGAGGCCCGCTCCTACGTCCGCGAGGTGCGGGACAAGGTGCTCGACGTGCTCGACCGCACCAAGCTCGAGGGCAGGCCCCTGGTCCAGGACGCCTTCGCCTTCGGCATGGTCGCCCAGCACGAGCAGCAGCACGACGAGACGATGCTCGCCACGCACCAGCTGCGAGCAGGGACCCCGGTGCTCAGCGCCGAGGAGCCACCCGCTGCCCGGGCCCGCCTGCAGGCCCGGGAGGTGCTGGTGCCCGCCGGTGAGTTCACGATGGGCACCTCCACCGAGCCGTGGGCTCTGGACAACGAACGGCCGGCGCACACGGCGTACACCGGCGCGTACTTCATCGACGCCGCTCCCGTGACGTACCGCGAGTACCTCCGGTTCGTCGAGGCGGGCGGCTACGCCCAGCAGCGGTGGTGGTCCGAGGCCGGCTGGCAGCACGTGCAGGAGGCCGGTCTGGAGGCGCCGCAGTTCCTGAGCCGCGACGGCGACCGCTGGCTGCGGAGGCGCTTCGGCGTGGTCGAGCCCGTGCGCGACGACGAGCCGGTGACCCACGTGTGCTTCTTCGAGGCCGAGGCGTACGCCGCCTGGGCCGGCAAGCGGCTTCCCACCGAGGCGGAGTGGGAGAAGGCAGCGCGCTGGGACCCGGAGACCGGCCGTTCCCGGCGCTACCCGTGGGGTGACGAGGACCCGGGCCCCGAGCACGCCAACCTGGGGCAGCGGCACCTGCGCGCTGCGCCGGCCGGCGCCTACCCTGCCGGGGCCTCCCCGCTCGGGGTGCACCAGCTCATCGGCGACGTGTGGGAGTGGACGGCCAGCGACTTCACGGCGTACCCGGGCTTCGCGGTCTTCCCCTACCCCGAGTACTCCGCGGTCTTCTTCGGCCCCGACTACAAGGTGCTGCGCGGGGGCTCGTTCGGCACCGACGCGGTTGCCTGCCGCGGAACCTTCCGCAACTGGGACTACCCGATCCGCCGCCAGATCTTCGCCGGGTTCCGCTGCGCCCGCGACGCCACGCCCGCGGAGCTGGGCTGACGTGTGCCGCCACCTGGCCTACCTTGGCCATCGGACGACCATCGCCGACGTGCTGCTCTCCCCACGGCACTCGCTGCTGGAGCAGACCTGGGCGCCGGCGGAGATGCGCGGAAGCGGAAGCGTCAACGCCGACGGCTTCGGGTTCGGCTGGTACGACGGAGGCGGCGACGCGCTGCGCTACCGACGGGCCGTGCCCATGTGGGCCGACGCCTCCCTCCCGGACCTCGCCGGCACCCTCGGCACGACGGCCCTGCTCGCTGCCGCGCGCAACGGCACGACGGGTATGCCAGTGACCGAGACGGCGTGCGCACCGTTCCATGAGGGCCGCTGGCTGTTCAGTCACAACGGACTCGTCGTGGGGTGGCCGGACTCGGTCGAGGCGATGGCCGCGACGCTCCCGGCCCGCGACCTGATGCTGATGGACGCGCCGACCGACAGCGCCCTGCTCTGGGCGGTCGCGAGGCGGTGGCTCCTCGACGGGGACGCCCCCGAGGTCGTCGTCGAGCGGCTGACCACCGAGGTCGCTCGCGCGGCCCCCGGCTCCCGGCTGAACCTGCTGCTCACCGACGGCGAGACCGTCGCCGCATCGACCTGGGGGCACAGCCTGTCCGTGCTGGAGGCCCACGACCGCGTCGTGGTCGCCTCCGAGCCGTTCGGCGACGGCCCCGAGGCCTGGGAGCCGGTCCCCGACCGGCACCTGGTCGTGGCCACCGTCGCCGGCGCCAAGACCCGTCCCCTCGACTGACCCACCCACCGACCCGGAAGGCGCCTGATGACCGAAGCGACGCTCGAGGTACGACTCACCCCTGACCACGCCGGGCGGGCGCTGAGGCAGGACGTGCGGGAGGGGCTTGCCGCGGAGCCGAAGTGGCTGCACCCGCGCTGGTTCTACGACGCACGCGGGAGCGAGCTGTTCGAGGAGATCACCCGCCTCCCGGAGTACTACCCGACGCGGGCTGAGCGCGAGATCCTCGACGAGCGCGCCACGGAGCTCGCGCAGCGTACCGGGGCCCGCAGCCTGGTCGAGCTGGGGTCGGGGTCGTCGGAGAAGACGCGGCTGCTGCTCGACAGCCTCCTGGCGCACGGCAGCCTGGACGAGTTCGTGCCCCTCGACGTCTCGGCGTCGGCCCTGCACGAGGCGATGGAGGCGATCGTCGCCGACTACCCCGGTCTCCAGGTCCGGGCGGTCGTGGGCGACTTCACCGAGCCCCTTTCGGGGCTGCCCGGGGAGTCGCCACGACTGGTCGCCTTCCTCGGCGGGACGATCGGCAACCTCCTGCCCGACGAGCGCCAGGACTTCTACAGCAGCGTGCGGGGCGTCCTCGACGAGGGCGAGTGGCTGCTGCTCGGCACCGACCTGGTGAAGGACCCGGACACACTGGTCCGCGCCTACGACGACGCCGCCGGTGTGACGGCCGAGTTCAACCTCAACGTCCTGCACGTGCTCAACCGGGAGCTCGGCGCGAACTTCCCGACCGAGGACTTCGCCCACGTCGCCCGGTGGAACGCCGAGCAGGAGTGGATCGAGATGCGGCTGCGCGCCGGCCGCGCGATGCGGGTGGAGATCCCCGCCGTCGACATGACCGTGGACCTCGCCGAGGGTGAGGAGATCGGCACCGAGGTGTCCGCGAAGTTCCGCCGCGAGGGCGTCGAGGCGGAGCTCAAGGCGGCCGGCTTCGCGCTCGACGAGTGGTGGACCGACGGCGCGCAACGGTTCGCGCTGTCGCTGGCCCGCGCCGTCTGAGCCGACGCGGTGGCCCGTCCGGGTCATTGCCTCACCCTCGGCGCGGGTCGACCCTGAAGGAGTCGGGGGAGACGTCATGAGGGCTCGTCGAGTCGCACTGGTGGCCGCGTCGCTTCTGCTCGCCGGTTGTTCGACGGCCTCGGACGACCCGCCCGACACCTCCGCCGAGGACTCCCCCGCCGCCTCGCCGTCCGGTTCGCAGAGCGGCTCCGCTGGCGGCGACCTGCCGACACCCCGAGACGTGACGACGATGGACGGTGTGCGTGCGATCGAGGCTGCTCCGTTCGCGGACTGGGTCGCACTCGCCGGCGACTCCGTCTGGGTCGCGAACGTCGGGAGAGGCATCGGCCGTTACGACGCCGGCTCGGGTCGCAGTCGCGGCTCCGTCCCCGTGGGCACGGAGATCTGCCTCGGGATGGACGTGGGGTTCGGCTCCCTCTGGGCAGGAGACTGCGCAACCGCCCAGGTGGTCAGGGTGGACCCCGGGACCGGCCGCGTCCGCGCCCGGATCGACCTCCCGTTCGACGCGATCACCGAGGAGTCGTCCGTGGCTGCGGGCGAGGGGGCGGTCTTCGTGATGTCGACGTACCCGGAGCGCATCGCGCGCATCGACCCGGCGCGGAACGCGGTGACCCGAACGTTCAAGGCGCCCGTGGCACCGGCCGCGTTGCGTGCCGGCTACGGCGCGCTGTGGGTGACGAACGCGGACCCCGGGCGGCTCCTTCGCATCGACCCCGACAGCGGTCGGACGCTCGCCAGGATCCTTCTTCCGTTCGGGGCGAGGTTCCTCGCTCTGGGTGAGGGCGCGGTCTGGGTGATGAGCAACAACAGGGGTGTGGTGACCCGCGTGGACCCGGCCACCAACGAGGTGCGGGCGTCCATCCCGGTCAGCGACTACCCCGTCGAGGGTGGGGACATCGCCGTCGGCGGCGGCTACGTCTGGGCACGTGTCTCCGACACCCTGGTGGCCCAGATCGACCCGAGGACGGACCAGGTCATCGCCAGGTTCGGTCCGTCGTCCGGAAGTGGCAGCGTGGTTGCGGACCGCAGCGCAGTGTGGATCTCCGCTCACGACGTCTTGCGCGTCTGGCGGGTTCCCCTGCGCTGACAACCCGCACGCGGCCGGCTCGGGCCGCAAGGTTGGCCGGAGCTCAGGAGTCCAGCGCCCCCTTCAGGGACTCGCGCTCGAGGTCGGTCATGGGGCGGGCCTTCTGGCTCTCGAGGTCGAAGGTCACCAGTACGGCGTCCGCGCGCGAGAGCAGTGTGTCGCCGTCCTTGATCTCCGCGCTCAGCCCGAACGAGGAGTTCCCGACCCTGCTGATCCAGGACTCCACGGCGTACGGCTCGCTGCGGAAGAGGATGGGCCGTTTGTAGTCGACGTCCACCCGCGCCACGACCACGGCGAAGCTGCCGTCTCGCTCCGACCTGCCGAGAGAGGTGAGGAACGCCAGACGCGCCTCCTGGTAGTACTCGAAGTACTTCACGTTGTTCACGTGCCCGTAGATGTCGACGTCGGAGAACCGCACTCTCATCGGGAACACGTGGCGCGCCATGGCGTCACCCTCTCACGGCTCAGAGGGGGCCACATCGGGGCTTCGCGAACGCCGCTCCCGCGAGCAGGTGTTCCGGCGAGCCGAGGTTCCACGTCACCAGCGTCCGACCGTCCTCCAGCCGAAGCTCGGCGTGCCCCTTGGCCTGGTACGTCCACCGGTCGCCGCTGCTCGGTGCCGGGATCCGGGCGGTCACGGCGAACGGACCCATCGGCCGGTCGGCACGCATCTCGAGGATCTCGTCGCCGGCGAGGTCGAAGCGCTTGGACACCACCAGCCACGCCCCCCGGATCTTGTCGACGGAGAAGTTCGAGGAGAACCTTCCCGACTCGGCGGAGCCGACCCGTTCCGCGAGGTTCTGGTCCTCGGCCCAGCCGGAGCCCGTCCAGTAGCGCCAGGACGACGTGTCGGTCAGCAGGCCTGCCGGCGTACGGGCGAGGTAGACGTCGCGCCCGAAGAGCTCCCCCTCCCTGCGCCGCTGCCCGTAGACGTAGACGTGGCCGCTGTCGCGCACGACGGCGACGCCCCACTGGATGCCGTCGTCCTCGCCCCAGGGCATGACGGCGCGACGGCTCGAGAAGACCGGGTAGCCGCGGTCGTCGAAGGTGAAGGTCGCCAGGGCGACGCCTCTGCTCTCGAAGGTGTCACCGACCCTGCCCACGCGGGCAAGAAAGACCCGGAGGAGGCCGCCGTCGACGATCCCGTCGGTCGGCCAGAAGTACTCGCCGTTCGCGGCGTCGGGCACGGCCTGACCACCGGTGGTGGAGACCAGCCTGGTGCCGCCTTCCTGCACGAGGATCGAGTTGTGCACCAGCGGCTGACCGTCCCGTCGGGTGTCGCCGAAGAGCCAGAGGACCTTCCCGCTCGGGAGCGCGACGGTCACGTTGCCGTCCGCGGCCTGCCAGGTGTCGTCGTTCTTGCCGTCGAACATCGCCTGGCACGCCGCCACCGTGGTCGGAAGCGGGAGCAGGATCGCGCCCGAGAGGCCTCGCGGATCGGAGTCGCGCTCCGCCGGAGCGGCCACGCAACCGGCAGTGGCGAGCACGAGCGGCACGACCGCCAGGCGGACGCGAGCGCAGCGGACGCTCCGTCGGTAGGCCCGGACGAGGTCACACACCGCCTCACCTCCGAACGGCTCGTCGCGTCCCGAAGCCGTCCCTGGCCGGTGAGACGAGGGCCCCCGGCAAGCCGGTCCGGAACGGTCGGCACCAGCACCAGAGTGAGACCGACGTCCGAGGTCTGACCAGCACGAGGGGCGTCAGGACCAGACAACCGCGGCACCCTCGCGGCGGGCACGTCCCGTCCGGCGAACGCCGGGCCGACAGCCGACGGTCAGGCCCAGGCCGGTTCCAGGAACCGTTCGAGGACGTCCTTCTCCTCCGGTCGCAGTCTGCGCGGGCGCTCCTGCGAGAAGACGAACGGCGTCAGCACGGAGATCGCTCGGGCGTAGACCCTGCGCGTCCCGTCGGGCAGCTCGTCGAGGATCTCGTAGGCCATCGTGAAGGTCGCCGCCTTGATCTCGCTGATCCAGGTCTCGATCCGCACCGGCTCGAAGCGGAACACCAGGGGCGCCAGGAACTCCACCTCGTGGCGCACGACGACCACGCCCTCGGCGAGCTCCTCTCCCCCACGGGCAGGGGCGTGGACGGCGAACATGTCGACCCGCGCCTCCTGGAGGTAGTCGACGTAGGTCACGTTGTTCACGTGCCCGAGCGAGTCCATGTCGGCCCAGCGGAGGGGGCATTCGTAGACGTGGCGCACGTGCCGATCCTGCCAGAGACGAGCGGCGTACGGCGGACCCGGGACACACCTGCCCCGGCAGCGCACCCCCGCCCCGGGCACGGCGTACCCCTGGTCCAGGGTGTGGCATCACGCACATCCCGTTGCCCTGGAATCCGTTCTAGGCTGGGCCGCGAAGCGGCGTGCCCTGGCGACCGCCGCAACTCGAGACCCCTACATGATCGGAGCTCCTTCCATGCCCGAGGCAGTGATCGTCTCCGCGACCCGCTCCCCCATCGGTCGCGCGAACAAGGGGTCGCTCAAGGACATGCGTCCTGACGACCTGACGGCCGCCATGATCCGCGCGGCGCTGGACAAGATCCCGGCGCTCGACCCCAAGGACATCGACGACCTGTACCTCGGCTGCGGTCTGCCCGGCGGTGAGAGCGGCTTCAACATGGGCCGGATCGTCGCCGTCCTCCTCGGGTACGACCACCTCCCCGGCGCCACCATCACGCGCTACTGCTCCTCGAGCGTCCAGACCACCCGGATGGCGTTCCACGCGATCAAGGCCGGCGAGGGCGACGTGTTCATCTCCGCCGGCGTCGAGACGGTCTCGCGCTTCCGCAAGGGCACCTCCGACCACCTCCCCGACACCCAGAACCCGATCTTCGCCGAGGCGGTCGCCCGCACCGAGGAGACGGCCAAGGGTGGACAGGGCTGGCACGACCCGCGTGAGGACGGGATCGTCCCGGACGCCTACATCGCCATGGGGCAGACCGCCGAGAACGTCGCCAAGATGCGCGGCCTCTCGCGCCAGGAGCTCGACGAGTTCGGCGTCCGCAGCCAGAACCTCGCGGAGAAGGCCATCGCCGACGGGTTCTGGGCCAACGAGATCACCCCGGTGACGCTCCCCGACGGCACGGTCGCCAGCGCCGACGACGGCCCACGTGCGGGTGTGACGCTGGAGGGGATCTCCGGGCTCGACCCGGTGTTCCGCCCTGACGGCGTGGTGACGGCCGGGAACTGCTGCCCGCTCAACGACGGCGCCGCCGCGGTGGTGGTCATGTCCGACACCAAGGCGAAGCAGCTCGGCCTGACGCCGCTTGCCCGGGTCGTCTCCACGGGCGTGACCGGTCTCTCCCCGGAGATCATGGGCCTCGGCCCGGTCGAGGCGTCCAAGCAGGCACTTGCCAGGGCGAACATGAGCATCGACGACGTCGACCTCGTGGAGATCAACGAGGCGTTCGCCGCGCAGGTCGTTCCGTCGTACCAGGACCTGGGCATCGACCTCGACAAGCTGAACGTCAACGGCGGCGCCATCGCCGTGGGTCACCCCTTCGGCATGACCGGTGCGCGCCTGCAGAACACGATGATCAACTCGCTGCAGACCCACGACAAGGAGACCGGCCTGATCACCATGTGCGTCGGCGGCGGCCAGGGCATGGCGCTGGTGCTCGAGCGCATGAGCTGACCTTCTCGGCACAGCACGAAGGCCCCCCGATCAGTGATCGGGGGGCCTTTCGCATGACTGACCGGAGAACTGGCTCCGAACGGTTCCGCTCGGCTCACTGCTCCTGCTGGAGCACTGCCTGGATCGCCACGGTGATGTCGATCTTGTCGCCGACCAGGAGGCGGCCACCGTCCATCGGGATGTTGAAGTCGACACCCCACTCCTTGCGGGAGATGGTCGTGGTGCCCTCGAAGCCCGCGCGGGTGCCGCCCCACGGGTCCCCCTCGGTGCCGAGGTACTCGACGTCGAGCGTGACGGGCTTGGTGACGCCCTTGATCGTCAGGTCGCCGGTCACGAGGAGGCCTTTGCCACCCTCCTCGACCTTCGTGCTGGTGAAGGTCATGGGGCCGGAGTTCTCCACGTCGAAGAAGTCCCCGGACCGCAGGTGCGCGTCGCGGTTCTCGTCGCGTGTGTTGATCGAGTTCAGGTCGATCGTGGCGGTCGCCGAAGGCTGCTCACCGGTGACGATCTGGCCCTCGAACCTCTCGAACAGGCCGCGCACCTTGCTCATCAGGTGACGGGCGGTGAAGCCGATCTCGGAGTGGCTGGGGTCGATGCTCCAGGTGCCGGCCTGGACACCGAGTGTGCTCTGGACGTCGATGCTCATGGTGCTCTCCTTCACGAGAATGGTTGTAGGTTCAACTTCTGAGAAGACCTTAACAATGCTTCGTTGAAATTTCAACAGATGAGTCGGTAGGATTGTTCCCATGACGACCAACGTGACCGAGACGCACTGGCTCGACAGCAACCAGCAGCACGCCTGGCGCGCCTACCTGGTCGGCAGCACCCTGCTGACGGAACGCCTCGACCGCGACCTGCGGGAGCAGCACGACGTCTCGCTCCCGGAGTACGAGATCCTGGTCCGGCTCTCCGAAGCACCGGGGCACCGGCTGCGGATGGCCCTGCTCGCCGACTCGATCAGCCACTCCCGCAGCAGGGTGACGCACACCGTCGCCCGGATGGAGAAGGACGGACTCGTCGACCGGGCCGCCTGCCCCTCGGACGGCCGGGGAGTGGAGGCAGTGCTCACTGCCCGGGGGATGTCCTTGCTCGAGGCCGCCGCCCCGACTCACGTGGAGGGCGTACGCCGCTACCTGGTCGATCTCGCGAGCCCCGAGGACTTCGCCGCGATGGGGCGCGTGTTCGACGCGGTGACCGACCGCCTCGTCGAGGCGAATCCCGCCGCCGACATCCGCTGACCGTGGTCGCCCTGTGAGCGGACCGACGCCGCCGCACCGCGTCGCATCCTGTCCGCTGGGTAGTGTCACCCCATGGGACTGATGAGCAAGGTAGTCAAGATCGGCATCGCCAAGAAGATCTACGACGAGGCCCGCAAGCCCGAGAACCAGCGACGAGCCCGCGAGGCGTACGCGAAGTTCCAGGAGAGCCGCAGGCGCAAGGCCTGAACAGCACTCCTCACACAGACGACGAGGCCCCCGGCATGGAGCCGGGGGCCTCGTCGCGTCCTGACTGGCGCAATGACCTCAGTCGCGGGTCAGCTTGCGGTGGGTGACCCGGTGCGGGCGCGCGGCGTCCGGGCCGAGACGCTCGACCTTGTTCGCCTCGTACGCGGCGAAGTTGCCCTCGAACCAGAACCACTTGGCGTCGTCCTCGTCGTCACCCTCCCAGGCGAGGATGTGCGTCGCGACGCGGTCGAGGAACCACCGGTCGTGGGAGGTGACCACAGCGCAACCGGGGAACTCCAGGAGCGCGTCCTCCAGGGACTGCAGCGTCTCGACGTCCAGGTCGTTCGTCGGCTCGTCGAGCAGCAGCAGGTTGCCGCCCATCTTGAGGGTCAGCGCGAGGTTCAGACGGTTGCGCTCACCGCCGGAGAGCACGCCGGCCTTCTTCTGCTGGTCCGGGCCCTTGAAGCCGAACGAGGCGATGTAGGCGCGGCTGGGCATCTCGAAGTTGGCGACCTTGATGTGGTCGAGCCCGTCGGAGACGACCTCCCAGACGTTCTTGTCGGGGGCGATGCCGCCACGGCTCTGGTCCACGTAGGAGACCTTGACGGTCTGACCGACGTTCAGCTCGCCGTCGTCGGGCTTCTCCTCCCCCACGATCATGCGGAAGATGGTGGTCTTGCCGACGCCGTTCGGACCGATCACGCCGACGATGCCGGCACGCGGCAGCGAGAACGTCAGGTCGTGCATCAGCTGGCGGTCGCCGAAGCCCTTGGTGAGGTCCTTCGACTCGAGGACCACGTCGCCCAGGCGCGGCCCGGAGGGGATGTTGATCTCGGCCAGGTCCACCTTGCGGTTGCGCTCGGCCTCGGCCGCGAGCTCCTCGTAGCGCGCCAGACGAGACTTGCTCTTGGCCTGGCGGGCCTTGGGGTTGGAGCGCACCCACTCCAGCTCGCGCTCGAGCATCTTGGCGCGCTTCGCGTCCTTCTGGCCCTCGATCGCGAGGCGGGACTTCTTGGTCTCGAGGTAGGTCGAGTAGTTGCCCTCGTAGGGGTGCGCCTTGCCGCGGTCGAGCTCGAGGATCCAGCTCGCGACGTTGTCCAGGAAGTACCGGTCGTGGGTGACGGCCAGGACGGCGCCCGGGTACGTCGCAAGGTGGCCCTCGAGCCACTGGACCGACTCGGCGTCGAGGTGGTTGGTGGGCTCGTCGAGCAGGAGGAGGTCGGGCTGCTGGAGCAGCAGCTTGCACAGCGCGACACGGCGGCGCTCACCACCGGAGAGGTTGTCGACGAGCACCTCCGGCGGCGGGCAGCGCAGGGCGTCCATCGCCTGGTCGAGCCGGCTGTCCAGGTCCCACGCGTTCGCGTGGTCCAGGTCGCTCTGGAGGTCGCCCATCTCCGCGAGGAGCGTGTCGTAGTCGGCGTCGGGGTCGCCGAGCTCCTCGGAGATCTTGTTGAAGCGGTCGAGCTTGACCTTGATCTCCCCGACCGCCTCCTCGACGTTCTCGAGGACGGTCCTCCCCTCGCTGAGCGGGGGTTCCTGCTGCAGCATCCCGACCGTCGCCTCGGGGTCGCGAGTCGCGTCCCCGTTGGACGGATGCTCCAGGCCCGCCATGATCTTCAGGAGCGTGGACTTGCCGGTCCCGTTGGGACCGACCACACCGATCTTGGCTCCGTGCAGGAACGACAGGGTGACGTTGTCGAGGACAACCTTGTCGCCATGGGCCTTGCGCACATTGCGCAGCGTGAACACAAACTCAGCCATGGTCCGCAAGCCTACGGCGCACTCCCCCGCCCGCTCCAGTCGCCCCGACCCTCTCCCGGCGGCTCAGGCGGCGGACTCCTCGCGCGTGGCCTGCCCAACCTCCCGCGGTGACTCCACGGGGTTCCCCCAGCTGTCGACCTGGGTGAGGTCATCGGCCTCCCGGTGGATCATCTCCGCGAGCTCGTCGTGGACGTCGCTGTCCTGCCGCTCAGGCCTGGCCGAGCGTAGGAAGACGCTCGTGCCCCTGTTGAGGTCGTGACCCACGAAGCTGGCCTCGACCAGGAGGGTGTGGGAGACCTGGCCGTCCTCGCGCTCCCAGGCGTCGCTGCGCAGCCGCCCGTGGACGATGACGGCGTCGCCCTTCTTGACCGAGTCGCGGATGTTGTCGGCCAGGGAGCGCCAGGCAGAGACGGAGTACCAGGTGGTGTCCCCGTCCATCCACTGCCCCTTGCGCTTGATGCGCGGCGTCGTGGCCACGCGCAGGTTGGCCACCGTGACCCCGTTGACGTCGCGGTGAGTGACCTCGTTGCCCACCCAGCCGTGGAAGGTGACGTACGTGTCGCCCATGACAGGCTCCTTTGCGAATCGGTTCTGCTGACCCGCACAAGGCTGCCTGCGACACGAGGCCCGGTGGGCGACGCGACGTACGTCTGTGGAGGCGGAGCGTCCCGAGCGTGGCTGTGGACGCGACAGGGCCCAGCAGCCACGCAGGCGACCTGGACATGGCGACCACGGCCCCGGGGCAGCCCCGCAGCGTCGTCGCTCAGCGCAGGGCGACCGCGATCCCGTCCCGGGCGCTCCGGTACGCCTCCAGCTCCTTCTCGATCGGCTCGACCACGAGCTCCTCGGTCACCTCGCCGATCGCGGCACGAAGCCTCCGGTCCGCGGAGCGAGCCCGCCTGCCGGCCCCGAGGGACGCGAGCGCACGCGACAGCATCGCGACGACGACCCCGGCCAGCGCACCGCCCAGCAGCATCAAGGTGGGCACCGGCAGGCCCTGGTAGTCGGGTGTCGTGGGCTCGGGCATCTGGAGGAAACCCATGGCAGCCAGGCCGACCAGCCAGAGGCCCCCGGCCAGAGCCACGAGGAACAGCAACCACTGCAGCACCCGCACGAGCTTCCACCAGGCGGGCGTGCGCGCGACCCCCAGGTCGGTGCCGCCCACGGCACGGTCCAGGGCGTCGTTGAGATCGTCCAGTCGCGACACCGACGCGTGGCGCACGGCGGCGGCCCACGGCCGTGCCAGCCCCTCGGCCGCGTCGTCCGCCACAGCACGCACGACCGTGTCCACCCGGGCGCGCTCGACCTTCGTCGGCTCGGGAACGGAGGTGTGGGCCTCACCGACGAGCTCCCTGCCCTGCGGGCCCAGGTCGAGGTGGAGCCGCTTGAGCGGGTCGGGGCGCAGCCGCGCCAACCACTTCGTCACCGGCCACCCCGTCGCACGCCGGGCTCGCACCCGCGTCGCCTTGTTGACGGCGTCGACCACGGTCGGCACGCCCGCAGCGTCCGCGAAGGCGTCCACGAGCTCGTCCTTGCGGGCTCGGGCCACGTCGGCCGGCTTCGCCGTGCCGTTCTGCTCCTGCATGCGCTCGGCGGCGTCACGGACGTCGGCCAGGACACGCATCCGGGTCGCCTTCTTCGCGGCGACGCGCTGGGCGAGCTCCTTCTTGAGGTCGGGGATGCCGTCGCCGTGGCGGGCCGAGGTGGTGATCAGCGGCACTCCGGACAGACCGTCGTCGTCGAGGAGGCGGCGCAGGTCGTCGAGCATCGACTCCCGCCGGTCCGCCGGCACCTCGTCGATGTGGTTCAGCACGACGAGCATGACGTCCTTGTGGGAGGCCAGGGGGCGCAGGTAGCGGTCGTGGACGGCCGCGTCGGCGTACTTCTGCGGGTCCAGCACCCACACCAGTACGTCGGTGAGCTTGACGAGCCGGTCCACCTCGACGTGGTGGGCCACCTCGGTCGAGTCGTGGTCGGGCAGGTCCATCAGGACCAGGCCGCGCAGGCTCTCGTCGTCGTTCACGGGAGCATCGAGCATGCTGTTGCGGCTCACCTGGTGGCGGCCGGGAACGCCGAGCCAGTCGAGGAGCTCCTGGGCGCCGTCGGTGCCCCAGGTGCAGGCCATCGTCCAGGAGGTCGTCGGGCGCTTCACGCCGATCGCGGCGAGGTCCAGCCCGGTCAGCGCGTTGAACGTCGAGGACTTGCCGGAGCCGGTCGCCCCGGCCAGAGCCACGACGGTGTGCTCCGCGGACAGCCTCAGCCTGCCCCCGGCCCGCTCGACGACGCCCGCGGCGTCGTCGACCACCTCGTCGTCGAGGCGCCCGCGTGCGGCGTCGACAGCCTTCGCGAGCCCCTGGACCCGCGCGTTCATGTCCGACGACCCCTTGCCGACGAGCCTCTTCGCGCCCTCCACGAGCGCGGTCATGCCGGCTCGCCGTGGGCGTCGTCGGGGGCGATCTTCTGCAACGAGCTCTCCTCGGCCGGTGTGGGGGCGATCTGTGCGGCGAAGCGCAGATCGTCGATACGTCGGGAGACCTTACGCAGGTTCTCGGAGCCGTCGGGGTCGATGCGCAGCTCGTCGAGGACCTCGAGGAAGCGGCGCCGCTCGGTGTCCAGCAGGGCGCCGACGCGCCGGTTCAGGTCGGCCCGGGCGTTCGAGGCCAGGCGGCGTACCGCCTGGTCGCCGAAGACCGCCTCCAGCAGCTTCTGCCCGATCACCGCCGAGCCGCCGGCGATACCGACCTCGGCACCGGTGACACCGGCGGTGGAGGCGAAGACGACGATCATCAGCGCCACGCTCAGGCCGTTGACACCGAAGGCCAGGACGCGGGCAGTGGACCGGCGCTCGGCTCCTTCGGAGCGCACCATGTCCATCACCCCCTGCTGCCAGTCGCGCACGGCGCGCTCGGCCCGCCCACGGAAGTCGCGGGAGGCTCGACCCAGCTCGCGACCGGAGTCCTCGAGGAGGTGCCGTCCGGCCTGGACCGACTTCCACGACTCCTCGGCGTGCTCGGCGGCACCCTCGGCGTGCTCGAGGATCAGCGTCTCGAGGCCGGACTCCACCGCGACGGTGACCTTCTCGACCTGCTGGGGGCGACCCTTCACGGCACCGACGATGCGGTCCCGGAGCAGGCCGACCTTGGTCTCCAGCGAGCGCAGCAGCTCTCCGGTCCCGACGAACTCCTGCCAGCGGGCGAGGACCTCGCCCCGCAGCAGCGTGCCGTCGGCCGACGCCTCGTCGACCTGGGAGACCGCCTCGTCGTAGGCACGGTCGACGTCCTCGCGCAGCCGCGCGACCATCTTCGCCTGGGCCGCCGCAGCGTCGGCCACGTCGTGGGTGCGGTGCGAGAGCGTCCGGATGGCGCCCTCCAGGGTCTGCTTGACGACCGCCGACCGCGCGTTGGTGTCGGCGGCGAGCGAGTGCAGCCACCCGCGGATGTCCGAGACGGCCTCAGGCGGCAGGAGGCCTTCCTCGTCGACGGAGCCCTCCGCCACCGTGAACAGGGGCGAGTCGCGGAGTCCGCGCGTGGTGAGCATGCGCGCCAGGTGGCCGCTGACCTCGCCGATCGCGTCCTTCGGGGTGCGGTCGAGCACGATCGCCACGGCCGTGCTGCGGTCGGCCGCGGCCTTCAGGTAGTCCCAGGGGACCTGGTCGGCGTACCGGGCGGCGGAAGTGACGAAGAGCCACAGGTCCGCGGCCGCGAGCAGCTGTGCGGCCAGGGTGCGGTTGTGCTCCTCCACCGAGTCGATGTCCGGCGCGTCGAGGATCGCCAGCCCCTTCGGGACCGCCTTCGAGGCGACCAGCTGCAGGCCGCCGGGACCGGCGCTCGTCCCGGTGGTCCGGGCAAGGTCGGGGAGGATCCGCTCCTTGTCGAACCAGTCGGCGTCGGCAGGGTTGTGCACCAGCACCGGGGACCGCGTGGTGGGGCGGAGGACCCCCGGCTCGGTCACCCGGGTGCCGACCAGGGAGTTCACCAGCGTCGACTTGCCGGCGCCGGTCGAGCCGCCGACGACCGTGAGGAGCGGGGCGTCGATCTGGATCAGGCGCGGCAGGACGTAGTCCTCGACCTGGTCGATCATCTCGTGCTGGGTCTTGCGGGCAGTGTCGACGTCGGGCAGGTCGAGGGGCAGGTGCGCCGTCTGCAGGGCTTCACGGAGACGCACCAGTGCCGTGATCATGTCCGTCGGCATCGCGGGCGTGGTCACCGTCCACCTTCCAGCCTGGGTTGGGTCACTGAAGTTGTATCAGCCGACGACGGAAACGCGACGTACGGCCGTAGCACGGCAAGTCGGTCGACCATGGTCTGTCCTCGCGCGAGGGCGTCGGCGGGCGCCGTGCCGCGCAGGACCCGGTCGTGGAGGAAGCCGAGCTCGATCGCCTGCTGCTGGTACTCCCGCATGGCCTGGAGGCCCGGTTCGCCACCGATCCGGCGGGCATGGGCACGCGCGGCGCGGCGTCCGGCGATCCGGACCAGCCAGGGCACCTCGTAGGGCGCCAGGTAGCCGCGGTGGGCCGCGTCCGTCAGGGACCGGGCGAGCATCTGACCCTCCCGGTAGCGCGCCCAGGCGGCGAGGCCGGCCACGAGCAGGAACGCGGGCACCATGAGGAGGAGGTAGGTCAGCACGAAGGCCTGTCCGCCTCCGTAGTAGGCGGCGCCGTTCCACAGGGCGTGGGCCGTCACGGCGACGGCGTACCCCAGAACCGGCGCGGCCACGCGCCAGAAGCGGCTGCGCGTCACCACGGCGTACCCGATCCCGATGCCGAACGCGGCCGTGAACAGCGGGTGTGCGAACGGGCTGAACACACCGCGTACGACGAAGGTGGCGGTCGCGGCACCGATCCCGCCGGGCCCGATGCCTTCGCCGCCCATGTACGCCGCGGCGAGATAGAGGATGTTCTCGGTGAACGCGAAGCCGATCCCGACCATCCCGGCGTACACGATCCCGTCGAGGACTCCGTCGATCACGTGGCGGCGCGCAACCACGAGGAGGAGGACGAACAACGCCTTCATCGCCTCCTCGCTGAAGGGAGCGACGACGGCCGCGCTCAGCGACTCGGGTCGGCCGAAGGCGAAGCGGTCCAGGGTCTGGAGCACCAGGGCGCCGGCCGTGGCGACCAGGGCACCCCAGCCGAGTGCTGTGACGATGAGGGCGCGCGGCTCGGGCTCGTAGCGGTCGAGCCAGAGGAAGACCGCGACGAGGGGGCCCACGGGCAGGGCCGCGAGAAGCGTGCCGACGGCCAGCGCACCCGGGGCGCCGGAGCCGAGGAGGACCAGCGCCATCACCCCTGCCCCGACCAGCATGGTGATCGCGACAACGACGACGAACGCCACGTTCCCGTGGCGTCTCCTGGTCGCGGCGCTCATGGCCCCGAGCCTATCGGCCGGGCAGCCGGACCTTTGCGTCGCGGCAGGGGGTGGACCCGTCGTACAGTGCTGCGGTGAGCGACGACACCCGTAGCGAAGACAAGCAGGTGCCCGCCGACGCGGCGACCCCGCCGGAAGGCACCGACACCCCTGAGCCGAAGATCGAGAGCCACGACCCGGCTGTCCCCGAGGCCTATGCCGCCTTCATGCGCCAGGGCTGGGGCGAGCGCGAGCTCGACCTGCCGCCGCACCCGGTGGCCTCCTGGGCAGCCCAGCGCCGCGCGAGGCTCGCCGAGATGTTCCCCGGCGAGCGCCTGGTGATCCCGGCCGGCACGTTCAAGGTGCGGGCGAACGACACCGACTACCGGTTCCGCCCCGACACCGGGCACACCTACCTCAGCGGCAACCAGACCACGGACGCGGTTCTCGTCATCGAGAACGGCGAGTCCGTCCTGTTCGCCCGCCCGCGCTCCTCGCGCCAGACCGACGAGTTCTTCCGCGACCGGCAGTACGGCGAGCTGTGGGCCGGCCGCCGCCCGTCGCTGAACGAGATGAGCTCGTCCCTCGGCATCACGTGCCGCCACATCGACGACCTGCCGCAGGCCCTGCGCGCCTCCGGCAAGACCCGCGTGCTCCGCGGCGTCGACGCCACCGTGGACCGAGCTGTGACCGCCGACGAGGCCCGGGACGAGGAGTTCTCGCGGGTCCTCAGCGAGATGCGCCTGGTCAAGGACTCCTGGGAGCTCGAGCAGCTCCAGGAGGCCTGCGACATCACCACCCTCGGCTTCGCCGACAGCGTGCGCGAGTGGGACAACGTCCTCAAGTACGGCGAGCGCTGGATCGAGGGCACCTTCTTCCGCCGCGCCCGCGCCATGGGCAACGACATCGGCTACGACTCGATCGTCGGAGGCGGCAAGCACGCCACGACCCTGCACTGGATCGAGAACAGCGGCCAGATCCGCCCGGGCGAGCTGGTGCTGCTCGACATGGGCGTGGAGGCCTCCTCCCTCTACACCGCCGACGTGACCCGGACGCTCCCGGTCGACGGGACGTTCACGCCGTTGCAGCGCGACCTCTACACGCTGGTGCTCAACGCCCAGCAGGCAGGCATCGACGCGGTCCGCCCGGGTGCGCCGTTCCTGGCGGCGCACCACGCGGCGATGAGCGTCATCGCGCACGGCCTCGAGGACATGGGGCTGCTCCCGGTCCCCGCCGAGGAGGCCCTCTCCCCCGACAGCAAGGTCTACGCCCGGTGGACGCTGCACGGCACCAGCCACATGCTCGGCATGGACGTGCACGACTGCGCGAGGTCCTCCCTCGACGTCTACCCCCGCGGCGACCTCGCCGAGGGGATGGTGCTCACCGTCGAGCCGGGCCTGTACTTCCAGGAGGACGACCTGCTCGTCCCCGAGGAGCTGCGCGGCATCGGCATCCGCATCGAGGACGACATCGTGGTGACCAAGGACGGGTCCCGGAACCTCTCCGACGCGCTGCCTCGCGAGGTCTCGTCCATCGAGGAGTGGATGGGCGCGCTCCGCGCCTGACCGACGCTCGCCTGAGAAGTGGGCGATGACGACATGCCCTCGGCCCTGAGAGCCGTCGTCATCGCCCACTTTCGCTTGGCTGATCGTGGTCGGGTTCGCCTCGACGGCGCGATCGGGTGACCTGGAGGAGCGACACGTCGCCGTGCGTCGCTGAGCCGGGTACCCACACGGGCCCCGATTCCTTTACCTTGTGTGAGTGACTCGGGCAATTACCGCAATTCGGCTCGTCTCGGTCGGGTTGCTGCTGGCCTGCGTCGCCTGCAGCTCCGGCACGAGACCTGTCGCTGACGCCAGCTCGCACAGTCCTGCCGCGGAGCCTCCGGGCTCGGGACGACCCTCGACGCCCCCGGCGGACGCGTCGCCCTCCCCCGCAGGTCCGGAGACGCCCGCGAGCACCTCCGGTCCGCTCTCGCGGTCGTCGTTCCCCGCGCCGCGGTCGCTCGGCGCCGGCTGGCGGTACGCCGTGGACCCCGGCGACGCCGAGGACGGCTACGTCGGCAACGGCACACCCGCACTCGCGCGTGACCCGCGCGAAGTGGTGCTGACCGCGGTTCCCCTGGGCTGCGCCCGCAAGGCACCCCTCCCGACTCCGGCGCACGTCCTGGAGGTCGACTACCGCTTCCACGACACGAGCGTGATCGCCCTGCGCATGCGGTTCGACGACGAAGCGACCGCCCGGACGTTCCACGACAACCGCCGCACGAACCTGCTGGCCTGCCGGGGCCGCAGCGGTGGGAGCGCAATCGGCGTCCTGGTCGGGAAGGTCCAGCGGATCGGCCGGACCGTGCTGCTCTCGGACCGGACCCCCGACTCCGCCCCCTGGACCGAGCTCGCCGCCCTCGACAGCCGTGACGTCGTGCTGGTGGCCGCCCAGTCCCGGCCGGGCCGACCGCCGTTCACGCCCGCCCGGACCCGCGACCTCGCCGCCCGTTTCCGCCCCCGACCCAGCGCGCCCGCCCACGAGGAAGGTCCGACCCCGTGAACCGCTCCCGCCGCCTGCTGCCTCTACTCGTCCCGACGCTGCTCCTCGGCCTGGTCCTCTCCGAACCCGTCGCCGCTGCCGACCCTTCGGACGAGCCCGCGGACGGCGCGGCCGCGTCAGCCGGCGACTCACCCGGCGCCGAGCCGTCCTCGAGCCCCGGTGCAACCCCCAGCTCGGCCCCGGGCGACGAGGCCACCCCGACGTCGACCGAGACGTCCACCGGGTCGCCCTCCCCCGCCGCCTCGCCGAGCTCGACGCCCAACGACGCCCCCGTCGCCCAGGACGACACCGCGTCTGTGACGGCCGGGCAGTCGGTGACCGTGCCGGTGCTCGCCAACGACACCGACGACGGGCAGGGACGTCCCACCGATCCGCAGCACCTCGCCGTGACCGGAACCAGCGACGACCCGCGCCTGTCCCACGACGGCTCCACGATCACGTTCCACGCCGGGAACACCGACAGCGGCACGGTCCGGGTCGAGTACACCGTCAGCGACGGCAGCCTCACCGACGTCGGGCAGGTGACCATCGAGGTCGCTCCGATGCCCCGCTCGGTGTCGATCGCGATGGCACCGAGGGTCGTGGCGCTACGCCGGTACCCGGTCCACGGGCGGGTGGACCCGACCGAACTGGGCAGACCGACCGTGCGGGTACAGCGCCGCCAGGGCGATCGCTGGGTGCTCGTCGGCAAGGACCGCGCCGACGCGGCCGGCCGCTACCACGTTCCCTTCCGCACCAACCGTCCCGTCCGGTTCGTCTTCCGTGCCGTGGCGACGTGGCCGGACGGGAAGGTGCGCCGCTCCTCGTGGCTCCGGCGCCGCGTCGACGCGGTCGCCGCGCCGAACGTGTCGGGGCCCCTCAAGCGCTCGCAGGTGCCGTTCTCGTGGCGCTCCGGGTGCCCTGTGCCTCCTCGAGACCTGCGCCGGATCACGATCAACCGCATCAACTACCGGCACCGCGTCGTCCGGGGACGGCTCGTGGTGCACGAGTCGGCGGTCCGCGCCGTCCGGTCGGTGTTCGTGGGCGCGATCAACCAGCGCTTCCCGGTCAAGCTGATGCGCCCGTCGGACTTCTACTACGACCACGGGCGCCGCACGCCGTCCGAGTCCGACGTCGCCGCGATGCGTGCCGGGAACACCTCCGCGTTCAACTGCCGACCGGTGACGGGCAACCCCTACCGACTCTCGCAGCACTCCTACGGCAACGCGATCGACATCAACACGATCCAGAACCCCTACGTCACGGGCAGCCGGGTCTACCCGGGGTTCGCCAGGAGCTACCTCGACCGGTCGCCCTACCGCAAGGGCATGATCCGGCCCCCCGGTGTCGTGGCCTCACGGATGTCGCACCACGGATGGCTGTGGGGAGCGCGCTGGTCGAACCCGGACTACCAGCACTTCTCGTCCAACGGCGGGTGACCGCGGGGGCAGCTCAGCCCTCGGGGTGGTCCCGCACCTCCGCCGGCGGAACGGGGTCTTCGTCACGACTGCCCCGGCCCTGAAATCACCAGGCCGAAGTACATGAAAGAGGTCGTCGGCTCGTCGGATGCCGAGCCACCGGTGAAGAACGGCTGCCCTGCCAGTGGTCGACGGTCAGGAAGACGAAGTAGTAGGCGACCGCCACCAGCAGGTAGCCGGCGATCGCGCCCTGCAGGGTGCGCACCGTGACCCTGCGGTGTCGGAGCAGGCGGCTGACGGTTCCGAACGGCAGGGGCCTTGCCACGACGCCGACGGTCTAGCATCGCCGGATGACGTCGGACTCACAGGCAGCGGAGAGCAACGGTACGACGGTGGCGCTGGTCCTCGACGCGGGCGGAGCACGCTCGGCGTACCAGGTGGGTGCGCTGGAGGTCCTCCTCCCGGAGCTCGCGGACCGTGACCTGCGCCCGCGGATCCTGGTGGGCACGAGCGCGGGGGCCCTGCTCAGCGGTGCTCTCACCGCGACGGCGCACCTGGACCCCGAGGAGCAGGCGGCGCGCCTGCGCGGTGTGCTGGCCCAGGCCACGAAGCACAAGGTGATGCGGCCACTGTGGCGCCAGGTTCCAGAAGTGCTGGCCCGCTACGCCTCGGAGACGCTGGGAGTGTCGGGCTTCCGGCTCCGCGGGATCTTCGGGACCCAGCCGCTGGCCCGCACCCTTGCTCGGGCGATCGCCTGGGAGGACGTGCACCGCAACGTCGACGAAGGGCTGGTCGACGCGACCGCGGTGACGGCGACGTCGGTGCGCACCGGCCAGGTCGTGATGTTCACCGAGTCCTCCTCCCCCGTCCCGGAGACGGCGAACGACCGCCACCGGCGCTTCGTCCCGGCGCGGCTCGACGTCTCCCACCTGATGGCATCCGCCGCCATCCCGACGCTGTTCCCCTCGGTGCGCGTCGACGAGCCCGCCGATGCGGCCGGCTGGTACGTGGACGGAGCGACCCGGCGGCGCGTCCCCCTCGCCCCTGCCCTCGAGCTGGGTGCGGACCGCGTCGTCGCCGTGGGGACGGGGGCGCTGCACGCACCGGAGGCCGACCCCGAACAGGACCGGGTCGGCGTCGACCTGGCGGACGGCGGGGCGACCCTGCTGGGTGCGGTCATGGACGACCCGCTGCGCCACGACCTACGCCGGCTCGCCGAGGTGAACGAGCTCGCCTCGGACCCCGACGTCGCCGAGGTCCTGGGCCGCCACCGCCAGGCCAGGGGGCTCGCGGCGTACCGCCCTGTGCCGTACGTCGCGGTGTCCCCGGAGAGCTCCGAGGAGCTCGCCGGGGTAGCGATGGAGATCTTCCGCGCCAACCACGGCACGCTGCGCCGTACCCTCGGGGACCCGGACCTGCAGATCATGCACCGGCTGCTCGGCAGCGACAGCCCGCTGCAGGGCGAGCTGCTGTCCTACCTCCTGTTCGATCCCGACTTCTTCGACGCGGCCGCCGACCTTGGGCGCCGCGACGCCCAGCGCTGGGTCGAGGAGAACCCCGACCTGTGGCGGACCGAGGCGATATCCGGCTGACGGACGCCGAGGAGACCGTCATCATGCAGGGATGACACGCGCCTCCGATGACCTCACGTGGCCGGTCCGCAGCGAGCGCCTGACCCTGCGCCCCGCCACCGTCGACGACCTCGAGGCCACCTGGCGGTTCCGCCGCCTCGAAGCGGTCGCGCGGTGGATGACTCGGCACCCGCGAACGCTCGAGGAGTACCGCCAGCAGTTCGAGCGACCCGACCGGCTGTCCAAGACGCTCGTCGTCGAGCTCGACGGCCTCGTGGTCGGCGACCTGATGCTCGCGATCGAGGACGCCTGGGCCCAGGCGGAGGTCGAGGAACAGGCCGAGGGCGTCCAGGCCGAGCTCGGGTGGTGCCTCGACCCCGCGTACGGCGGACGCGGGCTCGCCACCGAGGCCGTCACCGAGCTCGTTCGCCTGTGCTTCGAAGAGCTGAACCTTCGCCGCGTCACTGCCAACTGCTTCGCCGACAACGACGCCTCGTGGCGGCTGATGGAGCGGATCGGGATGCGCCGGGAGGCCCATCTCGTCCAGGAGTCCCTGCACCGGGAGAAGGGCTGGGTCGACAGCTTCAGCTACGCCCTGCTCGCAGACGAGTGGCGACGCTTGCGGAGCGGCCCGGCGAGTCCCTGAACCACCGTACGGCTGATGACAGCGCGGTTCGTCGGTGCCACGATCAGAGCAATGTCGTACGACGTGATGGTGATCCTCGAGGACAGCCCCGGTGAGCTCGCCAGGCTCGGCGAGGTCTCGGGCGCTGCCGGGGTCAACATCGACGGCTTCGCGGCGTTCACCGGTGACGGCAAGGGCGTCATCCACGTCTTGGTGGGCGACGCCGATGTGGTGACCCTCCGCGCCGCCCTCGACGCCGCCGGGATGGCGATCGTCGACGAGCGCGAGGTCGTGGTCGTCAACGTCTCGAACGAGCCGGGCGCGATGGGCGAGGTGGCGCGGCGCCTCGCCGAGGCAGGGGTGAACGTCGACCTCGCCTACACGACCTTCGGCGGCGTGCGCCTGGTCTTCGGCACCGACGACGTCCGGCTGGCGCGGTCGCTGCTCGACGGTTGACGCGACGACAGCCCGGGAGTGTGGCAACAGCGCGTCATTCGGCCGCGCCCTCCCTCGGCTCGGCGCCGGTCAGAAGTTCGCCGGCCTGAAGCCCGCCGCCTCGGCACCCGCCTTGGTGGCGAAGCACTGCTCCGGGGTGGTGATGTCGTACCAGGGCGACGCCGGAACGTGGTAGATCATCGAGGACTCGTTGCCCTTGATCGGCGCCTTCGCCGGGCAGTTGTACTTGCTGACCGGCGCGTACGAGTGCAGGTCGCCGGTTCCGGTGCCGCCCGAGGCATTGCGCAACAGCACCTTCGCCGTGGTCACCTTCACGAACACGTTGCGGCACCCGCGCGCCACGCGTAGCAGTGCGCGCTTCTCGGGCCGGTCCACGGTGAGCTTCCAGCGGGTCTTCACCGCGACGTACTCACGCACGTACCGGCAGCGCGCCGCCTTGCGCGGCAGCCAGTCCGCCGGGTCGGAGTCCGACTTCGACCTGTTGGATCCAGCGGTCACGGCGACCAGGGAACGGCGATCCCGCAGGTCGTTGGCGAAACGTCGACGAGTGCCGGCGTTCCAGCGACGCGCGCCGGAGTCCCATGCCTCGGCGAGCGGGACCATGTGGTCGACGTCGAAGCTCGAGGGGTCTCCTGTGCGATTGCCGTCGTAGTACGAGAACCAGCGCCCACCGAGAAGGTCGCAGCCGACACTCACGACCGGCTTCACCCGGGCCTCCTGGACCAGCACCAGGTCACGGGTGTTGCACCCGTCGCCCTGAAGGGTCCAGTGGTCGAACTTGTCCCTGTCGTAGCCGCGCCTGACCTCGCGAGCCACCTTGAGCCCCTTGGTCATCCCGACGAGGCGCTTCTTGACGACGGCTGCCTCGGCAGAGGGAGCCAGGGCCACATCGGTGACGACGGCGAACCCCGTCATGGACAGCAGCGTCACCATGGCCGCGATGACGGCACGACGAACAGACATGAGGACCCCCGTGGATGCGTTCGAGACCGAACCATGGTCATCGAAACGGGCAGCAGCTTTGGTGGTTTTCGGACAACTCGGTCAGGACGACCTGTCCAGGTCCCCGGGCGGGGCATCGACCCGTGAGCACGGCTTTGCTCTACGCCCCGTGCGGTCGGTGTCTCTGAGCCATTGACCTACCCGGGCGTCAGCAGGTGAATGGACGGAGGCTTTCTTCGCCGGTCCCGAGGGGGTCCCGAATGCGCACGTCCTTCACCCAGCGGCTCGCACGCAGCTCCGCTCGGCACCCCGGACGCACCATCACGGTCTGGGCCGCGGTCGTCGTGCTCGCGCTCGGGTCGATAACCACACTTCTCGGGAGCGCCCTCACCACCGACGCGAACGTCACCACCGAACCGGACTCGGTCAAGGGGCTGAACCTTCTCGATGAGCGCTTCGCCAACCGCGACCCCGTCAGCGAGCTGGTGGTGGTGCGGTCGGACTCGGGAACGGCTCAGGACCCGGCCTTCCAGCAGCAGGTGTCCGACCTGCGCGATGAGATCGCTGCGGCCGACGGGGTGGTCAGCGTCGGCAACCCCGCGGGTCCGCGGGGCGCGGCCCTGGTCTCGGCGGACGGCCGGGCGGTGCTGCTTCCGGTGGTCACGAACGACGCGGCCGAGACCGGCATCCTCGACGTCATCTCCGCCGTCGAGGCCGCCGACGCCGCCGACGGCATGTCCGCGGCGATCACCGGGGACTGGACCCTGAACAACGACTTCCTGGAGGTGTCCCAGAGCGATCTCGAGCAGGGTGAGCTCAAGTTCGGCCTGCCGGCCGCACTCATCGTGCTGCTGCTCGTCTTCGGCGCCGTGGTCGCGGCATCGGTCCCGCTCGCCATGGCGGTGGTCTCGATCATCACCGCGGTCGGGATCGCCGCGCTGGTGGGTCAGGCCGTCGACCTGTCGTTCTTCATCGTCAACATGGTGGTGGCGATGGGCCTCGCCCTGGGGATCGACTACTCGCTGTTCGTGGTCTCCCGGTACCGCGAGGAACGCCATGCCGGCCTCGACAAGCTCGACGCCATCGCGCTCTCTGGGGCGACGGCGAGCAAGGCTGTGTTCTTCTCGGGCATGTCCTTCGTGGTCGCCCTGCTCGGGCTGCTGCTGGTTCCCGACACCGTGCTGCGCAGCCTCGCGTTCGGCGCCATCGTGGTCGGCATCGTGACCGTGGCGGCTGCCCTGACCCTGCTCCCCGCGATGCTCGCCCTGCTCGGGAACCGCATCGAACGTGGGCGGATCCCACTCCTCCCTACGCAGTACGGCGGGGAGAGTCGATTCTGGCGCCGTGCCGTCGGCCTGGTGACCGCGCGTCCCGGGATCACGGCGGGCGTGACCTGCCTGCTCCTCCTGGCGCTGGCGGCCCCTGTCCTCGGGCTACGGACGGGCAGCTCCGGGCTCTCCGCCCTCCCCGAGGACACGGTCGGCTACCAGGGCTTCCAGGCGCTCGAGGCCAGCTTCCCCTCCGGCGCTCGAACCGACCCGGCACAGGTGGTGATCGACGCGGACCCGGCCGCCCCGCCTGTCGCCGCGGCGATCAACCGGCTGGAGACAGCGGTCGGCGACGACCCGGGCTTCGGGGCCGCCCGTGTCACCGCGAACCCGCAGGGTGACCTGGGGCTGGTCGAGATCGGTCTGGCGGGCGACACGAGCGGGGTGGCCGCCCAGGACGCGATCGAACGACTGCGCGAGCGGTACGTTCCCCAGGCGTTCAGCGGCGTCGACGCCGGCGTGTACGTCACCGGCAACACGGCCCTCAACCTCGACTACGCCCACCTCATCGACACCTGGCTGCCGATCGTGCTCGCCTTCGTCCTGGGCCTCAGCTTCCTTCTGCTGCTGACGGTGTTCCGCTCGATCGTGCTGCCTCTGACCGCCGTGCTGCTCAACCTGCTGTCGGTCGGGGCGGCGTACGGACTGATGGTGCTGGTCTTCCAAGAGGGCTACGGCGCAGACCTGTTGGGGCTCACGCAGATCGACCAGGTCGAGCCCTGGGTCCCGGTGTTCCTCTTCTCCGTCCTGTTCGCGCTGTCGATGGACTACCACGTGTTCCTGCTGTCGCGGATCCGCGAGCGCTACCTGGCGACCGGCGACACGCACGACGCCGTCGAGCACGGGATCGGAGCCACCGGCCGCATCATCACGGGGGCCGCGCTCATCATCGTGGTCGTGTTCGTCGGCTTCGCCACCGGCGACCTCGTGGGGTTCCAGCAGATGGGGTTCGGGGTCGGGGTGGCACTGCTCCTCGACGCCACTGTGATCCGCACTGTGCTCGTGCCCTCGACGATGGTGCTGCTCGGGAAGTGGAACTGGTACCTCCCCAGCTGGCTCGAGTGGCTGCCCGAGCTCCACGTCGAGGGCGGCGCGGAAGGCGAGCCGGAAGCCGCGGTCGCGGACCTCCCGCGCCAGCGGCCGGCTCCGGAGGAGGACGCCGTACGCCGGGTGCCTGCCTCGCACGCCGACGACGACGTGTAGGTGGTCGGGGTCCAGATCCTCGTCAACGCATCGCGGGGCTACCACTGAGCTCGGGCCCGGTGTCCCCCGCCACGTCACGCCCGTCGGCGGTGTGCGGGTCCTCGTCGATCGCCTCGACGGCGGGCGTCGGCTCGAACGCCTCGACAGGGCGCCGACGGTCGAGGTGGACGCCGGCGATCATGCAGCGCACCGAGCCCCCGGCCAGCTCGATGGTGGGGATGTCGACGTCGACGATCGTGCAGGACTCCTCGATCACCGCCACCTGGTCGGGGCGCAGGCTGCGGCGGGCCCGCGACGACATCGCCATGATGTAGTTCCGCCGCCCGTCCAACGTGTGACCGCAGAGCTCGACGGCGTTCCCGGCGAACTCGTGGACCTGCTTCTCGGTGAGCTCGACGAGCTTGCGCCCGTTGACCGTCAGGCGCTCCCGGACCTCGGCGCGACGTCGCTCGTCCGGGATCATCTCGAGCGCGATCATGGCGACGTCGGTGCCGATGCAGGCGATGACGTTCGTGTGGTAGACCGGCACGCCGTCGGAGTCGACGGCCTGGAACGCCATCGGCTCGTACCCGAAGTCGGTGCAGAACCGCTCCAGGACGTGGGTGTCGGCGCGGTGGCTCTGCGCGGTGTAGGCGACCCGCGAGACGTGGTCGAGGACCATCGCGCCAGTGCCTTCGAGGAAGATGCCGTCTGGCTCGAGGCCGGAGTAGTCGACCATGGTCTGGACCCGGTACGACGACTTGAGCATCTCCAGGACGTCGGCGCGGCGCTCATGGCGCCGGTTGGAGGCGTACATCGGGTAGACCGCGACGGTCCCGCCCGCGTGCGTGGACAGCCAGTTGTTGGGGAACACGCTGTCCGGTCGCGTGTGGTCGGCGTCGGCGAACACGTGGACCCGGACGCCCGCCGTGCGCAGGGCCTCGGCAACGGCATCCATCTCGGCCAGCGCCTTGGCCGACGTGATCTCGTCCGACTGTCCCTCCGGCACGTCGGCCTGGAAGGCGTTGTCGGCCGCGGTGGCATGGTTCGGCACGAACCGCTCGGCGCGGATCAAGATGACAGCAGAAGGGGCCTGTGCACTCACGTCTGGAATCTAGACGACGGCCCTCGACCGCGAGCCAGGCCCCCCTGTGCCGGGGCTATCTCAGCGCCTGCTTCCCACGTCGGCTCAAGGCGTCGATGGTGACCGCGACGAGCAGCACGAGCGCCGTCACCATGTACTTCGTCGAGGCGTCGAAGCCCAGCAGGCCCATCCCGTTGTCGATCGCCGCGATCACGATGCCGCCCATGACGCCGGCCAGGGCCTTGCCACGGCCGCCGAACAGGCTCGTACCGCCGATGACCGCCGCTGCCACGGCGTACAGGACGAGGGTTCCTCCGTCGAGCGCGGTCGACACCGAACGCAGCCGTGAAGCGTAGACCACGCCGGCGATCCCGGCCGTGAGCGAGCAGAGGCCGAACGCCGCGGTGCGGACCCAGGCGACGTTGATGCCCGCTCGTCGGGCAGCCTCGACGTTTCCGCCGATCGCGTACACGTAGCGGCCGAACGTGGTGCGCCCGAGGAGGAAGGTCCACAGCGCGAGGACGGCGAACACCAGGATGATCACCCAAGGCACGCCCATGACCGGGACCAGACGTCCGCGGTCCGCGTTGCAGAGGAGGACCAGCGCCGCTCCGCCGATCAGGGTAGCCACGCTCTTCGCGAGGGTCACGGAGCGTGGCGGAGCGACCAGATCCGCTGCCCGGCGGCGGGCATCGTGACGCCACGCAGAGATCGCATAGAGCCCGACGATCACGAGCATGAGGACCCAGCCGGCCCAGGGCGCCAGGTTGCCGCTGGCTATGTTGTTGACCACGTCGTCCTGGATCAGCAGGGATCCACCCTCGCCCACGATCTTGATCATCACGCCTTGCCAGAACAGCAGGCCGCCGAGGGTGACGATGAAGGCGGGCAGTCCGATCCGGGTGATCAGCGACCCCTGCAGCACCCCGATGGCCGCACAGGTGAGCAGCCCCACGGCGATCGCCGCCCACCACGGCCAGCCGGTCACGGGCTTGACCAGCTCGGCCATGATGACGCCGCCGACGCCGCTGACGAAACCGGCCGAGAGGTCGATCTCCCCGAGCAGCAGCACGAACACCATGCCCATCGCGAGGAGGCTGAACACCGCCGCCTGGACCAGGAGGTTGACCAGGTTGCCGGCAGTCAGGAAGTTGGAGTTGGCCGACTGGAACAGGATGGAGACCAGCAGCAGACCGGCCACGACCGGCAGGACACCGGACTCACCTCCCTTGACCCGGTTGAAGTACGCCCGCATGTAGGCGCCGGCCGAGGGCTCCGAGGGGGTCAGGGCCGACGTCGCCGCGGCGGCGTCCTCGGTCTCGGTGGTCGTGTCGACCTTGTCGAGGTTCTCCATTGCCTACTCCGCGCTCGTCGGGGGCTTGACCATCCGGGTCGATGCCCCGGTGGTCATCAGGTCGACCACGATCTGCCGGTCGAACTCGGCGGCCGGCCGTACGGCGGCCATGCGGCCCAGATGAAGGACGGCGATGCGGTCGGCGACCTCGAAGACGTCGTTCATGTTGTGCGACACGATCAGCACCGCGTGGCCGCGGTCGGCGAGCCGGCGTACGAGCTCGAGGACCATCTGGGTCTGCGCCACGCCCAGGGCAGCGGTCGGCTCGTCCATGATCACGAGTTTGGAGTTCCACAGGACCGACTTGGCGATGGCCACCGACTGCCGCTGGCCGCCGGACAGGGAGGCGACCGGCTGACGGATCGACCGGACGGTGGTCACGGCAAGGCTGGCCAGGGTCTCCTTCGCAGCCTTCTCCATGGACTCCTCGTCGAGCTGCCCGCGGTTCACGCGTTCGCGGCCCAGGAACATGTTCTGGACGATGTCGAGGTTGTCGCACAGCGCGAGGTCCTGGTAGACGGTCTCGATCCCCAGCTCTGCCGCTTCCTTGGGCGTATGGATGTGCACCGGCTCGCCGCGCCACCACATCTGCCCATCTTCGGGGGCGTGGATCCCGGCGATGCACTTGATCAGGACGGACTTTCCGGCACCGTTGTCCCCGGCCAGCGCGGTGACCTGGCCGGCCGGGATGTCGAAGTCCACATCGGTGAGGGCCTGGACGGGGCCGAAGTGCTTGCCGATGCCGCGCAGGCGCAGCAGCGGTCCGTCGTCCGCCGTCGTCGGGTTGTCGGGGGCGGTTCCCCCCGCCTCTGCGGTCGAAGTGTCCGTGGCGTCCTCCCGGTCTCGACTACCAGGACGCGGGTGGGGGTAACCCTCGTTGCGACCCCGCCCCCGCCCGGTGGTGGCTACTGAATCCCTGCGTCCGCACAGGCACTCTTGACTTTGCCGGTGCAGATGTCGGCCGCGGTGGGACCGATGCCCGTCGCCTCAGAGTCCTTGACGACCGTGTCCGCCATGTTCTCCGAGGTGACCCAGACCGGCGTCGTGTAGACCGATGCGATCTGCTTGCCGATCACGGTGTCGTCGGTGGTCGAGTTCACCAGAGTCTTCGGGGGCGTGACTCCGGCCCTCAGGTACAGGGCCAGCGCCGCCGCGGCCTGCGCCTCGGCGTAGATGGGCTTGTAGACCGTTCCGCACTGGTAGCCCGTCAGGATGTTCTGCAGACCCGGCGTCGAGGCGTCCTGACCGGTGGTCGGGAACGACTCCGCCGGAGTGTCACCCTTCTTCAGCACCGAGATGACAGCGTTGGCGTTGTCGTCGTTCGGCGTCACAACGGCGTTGATGTTGGCGTGTGCGGTGATCTGCTGCTCGAACGTCGTCGCGGCCGTGGGCGGGTCCCACGTGCCGGCGGGCTCGCCGACCTTCACGTAGGTGCCGTCGTCGAAGTACTGCTTGAGCACGCCGTTGTACCCCTCGGCGAACAGCTTCGCGTTGTTGTCGGTGGGGTCGCCGTTCATGATCAGCAGGTTCGGCTTGGAGACGTTCCACGCGTCGATGCAGTCCACTTCGCCCTGGCCGATGAGCTTTCCGACCTGGACGTTGTTGAAGCTGACGTAGTAGCGGTCAGCCGGGCCACCGGTCACCAGCCGGTCGTAGTCGATGACCTTCAGGCCCGCGGCCTGCGCCTTCGACTCGATCGCGGCACCGCTGCCGGTGGTGAGCGGGTCGATCAGGAGAACGGAGGCGCCGGCGTTGATGTCGGCCTCGGCCTGGGTCTGCATGGTGGAGGCGCTGCCGTGCGCGTTGTCGATCTTGAACTGGTCCGAGCTGAGCCCAGCCGCCTCGAACGCCTTCTTCAGGAAGGGTGCGTCGTACTGGACGTAGCGAGTCGAAGTGGTCGTGTCAGGTAGTAGGACGCCGATCATGCCCTTGCCCTGTGCCGCCAGGTCCTTGAGCTTCTCCATCTCCGCGAAGTCGGAGGTGAAGTCACCCGCGTTGATCTGCGGGACGGACGCCGACGCCGAGGGGGTCGCGTTGGCCTCCCCTCCGGTGCTGTCGTTCGAGCTGCTGCATGCTGTGAGCGCGAACGCAGCGGACATCAGGACCGCCGCTCCAACCGCGAGGGGCTTGTGCGCAGCACCCATGGCGGGCTCCCTTCCTCGTTGTCACTTACACAAAAGTAGGAGGGATGATTTAGCGCGAGCAATGATCCGAACGGGCCCCCGGACCTCGGCAGCAGCCGGCACGGACGGGTCCGAGGGGGTTGCAAGTGCCATCCGAAAAGCGCCGATCCGGACAAGGCGACAGTCCAGCCGGCCAAGCCGGGGACGGCGACGCCGATCCTCACCCGGTTGAACCATGGTCACTCCGCAGCGAGGTCGTCGCCATCGGACGGGAGCTCCACGCTCTGAGCAGGACAGGCGGTTTCGCACAGAGCCTGGTCGATCCGAGTAGTGCCTCCCAGCCGCCACACCCGTATCCGGCATACTGGGCACCGGGTCAGCAGGAACAGGACCAGACAGGGCCACGCCGGGGTCACCCCGACAGTTTCTGCCGGTCCTTCGCCCCCGTAGCTCAGTGGATAGAGCGGCAGACTTCTAATCTGATGGCCGCAGGTTCGAATCCTGCCGGGGGCGCTCCATCTCGTCGTTCTCGCTCCACCGTGCACGCTCGAGGCTTTCCCGCTGCGCCGTCGGGTCCGGAACGGCCGCGGCAGGGTCATCTGGCCACTGCTCCACCTGAGCGGTCGCCCAGTCCGCCCACTCCGCCACCATGCGGTAGTAGTCGGTCAGGAAGCGGCCCACGAGGAGCGTCTGGGCGGCCCGCTCCTGGAACGGGGCCTCGCCCGCCAGGTATGCCCTCGTCGCCTCGAGGTTGCCCACGTTTCGCTCCTCGGCCCAGGCCCGGGCGGAGGCGAGTGTCGCCAAGGCGTCGTCGCGGGTGCCGGTCTCGGCGAAGAAGAGCTTGAGCAGGTGCTCCGACTCGAGCCCGAAGCCGGCGCTCGGCTCCTTCTGCCAGGACCTGAGCACGCGACGACCCTTCCGGGTGATGCTGTAGACGGTTCGCGGCCGCGCCCCCACGCGCTCCTCGCGCGCCCGCGCATAGCCGGCTGCGGCGAGCTTCTTGGGCTCCTCGTACAGCTTGCTCTGGGCACGCGGCCAGATCCGACCGAGGCTGCGGTCCATCTGCTGCGTGAGCTCGTAGGTGCTCCATGGGCGCACGGCCAGCAGGCTCAGGATGGCGTACGACGTGGTGGTGAGCTTGCTGCCCCTTGACATGCGTCGCCTCCCGGCGTACTCCAGTAATAGTCCCCTTGGGAGGATACGACGTAGAGAGAAGGCGATCACCATGGGCGACCTCACCACGTTCCCCGTGGCACCCTCCAACCTGGAGCAGAACCGGGCCTGGGACGGCGGTGAAGGCGACTACTGGGCGTCGCACGCCCGGCAGTTCGACGAGGGGGTGGCCGCCTACCACGAGCCGCTCATGCGGTCCTCCGCCATCCGCCCGGAGGACCGCGTCCTCGACATCGGATGCGGCACGGGACAGACCACTCGCGACGCTGCGCGTCTCGCGACCGAGGGTTCGGCTCTCGGCGTCGACCTGTCCGGGAGGATGCTCGAGGTCGCTAGCAGCCGGGCGGTCGAGGAGCAGCTGACCAACGTCTCCTTCGAGCAGGCGGACGCGCAGGTGCACCCGTTCGCCCCTTCGACTTTCGACGTCGCGATCAGCCGGACGGGCACCATGTTCTTCGGCGACCCGACCGCCGGGTTCACCAACGTCGCCCGTGCCCTCCGCCCCTCTGGTCGCCTCGTGATGGTGGCCTGGCAGCCGATCGCCGACAACGAGTGGTTCCGTGAGATCGTCGCCGCACTGGCGGCGGGTCGCGACCTGCCCGCACCGCCACCGGACGCCCCCAGCCCCTTCGCGCTCTCCGCGCCCGAGCGGGTCCGCACGGTGCTCACCGCCGCCGGGTACGACGACCCGGTGTTCGAGGACCTCCGCGGTCCGATGTACTTCGGACCCACCGCGGAGGACGCCTACCGGTTCGTGCTGGGACTGCAGGGGTGGATGCTCGACGGCCTCGACGAGGCCGGTCGCACGCGTGCCCGCGACGCCTTGCTCGCCACGATGACCGCGCACCAGTCGGACGGTGGCGTGCAGTTCGGCTCCGCCATGTGGCTGATCACGGCGACCCGCGGCGGCTGACCCGGTCCTCAGGACCATCGCCTCTGTGACGTCGGACGGCCTGGCGATGCACTGGGACCATGGGTGCTGCACCTGCCCTCGGTTCGCGTACCCGTCACGGCCTGCCTGTCCACGAGCTGCTGCTCCTCCTGGGGACCGACCGCCACACCGGCCTGGACGACGAGGAGGCCGCCCGGCGGCTGGAGAGGTACGGCCCCAACGAGCTCCCGCGGGTCGCCTCGGTCAGCCTGGTGAAGCGACTGCTGCTGCAGATGCACAACCCGTTGATCTACGTCCTGCTGGCGGCGGGCGCGGTGACGCTGACCCTCGGCGAGTACGTCGACGCGTCGGTGATCCTCGGGGTCGTCGCGGTCAACACGCTCATCGGGTTCGTCCAGGAGACGAAGGCGGAGGCGGCCCTGGACGCCTTGCGTTCGATGGTGCACACCGAGGCTCGCGTCGTACGAGAGGGTCGGCAGCACCGGGTTCGCTCCGAGGAGCTCGTCCCCGGCGACCTGGTGCTCGTCGAGGCCGGCGACAAGCTGCCGGCGGACCTGCGCCTGGTCGCGGAGTCGGAGCTCCAGATCGACGAGTCCGCGCTGACCGGCGAGTCGCTGCCCGTGTCGAAGGACGAGGTGGTGCTTCCCGAGTCGACCCCGGTGGCCGACCGCCGGAACATGGCGTACTCCGGGACGCTCGTCACCGGCGGCACGGGATCGGGGATCGTGGTGGCGACCGGCGGCGAGACCGAGCTCGGCGAGATCCACAGGCTCGTGGGCAGCGCGAAGACGCTGGCCACTCCCCTGACCCGGAAGCTCGCGCACTTCAGCAGGCTGCTGACCGTCGTGATCCTGGCGCTGGCTGCCCTCACCTTCGCCATCGGCGTCGCCCGGGGCGAGCGTGCTGTGGAGATGTTCACCGCGGCCGTCGCCCTCGCCGTCGGGGCGATCCCGGAAGGGCTCCCGGCCGCGGTCACGATCACTCTCGCGATCGGGGTGTCCCGCATGGCACGCCGTCGCGCGGTGATCCGAAGGCTCCCCGCGGTCGAGACTCTGGGCGGCGCGACGGTGGTCTGCACGGACAAGACCGGGACGCTGACCGAGAACCGGATGACGGTCCGCACCGTGTGGACGCCGCAGTCGCAGGTGTCTCCCGGCCCCGGACCCGCCACCTCCCCAGGTACGTCGGACGCAGCGCTGCGCTGGTGCCTGCTTGCCGGGGCCAACTGCAACGACGCCAAGCCCACCGGGTCAGGGGACGTGGTCGGCGACCCGACCGAGGCAGCGATGCTGGAGGCCGCACGGCGTCTCGGGGTCGAGGTGCACGGGCTGCCGCGCGAGGACACGGTGCCGTTCAGCTCCTCGCGCCAGTTCATGGCGACGCTGCACCGTGACCCGGGCACCGGCGCTCTCGTCGTACTCACCAAGGGTGCGATGGAACGCGTGCTGGACCTGTGCGACTCCCAGATGGGGGCGGACGCGGCGCCGCAGCCCCTCGACCTGGACGGGATCCTGGAGACCGCGCACCGGCTCGCGACCCAGGGCATGCGAGTGCTCGCCACGGCCGTGGACCTGCACGGGTCCCGGGACGCCCTCGACCTGCTCACCACCGGCACGTGCCGCTCCCTCTCCTTCACGGGCCTGCAGGCGATGCTCGACCCGCCCCGACCCACCGCCGCCGCAGCCGTCGAGAGCTGCCGCACCGCAGGCCTCGCTGTGAAGATGGTGACCGGCGACCATGCCGCGACGGCGACCTCGATCGCCAGGCAGGTCGGCCTGCTCGACGAGGGCGACGACGGGCGCGTGCTCACCGGCGCCGACCTCGACCGCATCGACGACGCCGACCTCCCCGAAGCCGTGGAACGAGCAGCCGTCTTCGCCCGCGTCACCCCCGAGCAGAAGCTCCGCCTCGTCGAGGCGCTCCAGGCCCGCCACCACGTCGTGGCGATGACCGGCGACGGGGTGAACGACGCGCCCGCGCTGAAGGCCGCCGACATCGGCGTCGCGATGGGACGGGGCGGCACCGAGGTCGCCAAGGAGTCCGGCGACATGGTCCTCACCGACGACGACTTCGCCACGATCGAGGCGGCCGTCGAGGAGGGGCGCGGCGTCTTCGACAACCTCACGAAGTTCATCGTCTGGACGCTGCCCACGAACACCGGCGAGGGCCTGGTCATCCTCGTCGCGATCCTGCTGGGCACGGCCCTGCCGATCCTCCCGACGCAGATCCTCTGGATCAACATGACGACGGCGGTCGCGCTCGGGCTGATGCTCGCCTGGGAGCCGAAGGAGCGGGGGATCATGCTCCGACCACCACGCGACCCGCAGCGGTCGCTGCTGACCGGCGAGCTGGTGTTCCGGACCCTGCTGGTCTCGGCGCTCCTCGTCGCGGGGAGCTGGTGGCTGTTCGAGTACGAGATGGGCCACGGGGCCACGCTGGCGCAGAGCCGGACGGCGGCCGTGAACGTCTTCGTCGCGGTCGAGGCGTTCTACCTCGTCAGCTGCCGCTCCCTCGTCGCTCCGGTCTGGCGTCTCGGCCCCTTCACGAACCGGTGGCTCCTCGTCGGGGTGACCGTGCAGGCACTGGGCCAGGCGGCCATCACGTACCTGCCTGCCATGAACCGGCTCTTCCACACCGAGCCCATCGGGCCGGATGCCTGGTTGAGGATCCTCGCCGTCGCCGTCGTCGCGTCGGCGGTGGTCGCCGTGGACAAGGCGCGGGTACGCCGGAGCAGCCCGTCGAGAGGGTCGCCCGGCGACGTCTCGACGCCTGCCGGGGTCAGCCGTGACGCGCCGGAGCCCGACCCAGCAGGATGAACGGCGCCCCCTTCGGCGCCAGAAATGCCGGACATCGCAGCCTCCTCAGCGAGCGCCGCACCCCCGACTTCAGGCTCCCATCCCGAAGGAAGGCCGCCGAGGGGCCGACGCCGCCTCCGCGCGGGACCTTCGACTCCCCAGGTGTCCGCTTTGTTGCACCTAGGTCACAGTTCTGTCCAGACCGGGGCAGGGGTGTGTTTTGCCCCCGAGTGCAGGTGGTAGACGTAGCGGGTGTTCAGCGGGCCCGGAACACCGCGCGAGGCCCTGGAGACGTCACGAGGCCCCGCAAAGTACGAGTTTGCGGGGCCTCTTGTGACAGTCGCTTGACGACGACCGTCTCGCGAGCGCGTTCGCGGATCCCCGATCTCGTCAATGATCGCAGCCACGCGTAGTGACTGTCCGGGATCCGAACTTCGCCCGGTCTCGCCGGTCGGGCGGTCCTCCAACCGGCGTCGCACACAGTGTTACCCGCGCCACGCTGCCCTCGCAAGGGCCCAAGGTCCTTCTGGTCTAGGGGGTGCAGGACATGTACGGACAACGCGGATGCGTTTTCCCGGTCTCACCCCCGGCGCCGAGAACGGCGTGCTACCGGGTCGGCGGCTACTGCTGGGCGAGCTTCTCGTCGACCGTCTTCTCGATCTGCGCGATCAGGTCGTCGGCGCTCTTGAACTTGACCTCTTCGCCGTCCACCGTGACGGTCGGCGTCCCGGTGAAGCCGCGCTTGGACCACTCGTTGGTCGAGTTGACGACCCACTGCTCGAACTTCAGGTCCTCGATGGGTCCCGTGATCGCCTGCTCGTCCGCGCCGGCCTGGACCGCGAGGTCGATCAGCTGCTGGTCCGAGAGGCCGGCGCTGTTCTCCGGAGGCTGGTTGGCGTACAGGGCGTCGTGGAACTTCACCGCCGCCTCGGGCCCGGCCGTGTCGAGCACGACCGCCACCGCGTTTGCGGCGCGGGTGGAGTACTTGGTCGACGAGGCGTCGTCGAGGAACGAGACGAGGTGGTACCGGACCTGGACGTCGCCGGACTCGGCGTACTGCTTGAGGCGCTGCTCGCTGACCGCCTCGAAGTCCCCGCAGTAGGGGCACATCGGGTCCTCGTAGACCGTCACGGTCACGGGCGCGTCCGCCGGCCCCATGGGCAGGGAGTAGGTGTCCACGGCTCCGTTCGGCGGCGTGGCGGCCTTCCCGGTGGTGTCCCGGCTGGCCTGGACCCCGACCACGACCGCCACGACGAGGATGAGGACGCCGACGACGGCCGCGCTGATCATCAGGGTGCGGGTACGGCGCTCCTTGCGCTCGTGCTCCGCGCGGATGGCGGCCGCACGCTCCGACGCCCGCTGCATCCCTGCCTGCTTGGTCGCCTTGGACTGCTTCTTGCTCATTGCGTGTGCTCTCCGGTGAGGCTGCGCTCGGGGGTGGTGTAGATGAGTCGATTGTCCAACGCCCATGGTGTCCGGGGCCGCCAAACCAGCCAGGCAGAGGCCAAGAGGAGACCAAAGTCCCGCGCCAGCTCCCAGGGGTACTTCTGCTTCGCCTCGGCGTCGAAGCCGCCGCCGCCGAAGCAGCCGCAGTCGATCTGCAGACCGCGGGCCCAGGCCGAGGAGATGCCGACGATGAACGCGAGGAGGATCAGCCCGGACAGCACGCCACCGATCCTGACGAGGAGACCCAGGACGAGGGTGACCCCGAGGAGAACCTCCACGATCGGCAGCGCGTAGCCGACGGTCGGCACGATCGCCTCGGGCAACAGCTGATAGGCCCGTACGGCGCGCACGCTCGCCGCCGGATCGGGAAGCTTGAGCAACCCGGCGACGATCCAGACACCGCCTACCAGCAACCGTGCGACGAACCCGATCCACCCCATGGTCGTCATGCTAGGGAACTCACCTCAACAGGCAGTGAGTAGGGTGCTAGGCGTGAATGACCGTCTCGTGTGGATCGACTGTGAGATGACCGGGCTCGACCTCGGCGCCGACGCGCTGATCGAGGTCGCGGCGCTCGTGACCGACTTCGACCTCAACGTCCTCGGCGAGGGCGTCGACGTCGTCATCAAACCGCCGCAGGAGTCCCTCGACCAGATGGACGACTTCGTGCGGAACATGCACGTCGTGTCCGGGCTGCTCGAGGAGCTCGACAACGGCGTCACGCTGCGCGAGGCGGAGGAGCAGGTGCTGGCCTACATCCGCGAGCACTGCCCCGACGGAAGCCGCCCGCCGCTGGCGGGGAACACGGTCGCGACGGACCGCGCCTTCCTCGATCGAGACATGCAGGAGCTGGGGTCGTTCCTGCACTACCGCATCGTCGACGTCTCCTCGATCAAGGAGCTCGCACGACGGTGGTACCCGCGGGCCTACTTCAACTCGCCGCCGAAGACCGGCAACCACCGAGCTCTCGCGGACATCCAGGAGAGCATCGAGGAGCTGCGCTACTACCGGGCCGCCGTCTTCGTGCCCCCTCCCGGCCCGGACTCGGCCTCGGCGAAGGCCCTGGCGGCCGAGCACGGGGGCGCCCTGACCGGCGCCGCGGACGACGACGCGGACGCGGACGCGTCGAGCAACCTCTCCGACGGGGAACAAGACCCTGGTCAGAAGAGTTCCTGAGAGCAGGTACACTCTTCCCTGCTCGGCTCCTCTGGCGCGCCAGAAGGAGCCGCGTGGCTGAGAAGCCACGGGCATGGTGGGCGTAGCTCAGTTGGTAGAGCACCTGGTTGTGGTCCAGGAAGTCGCGGGTTCAAGTCCCGTCGTTCACCCCAAGAAAGCGCAGGTCAGCGACCTGCCACACCCGGGGTCTGCCCCCCCCAATCCGCCGGGATCTGGGGGGCGGACCGGGGTCCTGACCAACGGGCACACCGGGCCCGTTCACCGTCGACCTGGCGCCGCGCTGCGGTGCATGTCCTTGAGCGGCGCTGCCCTGCTGTTACTCAGTCGGCGACGCTGACATGGAAACCCGCCTCCCGCGATGCTCGCCGCGCCGTCGTTCGGTCCTTCCGACTGTGCCAAATCCGGCAATTCGGATAACAACGTCCCCCGCAACCTCTACGGTGCTCCTGTCGGTCCCGACCCGGACGGACGGGCATCACCAACGGGGGGGTCATGAAGTACACGCTGCGTGCCGCGCTCGCGGTCACGATGCTGCTCGGCGTCTACGTGCTGGCTCTGGCGATCATCGCCGGGCTGGCTTTCGGCATCTACGAGATCGTCACCCACGGCGTCACCGGCGCCCTGGTGCTCAAGCTCTTCGTCGTCGCACTCCTCGCTTCCGCAGCCATCGCGCGTGGGCTGTGGGCGGGCCTCCGCCAGAGGAGCGGGGACGAGCCGGGCGTGCTCCTCTCCCCCGCCGAGCAGCCGCGCCTGTGGGACGAGGTCAGGTTCCTGGCCGACGAGGTCTGCACCCGCCCGCCGGACGAGATCCGACTCGTGCCGGAGGTGAACGCCGCCGTCGCGGAGGGCTCGCGCTGGCTCGGCCTGGTGCCCGGCACTCGGCGGATGTACATCGGCGTGCCCCTCCTGACCGGCCTGTCTCAGCTGCAGCTGAGGTCGGTGCTGGCGCACGAGCTTGGCCACTACGGCGGCCGCCACACCGCGCTCGCCGGCGTGACGTACCGCGGCCAGGAGTCCCTGCGCCGCATCGTCGGACACCTGGGCCTCGGCTCGTGGATCGGCCGGATCTTCCGCTCCTACGGTCGCCTGTACGTCGCAGTCGCCAGCACGGTGAACCGCCGCCAGGAGCTCGAGGCGGACATGTACAGCGCACGCCTGGCCGGCCGAGGCCCGGCGATCAGCGCGCTCCAGGCGGTCCCGGCCATCGACGTCGCCTGGTCGGTCTTCTGGGACAGCTACCTCGGCCACGGCTCTCGGAAACCCCGACGCCCCCGAGACCTGTTCGGCGGGTTCCACCAGTTCTGGTCGACCCCCGAGCGGCAGCGCCAGCTCGAGGAGGTCCGCAGCGCCCCGCCCGCCGAGGAGCGCTCGATCTACGACAGCCACCCCGGCACGGCCGAGCGCGTGGCGGCACTCGCCGCGGTCACGGGCGCCCCCGACGTCCCCGACGAGTCCGGCCCCGCGATCGACCTGCTCGACGACACATCGGAGGTGCTGGCGCGCCTCGAGGCGTGGATGTTCGGCGGAACCTCGCTCCCCGCTGTGCCCTGGGAGGAGTTCGCCGCGGCCTCGTTCGCCGAGGAGACCCACGCGAACGCCGCCACGCTGATCGCCGCCATGGAGAGCGGTGGCGAGAGCCGGGCAAGCCTCGGTCAGGCGCTGGACGCACTCGACCTCGGCTGGTCCCTGGACCTGGTCGCACCGCTCATGCCCGAGGCGGCGCCCGAGGACCAGAGACGAACAGCGGCGAGCCAGCTCGTGGGGGACCTGGTCGCCGATGCGCTGGTCCAGCAGGCCAGCGCCTCCTACCGGCTCGACTGGGCGGTGGGACGCCGCCTCGTCGCCGAGGACGGCACGGAGCTCGACCCGTGGTCGCTCGCACGGTCAGCCGTCGCCTCAGCCGAGGAGACCTCGGCGCTGCGCGACTGGTGCGCGGCTCACGACGTACCGCTCGGGCACCGCCCGACCCACTGACGCGCCGTCCCGAGCAGGCGAGACGGCGGACGCAGTACGTGTCGTAGGCGTTGGTCAGCCGTCCTGCAGGTCGGTGCTTCCATCCCAGTAGCCACGTCGGCAGCGAAGACGACTCCACGCGACCAACCATCCGCACTGCCACCGCCGTCTGGCCCGGTAGACGTCCAGGGGCGAGATCACGCGGCACCACACCCGAGGTGGTCGAGATGCGTTGCGTGGTCTGTGTCCCCGAGCCGGAGCCCGATACCGATCATCACTTCCCCCGCGCGTTCGGCTTCCGCCCACGAAACCACATTTCGAGACCGAAGCCGACGTGCCAGTCCCCCGGTTGTGGGAAAGAGGCGCCGCGCCCCATCAGTCGCAGGCACCGATCGTCCAGACGTCGTCTGCAGCCGACGGACTCGTCGCGCGGCGATAAGCCTCGTCGAAGGACATCCGTCGCAAGTCGCCGTCACGCTGCACAACCACCACGGTGGAGGGGACGTCGCCCGCGGCCCATCGCGCGATGTCGACGCAGTCGGGGAAGCGGTCGGCGTGCACACGGCGCCAGGAAGGCTGACCGGACACCTGCCCGCCCGCGCCCGAGTCGGGCCTCACGCCGAGGCGGCCGTCGCCCCCCTGACTGACCATGGCCACCGGCAGGACGTAGGCGGTGACGAGGGCGTAGAGAACCCCGGAGACGGTAAGGGAACGCGCCAGCGTCTCGGCGAACGTGCGCTGTCTGCGCCGCATCCGATCACCTCTTCCCGTCGCGTGGTCAACGCGGAAGGGGTGAAGGGAGTTACGGCTGCGAGAGCCTCGCTACGTCAAAGTCCGTGAACGGCGGGGACCTGCCCCAGACGACCCGCCTGGAAGTCCTCGAAAGCGGCCAGGACCTCCGCCTTGGTGTTCATCACGAAGGGCCCCGCCCAGGCCACGGACTCGCGGATCGGACGACCGCCGATCACGAGGACGTCGAGGGCGGGCGTCCGGCTCTCCCGGGCAAGCCCGGCGGTCAGCGAGACGAAGTCGCCGGCGCCGAGGACCGCGAGGTGTCCGGTCCTGATCGGCTGCCGGTCGAGGCCTACGGTGCCTTCTCCGCCGAGCACGTAGACGAGGGCGTTGAACTCGGGGTTCCACGGCAGGTCGAGCGCAGCGGTCGGCTGGACGGTGGCGTGGACCATGGTCATGGGCGTGTGCGTCACGCCCGGCCCCTGCTGCCCGGCGACCTCACCGGCGATGATGCGCACCAGCGCCCCGGCGTCGGCGCTCGTGACGAGCCCCACCTGGCCGGCGCGCAGGTCCTGGTAGCGCGGAGTGGTCATCTTCTGCTCGCGAGGCAGGTTCACCCACAGCTGTACGCCGTGGAAGAGGCCGCCCTTCTGGACCAGCCACTCCGGAGGCGCCTCGATGTGCAGCAGGCCGGCACCGGCGGTCATCCACTGGGTGTCGCCGTCGGTGATGCTGCCGCCACCACCGTTGGAGTCCTGGTGGTCGAGGAGGCCGTCGATCATGTAGGTGACGGTCTCGAAGCCGCGGTGCGGATGCCACGGCGTGCCCTTCGGCTCGCCCGGCGCGTACTCCACCTCACCCATCTGGTCCATGTGGATGAAGGGGTCGAGCAGCCGGAGGTCGACCCCGGCGAAGGCGCGGCGTACCGGGAAGCCCTCTCCCTCGTAACCCCGGGGGGCGTCCGTGACCTGCACGACAGGCCGGACGGTGTCACCGAGTCCGGGAGCGGTGATGCGCGGCAGGACGGTGAGGTCGTCGACCGTGAGAGCTGGCATGTAGCCGATGATAGTTCAACTTTCAATCTCTCGCCAGAGTCGTTCCTCCCCGCCCACGACAGGTACCGTGCCCCCGTGAGCACAGGGAGCGAACAGCGCAAGTACGACGTCGTCGTCGTCGGAGGTGGCCACAACGGGCTGACCTCGGCGGCCTACCTCGCCAAGGCAGGACTCTCCGTCCTGGTTCTCGAGCGTCTCGACCACATCGGTGGCGCCGCGGTCAGCACCGAGGCCTTCGAGGGCCTGGAGGCCCGGCTGTCGCGCTACTCCTACCTGGTGAGCCTGCTCCCCCAGCAGATAGTCGACGACCTCGGCCTCGACCTCGAGCTGAAGTCGCGCACCACCGCCTCCTACACCCCCACCGTCCGCGACGGGAAGCACGCCGGCCTCCTCGTCGAGCGCCCCGAGGGCACGCAGACCGCCGAGTCGTTCCGTGCGCTCACCGGGTCCGACAAGGAGTACGACGCCTGGAAGGCGTTCTACGGCGAGGTCAGCGACTTCGCGCAGGCGATCGCCCCCACGATGCTCGAGCCCCTCCGCACCGAGAAGCAGATGCGCGAGCTGGTCGAGTCCGAGACCTGGGACGCCCTGGTGGCGAACCCGCTCAACGCGGTCATCGAGGACCGCTTCGAGGACGACACCGTCCGGGGCGTCGTCGCCACCGACGCGGTCATCGGCACGTTCGCGGCGATGGACGACCCCTCACTCGTCCAGAACCGATGCTTCCTGTACCACGTCGTGGGCAACGGGACGGGCGAGTGGCTCGTGCCCGTCGGCGGCATGGGCGCCGTCACCGACGAGCTGGCGAGGGCAGCCCGCGAAGCCGGCGCGGAGATCGTGACCGGCGCCGGAGTGAGCAAGATCGAGACCGACGGCGCCCAGGCCACGGTGACCTGGCACGACGGCAGTCTCACCCACAGCGTCGAGGCCGACCGGGTTCTCGCGAACGTCGCCCCGAGCGTGCTGCAGATCCTCCTCGGGGAGACTCCTGCCGAACCCCCCAAAGGCGCGCAGCTGAAGGTGAACTTCCTGCTCGACCGCCTCCCCCGACTCAAGTCGGGGGTCGACCCGGAGGTCGCCTTCGCCGGCACCTTCCACGTCGCCGAGGACTACAGCCAGCTTCAGAAGGCGTACGACGAGGCGGAGTCGGGCACCATCCCGAGCACCCCTCCGGGCGAGCTGTACTGCCACTCGCTGACCGACCCGACGATCCTCGGTGGACTCGCTGGGAGCGGGAAGCACACCCTGACCTACTTCGGCGTGCACATGCCGCGCGACCTCTTCGAGGAGAACCACGACGCGCGGCGCGACGAGGCCGTGGAGCGGGTGCTCGACGCCATCAACGAGCACCTCGAGGAGCCCATCGAGAACTGCCTCTCGGTCGACGGCAGCGGCAAGCCGTGCCTCGAGGCCAAGACTCCCCAGGACATCGACCAGGCTCTCGCCATGCCGGGCGGCCACATCTTCCACGGCGACCTCGCCTGGCCATGGGCCCCCAACCGCAGCCGCATGGACAACCCGGCACAGCGCTGGGGCGTGGCCACGGAGATCGACAACATCCTGCTGTGCGGCGCCGGTGCCCGTCGCGGTGGCGCCGTCAGCGGCATCGCCGGCCACAACGCCGCCCAGGCGGTCCTGGAGGCGCACCGGGCGGAGCAGGGAGGCGCCGCCGAGACAGCCGCGGGGGATGAGACGGCGGCGTCAACCGCGGGGGACGAGACGGCCGAGATGAGCGCGGTGGACGGCGTACCCGGCGACGACTCCGGGGAGGCCTCCAAGCCCGCCGAGTGACCTCACGACGCAGCGACGCCCGGTCCTCCTCGTCCGAGGACCGGGCGTCGCTGCGTCTGCGGCCGGTCAGACCGAGCTCGGGTTCACCTGCATGATCGGCTCCGTCGTCGGCTGGGCCGACCCACCGGCAGGCTCGACGGTGATCGCCACCTCGGTGTCGGACGACGGCATCGCCATGGACGCGCCCCGTTCGCGCTCGACCACGCCCACCGAGTCGTACGAGCCGTCGTGGATCGCCCAGATCTGGTAGACGTGCCCGGAGTCGAGCTCAGGGAGCTCCTCGGTGTCGACGGCCATCTCCCCCAGCTCCGGCGAGGTGGCCACCGAGATCTTGCCGCCGTTGGTGGTCTCCATGGTGGCCTTGTGGGCGTCCTGGGCCTCGAAGACCTGGACGACACCGGCGGCGAGCATGCTCTGGGCACCGCCGTCGCCGCCACCGGCGAGCTGACTGATGCCGACGGCGCCGGCGACAACAACCACCACGGCCGCTGCGGAGGCCAGGAACATCCGGCCCCACCTGCGGGGCGCGAGGTGGACGACGTTGCCGCCGAGCGCCGGATGCGGAGGCAGCTGCGGGGTGCGGTCGGTCGCTCCGAGGACCTTGGCCTTGAGGTGCGCAGGGGGCTGAAGAGCCTCGCTGGCGCCCATGCTCGCGGCGGCCTGCTGCAGCTCGCGGACCTCCTGCGCGCAGGCAGGGCAGCCCTCGAGGTGCTTGCGGAACTGCTCCGCCTCCTCCGCGCTGAGCGCGTCCAGGGCGTAGGCGCCCGAAAGCGTGTGCAGATCGGTGCTCATCGCGCCCCCTCCAAGCAGTCGCGCAGCCTGATCAGGCCGTCTCTCATTCTCGTCTTGATCGTCGGAAGCGGCTTTTCCAGCAAGGTCGCCACCTCCCCGTAGGTGTATCCGTTGAAGTACGCGAGCCGGACCGACTCCAGCTGCAGCTCGGTCAGGGTCTCGAGGCAGTCACGAACCGACCCGTGCTCCTCGGCCGCGATGAGCGCGTCGGCCGGCTCGTCGTGCGAGACCTCGTCGGGTGCGCCCTGGTGGTCCTGGCGCTTCTGCGCCTCACTTCGGCGTACGGCGTCCACCGCTCGTCGATGCGCGATGGTCATCACCCAGGTCTTGGCCCTGCCGCGGGCACCGTCGAACCGCGTGGCCTTGCGCCACACGTCGAGGAAGACCTCCTGCGTGACGTCCTCCGCCCTCGCCGGGTCGCGGACGACACGTCGTGCAAGCCCGTACACCGCCGGGGACAGGACGTCGTACAGCGTCTCGAAGGCTCCCGAGTCTCCGCGGGACGCGCGGTGCATGAGCTCGTCGACGTCGGGCGAGCCTTGCGACGGCACAAGCCTGAGGTCGGGCTCGGGCATGGGGCCTCCTGACGAGTGGTCGAAGCGTGACTGCGACTTTAGTTCGCTCTGCGAGGTGCCGCGGATGGGTACCCGATTTGTCTCTTGACACCAGAATGCACCGGCGTATGTTTAACACAGTCGTTAATTAACGAGGTGGTTAAGCAAGATGGCGGACGACCGGCTGAGCATCATCTTCTCGGCTCTCGCCGACCCGACGCGTCGAGCGATCCTCGCCCGGCTCGCCGAGGGTGAGGCGACCGTGTCCGAGCTGGCCGAGCCGTTCTCCATCAGCCTCCCCGCGATCTCACGGCACCTGAAGGTGCTCGAGCAGGCCGGCCTCATCACCAGGAGCCGGAACGCACAGTGGCGCTCGAACAAGCTCCAGGCCGACACGCTGCGGGAGGTCATCGACTGGGTGGAGCCGTACCGGGAGCTCTGGGACGCCAGGCTCGACCGGCTCGACGTACACCTCAAGCGCATGAAGCAGGAGCAGGACCAGAACAGCGGTGGTTGAGACCGTCTCGCCACCATCCGAGAAGGGACACGACCAATGACAGATCTCCGCATCGAGCGGGTCTTCGACGCTCCTCGCAAGCTGGTGTGGCGGGCGTTCACCGACCCCGACCAGTTCGCCCAGTGGTTCGGACCCGTCGGCTACTCCGTTCCTCACGAGACCGTCGAGATCGACCTCCGGGTCGGCGGACACCAGAGGTTCGTGATGGTTCCCGACGACCCGTCCGGGCACGACCCGGGCCCCCAGGACGGAGTCATCACCGAGCTGGTGCCCCACGAGCTGCTCGTCACCTCCGAGCGTCTCGAAGGTGAGATGGCCGAGATGATGGGCACCGACGAGGTCACGCTGCGCCTGGAGTTCCACGACCACGAGGACGGCGGGACACGGCTCGTGCTGACGCAGGGCCCGTTCCCCGACCAGGTCGCCGGCGGCGCCGAGGGAGGCTGGAAGAGCTCGTTCACGAAGCTGGACCAGGTGCTGCTGTCGGCTCAGACCGCCTGATCGACTGGCGACCCCCACCCGGCATCGCCGCCCGCGCGGCGGTGCCGGGCATCACATCGCCCCGATTTCGTGCTGCGGCGACTGTGTTGCTAGAGTTCCACTCGCTTCGGCGCCATTAGCTCAATTGGCAGAGCAGCTGACTCTTAATCAGCGGGTTCGGGGTTCGAGTCCCTGATGGCGCACAAACCCCCAGGTCAGCAGCCCTCTCGGCTGCTGACCTTCTTCT